>NZ_BMFO01000002.1 GCF_014638745.1 Arenimonas maotaiensis
GCTGACGTATCAAATTAACCGCTTCGCGTTTAAACTCTTCGCTGTACTTCTTTCGTTTTGCCATGACACTCCTCCTGCCCCATTTTGAGGCTTTTTTGAAGTGTCCGCATTAACGGGGTAGAACCCACCTAATGATCCACATGCAGAGCACGTAGTGCTCCACATGTCGGGCTCGGTGCCACCCCTTATTCCCTGCACGTTCAATTGGTTCGCCACAACTCTTGTCAACTATTTGCGCTTAGTAGCCCTAGTTGACCTAATGGCCACGCAGAAATGGAAGTCAGCAGCCCTTACAGATCCGTCTAATCGCCAATCCATTAAGACCCATTGCTCCAATTTCGTAAAAAACTCCACTCCTGAGGTATACCGCTGGCGCAACAAAGTTGCTGCACACTTTGCTGCAACTGACCCATTCCACGATGACAACCTCGGAACTATCGAGCAGTCCATCATGAACCCTGTGACGTACCGCTATCCGCACTACTACGTGGGGCTGATGCAATGGAACACTCAGGGGCAAACTTCAGATTTACCCGCTTGGGCACTCACGAAGACCTACGAGGACCTCGCTCCACGCTTCTGGCCAGAGTTCAAGCTCAAGCCGGTCAAGGATGAGGTCTAGCAAATCATTCAAGCCGAACCCGCTTCGCGGCGCGGCTTAATTCTGGTGTTACGGCCACACGGCGTGCTTGGAAACGTTTCCTTACCCAATCCTCCGGCAACTCCTGATATTCCACCGGCTTGATCCGCGGCATCGTGGGGCATGGCCTTCCATCCCGACCTCCACCATCGCCGCAGCATCCGGCTCAAAGGCCACGATTACGGCCAGGGCACGTATTTCATCACCGTCTGCACGCACCGCCGCGCGCCGGTATTCGGACATATCGCCGCCGGCCAGATGCAATTGAGCGATGCTGGCCGGATGGTGCAATCCGTTTGGGAGCAGATGGACGCGTTCTACCCCAACATCCGCACCGACGCCTTCATCGTCATGCCCGACCATATCCATGGCATCCTGCATGTACGGGCGGCCCCCCGTGGCCGCCCGGCCCCCATCGTCGATTCCATGGTCGGCCGTCCGGCTTCAATGATTTATTCCCTCGTCGGTCGTCCGGATTCCATCATCGATTCTATGGTCGGTCGTCCGGATTCCATCATCGATTCTATGGTCGGTCGTCCGGATTCCATCATCGATTCTATGGTCGGTCGTCCGGATTCCATCATCGATTCAATGGTCGGTCGTCCGGATTCCATCATCGATTCAATGGTCGGTCGTCCGGATTCCATCATCGATTCAATGGTCGGCGGCCCGGATCCTGTAATCGATTCCCCCATCAGCCGTCCGTATTCCATGTTCGGTTCCCCGGATCCCATGATTGACCGCCCGAATCGAAACGCGGAGGATTTGTCGTTGCCGGATACGGGGCAATCGCAAGGTTCGGGGCAACCACAGGGGGTTGCCCCTTCGGTTGCCCCTGCCCCGGGGTTGTCGTTGCCGGATGCCGTGCACCGGTTCAAATCACTCACGTGCAAACGCTACCGGGATGCCGCGTCGTGCGGCCGCTTGTGGCAACGTAATTATTGGGAGCGGATCGTGCGCGACGCGGCGGCCTTGCATGCCATCCGCCGCTATATCCGCGATAACCCGATGAACGGATAGCGTGCTGTCCTTCCCGGGATTCTTGCACTATTATGGTGCAATGAGCGTCATCGAAACCGCCGCCTTCGATCATCTCGCCACGCCAATCCTGTGGCTGGACGGACAGGCCCGCGTGCGCGATTGCAACGTCGCGTTCAGCGGTTGGCTGTCGGTCGGCAAGCGCCGCCTGCAGGGCGTCGACATCGACGTGCTCGACCGCGAAGCGCCGCGCCTGCGCGATCTGTGCGGCCAATGCCGGTTGCCGGAAGAGCGCATGCAGGCGTTGCGTCTGCAGCTCGGTTTCGCCGGCGTCAAAGACCGCTTCGCCGACGCCATCGTGGTGCGCGAGGCCGAGGGTTGGCGCATCGAATGGCATCCGCGCGCCGAGTTCGAGGGCGAGGATCCGGCGCTGGCCTTGCCGGCGGCGTTGTCGGTGGCGTTCAAAGGTCTGGCGCACGAGCTGCGCAATCCGTTGGCCGGGCTGAAAGGCGCGGCCCAACTGTTGCAGAAGAAGTTGGCCGACCAATCCGGCACCTTGCCGTTGGCGCGCCTCATCGAAAACGAAGTGGACCGCCTGACCCAGCTGATCGACCAGTTCATGCATCCGGCGCCGCCGAAGGCGCATGTGCCGGTCAACATCCATGGCGTGCTGGAAACCGTGCGCCAGTTGGCCGATGCCGAAGCCGGCTGGTCGGTGAAGCTGGTGCGCGACTACGACCCGAGCCTGCCGGAAGTGATGGGCGACGCCGATCGCCTGACCCAGGCCGTGCTCAACCTGGTGCGCAACGCGTTGCAGTCCGGCGCCGGTCAGGTGGTGCTGCGCACGCGCGCCGAGCACCAGGTGCTGATCGCCGACCAGCTGTCGCGTCTGGCCATCCGGGTCGAGATCGCCGACGACGGCCGCGGCGTGCCGGACGACTTGCAGGAGAACATCTTCCTGCCGCTGGTGTCCGGCCGCGCCGAGGGCACCGGCCTGGGCCTGCCGCTGGCGATGCGCATCGCGCGTGAGCACGGCGGTTCGCTCGGGTTCCGTTCGCGTCCCGGCCATACCGTATTCACCCTGCTGTTGCCGGCGCCGGAGGAAACCGCATGAGCGCACACGAAATCTGGCTGGTCGACGACGACGCCAGCATCCGCTATGTGATGGCCGAAGCCCTGCAGGACGCCGGCTACTGCGCGCGCGGCTTCGAGTCGGCCGCGGCCGCGATGGCCGAATTGCGCGCCGGCGCGTTGCCGGCGCTGCTGTTCACCGACATCCGCATGCCCGGTGCCAGCGGCATCGAATTCCTGGATACGCTCAAGCAGGCGCACCCGCAGTTGCCGGTGATCGTGATGTCGGCGTTCACCGATATCGCCGCCACTGCCGGCGCCTACCGCGGCGGCGCGTTCGACTACGTGGCCAAGCCGTTCGACCTGGACGAGGTGTTGGCGTTGGTGGCCAAGGCGCTGCCGAAACCGGCGGCGCCGGAGCCGGCGCCGGAAGCGCCCGTACCGGAGGCGACCTTGCTGGGCGATACGCCGGTGATGCGCGAGCTGTTCCGCCAGATCGGGCGCATGGCGCAGTTGCCGCTGGGCGTGTTGATCACCGGCGAGACCGGCACCGGCAAGGAGCTGGTGGCGCGCGCCCTGCATGCCGAATCGCCGCGTGCGCGCAAGCCGTTCGTGGCGCTGAACACCGCCGCCATTCCGTCCGAGCTGCTGGAGTCGGAGCTGTTCGGCCACGAGGCCGGCGCCTTCACCGGCGCTACCGCGCGCCGTCTCGGCCGCTTCGAGCAGGCCGACGGCGGCACGCTGTTCCTGGACGAGATCGGCGATATGCCGGCGGCGCTGCAGACGCGTCTGCTGCGGGTCTTGGCCGAGGGCGAGTTCTACCGCGTCGGCGGCCGCGAATTGATCAAGGTCGACGTGCGCGTGATCGCCGCCACGCACCAGCCGCTGGAGGCGCTGGTGGCCGACAAACGCTTCCGCGAAGATCTGCTGCACCGGCTGAACGTGTTGCGTCTGCGTCTGCCGCCGCTGCGCGAACGCCCGGCCGACATCCCGCTGTTGGCCGCGCACTTCTTCGCCCGCGCCGCCGCACAGCTGGGTGCGCCGGCCAAGCGCGCCAGCCCGCGCCTGTTGGCCGCGATGCAGGCCTATGCCTGGCCGGGCAATGTGCGCGAGCTGGAGAACGCGTGCTGGCGTCTGGCCTCGGGCACCGCGCACAACCGGCTCGATCTCGAGGATTGGCAACCGGCGACGGCGGCGCCTGCGCCGGCCATGGCCGGCGGCGGATGGGAATCGCAGTTGGCGCACGAGGCCCTAGCGCTGCTGCAGCAGGGTCGCAGCGAAATCCATCCGGAGCTGAAGGCCCGTTTCGAACAGGCTCTGCTCGAGGCCGCCCTGCAGTTCACCCGCGGCCGCCGGCAGCAGGCCGCGCAGCTACTCGGCCTGGGCCGCAACACCCTCACCCGCAAACTGGGCGCCAAACGCGCGCCGAAGGACGAGACATGAGCATCCGCATCCGGGACGCCGCCGCCGCCGATGCGCCCTTGCTGGCGCGCTGGGCGCAGGCGATGGCGTTCGAGACCGAAGGCAAGCGGCTGCCCGACGGCGACATCCTGCCCGGCGTGGCGCGCGGTATCGCCGAGCCGGGGCTGGCGCGCTATTTCGTGGCCGAGATCGACGGCAAGCCGGTCGGTACCCTGATGCTGACCACGGAATGGAGCGACTGGCGCAACGGCCTGTGGTGGTGGATCCAGAGCGTGTACGTGGCGCCGGAAGCGCGCCGCCGCGGCGTGTACCGCGCGCTGTACGCGCACGTGCGCGCCTTGGCCGAGGTCGATCCGGGCGTGTGCGGCCTGCGCCTGTACGTGGAGAAGGAGAACCTGGCGGCGCAGCGCACCTACGCCGCGCTCGGCATGCGCGACGCGCATTACCTGATCTACGAGGACGGCCTCGCGCGCGGCTGAATCAGCCGCGCAGCACGGTACGCGCGGTGTCCGCGTCCGGGCAGAAATCGAATTCGACCGTAAGGCCGTGCGCGGTCAGCAGCGCGGCGATCTGCCGTTGGCGCATTTCGAACATCTGGAAACGGCGCTCGAGCTGTTCGCAGTCCACGCCATCCAGCGCCGGTTGCAGACGCGCCCACTGATGCGCGTCCAGCAGCGCGATGTGCGCGGTGCCGCGCGCCAGATACACCAGCGGCTCCGGCGCGGAATCCAGCCAAGCTTCGCGTTCGGGCGCGAACAGCGCGGTTTCGATCAGTGGCCAGACCGGTTCCAGGCCGTTGTGGCCGTACTGCATGGCCATCATCGCCACGCCGTCGTGCAGGGTCATCAGCCGCGCGTGTTCGATGGCGGTGTCGAATGCTTCCTGCGCGAACAGCGCGGTGCCGGCGCCGGCCATGCCGCGCTCCATCAGCTCGGCTTCCATCCGGTCCTGCACCGGACCGAGCGCCGAGGCCGGGCCCGACAGCACGTAGGGAATCCAGCGCAGCGGGCCGTGCAGGAAGTCCGGATCCGGTTGCAGGCCGGGCGGCATGGCGCCGTCGTGGCTGCCCAGGCACAGCAGGCGCGACTCCGGCGACTTCGGTGCCAGATGCGCCAAGCGCGCGATTTCGGCGTGCAGCGGCCAGCCCGGACGCAGCACCTCGGTCGGGTCGAAGGCGGCCGCGGCCAGGCTGATGTCGATGTCGGTGCGCGCGCCCAGCCAGGGCTTCAGATCGGCCGCCAACAGCTCGCCCAGGCGGCCGGCAGCGGCCACATCCAGGGCCGGACGGCCCAGATGCCGGCCGGGGCAGAGTTCCAGGGCCAACAGGCCGTAGCTGTAAATGGTCTCAGGCATGCGTTACCATACTCGGGAGTTTGGAGAGATTCCAGCGCCAGGCCGGCGCGGCCTATGCCGCGTTCGCCGATTTTACACCCTTAAGGAGCCGTTCTATGTCCGCACCGCGTCGCGTCGCCATCCTCGGCGGCATCCGAATCCCGTTCTGCCGAAACAACACCGCGTACTACGACCTCGGCAACCTGGGCCTGTCCACGCTGGTGCTCGGCGGTCTGGTCGAGAAATTCCAGCTGCAGGGCCAGACCTTGGGCGAAGTGGCGATGGGCGCCGTGCTCAAGCACTCCAGCGACTTCAACCTGGCGCGCGAAGCCACGCTGTCGTCCGGGCTGTCGCCGTACACGCCCGGCATCACCATCACCCGCGCCTGCGGCACCGGCCTGGACGCGCTGATCACCGTCGCCAACAAGATCGCGCTCGGCCAGATCGAGGCCGGCATCGGCGGCGGTTCCGACACCACCTCGGACGTGCCGATCGCGGTCAACAAGAAACTGCGCCGCCGGCTGCTCGACCTCAACCGCGCGCGCAGCCTGGGCGAGCGCATCAAGGCCGCGCTGAAAGGCTTCTCCTTCGGCGAATTCAAGCCCGAATTTCCGGGCGTGGCCGAGCCGCGCACCGGCAAGAGCATGGGCCAGAGCTGCGAGGACATGGCCAAGCAGTGGCAGATTCCGCGCGAGGCGCAGGACCAGCTGGCCTTCGAATCGCACCAGAAGGCCGCCGCCGCCTATGCGCGCGGTTTCTACAGCGACCTGGTGATGCCGATCCGCGGCCTGGAACGCGACAACATCCTGCGCCCGGACACCAGCTTGGAAAAATTGGCGACGCTGAAGCCGGCGTTCGACAAGCGTTCCGGCAAGGGCACGCTGACCGCCGGCAACTCCACCAACCTGAGCGACGGTGCCTCGGCCGCGCTGTTATCTTCGGAAGACTGGGCCAAGGCCAACGGCAAGGAGATCCAGGCCTATCTGGTCGACGCGCAGGTGGCCGCGGTCGATTTCGTCGGCGGCGACGGCCTGCTGATGGCGCCGGCCTGGGCGGTGGCGCAGCTGCTGAAGCGCAACAACCTGAAACTGCAGGATTTCGATTTCTACGAAATCCACGAAGCGTTCGCGGCGCAGGTGCTGTGTACGCTGAAGGCCTGGGAGTCGGAGGAGTTCTGCAAAACGAAGCTCGGCCTGGACGGCGCGCTCGGCAGCATCGACCGCAGCAAGCTCAACGTGGTCGGCTCCTCGCTGGCGCTCGGCCATCCGTTCGCCGCCACCGGCGCGCGCATCGTGGCCACCGCCGCCAAGCTGCTGAAGGAAAAAGGCCAGGGCCGCGCGCTGATCTCGATCTGCACCGCCGGCGGCATGGGCGTGGCGGCCATCGTCGAACGCTGAGTTCCCGTTCCCGGCAAGAAAAAAGCGGCCATTCGGCCGCTTTTTTCATTCCCGGCAGGTGCTGGGCAGGTATTTCTTTTCGATGTCGGGGCTGAAGCAGGTCCACTCGATGCCGCCGTCGGCGCCTTCGGACGGTTCCAGCACGAGGGCGCCGCCGTCGATCGGATCGACCGCCATCTGCACGCGCACCACGCCGCCCTGTTCGACGCGGATGTCGCGTACTTCCGGCAATGCGGCGTCGAACACGTAGCCGGCCTGGGCATTGTCGGCCGGCACGGCGCCGGTCGCGGCGTAGGTTTCGGCTACCGCCAGTTTGGCGTCCGATGCGGCGTCCATGCCCTGCGCGATCTTGGCGCGCACGGTGTAGTCCTGATAAGCCGGAACGGCGATGGCGACCAGGATGGCGAGCATCATCAGCACGCCGAAGCCGAGCAGGATGAAGATCGCCACGTTGCTGGTGCCGCCCTTGCCGGCCAGTTCGCCGAGTTGGCGTTCGGGGCTGCCGCCGGCCTGCTTGGCTTCCGCGATCTTGGCCTTGCAGTGCCGGTAATACAGGGCGTTGCCGAACAGCGGTGGCAGCAGCATGAACGCCGCGATGTACAGCAGATAACCCGTCGCGAACACCGCCACGCCGGCGTCCTCATTGCCGGCCAGCACCATCGCGGCCACCAGCGGCACCATCAGCACGTACGGCGAGAGCCAGTACAGGAAGGCGTTCAGCCACATCTTGCGGTACAGCAACCAATAGAAGGTGATGAAGAACGCCGGCCAGTGCCAGCCGATGCCGGCCTTACCGCGGCGGTCGAATTCGGCGAAGCGCTGCAGGTAATACGTGGTGTTGTTCGGGCCGATCGCGGCCTTGTAGAAATCGGCGTCGCCGATGACGGACGCCTCGAGCGGCTGCCCGCAGTCGCGGCAGAAGCGGGCCTCGGTACCGGCCTCGTGGCCGCAGTGCGTGCAATGCATGGGGTGTCCTTCAGGTGGGCGTGCGGCTCATTCCGGCAACAGCGGAATGCCGTGTTCGTTGCGTTGCTCGGGCACCGCCTGCGCGGCGATCTTCTGCTGCAGGCTGATGCCGGTCATCGGCAGCGGCGTATCGCCGTTCAGCACGCGGCGGGCGTTGTTCTCGGCGATGTAGGCCGGCTCGAATTCGCCGCGCGCGGCATGCGCCATGCCCAAGCGGTTCCAGCTTTCGGCGCCGCCGCCCTGGGCCACGGCGCGTTGCCAGAAGCCGATCGCCTGCTCCGGCTTGCCGCAGGCCTCGTGCCAGGCGCCGAGCGCGTGCAGCAGGTCGGCGTCGGCCGGATGCGCCGGCAGCAGGGCCGAGAGCCGCGCGAGCAGGGCCTCGTCGCGGTGCGCCAGCACGGCCAGTGCCTGCGCGGTATCGGCCTGGTAGCGCGACTCCAATGATTCAAGCAGCGCGGCCGCGGCCGAGGCCTGCATGCCGAGCGCGTAGGCGCGCGCGGCGAAGGCGGCCGACGACGCCATGCCCTGGCCGTCGCCGTTCAGCTCCTGCCAACGCTGCCAGAGGGTGTCGGCGGAATCGGCGGCCTCCAGATAACGGCTTTGGTACAGCGCGCGCAGCTGCGCCGATTGCTTCGCGCTCAAGCCGCTGCCGCGGGCGTTCAGCCAGTTGCGCGCCAAGTCGAACTGGCCGAGCGCGACCGCGGCTTCGATGGCGATGCCGCGCGCCACCGGCGACCATTCCGTGGCCGGCCGGGTCAGCATCACGTCCAAGGCCTGTTGCGGTTTGCCGTCCTTCAGCAACAGGCGCGCGTTGTTGGAGGCCGCCAAGGTCGGGTTCGACTGGTTCAGCCGTTCCAGCAACTGCGCCGCATCGACCCAGTCCTCCAGCGCCAAGGCCGCCTGGCGCGCGCCGAGCAGGGCCAGGTCGCGCACGTTGCGGTCTTCGGCGGCCTTCAGCAGCAAGATCCGCGCCCGCGCGTGGCGGCCTTCGTAGAACGCAGTCAGGCCGTTGGCCAAGCGGTTGCGCGCCTGCCGCTGCGCATAATCCTGCCAGGCCCGTACCGGCAGGCGCAGCAGGGTCCACAGCAGCCAGAGCGCGAACAGCAGCAGCACGCAGCCGAACAGGAACACCGCCACGCTGGTGGTGACGGTGGTGCCATGCCAGCGGATGACGACCTCGCCGAAATCGGGTTGCAGCAGATCCCAGGCCAACGCGCCGAGCGCGGCCAACAGCAGCCACCACAGGAAGCTGCGGTACAGGCTCACGGCGCGGCCCCTTGTTTCAGGCGCTGCAGTTCCGACAGCGTGCTGCCGGCCAGCGGCAGGGCCGGCGTCAGCGGCGCGTCGGCGGCCATCTGCAGGCGTTGGCGCCGCTCGCGTAGCTGCGGCGTGTCGGCGTACAGGCGCTGCAGCCACTGTCCGATGCGGCCGACGCTGGCCTTGAATTCCGCGCCTTGGCGCAATTGCAGCGCGATGCGGGCGTTGGCGATTTCCAGCGCCAGCGCGGTCTTGGCCGCCTGCCGTTCGCCGGGCGCGATCAGGGTCTGCTGGCCGGTCGGCTGGATCTGCACCAGAGCTTCGAGCAGGCGCTGCAGGCCGCTGGCCGAGGGCTTGCTCGACGCGGCGGCGTCGGCCGCCGGCAATTGCGGCAACAGGGCTTCCAGAGCGTCCAGCTCGCCGCGTGCGATGGCGCCCGGATCGGCTTCGACGGCCCGGTAGGCCGCCAGTTCGCGGGTCACGGTCTGGCGCAGGTCCAGCCATTGCGGATCGGTCAGGCCGCCGAGCGCGGTGGCGGCCAGTTCGGTCGCTTGGATGGCGCCCGACAGGTCGCCCGACAGCGTCCAGCGTTCGCGCGCGATGATCAGCATCAGTTCCGCTTCGTGGATACGCAGGCCGTCCTGGGCGCTGCGGCCGGTGCGGCCGAGTTCGCGCACGCTGTCCTCGATCAAGGCCGCGCGCTCGCCGATGCCGAGCACTTCGTCGCGCAGTAGATTGGTGCGGTTGGCCGATTCGTTCAGGCGCTGCTGCCAGGCGGCGCGTTCGCGCGTCAGCTTGGCCAGTTCCTGTTCGGTCGACAGTAGCCGGCGGTCCAGCGCCTGCGGACTCAGGTCGGGCGCCGCGTCCGCCAGCGTCGGCGCCGCCGGCGTGCGGACGAATTGCCAGTAGGCCAGACCGGCGATGGCGGCCAACCCGGCGATCGCCAGGATCAGCGTGCCACGGCGCGCGGGTGCGGGACTCGGGTTTGCGTTCATGGTCTGCTCCTCGTGCGGTCCGTGCCGGCGCAGGCCGCCAGCGCCGCCAGCATGGCCGGCGGGTGCGTGCTCTCGGCTTGCGCCAGCTGCCGGAAGCCCTGTTGCCGCAGGTATTGTAGCAAGCGCGCGCTGCTGGCGATGCAGGGCCGTCCGCGCCAGACCGCGCGCGTTTTTTCGTCGAGTTGGCGCCAGAATTGGCCGAATGCCGATTGGCTGCTGACCAGCAGGGCCGCGCGCGGACCGAGCGCGGCCAGCGCCTGCAGGCGCGCCGGCGCCAGCGGAACCGGTTCGCGCACATAGACATGGGCGACGTGCAGCCGCGCGCCGCGGGCCGGCAGTTCGCGCTCCATCAGGCCGCGGCCGTCCGGCGCGGTCACCAGGCCGACCGCTTGGCCGCGCAGGTCGCGCAGGGACGGCAACGCCAGCAGGCCGTCGGCGTTCTGCGGTTCGGCGATTTCGATGCGCGTGGCGCCGGCCGCGCGCAAGGCGCGGGCCGTGCCGTGGCCGACCGCCCACCACGATCCGCGCAGCGGCCGCAGCGCGGCGGCGAAGCGGACCGCTTCCGGCGAGCTGACGATACGGATCGGGCAGGCCAGGGCCGCATCCAGGGCGGCGCGGTCGCCGGTCGCGCGCAGGCGGAACGGCGAGGCCGCGAACATCCGCGCACCCTGCGCCGCGGCCGCGCGGCGCAGGGCATCGTGGCGGTTCTGCGGACGCAGGGAAACCACGGTCCAGCCGGCGAGGGAGGGCGTTGGAGGCATCGGAATCGTCGGTAACGGCCGTTTATGGCAGAATCCAGTGTAACTGAGCGATTCGGGAAAGAAAGCATGTCGATCAACGCATTCGCCCTGGGCTTGCTCCTGGCGCTCCTTCCCGGCTTGGCCGATGCGCGCGCCGACAAGGCCGACAAGGCGCTGCAGGCCAGCCTGAAAATGTACGCGCAGGCCGTGCGTTGGAACGACTTCGCCGCCGCCGCGGAGTCGTTGGATCCGGCCCTGCGCGCGCCGGAAGGCTTCAGCGAAGACGACGAGGCCTATTACACGCGCTTCCAGATCAGCGGCTACAGCCTGAAATCCGGCGTCCGCAGCGGTCCGGCCGATTACAGCCAGCGCGTCGAGCTGCGCATCATCGACGTCGCCTCGCAGACCGAGCGGGTCAAGACCGACCGCCAGATTTGGCGCTACGATGCCGCCGCCAAGCGCTGGTGGCTGACCTCGGGCCTGCCGCGCCTGGAGTGAGTGGCGCAAAGCGGGCCGGCGCGCGATAATACCGGCTTTCCCCGAGTTGGATCCTGCATGTCCCTTGCCGAATTGCTGGCTTTCGCCGGCCAAAGTCCGCTGCTGTCGGCCCTGTTCGTGGTGCTGACCGCGGCCATCGTCTATACCGAGATCGCCCGCCTGTTCACCGGCTACAAGCGCGTCACCCCGGCGCAGCTGACCGACCTGATCAACCGCGAGTCGGCCCTGGTGGTCGACGTCAGCGCCATCGCCGACTTCGAGAAAGGCCATATCCTCGGCTCCAAGCATGTGGCGATGAGCCAGTTCGATCCGGAAAACAAGCTGTTGGCCAAAGCCAAAGAGCTGCCGGTGGCGGTGGTCTGCCGCAGCGGCCAGACCGCCGGCGGCGCCGCGGCGCGCCTGCACAAAGCCGGTTTCACGCGCGTGTATCTGCTCGAGGGCGGCATCAACGCCTGGACCCAGGCCGACCTGCCGCTCACCAAGGGCCGCTAGGACTTGATATCATGGCCCATGGCCCCACTTAAACAGGGTTAGTCCCTGAATTTCCGCGGATTTCCGCATCCTTTTCCGGAGTTTTCCATGTCTGCCAATCTGACCGAAGGTGCCGCGCAAGACGGCGCGCAAGCCGCCGCTTCCTTCAGCGTGCAAAAGATCTACCTGAAGGACGCCTCCTTCGAAGCCCCGAACGCCCCGATGGCGTTCAACGAGCAGGGTCAGCCCGAGCTCAACATGAACCTGAACCAGAAGGTCGGCAAGTTGGCTGACGGCGTGTTCGAAGTGGTGTTGGGCGTGACCCTGACCTGCACCATCGAAGACAAGACCATCTACCTGGCGGAAGTGGCCCAGGCCGGCCTGTTCGGCCTGGCCGGTTTCGACGACGCCACGCTGGACGCCATGCTCGGCATCCACTGCCCGAACGTGCTGTTCCCGTACGCGCGCCAAGCCGTGTCCGACCTGATCGGCCAAGGCGGTTTCCCGCCGTTCTATCTGCAGCCGATCAACTTCGAGGCCATCTACGCCGAAGGCCTGCGCCGCCGTGCCGAACAGGTCGCCGGCGCCAGCGACGGCAGCACGATGGTGGCCGAGGGCGGCAACGCCTGAATCCGGCCATGACGGACGCGCCGATCACGGTCGCGGTCCTCGGTGCCGGTTCCTGGGGCACCGCCTTGGCTTCGCTGTTGGCCCGCAACGGTCACCGCACGGTGATCTGGGGCCGCGACGCCGAACAGGTCCGCGCCATCAACGAGCGGCATGAGAATACCCGGTACCTGCCGGGTATTCCTTTGCCCGAAAGCCTAGGCGCCAGCACCGATCTGCCCGCCACCGTGCGCGCGGCCAACGTGGTGCTGGTGGTGACGCCCAGCCATGCCTTCGGCGACACGGTACGCGCGCTGGCGCCGCATCGTCGACCCGGCACCGGCGTGGCTTGGGCCACCAAGGGCTTCGAGCCCGGTTCCGGCCGGTTCCTGCATGAGGTGGCGGCCGAGCTGCTCGGCGATGACGTGCCGTTGGCGGTGGTTACCGGTCCGTCCTTCGCCAAGGAAGTGACCCAAGGCCTGCCGACCGCGGTGACCGTGCATTCGGACGATCCCGATTTCGCCCAGACGGTGGCCGAAGCCCTGCATGGCCCGGCCTTCCGCGCCTATACCGGCAACGACATGCTCGGCGCCGAGCTCGGCGGCGCGATGAAGAACGTGCTGGCGGTGGCCACCGGCGTCGCCGACGGCATGAATCTGGGCCTGAACGCCCGCGCCGGCCTGATCACCCGCGGCCTGAACGAGATGCTGCGGCTGAACCAGGCGCTCGGCGGCCGTGCCGAGACCCTGATGGGCCTGGCCGGCTTGGGCGACCTGGTGCTGACCTGCACCGGCGATCTGTCGCGCAACCGCCGTCTGGGTCTGGCGCTCGGCCAAGGCCAATCCATCAAGGACGCGGTGGCGGCGATCGGTCAGGTGGTGGAATCGATCCAGACCTGCGATGAAGTGATGCGCCTGGCCGGGCGTTTCGGCATCGATCTGCCGATTTCCGCCTTGGTGCGGCGCGTGCTGCACGAGGAAATCACGCCGCAGGAAGGCCTGAAGCTGCTGCTGGCGCGCGAGCAGAAGCCGGAATATCCGCAAGGCCTGTTCCACTGAGATGCAAAAACCCCCGCCGAAGCGGGGGTTTTTGTTTGTCGCGTAACCGCGGCTTCTCAGAAGCTGATGCGGGCGCCGACGTTCCAGCCGTTCAGGTCGCTGTTGTCGCGGTCGGCGTAGTCGTAGCCGGCGGTGATGCCGAAGGTGTCGTTGACGTGGTACACGGCGCCGACCGAGGCGCCGAAGCCGTTGCCGAAGTCGCCCACGTCGGTGTAGTTGACCTTGCCGTTCAGTTCGAACTTGTCGGACACCATGCCGCGCAGGCCGGTGGCGACGCGGTAGCCGTTGTCGCTGAAGCCGCCCAGGCCGGAGTCGACCTTGTTGCGCACGAACGACAGTTCGCTGACCCAGTCGGTCTTGTCGTTGACCGACTTGATGAAGCCGGCACCGGCGGTGGTTTCGCTCAGTTCGACGCCGTTGCTGTCGTACTTCTCGTAACCGGCGATGCCGTAGAAGCTGTCGTTGAACTTGATCGAGCCGTCGATGCCGAAGCCGTCCAGGTCGGCGCCGTCGAGGTCGACTTCGCCGTAGGTGCCCTGCACGTAGTTGTAGTTGATGTCGGACGCCTGGGCGGACAGCGCGGCGGCGGACAGGACGATGGCCAGTACGGTACGTTTCATAGGATTCTCCAATGGTTTTTCATGTGTGTGCGGAAATGCATTTCGCATTCCTTCCTGCATTCCAGCAGACGCATTCTGCATTTCGCAGATGCACGACTTGGAGTGCCGATGGTCACGCAAGTTCCGCGACGGACATGCCGCGTTAACCTTTGGTTAAGTTTCCGGATCCGTCGGCGGACTCAGGCCGCGCCGTCATACGCGCGCTGGCGCCAGACTTCGAATACCGCCACCGCCACCGCGTTCGACAGGTTCAGACTGCGCTGCCCGGGCCGCATCGGCAGGCGCAGGCGCTGTGTTTCCGGCACCGTCGCCAACACCTCGGCCGGCAGGCCGCGGGTTTCCGGGCCGAACAGCAGCGCGTCGTTGTCCCGATACGCCGGCGCATCGAAGCGGATGCCCGCCTTCGAGCTGAACGAGAACACGCGCGGTTGCCCCAAGTGCGCCAGGCAGGCGGCGAAATCGGTGTGGCGTTTCACCTCGGCGAACTCGTGGTAATCCAGGCCGGCGCGCTTCACGCGCGCGTCGTCCCATTCGAAGCCGAGCGGTTCGACCAGATGCAGGCGCGCGCCGGTGTTGGCGCACAGGCGGATGACGTTGCCGGTGTTCGGCGGGATTTCCGGCTCGAACAGAATGACGTCGATCACGACGCGTCCCTGGATCAGCTGAGTTGGCAGGATTTTAGCAAAGTGCGGCGCGCGCGGTCTTCATCGTCGGCGCCGACCACGCGGTCGCTCACCGGAAATTCGATCAGTGTCTTCAGCGGTTTTTCGCCGGCGTCGTCCAGGATGTTGCTCAAGCCCTTGAAGCGCAGCAGGCGCCGGCTGTCGCGGCCGTAGGTGACTTCGATCTCCGGCGCGACCAATCCCGCCAGGCCGTCCAGGCCGAGCCGGAAGGTCTGCGCCGGCTGTTCGCGGTAGCGCACCGCCGCGCTGCGGCGCAGGTTGAAGCCGTAGCTGGACAGCCGCGACGGCACCGCGAAACGCAGGCTCTGCCGCTCACCGGCGCTCAACTGCGGCCAACGGCTGCGGATGAACACGTCGAAGCCGGCGTCGGCCACCAGGTCGGGCCGGTTGGCCAGCGTCTGCGCACGCTCGCCGTCGCGGCCGCTGGTCCACAGTTCCGGCCGGCCCTCGCGCCAACGCAGACCCTCTTGATAGCCGAGCCGGACGTCGGTGAAGCGGAACGTCGGCGCCAAGGGCGATGGCGCATACGAGATCTCCTTGCGCGCGAAGGCGGTGCCGTCGGGGCAGCGGTACAGCACGGTACGCCGTACCGGCGCCCCGGACTCGAGGCGCGTCCAGTGCGACTCGGTGTACAGCAGACGGCGGCTATCCGGGTCGCGGGCCTGGCCCTGTTCGTAGCGGATGCCGTCCGCGGCCGAGCCGCCGCCGGCGAACAGCAGCATAAACAGCGCAGGCAGCAGGCGGTGGACGGGGAATGTTTTCACGCCGCCACTATGACCTCCGGCCTAGTGTAGGGGGCGTCAATATGGCTTACCATTGGGTTCTTTTCTCCCGCAACCGTATAAGGAAGCACCATGCGTTCAGGTACTTACACCGCTCTCGCGCTCGCCCTCGGCCTGGCTTTGTCCGGCTCCGCCGCCTACGCCCCGACCGCCGCGGCCAAGGCGCCGGCCTCGCTGGCCGTCGACATCCCCTACGAGCAGTTCACCCTGCCCAACGGCCTGCGCGTGGTGGTGCACACCGACCGCAAGGCGCCGATCGTGGCGGTCAACATCTGGTACCACGTCGGCTCCAAGGACGAGACCCCGGGCCGCACCGGCTTCGCGCACCTGTTCGAACACTTGATGTTCCAAGGTTCGGAGAACTACCGCGACGAATTCTTCGGTCCGTTCGAGCGCGTCGGCGCCACCGACCAGAACGGCACCACCAACAGCGACCGCACCAACTACTTCCAGAACGTGCCGACCACCGCGCTCGACATGGCGCTGTGGATGGAATCCGACCGCATGGGCCACTTCCTGGGCGCCGTCGACCAGGCCCTGCTCGACGAGCAGCGCGGCGTGGTGCAGAACGAGAAGCGCCAGGGCGAGAACCAGCCGTACGGCGTGCTGCGCGAGCCGCTGTCGAAGGCGCTGTTCCCGAAAGGCCACCCGTACAGCTGGACCACCATCGGCTCGATGAACGACCTCAACGCCGCCTCGCTGGAGGACGTGAAGAGCTGGTTCCGCCGGGCCTACGGCCCGAACAACGCGGTGCTGGTGCTGGCCGGCGACATCGACCTGGCCACCGCCAAGGAAAAAGTCGCCAAGTATTTCGGCGACATCCCGGCCGCGCCCGACTTCAAGCAGCCGGCGGTCGACGTCGCGCCGCTGAAGGCCGATGCCCGCCTGGTGCTGACCGACAAGGTGCCGCAGGTGTCCTGGAACCGCCTCTGGAACGTGGCGCAGAGCGGCGCGCCGGAAGAGGACGACCTTGATCTGTTCGCCCAGGTGCTCGGCGGCAGCGGCAGCTCGCGCCTGGACCGCCGTCTGGTGCACGAGGAGAAGCTGGTCGACAGCATCTCCACCAGCTATTACGGCCAACAGCTGTCCGGCCGCTTCTCGATCAGCGCCGCCATCAAGCAGGGCGTCGATCCGAAGAGGGTCGAAGCCATCGTCGACGAGGAGCTGAAGAAGCTGCTGGCCGACGGCCCGACCCAGCAGGAGCTGGACCAGGCCAAGGTCGCCATCAAGTCCGGCTTCATCCGCCAGATCGAGCGCATCGGCGGCTTCGGCGGCAAGGCCGACGTGCTGGCCGCCTGCGCCGTGTACCGGAACGATCCGGGCTGCTTCCGCACATCGTTGGCCAATATCGAGAAGGCCACGGTCGCTTCGGTGAAGGCCGCCGGCAACAAGTGGCTGAACAACGCCAGCCTGTACGCCGTGGTCGAGCCGGGCGAGCGCAAGCCGGCCGCGGAAGAGCCGTCGGTCGCGCGTAGCGCGGCGCCGGCGGTCGGCGCAGTCGACACGAAATTCAAGACCCTGCCGGCCGGCGTCGACCGCAGTCTGGGCGTGCCGAAGACCGAAACCTTCCCGGACCTGAGCTTCCCGGCCCTGCAGCGCGCCACCCTGTCGAACGGCCTGAACGTGGTGCTGGCTTCCCGCCCGGGCATTCCGGTGGTGCAGATGAACATGCTGTTCGGCGGCGGCTTCAGCACCGATGCCGGCAAGAAGCTCGGCACCGCCAGCTTCGCCACCAATATGCTGACCCAGGGCGCCGGCGAGTACGACGCGCTGGCCTTCGCCGCCAAGCAGGAAAGCCTGGGCGCCAACATCGGCAGCGGCGCCGGCCTGGACGGCGCCAGCGCCTCGCTGTCGGCGATCAAGGAAAAACTCGAACCGTCGCTGGCGCTGTACGCCGACATGCTGCGCAAGCCGCGCTTCGACGCCAAGGAAATCGAGCGTGTGCGCGCCCAGTGGCTGGCCACCATCAAGCAGGAGAAGGTGCAGCCGCAGGGCGTGGTCAACCGGGTGTTGCCGGGCCTGATGTACGGCGCCGGCCATCCGTACGCGATTCCGTCCAGCGGCACCGGCACCGAAGCCGACATCGCCGCGCTGACCCGCGACGACCTGCTGGCCTACCACAACGCCTACATCCGTCCGGACGCCGCCACTTTGGTGGTGACCGGCGACACCACGCTGGCCGAGATCGTGCCGCTGCTGGAGAAGCACCTGGGCGATTGGAAAGGCGCGGGCGCCAAGCCGGCTGCGCCGGCCGTGGCCGCCGTGCCGCTGCCGAAAAAGCCGCGCGTGTTCCTGATCGACCAGCCCGGTTCGGTGCAGGCCAACATCTTCGCCGGCCAGCTGGTGCCGTCCAGCCGCGATCCGAACGTGGTCGATCTGGACGTGGCCAACGGCGTGTTCGGCGGCACCTTCACCTCGCGCTTGAACATGAACCTGCGCGAGAACAAGCGTTGGTCGTACGGCGCCCGTTCCGGCCTGCAGAACGCCCAGGGTCCGCGTCCGTGGATCGCGTCGGCCGGCGTGCAGATCGACAAGACCGCCGAGTCGATGGCCGAAATGGACCGTGAGATCCGCGAGTTCGCCTCCGGCAAGAACCCGACCAAGCCGGACGAGCTGGCCAAGATCCAGAACTCGTTCACCCTGCGCCTGCCGGGTTCGCTGGAAACCAACAGCGCGCTCGGCGGCTCGATCGCCGACATCGTGCGCTACGACCGTCCGGACGACTACGTGCTGCAGCGCAGCGCCCGCATCAAGTCGATCACCCTGGGCGACGTGCAGCGCGCCGCCGCCGGCATCCAGCCGGACTCCCTGACCTGGGTGGTGGTCGGCGACCTGTCCAAGATCAAGGACAAGATCGCGGCGCTGAACATCGGCCCGATCACCGTGCTCGACAACGACGGCAAGCCGGTCAAGGCGGACGGCAAGCAGGCCAAGTAAGCGCTGCCTTTGATGGCGGAGCGTGGAAGGGGCCCGGATGGGCCCCTTTCGCGTTTCAGTCCGGGATGTGGATGCGCGCCTTGATGTGCTTCAGGTTGGCCACGATGGTGAAAGTCATCACCACCAGCAGCGCCCAGGAGCTCCATTTGCCCAGATGCACCACCGACCAGGCGCCGAGCTGGTCGGGGTAGCGCCAGATGCCGAAGAAGGTGCTGATGTTCTCGGCCAGCCAGATGAAGAAGCCGGTCAGCACGAAGCCGAGCAGCAGCGGCATCCGGCGGTCGCGGTCGTACGGGCGGAACACCACCGTGGTGCGCGAGTACAGGCCGAGCACGCAGGCCGCCAGGTACCAGCGGTAGTCGCCGATGTAATGGTGGGTGAAGAAGTTGGCGTAGATCAGCAGCGCCACCAGGCCGGCCATCCAGTACGGCGGATGGTGCAGCACACGGATGTCGAGCAGGCGCCAGGCCTGGATGATGTAGCTGCCGACCGCGGCGTACATGAAGCCGGAGAACAACGGCACGCCCAGCACCTTGCTGAAGGCCGGATCGGGATAGCTCCAGGATTGGATGCTGCCGGACACCTTGAACGCCTCCAGCGCGAAGCCGACCGCATGGAACAGGCCGATGGCCTTGAACTCGTCCCAGGTCTCCAGCTTGGTCCACAGCATCAAGGCTTGCACCGCCAGCGCGAACAGCAGCAGCAGGTCGTAGCGCGGGATGCCGAACAGGCCGGCACGCGGGCACAGGAACACGGCCAGGAAGAACAGGCCGGCGAACAGGCAGGCGCGCGCTTCCTTCACGCCGAAGTACAGCAATTCGACCGCGAACCGGCGCATGCCGGTCAACGCCGGCGCTTCGGGCAGGGCGGTCAGGTGGCGGTCCAGCAGAGTGATCATGGCGCGCTCATCCGGCGAGGCATGCCCTGCCGGTGCATCGGCAGGGCGGATGGGAGGTGGATCATGCGGTGCTCCGGCGTAGAGGTCTAGTTGGCGATAGCATAAACGCAGTCCTGACAATCAGGACTAAGCCTTTGTTTCCGAAGCCGGCTTGCGCCGGAAAACGGCATTTGCGGGGCAGTTATGGCAGAATAACAGGCTTGGGCCGCGCCGTTCGGGCGCCGGCCGTTACCTTGGAATCCGTCATGCTCTTCAAAAACGTCGCCATCGCCGGTCTGGCCCACATCGATGCCCCGGTCACCCTGACTTCCGACCAGATCAATCTGGAGCTGAAACCGACCATGGATCGCCTCGGCATCCGCACCGACGTGCTGCAGGACATCGCCGGCATCAAGGCCCGCCGCCTGTGGGACGGCGACCTGCAGGCCTCCGACGTGGCCACCATGGCCGCCGAAAAGGCCCTGGCCGACGCCGGCATCGACCGCAGCAAGGTCGGCCTGCTGGTCAACACCTCGGTCAGCCGCGACTTCCTGGAGCCGTCCACCGCCAGCATCGTGTCCGGCAACCTGGGTTTGGCCGATACCTGCATGAACTTCGACATCGCCAACGCCTGCCTGGCCTTCCTGAACGGCATGGACGTGGCCAGCCGCATGCTGGAGCGCGGCGAGATCGACTACGCCCTGGTGGTCGACGGCGAGACCGCCAACATGGTCTATGAGAAGACCTTGGCGCGCATGAAAGCGCCCGATCTGACCGAAGAGCAGTTCCGCAGCGAGCTGGCCTCGCTGACCCTGGGCTGCGGCGCCGCCGCCATGGTGATGGCCCGCGCCGAACTGGTGCCGGACGCGCCGCGCTACCGCGGCGGCGTCTCGCGCGCGGCCACCGAATGGAACACCCTGTGCCGCGGCAACCTCGACCGCATGGTGACCGACACCCGCATGCTGCTGATCGAGGGCATGAAGCTGGCCGCCAAGACTTTCGCGGCCGCGCGCCTGGCCATGGGTTGGGCGGTCGAGGAGATCGACGAGTTCGTGGTGCACCAGGTCAGCCGCGTGCACACCGACACCATGATCAAGGCCTTCAACATCGACCCGAACAAGGTCATGACCATCTTCCACGAGCACGGCAACATCGGCCCGGCCTCGGTGCCGATCGTGCTCAGCAAGCTCAAGGAAATGGGCCGTCTGAAGAAGGGCCAGCGCATCGCGCTGCTCGGCATCGGTTCGGGCCTGAACTGCTCGATGGCCGAAGTGGTCTGGTAATCCGTGGCCGAGCTGCCGCTGTATCCGGATTATCCGTTCCTGCCGAAACGCTTCGACCGCGGCGGCGGCATCGGCCTCAGCTACCTCGACGAGGGCCCGGCCGACGCGCCGCCGGTCGTGATGCTGCACGGCAATCCGTCCTGGAGCTACTACTGGCGCCATCTGGTGGCCGGCCTGAAGGACGGCTACCGCTGCATCGTGCCCGACCACGTCGGCATGGGCCTGTCCGACAAACCCCGTGACGCCGACTACCGCTACACCTTGGCCTCCCGCGTCGAGGACCTCGACCGGCTGATCGCCTCGCTCGACCTGAAAGGCCCGATCACCCTGGCCGTGCACGACTGGGGCGGCATGATCGGCTTCGCCTGGGCGCTGCGGCATCCGGGCCGCGTAGCGCGTCTGGTGATTCTGAATACCTCGTCCTTCCCGTTGCCGGAAAGCCGGCGCTTGATGTGGCAGATCGCGGTCGGCCGCATCCCGCTGCTGGGCGCGGTACTGATCCGCGGCTTCAATTTCTTCGCCCGCGGCGCCGCCGATCTGGGCGTGGCGCGGCCGATTCCCTCGGCCAGCCGCAAGGCGCTGCTGGCGCCGTACGACAGCTGGGCCAACCGGCGTGCGGTGCACCGCTTCGTGCAGGACATCCCCCTCAAGGCCGGCGATGACGCCTGGGCGCTGGTCCAGCAGGCCGAGGCCGCGCTGCCGTCCTACCGCGACGTGCCGACCTTCATCGGCTGGGGCCTGCAGGATTTCGTGTTCGACCAGGACTTCCTGGCCCGTTTCGTCAAGGAACTGCCGAACGCCACCCAGAAGATCTATGGTGACGCCGGCCATTACGTGCTGGAAGACAAGCACGAGGAACTGGTGCCGGCGATCCGGCAGTTCCTCGACCGCCATCCCATCGGCTGAGGACCCGCCGCGATGCCCGAGTTGACCAACATCGCGGACATCCTGCCGTCGCGCGCGGCCGAGCTCGGCGATGCCGTCGCCATCCGCTGCCCCGGCGGCAAGTGTTCCGGCGGTTTCGCCCGTTACGACCAGACCATCAGCTACCGCGCGCTCGACGCGCGGGTGACCGAGCTGGCGCGCGGCCTGCAGGCCTACGGCATCGGCCGCGGCACGCGCGCGGTGGTGATGCTGAAGCCGTCCATCGACTTCTTCCTGGTGATGTTCGCCCTGCTGCGCAACGGCGCGGTGCCGGTGCTGATCGATCCGGGCATCGCGCGCTCCGCACTCAAGCAGTGCCTGCGCGAAGCCGAGCCGCAGGCCTTCATCGGCATTCCGCTGGCGCAGCTGGCGAAAGTGCTGCTGCGTTGGGCGCCGGGCGTGCGCCGCAAGGTCACCACCGGGCCGCTGCCCTGGTTCGGCGGCAAGACCCTGGCTGCCGTGGAGGCCCTCGGCCGCGCCAGCCGCGCCGAACTGCCGGTCGTCGACGGTGAGGACGAGGCCGCCATCCTGTTCACCTCCGGCTCCACCGGCGTGCCCAAGGGCGTGCTGTACCGGCACCGCCACTTCACCGCGCAGGTGCGTCTGCTGCAGCAGGCGTTCTCGGTCGAGCCCGGCGGCGTCAGCCTGCCGACCTTCCCGCCGTTCGCCCTGTTCGATCCGGCGCTCGGCCTGACCAGCGTAATCCCGGACATGGATCCGCGCCGCCCCGGCAGCGCCGATCCGCGCAAGCTGCTGCACGCCATCGAACGCTTCGGCGTCACCCAGCTGTTCGGTTCGCCGGCGTTGATGGCGGTGCTGGCCACGCACGGCCAGCCGATGCCCGGCCTGCGCTGCGTGATTTCCGCCGGCGCGCCGGTGCCGGCCGCCACGGTCGAACGCATCCGCGCCCTGTGCGCGCCCGAGGCCCGGTTCTGGACGCCGTACGGCGCCACCGAATGCCTGCCGGTGGCGGTGATCGACGGCGCGCAGCTGGAACTGACCCGCGCCGGCACCGAGCAGGGCTTCGGCACCTGCGTCGGCTGGGCCTTGCCGGAAAACCAGGTGCGCCTGATCCGCATCGACGATGACGCCATCGAGGCCTGGGACGACGCGCTGTGCGTGCCGCCGGGCGAGATCGGCGAAGTCACCGTGGCCGGGCCGAGCGCCACCGACAGCTATTTCCGCCGTGATGGCGCCAACCGGCTCGGCAAGATCCACGAAACCCTGCCCGACGGCGGCACGCGCGTCGTGCACCGCATGGGCGATCTGGCCTGGCAGGATTCGCAGGGCCGGCTGTGGTTCTGCGGCCGCAAATCGCAGCGTCTGCAGACCCTGCAGGGCCTGCTCGGCACCGAGAACGTCGAGCCGGTATTCAACCGCCATCCGGCGTTGAAGCGTAGCGCGCTGGTCGGTGTCGGCGAGTACGGCCGGCAGAAGCCGGTGCTGTGCCTCGAGCTCGATCCGGCGCAGCCGATGCCGCGCGAGATCCTGTTCGAGGAGCTGCGGCAGATCGCGCGTGCGCACCGGCATACCCAGCACATCGACACCTTCCTGGTGCATCCGGGCTTCCCGGTCGATATCCGCCACAACGCCAAGATCGGCCGCGAGCAGCTGACGGCTTGGGCCACGCAGCAGCTGGAGCGCACGCGGTGAAGGTGCTGGTCACCGGCGGTAGCGGCTTCCTCGGCCTGGCGCTGTGCCGGGCGCTGCGCGCGCGCGGCGATACGGTGGTCAGCCTGCAGCGCAATCACTCAGGGGCCTTGGACGCGCTCGGCGTGATCCAGGTGCTGGGCGCATTGGACGATGCCGAAGCCGTGCGCCGGGCCGTGGCCGGCGTGGACGCGGTGCTGCACAACGCCGCCAAGGCCAGCGGCTGGGGCGCGTGGGACGATTTCTACCGCACCAACGTCACCGGCACCGAGGTGCTGTTGGCCGAAGCCCGCGCCGCCGGCATCCGCCGTTTCGTGTATACCTCCACGCCGAGCGTGGTGCATGCCGGCCGCCGCGCGGTGGCCGGCGGAAACGAAATCGACACGCCCTACGGCACGCGCTTTTCCGCGCATTATCCGCACACCAAGATGCTGGCCGAACGCGCCGTGCTGGCCGCCGACGCGCCGGATTTCGCCACCGTGGCGCTGCGGCCGCGGTTGATCTGGGGTCCGGGCGACACCCAACTGCTGCCGCGTCTGGCCGAACGCGCGCGCGCCGGCCGTCTGCGTTTCATCGGCGACGGCGGCAACCGCATGGACTGCACCTACGTCGACAACGTGGTGCAGGCGCATCTGCAGGCGCTGGACGCGTTGGCCCCGGGCGTCGCCTGCGCCGGCAAGGCCTACTTCATCTCCAACGCCGAGCCCAAGCCGGTGCGCGAGATCGTCAACGGCCTGCTGGCTGCCGCCGGCGCGCCGCCGGTGACGCGCAGCCTGCCGTATCCGCTGGCCTACGGCTTGGGCGCGCTGTGCGAGGCGTTGTGGACCGTGCTGCGCCTGGGCGGCGAACCGCCGATGACGCGCTTCCTGGCCGAACAACTGTCGACCGAGCATTGGTATGATGTCTCGGCAGCCCGCCGCGATTTCGGTTACGTGCCGCAGGTGTCCTTCGCCGAAGGACTGCGCCGTCTGCAGGACAGCTGCCGGAAGCCCGAATCATGAATACGCCCGCTTCGCCCTTCGATGCCGTCAAACCGCTCGCCGGCCGTGTGCTGGAACAGGCCTTGAACCGCCTGCTCGCGCTCGACGAGGCCAGCCGCGACAAGCTGCGCACGCTCGACGGCCGCCGCATCGAGGCGCATCTGCAGTCGCCGGACATCGCCCTGGCCATCGACGTGCGCGAAGGCCATCTGCACATCGGCCCGGTCACGCCCGGTGTCGAAGCCGACGTCAGCGTCAAGAGCCGGTTGTCCGGCCTGCTGCAATCCCTGCCGCTGCTGGCGCAGGGCAAGACCGCCGTCGGCGCCATGCGCATCAGCGGCGACGTCGAGCTGGCGCGCGTCCTGCAGGATCTGGTCAAGGGCTTCGATCCCGACTGGCAGGCGCCGTTCGTCACCGCCTTCGGCCCGGTGCTCGGCCCGCAGGTGGCCAAAATGCTGCGCGAAGGCCTGCGCCACGCGCGCGTCAGCGCCGCCAATCTGGCGCGCTCCGGCGCCGAATACGCCACCGAGGAAGCGCGCGTGGTGGTCGGCCGCGCCGAGCTCGAGGCCTTCCACGCCGATGTCGACCGGCTGCGCCAGCGCGGCGACCGCCTGCAGGCGCGGGTCGATCGCCTGTTGGACGGCCTGCGATGAAACCGATGCTGCGCGCGTTGGCGATCGTGCGCACCGCCTCGCGCTACGGCCTGGACGAATGGCTGCCGGCTTCGCGCGCCACGCCGTTGGTGCGCCTGTTCAAGCTGTTTTCGCCGACCGCCAAGGCGCACCGCGAGCAGCCGCGCGGCGTGCGCCTGCGGCTGGCGCTGCAGGAGCTCGGCCCGCTGTTCGTCAAGCTCGGCCAGGTGCTGTCCACCCGGCGCGACCTGCTGCCGGGCGACATCGCCGATGAATTGGCCGGTCTGCGCGATCAGGTCAAACCCTTCGATTCCAGCGAGGCCAAGGCCATCGTGGCCGAGGCCTTGGGCAAACCCCTGGCCGAGCTGTTCGAGCGCTTCGACGACGAGCCGCTGGCCTCGGCCTCGATCGCGCAGGTGCATGCCGCCTGGCTGCCGGACGGCCGCGCGGTGGTGGTCAAGGTGCTGCGGCCGGGCATCGAAGACCGCATCGGCAAGGACATCGCGTTGATGCGCCTGCTGGCCGACGGTATCCGCCGCCTGCACCCGAACGCCGACAAGATCCGCCCGCACGACGTGGTGGCCGAACTGGAGACCACGCTGCTGGCCGAATGCGACCTGCAGCGCGAGGCCGCCAACGCCAGCCTGATGCGCCGGCTGTGGCAGGACGGCGCCGAACTGCAGGTGCCGGCCATCGAGTGGAACCTGACCCGCGAACGCGTGCTGGTGATGGAGCGCGTGTACGGCGTGCCGGCCGACAGCATCGACGAGCTCGACCGGCTCGGCGTCGACCGCCGCGCGCTGGCCGCGCAGGCCGTGCGCATCCTGTACCGGCAGGTGTTCCGCGACAACTACTTCCACGCCGACGCGCATGCCGGCAACATCTGGGTCGACGTCCGCGAGCCGGCCAAGGCCGGCTTCATCGCGCTCGATTTCGGCATCGTCGGCCAGCTCAGCGAGCAGGACCAATACTACCTGGCCGAGAACTTCATGGCCATCTTCCGCAAGGACTACCGCGCCATCGCGCGCCTGCACGTGCAGGCCGGCTGGATGCCGGCGCATCTGCGTCTGGACGAGCTGGAGGCGGCGGTGCGCGCGGTGTGCGAGCCGTACTTCACCCGGCCGCTGTCGGAGTTCTCGATCGCCGAGGTGATCGGCAAGCTGCTGCGCACCGCGCAGAAATACGAACTGACCCTGCAGCCGCAATTGATCCTGCTGCAGAAGACCCTGCTCAACACCGAAGGTCTGGCGCGCACGCTCGATCCGACGATCGACCTGTGGGCGGTGGCTCGGCCGGTGCTGGAGGACATCCTGCGCACGCGTTACAGCCCCAAATCCGTGGTCGAACGCCTGCGCGCGCGTTGGCCGGAACTGGCGCGCGACGCCGCCGACTTGCCGGCGCTGCTGCAGGCCTTTCTGGTCAAGCAGGTGCAGGGCGAATCCGATATCCGCATGCGCTCCGAGGACATCGCGCGCCTGGTCGCGGTCAGCCAGCGCAACCAGCGCCAGCTGTTCGCGTTGGTCTTGGGCGTGACCGCCGCGCTGGCCGCTGTGGCGTTGCATGTGTTCGGCGCCGAAGCGTCCTGGCGTTACGCCAGCATCGCCGTCGCCGTGCTGGCGTTCGCCGCCGCCTGGCCGCGCCGCCTGTGAGCGAAGCCGCCCTGGCGGTGCTGTACCGCGATGACGTGTGCGCGGTGGTCGACAAACCGGCCGGATTGATGGCGCATGCCAGCGGCCTGTCGCGCGGCGAAGACGATTTCCTGCTGCACCGCCTGCGCGAGCAGTTCGATTCGCGCGTGCACCTGATCCACCGGCTCGACCGCGCCACCAGCGGCTGCGTGCTGGTCGCGTTCGATTCCGGCACCGCCGCCGCGCTGGGCAAGGTGTTCATGGGCCGCGAGGTGCGCAAGGATTATTACGCGGTCTGCCGCGGATGGCCGGAAGCGGCCTTCACCGTCGACCACGCGCTGGACGGCGGCCCCGGCAAGCCGGAGAAGAAGCCGGCGGTCACCGAATTCGAGCGCCTGGCCACCGCCGAGCTGCCGGTGCCGAGCGCGGAGCATCCGACCTCGCGCTACGCGCTGCTGCGCTGCATGCCCATCACCGGCCGCTTCCGCCAGATCCGCCGGCACCTCAAGCATGTCTCGCATCACCTGATCGGCGACACCAGCCACGGCGACGGCCGGCACAACCGCGCGTTCCGCATGCTCGGCGTGCACCGCATGCTGCTGCATGCCGGCCGTTTACGCTTCGCTCACCCGGTATCGGGTGAACTGGTCGACGTGCGCGCGCCGTTGGACGCCGAGTTCTCCAAGGCACTGGCTCTACTCGGCATCGCGCCGCCGGCATGACCGATGGCACGCGCTGACGCGCGCCGCCGTGCGTAGGCTGTACCGCAATCCCCGCGAAGGAGTTTCCGCGATGAACCGTTTCCTGTTGATTGTCCTGTTCTGGTCCGCCACCGCCGGCGCGTCCGACGCACCGGCTCCGGCCTCGGCGCTGGACGGCCCCGACGACACCCGCTTCATCGTGCAGTCGCGCAGTTTCCTGGCCAGCCATCCGGATCTGCGCGCGCGCATCCTGGGCATGAAGAGCTACGCCAAGGGCGAACACCGCGAGGCGCTGCGCCAGTTCCGCAAAGGCGCCTACTACGCCGACAAGCCCTCGCAGGCGATGGTGGCCGAGATGCTGTGGAAGGGCGAGGGCGCGGCCACCGACCGCGCCGAGGCCTATGTCTGGATGGACATGGCGGCCGAGCGCCTGTACCGGGACCTGGTGGCCAAACGCGAACAGTATTGGGCCGCGTTGAACGCGCAGGAGCGCGCCCGCGCGCTGGCCATCGGTCCGGGCCTGTACGCGCGCTACGGCGACGCCGCCGCCAAACCGCGCATCGAGCATGTTTTGCAGCGCGACCGGCGCAACATCACCGGCAGCCGCACCGGTTTCGTCGGCACCTTGCGCATCGAAGTGCCGGGCCCCGGCGGCATGCCGATCACCATCAACGGCGAGGATTTCTACCAGGACCGCTTCTGGCAACCGGAAGACTACTGGAAATGGCAGAATGTCACGTGGAAGGCGTTGCCGACCGGCACCGTGAACGCCAGCGAACTGCAGGCGGTTCCGCCCAAGCCCTCCGAAACCGACAAGCCCTGAGGACCTCCGTTTGGCCAAGCTGTACTTCTACTACTCGACCATGAACGCCGGCAAGACCACGACCTTGCTGCAGAGCGCGTACAACTACCACGAGCGCGGCATGCGCACCTTGATCCTGACGCCGAAGCTGGACCACCGCGCCGGCGTCGGCGTGGTCGCCTCGCGCATCGGGCTGAAGGCCAACGCGATGACCTTCACCGGCGACGACGACCTGGCCACGCTCACCCGCCAGGCGCTGGCGGCCAAGGGCAAGATCGACTGCGTGCTGGTCGACGAAGCGCAGTTCCTGAGCAAGGCCCAGGTCTGGCAACTGACCGAAGTGGTCGACGCGCTCGGCATTCCGGTGCTGGCCTACGGCCTGCGCACCGATTTCCGCGGCGAGCTGTTCGAAGGCAGCCAGTACCTGCTGGCCTGGGCCGACAACCTGGTGGAGCTGAAGACCATCTGCCACACCGGCCGCAAGGCCAATATGGTGGTGCGCGTGGACGAACACGGCCGCGCGGTGACCGACGGCCCGCAGGTCGAGGTCGGCGGCAACGAGCGTTACGTGTCGGTGTCGCGCCCGGAGTTCAAGAAGATCATGGCCGGCGAAAGCGCCATCGAACTGCAGCAGGCGGTATTGCCGCTCGACCAGGGCGACTGAACCCGCTGCTGGCCGGTTCCGGCCGCCTGCGCCATAATCGGGCCGTATCCGCCTGCGGAGTGGCCGATGTTCCGAGACCGCCAAGACGCCGCCGAACGGCTGGCCGGCGCGCTGGCGCCGTACGCCGGCCGGCATCCGCTGATCCTGGCCATTCCGCGCGGCGCGGTGCCGATGGCGCGCATCCTAGCCGAGCGCCTGGGCGGCGAGTTCGATGTGGTGCTGGTGCGCAAGATCGGCTCGCCGTTCAATCCCGAAGTCGCGGTCGGTGCGGTCGATGAGGCCGGCCAGGTCTATGTGGCGCCGCACGCGGCGGCACACGGCGCCGACGCCGCCTATCTGGACGAGGAGGCGCGGGTGCAGCGCCGGCTGATGGCCGCACGCCGCGCGCGCTACACCCCGGCGCGCGCGCCGATCGAGCCCGCCGGCCGCACGGTGATCGTGGTCGACGACGGCTTGGCCACCGGCGCCACGATGATCGCGGCGTTGCGCGCGGTAAAGGCACGGCATCCGAAGGAATTGCTCGGCGCGGTGCCGGTGGCGGCCGCCGAGTCGCTGGCCGCGGTGCGCGCGATGGGCTTCACCTGCGTCTGCCTGCACACGCCCGAGGATTTCGGCAGCGTCGGCGCCTATTACCGGGCGTTTCCGCAGGTGGACGACGACGAGGTGGTGGCGCTGCTGTCGGGCTGAACGCTTACAGCCAGCGCCGCACGCGCGTGCGGTAGGCGTCGAACCCGGCGCCGAACAGGCGCGCGAGCATGCGTTCTTCCGGAATGATCTGGAAGCGGGTGATGAACGCCACGAACAGCGCCACCCCGAGCCAGGCCAGCGGCGCGTCCAGATACAGCGCCCACGCCGTCAGGAAGCAGGTCATGCCCACATACATCGGGTTGCGGGTGATGCGGTACACGCCGTCGCATACCAGCGCGCTGGCTTTCTCCGGATGCAGCGGATTGACCGTGGTGCGCCGGCGCCGGAAGGCGTACAGGCCGGCGAAATCGAAACCGATGCCGGCCAGCACCAACGCCGCGATCAGCGTCCAGTTCAGCGCCGCCGGCAAGGCCAGCTGCAGGGTGTTGGCGTCGATCCACGCCATCAGCGCGCCGCACAGCAAGGCCACCAACGGCGGCGGGACTTTCGTTTCCAGGCGCTGCATGGCGCGGGCCTTGACGGAGGCTTATTCGATGACGCCGCAGGCGATGCGCGCGCCGCCGCCGCCCAGCGGCGCCGGATGGTCGGCGTGGTTGTCGCCGCCGGCATGCACCATCAGCGCACGGCCGCTCAGGTCGGCGGCTTTCAGGCGCGGCGCCAACACCGGCTGCGTGGCCGAACCTTCGGCGTCCACGTACAGCGCCGGCAAATCGCCGCGGTGGCCGTCGCCCCAGGGCGAATCGTGGGTGCCGCTCTTGTCCGGATCCCAATGGCCGCCGGCGGCCAAGGCCGCGACCGGCTTGCCGTCTTTATCTTTCGGTGCGCAGCTCGGGTTTTCGTGCAGATGGAAGCCGTGCAGACCCGGTGGCAGACCGCGCAGCTGCGGCGTCAGCACCAGGCCGTAGGCGCTGTCCTGCGCGTTGACCTCGCCGATCCAGGCGTGCTTGCCGTCGGCGTCCACCAGATCCATCGGAACCACGCGTTCGGCGGCGTGCACGGCGGTGCCCGCGCTTGCGAGCAGGAAGGCGGTAAGCAGGGATTTCATGGGCGTCCTCCAAGCGGGAATTCACGTTCCCATAGCCTAACGGATTTGCCCGGCGCGCGCGTCAAGGACGCGTGCGGCTCAACCCATCGCCAGACCGAGCAGGATGATCGACATGCTGCCGACCAGAGTGACCGCCGAAAGCACGGTGCCGACGATGGCCAGGGTCTTGTTGCGGTTCTGCTGCACCAGGCCGCCGATGCCCAGGCCGAGGCCGAGCAGGGCCGCGCCCATGAAGCCGACCAGGAACAGGCCGATCAGAATCGCTTCCGGCGAGTTCTCGTCCATGCCGCCGGGCGTGGCCGATTCCACCATGCCGGCCAGCATGATCAGCACGAAGATGGCCAGGGCCGAGACGATGGACAGGATCAGGGAGGCGATGCCAAGGCCGGACTGGCCCGGCGCAACGGTCGGCGCGGTTTGGTTTTCCATGGGTTCTATTCTTGTAATGGTGGATGTATTCCCCTGCCGCCATTACAGCCCGAACCGGCAGGGCCGTCAATCCTGACTCAGAACGGAAGGCTGTCCTGCCATTCGTCCACCAGCTGCAGCCGGCCGTGCACGGATTCCGCCAGTGCATGCAAGGCCGCGCGCACCGCGGGCGATTCGACCAGCGCATCGCTGATCGAACCGGTGGCGCCGGTCAGGCTCAACACCCATTGCCCGTTGTCTTCGCGCAGGGCGGTCCAGAACGCGCCGACGGCGATCTTGCCGGGTGCAGCCGGCATATCCGGATGTTCGCGCCGGAAGGCGCGCAGCCAGTCGTCCGGTTCGAACGCAAGGCTCAGGCCGTGTTCGCTACCCAGTTCGGCTAGCAACCTCTGCAGATCCGCGCCGTCACTGGGCGCGCACAGCGCAGCCAAGGCCGCCGCCAGCGTCGGCAGTTCGGCGCCGTTGAAGCGCAATTCACAAGTGAGGATGCGTGACATGGTCCAGTATCGCCCGCCGCGTGTCGCGGCTCAATGCCCGGGTAGCGGCCTGATCATCAGCACGTCGCGCTGCGGGTCTTCGCCCAGCACGAACACATGCTCGCCGACCTCGGTGAAGCCGCATTTGCGGTAGAACGCGATGGCGCGCGGATTGTGCTCCCACACGCCGAGCCAGACCGCGTCGGCGTTTTGCCGGCGCAGCTCGCCGGTGCAGGCGTCCATCAATGCTTGCGCCAGGCCTTTGCCGTGCCAGTCGTCGGCCACATACAGGCGCTGGATCTCGCCCGCGCGCGTGGCCGTGATGCAGCCCGGCGCATGGCCCATGCGCAGCTGCGCGAACGCCACCAGCCGGCCGTTGTGCTCGGCCACCAGGATGTGCAGCGCCGGGTCTTCCAGCTCTTCGCGTTGGATGTGCTCGCCGTAGCTGAGCCGGCAGTGCATGTCCATGTTCTCGGCGCAGTTGCTGGCGCCGAAGGTGGAACGGAACGTGGCTTCCTGCAGCTCGGCCAGGGCTTTGGCGTCGGCGGCAACGGCGGGGCGGATATGGGACATGTCAGTGTCCGGCGCGTTCGCGGCTGTTGGGCGTGATGTGCGCGATATGACCGTCGCCGTAGGAGCGCAGCACCTCCGACACCACCACATGGTAGCCCGCGTACCAACGCGCGTACTGGCGCTTGGCCTCCTGGTGTGCCGGATGCGTCGAGAACGCGCGTAGCGTGTCCAGGTCGGTCCAGTAATAGTTGGCGCAGCGGCGCGAACCGTCCGCGTTCTGCCAGGACTCCACGCCCAGATAGCCCGGCAGGGCGACGGCCGCGGCTTCGATGAGGTCGTTGAGCCGGTGGAATTCGGCGTCGTAGGTGCCGGGCTCCCAGATGAACGATGCGCAATACATGGATTGTCCTCCGGCGGCCAAATCGGCGCCTCTCGCCATTAAATGCGAGCCGAGGCGCCCGGTCAATCCATGCTCAGCGTTTGGCGGCGCGGGCCTGCGGCCGGCGTTTGCCGAGCACATCGGCCATGCGCGTCTGCCAGCCCGGACCGCTGGCTTTCCAGGCCAGAAGCACCGACTCGGGCAAACGGATGGTGACTTGCCGGCGCGGATCGGCGGCGAGCGGCCGACCGGCGCGTTTGAAGCGGCCGCGCGCCAACATATCCTCGTCGAGTTCGGGCAGTTCGGCGTATTCGCCGGAACGGACGCGATGCACGTCCACGCGCCGCAGGTCAGACTTCAAGGAAGGCGCCGATGCGGTTTTTTTCACGTTCATTGGCTTTCCTCATGCTGAAGATATGACGAACCTCGCCGCGCTGCGTGTAGCCGACCACCACCAGGCGGCCGGCCAGCGAGCCAAAGCACAGCATGCGCGTTTCGCCGTAATCTCGGCGGGTGTCCTCGACCTCGAACGTCAGCCCCGCGAACACCTCGGGCGCATCCTTGAAATCGAGTCCGCGCTCGTCCAGCGTCTTCCGGCGTTTGGCCGGATCATAGCTGACGCGCATGGTTTATTGTAACTACAGAAAATGGCCGCATCAAGCCTCCGCAGACAAGTCGCCGGCCGGCGGATGCCGGCGCGGATCGTATCTGGGAATTTCAGGCCGGATGCGGGTTCCGGTCTATCGGAGAATTCGGATTCGGGGCTCGGTCAGGCCGCCAGCGCGGCGAATAGCAGTTGCCAGGCCCAGAACAGGCCGATGCCCATTTGCACTGCGAACGCGCTGAAGCGCACGGTGACCGCCACCGGGCTGACGGATGCCAGATGCACCAGCGATTGGATCATGCGGCTGGCCATGAACACATACGCCAGCGGGTCGGTGATGCGGGTTTGGTCGGTGGCGATGGCCACCAGCAACAGTCCGCCGAACACCGGCAGGCTTTCCACGCAGTTGGCGTGCGCCCGTGCCAGGCGTTGCATGAAGGGCGACAGGCCGGCGTTGTCGGACGTGAAGCCGTTGGCTGGCACTTTGCCGCGCACCACCAGTTGCGAACGGATGATTTCCATGAGCAGCAGAAGCAATAACGCCCAAGTTATAAAGCCGGTTAGGACGATTAGGCTTGAAGACATTGATTATTCCTGTCGAAACTATTTTTTCGAAAAATTATCGGGATACGGTGCTGACGCCACCGCTACCGCTTGAAAGACCGAGAATAAATCCTAAGTAATAGAAAAGTCCGGTATTTGGCCTGCCTATTATTTGAATGTCCTCAAATACATGGATATCAAAAAGTGACAGTACCCAAGAAATTATGTTTGCGGCCAATGAAAAGGGAAATATAAATCCATGCCAAATTCCCCAAAAGAATCCATATGGGTCATAGATTGCATCGGGTGTATAGTGACTAGCGCAGCCTGAGATAATGAGAATTGAGATAAGGATAGTAATTTGATACGAGTACGATTTTTTTAATTTGGGTGAATTATTTGAGCTGGACAGATCAGTAAAGGCCATTTGACTTACCCTCGGATTCCTTTGATGATTAATCATTCTGCTTTATGAACCATATTTTCTATACGAAATGTTGTGGATAAAATGCCTAAGGGTAAGCAAGCTCTAATCCTTGCCGGTGGTCATCAGAAATTGAATCAATCAAGGATTGTAGCCAAGATAGAAAATTAGGCCAGGTATTTAACGAATAGATTTTGGTTCCATAACGACTTGGAATGTTAATTCGTCCATCTGCAAGTATGGCTGCCATAGGTTGGTCTACTAACATTACATCTACAAATGGTGAGTAAATAGATACGTGTTTTACATCATTTAGAAATCCCGAAAGTCTTCGTTTAGATTCTTCCAGGTTCTGGTAAGCGCCATTTCTTACTTGCTCTCGAAGAACTGCAAAGATTCGCGAAGATAACCATTCATTTGGAATGTTTGCAAAGTGGTCAGATCTAAAGAAATCATCAATTTGTTTATATTTTTCACCAATCCCGATATTTTTGGGTAATGCTTGAAACAAATTCTGAACAACCATCGACGAAATTGGTGAATCAAATAATGCGTTGTGGTCGCCTCTCGCTATCCTGGTTAGGTATTCATAATAAGTGTTGAGATAAATCTTTGCCGAATCACGCCTTTCAATTTCAACGTGGTCATAGAAAGATTCTTTAGATTTTCGCCATGCAGGAAAAACAGATTTAATTAGGCTTTCTACGCTTTGATTTTTGAGATTACGAATTTGCTCAATATCTCCCCTGTACTCTCTAATGTCGATACGAAAGTAATCTTCCCAGTGATTAATGTCTGAACGAATTGCCAATCGTCGATCAGGATGAAAGTCGCTGGGTTGATTCTGAACAAATGATTCGAATGCTTTTAGAATTTGGTCATGCTCTACTCGATAACTTGGCTCGAACTGATGGCCGCGTGATGTTGCCTTAATAAATTGCATTAAATCATCTTTATTGCGACCATCAAATCCTCGCCATTGGTGTGTTTCATCTTCATGTATTGAAGAAAATGGGGCTATCAAAACTTGGCTTGAAGTGGCGCGTTTGATTAATTCTGCTGCCTCTAGAAATCTAGAGTCTCGCTCACGAAATGCGGCGCTAAAAAAGAATTGGTCTAGATAAATGATTTTCTTGCGTAGTGGTGGAAGAGGAATGTTTTCGGAGTAATCGCAAAACATACATCCTCGTAACAAATGATTTGACTGAACCATGACATTACCGAATGAATCTTGGTTTTTGCACTGTGGACAGGAGCCAATCACTCTTGTAACCAACATTTTTTGTATTCTCCGTTTAGATCTTAGGCGAGAGGCTATAACAGATAGTCTAGAAGGCCATTAAACCACCCCAAATGTTTGGGTCAACCAGAATAATTCTCAGTTGAATTAGATAATCCCACCAATCAACCCCGCCGCAATCAGCACTAACAACGTCGACACCACATTCTGCACGCCGCTATAGGTGACTTTGGGCAGCAGGTGCGTGCCGGCGATGGCGCCTAGCATGGCGGCCAGCATAGCCGCCAACACCAGCGGCCAACGTTCTCAAATAGGGACCGCAATAGGGACGGAGGTGCCTCCATCCCCGATGTGTCAGGTCTGGCAATGCCCGCACCACGCCCCGGCGCGGTTGTTCAGGCTCGGCTCGGCAACGCATGTCAGGGTGGCGGCGGGGTGCTAGCGGGCCAGGTATTGTTCCGAATAGAACTGCCGAAGGAATTCCACGGTCTCCTTACGGCTCATGCCGCCCCTGCGGGCCAGCGATTCCTCCAGCGCCTTGCGGTATTCCTCGGTCTTCTGGAACTCGGCAAACTTGCGTGCGCGGTAGGCTTCGAACTCGGCGCGGCTGAGCGACAGCGCCTCCAGCACGCGTCCGGCGCGGATTCGGTAGATGCGGTAATGCGAATACGTGGAGGCGTAGCCCATGTGCACGTATTCTTCCATCTCGCCGTCAGGAATGATCAGCGCGCCGGTATACCATTCGGCGGGAGCCGGAACGGCCGGAACGAAATCCGCTGAAACGCTCCGTACGCCATACTGCTTGCTGACCTCGTCGTAGGTGGAGATTTTCACATCCGTCAGCAGCAGGCCGCCGTCGCGGATTTCCCAGGACGCCACGTAGCCACGCCAGTTGGCGGTGCTGCGCGTGGCGTCGGTCGGCGGGTTCCAATCGACCAGCTTCGGGTTCTGGCTGAGTGGATTGGTGTTCAGCGCATAGTCTTTGCCGTCGATCCGGATGGAGTCGGGAATCTGGGCGGTGGCATGGACGGCTTGGCCGAGAACAAGGCCAAGCAATAGGGCGAGGGTTTGGATGAGTGGGCGCACTAACCGATTAAACCATCCGATTTTATTTTGTCAACCGGATTTATTCTCAGGTCTGGCAATGCCCGCACCACGCCCCGGCGCGGTTGTTCAGGCGCGACTCGCGCAGCGGCCGTCCGCATTTCTTGCAGGGCTCGCCCTCGCGGCCGTACACGTCCAGTTCCTGCTCGAAGTAGCCGGGCTCGGAATCGGGGCTGAGGAAATCGCGCAAGGTGGTGCCGCCGCGTTCGATGGCGTAGGCCAGGATGGCCTTCACCGCCTCGGCCAGCTTCTCGTAGCGCGCCTTGCTCAGCGAGCCGGCCTCGCGCAGCGGCGAGATGCCGGCGCGGAACAGGCTTTCGGCGGCGTAGATGTTACCCACGCCCACCACCACGGCCTGGTCCATCAGGAAGGACTTGACCGCGGCGGTCTTGCCGCGGCTCTTGCGGTACAGGTACTCGCCGGTGAACTCCGGCGACAGCGGCTCCGGGCCGAGCTTCTGCAGCAGCGGATGGGTTTCGCCGAGCGGTTGCCAGAGCAGGCAGCCGAAGCGGCGCGGATCGGTGAAGCGGATGATGCGCTTGCCGCTGAGCTCGATGTCGACGTGGTCGTGCGTGCCGGCCGGGGTACCGGCCTTCAGCACCCGCATGCTGCCGGACATGCCCAGGTGCCAGAGCGCGCTGCCGGCCTGGGTGTGCATCAGCAGGTATTTGGCGCGGCGTTCGATGTCCAGGATGGTCTGGCCGGGCAGTTGCTCGACGATCTCGAACGGAATCGGCCAGCGCAGGCGGTCGCGGCGCAGCACCACGCCGGTGATGCGCTTGCCCAGGACATGCGGCGACAGGCCGCGGCGGGTGGTTTCGACTTCGGGCAATTCGGGCATGGCGGGGGCGGTTTCGCACGGGGAACCGATACCATACACTAGGGGCCTGTACGACCGCGTGAGAGCGTTTCCCGATGACCGAACTGTTCCCCGTGCCGGCCGAATTCGCCGGCCGTTCCGCCTATGACGCCGCCACCGTGGCGCGCCTGCGCGCCCGGGCCGAAACCGATTCCGAGGGCTTCTGGCGCGAGCAGGCGGCCCGGCTGAATTGGTCCACCCCGTTCACTGTGGTCAAGGACGTCAGCTTCGCGAAAGAAGACTTCCGCATCCGTTGGTTCCCGGATGGCGAACTGAACGTGGCGGTCAACTGCCTGGACCGGCACCTGGCCGAGCGCGGCGACAAGACCGCCATCCTGTGGGAATCCGACGATCCGTACACCCCGTCCGAGGCCATCAGCTACCGCGAACTGCACGCCCGCGTCTGCAAACTGGCCAACGCGCTGGAGCGCCTGGGCGTGGTCAAGGGCGACCGCGTCACCATCTACCTGCCGATGATCCCCGAAGCCGCGGTGGCGATGCTGGCCTGCGCCCGCATCGGCGCGGTGCATTCGGTGGTGTTCGCCGGCTTCTCGCCGGACGCCATCGCTTCGCGCATCGCCGACTGCGGCTCCAAGCTGGTGATCACCGCGTCGGCCGGCCAGCGCGGCGGGCGTTGGCTGCCGCTGAAGGCGCACGTGGATGACGCGCTCAAGCAGAAAGGCACGCACAGCGTGGAGACCGTGCTGGTGGTGCGCCACGGCCCGGACGCGCCGCCGATGCAGATGCCGCGCGACCGCTGGTACGACGTAGTGGTGGACGGCCAGCCGGCCGAACATGCGGCGGCGTCGATGAACGCCGAGGATCCGCTGTTCATCCTGTACACCTCCGGCTCCACCGGCAAGCCCAAGGGCGTGCTGCACACCAGCGCCGGCTACCTGCTGCACGCGGCGTTCACCCACGAAGCGGTGTTCGACCTGCGCGAGGACGACGTGTACTGGTGCACCGCCGACGTCGGCTGGATCACCGGTCACAGCTACGGCGTATACGGCCCGCTGTGCAACGGCGCCACCACGCTGCTGTTCGAGGGCGTGCCGAACTACCCGGACTTCTCGCGCTTCTGGCGGGTGGTCGACAAACACCAGGTCAGCATCTTCTACACCGCGCCGACCGCCATCCGCGCGCTGATGCGCGAAGGCGAGGCACCGGTGCAGGCCGGCTCGCGCAAATCGCTGCGCCTGCTCGGCACGGTCGGCGAGCCGATCAATCCCGAAGCCTGGACCTGGTACCACCGCGTGGTCGGCGAAGGCCGCTGTCCGGTGGTCGACACCTGGTGGCAGACCGAAACCGGCGGCATGCTGATCGCGCCGCTGCCGGCCGCCACCGCGCTCAAACCCGGTTCGGCCACGCTGCCGCTGTTCGGCGTGCATCCGGCCTTGGTCGACGCCGAAGGCAACGAGATCCAGGGCGCCGGCGAGGGCAATCTGGTGCTGCGCGATTCCTGGCCGGGCCAGATGCGCAGCGTGTACGGCGACCACGCGCGCTTCTTCGAGACCTACTTCAGCACCTATCCCGGCAGCTACTTCACCGGCGACGGCGCGCGCCGCGACGAAGACGGCTACTACTGGATCACCGGCCGCGTGGACGACGTGCTGAACGTGTCCGGCCACCGCCTGGGCACCGCCGAGATCGAGAGCGCGCTGGTCGCGCATCCGGACGTGGCCGAGGCCGCCGTGGTCGGCGCCCCGCACGATATCAAGGGCCAGGGCATCTACGTGTTCGTCACCCTGAAAGCCGGCCGCGCGCATTCGGTGGAACTGGGCAAGGCGCTGATCCAGCACGTGCGCGAGCACCTGAGCCCGATCGCCACGCCGGACTGGCTGCAATGGGCGCCGGGCCTGCCGAAGACGCGTTCGGGCAAGATCATGCGCCGCATCCTGCGCAAGATCGCCGAGAACCAGCCCGAGGCCCTCGGCGACATCTCGACCCTGGCCGACCCGTCGGTGGTGGCGCATCTGGTCGAGCACCGGCTGATCCGCGACTGAGCGCCGCATGCAGGACTACAGCGCCATCTTCGCCGTTCGTGCCGCGCAGTACCATCTGGCCATGCGCACGCATCCGCACGCGCGTGACGGCGAGTTCGGCGCCCTCTTGGAAGATTTGCCGGCCGATGCCATCGATGTGCTCGACGTGCCCGCCGGCGGCGGCTATCTGGATGCCTACCTGCCGGCCGGCACGCGCCTGAGCGCCTGCGATTTCAGCGTTGGCTTCGCGGCCGAAGGCGCGACCTTGGCCAGCCCCGAGCACCTGCCGTTTCCCGATGCATCCTTCGATGCGGTGCTGTCGCTGACCGGTCTGCACCATGTGCCGGCGCCGCGGCAGGACGCGTTCCTGGCCGAATGCCGGCGCGTGCTGCGGCCCGGCGGCCGCTTGCTGGTCGGCGAAGTGCTTGCCTGTTCGCCGGTGGACGGTTTCCTCAACGGCTTCGTGCACCGGCACAACAGCCAGGGCCATGAAGGCGTGTTCTTCGATGCCGGTTTCATCCCGCGCCTGCAAGCCGCCGGCTTCGGCGATGTCGCGATGCAGGTGCGGCATTATCCCTGGCGCTTCGACAGCGAGGCGGCGATGGTGTTCTATTGCCGCCATATGTTCGGCATCGACCGCGCCGCCGACGATACGCTGGCGGCCGGCTTGGCCGAGCATCTGGCCTACCGCATCGGGCCCGATGGCGCCGTGGCGCTGCCCTGGCAGCTGGTGTTCTTTCAGGGCGTGAAACGGTAAGCCAGGCCGATCGCGGCCAGGCCGCAGGCAAGGCTCGCCAGCACATACAGCGCCGCCATCGCCATATCGCCGCGTTTCAGCAGGTTGGCGGTTTCCAGCCCGAAGGCCGAGAACGTGGTGAAGCCGCCGAGCAGGCCGGTGAACAGGAACAGGCGCAGGCCGGGCGAGAACGCCGAATGCTTGGCGGCGTACGCGAACAATGCGCCGGCCACTAGGCACCCGGCCACGTTGACCGCGAACGTGGACCAGGGGAAGCGCTGGTTGAGGGTGTGCGGCAACAGCCAGTGCGAGACGGCGAAGCGCGCCACCGCGCCCAAGCCGCCGCCGACGGCCACGATTGCGGCATGGGGCAGGAATGCGTTCATGCGTTTAGGGTAGGCGTGGAACGGCGTGCGGGCAAGCGCGGATTCAATCCGCGAAGCCGACCGCGTCGCCGATGCGCACGCGGCCGGCGCGCCGCACCCGGCCGCAGACCCCGCCGCGCCAATCCGGCGTCAGCGCCGCGGTCAGACCGGCATGCTGCGCGTCCATGCGCGGGCAGGGATCGGTTTCCACCGTCAGCTCCAGCTCCACTTCGCCGATGCGCAGGATGCGGCCGACGTCGGCGGCCGAGAAGCGCAGGCCGTCCACCAGCAGATTGGCGCGCCGGAAAGTCCACGGCAGGTCGGCGCCGAGCTCGGCGCAGGCGTCGCGCCAACTGGGCAGGCTGAGCACGCTCACCTGGCGGCGGCCGGGCTTGCCGCGGGTGTCGGGCACCACGCCGGTCTCGCGGTCGATGTCGACTTCGGCGATTTCCAGCATGCGGCCTTTGGCCTGGCGGCGGAAGGCGATGGCGGCGAGTTCGGGCATGCCGCCGATTATGCACCGGAACGCCCGGCTCAGTCGATGTTGTGGCGGGCCTTGAAGCGCGCGATGTCCTCGCGCACGTCCGGCGCGAGCGTGGCGGCGTCGGCCCGCGCGAAGATGCGCGAGAGCGCGGCGCGCTCCTTGTCGTCGACCACGCCGTCGCCCAAGGCCAGCCGTTTCAGCATGGTCATCTCGTCGGCGTCGATGGTGTCGTCGTTGGCGAATATCCGCAGGAACGAATACTGCATGATCGCGTTCCAGGCGCTGTTTGAGTTGCTCATTGCGATATCCCCTGATTGCGGCCGGGCACTGCGGTTCCCGCCGGTCGGCCATCGGGGAAGATTACGCCGGTCGTGTGACGGTTTTATGACCGGCGGCGCCCGATCAGATACCATGCGCCGCCGATCAGCACCAGCAACAGGGGGATGGCGCCGGGCTCGCTGTCCTCGACGATCTTGAACGCCATCAGGGCGGCACCGACAGCTACGATCAGCAGGGGAATGAGTTTGCGCATGCGGAGTTCCTCCGGAGGTGGCCTACAGGATAACTCCGCGCGGCGGTTTCAGGTGCCGGCCTTGCCCGGCTTGCGGCGCACGTAGATCTGTTTGCGGATGCGCGCCACGGCATCGCCGGCGGCGTCCAGCACGTCCACCGGCAGCCAGCGCAGGTGCTTGTCGCCGTCGGCGGTCTCGGCCCGGATCGCGTCCAGCAGCGCGTCGTCGATGCGGAACTCGGCATGGACCGTGCCGCGCCCGGGTTTGACGAATTCGATCTCGCCGGCCTTGTCCCAGACGATGTAGTCCTTGCCCAGTCCACGCAACACCAGGAACATCCAGAACGGGTCGGTCATGGCGAACAGGCTGCCGCCGAAATGGGTGCCTACGTAGTTGCGGTTCCAGGGCCGCTGCCGCAACTCCACGCGCGCATGGCGGAAATCCGGCGCGAGCGACGTGACGTGGATGCCGGCGGCCAGGAACGGCGGCCACAGGTTGAACAGATGGCGCATCAACGAAGCGTTCATGGTCCGGCTCAGTGTCCGCGCGGTTCTTCTTTCAGCACCACGGCGACCAGCCGGTGCACCAGCGGCGCCACGAAGGTCACGGTCGGGAAGGCCACGACGAAGGCGAAACCCCAGGCCTTCAGCCAGCGCGGAAGCAGGTCGGGCACCAGACCGACGTTGAACAGGGTGATCACCAGCGACATGATGCAGGACATCAGCAGCGCCATGAAGAAGGCGAATACGAAACGGTGGTGCTTGCGGTCGATCAGGGACATGCGGCGGCGGACCTCAGGGGCAGTCCGCTATTATGCGGCGTGCCGCCCGCGCGCGGCAATGCCGATAGAGCCACGTGCCGGCGCTACACGCCGGGCGGCAGCTTGTCCGCCATCCGCTTCCGGCGGTCCAGGGTGCGGCCATCGACGATGAAACGGCCGTCGCCGACGGCGTGCACGCTGCGCCGCTCCCGGCGCGCCGGATTGACCCAGGCCGCCAGCGCTTCCAGCACCACGATGTCGTGCCGTTTGATGATCTCGACCACCCGGCATTCGATGTTGGCCAGGCACTCCTTGATCAGCGGCGCGTCGACCATCCTGCCCGGCAGCGGCGTCAGCCGGAATTCGGCGAACTTGTCGGTGTCCGCGCCGGAGCAGGTGCCGATGCCGACGGCTTTGTCGAGCAGGTCCGCGCCGGGAACCGCGATGACGCATTGCCGGGTCTTGCTCAGCGCCTTGAACGAGTGGTTCCAGGCGCCGGTGGTGAGCGCGAAGCGCGGGCTGAAATCCAGCACCATGGTCCAGGACAGGGTCATGATGTTGTCGCGGCCGCCATCGCGGGTGGTGACCAGCACCAACGGTCCGGGTTCCAGCAGGGTGAAGGCCTTTTCCAGCTTCAAGGACCGCATGGGCACTCCCGTCGCGTGTCGGATGGCCGCAGTCTAGCGCCGTGCGTCCCCGGGCGGCAAGCAGGCCGGCGTTACCGGCGCGCTCTGCAGCGAAACGGTCTTGCCGCCGGACAGGCGTTGGCTGCCGACTTCGGTGAAACCGAAGTCGCGGTGGAAGCGTTCCGAGGCCGGGTTCGGCGGATCGACGTCGAACTCGCAGACCACGCGTCCGTATCCGTGCGCCCGCGCGAAATCGAACAGGTCGCGGTACAGGCGCGAGGCCAGCCCCAGACCGCGTGCGGCCTCGGCCACCACGATGCGGTCGACATACAGGAAGTCGCGGTAACGCACGTCGAACCAGCGGTAGTTGACGCTGTCGTACGGTGCGCCGGGCGCGAACGCCAGCAGGAAGGCGAGCACGCGCCCGTCGTGCTGCGCCACCTTGTGGTAGGCCGCATGCGCATGCAGATGCGCCAGCCGCTCGGGCGTGAGCGGGCTGAGGAAATGCACCGAGGCGGCGTTCAGCGCCAGGATGTCGGCGAAATGGCGGGGCTCGCTCGCCATGGGCGTCGAATGGCCGTCGGCGTCCATCGGTCTGTTCATGCGCCGCCCGATGTATGGGGAAATCCAAGCGCCGCCCGCGCCGGAGCCGATATGCCGAAGATGCCGGTTGCCGATGCGTTCGCCTGTGCCATCACAGTTCCAGCTCCAGCGACTCCCCCACCGCCAGCGCCTGCCATCGGCGGTCGAGTTCGGCGATGCGGCCGCGCACGGCCCGGATGTCGTCGGCGCAGACCGCCAGCGGCGGGCATTGCCGCGCCTCGCAGGTTACCCGGTACAGGGCCAGCATGTCTTCGGGCGGACTGTCGCCGCCGGACCAGGCGTCGCCCTGGAACACCTCCACCAGGCGCTCGACGCCGTCGCTTTCGGCTTCAGGCGCCATACTGAACGCGGCGGTCTCGCCGTCGCGCACGCGCGACAGGAAGCCGCGCGCCTGCAACACGCTTTCCACCGCAAAATGCACCATGTCGTGCGGGATGATGCGCTGCTTCGGGCAGTCCACGGATTCGGTCGCGTCGCCGCGCTGGACCAGCAGGCGGTCGTATTTTCCGCTGCCTTTGACGAACACGAGCTTCACCGCCGTCTGCATACGGCATCAGTCCGCCGGCGTGCCGCGGCCGTTGCCGTCCACGCGCACGCGGATCGATCCGTCGCCGTAGAAATCGGCGCGCGTGCCGAACTCACCGGTGGCCTGCAGGTCGGCTTCGTCCACGCTCCAGCAGATGCCGTCGCGTTCGATCAGCACGGCGTAGCCGTAGCCGCCGTCTTCGTCTTCGGAGCGGCCGAGGATGGCACCGCGCTCGCCGTTGACCTCGGCCAGTTCCGGGTCGGCGGAAACCACGCGCACGTATTCGTAGAACTGGAATTTCGGTTCGGCCATGGCGGTGACGGAGGCGGCAGCGGAGGTGTCCAGTGTAACCGCAGCCGGCTCAGCGCGGCTCCGGCCGGGTCAGCAGGAATACCGCCACGCCGGCGAATAGCAGACCGATGCCGGCCAGCAGCCAGGGATTGTCCAGCCGGTGGTACATCACGACCGCGCTCACCGCCAGCATCGACACCGCGATGAGTTTGCTCCTGCGCGACACCGCCCGCTGGGTTTCCCAGTCGATCAGCAGCTTGCCGAAACGCGGATGGCCGTACAGCCAGGCATGCAGACGCTTAGAACCGCGGGCCGAGAACCAGGCCGCCAACAGCAGGAACGGCACCGTGGGCAGGCCCGGCAGCGCCACGCCGATGAATGCCAAGGCCAGGCAGACGTACGCCAGGACCAGCGCGAGATAACGCGGCATGGCCGCCGGACCTCAGCTGCCCCAGTCGGTGAAGATGCCGACGGCCAGTTCAGCCCAGACGTACAGGAAGCCCGCCGCCACCAGCAGGGCCGCCGGCAGGCGGTGCTTTTCCTTCACCTGCCGGGCGATCAACACGAACACACTGCCGGCGGTGAAGATCAGCCCGCCCATCACGATGAAGTCGGTGGCGTCCCAGTCCACCTCGGCGGTGAACTGCATGGCGACCAGCGGAATCAGCAACAGAACGCCGGTGGCGAGGGCCAGCCAGGCGAACACGCGGTTGTGCATCAGCAATTTGTTGGCGGCGGCGATCATGAGCGTGCCCTCGGCGGTGACGGAGTGCGCGGCGGTGGCCGCGGCTGGTTCCAATTTAAGCAGAAAACGCGGCGCATGTGCGGCCGGCTAGCCGCGTCGGCCGCGTTTGGCCCGGAGCGCGATCACCGCCAATCCGAGCAGCCCAGTCAGGGCGCATGCCAGATGCAGCCGGTCGATGCCCATGAGGTACAGCAAAGGGTTGTCGGTGCGAAACGGCCACCACGGCCGCATGTCGGCGTGCATGACCGCGTCCAAAAAAATGTGCGAAAAACTGCCGAGGAGCGCACCGGCGAAGGACGCCGTCCAGGTCAGCGGCGCATGCGGGATGTTCAGCCGCCGCAGGACCGCCCAGCTGACCGGTTTGCCGATGACGCCCGCCAGCATGCCGATGGCCAACGCGCCGGCAAGCGTGTGGCTCATGCCATGCAACACCGGTGTGTCCTGCAGAATGCCGAGCAACGGCTCGATGTCCATCAGCACCTGGGTGCCGCCGAACACCATGAAACTGACGTGTCGGCCGCCAAGCGCCTTAAGCGCCAGACCCGGGCCGAGATGGATGGGCGTGAACGGCATGGCGTCAGGCGCGCGATGAGCTCAAAGCGAGCGCGAACAGGCCATCGGCAGCGCGAAGACGCCGGCCTTGACCAGGGCGATGCCGTCGGCCGAGTCGAAGGCGATGACGACATCGCTGCGGTTTTCGTCCGCGCGCGACGGATCGGACCAGTCGACCTGCGCGGCGGAAATCAGCAGATGCGGCGGATTCCGGACCGCTTTGCCGGTACCGTCCCAACAGCCGGTGTAGGCGCAGACCGAGAAGCCGCCGTCCGCGTCGAAGCGCACGTCCAGCGGCGTGATGCCGTCCGTTTCCGCCGCGCATTCGCCGGCATGGCATTGCACCTCGACGGTGTTACGGCATTGCCAGCTTTCGGCGTGCAGTGGAGCGGAGGTCAGCATGAGCCATGCCGCGAATGAAGCCATCAGGGATTTGGTCATGCGCCTTGCACCATAGGCGGCGATTGCCGTGGACAGGCCCGATTTAAGCAGAAAACGGCGTGGCCGTCACTTGGCCGTGGTTTTGGCCTTGCGCAGCGAATACAGATTCACGCCCACGGCGACCAGCAGGGTGCCGATGGCGGCGAAGAGCAGGCCGATGGTGAACAGGAACCAGAGCGTACCGTTCCAGCCGGCGAAGTTGAGCGAGGCGTTGCGCGCCAGCGCGACGGATACCGGCAGCCAGAGGATCGAGGCCGCCAGCACGATAGCGGCGATGCGGCCCAATACCTTGCGTTGCTTGGCCAACAGATAGGCGGCGCCGGACAGGCCCAGGAACACGGCGGCGGCCAACACGTTGCCCAGCGGCAATCCGCCGGGAAGCAGGGAGCTCAGGTAATCCGCGCCGGACAGGATGGCGTAGATCGAGAACGCGGCAAGGAGCAGTAGCGCGGTGGCGTAAAGCGGAATTTTGCTAGGAGTTATCACGATTAATGTTCCATGCCTAACGCCGGAGTTAAGGGTGAAGGCGCAATTGGACAAGCGATGAAGGAATCAGGTGGCATAGTCACTCCGATTGCAATGACGCTTCCTCTTGAACGAGTGGTTAGGCTTCAGGCTCGACTAATGGAAGCAAGCGAGAGTCTTCTAATGCTGCAACCCTATGCCCAATGCCTGCCATGCATTCGGCATCAGAAGCGAATGCCATGAACGCGCCAAGGCTTGATTGACGGACCAGCATGGCGGCGTCCCATTTCTCATGCTCCGGCCCAATAAGGAAAGGCCCGCCCTTGCCAAAAAACATCACTTCACCGCCAGAAGCTTCCAGGAATGGCATCGTGTGAGCCATGTAGCGCTGGTACGCAGCTTCTCCCGAAATAGGATGATCCGGCGCAAGTTGAGGGGCAGCTGAGTAGTCGGCTATTTTCCGGAACTTGAGCAGGTTCAGCATGACAACGCTACCGGCGATGCCGCGAGTGAAAAGCTCTCGTCCCGATTCTTGCGTAGGCTCTAAATATGTTTTTTGCTCTTGCTTTTCCATAGAAATTCCACTGGCCTAACGACTGAATTAAGCGGCTGTCACCTCGAACCGCATCAGTTTAACCATGTTCCGGGTCGGCTGTCCGCTTGGACGAGTCGTTAGGTGTCACTAGCGGATTCTGTGTTGCCGCCTACCCACCCTGACTCGACTTCATCAGCTGCGGCGAGAATCTGGTTGGCAAAGGCCCTGGCTTGAGCTATGTCGAATTCAACATGACTCTCATGCGGCATGGCAACGACCTTGATGAAAACGAGGCCTTCTTCTTTGGAGCCGATGCAGTTAATCGTTTCGAGGTGTTGCTCTGGCGAACTACTGTTCATGTATGCCCTAGCTACTGGTAGACGGCTTAGTTGCCGGTTGAGGCCATTAGAAATCAGTTCGGCAGTTTATTCCACAAGAATAATTCTGGGGCGCCGTGTCGGCGGCAGATGGGCTTATTTGCTCCGTGGCGGCACCGGGAACGGTTCTCGCTGGCGGCGGCTGTCGCGGGCAAGTTCAGTTTAATCAAACTTTGGGGCGGCTGTCCGGTCGGGTGAGTTGTTGGGCTTATGGCGGTGAAATGACATAGGCATATATGTCGGAATCGGTCTGTATCGGCTTTGCGCCAATGGACTCATAGAGCCTGATCGCGCCACGGTTGGCTGCCCGGACCCCTTGGATCACGAACTCGCCACACCGCTTCTCGCGAGCCTTGGCGCGAAGCTCTTCGATCATGGCGGTTTCGTAGCCTCTCGACCGCTGCGAACGATCCATCTCGATCTTTTCAAGAACGAATTGGCGGCCTTCCTCAAACCAGCCATGAGCCCGGCCGCTTCGTTGGCCGCCCAGCCATGCCTCGATGACATAGTGCCGGCGTGGACCGTATTCTTCGTAACGCCAGTTGGCGTTGAGATGTAGCTGGCTCTGCGTCACGAATCCGGATCTCACCACAGGGGCCTAACTGCTGATAGGCGGTTTAGTTGCCGGTTAAGGCCATTGGAAAGCACTTCGGCAATTTAGCCGCAAGAAAAATTCTGGGGCGGGATGCGGGCTTACTTGCCCCGCGGCGGCACCGGGAACGGAGTGACCACCTTCTCGCCGGTGGCGGCATCGCGGATGGCCGATTGGCCTTTGTGCGCCACTTCTTCGATGCGGATGATGCTTTGCATGGGCAGGTGCAGGGCGGTGGTGTGCGCGAATTCGTCGCGCAGGCGCTCTTCGGTGGGGTCGATCACCAGGCCTTCGTTGATATCGAACACCAGGTCGCGGATTTCGGTGAAGCCCCACAACGCGCCGGATTCGACCCGGCGCGCGTAGAGCTCATACACCTTGCCGGCGTTGAAGAAGCTGACCTTGTACAGCGTCTTGGCCATCATTCCGGCAGCATCATTCCGCTAGGGTGAGCAGGCTGGCGTTGCCGCCGGCCGCCGTGGTGTTCACGGTGAGCGTGCGCTCGGACGCGAACTTCAGCAGGTAGTGCGGGCCGCCGGCCTTCGGGCCGGTGCCGCTCAGGCCTTCGCCGCCGAACGGCTGAACGCCCACCACCGCGCCGATTTGGTTGCGGTTGACGTAGCAGTTGCCCACGCGCACGGTGCGCGCGATCTTGTTCACGGTCTCGTCGATGCGCGAGTGGATGCCGAGCGTCAGGCCGTAGCCGGTGGCGTTGATCTGCGCCAGGATGTCGTCGAGCTTGTCGGCGTCGTAGCGGATCACGTGCAGCACCGGGCCGAACACCTCGCGGGTCAGCTGCGAGAGCGAGTCCAGCTCGAACGCGTGCGGCGCCACGAAGCTGCCGTTGGCGCAGGTGTCGGGCAGCGCCACGGCCTTGATCAGGCGGGCCTCTTTCTTCATGCGCTCGATGTGCGCCAGCAGGCCGGCCTTGGCGTCTTCGTCGATCACCGGGCCGACGTCGGTGCTGAGCAGGCCGGGGTCGCCCACGCGCAGCTCGTCCATCTTGCCGGCCAGCAGTTCCAGCACGCGGTCGGCGATGTCGCGTTGCACGAACAGCACGCGCGCGGCCGAGCAGCGTTGGCCGGCCGAGTCGAAGGCGCCGACCACGGCGTCGTTCACCAACTGCTCCGGCAGCGCCGAGGAATCGGCGATCAGCGCGTTCTGGCCGCCGGTCTCGGCGATCAGGGTGGCCAGCGGCGCGTTGCGCGCGGCCAGGGCGCGGTTGATGGCCCAAGCGGTTTCGGTCGAACCGGTGAACACCACGCCGGTCACGCGCGGATCGCGGGTCAGCGCCGCGCCCACGGTGGCGCCGTCGCCGGGCAGGAACTGCAGCACCTCGGCCGGCACGCCGGCTTCATGCAGGATCTGCACCGCCAGATGCGCGGTCAGCGTGGTCTGTTCGGCCGGTTTGGCGATCACCGTGTTGCCGGCGGCCAACCCGGCGGCGATCTGGCCCAGGAAGATGGCCAGCGGGAAGTTCCAGGGGCTGATGCACACGAACACGCCGCGGCCGTGCAGCTGCAGCTCGTTCGATTCGCCGGTCGGGCCGGGCAGTTTCTCGGGCGCGCCGAACAGCGTGCGCGATTGCGCCGCGTAGTAGCGGGCGAAGTCGACCGCCTCGCGCACTTCCGCCACCGAGGCCGACAGCGACTTGCCGGCTTCCTTCACGCACAGCGCGATGATCTCCGGCATGCGCTGCTCCATCAGGTCGGCGGCGTGCTCCAGGATCTTGGCGCGGGCGGCGGCCGGGGTGTGGTCCCAGCCGGGGAAGGCGGCGTGCGCGGTGTCCAGCGCGGTCGACACCTGCGCGGCGTCGGCGGCCTGCCAGCGGCCCACCACCTGCCGGCGGTCGGCCGGATTGGTGACTTCGGTGAAGCCGGCGCCGGATTGTGTGCCCGGCACCAGCGGCGCGGCCTGCCAGGGTTTCAGCGCGGCGGCGATGTCGGCCGCCAGGCGGCTCAGGGTTTCGTCGTTGGAGAGCAGGACGCCCATGGAGTTTTTCCTTTCGTCGCCGAAGATGGCGTTCGGAGTGGGGATGTGCGGATGCGGTTTGACCGCGTTGCCGGCCACGGTGGCGACCGGATCGGCCACCAGTTCGGCCGGCGGCAGGCTGGCGTCGGTGATGCGGTTGACGAAGCTGGAGTTGGCGCCGTTTTCCAGCAGGCGGCGCACCAGATACGGCAGCAGGTCTTCGTGCGAACCGACCGGCGCGTACACGCGGCACGGCACGGCCAGCTTATCGGCGCCGATCACTTCCGCGTACAGGTGCTCGCCCATGCCGTGCAGACGCTGGAATTCGAAATCGCGGCCCTCGGCCATGCGGTGGATGGCGGCGATGGTCTGCGCGTTGTGGGTGGCGAACATCGGATACAGCGCGTCGTGCGCGGCGAACATGCGGCGCGCGCAGGCCAGATAGCTCAGGTCGGTGTTGGCCTTGCGGGTGAACACCGGATAGCCGGCCAAGCCATCGACCTGCGCCTTCTTGATTTCGGAATCCCAATAGGCGCCCTTCACCAGGCGCACCGGCATGCGCCGGCCGGCCTTGCGGGCGGCGTCCACCAGGTAATCGATGACGAACGGCGCGCGCTTCTGGTAGGCCTGCACGGCCAGACCGTAGCCGTTCCAGCCGTCCAGCGACGGATCGGAGAACGCGCCGACGATCACGTCCAGCGACAGCTCCAGACGCTCGGATTCCTCGGCGTCGATGGTGAAGCCGATGCCCTGGGCCTTGGCCAGCTGCGCCAGTTCCAGCACCGCCGGGGTCAGTTCGGCCAACACGCGCGCGCGCTGGTTGAATTCGTAGCGCGGATGCAGGGCCGAGAGCTTGACCGAGATCGAGGGCGCGGCGAACACGTCGGGGTAGGGGCCGCCGGCGCCGATGGCGCGGATCGCGTCGCGGTAAGCCTGCAGGTAGCGTGCGGCGTCCTTGCGGGTCAGCGCGCCTTCGCCGAGCATGTCGAAGCTGTAGCGGTAGGCGGCGTTGTCGCCGCTGACCGAGCGCTTCAGCGCCTCGTCGATGCTGCGGCCCATCACGAACTGGTGGCCCATGATGCGCATGGCCTGGCGTACCGCCAGACGGATGGCCGGTTCGCCCATGCGCCCGACCAGGCGCTTGAACGAGCCCATGGCGTTGCGCTGGGTCTCGCCGGCCAGGTTCACCAGCCGGCCGGTCAGCATCAGGCCCCAGGTCGAGGCGTTCACCAATAAAGAGGTGGATTGGCCGAGGTGGGCGTCCCAGTCGGCGTCGCCGAGTTTGTCGCGGATCAGTTTGTCGGCGGTGGCCTGGTCGGGGATGCGCAGCAGGGCCTCGGCCACGCACATCAGCAGTACGCCTTCCTCCGAGCTCAGGTCGTATTCGCGCATGAAGGCCTCGACCATCGCCGGATCGGCGGCGCGCAGGCGGGTGCGTTCCACCAAGGCCACGGCCTGAGTCTGCACGGCCGCGGCATCGGCCGGACCGATGGCGGCCTGGGCCAGCAGTTCATTGACGTGTTCGGTCTCGTCGCGCAGGTACGCGGCGGTGATGCGCTGCATCAATTCCGGCCGTCGGGCCGGCAGTTCGGGAGCGATGATCGGGTCCACGGCGGGGTCCGGAAAGCGGAAGACTGCCAATTTTAGGGGGCTTTTCGGCAAAGCGTAACCCCTTGGACCGTGAAATCGGCGACAATGGCAGGCCTTGCCCAAGCCCGCGCTTGGGCGTTAAAATTGCGTGTTGAGTAAAACTGAGGCCGGATATGAAATTTCCTCGCATGACCCAAGTCGCCGTGGCCCTCGCCGGTCTGTCGGCTTCCCTGCTGGCGTTCGCGCAGGCCGAACCGACCGAACCGGTCCGTTGGCAGCTGAACATGACCCCGGGCGTCACCCAGACCGCCGCTAACGCCTACAGCGCGCACATGATGATGCTGTGGATCTGCGTGGTGATCGGCGTGGTGGTGTTCGGCGCCATGGCCTATGCCCTGCTCAAGTTCCGCAAGTCCAAGGGCGCGGTGCCGGACACCAGCCTGACCCACAGCACCAAGCTGGAGCTGATCTGGACCGTGATTCCGGTGCTGATCCTGCTGGTCTCGGCCTGGCCGGCGACCGAAAAGGTGATCGCCCAGTACGGTGCCGACCACAACGCCGAGAAGGACGAAATGGTCGTCAAGATCACCGGCTACCAGTGGATGTGGCGCTATGAATACGTCGGCGAAGGCGTCGATTTCATCTCCCGCCTCGACCGCAAGTCCGACGACCTGCGCCAGGACAAGGCCACGGCCCAGACCGACATCCACGGCCACACCACCTATCTGCGCGACGTCGACAAGCCGCTGGTCATCCCGGCCGACACCCGCATCCGCTTCGTGATCACCGCCGACGACGTCATCCACAGCTGGTGGGTTCCGGCCCTGGGCTGGAAACAGGACGCCATCCCCGGCATCATCAATGACGCTTGGACCAAGGTCGACAAGCCCGGCACTTACCGCGGCGTCTGCGCCGAGCTGTGCGGCAAGGACCACGGCTTCATGCCGATCGTGGTGAAGGTGCTGCCGAAGGCCGAATACGCCGCCTGGTTGGCCGCCCAGAAGCCGGCCGCACCGGCACCGGCCGAGGCCGCTCCGGCCGCCGAAGCCGCGCCGGCCGATGCCGCCAGCGCCCCGGCCACCGCCGAAGCCGCTACCGCCCCCGCCGCGGCTCCTGCCGTCTAACGCAATCCCGAAATTCAAGAAACGAGGCAAGTCATGGCCGATCATAAGCAAGGTTTCATCGAGCGGTGGTTCTACTCCACCAACCACAAGGACATCGGTACCCTGTACCTGCTGTTCGCCCTGGTGATGTTCTTCATCGGCGGCGCCATGGCGATGGTGATCCGCGCCGAGCTGTTCCAGCCCGGCCTGCAGCTGGTGAGCCCCGAGTTCTTCAACCAGATGACCACCACGCATGCGCTGGTGATGATCTTCGGCGCGGTCATGCCGGCCTTCGTCGGCCTGGCCAACTGGATGATCCCGCTGCAGATCGGCGCGCCGGACATGGCGCTGCCGCGCATGAACAACTGGTCGTTCTGGATCATGCCGTTCGCCTTCACCCTGCTGCTGCTGCCGCTGATCCTGCAGGGCTTCGGCATCGGTTCCGGCGGCCCGGCCGGCGGTTGGACCCTGTATCCGCCGCTGTCGCTGCAGTCCGGCACCAACATCTCGTTCACCATCTTCGCCATCCACCTGATGGGCGTCAGCTCGATCATGGGCGCGATCAACATCATCGCCACCGTGCTCAACATGCGCGCCCCGGGCATGGATCTGCTGAAGATGCCGATCTTCGTCTGGACCTGGCTGATCACCGCCTTCCTGCTGATCGCGGTGATGCCGGTGCTGGCCGGTTCGGTCACCATGCTGCTGACCGACAAGTTCTTCGGCACCAGCTTCTTCAACGCCGCCGGCGGCGGCGATCCGGTCATGTACCAGCACATCTTCTGGTTCTTCGGCCACCCCGAGGTCTACATCATGATCCTGCCGGCGTTCGGCATCGTGTCGGAGATCATCCCGACCTTCGCCCGCAAGCCGCTGTTCGGCTACCAGGCCATGGTGTACGCCACCGCCTCGATCGCGTTCCTGTCGTTCATCGTCTGGGCGCACCACATGTTCACCGTCGGCATGCCGCTGGGCGGCGAGCTGTACTTCATGTACGCCACCATGCTGATCGCCATCCCGACCGGCGTGAAGGTGTTCAACTGGGTCACCACCCTGTGGCGCGGTTCGATCAGCTTCGAGACCCCGATGCTGTTCGCCCTGGGCTTCGTGGTGATGTTCACCATCGGCGGCTTCTCCGGCCTGATGCTGGCCATCGTGCCGGCCGACTTCCAGTACCACGACACCTACTTCGTGGTCGCCCACTTCCACTACGTGCTGGTCACCGGCGCGGTGTTCGCGATCATGGCCGGCGCCTACTACTGGCTGCCGAAATGGACCGGCCACATGTACAGCGAGACCCTGGGCAAGTGGCACTTCTGGCTGTCCACCATCTTCGTCAACGTGTTGTTCTTCCCGCAGCACTTCCTGGGCCTGGCCGGCATGCAGCGCCGCGTCCCGGACTACAACCCGGCCTTCGCCGACTTCAACATGTGGTCGTCCATCGGCGGTTTCGGCTTCGGCCTGAGCCAGCTGCTGTTCGCCTACATCGTGTGGAAGTCGGTGCGCGGCGGCGCCAAAGCCGAAGCGCGCAGTTGGGAAGGCGCCAAGGGCCTGGAGTGGACCGTGCCGAGCCCGGCCCCGCACCACACCTTCGAGAAGCCGCCGGTCATCAAGGACGGCGACCTGGCCCACGGCGACGTGAGCCATTGACGGAAGGGATGGCGGCGTCGTGAGCGGACAGCACACCCAGCGCGGTACGCGCAAGATGATCTGGCTGGCGGTGGCCGCGTTCGGCTTCGCCTTCGCGATGGTGCCGATGTACAACATCGCCTGCGAGAAGATCTTCGGCGTGAAGCTGGACAACACCGCCACCGCCGCGCCCGTGAAGGGCGCCGCGGTCGACGAGCGGCGCACGGTGCAGGTCTATTTCGACGGCACCGTGAACTCCAAGCTGCCCTGGCGCTTCACGCCCGACCAGATGCGCATGACCGTCACGCCCGGCAAGGTCTACGAGGCCTCGTACACCGCGGTCAACACCGCGCCGTACGCCAACGTCGGCAACGCCACGCCGTCGGTGGCGCCGAACCAGTTCTCGGCCTTCTTCAACAAGACCGAGTGCTTCTGCTTCACCGAGCAGGCGCTGCAGCCCGGCGAGTCCAAGCGCATGCCGGTGCGTTTCATCGTCAGCGCCGACCTCCCGAAGGAGGTCAGCACCCTGACCCTGTCGTACACCTTCTTCATCAATGACGCCGCCACCGCGAAACTGAGCGCGGGCGCGGCACCCGGCACCGCCTTGGCGGCGCCTTAACCCAGCACTCCGGGGATAACCATGGCCACTACCCAGAACCACGACGCCGACATCTACTTCGTTCCGCACCACAGCCGCTGGCCGTTCTTCGGCTCCATCGCCCTGTTCATCATGATGATCGGCGTGGCCAACTGGTTCAACGGCGTGTCCTGGGGCCAGGGCCTGTTCTTCGTCGGCCTGCTGGCCGTGCTGCTGGTGCTGGGCTCCTGGTTCGGCGACGTCATCTCCGAGTCGCTGCAGGGCAAGTACAACGACCAGGTCGACACCTCCTTCCGCATGGGCATGATGTGGTTCATCTTCTCGGAAGTGATGTTCTTCGCCGCCTTCTTCGGCGCCCTGTTCTACGCCCGTCAATTCGTGCTGCCGTGGCTCTCGGGCGAGGGCGACGGCGCGCTGACCAACCAATACCTGTGGCAGGGCTTCGTGGCCGGCTGGCCGACCAACGGCCCGACCGCCATCGGCGGCGCCTTCGAGACCATCCCGGCCTGGGGCCTGCCGCTGATCAACACCTTGATCCTGCTGACCTCCGGCGTCACCATCACCCTGGCGCACCACGCGCTGAAGGCCAACGAACGCAAGCCGCTGCTGTGGTGGCTGGGCGCCACCGTGCTGCTGGGCGTGGTGTTCCTGGTGCTGCAGGCCGAGGAATACATCCACGCCTACCAGGAGCTGAACCTGACCCTGGGTTCGGGCATCTACGGTTCCACCTTCTTCATGCTGACCGGTTTCCACGGCATGCACGTGCTGCTCGGCACCATCATGCTGGCGGTGATGTGGCTGCGCTGCGCCAAGGGCCACTTCAGCAAGGACCACCACTTCGCGTTCGAGGCGGTGGCCTGGTACTGGCACTTCGTCGACGTGGTCTGGCTGCTGCTGTTCCTGTTCGTCTACGTGCTGTAACGAAAAAGGCCGGCGCAAGCCGGCCTTTCCGCTTCGGGGCGCGCCGGCTTCAGCCGTGCACGCCGTGCGGTTTGATCACGCCGGTGAAGATGCCGGCCACCACCAGCAGGATCAGCAGCACCGACAGGCCGATGCGCCAGGACAGCGATTTCACCGTGCGGTCGCTTTTGCCCTTGTCGACCATCATGTAGTACAGGCCGGCGCCCAGGTTCCAGATGATCACGAGGATGAAGGCGATGATGAGCAGCTTTTGCATGGGGTTCACCGGATGCGGGGTAATGTCGCCATTATCGGCGAAATGCGGAGTGCCCGGGTGAAAACGCGCTTAATCGCGGTGCTGCTGGCCTTGGCCGTGGAGCTGTTGCTGCTGCGGCTCGGCCTCTGGCAGCTGCAGCGCGGCCGCGAAAAGGAAGCGCAGCTGCAGGCGGTGGCGACGGCATTGGCCGAGAAGCGCGCCGTGCCGCTGGCCGACGCCTTGGCGCGCCCCGAGGCATACCAATGGACCGCTGCCGAGCTGCGCTTCCTGCCCGAGCCGTTGTTGCTGCTGGACAACCAGCGCCGCGGCGAGCGGGTCGGGGTCTCGGTGTTCCAGCAGGCCGTCGCCGGCGACGGTACGGCACTGCTGGTGGATCTGGGCTGGCTACCGGTGTCCGGCGACCGGCAATTGCCGAAGCCGGCTGCGCTGTCCGGCACCCATCGCGTGCAGGGGCTGCTGTTGCCGCCGCCTTCGGCCGGTTTGGCCATGGGCCCGGCCTATAGCGTGCAGGCCGACGGCAGCTGGCTGCTGACCCGCATCGACCGCGAGGCGCTGCAGGCCGGTCTCAAGCATGGACTGGCCGCGCGGGTGCTGCGCCCGGATCCGGCGGAGCGCATCGGCTTCGCCCGCGATCTGCAGGTGCAGGCCAACACCCTGCCGCCGGAGAAACACCGCGGCTACGCCCTGCAGTGGTTCGGATTGGCCGCGGCGTTCGCGGTGTTGTGCATCGGTTTCTGGAGAAGGAAGGAAAATGCAGGTGGATGAATCCAAAAAGCGGCAGTGGCGTTCGCGTCTGGTGCTGCTGTTGATCGTGGCCATGTTCTTCGGTTCGTTCGGCATCGCGGCGTTGCTGCGCTTCGCCGGCTGGGAGCCGGAAAAGCACAAGAACTTCGGCGAGCTGCTGCAGCCGCCGCTGGATTTCAGCGCGCAGCGCTTCCCGCGCGCCGACGGCACGCCGTACGACTGGCGTCCGGAGGAAAACGGCTGGCGCCTGGTGTTCGTGTCGGACAGGCCCTGCGCCGCCGCCTGCGCCGCGCAATACGACGTGTTGCACCGGGTCTGGCTGAGCCAGGGCCGGCACGCCACCCGCATCTACGTGCTGTGGTTCGCCGAACTGCCGGCGGGCGCGCAACCGTTCGAGGGCCTGGTGCCGATGCGGCCGGCGCCGGCCCTGACCGCCGCCCTGCGCGACATCGACGCCGCGGCCGGGCATCCGGCCTACATCATCGACTCCGGCGGTTATGTGGTCATGCGCTATCCGCCCGGCTTCGATCCCTCGGGTTTGCGTAAAGACCTGGCAAAACTCGTAAAATAGCCCGATGAACGCCCATAAGCATTTCCACCGCATCGCCTGGGCCGCCGTTCTGCTGGCCCTGGTGGTCATCGTGTTCGGCGGCTTCGTGCGCCTGTCCAACGCCGGCCTGAGCTGTCCGGATTGGCCGACCTGCTACGGCAAGGCCGCTTGGCCGGTCAAGGAGCACGAGGTGGCCGCCGCCAATGCCGTGTTCGAGCGCGCGGTCGAGGTGCACAAGGCCTGGCGCGAGCAGTTCCACCGCCACATCGCGGCCGGCCTGGGGCTGCTGGTGTTCGTGTTGGCCCTGCTGGCCGCGCGCCGCCGCCGTTTCGGCCTGGCCAGCGTGGCCGGTGCGGCCGCCTTGGTGGCCTTGTCGATTCCGGCCTACATGGGCGTGCCCGGCCTGATGGCGGGTGACCACATGCTCTCGCTGGCGTTGTTCCTGGCCGCCGAGCTGATCCTGCTGACCCAGGCCCTGCGCTGGTCGAACGAGGACGGCGCGCGCCTGTCGACCCTGCTGCTGGCGGTAATCGTATTCCAGGCCGTGCTCGGCATGTGGACCGTGATCTGGCTGGTCAAGCCGGTGATCGTGATGGCGCATCTGCTGGGCGGCCTGACCACCTTCTCGCTGTTGACCTGGCTGGCCTGGCGCAGCACCCCGAACAGCGCGCTGCTGAACGGCGACGCCGGCCTGCTGAAGCGCCTGCTGTGGCTCGGCCTGGCTTTGTTGGTGGTGCAGATCGCGCTCGGCGGTTGGACCAGCGCCAACTACGCGGCGTTGGCCTGCGGCACCGATTTCCCGACCTGCAACGGCCAGTGGCTGCCGCCGCATGATTTCCGCGAAGGCTTCGTGCTTTGGCGCGGTATCGGCGTCGACTATGAAGGCGGCGTGCTCGACGGCCCGTCGCGCGTCGCCATCCAGCTGGCGCACCGCGGCATGGCGGTGGTGGTCGCGCCCTACCTGCTGGCGCTGGCGGTCAAGCTGATCCGCACGCCCGGTCTGGTGTATTGGGGCAGCTTGCTGCTGCTGCTGTTGGCCGCGCAGGTCGCGCTCGGCATCAGCAACGTGCATTTCGGCCTGCCGCTGTGGGTGGCGGTGGCGCACAACGCCGGCGCCGCGCTGCTGCTGTTCGTGCTGGTCGGCTTGCTGGCGCGTCTGCGCGCGCCCGAGCCGGGACCGGTCATCGAATGATTCCGGTCGGTCAATATCTGGAGCTGACCAAGCCGCGCGTGGTCGCGCTGCTGGTGTTCACCGCGGTGATCGGCATGTTCCTGGCCGTGCCCGGCCTGCCGCCCTGGCGGCCGGCGCTGTTCGGCGCGCTCGGCATCTGGTTGGCGGCGTCCAGCGCCGCGGCCATCAACCATCTGCTCGACCGGCGCATCGACGCCGTGATGGCGCGCACCGCGCACCGGCCGTTGCCGACCGGCGGCCTGACCACGACCCAGGTGCTGGTGTTCGCGCTGGCGCTCGGCGCGCTGTCGATGGCGTTGCTGGTCTGGCAGGTCAACGTGCTGACCGCTTGGCTGACCTTCGCCTCGTTGATCGGCTACGCGGTGGTGTACACCGGCTTTTTGAAGCGCGCCACGCCGCAGAACATCGTGATCGGCGGCGCCGCCGGCGCCGCGCCGCCGGTGCTGGGCTGGGCTGCGATCAGCGGCACGGTCGATCCGCACGCGCTGCTGCTGTTCCTGATAATCTTCATCTGGACCCCGCCGCATTTCTGGGCGCTGGCCATCTTCCGCCGCGACGACTACGCGCGCGCGCTGATTCCGATGCTGCCGGTGATCTACGGCGTGACCTACACGCGCTGGCAGATCCTGTTCTACACCATCCTGCTGCTGGTGGTCTCGCTGCTGCCCTGGATCACCGGCATGACCGGCCTGTTCTATCTGGGCGGCGCGCTGGTGCTCGGCGGCGTGTTCCTGTATTACGCCATCCGGTTGATGGATCCGCCCGACGAGCTGTTCGCGATGGAAGTGTTCAAGTATTCGATCTGGTACCTGATGGCGCTGTTCGCCTTCCTGCTGCTCGACCACTGGTTGATGCCGCCGACCTTCACCGTCGCCTGATCGGCGGCGGCGCAGAAAAAACCCCGCATGTGCGGGGTTTTTTCATGGCCTCATCCTGCCGGCTCAGGGCCCGAGCAGGTACTTGCGCCAGAACAGCATCTCGGCCGCGCCGTAGTAGTCGCTGTTGGGCTTCTTGCGGAAGCCGTGGCCTTCGTCCTTGAACATCAGGAACCAGACGTCGCCGCCGTTGCCGCGCACCGCCTTCACCATCTGCTCGGCCTCGGTGTAGGGCACGCGCGGGTCGTTGAAGCCCTGCGCCACGAACAGCGGCTTGGTGATCGCGCGCGCGTTGTTCAGCGGCGCGATGCGCTCGTGGAAGGCGCGCATGCGCGGCTCGCGTTCGTCGCCGTATTCGGCGCGGCGCAGGTCGCGGCGGTAGCTCTCGGTGTTGGTCAGGAAGGTGCTGAAGTGCGAGATGCCGACCACGTCGACGCCGGCGCGGATGCGGTCGTTGTAGTCGACCATGCTGGCCAGCACCATGTAGCCGCCGTAGCTGCCGCCGACCACGCCGACCCGGTCCTTGTCCAGGCCGGGCTGCGCCGCGATCCAGTCCAGCAGCGCGCCGATGTCCTTGACCGAATCCTTGCGCTTGAAGCCGTTGTCCAGCTGCAGGTAGGTCTTGCCGTAGCCGCTGGAGCCGCGCACGTTCGGCACCAGCACGGCCACGCCCAGTTCGCGCAGCTGGTACTGGATGGTCGGGCTGAAGCTCGGCTGCGCCTGGCCTTCCGGGCCGCCGTGGATATTGATCAGCACCGGCACCTTGCGGTCCGGCGCCACGCCCGGCGGACGGTAGTAGAAGGCCGGGATGCTGCGGCCGTCGAAGCTCTTGAAGCGCACCAGGGTCGGCGTCACGAACTGCGAGGAATCCAGGCCGCCGACTTCGCTGCGGGTCCAACGCGTCAGCGCGGCGCCGGCGAGGTCGATCACGTACACGTCGCTGGGCGAGGTCGCGGTGTTGATGCTGAGCGCGATGCGCGCGCCGTCCGGCGAGAACTGCAGGCCGCCGCTGACGCCGACCGGCAGTTCCGGCAGGGGCAGCGGTTTGCCGGTCGCGGTGTCGAGCACGCGCAGGCGCGAGATGCCGTCCTCGTTGCTCAGGAACGCGAGCTTGCCGCCGTCCGCGCTCTGCGCGAAGGCGCTGACGTCCCACGGGATGTCCTTGCTGAGCACACGGGTCTTGCCGGTGGCCGGGTCATGATGGCGCAACTGTAGGAATTCCGATTTCTCGTCCGACACGAAATACACGCCCTTGCCGTTACGCGCGTATTCGAAACCGCCGAACGCGGCGGTGCCGCCCTCGACCGGGAACAGCGTCAGCTTGCCGGTGGCGACGTCGACCTCGCCCGGCCGCGAATCGTTGATTGAGCGGTATTCGCTGACCAGCAGGGTCTTGCCGTCCGGCGCGAAGTCGAGCGCGCTCCAGCTGCCACCGGCGGCCAGCAACAGGCGGGTCTCGCCGCTGCGCATGTCGCGCAGCCAGATGTCGCGGTCCTTGCCGTTGCGCGCGGTGCTGCCGTAGGCCATCAGCGTGCCGTCGTCGCTGATCACGGTGCCGCCGTTCTGGCTGCGCTTGCCATCGGTCAGCAGCACATTCTCGCGGCTGGCCAGATCGAACCAGTACAGCTGGCTGAACTCGTCGCCGCCCTTGTCCTTGGCGTACACGAAGCCGGGCCGCGCGGCCTTGGCCGGCGCCGGGGTGATGCCGGCCACCGGTTCCTTGTGGAAGGTCAGCTGTTCGCGCGTGCCCAGCGGCTGGCAGACGCGGTGCGCCTGCGCGGTGTCGGCGAAACGGGTGCTGACCAGCAGGCAGCCGTCACCGGTCCAGCCGGCGAAGCCGGCGCCGCGGGTGTTCTGGTAGCGGTTCAGGCTGTCGATCAGTTCGGCCGGAATCTCCGGCAGGTTCTCGCTGACGCGATTGCCGGACTCGATGCGTTCCGGCGTCGCGGCCTGGCTCAGGCCGGCGGCGAACAGGGTGAAGACGAACAGTGGGGTCCGCATGCGGGGTTCCTCGGGTGGTCGGAAACCCAAGCATAGCGCAAAGCGAATCAAGCCGGCTTCAGCAGTTCCCGCAGCTCTTCGGTTTCCTGCATGCTCAGCCCGCTTTGCGCCATGCGCTGGCGCAGTTCGGCCAAGCGCTGCTGGCGCGCCTGCCGGTTGAGCTGGCCGATGGCGTCCTCGAACTCGCGTGCCCAGATCTCTGCGTCGCCCGGCAGCTCGGCCATGGCCAGCTTCTGCAGCGCGCCGTGGTCCGGGTCGCCGTCGAAAACCTCCAGCAGGCCGGCGGCCAGGATGTCCGGCCGGTCGTGGATGACATCCAGCAGACGCACCAGCAACGGGATACCCGGCAATTCCAGCGTGGCGAACGGGTAGGGCGGCGACACCGACAGCGCCAGCTTCGGCTGCAACAGCAGCAGGGTCACGGTGGCGCGCACCAGGCTGCGCTTGGGCGCCAGCGGCGCGCTCCTCGGCGCGGCCGGGCGTTCGGCGGCGGCCGGCGTCTGGCTGACGCCGGTCATCGCGGTCAGCCGTTCGCGCATCAGGTCGCGGAAGGCGCCGTCCGGCATCTTCTCCAGATACGGCTTCACCTTTTCGGCCAGGCGCGCCTTGCCTTCCAACGTAGCGATGCGGACGTCCTTGCCGAGTTCCTCGAAGAAGTAGTCGGACAGCGTCATCGCGTCCTGCAGGCGCGCTTCGAAACCGGCCGCGCCCTCGCTTTTCACGATGGTGTCCGGGTCCTCGCCCTCGGGCAGGAACAGGAAGAAGGCCTGGCGGCCGTCGCGCATGCGCGGCACGATCGACTCGACCGCCTTCCAGGCCGCGGCGCGGCCGGCCTTGTCGCCATCGAAGCAGAAGATCACGTCGGCGCTGTTACGGAACAGCAGCTCGGCGTGGTCGGGCGTGGTGGCGGTGCCGAGCGTGGCCACCGCCTCGCGGATGCCGTGCTGGAACAGGCTGACCACGTCCATGTAGCCCTCGACCACGATCAGCCGCGGAATGCGGCTGTGCGCCTGCTTCACCTGCCACAGGCCGTACAGTTCGCGGCCCTTGTGGAACAGCGGGGTTTCCGGCGAGTTCAGGTATTTCGGGCCGTCGTCCTTCTCCAGTACGCGGCCGCCGAAGGCGATGATGCGGCCGCGGCGGTCGTGGATCGGGAACATCACGCGGCCGCGGAACTTGTCGTAGACGCGGCCGTTCTCGGACTTCGACAGCATGCCGGTCTTGTCGAGCAACGCGCGCCGGCGTTCGTCGGTGCCGAGCGCGTCGATCAGGCCGTTGAAGCCCTCCGGCGCGTAGCCGATGCCGAAGCGTTCGATCGAGCCGGCGTCGATGCCGCGCTTGGCCAGATACTCGCGGGCCTTGTTCGACGCCGCCAGCTGCTTGCGGAAGAACTGGCCGCTGGCCTCCAGCGCCGCGTACAGGTCGCGGAAGCCTTCCTCGTCCTTGCCGTGGCGCGCGTCTTTCGGGATTTCGACGCCGGCGCGCTTGGCCAGGTCCTCGACCGCGTCCATGAAGCCCAGGCGGTCGTAGTTCATCAGGAAGCTGATGGCGGTGCCCTTGGCGCCGCAGCCGAAGCAGTAGTAGAACTGCTTGCTGGGCGAAACGGTGAACGAGGGCGAGCGTTCGTCGTGGAACGGGCAACGCGCGGAGTAGTCCTTGCCCTGCTTCTTCAGCGGCACGCGCGCGCCGATGATCTCGACCAGGTCGACGCGCGACAGCAGGTTGTCGATGAAGGAGTCCGGGAGTTTCGCCATCGGATTAGGATGCCACAAACGCCGGACGGCGCCGGCTTATTTCGCCAGCGCGGCCTTGACCAGCGCGGACACCGCGCCCATGTCGGCACGGCCGGCCAGCAGCGGCTTCAGCGCGGCGATGACCTTGCCCATCGCCTGCGGGCCGTCGGCGCCGGTGTCGGCCACGACCTTGGCCACCAGCGCCTCGATTTCGGCCTGCGTCAGCGGCTGCGGCAGGTAGCCCTGGATGATGGCGGATTCCATCTTCTCGACCGCGGCCAAGTCGTCGCGGCCGGCGGCTTCGTACTGGCTGATGGAGTCCTTGCGCTGTTTCATCATCTTTTCCAGCACCGCCAGCACCAGCTCGTCGGTCATCTCCACGCGCTCGTCCACTTCCTTCTGCTTGATGGCGGCGTTGATCAGGCGGATGACGCCCAAGCGTTCCTTGTCGCCGGCTTTCATCGCGGCCTTCATGTCGTCGGTCAGTTGCGCTTTCAGGGTCATGGCGTGCTCCGGAATCGGTGGACGGTATAAACACAAAAAGCCGGAAACGCGAAGCGCAACCGGCTTTGGGGCGCGAGCCGAAGCTCAGCGGCGGATCAATACAGGCGCTGGCGCTTGGTGATGTCGCGCGAACTGCGGCGCACTTGGCGCTTCACGGCGGCGGCGGCTTTGCGCTTGCGTTCCTGCGTCGGCTTCTCGTAGAACTCTTTCTTGCGGGTATCGGCCAAGACACCGGCTTTTTCGCAGGTGCGCTTGAAACGGCGCAAGGCAAATTCAAACGGTTCGTTTTCGCGGACTTTGACAGAAGGCATGGTAGCTCCAAAAATTTGATTTCCCGGCCGGGCGTGTTTTCCTGCCAGAGAGCCGGTTATCATACAGCCCTCGGCGCGGTTTGGCAACCGCGTCCCGGCTTTCAGGAAGGACGGCATGCGGGTTTTGGGCATCGAATCGAGCTGTGACGAGACCGGCGTGGCGCTCTACGACAGCGCCCGCGGCCTGTTGGCGCAGGGCCTGTACAGCCAGATCGACCTGCACGCCGCCTACGGCGGGGTGGTGCCGGAGCTGGCCAGCCGCGACCACGTGCGCCGGCTGTTGCCGCTGATTCAGCAAACCCTGGCGGATTCCGGCCTGACCCTGGCCGACATCGACGGCGTGGCCTACACCGCCGGCCCGGGCCTGATCGGCGCGCTGATGGTGGGCGCCGCCACCGGCCGGGCCATCGCTTGGGCGCTGGACGTGCCAGCCGTGGCCGTACACCACATGGAAGGCCATCTGCTGGCGCCCCTGCTCGAGGACGAGCCGCCCGAGCCGCCGTTCGTGGCCCTGCTGGTGTCCGGCGGGCACACCCAGTTGATGCGGGTGAGCGCCTTGGGCGATTACACCCTGCTCGGCGAGACCTTGGACGACGCCGCCGGCGAGGCCTTCGACAAGACCGCGAAACTGATGGGCCTACCGTATCCCGGCGGTCCGCAGCTGGCCAAGGCCGCCTTGGCCGGTCGGCCGGGCGCGTATACGTTCTCGCGGCCGATGGTGAATCGGCCGGATCTGGATTTCAGCTTCTCCGGCCTGAAGACGCAGGTGCTTCTGGCCTGGCAGAAAAGCGGGCAAGGCGCGCAGGACATGGCCGACATCGCGCTGGCCTTCGAGCAGGCGGTGGTCGATACCCTGGCCATCAAGTGCGAACGCGCGCTGGAACAGGCCGACTGCTCGCGGCTGGTGGTGGCCGGCGGCGTCGGCGCCAACCGCTATCTGCGCGAACAGCTGCAGGCGCGTTGCGCCCGCCGCGGCGCCACGGTGCATTTCCCGCGCTTGGAGCTGTGTACCGACAACGGCGCGATGATCGCCTTCGCCGGTTACCTGCGGCTACGGGCCGGGCAAAGCGAGCCGCCGGCGGTGGCCTGCCGGCCGCGCTGGGATTTGGCCGGTTTGCCGCCGCTTTCACCCGCGCTCGGATAGACTGGCGGCATGGACAAAGTATTCATCGAAGCGCTCGAAATCGAATGCGTCATCGGCATCTACGATTGGGAGCGCACCATCAAGCAGCCGATCGTGCTCGACATCGAGATGGCGTTCGACAACCGCGTGCCGGCCGCCAGCGACGACATCGCCGACACCTTGGACTACAAAGCGGTCAGCAAGCGCCTGATCCAGTTCGTGTCCGAATCCAGCTTCGGGCTGGTGGAAACCTTGGCCGAACGCTGCTGCGCCATCATCCTCGACGAATTCGGGGTCTCGCAGGTCAAGCTGAAGCTCAGCAAGATCGGCGCGGTGCGCGGCGCCAAGGCGGTCGGGGTGATGCTCGAGCGCTCGCGCGCCGATGGCTAAGGCCTATCTGAGCCTGGGCTCCAACCTAGAGCCGGAAAGACATCTGGATGCCGCGGTGAAAGCCCTGCGCGAGACCTTCGGCGAGGTCGTGCTGTCGGATTGGGTGCGCACCAAAGCCATCGGCTTCGACGGCCCGGACTTCGTCAACGGCGCCGCGGTGATCGAGACCGACTGGGACGTATACCGGCTCAACGACTGGCTGCACGCGCTGGAAGACGCGCACGGCCGGCGCCGCGACGTGCCGCGCTTCTCCAGCCGCACGCTCGACATCGACATCGTGTTCTACGACGATCTGATCCTCGATGGTCCCGGCAACCTGCGCATCCCGCGGCCGGAACTGAAGCACGCGTTCGTGCTCCAGCCGTTGGCGCAGATCGCGCCGGATTTCGTCAATCCGGAAACCGGCAAGACCCTGGCCGAAGCCTGGCGCGAATTCCCGGCCGAATCGGCCTGAATCAACCGCCGGCGGCGTAGCTGGCCAGTTTGCTCTGGTTGCTTTCCAGGAACAGTTTGCAGCTGTCGATCTTCTTGCCCAGGTAATCGACGCCGCCGGAGCGGATGCCGTCATCGACGTTCTGCTGGTAACCCATCATCTGGTCCTTGCCGGCGCCGGCGGCGACCGCGGCTTGGATCATGATGCCGCCGATATCGTAGTAGTTCTGCTTTTCCGAGGCTTCTTCGGTCACTTCCCAGAGCTTGAGCATGATGGCCGCGCATTCGCCGGACTCCTTGGCGAAGGCGGGGTCGGGCGTGGCGGCGCGGGCCTGTCCGGAAGCGGCGGCCAGCGAAAGGACGGACGAGGCGATGAGGGCGGTGCGGAGGGACATGGCGTTTCCTTGATAGTCGGAATCAAACTTCGGAGTACAGGAAGATCATGTCCTGCTTGTCCTGGAGGAATTTCTGGCAGCCCTCGACCTTCTGGCCGATGACGTCAGCACCGCCGGTCTGCATTTCCTTCTCGACATCGCTTTGCCAGCCCATCAGCTGGTCCTTGTTCATGTCGTTGGAGTTGGCGGCGGCCTTGACCAGGGTTTCGGCCAAGGAGGTCGATGCCGTTTTCATGTCGGCATCCTCGGTGACTTCGGCCACCAGCAGCATCACGTAGGCGCACTGGATGGATTGCTTGGAGAATTCCAGGTTGGTCGGACCCACGGCATGGGCGGAGGGCGGCGCGAAGCAGAAGGCGGCGGCCAACAAAGTGCCGGCGGCGATGCGGATGGACATGACGGACCCCTGAGTGGTTGTGGTTATGGTGCATCGCCGGACGGGCCGATGGCTCCATTCTGTGATGAACGGCGGGTTTCCGTCAATCTGGCCGGGGCTGGACGCCCTCAGCGCCGCTTCACCATGTCCAGGACCTGGGGCACGTCCAGGGTCCGCGCCTTGTGTGCGATCTCGCCGGCATAGCGGCCCTGCAGTTCCTTGCCTTGGGCGAACAGGCGCGCGAACGTCTGTTTCAGCTCGCCGGTGTCGATGCGCCGGCCGTTGCCGTAGTAGTGCTGGGCCACCTTGCCGAGCGCGTAGGTGGTGGCGAACGAGAACGCCACACCGGTGGCCGCGCTGCCCAAGCCGCCGAGCAGTCCGCCGCCGGCCTTGCCGAGCAGACCGCCCAGCAGTTTGCGGCCCATCTGTTCCAGATACTGGCCGGTCATGCCGATGCCCAAGGTGGCGGCGAAGTCGGTGATGTGGCCGCGGTCGAGCTCGTAGCCGTGGGCTTTGCCGATGGCGTACACCATCTTCATCTGCAGCGGCAGGATCGCCATCGAGGCCATGGATTGCGGCAGTAGCTCCAGCGCGCCGTTCAGGATGGCGTAGTTCAGCACCGAGGCGTCGAGCGCGGCGGCGTCCGGGCCGACCGCCGGCGTGGCGGTCAACGGGGCATCGGCCAAGTCGTCCGCCGATTCGGCGAAGTCCTGCGCCGGTTGCGCGTCAAGACCCAGCGCGTTCCGCAGGCGCTCCAGGAAGTCGGCTTCGGCGGCATCACGCCGGCCGTCGGCATCGCAGACGCCTACGGCCATCTCATAGGCCAATTGCCGGGTTTCCGGGCTGGATAGGCTCCGCGCGCTGGCTTCCAGCGTACGGCGTTTCAGCAGCACGTCCTGGTACAGCTTGGCCAGATCGGCTTCCGCTTCCGGCGACAGGCCTTCGGCGATGCGTTTGATCTGTTCGCGTTCGCGTTCGTCCTTGCCGCCATCGGCGAAGGCGGCCATCAGGCTGATGGCGAGGATGGCGTGCTGTTCGGTCTGGTCCATGGCGGTTCTCGTCGAGGAATGGAAATCCAGTCTCGCCCCGGCGGGGTTAACGCATCGTGAACCGCGCCAGGTTTCAGTGCGTATGCTGGCTCATGTCGTGGTCGGCCATCGGCATCTGCTTGTGCACCATGAACGCCACGTTGCGTTCGCCGGCGTTCCGGAACCGCAGCGTCAGCGTCACGGTCTGGCCTTCGGCCAGCGGCCGCTTGGGTTTGATCAGCATCAGGTGGTAGCCGCCGGGCTTGAGTTCCACCGTCTTGCCGGCCGGGATGTCCAGGCCGCCGGTGAGCTGGCGCATTTCCATCACTTCCCCGCGCATTTTCATCTCGTGGATCTCCACGCGCTCGGCGGCTTCGGTACTGGCGGTGAGCAACACCTCATCGGCGGCGCCGGCATTGGCGACGCGCAGGAAGCCGCCGGCGACCGCGGCGTTCGGTGGCGTGGCGCGCACCCAGGCCTGGTCGACGGTCAACGTCTGCGGGGCGGCGGCAATGCTGGCGAATGCCAGGCCCAGGCCCAGCAGGGCGGCGGACAAGGAGTGGATTTTCATGGCAAGGCTCCGGTTAAGCGGTTGCCGCCATTTTACGCCGATGCGCGGCGGCGCGCTCAGCCAAGCAGGCGGCCGCCATCCACCGCCAGTACGTGGCCGGTGCTGAAACGGGCGTCTTCGATCAGATAGCGCGCGGCGGCGCAGATGTCCTCGACCGAACCGATGCGTGCCAGGGGTGTGGCGTCGATCAGGGCCTGTTGCCGGGCTTCGTCCATGCCGGCCTCCGGCCACAGGATGGCGCCCGGCGCGATGCCGTTGACCCGCACCGCCGGCGCCAGATCGAGCGCCAGCGATTGCGTTAGCATGCGCAGCGCGGCTTTGGCCATGTTGTACACGGTGTGGCCGGGTTTCGGACGCTCGGCGTAGATGTCGAGCAGGTTGACGATGCAGCCGCCGCGTACGGCCAGATGCGGCGCCGCGGCTTGCGCCAGGAAGAACGGCGCGCGCGCGTTGGCATCCATCAGTCTGTCCCAGTCGGCGTCGGTCACTGCCCCGAGCGGCGAGGGAAAGAGGCTGCTGGCGTTGTTCACCAGCACGTCCAACCGCCCGAAGCGCGCCAGCACCGCCGGCACCAGGCCGTCGCGCTCGGATGGGCGCGCCAGATCGGCGGCGAACACCGCCGCGCTGTCGCCGCGTTTGGCGTTCAGCGTATTGGCCAAAGCCTCGGCGTCGGCGCGCGAGCCGCGGCAATGCAGGGCCAGCGTGTAGCCGCGGGCATGCAGGTCGGCCGCCAGCGCGGCGCCGATGCGCTTGCCGGCACCGGTGATCAAAACCACCGCGGAGTCTGCGTGCATGCGTGTTTCCGGTTCAATTCAGGATGCGGACAAGGTATCCTGAACACGCGTAAATAACCAGTGAATCCCCGCATGGACCTGCCCCGTCCCTCGCCCGAGGCGCTCGCACACAGCGCCCGCTTGACCGAACTCATCCAGCACGCCATCACCGCCGAACAGGGCGCGATCTCCTTCGCGCGTTTCATGGAGCTGGCCATGTACGCGCCCGGCTTGGGCTACTACAGCGCCGGCGCGCGCAAGTTCGGCGCCGAAGGCGATTTCGTCACCGCGCCCGAACTCGGCGGCGGCTTCGCCTGGGCCGTGGCCAATGCCGGCGCGGAGGTGTTGGCGCAGCTCGGCGGGGACGCGGTCTGGTTCGAGGTCGGCGCCGGCACCGGCGCGCTGGCCGAGAAGACCCTGTTGCGCCTGCAGCGGCTGGAGCGCCTGCCGCGCGAATACTGGATTCTGGAGCCCAGCGCCGATCTGCGCGAGCGCCAACGCGAGCGCTTGTCGGCCAATCTGCCGCCGGCGTTGTCGGCGCGTTGTCGCTGGTTGGACGCGCCGCCGGAATCGGCATGGCAGGGCGTGCTGGTGGCCAACGAGGTCATCGACGCGCTGCCGGCCACCCGCTTCATCAAGCAGGACGGCGAGGTGTTCGAGGAGTGCGTCGCGCTCGACGGCGAGGGCGCGTTCACCCGCGTCATGCGTCCGGCCGACGTGTTGGTCGGCGGCGCGGTCCGGCATCTGGAGCGCGACCTCGGCCGCGAACTCGAGGACGGCTATTGCTCGGAAGTGCTGCCGCAGTTGCCGTACTGGCTGCAGGCCATCGCCGGCACCCTGGCGCGCGGCGCCCTGCTGTTCGTGGATTACGGCTACGTGCGTAGCGAGTATTACCGGCCCGAGCGCGACGACGGCACCTTGATCTGCCATTACCGGCATCGCGCGCACGGCGACGCCTTCCTGTGGCCGGGCCTGCAGGACCTGACCGCATCGGTCGATTTCACCGCGCTGGCCGAAGCCGGGGTGTCGGCCGGCTTCGGTCTGGCCGGTTACTGCACGCAGGCCGGCTTCCTGCTCGGCAACGGCATCGAGGCCTATCTGGCCGGTTTCGAGGCCGCCGACGAACTGACCCGTTACCGGGAAAGCCAGCACGTGAAAAAGCTGCTGTTGCCGGGCGAGATGGGCGAGCGCTTCCAGTGTATGGGGTTCGCCAAGGACGTCGATTTCGCCGCCGCGTTCGCGCATGGCGACCTGAGCCGCCGGCTGTGATTGGTGTTCTGCGCCATCGCCGGCTTTGGCTGGCGCTGTGGATCGCCGGCATGCTGCTCGGCGTCTATCTCTCGCTGCGGCCGGTGCCGGCCGTGGCGCCGGCGCTTCCGCATCTCGACAAACTCATCCATGCCGGCGGATATGCCGTGCTCGCGGCGTTCGCGGCCTGCCTGTTCAGCGGCCCGGCCCGCCTGCGCGCGCTGGCCGGTGTCTGGTTGTTGGGCGCCGCGATCGAGCTGGCGCAGGGCCTGTTGCCCACCGGTCGTTTGATGGAGGCCGCCGATCTGCTCGCCAACAGCGTCGGCATCATGCTGGGTTCGGCACTGTGTTGGCGCCGGAATCCTTTGGTTTGCGTGGAAGGGCTGTTGTCGATCCGGAACTAAATTTCCGCTTTCGCCGCCGCGATGGCTGCGATGCGTTTTTTCCTCAGTGCGTCGCCGACGGCCGGTCCGGACAGTCCCGGCCCGACATCGCGGCCGGTGACGGCGGCCGCCGCGCGATGGCAGCGCAGCAACAGCGCCGCGTTCGGATACGCCGATTCCGACATGCCGAGACGCCCGCGTTTGTCAGCTTCGCACAGCGTCGCCAGCGCCGCAACCCGCTCCGGCCGGCGGAAGGCGTCGAGGCGCTGTAGCAGCGTATGCACCGTTTCCGGCCGCAGCTGCTCCAGGCGGTGCACGTTCAGGTGTTCACGGCAGGCGTGCAGGGCCATCACGCGGTACTCCGCGGGCGTCTTCCAGCGTGCGCAGACCGCTTCCACCGCCGGCAACCCGAGATGCTCGTGCGCGATGTGCTTCGGCCAGTCGGCCGGCGGCGTCAAGGCCTTGCCCAGATCGTGCGTCAACGCCATGAACGCGATCAGGGTATCGCCCGGCGCCAGCCTCGCCGCCATATCCAGCACCATCTCGGTATGCAGGCCGGCGTCGATTTCCGGATGGTACTCGGCGCGCTGCGGTATGCCGTACAGCGCATCGACCTCCGGCAGCAATACCTTCAGTGCGCCGCAGGCGCGCAGAACCCGCAGGAAAGCCGAAGGCGTCTTGGTGGCCAAGGCGCGCTGGATTTCCTGCCAGACCCGCTCCGGCACCAAGTGATCGACTTCGCCGGCGCGCACCATCCCGCGCATCAGCGCGTCGGTTTCCGGTGCCAGCGAGAAGCCCAGGTGCGCGAAGCGCGCCAGAAAACGCGCGGCGCGCAGGATGCGCACCGGGTCTTCGGCGAAGGCCGGCGACACATGCCGAAGCACGCGCCGTTCGAGGTCGTCGCGGCCGCCGAACGGATCGATCAACGTGCCGTCATCGGCCTGTGCGATGGCGTTGATGGTGAAGTCGCGGCGGGCCAGATCCTGCTCCAGCGTCACCGCGGCGTCGGCATGGAACACGAAGCCGCGGTAGCCCGGCGCGGTCTTGCGTTCGGTGCGCGCCAGCGCGTATTCCTCGCCGCTGCGCGGATGCAGGAACACCGGGAAATCGGCACCGACCGGCCGGAAGCCGGCCGCCGCCATCGACTCCGGGGTCTCGCCGACCACCACCCAGTCGCGGTCGCCGGCGGGCAGGCCGAGCAGGGCATCGCGTACGGCGCCGCCGACCAGATAGACGTTCATCGCGGTTTCTTCGCTGGCACGGGCTGCGGACAACGCAGCGCCACCGTGCGCGCCGGCTCGCCGAAATCGCCGCTCAGGCGCTGCATGATCGGCCGGACGGGCCGCTTCAGGCGCCAGTCGTAGATCACGCTGAACGCCAGCACGCGCGGAATGTATTCGCGCGTTTCCTTGTACGGCACGGTCTCGATCCAGAACTCCGGTTCCAGCGCCGGGCGGGCCGCCAGCCAACGATTCACCGCGGCCGGTCCGGCGTTGTAGGCGCCGATGGCGAGCCAGGCGCGGCCCTGGTAGCCGTCGATCACGTCGCGCAACGCACCGGCGCCGAGCGGGATGTTCACCTCGGGCCGGTACAGCGAGGCCGGGCCTTCCCAGGCGATGCCATGGCGCAGCGCGATGCGCTCCGCGGTCGACGGCAGCAGCTGCAGCAGGCCGCGGGCGTCGGCGCCGGAGGTCACTTCCGGCATGAAGATGCTTTCGGCACGGGCGTGCGCGGTCAGCCAGCTGCGGTCGATGCCGAAGCGCGCGGCGGCGGATTCGAAGGCGTCGTTGTAAGGCGTGGCGAAACGCACGGTGTACAGGCGTTGGCTGGCTTCGTCGGCGTCCAGCGCGAACACCGCGCGGTCGTACCAGCCGATGTCCCGCGCCATCGCCAGCGCCGCGCGCCGTTGCTGCGGTGCCAACGGACGGTAGGCGGCGTTCCACTCCCAGATCGCGGTGTTGGCCTCACCCAATTGCCAGAGCCACAGCGCACGCCGCAGGCCGGGATCACGGTGCAGGTCGACGTGCTCCTTTGGACTTGGGCGGGGTTCCAACGGGCAGAAGGCGTAATCCGCGCCCAGCCGCTCGGCCGCCAGCCAGCCATGGAAGCTCGCCGATTGCGCGGCCTTGCGGTACAGCGGCAGGGCGTCGTCGTTGCGTCCCAGGCGCTGCAATACGCGCGCCTGGAAGTACTGCCAGCGCGGTTCATCGCGCTGCGCCGGCAGCAGCTGTTCGAACGCCGCCAGCGTCTTGGCGTCGTCGTTGGCGTGGAAAGCGTTGCGCAGATACCACTCGCGCAGGTTGACGCTACGCGCCGCTTCGGGCACGGCCAGATAACGCCGCTCCGCCTCCGGCAGGTAATCCACCATCGACCACAGCGCGATTTCGGACAGTAGGGCATTGCGCTGTTCCGCGTTAAGCCCTTCGGCCAGCGGCGTGGCCGCCGACAGGCGTTCGGCCTGCGCGGGATCGCGCTTGGCCAGATTCATCAGCCCTTGTTGCAGCACGCGCCGGCCGCGCGTGTCATCCGGCCAAGCGGTGTCGGCGCTGCCGCCGGCGATGAAAGCCAGATAGCGCCCGGCCAAGGATGCATCGGCGGCGTTCATCGCGCCGATCGCTTCCGGCATGCGTTCCACGGCGCCGTCGGCCAGCAGCCGATCGAAGCGTTGCCAAGCGCGGGTGCCGTCGATGGCACCGGCCGATTTCAAGGCATCGAACACCGGCGTGCAGGCCGCAGGCGCTTTGGCCTCGTTCAGCCACACGGCCAGGGCATTCTGCCGCCAGGCGAAATCGCGCGCGGTGGCATCGACGGCCAGCAGCACGGCGCAACGGCTCGCCGCGCCGTCATCGGGATGGCGCGTGTTCCAGGCCGCCACCGCCGGCCAATCCTGACGACGGACCAGTTCATTGCGCCATTGTTTGACCAGCCAATCGCTGGACGGCGTGTCCGGATCCTCGGCCAGCAGGGCCTCCACGCGCGCGCCATCGGACTGCATGATGCCGCTGCGCCAGGCCAAGGCATCCAGCCAGGGGCGCAGCGGATGCTTGGCCAGCCGCACGCGGGCGTCATCGGGTAAACTGCCGCTCTTGGCCTGTGCGAACGCCGCACGCAGTTCCGCCGCTTGCGGAACCTGCGTCTGCGCCGAAGTCCGCGACGCGAGCAGGACGGCGAATGCGAGTGCCGCAGCGGTTGGCCAGTTAGTGCGCATGCGCGGTGTTTTTCCGGTAATCACAGGTCTTCAAGCATATGGCGGCATGGTGGATTTATCCAGTCTTGGGCATCGGTGCCGGCATCCTGTCGGGCCTGCTCGGCGTCGGCGGCGGCCTGTTGCTGGTCGGCGCGCTGATCCTGCTGTTGCCCGCGCAGGGCGTGCCCGAGGCGGTGGTGGTGCCGGTCGCCTTGGCCAGTTCGCTCGGCAGCATCGTGCTCACCGGCCTGTCTTCGGCGTGGGCGCATCAACGGCGCGGCGCCGTGCTGTGGCCGACCGTGGCTTGGCTGGTGCCGGGCATGCTGTTGGGCGCCGTGCTGGCCAGCCTCGGCGTGGTGCAGTGGGCAGGTCCCGGTCTGCGTTGGGCGGTGGTGGCGTATTGCGCCGCGGTGGCGTTGCAGTTGCTTGCCGATTGGCCGAAAGCCGTCGGCCAGGATGTCTCGCATGTCGTCGGTTGGCGCTGGACCGGTTTCGGCCTGCTGGTCGGCGCGGTGTCCTCGGTGGTCGGCATCGGTGGCGGCAGCATGACCGTCCCGGCGCTGATCTGGCGCGGCGTGCCGGCGGTGAAGGCGGTGGCCACATCGGCCGTGTGCGGCGTGTTCATCGCCGTCGCCGCGGCGCTCACTTACAGCCAGTCGGCCAACCCGCTTCCGATGCCGGCGCATTCGCTGGGCTACGTGTATCTGCCGGCCGCACTCGGCGTGGCCGCCGCATCGGTGTTGTTCGCGCCCCTGGGCGCGCGTTGGGCGCATGCCCTGCCGCCGCAGCGCCTGAAGCAGGTGTTCGCGGCGTTTCTGTTGCTGATGGCCGGATTGCTGGTCTTCAAGTCCTGAGAGGCCATGCTTGTTAGACTACAGGTCTTTCCCTGCGGTACTGAAGATGGCTCCTGAACAGATTCTCACGATGGCCGGGCAGGCCATGCAGCGCGGTGACTGGCCGTCCGCGGAACGCATATTGCATGATGGCCTGACCTCGTATCCCGGACACGCCGAGTTGCTGGGCATGATGGCGATTGCCGTGTTCCGTTCCGGCCGGCCGGAGCAGGCGCTTGAGTGGTTCCGGCGTGCGGCCGAGTCCGGCAACCGGGCTTCGGATTGGGCCAATCTCGGCAGCGCACTATGCGATTTTGGCCGTTTCGAGGAAGCGCACGAGGCCTTGCGGAAGGCCTTGGCGGCAGCACCTTCGGATGCATTCACGCACTTCTGCCTGGCGCGTGCCTTGCATGGCATGGGTCGTAGCGAGGAGGCGCTGGATCGCATCGGTGCGGCCATCGAAGCCGAACCCGGGGACACCGGATTCCGCCTGCTGCGCGCGGAGATCGCGGCTGCTCTGGATCTTCGCGAGTTGGCGTCGACCGATATCGACTGGTTGTTGCAACGCCGGATCGGCTTGTTCGAGCTTCTGCAGTCGGCCTCCCTTATGCTGCAGGTGGGGCGCTTCGGCCAGGCGCTCGCCCTGTACCGGTCGCTCGCCGCCAGCCATCCCGACCAGTTCGATGCATGGCTGGGCGTCTGCCTGGCCAGTGAGCGGGCCAACGATCTGGCGGGCCTCCGGCAAGCTTTGGAGCGGGCAAGGTCGTTGGCGTCCAATCCGGTGCAGGCAGCGGCAGTCGAACAGATGCGCGGCAAGCTGGCCTTCAGGAACGGCGGGTTTGACGAGGCTTGCGGCTTTTTCGCGTCGGCTTGGGCATTCCATACCGACAACGCGCGCTGGAAGAGCCAGATCGGCTTCGATTATTGCCAAAGCCTGGATAAAGCCGGCCGATTCGCCGATGCGCTCCGGGTATGCGGTGCCGCACATGCGCTGCAGGCAGCCGGTGCCGAAAGCAATGCCGCGCAAGAGGCGCGCGCCGGCTTCCTGCAGATGTTGCGCAAGCCGGCCGTGGCGGCCAGTGGTTCCGTCCGCGTGGACGACGGTCGCGCCGATCCGGTTTTCGTCGTCGGGTTTCCCCGCTCGGGAACCACCCTTCTGGAGCTCATCCTCGACTCGCGGCCCGGACTGGTTTCCTTCGACGAGAAGCCGTATCTGGTGAAGACGCTCATGCAGTACCGCTCGTCTGGGCTCGCCTATCCCGAGTCGTTGTCCATGCTCGACGCGCCACGGATTGAACGTCTACGGAACGCATATTTCGATCAGTTGGCCGTGGACGGCGTGGATCCGCAGGCCCGTCCGGTCGACAAGAATCCGCTCAATTGGGCGTATCTGCCCCTCGTGCGCGCGTTGTTTCCCGGTGCTCATGTGATTCTTGCCCTGCGTCATCCGCTGGACGTGGTCCTGAGCTGCTACATGCAGAACCTGCGCTCCGCAGGCAATCTGTTCTCCAGCGTCGCCCGGATCGCTGAGCTGTACGCGGAGATGGTGGACTATTGGCAGCGCCTCGAGCCCGCGCTCGACCTGCCGGTGCTGGTTTCCCGTTATGAAGATCTGGTCTCCGATCCCGAGGCGGGCACTCGACGCATCGCGGAGTTCCTGGATTTGCCGTGGGACGCCGGCTGGTTGGACAACAGCACGCATGCGCGCGGCAAGGCCATCATCCACACGCCCAGCTATGCGCAGGTGCTCGAGCCGCTCAACACCCGCGCCATGGGTCGTTGGCGCAATTACCGCGATCTGTTCGATCCGGCGGTGCTGGACGTGCTCAGGCCGGCGGCCGAGTCGATGGGATATTCGCTGGACTGACTCCCGGCGGCGTCAGCTCCAGTCCGATGGCGAGATGGTCGGAGCCGGCGGCCGGGTAGGTCCGGTAGTTGCCGCTGGCCATGCCGCCGACCAATATGTGGTCGATCGGGCGCTTGGCGTCCCAGCTCGGGAAGGTCGGCAGGCTGAGCGTCGGCACATCCAATGCGGTGAACTGGAACAGTCGGCTCATCTCCGGCGCCAGCAGGTCGCAGTTGAAGTCGCCCATCAGCACCAGCCGCGGCTTGTCGGACAGCAATTCGGCCAGATAGGCGATCTGCACCCGGCGCGCGGCCGCGCCGAGGGAAAGATGGGTGACCGCGATGTGCCAACTGGCCTCGCCTTCGCCGAATTCGGCCAACAGCACGCCGCGGCCGGGGATGCGGCCCGGCAGTACGAAATGCTCGATGCGCCGCGGCGCCGAGCGCGACAGCAACGCGTTGCCGGAACCGGCGAAGCGGCTGATCCGGCGCGTGGCCTGATGCGAGCTGTACGGGAAATTGGCCTTGTCCGCCAGGTAGTCGGATTGGTTCGAGAAGCCCGAGCGCAGGCTGCCCGGATCGCATTCCTGCAGGCCGACCAGGTCGAAGGCCTGATAGGTCTGCGCCAAGGCGTCGAGATTGCCGCGTTTGCCGTTCGGCAGGATGTGCGACCAGGAGCGGGTCACGTACTCGCTGTAGGCGCGGGTCACCGAACCGGCCTGGATGTTGCTGCTCAGCAGTTTGAGGGGTTGTGCGTTCATGGATGAAAAAACCCCGCCGAAGCGGGGTTGGCGCTCACTTCTTCGCCGCTGCCGGTGCCGCCGCGCGTTCCTTGGCAATCAGGTATTCGGCGACCCGCAGGCTGTCCTCCAGCGTGCGCGCGGTGACCCGGTACTTGCCGTTGATCACCAGCATCGGCGTGCCGTTGACGCCGGCGCGGGTGGCGAACTGGCGGGCGCGGTTGAGTTTGGCCGACACCGTGGTGCCGTTCATCACGGCCAGCATCTTGGCGCGGTCCACGCCCAGGCGGGCGTAGGCGTCGGCGAAATCCTCGAGGCTGCCGGTCTTGATCTTCTTGTCGATGAACACGGCCTTGAAGATGGCGTCATGGGTGCGCTCCTGCACGCCCAACGCCTCGGCGGCGAAGAAGGCGCGCGCGGCGTTGTCGTTGACGCCGCCGAACGCGGCCGGGACATAACGGAACTTCACGTCGGCCGGCAGCTTCTTCTTCCAGGCGTTCACCATCGGTTGGAAGTTGGCGCAGTGGATGCAGGTGTAGCTGAACACCTCGGCCACTTCGATGCCGCCCACGCCCCAAGTCGGCTGCGGGGCACTGAGTACCGCGTAGTCTTTGCCGGGCATCGGGATGCCGGGCTTGAGTTGCGCGGCGGCGGCGAACGGCAGCATGAACAGCAAGGTCAGGACGGTACGGCGGATCATGGTCACTCCTTGGAAAAAAACGGGGCCGATAACATGCAGAATGCTATCGGCCCGCTGAACGGAAGCTGTCGGAAGCCGCTTACTTCTTGCCGGCTTTGTGCAGGCCCTGCAGGTAGGAGGCGAGGCCTTGGATTTCTTCATCGCTCAGGCCCTTGGCGGCCTGCGACATGATCACGTTGGCGTTCTTGTCCTTGCCCCAGACCATGCCGTCGCGGAAGGCGGTCAGGCGGGCGGCGGTGTAAGTGGCGTGCTGGCCGCCGAGCGCCGGATAGCTCGGGCCGGGCATGCCGGCGCCGGCCGGACCGTGGCAGGCGGCGCAGGCCGGCACGCCGGCGGACGGCTTGCCGCTGTGGTAGAGGCTCTCGCCGATCTGGTAGAACTTCTTGCCGGCATTCGGGCCTTCGGCGATCACGGCCTCGTCGGCGACGCCGGCGATGACTTTCTGGCTGCCGAAGTAGGCGCCGATGTCGCGCATATCCTGTTCGGTCAGGGTGGCGGCCATGCCCAACATGATCGGGTTCTCGCGTTCGCCGGACTTGAACAGCTTCAGCTGGCGCCAGATGTATTGCTCGTGCTGGCCGGCCAGTTTCGGGTTCAGCGGATCGGCCGAGTTGCCGTCCAGGCCGTGGCAGGCGGCGCAGGCGCCGGCCTTGGTCTGGCCGGCTTTCGGATCGCCGGCCTTGGCCGGGCCGGTATCGGCGGCTACGGCTACCGGGGCGGCGGCCGGCTCCACGGCAGGCGCTGCGGGTTCGGCGGCCTGTTGCGCAATGGCGCCGGTGAACGCCAAGGCGCTGCTCAGTACAAGGAGGTGGGAGAACTTCATTGAGACTCCGAACGTCAGATTTAAGGTGGGTATCGGGGCGATCCCCGTCAGCGGCCAATTATCCCAGTGTTTACGGGTTACGGTCAATAAAGCGGGGTAGAATACGCGCAATCTTCCCGTAAACGAGCCCCATGGCCAATCCCCTCGCCCAAGCCGAATTCGTGCTCTCGGCCAACGCCTTGGCGCAGTTGCCCAAGGACGGTGCGGCCGAAGTGGCCTTCGCCGGGCGCTCCAACGCCGGCAAATCCACCGCCTTGAACGCCCTGTGCCAGCACGGCGGCCTGGCGCGCACCTCGAAAACCCCGGGCCGCACCCAGCATCTGGTGTATTTCCGGGTCGGCGAGGGCCGCTATCTGGTCGATCTGCCCGGTTACGGCTACGCCAAGGTGCCGATTGCGGTACGCGACCACTGGCAGGCCTTCATCGCCCGCTATTTCCAGGTGCGTGAGCCCCTGGCCGGCTTGGTGCTGGTGATGGACATCCGCCACCCCTTGCGCGAATACGACCAGCTGATGCTCGATGTCGCCTTCAAGCGCCATCTGCCGGTGCACTGCCTGCTGACCAAGGCCGACAAGCTCGGCCGCGGCGAACAGACACGCACCCTGATGCAGGTGAAAAAAGAGCTCGCCGGCCGCGCCAGCGCGCAGCTGTTCTCCGGCTCGGCCAAGATCGGCCTGGACGAAGCCCGCGCCGTGGTGCTGGGCTGGTTGCAGGCCGGACCGCACCTCAAGGCAGAATCCCATGGCTGATACCGCGTCCCCGATCACCGGCAAAGACCAGCTGGTCGCCTTCCACGCCGCCGGCGCGCGCGCCAAGGACGATTGGCGCATCGGCACCGAGCACGAGAAGTTCGTGTTCCGCCTCGACGACCTGTCGCCGCCGCCGTTCGACGGCCCGCAGGGCATCGAGGCCCTGCTCAAGGGCATGACCCGCTTCGGCTGGCAGCCGGTCGAGGAAAACGGCCGCGTCATCGCGCTGTTGCGCGACGGCGCGTCGGTGACCCTGGAGCCGGCCGGCCAGTTCGAACTGTCCGGCGCGCAGCTGGAGAACATCCACCAGACCTGCAAGGAAACCAACCAGCATCTGGCCGAGGTCAAGCAGGTCGGCGACGAGCTCGGCATCGGTTTCCTCGGCATGGGTTTCCAGCCCAAGTGGGCGCGCGCCGACATGCCGTGGATGCCGAAAGGCCGCTACAAGATCATGCGCGAGTACATGCCGAAGGTCGGCACACTCGGCCTCGACATGATGACCCGCACCTGCACGGTGCAGACCAATCTCGACTTCAGCGACGAAGCCGACATGGTAAAGAAATTCCGCGTGTCGTTGGCGCTGCAGCCGGTGGCGACCGCGCTGTTCGCCGATTCGCCGTTCACCGAGGGCAAGCCCAACGGCTACCTGAGCTACCGCTCGCACATCTGGACCGACACCGACCCCGACCGCACCGGCATGCTCGATTTCGTGTTCGAGGACGGCTTCGGTTTCGAGCGCTACGTCGATTACCTGCTCGACGTGCCGATGTACTTCGCTTACCGCGACAAACGCTACATCGACTGCGCCGGCCTGAGCTTCCGCGATTTCCTGGCCGGCAAACTGGCGCCGCTGCCCGGCGAGCTGCCGACGCTGGCCGACTGGTCCGACCACATGACCACCGCGTTCCCGGAAGTGCGGCTGAAGAAATACCTGGAGATGCGCGGCGCCGACGGCGGCCCGTGGCGCCGCCTGTGCGCCCTGCCGGCGCTGTGGGTCGGCCTGCTGTACGACAATGAGGCCTTGGACGCGGCCTGGGACCTGGTCAAGGATTTCAGCCTGGCCGAACGCCACGCCCTGCGCGACGGCGTACCGAAGCACGGGTTGAAACTGCCGTTCCGCGGCGGCAGCGTGCGCGATCTGGCCATCGAGACCCTGAAGATTTCCGCCCAAGGCCTGAAGAACCGCCGCCGCCTGAACCGGCACGGCGACGACGAGGCGCTGTTCCTGCATCCGTTGATGGAGATCGCCTTGGCCGACGAAACCCCGGCCGAACGCAAGCTCGCGCTGTACCACGGCGTCTGGAACGGCGATATCGACCAGGTGTTCCGCCAGTTCGCCTACTGAGTCCGTCCGCTCAGCGCCGGGCGTCGGCAATCAGTGCCGCCGCCTGCTGCGCCCACAGCGCATAGGCCGTGGCATTGGGGTGGAAGCCGTCCTCGGCCAGATAATCGCCGTCGGGCGGGAGCGTCACCGACAGCACGCGCACGTCGGCTTCGCCGGCCACCGACCGCGCTAGCGCCTGGTTGAGGCGCCGCGCGCGTTCGCCCAGCATCCAGCGTAGCGGCTGCGGCAAGGCACGGAAGTGCTGCATCGGCGGCACCTCGCTGAGCACGATCCGGCGCACGCCGAATTTCGTGCGGAGCAATTCGCGGATGCGTGCCTGCTGCACGAGCCAATCGCTCAAGCGTACGCCGCCGGTGATGTCGTTCACGCCGATCGAGGTCAGCGCCACGTCGAACGGGTGGGCATCCTCGCGTTCGAGCAGGGCCAGCACCTGTCGGCTGGCGCGCCCGGACTTGGCCCACAGCGTCCAGTCCACCCGATGCCGCGCGGCCAGGCGCGTGACCAGCTGCCCGGCCAGCGCCTGTTGTTGCGATGCGGCGCCGACGCCGGCGGCGGCCGAATCGCCCAGGATCAGCAACGACAGCGGCGTGCCGTCGCCCGTGCATCCGGTGCGCGGGCCCTCGGGTTCCGGCAGGCGCAACGCGTAGCGCCGTACGTACAGCGCCTGCAGCAGCAGGACCGGCGACAGCAGCAGAAGCGCCAGCCGGTACGCCGCCGTCATCAGGCTTTCTTGACGAACTCCGACTTCAGCTGCATGGCGCCGAAGCCGTCGATCCTGCAGTCGATGTCGTGGTCGCCCTCGATCAATCGGATGTTCTTGACCTTGGTGCCGACCTTGACCGAGGACGACGAGCCTTTCACCTTCAGGTCCTTGATCACGGTCACCGTGTCGCCGTCCTGCAGGATGTTGCCGACTGCATCCTTCACCACCCGCGGCGCGTCCGCGGCTTCGGCCGCCACGGCACTCCATTCGTGCCCGCATTCCGGGCAGGCCAGACCCGGGCCGTCTTCATAGGCGTATGCGGAACCGCATTCCGGGCAGGGGGGCAGTGTGCTCATGGCGGCTCCTAATGGCGTGTATGGCCGATTATTGTAACCGGCGCCGGATGCGGCCAGGCCCGCTCCATCGACCACGAATGCGGCCTGATTAAAAAATCGCATACCGAGTATAAATATAATTCATACTAAATTGACAGGTATTAATATTATTATCAGTATTCATGAAGCGTGTGCGGCTCTCCCTCTCTACTGTCACGCTTCGTGGGTGTGTTCATTCCGAACTGAAATCTTTCCAGCCACGCTTTGCGTGGCTTCTTTTTACCCTCAGTTTAATGAGACGGCATCGACAGAAAATCAATAAGTTACCATTTGTTACATATGTCCGGGGGTAGTGGCCATTTGTAACGCCGCATAACGATTAGAATGGCCGCAACAGGGGCGGACATGCCCGTAAATACCGGGCATTGGCATATGGTGGACACCGACAAGCGCATTAGCCTGCGCCAGTGGATCTGGCGGGCGTTCCTGCACAGCGCGTTGATTCCGCTGCTATTGGTCGAGACGGTGCTGATCGCCGCCTATCTGCTGACCAATTCCGCCATCCGCGATTCGCAGATCGAATACCTGCGCGAAAGCGCCCGCAGCGATCTGCGCGTGGTGGCGCGCCAGGAGTCGCGGGTGGTCGACCAACAGCTGTCCGCCATCAGCGCCCTGACCCGGATGTACGCCAACGAAGTCGGCAGCGCGCTGCGCGATCCGCGGAGCGCGCCGCTCACCAAGAACCTGGCACTGACCCCCAGCGGCGTACACTACAGCCCGAAGGACGACGGCCGTCCGGCGGTGTTCTATTCCTCGGCGTATTGGAAGAAAAGCGGGCACGATCTGAACAAGCTCGCCAGGCTCGAGCATGTCGACGGCCTGATGCGCCAGATCAAGGCCGAGAATCCGCTGGTGTCGGCGATCTACTTCAACACCTGGGACAGCCTGAACTACATCTATCCGTGGTTCCTGACGCCGGACCAGTACGACCACGCGATGCCGATTCCGGAATACAACTTCTACTACCTGGCCGACGGCAAGCACAACCCGAAACGCGAGGTGGTCTGGACCGATGTGTATGTCGATCCCGCCGGCCAGGGCTGGATGCTGTCCGCGATCGCGCCGGTGTACCGCGGCGATTTCCTGGAGGGCGTGGTCGGCTTGGACGTGACGGTCGGCACCATCCTGGACGAGATCAATGACCTGGAGGTGCCCTGGAACGGCTACGCCGTTCTGGTCAGCCGGGAACTCAACATCATGGCCCTGCCCAAGGCCGGCGAAGCCGATTTCGGACTGACCGAGCTCACCGACTTCACCTACAACGAGGCGATCAAGAAGGAACTGTACAAGCCCTCGGACTTCAATCTCGGCAAGCGCAAGGATACCCTGCGGCTGGCGCGCGCGATGCAGAGCGCGCCGGCCGGCATCGTCGAACTGCCCTTGGGCGGCAAGCCGCACCTGGTGGCCTGGACCACCATCGACCAGACCGGCTGGCGGCTGATGACCGTGGTCGCCGAAGAGGACATCTTCCGCAAGACCAACGAGCTCGCCGGCCAGTACAAGAACATCGGTTATCTGCTGATCATCGGCCTGGTGCTGTTCTACGCCGTGTTCTTCACCTACATGTGGCTGCGCGCGCGCCAGCTGAGCGTGCGTCTGCAGCAGCCGATGGCCGGCGTATCGGAGATGCTGGAGCGCATCGGCGGCGGCGACTGGCGTCCGCAGCGGGTCAACTCGGAAATCGCCGAGCTGGACGACATGGCCGGCGGCGCCAGCGCGATGGGCCTGCAGCTCGAACGCAGCGAGGCCGGCCGCAACGACGCGTTGCAGCGCATCGAGGTGGTGCTGGAGGGCGCGACCGAAAGCCTGTGGGAGCACGACTTCCGGACCAATACCGTGAAGGTCCGCGGCCGCCTGGCCCAGTTCTACGGGCTGAGCTCCGACTGCGTGCCCGAGCTGGAGTTCCGCTCGCACGTGCACCCCGACGACGTGGAGCGCGCCATCGCCGCCAAGCTGCCGGCCATCGACGGCACCAGCGACCGCTACGCCAGCGAATTCCGCTTCGCCGACGGCAACGGCCGCTACCATTGGCTGCTCAGCCGCGGCCGCGTGCTCGAGCGCGACCCGCTGAGCGGACGGGCCCTGCTGATCGCCGGCACGCATCTCAACATCGACGAGCTCAAACGCACCGAAGACGAGCTGCGCAAGGCCAGCTTCGAGGCCGAGGCGGCCAGTCAGGCCAAATCCCGCTTCATTTCCAGCATGACGCACGAGCTGCGCACGCCGCTGAACGCCATCCAGGGCTTCGCCCAGCTGATGCGGATGCAGAAGCCGAAAGGACCGGAATCCGAAGACCACGACTACCTCGACGAGATCCTCTCGGCCAGCAGCCACCTCAACCAGCTGGTCGGCGACATCCTGGACTGGTCGAGCCTGCAGGCCGACGCGCCGAAGATCGATTTGGTGCCGGTCGACGTCCGCGACGTGATGCAGGACTGCGCCGAGCTGGTCCGTGTCCAGGTCGAGCAGAAAGGCCTGGTGTTCAATCTGGACCTGCCGGTGTCCGATTGCCAGGTGCTGGCCGATTCCCGTCGCCTGCGCCAGGTGCTGCTCAACCTGGTGTCGAACGCGATCAAGTACAACACGCCCGGCGGGCAGGTCACGCTCAGCTACCAAATCGGCGCCGGCCATGTCCGGCTGATCGTGGAAGACACCGGTCTGGGCATCGCGCCGGACCTGCAGGACCAGTTGTTCCAGCCGTTCCAGCGCTTGGGTCGCGAGAACACCGCGATCCTCGGCACCGGCATCGGCCTGTCGCTGTGCCGCGAGTTCGCCCAGATGATGCGCGGCCGGATGGGCGTGCACAGCGAACCCGGCATCGGCAGCAGTTTCTGGATCGAATTGCCGTACCTCGGCGCCGACGGCCGGTTCGTCCCGGTGCCGGACGCCGCCGGCGTGCTGCCGAGCGTTTTCTACGTCGAGGACGATCCGGCCAGCCAGTTCCTGGTGGGCAAAGCCTTGGGCGACATCGCGGAGGTCCATATGGCCTCCGACGGCCGCGTCGCGCTCGAACGCATCCTGGCCACGCCGCCCGCCCTGGTGCTGCTGGACTTCAACCTGCCGGGATTGAACGGCGAGGGCGTGTTGCGCCAGCTGCGACAGCACGCGCATACCCGCGACCTGCCGGTGATCGTGCTCAGCGCCGCGGCCGAAGCCGAGCGCGTGTTGGACATGCAGTGCCAGGGCCTGCTCGCCAAGCCGGTCGACATCGAAGAACTGCGGGGCCTGGTAGGCGCCATTCTGCAAAAGGGGCAAAGCAATGCTTGACCATGAACTGCATTCCGCCACCGTGGTGGTGATCGACGACATGCCGGCCAACCTGCGTCTGCTGGTCTCCAGCCTGAAGGCCTTCGGCCTGAAGGACGTGCAGGCGTTCAGCAATTCCCGCGAGGGCCTGCAATGGCTGGAAAGCCATGCCTGGGACCTGTTGGTGCTGGACCTGGACATGCCCGAGCCGAACGGCTTCGCGATCCTGGAGCGCTTGGGCGGACGCGACCGCGCCGGCCAGCCGGTGATCATCGCCTCCGCGCTCAGCCGCGTCGAGGACCGCCGGCGCGGCCTTCAGCTCGGCGCCAACGATTACATCGTGAAGCCGCTCGACATCCCCGAGCTGCTGCTGCGCGTGCGCAACAACCTGCATCTCAGCCGCGCCCGGCACGACCTGCTGCAGGAACGCGACGGCCTCGAAGACCGGGTCGAGGAAAAGACCCGCCAGCTGCGCGCCAGCTTCAGCTCGGTGGTCGGCATGCTGACGCGCGCCGCCTGCTACAAGGACAACGAGACCGGCGCCCATCTGAGCCGGATCGGCGAGTATGCCGCCCTGATCGCGCGCCATCTGGGCGAGACCGACGAGTTCGTGCAGAACATCCGCTTGACCGCGCCTATGCATGACATCGGCAAGATCGGCATCCCCGACTTAATCCTGAACAAGCCCGGCGCGCTCACCGAGGACGAGCGCGCGATCATGATGCACCACGCGCGCATCGGCTACGAGATCCTGCACGAGGACGAGCCGATTTCCTCGCTGACCTTCATGGCGGCCGAGATCGCGCTCAGCCACCACGAGCGCTGGGACGGCACCGGCTATCCGAAAGGGCTTCGGGGCGAGGCGATTCCGCTGTCCGGCCGCATCGTGGCCTTGTGCGACGTGTACGACGCCCTGTGCTCCAAACGCGTCTACAAGTCCGCCTGGGACAACGAGCAGATCATGGCCTACTTCCGCGAGAACGCAGGCAGCCAGTTCGACCCGAAGCTGGTGCAGGCGCTGGAGGCGCTCTCCGGGCAGATGTCCGAGATCTTCGCGCGGCTGTCCGACGAAGAGCCTCCGGCGACCGGCAGCATCGCCCGGATCGCGGCGTCCGAGCAGGCCGATCCGCTCAGGGGTTGATGCCGGCCGGCGGGTTTGCAGTATGATGGGAAGGTTCCGCGCCGCAGGGGCGCGACGGGAGCCTGCCACATGAAACGACGTGATTTCCTCGCCGCCTCCGGCGCCACCCTCGGCGGATTGCTGATTCCCGGCTTCGGCAACGCCATCGCCGCCGAGGCGCTGCTGACCCGCATGGATCCGGCGCGCAAGAAAGCCATGGCCGATCTGGCCCTGAACGCCGCCACCGCCGCCGGCGCCAGCTACTGCGACGTGCGCATCGGCCGCTACCTGGCGCAGTCGATCCAGACCCGCGAGACCCGCGTGCGCGCGGTGACCAACACCGAATCCACCGGCGTCGGCATCCGCGTCATCGCCAATGGCACCTGGGGCTTCGCCGCCACCAGCGACCTGTCCAACGCCGGCATCGCCAAGGCCGCGCAGCAGGCGGTTGCCATCGCCAAGGCCAACTCCGCGGCGCAGACCGAACCGGTGCGGCTGGCGCCGGTCAAAGGCGTCGGCGAAGTGTCCTGGGCCACGCCGATCGCCAAGAACGGCATGGAAGTGCCGGTCAAGGACAAGGTCGACCTGCTGCTGGGCGCCAACGCCGCGGCCATGGCCGCCGGCGCCAATTTCGTCAATTCCCAGCTGTTCCTGATCAACGAGCAGAAGTATTTCGCCTCCACCGACGGCTCCTACATCGACCAGGACGTGCACCGCATCTGGCCGAACTTCACGGTCACCGCCATCGACAAGGCCAGCGGCAAATTCCGCACCCGCAACGCGCTGTCCTCGCCGATGGGCATGGGCTACGAGTACCTCGACGGCGGCCGCGCCATCGCGTTGCCGAACGGGCTCTCGGCCTACAAGGACCGCTACGACATCGTCGCCGACGCCGCCCAGGCCGCGCGTCATGCGGTCGAGAAGCTGAAGGCGCCGTCGGTCAAGCCCGGCAAGTACGACCTGGTGCTCGATCCCAGCAACCTGTTCCTGACCATCCACGAGAACGTCGGCCATCCGCTGGAGCTGGACCGCGTGCTCGGCTACGAAGCCAACTACGCCGGCACCAGCTTCGCCACGCTCGACAAACTCAAGTCCGGCTTCAAGTACGGCAGCGACATCGTCACCCTGTACGCCGACAAGACCGAACCGGGCACGCTCGGCGCGGTCGGCTACGACGACGAAGGCGTCAAGACCAAGCGCTGGGATCTGGTCAAGGACGGCACCTTGGTGAACTACCAGGCCATCCGCGACCAGGCCCACATCATCGGCGAGACCGAATCGCACGGCTGCTGCTACGCACAGAGCTGGGCCGACGTGCAGTTCCAGCGGATGGCCAACGTCTCGCTGGCGCCGGGCAAGACCCCGCTGACCGTGGCGCAGATGATCGCCGGCGTCGAGAAGGGCATCTACATCCTCGGCCGCGGCTCGTTCTCGATCGACCAGCAACGCTACAACGCCCAATTCGGCGGCCAGCTGTTCTACGAGATCGAGAACGGCAAGATCAAGGGCATGGTCGAGGACGTGGCCTACCAGATCCGCACCCCGGAATTCTGGGCCGCCTGCTCGGCCATCTGCGACGAGCGTGATTTCCGCCACGGCGGCTCGTTCTTCGACGGCAAGGGCCAGCCGTCGCAGGTCTCGGCAGTCTCGCACGGCGCCGCCACCACCCGCTTCGACGGCGTCAATATCATCAATACCGCCCGCAGCCTGGGTTGAGCCGACCATGACTTATGGGCTATGCCGTCGCCGGCCGGTGCCGGCGTATGATGGGGGTTCCGGCCAGAACGCGGCCTTGCGCGCCGACCGGTTCCCTTTCCGCAACTCAGGAGTACTGTGATGGATAGACGCGATTTCCTGGCCGCCTCCGGCGCCACCTTCGGCGGCCTGCTGATTCCCGGCTTCGGCAACGCCATCGCCGCCGAGGCGCTGCTGACCCGCATGGATCCGGCGCGCAAGAAAGTGCTGGCCGACATCGCGCTCGAGGCCGCCACCGCCGCCGGCGCCAGCTACTGCGACGTGCGCATCGGCCGCTACCTGCGCCAGTTCGTGATCACCCGCGAGACCCGCGTGCAGAACGTGGTCAACACCGAATCGATCGGCGCCGGCGTGCGCGTCATCGCCAACGGCACTTGGGGCTTCGCCGCCACCAGCGACCTGTCCAACGCCGGCATCGCCAAGGCCGCGCGCCAGGCGGTGACCATCGCCAAGGCCAATTCGGCCTCGCAGACCAAGCCGGTGCAGCTGGCGCCGACCAAGGGCGCCGGCCAGGTGTCCTGGGCCACGCCGATCCGCAAGAACGCCATGGAGGTTCCGGTCAAGGACAAGGTCGACCTGCTGCTGGGCGCCAACGCCGCGGCCATGGCCGCCGGCGCCAATTTCGTGAATTCCATGCTGTTCCTGGTCAACGAACAGAAGTATTTCGCCTCCACCGACGGCTCGTACATCGACCAGGACGTGCACCGCATCTGGCCGACCTTCACGGTCACCGCCATCGACAAGGCCACCGGCAAGTTCCGCTCGCGCGACAGCCTGTCCTCGCCGATGGGCATGGGCTACGAATACCTCGACGGCGCCAGCCACATCGAACTGCCGAACGGCCTGTTCGCCTACCGCGACTCCTACGACATGAAGGAAGACGCCGTCGCCGCCGCGCAGCAGGCGCGCCAGAAGCTGAAGGCGCCGTCGGTCAAGCCCGGCAAGTACGACCTGGTGCTCGATCCCTCGCACCTGTGGCTGACCATCCACGAGAACGTCGGCCATCCGCTGGAACTGGACCGCGTGCTCGGCTACGAGGCCAACTACGCCGGCACCAGCTTCGCCACCATCGACAAGCTCAAGGAAGGCTTCAAGTACGGCAGCGACAAGGTCACCCTGTTCGCCGACAAGGTGCAGCCGACCACCCTCGGCGCGGTCGGCTACGACGACGAAGGCGTCAAGACCAAGCGCTGGGATCTGGTCAAGGACGGCACCCTGGTGAATTACCAGGCCATCCGCGACCAGGCCCACATCATCGGTGAGACCGAATCGCACGGCTGCTGCTACGCCGACTCCTGGTCGAGCGTGCAGTTCCAGCGCATGGCCAACGTCTCGCTGGCGCCGGGCAAGACCCCGCTGAGCGTGTCCGACATGATCAAGGGCGTCGAGAAGGGCATCTACATCGTCGGCGACGGCTCGTTCTCGATCGACCAGCAGCGCTATAACGCCCAATTCGGCGGCCAGCTGTTCTACGAGATCGAGAACGGCAAGATCAAGGGCATGGTCGAGGACGTGGCCTACCAGATCCGCACCCCGGAATTCTGGGCCGCCTGTTCGGCCATCTGCGACGAACGCGACTACCGCTTCGGCGGTTCGTTCTTCGACGGCAAGGGCCAGCCCAGCCAGGTTTCCGCCGTTTCGCACGGTTCCAGCACCGCGCGCTTCGACGGCATGAACGTCATCAACACCGCCCGCTCGCTGGGCTAATCACGGATCACCGAGGAGTATCCCCATGACCATGTACACCGAACAGCAGGCCAAAGCCATCCTCGACAAGGTGATCGCCCTGTCCAAGGCCGACGAATGCACCGCGACCCTGTCCGGCGGCGTCACCGGCAACATCCGCTTCGCGCTGAACAACGTCTCCACCAGCGGCATCGTCAGCAACGCCGAGCTCGGCGTGCAGGTCGCCTTCGGCAAGCGCGTCGGCATCGCCACCATCAACGAGTTCGACGACGAATCGCTGGCGCGCGTGGTGCGCCGCGCCGAGGAGCTGGCCCGCCTGGCGCCGGAGAACGACGAGTTCATGCCGGCCATCGGCAAGCAGGCCTACGTGCCGTCACCGACCTTCGACGACAGCATCGCCGCAATCACCCCGGAATACCGCGCCAAGGTCGCCGCCGCCTCCATCGAGCCGTGCAAGGGCGACGGCCTGATCGCCGCCGGCTTCCTGTCCGACAACGCCGGCTTCTTCGCTTCGGCCAACAGCAACGGCAATTTCGCCTACCAGCGCTCGACCGGCCTGGATTACACCTGCACCGTGCGCACCGAAGACGGCACCGGCTCCGGCTGGGTCGCGCGCAACGCCGGCCGCACCGCCGACTTCAGCGCCGACCGCGAGATCCAGACCGCGATCGCCAAGGCCAAGGGATCGCGCGGCGCCAAGGCGCTGGAGCCGGGCAAGTACACCGTGATCCTCGAGCCGGCCGCGTCCGCCGGCCTCATCTCGTTCATGATGAACGGTTTCGATGCCCGCCAGGCCGACGAGGGCCGCAGCTTCCTGACCAAGAAAGGCGGCGGCAACAAACTGGGCGAGCAGGTGTTCGATCCGCGCGTGACCCTGACCTCCGATCCGTGGAACCCGGATGTGCCGGTGATGCCGTGGGACGGCGAAGGCCTGCCGCGCGAGAAGATGACCATCATCGACAAGGGCAAGGTCAACTACCTGGAATACTCGCGCTATTGGGCCAAGCTCAAGGGCAAGGAGGCCAAGGGTTCGCCCGGCAACCTGATCATGGCCGGCGGCGACAAGTCGACCATGGACCTGGTGCGCTCGACCGCCAAGGGCATCCTGGTCACCCGCACCTGGTACATCCGCATGGTCGATCCGCAGACCGTGCTGCTGACCGGCCTGACCCGCGACGGCACCTTCTACATCGAGAACGGCGAGATCAAGTACCCGATCAAGAACTTCCGCTTCAACGAATCGCCGGTGATCATGCTCAACAACATCGAGGAGCTGGGCAAGCCGATCCGCCTGGGCGACGACGAATCGCCGTTCCTGATGATGATCCCGCCGATGAAGATCCGCGACTTCACGTTCACCTCGCTGTCGGACGCGGTATGACGACCCGGGAGCCGGCATGCGTCGTGCCGACTTCCTGCGCCTGATGCTGGGCGGCGCGGCTTTCGCCGCGCTGCCCCGCGCCCTGCACGCGGCGAAGCCCGCGTACGATTTCCGGTTCACCCGGCTGATGTACGAGTCCGGCAACTGGGACGTCGACCAGCGCATGCCGGCCAACGTCATCAACTCGCTGATCGAATACACGTCGCTGCGCGTCGACCCGAAGGAGCATGTGCTGGCGTTGTCGGATCCGGCGATGCGGCTGGCGCCGTTCTGCTACATGGCCGGCCACAAGCTGGTGCAGTTCAGCGACGCCGAGCGCCGAAACTTCGAGGCCTACACCCGCAACGGCGGCTTCGTGTTCGTCGACGACTGCAACCACGACATCGACGGCCTGTTCGCCAAGTCGTTCGAGGCCCAGATGGCCGCGATCTACGGCAAGACCGCGCTGAAGGAGCTGCCGAACACGCATCCGCTGTATTCCAGCTACTTCAAGTTCACCGAGCCGCCGGCCACCGCCTTCGAGCTCAACGGCTGGGGCGACGATCTGGTGCACGACTACCTCAAGGGCATCGAGATCGACGGCCGCCTGGCCGTGCTGTACAGCAACAAGGACTACGGCTGCGAGTGGGATTACGACTGGCGCAACAAGCGCTGGTTGGCCGAAGACAACACCAAGCTCGCCGTCAACATCGTGATGTACGCCCTCAACGCCTGACTTCAATTTCATTTACGGAACCGCCGCCATGTCGACCCAAGAAGCCGAGATCCAAGCCACCCTGAGCCAGCTGGGCCGCCTGCGCGAAGCCATCGCCACCGCCATCGTCGGCCAGGACGACGTGGTCGAGCAGCTGCTCACCGGCCTGTTGGCCGGCGGCCACTGCCTGCTGGAAGGCGTGCCCGGTCTGGGCAAGACGCTCCTGGTGCGCTCGCTCGGCCAGGCGCTTGATCTCTCGTTCCGCCGCATCCAGTTCACGCCCGACCTGATGCCGAGCGATATCCTCGGTACCGAGATCCTGGAAGAGGACCACGGCACTGGTAAGCGCCACTTCAAGTTCCAGCCCGGCCCGGTGTTCACCCATCTACTGCTGGCCGACGAACTCAACCGCACGCCGCCCAAGACCCAGGCCGCACTGCTGGAAGCGATGCAGGAACACACGGTCAGCTATGCCGGCGTCACCCACCGGCTGCCGGAGCCGTTCTTCGTGTTGGCCACGCAGAATCCGCTGGAGCAGGCCGGCACCTATCCGCTGCCGGAAGCGCAGCTGGACCGCTTCCTGTTGCACATCCGCGTCGACTATCCGAGCGAAGCCGAAGAGCGCGCCATCCTCGAACAGACCACCGGCAAGGCCTCCGCCAAGGTGCCGTCGGTGATGGCCGGCGATGCCGTACGCGGTCTGCAGGCGCTGGTGCGGGAAGTGCACGTCAGCGCCGACATGCTGGATTGGATCAACCGGCTGGTGCGCGCCAGCCGGCCGCAGGCCGGCGTCGGCGACATCGCGCAGTGGGTCAAGTGGGGCGCCGGTCCGCGCGCCGGCCAGGCCCTGGTGCTGAGCGCGAAAGCGCGCGCGCTGATCCACGGCCGCTTCGCGGTGACCGAAGACGACATCCGCGCCTTGGCCGCGCCGGTGCTGCGCCACCGCCTGCTGCTGACCTTCATGGCCGAGGCCGAAGGCAAGAGCGCCGACGACGTCGTGGCGCTGTTGCTGACCGCAGTGCCGCCGCCGCGCTGAGCACGCCGTCATGGCCACGCCCGATCTGATCCCGCCCGAGGTGCGCGCGCGTCTGAAAGACCTGCGTCTGGCCTCGCGTCGGGCATCGACCGCGCAGGGCATCGGCCAGCACCTCAGCCGCGCCCGCGGCGCCGGCATGGAGTTCGCCCAGTACCGCGCTTACGAGCAGGGCGACGAGCCGCGCCAGATCGACTGGAAGCTGTACGCGCGCTCCGACAAATTCTTCGTGCGCGAATCCGAACGCGACAGTCCGCTGACCGCGTGGGCCCTGCTCGACGCCACCGCCTCGATGGCGCAGGCCGACGCCCTGCGCCCGGCCTGGAGCCGTCTGCAGGCGGCGAAGGCGCAGGCCGCCTGCCTGTTCGAGCTGGCCTGCCGGCAGGGCGACCGTTTCGGCTTGATCGCAGTGAACGGCGACGGCTTGACCGTGGTCGCGGCCGGCCAAGGCAACCGCCACCGCGACCGCTGTCTGCTGGCGCTCGCGCAGGTCGAGGCCAAAGGCGTCTGGCCGGATGAAACGGTCTGCCGCCCGATCTGGGAACGCATCCGCGCCGGCGAACTGGCGCTCTGGCTCAGTGACGGCTTCGACGAGACCGCAGTGCAGTTGCTCGAACGTCTGGCGGCGGCGCGCCGCGAGGTGCTCGGCGTGCAGCTGCTGACCTGCGAAGAGCGCGACTTCCCGTTCCGCGGCGGGCACCGCTTCGTGGATGCCGAGGACGGCCATGAGCTGCTGACCGACGCGCCGGCCTCGCGCGCCGAGTATCTGGCCCGCTTCGGCGCCGCGCGCCGGGCGCTGGCCGCGCGTCTGGCCGCGGCCGGCATCCGCCATGTCGAATATGTACTCGACCAGCCGCTCGACGCGCCGCTGCGCCGCCTGTTCGCGCAGGGCAAGGCACGTTTCGCGGAGGGCGCATGAACTTCCTGCTGCCGGCCGCGTTCGCGGCTTTCGCCGCCCTGCTGTTGCCGATCCTGATCCATCTCAGCCGCCGCTCGCAGACGCAGCGTACCGAGTTCGCCGCCCTGCGCTGGATCGGCGCCAAGCTGCGGCCGCGGCGCCGGCCGGTGGTGCAGGAATGGCTGCTGCTGTTGTTGCGTCTATTGTTGATTGCCGTGGTGGTGCTGTGGCTGGCGGCGCCGGTCTGGCAGCGCAGCGCACCGCCGCGGGATTGGTTGTTGGTGACGCCGGGAGTGGATTGGCGCGGCGTATCGGACCTGCCAGCCGGCGAGACGGTGCAGCGCCGTTGGTTGGCGCCGGGCTTTCTGCCGCTGTCCGCGCCGTCGCCGTCAGCGCAGGCGGTGCCGACCGCCAGCTTATTGCGTGAATGGGATGCCGTCGCGCCGGCCGGCGATCGGTTGACGGTGCTGGTGCCCAAAACGCTCGGCGGTCTGGACGGCGAACGCCTACGCCTGAGCCGCGCGGTGGTTTGGCGCGTGTTGCCGGGCTCGTCTGCGCCGCGCCGCACGCCGGATACGCCGCTGCCGGCGCTGACCTTGCTCGATGGCAGCGCTGAATCGGCCGCAGCCGCCTTTTTCCGCGCCGCCTATCTGAGCTGGCAAGCCGGCTTGCCGGAAGCCAAGCGCCGCACCTTGCCGCTGAGCGCCATCGCGGCGCTTGCGCCGGATGCGATTGCCTTGCATCTGCAACCCGGCCCATTGCCGGCTGATCTGCGCACCTGGCTGGAACGCGGCGGTACGCTGATGCTGCCTGTCGGAACCGTCCACAGAACGGTCGGCGAGTGGCAGACCGTCTGGCGCGATGACGACGGCTTGCCGCTGTTGCGCGCTGCGGCGGCCGGTGACGGCCGCCTCCTGCAATGGCAACGGCCTCTGGATCCGCAGGTGCTGCCGCTGCTGTTGGAGCCGGAATTCGCCGACGGTCTGCAGCGCGCGCTGGCCCGTTCGCCGGCCGCGCCCGATCGCGCATCCGCCGCCGACCACGCGCCGCTACGTGGCACATCGACGCATCCGGTGGCGCCGGAACCCATGCGTCCGTGGTTCGCCTTGGCCGCCGTGCTGCTGTTCGCGTTGGAGCGCCTGCTGGCCGCGCGGCGCGGCGTCTGGAGTACGCCATGAGCGCGCGGCAGAGGCTGCATCATTGGTTGGCGGCGGCCCGCCGCCGCGAAGGCGCGATTGCGTTGTCGGCGGTATCCGCGGCCATTCCGGCATTGGCCGCCGCCGGTTGGCGTTTGGCCGGCTTACCGGCCGCGGCAATGGCTGTGGTCGTCGTCTTGTTGGCGGCGTGGCCGTGGGCTGTGCGCGCGCGCCGCCGATTGGATGACACCTGGCTAATCCGGCAGCTGGACGGCCGCTATCCGCAACTGGAAAACAGCAGCGATTTGTTATTGTCCGCCGCGCCCGCCGATGGCACGCTGCCGGCCTTGCAGCGTGCGCGCATCGACGCGCGTTTGGTGCAGTTATCAGCGGTTGATCTGCGCCGACCGTGGCCTTGGCGGCGGCTATCTGCGGCGTGGGCACTGTCGTTGGCGATGGCTGCGGCCTGCGTGTTCTGGCCATCGTCTGCAACGGTATCCGCAACGCCTGCGCAGGACGCACCGTCGACGGCATCCGCTCCGGCAGGTCCAATCATTCTGCGTCAGGCGCGTCTGGATATCGCTGCGCCGGCTTACACCGGGCTTGCGCCGCGCAGCCAGAACGGGTTGGCGGCCAAATTTCCCGAAGGCAGCCGCCTGCGTTGGCAGCTGCGCTTCTCGCGTGCGCCGGCGTCCGCCGTGTTGGTGTTCTTCGATGGCCTGCGCGTGCCACTGGCGCCCGGCGCCGACGGTTGGACCTCCACCCGCGTGATCGCCACGTCCGATGTCTACCGCATCGAGCTCGACGGCCAGACCCTGCAACCGGAAGCCTGGCATCGCCTGGATGCGGTCAAGGATCTGCCGCCGCAGTTACGGGTGATGCAGCCCGACCGCAGTCTGAGCCTGGTGCAATCCGGTCAGCGCGGTTGGGCGTTGGCGCTGGAGGCCGAGGACGATTACGGGCTCGGCGCCGCCACGCTCGATATCCAGCTGGCGCAGGGCAGCGGCGAGAACGTGCGCTTCACCGCCTTCAGCCGCCCGCTGGCCGGTCAAGGCGGCAACGCCCGCAAGCGCTACGCCGCCACGCTCGACCTGACCCAGCTGGGCATGGCGGTCGGCGACGACCTGATCGTGCGCTTCAGCGTCAAAGACCGCCGGCAGGGTTCGCCCAATGAAACGCAGAGCGCGGCCTACATCCTGCGCTGGCCGGCCGAGGACGCGTTCGAGGCCAGTGGCGTGGAAGGCCTGCTGAAGAAGGTGATGCCGGCCTATTTCCGCAGCCAGCGCCAGATCATCATCGATACCGAAAAACTGTTGGCGCAACGTGGCCGCCTCGACCGCGACACCTTCGCCGTGCGCTCGGACACCATCGGCGTCGACCAGCGCATCCTGCGTCTGCGCTACGGCCAGTTCCTGGGCGAGGAGACCGAAGGCGTGCAGGCCGCCAAACCGGCCGAAGGCGGCGCCGAGGAAACACACCACGCCGACGACGGCCACGACCATGGCGAGCAGGGCGCCGCGGCCAAGAAGGCGCCGCCGAGCGCCGCCGCCACCAACCAGGCGGTACTCGAGGAGTTCGGCCATACCCACGACATCCCCGAGGCGGCGACCCTGCTCGACCCGGAAACCAAACGCCTGCTGCGCGCGGCGCTGAACGAGATGTGGCGCGCCGAACTGCACTTGCGCAGCGGCGAGCCCAAGCAGGCATTGCCCTATGAATACCGCGCCTTGGATTTCATCAAGCAGGTGCAGCAGGCCAGCCGCATCTACCTGGCGCGGGTCGGCACCGAACTGCCGCCGATCGACGAAGGCCGACGTTTGATCGGCGACCGCAGCGGCGTGATCCGTCCGGCCGACAGCCTGCAGGCGGCCAGCCGCGACGATGCGCCGGTATTCGCGTTCTGGCAGGCCTTGGACGGCGGCGAGCCCGATTTCGGCGCCTTGCGCGTCTGGTTGGCGGCGCATCCCGAGCGTGTGCCGGATGCGCTCGGCCTGAAAGTGGCGATGGACGAGGCGCAACGCAAGCCCGCGTGTCAAGCCTGCCGCACGCGGCTCAAAGCCCTGCTCTGGCCGGTCCTGCCGGCGCCCTTGGCGGCGCCGGTGCCGCGTCCTGCCACCGATGGGCCGGCCCGGAGTTACCGAGAACTGCTGCGCCGGGAGCGTGAACGATGACGATGGAACTGCTGTGCGCGGCGGTATTGGCGGTTGCGGTGCTGGGGCACGTCCTGTTGCGCTGGCGCGCGCATCTGCGCACGCCGTCCGGCCAGCGTGCCGCTTTGCGCCGCCCCCTGCTGTTGTCGTTGCTATCTTTGGCCGCGGCGGCGGCGTTGTATTTCACGCTGTTCCCGCCCGAACGCAACGCGCCTGCGGACGCCCTGGTGCTGTTGACCGCGCAGGCCGACCGGGCCGGCACCTTGCCCGCCGGCCGCCGCATCGCCTTGCCGGAAGCGCCCGCGGGTTTGGAGGCCGAACGCGTGCCCGATCTCGCCACCGCCTTGCGCCGCTACCCGGGTAGCAGCGTGCTGCATGTGGTCGGCGACGGCCTGGTGGCGCGCGACCGCGATGCCGTGCAAGGCCGAACCCTGCGCCTCCACCCGTCGCCGATGCCGGTCGGCGTAGTCGAGTTCTGGCGCACGCCGGCCGTGTATGCCGGCATGCCGTGGGCTGTCCGCGGCCGCATCCATGGGTTGCCGGATGCGCAGATCGAGCTGTTAGATCCGGGCAATGCCGTGATCACGCGTCAACGCGTGGACGCGCAAGGCGGCTTTGCGATCGGCGACCGCGCACGCGCGCCCGGTCAGGTACTGTACCGCATGCGGGTGCGGAATGCGGCGGGCGCCGTGCATGAAACCGTGAACGTGCCGGTGGACGTGCGCCAGGCGCCGACGTTGCGGATGCTGAGCCTGGCCGGTGGACCGAATGCGGAAGTGAAACTGCTGCGGCGTTGGGCGTTGGATGCCGGCCTGCAACTGCACAGCCGGATCGACCTCGGCCCCGGCACGGCGGTCGCCACGCCGGAAGCGCAAATAAGCGCCGCGACCTTGCGCACCAACGATCTGCTGGTGGTGGACGAACGCGCCTGGGCGACGATGCCGGCGGCGGAAAAGCGGCAGGTGCGCGATGCGGTGACCGGCGGCTTGGGCCTGTTGTTGCGCGTGACCGGTCCGTTGGATGCCGCCAGCCGCGCCGATTTCGCGGCCTTCGGTCTGCGACTGCAGGACAGCGCTGCGCCGCAAGGCGTGCGCTTGGCCGAGCCGGGCGGAAAACGCGAATGGCCGGAGTTGAATCGCTATCCGCTACAAGCCGGCGGAGCTGGACTGCAGATTGCGTTGCGCGATACCGACGGCGGCGCTTTGGCGGTCTGGCGTAATGTCGGTGAAGGCCGGGTGGGCGTGCTCTGGCTGACCGACAGCCACCGCTTGGCCTTGGCCGGATTCGCTGGTGAACACGCGCGCCTGTGGAGCGCACTGGCCTCGGTGCTGGCGCGACCGCGTCCGCAACAGGAGCCGCTTTTGCAGGGCGCCGAATTCCGGCCGCACGAGCGCATGCTGGTCTGCCGCATCGGCGAAGACGCCCGGATGCTTTCCACCGATGGCGTGGCGGTACGCCTGGTGCGCGATGCCGAAGGCGCTTGGCGCGGATGCGCGGCGTTCTGGCCGCAGCAGTCCGGTTGGCATACGCTGGCCAGCGGCGACGCGCGCCTGCCGTTTTACGTGCGCGAGTCGGGCGACGGTGCGGCGCTGCGGCGTCAAAGCATCCGGCAAGCGACCTCGGCCTTGGCGTCAGGCCATCGGCGTGGCGACCGCAATGCCTCGGTACCCTTGCCCGGCTCGCCCTGGCCGTTCTTCATCGCCTGGCTGTGCCTGAGCGCCGCGCTGTGGTTGCTGGAGCGCAGCCGGTTCGGCATTCGCGCCGAACCGTCCATGCCTCAGGGATGAACGGCGTTCAGCCCTGCCGCTTGCGGCGGCGGGCGCTGACCATCTGATGGTAGAAGTCGCGCAGGATCAACGCGCCGGCCAACACCAGCAACACGGTGAACACGCGCTCGGGCGCGATGCCGATGCCGAGTTTTTTCAGCAGTGGCCGCAACAGGTCGGCACCGAGCCGCTCGATCTGCGCGAAGCCGGGGGCGACGTATTTGTCGGCCAACTCGCCGGGAATGGCGCCGGCTTGGCTCGGCGCTTGCGGCCCGAACAGAATCCACAGTCCGGCTAGCACCAGCACGACGACCACGGCGCCGGCCAACAGCCCGGCTTTGCTTTTGCGTGCCGGCGCTGGCGCAGGCTCCATCGCCGGCTCGGGCATCGCGTGCGGCGCTGAAACGGCCGCCGTCGGCGTGACGCCGGCGTTTTCGGCTGTCCCGCCGTGGCCGGCCTTGAGTTGCGCCAACGCCGAGATCAATTCCTCGTTCTGGCGCTGCCGTTCGGCGCGCTCGGCGGCCATCAGCCGGCTCAGTTCCGCGCTACCGGCGTCCCGGCCGCCTTGGCGGCGGTCGGTCAGGTGTTTCTCGGGATCCTCCGGATCCACGCTTTCGAACATCCACAGGCAGACCAGCGCGATCGGAAAGCCGAGCAGGATCGCCACCACCACCAGACGGATGGCCCAGTTCGGGATATCGAAGTACGGGAAGACCTGCGTGGCGACCTGCACCACCACCCAGCCGGCCACCACATACATCACGCCGCCGCGGTAAATCTGCCGGCGCTTGAGTTCGCTGAAGAAACTCGGCTTGACCATCGTATCCATCCCCCGGGAATACGGAAGCATGAGGGCACGGACGTGCGGTACCGGCTTCCTGCGGCCCATACATTAGATAGTGTGACGGATTTCACGTCAAGCCGTGGCGCCGCTTTTGCGTCAGCCGTTCAGTGCCTCAAGGCCCAAAGCCGCCAACAGATCGACCATCCGGCCGGCCTGTTCGGCCTGCGCGCTGGAGGCGTTGCCCTGCTCGACGCGCTTGGCCACGCCCTGCGCGATGGCGGCCAGGCGGAAGAAGCTGAAGGCCAGCACGAACGGCCAGTCCTCCGGCGGCGCGCGGCCGCTGAGCTCGCCGTAGCGCGCCAACAGCGCCGGCTCGTCGGGAATGCCGAGTGCGGTGCGGTCGACGCCGGCCAGACCCGGCAGGGCCGGATTGCGCGGCAGACGCAACGCCATGCAGAAATAGCCGAGGTCGGCGAGCGGATGCCCGAGCGTGGACAGTTCCCAATCCACCACCGCCAGCACCCGGGAAAGATCCGGCGCGAACAGCAGGTTATCGATGCGGAAATCGCCGTGCACCAGGGCGCTGACGCCGTCATCGACCGGGCAGCGCTGCGGCAGCCGCGCGATCAGCGCGTCCATGGCCGGAATCGCACGGGTTTCCGAGGCCCGGTATTGCTCGCTCCAGCGCGCGGTCTGGCGCGCGAAATAATTGCCGGGCTTGCCGAAATCGGCCAAGCCGACCGCTTCGGGATCGACGGCATGGATGGCGGCCAAGGTCCGCAGCGCGGCGTCGTAGGCCGCCGTGCGCTCGGCCGGCGTGCGTTCCGGCAGGGCCGGATCCCAGTTCACGATGCCGTCCACGTACGCCATCACATAGAACATCGAGCCGATGACGGATTCGTCCGCGCACAGATGCAGGGGTTCGGCCACCGGCACGCTGCCGCCATGCAGCGCCTGCAGCACGCGGAATTCGCGGTCCACCGCATGTGCCGAACCGAGCAGCTTGCCGGGCGGCTTACGGCGCAGCACGTAGTCGCCGCTGGCGGCTTGCAGACGGTAGGTGGGATTGCTCTGGCCGCCTTTGAATTTGCGCGAGACCAGCGGGCCGCGGAAGCCGGACAGATGACGCGACAGGTAATCGGCCAAGGCCTCGTCGGGCAGTTCGAACACCGTCATCGGACCGGTCGCGGCGCTCATTTCAGCATACCGCGCGCCAGCGCGGCGATATGCACTTCGTCCGGGCCGTCGGCCAGACGCAGACAGCGCGCGCCGGCCCAGGCCGGCGCCAGGAACGGATCTTGCAGGCCTTCGGCGCCGTACAGCTGCACCGCGCGGTCGATCACCGCCAGCGCCATGCGCGGCGCCACAATCTTGATCATGCCGATTTCGTCCTTGGCGCCCTTGTTGCCGAGCGCGTCGAGTTTGGCGGCGGCGTCCAACGTCAGCAGCCGCGCCTGTTCGATCTCGCAGCGCGACAGCGCGACCATCTCCTGCGCCATGCCCTGCGCCGCCAAGGGTTTGCCGAACGCGACGCGGGTCTTGGCGCGCTCGACCATCAGCTCCAGCGCGCGCTGCGCCAAGCCGATCAGCCGCATGCAATGGTGGATGCGGCCCGGCCCGAGCCGGGCCTGCGCCAGCGCGAAGCCGGCGCCTTCAGCGCCGATGCGGTTGGCGGCCGGCACGCGCACGCCGTCGAACGCCAACTCCATGTGGCCGCCGGGCGCGTCGTCGAAACCGAAGGCCTGCAGCGCGCGCGTCACGCGCACGCCGGGCGTGTCCATCGGCACCAGCACCATCGAATGCCGGGCGTGCCGCTCGGCGCCGGGGTCGGTGACGCCCATCACGATCAGGATCCGGCAACGCGGGTCGCCGGCGCCGGTGATCCACCACTTGCGTCCGTCGAGCACATAGTCGTCGCCGTCACGCGCGATGCGCAGCGCGATGTTGGTCGCGTCCGAGGACGCCACCTCCGGTTCGGTCATCGCGAACGCGGAGCGGATCTCGCCGCGCAGCAGCGGTTCCAGCCAGCGCGCTTTCTGCGCGTCATCGCCGAAGTGCGCCAGCAGTTCCATGTTGCCGGTGTCGGGCGCATTGCAGTTGAATACCTCCGGCGCCCACAGCACGCGGCCCATCTGCTCGGCCAGCGGCGCATACGCGCGGTTGGTCAGCCCGGTACCGTGTTTCGCATCGGGCAGGAACAGGTTCCACAGCCCGGCCGCACGGGCTTCGGCTTTCAGCCGTTCGATGGCCGGGCACGGCGTCCAGCGCGTGGCCGGATCGGCTTGCCAGGCGGCGACCTCGGCTTCGGCCGGCAATACCCGCTCGCGCATGAACGCGGTCAGCGCCTGCAGCAACGCGTCGGCCGCGCTCATTCGTCGTAGTCCACCGGGCAGGTGGCCGAATCGAACGCCAGCGGATCGGCGGGGCCGACCCAGCCGGTCGGCTTCGGCGAGGTCTCGCGTACGAAACGGGCGATGCAGTCGCGTCCGAAGCGCACCGTGTAGGTGTCGAGGTCGATGGCGTTCAATCCGGCCTCGACCCGCGGGTGCGTCTGGATGAATTCGAGCATGACCTCGAGGTCGCGCCGGTTCTGGTACTGCGGCGGCAAGGCCGCGGAGGCCGGTAGCGTGGCCAGCAGCAGGCCGGCGGTCAGGGCGGTTTTCAGCATCAGGCGGCTCCGGTGGCAAAGCACCACTATAGAGCCAATCGCGGCCGCCGGCCAAGCCGCGGCGCCGTCGCTCAGCGGCGGAGCGCCTCCAGCAACGCCTGCCAGTGCGCCGCGCCCAGCGTGCGCGCCTTGGCGATGTTGTTCTCCGGAATCGCATCCACGTCCGGATAGGCGTCGATCGCCGCGCTCAAGCTATCCTCGCGCAGCAGGTGCCACATCGGGTAAGGGCTTCGGTTGGTGTAGTTGGCGGCGTCATCCGAGTCGGCATCCGCGAAGCGGTACTCGGGATGGAAGCTGGCCACTTGATACACGCCTTCATAGCCGTGTTCGGCCAACAGGTCTTCGGCCATCGCCGTCAGGTCGAGGTAATCCTCGAAGTCGTCGGCGCCGGCCGCCAGGATGAGCAGCGCGGTCTCGGTGCCGGCATCGGCGTCGAGGTGCCGGCATTCGGCCAGCAGGGCGGCGAGCAGGGTTTCGGCATCGCCTTCGGCCACGGCATAACGCACGGCCTTGCGGCGCAGCTCGCGTTTGGCGAACGGGCAGAAGTTGTGGCCGACCACCACGGTTTCGATCCAGTCCGCGGTGGCCGCGGTCAGGGCATCGCGGTTCATGCGTCTTCCAGGCAGACGCGGTTGCGTCCGCTGGCCTTGGCGCGTTTCAGGGCGGCGGCCGCGCGCTCGAAGACGTCGGCCAGGTCCAGGTCGCTGTGCTTGGCGACCGCCACGCCGATGCTGACCGACAGCGTGACCGGATTGCCCCCGGCCGTGAACGGCATCGCGTTCACGGCGTTACGCAGGCGTTCGGCCGCCGTGCGCGCACCGTCCAGGCAGGTCTGCGGCGTCATCACCAGGAACTCGCCGCCGCCGGTGCGCGCGACCAGGTCGATTTCGCGCGCGGTGTAGCGCAGGCGCTGCGCCAGCTCCGACAGCATGCGGTCGCCGGTGCTGCGGCCATGGCGTTGGTTTAGGTCGCCGAAGTGGTCGATGTCGACACGCAGCAGGCCGAACTCCGCGCCGCCGCGCTGCAGCCGTTGCCATTCGACCGGCAGCAGGCAGTCGATGCGGCGGCGGTTGGCCAGTCCGGTCAGCTCATCCTGATGCGACTCCTCGCGTATCCGGCAGACCAGACGGTAGACCAGCAGTGCGAACAGGCTGAGGTTGAACGCCGCGGCGCCGGCGATATCGGCGATGGCGGGCGCCAGGCCGACGACAGCGGCTTCGGCCGGCCAGGCCACAGCCGATGCCTGCGCGGCCAACAGGCCCACGAACAGGACGGCGAACAACAAGGGCACCGCGGCCAACAGGGCCGCCACCGGATGTTCGTAGGTCGACCGCAGTTCGCGCCAGAGCATCAGGCCGGCGCGCGCCAGCACCCACGTCGCCGCCGCGTACAGCAACGCGTTGCGCCAACGGTCGCTCATGGCTTCCGGCCCGAGGACGGCCAAGGCGATGCCCGCCCCCAACAGGATCGCCAGATGTTCGCGATCGGCCGGCGGCAGGCGCAGAAAGCGTTCCATGCCGCGCCGCAAGGCCACGAAAGCGGCCAACAGCAACAGGTCGCTGCCGACGTCCGGCAGCCAGGCGCGCGTTTCGCCGCGCAGGGCGATGGCGCACACCGCGCCGGTACATAAGGCCATGGCGGCGCCCCAGTGTCCGGTGGCCGGCCGTTCCTCGCGTGCGAAAGCCGCGCACAGCCACCATCCGGCGGCATACAGGGCGAACTGTACGGCCACCAGCCAAGCCAGCGTCGGCTGTTCGTAAGACAAAGGAATCATGCGGTCGGACGGATCACGCGGCGAGCCTCGGGGCGGTCGATTCTGTGAACCAATTCACACTTGAATGGTTGTGTCCCTATTAAACGCTCCGAATACGCCCGGGTCAATAAGAAAAAGTCTTGGTTTTCCGACTAACCGATTGTTTCTTATGGCGTTCAGCGGACATCGCGCAGTTGCCAGTGCGCGCCGGCCAGTAGCCGCATCCGGTGCTTGAACGCGCTGCCGTTGATGCGGGTGTCGGCGACCAGTTCGATGGCGAGGTCTTTCTGCGCGCCGCTGACCGTGGCCGCGGCATCGACCGCCAACAGGGCCGGATCGACGTGTTCGGCGGCATCCTCATCGAGCGTCGCCAACCAAGCCTGGCTGTAGGCGCGGTCGGCCAAGGCATACCGAAGCTGTTCGGCCAAGGCTTCCGCGCCGTGTGCGGAAAAGCTTAGCGCGGCCAGTTCGCCGCGCGCGCGTTCGGGATCGGGCAGGGTGATGTAGAACTTCATCGCGGCCTCCAAAAAGGAAAGCGCCGTTGCCGGCGCCTTCCAGTGTAGCAAACCGCGGTCCGGGCTCAGTCGCCCTGGGCTTCCATGGTCGGTCCGTATTCCTGGCCGACGCTGACGCCGCTCAGCTCGCGGAAGTGGAACACCGGCGCCGGGCGCTGCTGGCCGCCGATTTCGGCCATGGTGGCGGCGTCGAACAGGCGGCCGTTCACCATCACATAGGCGGTATCGATGGTGTTCTCGATCTTCTCCAGCGGATTGGAGTGGGTGATCACCAGGTCGGCGCGCTTGCCGACTTCGATCGAGCCCAGTTCCGAACCGAAGCCGAGGTAATCGGCGCCGTCGATGGTGGCCGCGCGCAGCGCCTCCCACGGCGAGAAGCCGCCCTGCACCAGCGACCAGATCTCCCAGTTCGGCGACAGGCCCTGCATCTGGCCGTGGCCGCCGACCTGGATCTTGATGCCGGCGTCGCGCAGGCGCTTGGCCTGCTTGGCCACTTCCACGTGGTAGTAGTCCCAGTCGGGGCCGGTCTCGCGCCGGATCGAGCGCGCGTCCAGCGCCTCGCGCGGGAAGAAGCGCAGGAAGCGTTCGTTCTCCCAGATGTTCATCCGGCTGTACCACCAGTACTCGGCGTTCAGGCCGCCGTAGTTGACCACCAGCGTCGGCGTGTTGCGCACGTCGGTGGCCTTCCAGGTCTCGACCACGTCCTTGTACAGCGGCGCGACCGGGATGTTGTGCTCCACGCCGGTGACGCCGTCCAGGATCATGGTCATGTTGTGGTTGAAGGTCGAACCGCCTTCCTCGACCACCAGGATGCCCTGCTCGCGCGCGGCCTGGTTGATCTGCTGGCGCTGGTCGCGGCGCGGCTGGTTGTAGCTCTTGACGCTGAACGCGCCCACCGCCTTCATCCGCGCGATGGTGTTGCGGGCGTCCTCCAGCGAGTTGATCACCGCCTTGAAGTCGCCGTCGGCGCCGTACAGGATGGTGCCGGTCGACATCACGCGCGGACCGACCAGTTTGCCGGCCTTCTGCAGTTCGGCCTGCGCGAACACCGTCTCCGAGGTCGCCGACGGATCGTGCATGGTGGTGACGCCGAACGCCAGGTTGGCGTAGTAGGCCCAGTTGCGCTGCGGGATCACGCCGGAACCGAAGTGCGCGGCGTGCGCATGCGCGTCGACGAGGCCCGGGAACAAGGTCTTGCCGCGGGCGTCGATGACGCGCGCGCCGGCCGGCACGGTCACGTCGGTGCCGACCGCGGCGATCTTGCCGTCCTTCACCAGCACGGTGCCGTTCTCGATCACTTCCTGCGCCTTGCCGGCGTCGCGCATGGTGATTACGCGCGCGCCGGTGAACGCCACGGTCTCGCCCGGGCGGTCGCTGGGCACATTGAATGCCATCGAGGTGCTGCGGTTGGCGGCGCCGGGCACGATGTCGCGGCTGACGTAGGTGTTGCCCAGCATCCAGTGCACGGTGTCGGCGTCGGACCAGTGCAGGAACGGACCGGCGCTGGTGCTGAGCGCGGTCACCGGCACGGCCTTGGTGTCCTTGCTCAGTTCGATGCTGCCGCCGTAGGCCGGCAGCGGCGCGACATAGGCGTTGTGCAGCTCGTTGAACGCGACGTGCTTGCCGTCCGGGCTGAGTTCGACGTTGTCGGCGTACTTCAGGCTCATCAACTCGCGCTTGGCTTCGCCGTGCAGGCCGATGCGGTACACCTTCTTCGACAGGCCGCCGCCGTCCATGAACAGCAGCTGCTTCGAGTCCGGGGTGAACTGCGGCGCGTAGCCGTCGGCCACCTTCAGCGGCGACCACGAGGCGGCGGAGGTCACGTAGATGCCGGTGTCGGACGAGTTCAGGCTGCCGGTCAGCGCGCCGCCGCCGGATTTCACGAAGGTCAGCTGCTTGCCGTCCGGCGAATAGCGCGGGCCGTAGTAGAAGCCCGACTCGGTGCTCAGCGTCTTGACCGCGCCGCTGGCCAGGTCGATCTCGCGGATGCTGCCCTGGGCGGTGTCGTTCCAGGTGGTGAACAGCAGTTTGCGGCCGTCGCGGCTGAAGCTCGGCTGGTATTCGAAGGCGTCCTGCTCGCCGGTCAGGCGGGTCACGGCGCCATCCGGCAGGCTGCGTTTCCACAGCTGGCCGACGGCATGGAACACCACGGTGCGGCCGTCCGGCGAAGTCGCCACGTCACGCAGCATCTTCGGCGTGAAGCTGTCGCCTTCCAGTTTCTGTTCGAAGCGGATCGGCATCGCCAGCTTCTGCTCGACTTCGGCGCGGAACGGGATCTGCGCCGGCTTGCCGCTGGCCATGTCCACGCGCCAGAGCTTGCCCTGCGCCCAGATCACCACCGATTGCGAATCCGGCGTCCAGTCGAAGTTGGCGTACGGTCCGAAGATGGCCCAGGCCTCCTGCATGTCGTGCGACAGGCCGTCCCAGACCGGGGTGACCTTGCCGGTCTTCAGGTCGAGCACGTGCAGCACGCTCTTGTCGCGTACGCGCTTGACGAAGGCCAGACGCTTGCCGTCCGGCGAGGGCTGCGGCCGGATGGCGCCGCCCGGAGTGTTCACCAAGGTGTCGATTTCGCCGGTCTCGCGGTCCAGGCGCTTGATCGCGTAGATCACGCCGTGCACGTTGCGGTTGTATTCGAAGGCGCCGCCGGGGCTGACGTCCTCGGAGTAGTACACATAACGGCCGTCGGGGCTCACCGCCGGTTCGCCCAGGTCCTGCTGGTCGTTCTTGCGCTTGGTCAGCTGCAGGCCGTCGCCGCCGTTGCGGTGCGTCATCCACAGCTCGCCGGCGCCCAGCGAGCGGCCGGAGGTGAAGTGCTTGCGGCCGATCAGGTACTGGCCGTCCGGGGTCCAGGCCGGGTTGTTGAACAGTCGGAAGCTTTCCTTGGTGACCTGCTTGGCGTTGCCGCCGTCGACGCCCATGCGCCACAGGTTGTTGCCGCCGCCGCGGTCGGAGGTGAACGCGATCTCGCGGCCATCCGGCGAGAAGCGCGGCTGCACGTCCCAGGCCGGACCGCTGCTGATGCGGCGGGCATCGCCGCCGGCGATCGGCAGCAGGTAGATGTCGCCCATCATCGAGAACGCGACGGTCTTGCCGTCGGGGCTGACGTCCAGGTCGAGCCAGGTGCCTTCCTCGGTGTTGAAGCGGACGGTCTTGGTCTTGCCCTGTCCGGTCGCGACATCCCAGGCGGGCTTGTCGGCGGCGGCGGCGGAGCCCAGCAACAGGGCGGTGCAGAGCAGGGCGAGCGGTTTATGGCGCAGGTTCATCGGGGTTCCTTCAGGGTTGGTAGGCGCGCGGCAGGTCGCCGGCGGGCGCCAGGTAGCGGTCGCGGAGTCGGGTCTGGCGCGAGACCAGCGGCGTGGCCTTGCCGGCCAGCCACATGGCTTCGGCGGTCGAGCTCACCTCCAGCGGGTCGCCGGTCCACAGCACCAGGTCGGCGGTCTTGCCGACTTCGATGCTGCCGACGCGGTCGGACACGCCCAGGGCGCGTGCCGGCACCGAGGTCAGGCCGGCCAGACCGGCTTCCCACGGCAGGCCGTTGGCCACCGCGTTGCCGGCGATCTGGCGCAGCTTGCGGGCGCTGTGCGAGGCGTCGTTGCCGTTGATGAAGCTGACCGCCACGCCGGCGCGGTGCAGGCGCGCGGCGTTCTCTTCGCTGGCGGCGATCTGCTCGAAGCTGGCCGGCAGGTTGTCCAGCGCGTCGAGGAACACCGGCACCTTGGCGGCGGCCAGTTCGTCGGCCAGCAGCCAGGCTTCGCTACCGCCGACGATGGCGATGCGGATGCCGGCCTTGCGCGCCATGCGCAGGGATTCGCGGATGTCGGCTTCGCGGTTCACGAACACCAGGAACCGGCTGTTCAGCGCCGCGGAGTTCAGCGCGTTGCGGCCGGCGGCGGTCAGCAGGCGCTCGTCGCCCGGCACCGGCAGCTTGGCTTCGGCGAAGGCCTGCTCCAGCAGCATGAACTGCGCGGCGCGGGTGGCGCCGCTCTGGCGCAGCTTGCCGCTGCCGATGCTGATGAACGGCGTCCGGCGCAGCGGCTCATGGCCGCCGTCCAGGCGCATCACGCCGCCCTGGCCCGGCAGCAGGCTGCCGTTGGTGGCCACGGCGCTGAAGCTCATGCCGCCCACGCGCGCGACCGGAATCAGGGTCGAGCGCGGATTGAAGGCGCGGGTAGCGTCGAACTCGGGGCGCAGCGTTTCGATCAGGCCCGAATCGCCGGTCTTCAGCTCCAGGTTGGCGTCCACGGTGGTGTCTTCGGCGCTGATCTCCTCCAGGCCGATGTCGTTGACGCCGGCGAACAGGCCCGGCGTCAGCGGCTTGCCGCCGGCGTCGAAGCTGGCGGTGCCGGCCGGCGCCGTCAGGTTGCGGCCGACGGCGGCGATCTTGCCGTTCTGCACCAGCACGTCGGCGCCCTTCAGCGTGCCCTGCGCGGCCGCGGTGTGTACGGTGGCGTTGCGGATCAGCAGGTTCTGCGCGTGGGCGGAGAAGGCGACGGCCATCAGGCCGAGGAATGCGATGCGGCGGTTCATGGTTGGGCCTCCTGTCCGATGATGAAGTCCGCTTTCGGCTGCCGCGCGCGGTCGTCGCGGTCGAACAGCAGGGCGCCGTCGATGTAGACCTTCTCGGCCTTGGCGTAGGTCGAGAACGGATTGCCGCTCCAGACCACCACATCGGCCATCTTGCCCGGCGCCAGGGTGCCGGTCCTGTCTTCGATGCGCAGCGATTTCGCGGCGTTGTAGGTCAGCCAGCGGATCGCGTGTTCGGGCGCGATCTCGATGCCGGCGCGCTTGGCGGCGGCCATGGCCTTGGCGGCTTCCTGGTTCAGGCGCTGGATGCCTTCCGAGGAATCCGAATGCACGATGGCGCAGCCGCCCGGCGCGCGGTCGACGATGGCGATGTTCTCCTCGATGCCGTCGAAGGCCTCGAGCTTGAAGCCCCACCAGTCGGCCCACAGCGAGCCGCAGATGTTCTCGCGCGCCAGCACCTCGGCCAGCTTGTAGGCCTCCACGGCATGATGGAAGGAGCCGATCTTGAAGCCGAACTCGCGTGACAGGTCGATCATCTGGGCCATCTCGTCGGCGCGGTAGCAGTGGATGTTGACGGTGATATCGCCGCTGAGCACGCCGGCCAGGGTTTCGTTCTGCAGGTCGCGGCGCGGGGCGTCGCCTTTGCCGGCGCGGTAGGCGTCCATCTGCTTGCGGTAGCCCTCGGCGGCGATGAAGGCTTCGCGGTAACCGGCCATGTTACCCATGCGGGTGGCCGGGCCGCGGTTGCTGTAGACCCGTTTCGGGTTCTCGCCGCAGGCCATCTTGACGCCGTAGGGCGCTTCGGGGAATTTCATGCCCTGCACGCTGACCGAGGGTACGTTCTTCAGGATCACGCTGCGGCCGCCGATCAGGTTGGCCGAGCCGGGCAGGATCTGCAGGCTGGTCACGCCGCCGGCCATGGCTTTCGAGAAGCCGGCGTCCTGCGGCCAGACCGAGTGTTCGGCCCAGACTTCGGCGGTGTTCGGGTTGGTCATCTCGTTGCCGTCGCCGGTGGAAGCGATGCCCGGGCTCGGATACACGCCCAGGTGCGAGTGGGTGTCGATGATGCCGGGGGTGACCCATTTGCCGCGCGCGTCCAGCACGCGGGCGTCGGCCGGCGCTTCCAGGTTCGGGCCGACGGCCACGATCTTGCCGTCGCGCATCAGCACGTCGGCGCCGTCGAGGCGCTCGCCGGTGCCGGTCAGCACGGTGGCGCCGCGCAGCAGCACAGGACCGTACGGGACGGGCTTGTAGGTGCTGGCATAGGTTTCCGGCGCGGCCGGCGGCGGGGCGGGGTTGCGGTCTTTTTTGGCCTGCAACGGGGCGCTGGCCAAGGCGGCGGCGAGGGCCAGGTAAAGCGGTATGTGTCTCATGGGTTCCTCCGGTGGAACCGATACCCTATAGCAGAAGTCCGGCGCTGCCAATACCGGAGCGGATCCGGCCGCACATTTCGCCGCAATCGACGACGCATGTCACAATATGCGGAAAGGAGACCTGCATGAAAGACAAGCAAGACATCGTCAGCAACTGGCTGCCGCGCTACACCGGCCTTCCGCTCGAGGCCTTCGGCGAACACATCCTGCTGACCAACTTCGGCGGCTACCTCGACACCTTCGCCCGCCTGACCGGCGCCGAGGTGGTGGGCCGCGACAAGCCGATGCCGAGCGCGACCCACGACGGCATCACCATGATCAATTTCGGCATGGGTTCGGCCAACGCCGCCACCATGATGGACCTGCTCAGCGCGCTGCCGCCGAAGGCCGTGCTGTTCCTGGGCAAGTGCGGCGGGCTGAAGAAGAAGAACCAGCTCGGCGACCTGATCCTGCCGATCGCCGCCATCCGCGGCGAGGGCACCTCGAACGACTACCTGTTGCCGGAAGTGCCGGCGCTGCCGGCGTTCGCCATGCAGCGCGTGATCTCGACCATGATCCGCGACCTGGACCACGACTACTGGACCGGCACCGTGTACACCACCAACCGCCGGGTCTGGGAGCACGACGAGGACTTCAAGGCCTACCTGCGCAAACTGCGCTGCATGGCCATCGACATGGAGACCGCGACCATCTTCGCCGCCGGCTTCGCCAACTCCATCCCCTGCGGCGCGCTGCTGCTGGTCTCCGACCAGCCGATGATCCCGGAAGGCGTCAAGACCGAGGCTTCGGACCGCAAGGTCACCGAGAACTTCGTCGAATCGCACATCACCATCGGCATCGAGGCGCTGAAGCTGATTCGCCGCCACGGCAAGTCGGTCAAGCACCTGCGCTTCGATTGAGCAAAGCGCCCTTCGACGGGTTCAGAGAGCGGTAGGAATGCGACGGTCGTCGAGCCTGTCGAAACGACCGGCCGGATTCAGAAAATGAAGTTGATATAGGTGACTTCGGCCGCTTTGCCGTCCTGCGCGCGCACGCGGCATTCCAAGGTCTGCTTGGCTTCGTCGCGCAGGCCCGGATTCACCGTGATCGGGCCGCGCAGGTCCCACTGGTCGTCGACCCGTTTTGCGCTTTGGGTCAGGGCGGTACCGTCGATCTGGTAGGTCTTCTCGCCCAGGCGCGTCTTGGCTTCGGCCTCGCAGGCGGCGGCCGCGCGTTGCTGCGGCGTATCGTTGCCGCCGACGTTGACGCTGCCGCTACAGGCGGTAAGCGCCACACAGGCGGCGGTGAGCAATGCTGTATTGATGGCATTCATGGCGGCAAGACCCTCTTTCCACGCGTAGTCACAATCTACCGAACTTTCCAGTGCAAAGTAAAGCCTCGGCCCACAGCCGATGCATGGCCGCGGAAGGATGCAGGCCGTCGGCGGCGTGCATGGCCGGATCGCGGCTATGCGCGCGGGTCAGGCCGGTGATGTCGAGGAAGGCGACGGCGTGGCGGTCGCAGACGTCGCGGGCGACGGCGTTGAAGGCGTCGATCTCGCCTGCGAGCGCCGTCAGGTCGCGGCCGCTGGCGGCGCCGAACGGGGTCTGTCCCCAGTCGGGGATGGACAGCACCTGCACGTGGTCGGCGCGCCCGCCGGCCAAGCCGATGGCGGTCTCCAGCAAGGCATCGAACTGTCCGCGGTATTCGGCCACGGGCCGGCCGCGGTACTGGTTGTTGACGCCGACCATCAGGGTCACCAGGTCCCATTGGCCGAGCGGCATCTGCCGCGCGATCTCGACCGCCAGCTCATCGGCGGTCCAGCCGGTCTGCGCAATCACCCGCACCGGCCGTTCGATGGCGTGACCGGCCGCGGTCATCGCCGCCGCCCACTGTTCCACCCAGCGATCGTCCGCCGCCACGGATTCGCCGATGGTATAGGAGTCGCCAAGCGCGAGCAGGCGGTGCATAGTCTGTCCCGGAACGGTGGTGGTGCGCCGATGATAGACCGATTCCGCACCGATTGCCGTTACCATAGCGGCATGGATGCCCCGTTTCCGCCCTTGCCGCAGGATTTGCTTGCCGCCGCCCACCGGCTGTTGGCGCGCGCACCGGATTGCCATAAGTACGATTTCGGCCGCGTGCTGGTGATCGGCGGCAGTCGGTCGATGGCGGGCGCGCCGGCCCTAGCCGGCATGGCCGTGCTGCGCGGCGCCGCCGGGGTGGTCGAGATCGCTGTGCCGCAGGCCATCGCGCCGGTGGTGGCGGGGTTCGACCCGGCGCTGATCGTGCACGGTTTGCCCGAAGATGGCGGCGGCCATTTCGGCGCCGAAGCCCTCGACGGCCTGTTGGCTCTGGCGCAGAAAGCCGATGTGGTGGTGTGCGGGCCGGGCATGGGCCGCGGACCGGCGCTGGCCGATCTGGTCGAGCGGTTGTGGCAGAGCTTCCCGCGTCTGCTGCTATTGGATGCCGACGGACTGAACGCGTTGGCCGGCCTGCCGCGCGAACGCCTGCGCGCGCCGGCCGGCAGCCGGATGCTGACGCCGCATGCTGGTGAAATGCAGCGCCTGCTCGGCAGCGTCTGTAGCGAGCGCGCCGCGCTCGAAGCCGAAGCCACCGCCTATGCCGCCGAGTTGGATGCGGTGCTGGTGCTGAAAGGCCATCGCACGCTGGTCACCGACGGCGTGCGCAACCAACACAACGCCAGCGGCGGGCCCGGCTTGGCCACCGCCGGCACCGGCGACGTGCTGTCCGGCTTGATCGGCGCCTTGGCGGCGCAGGGCCTGACGCCGTTCGAGGCCGCGCGCTTGGGCGCCTGGTTGCATGGCGTGGCCGGCGAACTGGCTTGCGAGGCGCTGACCGCGCCCGGCATGACCGCCGGCGACGTGCTGGACGCCCTGCCGATGGCTTGGAAGGCGCTGGCGGAATGAGTGAGGCGTCGGTCGATTTCGCCGCCATCGGTTGGCCGCCGCAGGCCTCGATAGCCGAGGCGCTGGCGCCCTGGCCGGGCGCGCGGCTGGCGCGAGTCGTGGCCCAACACCGCAGCGGTTACGAGCTGGCGCAGTATCCCGGGCACAGTTTCCGTGCCCAGGCGCCAGCCGGTTGGCTGCGGCCGCGCGCCGACCCGGAAGCGCGTGCCGTGGTCGGCGACTGGGTGGCGCTGGATGCCGCCGGCAAGCAGATCCTGGCGGTACTGCCGCGCCACGCCCTGCTCAAGCGCGCCGCCGCCGGCGAACACTACCAGCAACAGCTGATCGCGGCCAACATCGACCACGTACTGCTGGTCAGCGGCATGGACGCCGACTTCAACGCCAAGCGCATCGAGCGCTACCTGCTGTTGATCGCGGCTTCGGGCGCGCGCCCGGTGCTGGTGCTGAGCAAGCTCGACAAATGCGGCGATCCGGCGCAGTACACCGGCCAGCTGGCGGCTTTGGCCGACAGCGGCATTCCGGTATACGCCCTGAACGCCAAGGATCCGGCCCAGGTCGCGGTGTTGCATCCGTACCTGTCGCCGGGCAAGTCGGCGGTGCTGGTCGGTTCCTCCGGCGCCGGCAAGTCCACACTCACCAACACCCTGCTCGGCGTGGAGAAGATGAAGACCCAAGGCGTGCGCGAGGCCGACGCCAAGGGCCGACACACCACCACGCATCGGGCGTTGATCGCGTTGCCGCAGGGCGGCTGCCTGATCGACACGCCCGGCATGCGCGAACTCAAGCTCAGCGGCGATGAGCGCTTCGACGAAGGCCTGTTCGCCGAACTGGACGAACTGGCCGGACAGTGCCGGTTCAGCGACTGCAGCCACGGCAACGAGCCCGGTTGCGCGGTGCAGGCGGCCATCGGCGAAGGCCGGCTGACCCTGGAGCGCTACCAGCACTACTGCAAGCTCAAGGATGAACGCGATTCGGCGGCGCAGACCCTGGCCGAGCGGCGGACCCAGGACAAGGCGCTGAGCGCCAAGGTCAAGCGCCACGTGAAGGACAAATACGGCCGCCGCTAGCCGTTGGGCCGGGTTAAGCCCCCGCCCCCGGCATTGGGTACAATAGAGCGTTGGCACTAATCGCGCCCGATTCCCGGAAAACCCCATGTCAGACGAAGATTTCAAGCAAGCGGCACTCGAATACCACCGGATGGCGCCGCACGGCAAGATCAAGGTCAGCGCCACCAAGCCGATGGTCACCCAACGCGACCTGGCCCTGGCCTATTCGCCCGGCGTGGCGCACGCCTGCGAGGCCATCGTCGCCGATCCCGCCCAAGCCAGCACGCTGACCGCGCGCGGCAACCTGGTCGCGGTCATCAGCAACGGCACCGCCGTGCTCGGTCTGGGCAACATCGGGCCGCTGGCCGGCAAGCCGGTGATGGAAGGCAAGGGCGTGCTGTTCCAGAAGTTCGCTGGCATCGACGTGTTCGACATCGAGCTGGACGAGAACGACCCCGACAAGCTGGTCGACATCATCGCCAGCATGGAGCCGACCTTCGGCGGCATCAATCTGGAGGACATCAAGGCCCCGGAATGCTTCGAGGTCGAGCGCAAGCTGCGCGAGCGCATGAAGATCCCGGTGTTCCACGACGACCAGCACGGCACCGCCATCATCGTCGGTGCCGCGGTCATCAACGCCCTGCACGTGGCCGGCAAGAACATCGAGGACGTCAAGCTCGCCACTAGCGGCGCCGGTGCCGCCGGCATCGCCTGCCTCGACATGCTGGTCTCGCTCGGCCTGAAGCCGGAGAACATCCTGGCCATCGACCGCGACGGCGTGCTGTACGAAGGCCGCGACGGTCTGGACGCCGACAAGGCGCGCTACGCACGGCCGACCGACAAGCGCACGCTGGCCGAGATCGTGGCCGGCGCCGACATCTTCCTCGGCCTGTCGGCCGGCGGCGTGCTCAAGCCGGAGATGGTCGCCACCATGGCCGAGCGTCCGATCATCTTCGCCTTGGCCAATCCGTATCCGGAGATCCTGCCGGACGCCGCCAAGGCGGTGCGTCCGGACGCCATCATCGGCACCGGCCGCTCGGATTACCCGAACCAGATCAACAACGCGCTGTGCTTCCCGTACATCTTCCGCGGCGCGCTCGACGTCGGCGCGACCTGCATAAACGAGGACATGAAGCGCGCCTGCGTGTACGCCATCGCCGAACTGGCGCGCAAGGAAGCCTCCGACCTGGGCGCGGCCTACAGCGGCGAGACCCCGAAATTCGGCTGCGATTACCTGATTCCGCGTCCGTTCGACCCGCGCCTGCTGATCTCGCTGGCGCCGGCGGTGGCGCAGGCGGCCATGCTGTCCGGCGTGGCCACCCGGCCGATCGCCGACATCCACGCCTACCGCGAGCAGCTGTCGCAGTTCGTGTACCGCACCGGCCTGCTGATGCGGCCGATGTTCGAGCGCGCGCGCGCCGACCTGAAGCGCGTGGTGTACGCCGAGGGCGAGGAGGAGACCGTGCTGCAGGCGGTGCAGACCGTGGTCGACGAAGGCCTGGCGCGCCCGATCCTGGTCGGCCGCAAGTCGGTGATCGAACGCCGGATCGAGAAGCTCGGCCTGCGCCTGAAGGCCGGCGACGATTTCGAACTGACCAACATCGACGACGACCCCCGCTTCAACGACTACTGGCAGCACTACCTGCAGATCATGGCGCGCCGCGGCGTCAGCCCGCCGGCGGCCAAGGCCATCGTGCGTTCGCGCGGCACCGTGGTGGCGGCGCTGATGGTCAAGCGCGGCGAGGCCGACGCCATGCTGTGCGGCATCGTCGGCAAGTACAACGGCAAGCTCAAGCACGTGATCGACATCATCGGCATCGACCCGCAGGTCAGCGCGGTCTCGGCCATGTCGGTGGTGATCAGCGACAAGGGCCCGCTGTTCTTCACCGACACCCATGTGCAGAACGACCCGGACGCGCGCCAGATCGCCGAGGCCACGCTGCAGGCGGCGTTCCGCATGCGCCTGTTCGGCATCACGCCGAAGGTGGCGCTGGTCTGCCATTCCAACTTCGGTTCGTCCGACTCGGCCAGCGCGCGCAAGATGCGCGAGGCGCTGGGCATGATCCTGGAGCGTTCGCCGCGGCTCGAGGTCGAGGGCGAGATGCACGTCGACGCCGCCCTGCGGCCGGAGATCCGCGAGCGCCTGTTCCCGGATTCGCGCCTGACCGGCGCCGCCAACCTGCTGGTGATGCCCGACCTGGACGCCGCCAACACCGCCTACAACCTGACCCGGGTGATGACCGACGGCATCGGCATCGGCCCGGTGCTGATGGGCATGGCCAAGTCGGCGCACGTGCTGACGCCGTCGGCGACCGTGCGCCGGGTGGTCAACATGACCGCCATCGCCGCCGTCGACGCCCAGATCCGCGAGCAACGCGGCGCCTGAAGCGCCGCGCCGGCGACCGCAAACACACGCAACACATAACTACAGAACGATAAACGGAATGACATCATGACTTGGATCAACGACGTGCTGCAGAACGACCCCGACCCGAACGAGACCCGCGAATGGCTGGAATCGTTGAAAGCGGTGCTGGACCATGACGGCGCCGAGCGCGCGCACGTGCTGCTGGAGCGCATGGTCGAGCTGACCCGGCGCGCCGGCGGCAACCTGCCGTTCCACCCGACCACGCAGTACATCAACACCATCCCGGCCGAGAACGAGCCGCCGATGGACGGCGACCCGGCGATGGAGTGGCGCATCCGCTCGATCATCCGCTGGAACGCGATGGCGATGGTGGTGCGCGCCAACCGCAAGCCGGGCGAGCTCGGCGGCCACATCGCCAGCTTCGCCTCCAGCGCCACCCTGTACGACGTCGGCTTCAACTATTTCTGGCGCGCGCCGAGCGACAGCCATCCCGGCGACCTGCTGTACATCCAGGGCCACAGTTCGCCGGGCGTGTACGCGCGCGCCTTCCTGGAGGGCCGCATCCGCGAGGACCAGCTCGACAACTTCCGCATGGAGGTCGACGGCCGCGGCGTGTCGTCCTATCCGCATCCCTGGCTGATGCCGGACTTCTGGCAGACGCCGACGGTGTCGATGGGTCTGGGCCCGATCAGCGCCATCTACCAGGCGCGTTTCTGGAAATACCTGGAAGGCCGTGGCCTGATGCCGAAGACCGACCGCAAGGTCTGGTGTTTCCTGGGCGACGGCGAGACCGACGAGCCGGAAAGCCTGGGCGCCATCGCCCTGGCCGGCCGTGAAGGCCTCGACAACCTGGTGTTCGTGATCAACTGCAACCTGCAGCGCCTGGACGGACCGGTGCGCGGCAACGGCAAGATCATCCAGGAGCTGGAAGGCAGCTTCCGCGGCGCCGGCTGGAACGTGCTGAAGGTGATCTGGGGCAGCTACTGGGACCCGCTGCTGGCGCGCGACCACGGCGGCCAGCTGAAGCAGATCATGATGCAGACCGTGGACGGCGAGTACCAGAACTGCAAGGCCTTCGGCGGCGCCTACACCCGCGAGCATTTCTTCGGCAAGACGCCGGAGACCGCCGAGCTGGTGTCCAAGCTCAGCGACCAGGACATCTGGCGCCTGAACCGCGGCGGCCATGATCCGCACAAGGTGCATGCGGCCTATTCGGCGGCGATGGCGCACAAGGGCCAGCCGACCGTGATCCTGGCCAAGACCGTGAAAGGCTACGGCATGGGTTCGGCCGGCGAATCGCTGAACCCGACGCACCAGACCAAGAAGCTCGATACCGAATCGGTCAAGACCTTCCGCGACCGCTTCCAGATCCCGGTCAGCGACGCGCAGATCGAGAACCTCGACTTCTATCACCCCGGCGAGGACTCCCCGGAAGTGCAGTACCTGAAGTCGCGCCGCCAGGCGCTGGGCGGCTATCTGCCGCAGCGCCGGCAGAAGTCCGACCTCAGCCTGGAGGTGCCGGCGCTGGACGCCTTCGAACGCCTGCTGAAGGATTCCGGCGAGCGCGAGATCTCGACCACCATGGCCTTCGTGCAGACGCTGAACATCATCCTGCGCGACAAGCAGGTCGGTCCGCGCGTGGTGCCGATCGTGGCCGACGAGGCGCGCACCTTCGGCATGGAAGGCCTGTTCCGCCAGATCGGCATCTACGCGCCGTTCGGCCAGAAGTACAAGCCGGTCGACGCCGACCAGCTGATGTACTACCGCGAGGACACCGCCGGCCAGGTGCTGGAGGAAGGCATCACCGAGGCCGGCGCGTTCTCCAGCTGGCTGGCCGCCGCCACCAGCTACTCGACCAACAACCAGCCGATGCTGCCGTTCTACATCTTCTATTCGATGTTCGGCTTCCAGCGCATCGGCGACTCGGCCTGGCAGGCCGCCGACATGCGCGCGCGCGGCTTCCTGCTCGGCGCCACCGCCGGCCGCACCACGCTCAACGGCGAAGGCCTGCAGCACGAGGACGGCCATTCGCAACTGCTGGCCGGCGTCATCCCGAACTGCCGCTCGTACGACCCGAGCTTCGGCTACGAGGTGACCGTGATCGTGCAGGAAGGCATGCAGCGGATGATGCGGGAGCAGCGCGACGAGTACTACTACCTGACGCTGATGAACGAGAACTATCCGATGCCGGCGATGCCCGAAGGCAGCCGCGACGGCATCCTGAAGGGCATGTACCTGTTCAAGGACGCCGGCAAGCCGAAGAAGGGCGAGCTGCGCGTGCAGCTGATGGGCTCCGGCACCATCCTGCGCGAGGCCATCGCCGCCGCCGAGCTGCTCGACCGCGATTTCGGCGTGTCGGCCGACATCTGGTCCTGCCCGAGCTTCAACGAGCTGCGCCGCGACGGCTTCGACGTCGAGCGCTGGAACCGCCTGCATCCGGAAAGCGAACCGCGCGTGCCGCACGTGACGCAGTGTCTGAAGGTCCGCCAGGGCCCGGCCATCGCCGCCACCGACTACGTGCGCGCGTTCGCCGACCAGATCCGCGCCTTCGTGCCGATGCACTACACCGTGCTCGGCACCGACGGTTTCGGCCGCTCCGACACCCGCAGCAACCTGCGCCGGTTCTTCGAGGTCGACCGCTACTACATCGCGCACGCCGCCATCGCGGCGCTCGCGGCCGAAGGCAAGATGAGCGCCAAGGACGTGGCGCGCGCCATCAAGACCTACAACATCGATCCCGAGAAAGCCAATCCGGTCGGGGTTTGACCCGCATCCATCTGCAAGAGGAAACCGCATGAAACGCAGTGCCCTGTTATTGTTCGCGTTCGCCGCCGGCGGCCTGCAGGCCGCCACCGCGCCGGAATTCGACGCCGCCTGGCTGTCCAAGCACGTACAGACCCTGTCTTCCGATGCGTTCGAGGGCCGCGGTCCGAACACGCCGGGCGAGGACAAGACCGTCGCCTATCTGGTGCACAAGTTCGAGAAGGCCGGCCTGCAGCCGGGCGGCGACCTCAAGGACGGCAAGCGCCAGTGGACGCAGGACGTGCCGTTGGGCCGGTTCCAGATCAAAGGCCCGGTCAAGGCCGAACTGGCCGTCAACGGCACGGTTACGCCGCTGACGCAAGGCGAGCAGATCGCCATCCGCGCCGCGATGAACGGCCAGACCGCGATCGACATCCGCAACGCGCCGCTGGTGTTCGTCGGCTACGGCGTGAGCGCGCCCGAGCGCGGCTGGAACGATTTCGCCGGCACCGACCTGAAGGGCAAGATCGCCGTGGTGCTGATCAACGACCCGGATTTCGGCAAGGACAGCGGCGACTTCGGCGGCAAGGCCATGACCTACTATGGCCGCTGGACCTACAAGTACGAAGAGATGGCGCGTCAGGGCGCGCTCGGTACGCTGATCGTGCACGAGAGCGAGCCGGCTTCCTATGGTTGGGCGACGGTGAAGAACTCCAACACCAACGTGATGTTCGACATCGTGCGCAAAGAGCCGGCCAAGGCGCACGCGCCGCTGGAAGGCTGGATCCAGCGCGATCTGGCGGTCGATCTGTTCACCAAGGCCGGCCTGGATTTCGAGGCCATGAAGCGCCAGGCGCAGACCCGCGGCTTCCGTGCGGTCGAACTCGCCGGCGCGCGCTTCTCGGCCAAGTACGACGTCGATGCGCAGGTGGTGGTGTCCAAGAACGTCGTCGGCCGCATCGAAGGTGCCAGCCGTCCGGACGAGACCGTGCTGTACACCGCGCACTGGGATCACCTGGGCATCGGCGCGCCGGACGCCGAAGGCGACACCATCTACAACGGCGCCAGCGACAACGCGCCCGGACTGGCCGCGTTGATCGAACTGGCCTTCGCCTACGCCAAGGCGCCGAAGCCGGCGCGTTCGGTGGTGTTCCTGGCCGTCACCGCCGAGGAAAAGGGCCTGCTCGGCTCCGAGTTCTACGCCAGCAATCCGCTGTATCCGCTGGCCACCACCGCCGGCGCGATCAACATGGACGGCTTCAGCCCGGGCCCGCTGACCCGCGACTTCACCATCTCCGGCAACGCCAAGCTGGAACTGCTCGACCGCTTGGTGGATACCGGCAAGCGCTGGAACCTGAGCTATGTGCCGGACAGCAAGCCGGAGGCCGGTTACTTCTTCCGCTCCGACCACTTCCCTTTGGCCAAGCGCGGTGTGCCGGCGATTTCGTTCGGCGCCGGCAGCGATCTGGTCGAGGGCGGTCTGGCCGCCGGCCAAGCGGCGCGCGCCGAATACACCGCCAAGAAGTACCACCAGCCGGCCGACGAGTTCGACCCGTCCTGGACCTTCGCCGCGCTGAAACGCGACATGCAGGTGCTGTACACCCTCGGCCGCGAGCTGGCCGATTCGACCGACTGGCCGAACTGGTCGGCGGACTCCGAGTTCCGCGCCGCCCGCGACGCCAACGCCGCCGCGCGCGGCCAATAGGCGGTGAAGCCGGTCAAGCTGCTGGCCAACCTCGGCTACGGGTCACGCAAGGACGTGACCCGTCTGATCCGCAACGGTTGGCTGACCCGGCGCGACGGCAGCACCGTCGGCGTCGATGACGAGGTCGCGCATGGCGATCTGCTGCTCGACGACGAGCCGCTGGATCCGCCGCAGGGCACGCTGATCCTGCTGCACAAGCCGGTCGGCTACACCTGTTCGACCAAGGATCCCGGCCGCGTGGTGTACGACCTGTTGCCGGAGCGCTTCCGCTATCGCAATCCGGTGCTGAGCACCGTCGGCCGGCTCGACCGCGACACCTCCGGCCTGCTACTGCTGACCGACGACGGCCAGCTGCTGCACCGCATCATCTCGCCGAAGGCGGAGTTGCCGAAAGTGTATGAAGTGGAACTGGCGGAAGACCTGAAAGGCGACGAGGCGGCGTTGTTCGCCGCCGGCACGCTGGTGCTGGAAAACGAGAATACGCCGCTGGCGCCGGCGGTGATGGAAACCGTCGATGCCCGGCACGCGCGGTTGACCTTGATCGAGGGCCGCTACCACCAGGTGCGGCGCATGTTCGCCGCCACCGGCAACCGGGTGCTGAGCCTGCACCGCAGCCGCACCGGTATGCTCACGCTCGACGGCCTCGCGCCGGGCGAGTGGCGCATCGTGCCCAACGAAGAGGCCGAAGAGAAACTCTTCGGCCCGGGTTGAAATTCGCGGATTCGCAGGCCGGGCTGATAACCCGGCCTACGTGACAGGCGGCGCGATCAGGCCGCGTCCATGGTCGGATAATCGGTATAGCCCTTGGCGCCCGGCGTATAGAACGTGGACGGGTCGGCGGCGTTGAGCGGCGCACCGGCCTTGATGCGCGCCGGCAGATCCGGATTGGCCAGGAACGCGGTGCCGAACGCGACCGCGTCCAGCGTGCCGGCGGCGATCGCCTCGGCCGCTTCGTCCGCGCCATAGCCCATGTTGCCGACCAGCACGCCGCGGTAGTTCTCGCGCGCGGCGGTCATCACGTCGCCTTGTTGCTGGCCGTAGAAATCGCCGCGCATCACGTGCAGATAGGCCAGGTTGAAATCGTTCAGGCGCTTGGCCAGCCAGGCGGTCAGACCGACCGGATCGCTGTCGCGCATGCTGTTGTAGCCGTTCAGCGGCGAGATGCGCACGCCCACGCGCGTGCTGTCCCAGACCTGGCAGACCGCTTCCACCACCTCCAGCAGCAGGCGCGCGCGGTTTTCCACCGGGCCGCCGTACGGGCCGCTGCGGGTGTTCGAGCCGTCGCGCAGGAATTCGTCGAGCAGGTAGCCGTTGGCGCCGTGCACTTCCACGCCGTCGAAGCCGGCGGCCTTGGCGTTCTCGGCGGCTTGGCGGAAGCCGGCCACGATGCCGGGTAGTTCGGCATCGTCCAGCGCGCGCGGCACCGGGTACGGCAGTTTGCCCTCGGGCGTGTGCACTTCGTATTCGGTGATCGCCAGCGCGCTCGGCGCCACCGCCTGCTTGCCGCAGTTCAATGCCGGATGGCAGGCGCGGCCGCCGTGCCAGATCTGCAGGAAGATGCGGCCGCCCTTGGCGTGTACCGCATCGGTGACCTTGCGCCAGCCGCCGATCTGTTCCTGCGAGTAGATGCCCGGCTCCTGCCAGAACGCCGAGTGGCCCTCCATCGCCATGGTCGCTTCGGCGATCAGCAGGCCGCCACTGGCGCGCTGCGCGTAGTGTTCGGCCATCAACTCGTTCGGCAGATGCGCTTCGCCGGCGCGTGCGCGGGTCAGCGGCGCCATCCAGATGCGGTTGGCCAGTTCGAGCGTGCCGAGTGCGATCGGCGTGAATAGCGGTGCGGTGTCGGTCATGCGGGGATCCTTCAGGGATAAGTTGGAATAAAGCTGTTCTGCAGTTGGTGGTGATGGGGCGTGCTTTCAAGGCCGCCATCGCGCGCGCTGCGCCATCCTTCACGCCTGCTTCACCCGCGCAGGCGGTTTCACGCGCCGCGCACGCCGTCACCACAACACGCTCACGCCGATATGACGCGGCCTGCACGGTACGTGCGGCACCGTATGCCGGTGCACAGCGCACATCCCTTCCGCAACAGAAAAGGAAATGCCATGAAGCTGATGAATAAAACCCTGCTCGCCCTGATGATCGCCTTCGGCGCCACCGCCGCCTCCGCCCACAACCACGGCGGCAAGACCGAAGCGGCCGGCACCGTGGTCGCGGTCGCCGCCGGCAATCCGGATTTCTCCACGCTGGTGACCGCGGTCAAAGCCGCCGGCCTGGTGGATACGCTGAACGGCAACGGTCCGTTCACCGTGTTCGCGCCGACCAACGCCGCGTTCGCCAAGCTGCCGGCCGGCACCGTGGAGAACCTGCTGAAGCCGGAGAACAAGGACACGCTGGTCGCCGTGCTCACCTACCACGTGGTGCCGGGCAAGGTCACCGCCGCCGACGTGGTCAAGCTGGACACCGCCACCACCGTCAACGGCAAGGCCGCCGACATCACCGTGGCCGGCGGCGCGGTCAAGATCGACGGCGCCAACGTGACCGCCACCGACATCAAGGCCAGCAACGGCGTGATCCACGTGATCGACAGCGTAATCCTACCGTAATTCAGCGCCATCTCAAAACGGAAAAAGCGGCCGTATGGCCGCTTTTTCATTATCGAGCAGGAGCTCGCCGTCGTTAGCGGTTAAGCTCGCTCTTTAATTCCTCGGTCATGCGCGCAAATTCCTGTTCCCAATCTTTGCCCTGTTCGGCGAAAAACGCCTGCACGCCCATCAGGCCATCGCGTATGTCCTCCGGGCACAGCTCCGGGTCTGCGCGTACCTGTTCCTGGCTGAAAATCAGGGCGTAACCGTCGTCCAATTCCAGATAGATTCCGTCACTACGCTCGATGAGTTTTCCTTCTAGCGCGTGAAAAGCGTGGTTGCAGCCATAGGGGTCCAGATACGAATCTTCCAGCCAGGCGAAACCGGATTTGGTCGGCCAGGTGAAGGCTGCGATCCGGGTGTGAATATTGTCGGGTCGGTTGATCCAGATGACGGCTGGCGCAGGCAGTTTCAATGCGTGTCTCCACCGAGCTTCATGCTGATGGTCTTCATGATCCGGTCTGTTTCCGCCAAGATCTTCAGGATTTTCTGGTAGTGCTTCACGTCGTCGAACGACAACGCGCGGCCTTTGCGGTCTTTCAGCCATTTCTGGGCCGGCTGGTAGCCGCCGATGTAGAAATCCCAGGAAACTGGCGGCACGTTCTCGAAGTATTGCTGGGCGTTGATCCAGATTTTGCCGCCTTCAAAGCGGGCTTTCTCCACGGTTGAATCGCCTTCGCCTTTCAGGGCGTACGGCGTGGTGCCGATGGCCGAAGCGTCCATCAGGTGCAATTTGCGCAGCTGGCCGCCTTTATCAGACACGTCCCAGAACTCATCCGGGCTGGAAGGCCAGGGAATGCGCGGGAAATCCGTTTTCAGGAATTCAGCATAGGTTTCGCGGTAGGCGGGGCAATGCAGTGCGCCATAGATATAGTCGAAAACTGCCATTTCATCAGGCTGCCCATGTTTTGGGTGGGCGGCCAATTTTTTTAGCTGGGAATAAATATTTGCATTGAAATTAACGCGGTGATTACCTTCAATAATTTCATTATTTGCGGAAATATATAGTGGTGCAACGTAGCCGCGTTCTTTAGACTTGTTTGAAATATAGCTATCATCAGTGATGGAATTACAAATAAAAACGTGTGACCAATTTGGGCTTGTGCTTTGTCTGCAAATATCTATGGCTATATTGTCATTTGGCAATAAGTGTTGCATGACTTCATTTCGCGGATTGCAGTGAAATCCTTTAGATATTCCTGTGTAATGCGTCCAGCGATAGTCAAATGGCCTATAAGCAATCGGTTTCAAATTGCTTGGAGAAATATTCTTCAGAATGTCTTGTTGAGCGCCAATGATGCTCCAATCTCTAGCGTCAGGACCAAGATCATATCTTTCTCGCGCTTCATCCGGCGATAAAGTAATAAATTCTTTAATTCGGTTTGCAAGTCTATCTTTATCAATGTCTATCGTTAAAGAGTCTCGTGCGGTCACAATGCCGACGGAGTTAACTGGCATAAAATTCTGAAATTCAAAACCATTTTGGTACAAAGATTCAAGGCCAAAGTCGCGACTCACAAATGCAAATTGAGGCGATTTACAGGTCAAATTATTCCATTTGATATTTTTAACACTGCCATCTAGTAAAGAGCTATATTTTTTTGTTCTATCGCCCCAAAAATCGGAATGAAAAACTTGAGATAAATCTTCAATGCCTTTCTTTTCCTTATTTTTCAGCGCGATGATAATTGAAACGCCCTGCTGGATATCAAATACATTTTTATCTTGACTGCCGTCTGGCGAAACCTCTCTCTTCTTATAGTTTCCATGCAAATCAATAACATAAATTTTGTGGAATGTTTTCAGTAGATGCCAGCGCATGCCGCGGAAAGTCGGATTGTCCAAATAGCCGTGATTGGTAATAAAGCCCAGAACGCCTTCTCCGTTCTTTTCAATCAGATATTCTGAAAAGCGAATGAACTTCACATAATCATCGTTAATCCACTTCGGGTTGCGCTCTTTCAGCTTTTCTTTGCCGCCGGGCTCCTTCTTATACGCATCCATCAAGCCCATTATCCAGTTGCCTTTGTTGGCGCTTTCCCCGGAGTAGGGCGGGTTGCCAATGATGCACATAATCGGCATGTCACGCTTCACCGTATTGGCTTCCCTCACTTCATTGGAAAGCCACTGCGCAAACGGCAGAGTCTGGTTGGCGGGTTCCGCCTCTTCCAACGAGTTGGTGAGATACACGCCCAAACGCGGTGATTTATCTCCTGTCGGCTTGTAGCCCAGCTCGGTCAGGATCATGTCCAGCTTCATGTGGCACATGGCATAAGACGCCATCAGCAGCTCGAAACCGTGCAGGCGCGGTATCAGGTCCTTTTCGATGTATTGCGACCACATGCCTTCGGCCACGTTTTTGACTTTCGGCGCGATCTGCTTGATGGCCTCGGCCAGGAACGTGCCGGTTCCGGTGGCCGGGTCCAAAATCTGTACCCGATGCACGTCTTTCTTGGTGGTGACGCGTTTGCCTTTCTTGTCAGTCTGGCCGATATCCCAGTCGATCGTGACTTTAGAGGTGTCGGCCAAGCCGTCCGGCAGACCGAATTCGGTCTGCAGCACCTCATCCACCGCACGCACGATGAAATTCACCACCGGCTCCGGGGTGTACCAGACGCCGCGCGCCTTGCGCTTGGCCGGGTTGTAGGCGGCCAGGAAGGTTTCGTAGAAGTGCAGGAACGGATCCTGCTGGCCGGTCAGCTTGCCGAACCCGGCCATGATTTTCTTCACATCGGTGGCCTGGAACACGTCGGCTAGGTCGTCGATGATCCAGGCGATGCGGTCGTCCAGGTCGTGGCCGGCGATATAGGCGAACAGGCTGCGCAGGAACGGATTGGATTTTGGCAGCAGCTCCAACGCCTCGGAGCGGGTGAAGGTTTCCAGCGTGGTGTCGTGCAGGCGGGCGGCGAACATGCCGTAGGCGATGGTTTCGGCGTAGATGTCGGCGAAATCGTCCGGCTTAATATCGTGGATCAGGTGTTCCTTGAACGCCCGGTATTGGTTGGTCAGTTCGGTTGTCAGCTCGCTGTCGGCCTTCAGGGCATTGGCCAGTACGTCTTTGATCAGGATGGCCTTGCCGGCCATCTTCTCGGCCAACACCCGTGGCGAGGTGATGGTCTGCGGCCGTTGGCCGATGAAGTCGCGCAGCAGGTTTTCCAGTTTTTCGTACTGATCCGGGCGCGGCTGGATGCCGAGCAGGTAATCGGCCACGGTAACCGAAGCGATCAGTTCGCCGTTGCGGTAGAAATCCCAGTCCAGACAGTTGGTGTAGATCAGGTTCGACAGCGCGTTCTTGTAGCGCTCCTGCTGGTTCTTGTTGGCGTCCTTCATGCCGCGCAGACCAATGCCAATGTCCTTGGCTTCGGCATGGCCGATGATGAGTTCGCCGCGCTGAATGATGAAATCCGGTGCGCCGCAGGCCACACGCTTGGGTTCGTTCAGGGCGGTTACGCCATCGGCTAGGCCGCTGAACAGGGTTTGCAATGCCGGTCGGTAGGAGTGTTCAGTGGCGGCGCCGGTTTTATGGACGGCTTGCACTTGACTGATAAAATCCGCAATAAGGCTCATAGGCTCGGAGTCAAAAAGACATTGAGCCATTAAATCGGGCTATCCGAGATGCGTCAATGCCGGAGCCGGCCGTTTTTGCCGTCAGTCCTGGAAAATAACCCCAGAATTTTTCTTATGCCGGTCTGATGGCGTAAGCCCTGCTTACTACAGCAAGCCCAATTCCGCATCCGTGGCGCGATGGCCGTATTTGTCCTTCGGCGGCCACGGGCGCGTGCGCCAGTCGGGTTCGAACGCGAACGAGGAACGCTGGCGTCCGGGCGGCAGGCCGCCGTTGCCGGTGCCGATGGCGTAGTCGTAATAGGCTTTGACGATTTCTTCCCGGCAGGTCTGTTGCGCGGCCGGATGCGCCAGGCAGGCGTCGCGCCAGCGCCGGACGCGGGCGAAGCGCGACTCCTCGGGCAGCTCGAAGCCCTCGTAGTAATCCAGGAACCAGAAACGCTGGAACAGCGGCGTGAACGCGGTTTCGGCCAGACCGAAGCGTTCGAACAGGAAATCGCCGTCCGGTGCGTGTTTGCCGAGGAACGCGTCCAGCTGCGCGTACTGCGCCAGCAGGGCGTCGCGGAATTCACCGCGGCGGGCCGGATCCTGATTCAGCACATAGGCGTAGCCGGCGGCGCCGAACGCGCCCTCCATGCGGATCAGCATATTCTCCACGGCATGTTCATACGGATCGCGCCGGCCGACGCGCGGCTCCGGATAGCGGTCTTCCAGATACTGCAGGATGACCAGGCTTTCCTTGACGATACGGCCGTCTTCGGTTTCCAGCACCGGCAGGGCGGTGCTGCCGCCGGTCTTGGCCAGGAAGTCCGCCGGCCGCGGCCGGCTCATGTCGATGGCCTCGAACCGGACCTGGTCGCGCAGGCCTTTCAGTTCCAGCATGATTTCCACGCGCTGGCAGAACGGACAGACCGGGATGTGGTAGACGGTGAGCGCGGACATGGTCAGTCGCGGAAATTCTCGAACTGCAGCGGCAGCTCGAATTCCTTCGATTTCAGCAGGGCGATGGCCTCCTGCAGGTCGTCGCGCTTCTTGCCCATCACCTTCAGCTTGTCGCCGTTGATCTGCGAGTCGACCTTCAGCTTGGCTTCCTTGAGCGCGGCCGCGATCTTCTTGGCGGTCTTCTGCTCGATGCCGGATTTCATCGTCACCTTCTGCCGGGCTTCGGCCAGGTTCACCTCGGGGTCGGCCACGTCCATGCTGCGGATGTCGATGCCGCGTGCGATCAGGCGCGCCTTCAGGATGTCGAGCATCTGCTGCAGCTGGAAGTCGCTCGGCGCCTTCAGGCTGACCACGGTCTTTTCCAGGGTGAAGGAGGCCTCGACGTTGCGGAAGTCGAAACGGTTCTTGAGTTCGCGGTTGGCGGTGTCGACGGCATTGACCAGCTCGTGGCTGTCGACCTCGGACACGATGTCGAATGAGGGCATGTTTCCTCCGGAAATTGTCGCCATAGTGTGCCCTGCGTGCCGTGCGTGTGCAATCATGACGGGATGGCCCATGATCCGAAACACGACAACCGCCGCCGCGGCATCGCCATGATGCTGCTGGCCTGCCTGTTCTTCAGCCTGATGGACGCGGTGATGAAGCGGCTGACCGCCGATTTCCCCGCCATCCAGGTCACCGCACTGCGTTCCATCAGTTCGCTGCCGCTGATCCTGGCCTACGTGCATTGGCGCGGTGCCTGGGGCTCTTTGTGGCGGGTGCGTTGGCCATTGCATCTGTTCCGCATGGCGCTCGGCGTGGCGATGCTGACCCTGTTCGCGTTCGCGCTCAAAAGCCTGCCGCTGACCGAGGCCTACGCGCTGTTCTACATCTCGCCGCTGGCGATCGCCGCGCTGTCCATCCCGTTCCTGGGCGAGCGCGTCCCGCGCGCCAGCTGGATCGCCATCGCGGTCGGCCTGCTGGGCGTGCTGGTGGTGCTCAACCCGCGCGGCGCAGGACTGGTCAGCCTGGCCGGTTTGGCGGTGCTGGCGTCGGCGCTATGCTATGCCTGCTCGGCGATCACCGTGCGCCTGCTCAGCCGCACCGACAGCTCCGAGAGCATGGTGTTCTGGATGCTGCTCGGCGTCTCGCTGGTGGCCGGTCTGATGGCGCTGCCCGGCTGGGTCGCGCTCGAGCTCCGGCATCTTTGGCCGCTGGCGGCGTTGGCGGTGACCGGCTTCCTCGGCCAACTGACCATCACCGAGGCGTTCAAGCTGGCGCCGGCGGCGACGGTGACGCCGTTCGAGTATTCGGCCTTGGCCTGGGGTCTCGGCCTCGACCTGCTGGTCTGGCAGACGGTGCCCGGCCTGCGCGTGTTCATCGGCGCCGGCATCATCGTGGCCAGCGGCATCTATCTGGCCCGGCACGAGGCCGGCTTGCCGGAGGCTGAACGGCCCTGAGCCCGGCCGCGCCCTTCACGCGGCCGGGACTATAATCGAAACACGCATGAGGAGGTGTTGCATGAAACGCATCGCGATGAAAACCCTGTTGCTGGCGGCGGTCCTCGGCCTGACCGCCTGCGCCACCCGCCCGCTGATCGACAGCCAGACGCGCGCCGGCACCGATTTCACGGCTTACCGCAGCTATGCCTATGTGGAGCAGCCCGGTACCGACAAGGCCGGCTACTCGACCATCCTGACCAGCCATTTCAAGGCCGCGGTCGACCGCGAGATGGCCGCGCGCGGCTATGTGTTCGACGCCGCCGATCCGGATCTCCTGGTGAACTTCTTCTCCAACGTCGAGACCCGCAGCGAGTCCTACAGCACGCCGACGGTGCGCATGGGCTACTACGGCTACCGCGGCGGCGTCATCGCCGTGCCGCTGTACGGCGATGACGTCTCGACCCGCAACTACCGGGTCGGCACCGTCAACATCGACGTGGTCGACGCCAAGCGCAAGGAGCTGGTCTGGGAGGGCGTGCTGGAGGGCGCGCTCAGCCGCAAGGCCATGCGCGATCCGGCCGGCGCCGTACAGTCCGCGGTCAGCCAGATCTTCCAGCGCTATCCGGTAGTCGCGCCCGTGCAATAAGCCGGCATTCCCGCCATATGAAAAACCGGCCACAAGGGCCGGCTTTTCATTGCGCGCCGTCGAATTCGCCGGGCAGGGTGTAGATCATCCGGTCGCGCGGGCCGGGCTTGCGCCCTTCGATCCATTCCCCGAGCTTGCGCGGTGCGATGCCGGCCGCCGCGCTCTCGTGCAGGAAGCGCTGTTCGATCTCGCGCTTGAGAATGAACACCCGAGCGTCGGCCGGTTGCGCCAGTTCCTGCGCCAGGCTGGAATCGTAGGCCGAATCCGAAATCGGCTTGGGCCGCGGCGTGAACGAGACCTTCTTGATATCGGCGCCGAAGTACAGGTTCAGGCCGTTGCGCGACATGTCCTCGACGAACACGATCTGCGCCGGATCGCCGGGCAGCATCGGCCGGATGTCGGCGGCGAAGGCGCGCGAGTCCTTTTTGTGGTCGAGCGCCACCGGCAGCAGGCCTTTGATCGACAGCAACGCCGCCAGCCAGAGCGCGGCGGCCATGGCCGCCATGCGTCCGAACGGCGCCGTTTCCAAGCGCCGGGCCAACAGCAGCACGGCCGGCAAGATCAGGCCGAGCACATACAGCGGCAGGCGCGACTGCGCCAGGCAGAACACCGTCAGCGGCAGGGCGAACCACAGCCACAGAAAACGCGTTTCTTCCGCCGGGCGCGGCAGCGCCGGCGCGCGCCGGCGGTACACCGCCAACGCCGCCAACGCCGGCAGTATGCCGAGCAGCAGGGTCGGCAGGTATTGCGTGAACGGGCCGTACCATTCGCCATTGCGGTTGTGGGTATCGGTGGCGATGCGCGCCACCACTTCATGGCCGAGGAAATAATCGAGCAGGCCGGGGTGGCGTTGGATCACCAGCGCATACCAGGTGAAGCCGATCAGCGCGAAGCCGAGCAGGCCGAGCGGGCGCAGCAGACGGCGCGCCTCGCCATGCCAGACGGCGAAGGCCAGCACGGCCAGCAACGGTAGCAGTCCGGGCGGACCCTTGGTCAGGAACGCCAGTCCGAACGCGCACCACATGGCATCCAGCCAGCCCGGTCCGCCGCCGCCGAAGCGCGCTTGCGCGTAGCAGGCCATCGCCAGCGCGGTCATGGCCGCCAGCACGGTGTCGGTATTCACCCAGTTCGCGGCCAAGAACGCCACCGGCGAGCCGGCCAGCAACAGCGCCGGAAGCCAAGGCCGCGCGGGCGTGAACAGGCGGCCAAGCCGCAACGCCAGATAGACCCAGAGCACGAACGCGGCCGCCATCGGCAGACGCACGGCCCACTCGTTATGGCCCAGCACCGAAACCGAGGCGGCGACGCCCCAATAAGTCAGCGGCGGCTTGGTGAAGTGCAGGCTGTCGCGGTTGCGGTACAGCGAGATCCAGTCATCGTGCTGCAGCATCTGCAGCGCCACGTTGGTGTAGCGGCCCTCGTCGGGCTCGATGATGCCGCGGCTGCCTTGGAAGCCGAAGGCCAGCAATACCGCCAATACCAACACGGCGGCGGTGGTGTGTCTGCGCAGGAAGCCGGAAATGTCCATGCCGGCCATTGTATGCCGGAAGCCGGCTGCCAAGGTGTCCGGTCATGCCATTCGGCACATGCCCCGGCGCCGGCGCCGGCCTACACTGGGAACGATCCGCGCTCGGCCGAAATCCGGCCTGGTCCGCCACTTTCCTCAGCTCCCGCCCCGGCGGGAGTTTTTTTGCCTGAATGCCGCCGCCATTGGCAAGCCGGCCGTCTCGGGCGACAATAGAGCCCTTACTCCAGAGGATGCGTTATGTCCGAATTGATTGAAGCCCGCGTGCCCGACCTCGGCAGCGATTCCGGCGTACCGGTCATCGAAATCCTGGTGAAGGTCGGCGAGTCGGTGAAAAAGGACCAGGGCCTGCTCACGCTCGAATCCGACAAGGCCACCATGGAAGTGCCGTCGCCGGTCGACGGCGTGATCACCGATATCCTCGCCAAGCTGGGCGACGAGCTGTCCGCCGGCGATCTGGTGGCGCGCATCCAAACCGCCGCCACGGCTCCCGCGTCTGCCGCGCCCGCGCCGGCCGTTGCGAAAGCACCCGAAGCGCCGGCCGCGCCGGTCAAGCCGGTTGCCGCGCCGGCGCCCGTAGCCGCCGCCATGCCGCCCGCGCCGGCGAAGTCGCCCACGCACCAGCTCGATAACGGCGAATTGGTGCCGGGCAAGGTGCCCTATGCCAGCCCGGCGGTGCGCGTGTTCGCCCGCGAGCTGGGTGTCGACCTGCTGCAGGTGAACGGCAGCGAGCGCGGTGGCCGCATCAGCAAGGAAGACGTGCAGCGCTTCGTGAAGGCCGCCTTGGCCGGCGGTGCGGCGCCCGCGGTCGCCGGTAACGGCGGTGGCCTGAACCTGATTCCTTGGCCGCAGGTCGATTTCGCCAAGTTCGGCCCGGTCGAGTCCGAGCCGCTGTCGCGCATCAAGAAGCTGTCCGGCGCCAACCTGGCGCGCAACTGGGCGATGATCCCGCACGTCACCCAGTTCGACGAAGCCGACATCACCGAGATGGAGCTGTTCCGCAAGAAGCTCGGCGAAGAACATAAAGACGTGAAAGTCACGCCGCTGGTGTTCCTGATCAAGGCCGTGGTGGCGGCGCTGAAGAAGTATCCGGCCTTCAACGCCTCGCTCGACGGCGACAACCTGGTACTGAAACGCTATTTCCACATCGGCATCGCGGTCGATACGCCCGACGGCCTGGTGGTGCCGGTCATCCGCGACTGCGACAGCAAGGGCCTGCTGGCGCTCTCGCGCGAACTGGCCGAGATCAGCGCCAAGGCGCGCGAGAAGAAGCTGACCGCCGCCGACATGCAGGGCGGCTGCTTCACCATCTCCTCGCTCGGCGGCATCGGCGGCACCGCGTTCACGCCGATCATCAACGCGCCGGAAGTCGCCATACTCGGCGTGTCCAAAGCGCAGACCAAGCCGGTCTGGAACGGCGCCGAGTTCGCGCCGAAGCTGATGCTGCCGCTGTCGCTGTCGTACGACCACCGCGTGATCGACGGCGCCGCCGCCGCACGCTTCACCGCCTACCTGGCCCAGGTCCTCGCCGACCTGCGCCGTCTGCTGGTCTGACGCCATGGCCGCGATTGAACTGAAAGTGCCCGATATCGGCGGCAGCGCCGCAGTCATCGAATTCCTGGTGAAGGAGGGCGATACCGTCGCCGCCAACCAGGGTCTACTGACGCTCGAATCCGACAAGGCCACGATGGAAGTGCCGGCCAGCGCCGGCGGCGTGCTGACGCAATGGAAAGTCAAACTCGGCGACACCCTGAGTGAGGGCGATGTCATCGCGCTACTGGAATCCGCACCCATCCAAACCGTGGGGGCGCCGCTGGCTGCGCCCAGTGCCGCCGCGCCCGTCAACGTTGCGGCCGTCCAAACCGTAGCAGCGGCGCCCCTACAGCCTGCGCCGGTATCGGCCGGCGACGCCGACCACCGATGCCAGCTGGTAGTCATCGGTTCCGGCCCGGGCGGCTACACCGCCGCCTTCCGCGCCGCGGATCTGGGCATGGACGTGATTTTGGTCGAGCGCTACGCCGAGCTCGGCGGTGTCTGCCTGAATGTGGGTTGCATTCCGTCCAAGGCCCTGCTGCACGCGGCCAACGTCATCGAAGAGGCGCGCCACGCGGCCGATTACGGCATCGCCTTCGGCGAGGCCAAGATCGACCTCGACAAGTTGCGTGCGCACAAGGAAAAGACCGTCGGTACCCTGAACAAAGGCATCGCCGGCATGGCCAAGCAGCGCAAGGTGCGTACGCTTACCGGCACGGCCGAGTTCGCATCGGCTAACCGCCTGTCGGTGAATACCGCGCAAGGCGTCGAAACCGTCGATTTCGCCCAGTGCATCATCGCCGCCGGCTCGCAGCCGGTGAAGCTGCCGGCATTCCCGTGGGACGACCCGCGGGTGATGGACTCGACCGGCGCGCTGATGCTCAAGGACGTGCCGAAGCGCCTGTTGGTGGTCGGCGGCGGCATCATCGGCCTGGAGATGGCCTGCTTGTATTCCGCGCTCGGCAGCGCGGTGACCGTGGTCGAATTCATGGATCAGCTGATGCCCGGCGCCGATCCGGATCTGGTCAAGCCGCTGCAGGCGCTGCTGAAGAAGCGCGGCGTGGCCATCCACACGTCCTGCAAGGTCGCGAAAGTCACCGCCGGCAAGAAGGCGCTCAGCGCCGAATTCGAAGGCGCGTCCGTGCCCTCGGGCACGGACTACGACCGCGTGCTGGTATCGGTCGGCCGCAGCCCGAACGGCGGCAAGCTGAAGGCCGAGAACGCCGGCGTGCAGGTGAGCGAGCGCGGCTTCATCGCGGTCGACAAACAGATGCGCACCAACGTGCCGCACATCTTCGCCATCGGCGACCTGGTCGGCCAGCCGATGCTGGCGCACAAGGCCACGCACGAGGCCAAGGTGGCGGCGGAAGTGGCCGCCGGCCACAAGCGCGAGTGGGTCGCGCGCGTGATCCCCTCGGTGGCCTACACCGATCCGGAAATCGCCTGGGTCGGCCTGACCGAAACCGAAGCCAAGGCCAAAGGCATCGCCTATGAGCTCGGCAAGTTCCCCTGGGCGGCTTCGGGCCGCGCCATCGGCATCGGCCGCACCGAAGGCTTCACCAAGCTGCTGTTCGATCCGGCCACGCACCGCGTCATCGGCGGCGGCATCGTCGGCGCGCATGCCGGCGATCTGATCGCCGAGATCGCGCTGGCCATCGAGATGGGCTGCGAGGCCGGCGACATCGGCCACACCATCCACCCGCATCCCACGCTGAGCGAGACGGTGGCGATGGCGGCGGAAGTGTTCGACGGCAGCATCACCGACCTGTACGTTCCCAAGAAAAAGTGAGACCGGTAGGGGCGGACCAACGCGTCCGCCCCTCGCTCCTCAGATCAGCACCGCCCAGCACACCGCGCACACCACCAAGGCGCTGACGATGTCGAGCCAGAAGCCTTCGCGCAGCATGTCGCGGTTGGAGATCAGGCCGGAACCGTAGGCCACCGCGTTCGGCGCGGTCGCCACCGGCAGCATGAAACCGATGCTCGCCGCCATCGCGGCCGGCAGCATCAGCAGCGCCGGCTCGATGCCCAGGCCCTTCGCGGCCGCGGCCAGGATCGGCATCAGCAGCACCGCGGTGGCGGTGTTGCTGGCGATTTCCGACAGCAGCACCACACTGCCGATGATGATCACCATCATCGCGAACACCGGCAGGTGCCGGGCCGAAACCAAGGCATTGCTGATGGCGTCGCTGATGCCGCTTTCCTGGAACGCGGTGGCCAGCGCGATGCCGCCGCCGAACAGCAGCAGCACGCCCCAGGGGATGTTCGAAGCCGCGCGCCACTCCAGCAGCGGCCTGCCGTCGCGTTCGCCCGAGGGCAGCAGCGCCATCACCGACACCGCCGCCAGCGCGATGCCGGCGTCGTTGGCGTTGGGCAGTCCGAACCACGCGCTCCAGCCGCCGAACGGCGCCGCGCGGGTGGTCCAGGCCAGGGCGGTCAGGCCGAACACGGCCAGCACGCGTTTTTCCGCCGGGCGCCAGGGACCGATCGCCGGCAGCTGCGCCGGCGGGCTGCCGGCGAGCCCGCGCGACAGGCCGAAGGCCAGGATCGGCAGCAGCACGGCGATCAGCGGCACGCCCACCTTCATCCAGTCGCTGAAGGCGTAGGCGGTGCCGGTGGCCTGTTCGTACTGCTGCATGAACACCAGATTCGGCGGCGTGCCGATCGGTGTGCCCAGGCCGCCGATGCTGGCGGCGTAAGCGATGGCCAACACCAGCGGCACCGCCAGGCGCGCGTCCCGATATTCCTCGATCACCGCGTAGGCCACCGGCAGCATGATCAGCACGGTGGCGGTGTTGGAGATCCACATGCTGATCAGACCGGTGGCGAAAGTGAAGCCGAACACCAGGCTGCGTCCGGAGCCGCCGCCGACCGCGCGGACCATGGCGTAGGCCAGGCGGCGGTGCGCGCCGGTGCCTTCCAGCGCGCGCGACAGCATGAAGCCGCCCATCAGCAGCAGAATCAGTTCGTTGCCGACGCTCTGCGCCACCTGCTTGGCGTCGAGGATGCCGAGCGTCGGCAGCACCGACAGCGGCAGCAGCGCGGTGAATGCCGGATCGACCGCCTCGCTCATCCACCACAACGCGCACAGCACGGTCAGCGCCAGCGTGGCCGAGAACGCGAACGGCATGCCGCCCGCCGTGGCCACGGCATAGGCGGAGAGCGCGGCAACGGGGCCGGTCCAGCGGAAAAAGCGCGATACGGTCATGACGGCGTTCGAAGAGTGATGCTGCGATTATAATCAGGCTCAAACCCATTGGAGACAATCGATGACCGAGACCCGTGCCGACCGCGCCATGCACCGCCGCGCCCTGGCCGCGCTGAACGCGTTCATGAAGATGGAGGCCGCCGGCGGCATCGTGCTGGTGCTGGCCACGGTGGTGGCGATGGTGGTGGCCAATTCGGCCTTGTCCGCCGATTACCAGGCGTGGCTGCACGCCAGGCTGACCCTCGGTTTCGGCCCGCTGTCGCTGGACAAGAGCGTCTCGCATTGGATCAACGACGGCCTGATGGTGGTGTTCTTCCTGGTGGTCGGCCTGGAGCTCAAGCGCGAGCTGGTCGAAGGCCAGTTCGCCGACCGCGCCAACATCACCCTGCCGGTGGTCGGCGCGTTGGGCGGCATGGCGGTGCCGATGCTGATCTACGCCGCGCTGAACTGGGGCGACGCCGCCGCGATGCGCGGTACCGCCATCCCGGCCGCCACCGACATCGCGTTCGCGCTCGGCATCCTGTCGCTGCTCGGCCCGCGCGTGCCGTTGGCGCTGAAGATGCTGCTGCTGGCCATCGCCGTGGCCGACGACCTCGGGGCGATCCTGATCATCGCGGTGTTCTACACCGGCGAGCTGTCGTTGGTCGGGCTGGTCACCGCACTGGCCCTGGTCGGCGTGCTGTACACGCTCAACCGCGCCAAGGTCACCCAGCTCGGCCTGTACCTGTTCGTCGGTTTCCTGCTGTGGCTGGCGGTGCTCAATTCCGGGGTGCACGCGACCTTGGCCGGAGTGGTGCTGGGGCTGATGATTCCGCTCGGCAAGGGCGCGCGCGACGGTTCCTCGGAGGCCCTGTTGCACGCCCTGCACCCGTGGGTCGCGTTCGTGATCCTGCCGGTGTTCGCCTTCGCCAACGCCGGCGTGCCGCTGGCCGGGCTGGGCTTGGATGATTTGCTGGCGCCGGTGCCGCTGGGCATCGCGCTCGGCCTGTTGCTCGGCAAGCTGCTCGGCGTGTATGGCTTCATCTGGCTGTGCCTGCGCCTGGGGTGGGCCAAATTCGACCGCACGATCCGGCCTGCGGCCCTGTTCGGTATGGCCGCCCTATGCGGCATCGGCTTCACCATGAGCCTGTTCGTGGGCTCCCTGTCCTTCGGCGCCGACCACCCGGACTACCAGCTGACCCATCGCTTGGGCATCCTGAGCGGCTCCCTGTTCTCGGCCCTGCTCGGTTTCGTGGTCCTGAAAATTGCTCTGCCGAGCCCCAAAAAATCGTGAAATTCATCACAAAAAGTCCATACGAGAAGGTATTGCGCTTTTCTAACGAATATTTAATACTGCGTTAGACGAAACACTCTAATTTCCTTGGAGTGTCGTGGTTCGGAAACTCAACATAAAACCGGGAAATGCACCCATGAAGAAAATCCAACGTTTGGTCTACCGTTCGCCGCTCGCCGCCGCGGTCGCCCTTGGTCTGTTCGCCGCCCCGATGGCGCAGGCGTTCGAATTCGAGAAAGGCGAGCTCAAGGGCAGTCTGGACACCACCGTGTCCTACGGCATTTCCGTCCGCACCGAGGATCCGGCCGACGGCCTGGTCGCGAAGGCCACCATCAACCCCGCCATCGCCTTGGCCGGCACCACGCCCTCCGCGCCGTTCAACAGCTTGGGCGCCTTCCCCGGTTCCGCCGCGCAGGCCGCCGCGCCGGGCCGCTGGTCGGTCAACCGCGACGACGGCAACGTCAAATACGAGAAAGGCGACGCCTTCTCCAACGCCTTCAAGGTCACCTCCGAGCTGGAAATGAGCTGGCGCGATTGGGGCTTCTTCAGCCGGGCCAGCTACTTCTACGATTTCGAGAACAGCGACCGCAACGATTTCGCCAAGGAAGCCGAGCAGAAGGTCGCCAGCGACTTCCGCCTGTACGACGCCTTCGTTTACAAGAACTACGCGCTCGGCGCCAACGACGAAGTGTCCGGCAGCATCCGCTTCGGCAAGCAGGTGGTCAGCTGGGGCGAAAGCACCTTCATCCAGAACGGCATCAACGTGGTCAATCCGGTCGACGTCTCGCGCCTGCGCGTGGCCGGTGCCGAGCTGAAGGAAGCGTTCCTGCCGACCAACATGCTCTTCGCTTCGACCAAGTTCACCGACAACCTGTCGATGGAGGCCTATTACCAGTTCGACTGGAAGCCGACCGAAATCGATCCCTCGGGCACCTATTTCAGCACCAACGACTTCGCCTCGCCGGGCGGCACCTACATCATGCTCGGCTTCGGCACCGTCACCCAGCCGGTGAACAACCCGGAAAACTACGCCAGCACCTGCATCGTCGGCCAGCCGGCCGCCGGTCAGGCCAACGTGGCCAACTCCGACCGCTTCGCCGAGCTGTCGGCCATCTACGGCCCGACCACCGCCGCCCAGCTGCTGGCCGCCGCCTGCGGCGTCGCCGGCCCGCGTCTGGCCGACCGTAAAGCCCGCGATTCCGGCCAGTTCGGTCTGGCCCTGCGCTGGTACGCCGAAGCCCTGAACCAGACCGAGTTCGGCTTCTACGCCATGAACTACCACAGCCGCCTGCCGTTGCTGTCCGGCCGCGCGGTGACCACCGTGCTGCCGGCTCCGGCCGCCAACTCGGCCGGCCTGATCGTCGAATATCCGGAAGACATCCACCTGTTCGGCGTCAGCTGGAACACCACCCTGCCGGCCGGCATCGCCTGGCAAGGCGAGGTCAGCTACCGTCCGAACATGCCGCTGCAGGTCGACGACGTCGAACTGCTGTTCGCGGCCCTGAGCCCGATCAACCTGGCCCTCCAGGCCAGCGGCGCGCCGCGCGCGTCTTGGTTCTGCAGCCAGCTGCTGCCGAACTGCACCAACGTCAATCCGGGCCAGTTCATCCAAGGCTGGCGCGAGCATGAAGTGACCCAGTTCCAGTCCACCTTCACCAAGGCCTTCGGCCAGATGCTGGGCGCGGACCAGATCGCCCTGGTCGGTGAAATCGGCGGCACCTGGGTCAACCTGCCGGATCCGTCCGTGCTGCGCTATGAAGGCGAAGGCACCGACACCGGCGGCGGCGTGTCGCTGATCAACGATCTGCTGCCGCTGATCTCGGCCTGGAACGCCAACCCGAACCCGGCCACCAACGGGGCCGCGCTGGCCGCCCTGAACGCGGCCCTGAACAACCCGCTGTACGCCGGCGCGCTGCGCAACCCGGTCACCACGGTCGACGGCTTCCCGACCGATTTCTCGTGGGGCTACCGCATCGCGGCCCGCGCCGACTACAACAGCGTGTTCGGCACCCCGATCACCCTGTCGCCGCGCATCGCGTTCAACCACGACGTCAAGGGCATCACCCCGGGCCCGGGCGGCAACTTCCTGGAGGGCCGCAAGTCGATCACGGTCGGCGTCGAAGCCAACTACCTCAATAGCTGGGTGTTCGACCTGAGCTACACCGGCTTCTCCGGCGCCGGCCAGCTCAACCAGATCTATGACCGTGACTTCTACTCGTTCTCCGTGAAATACTCGTTCTAAGCATCCTGGGAGGGAATTACGAATGAAAGCAGCAATCCGCAACAAGACCGCGTTGGCCGTATTGGCCGGCGCGGGCCTCCTGCTCGCGCAGGGTGCCCCGGCCGCCGTCAGCGCCGACAAGGCCGCCCAGCTCGGCGGCAGCCTGACCCCGCTCGGCGCCGAAAAGGCCGGCAACGGCGGCGCCATCCCGGCCTGGACCGGCGGCATCACCCGTCCGCCGGCGGGCTACAAGGCCGGCATGTTCCACCCGGATCCGTTCGCCGACGACAAGGTCCAGTTCGCCATCACCCCGGCCAACTACAAGCAGTATTCGGACCAGCTGTCGCCCGGCCAGGAGGCGATGTTCGCGAAGTACCGCACCTTCAAAATGAACGTCTATCCGACCCGCCGTTCGGCTTCCAGCCCGCAGCGCACCTATGAGTTCACCAAGCGCAACGCCACCCAGTGTCAGCTGGTCGCCAACGGCGAAGGCGTCAAGAACTGCGCCGAGGGCATCCCGTTCCCGATTCCGCAGAACGGCTACGAAGTGATCTGGAACCACAAGCTGAAGTACAAGGGCGTGTCGTTCTCGCGCTTCGCCAACCAGGCCGCGCCCACCGCGTCCGGCGCCTTCACCCTGATCCGTCTGCGTGAAGACGGCTTGGGTCTGTACTACAAGCCGGGCAACACCACCGAAAACATCAACAGCATCCTGCTGTACTTCAAGCAGGAAGTGCTGGGTCCGGCGCGTCTGGCCGGCCAGGTGCTGTTGGTGCACGAAAGCCTCAACTCGGTGGCTTCGCCGCGCAAGGCCTGGGTCTACAATCCCGGCCAACGCCGCGTGCGCCTGGCGCCGAACGTCGCCTACGACAACCCCGGCACCGCCACCGACGGCCTGCGCACCAACGACATGACCGATATGTTCAACGGCGCCATGGACCGCTTCGACTGGAAGCTGGTCGGCAAGCGCGAGATGTACGTGCCGTACAACGCGTACAAGGCGCACAGCGGCAGCACCAAGGTCAAGGACCTGATCCGCCCGAACCACCTCAACCCGGATTACCTGCGTTACGAACTGCACCGCGTGTGGGTGGTCGACGCCACGCTCAAGCCCGGCAAGCGCCACATCAACTCGCGCCGCACCTTCTATGTGGACGAGGACAGCTGGCAGATCCTGATGATCGACCACTACGACGGCCAGGGCAAGCTGTGGCGTTACTCGGAAGCCCCGTCGGTGAACTACTACGAAGTGCCGGTGTTCTGGGCCACCATCGAGACCCACCACGACCTGAAGTCGGGCCGCTACATCGCCGGTCTGCTCGACAACGAAGACAAGCCGTTCAACTTCGGATTCCAAAGCGCGCCGAGCGACTACACGCCGGCCAACCTCCGGAACGAAGGCGTCCGTTGATCCCCAAAGCCGCGCCTTCGGGCGCGGCTTTTTCCGCAGCTCATTTCCCCGGGGGAGATTCCAATGGCTGACAAGCCGCAACACCCATGGCGCATCGTTGGCGCCGTTTCCTTTTTGGCGCTACCGCTGCTGGCGGCCGGCCTCGACGCCGCTCAAGGCGATCCGTCCATCAGCGATTCCGAGATTCTGCCGAAAGCGGCGCACAGCCTGCTGCTGGACATCGCCGGCACCGGCGACGGTTTCGTCGCGGTCGGTGAACGCGGCCACGTGCTGGTCTCCGCCGACGGCAAGACATGGACCCAGGCCAAGGTTCCGACCCGTTCGACCCTGACCAGCGTCAGCGCGCAGGGGGCGTCGATCTGGGCCGCCGGGCATGACGGCGTCATCATCCACTCCGCCGACGGCGGCAAGACCTGGCAACGCCAACGCGTGCAGCCGTGGTCGGCCGACAGCCGGGAGCCGACCAACGGTTCGCCGATCCTTGACACCCTGTTCCTCAGCGCCAACGAGGGCTACGCCGTGGGCGCCTACAGCCTGCTGCTGAAGACCGTCGACGGCGGCGCCAGTTGGACGGCGCTCAGCGTCGCCGGCGAAGCGGCCGTGGCGCCGGTGGCGACCGCCAGCGACTCCGGCGTGTTCGACGACAGCATGCTGGAATTGGCCGCGGAGTCCGATCCGCACCTGAACGCCATCGCGCGCACCGATGCCGGCATGCTGCTGGTGATGGGCGAGCGCGGCGCCGGCTTCCGTTCCGCCGACGGCGGCGCCAGCTGGAGCAAGATCCGACTGCCGTACGAGGGCTCCATGTTCGGCCTGCTCGCGCTCGGCGGCGAGAAGGTCCTGGCTTACGGCCTGCGCGGCAACGTGTATGAATCAGACGACGCCGGCGGCAGCTGGCGCAAGGTCGACAGCGGCACCGGAACCAGCCTGATCGGCGGCACCGTCGGCCCCGACGGCACCGTGGTGCTGGTCGGCAGCAACGGCACGCTGCTCGCGCGCCGCGCCGGCGCGCAGGCGTTCAGCGCCTCGAACATCCAGCTGGGCTCCGGCCAGGTGCCGGCGCTGTCGGCGGCGGTCGCCGCCGACGGCGGCTATCTGCTGACGTCCGACCTCGGCGCCGTCAGCGCCAAAGTACAGTGAAGGAACAGCCATGAATCGATTCGAACGCCTCGCGGAACGTCTGGTCTTCGGAAACCGCGCCCTGGTGCTGGCGGTTTTCGTGCTGGTCACCGCGGCCATGGCGTATTTCGCCAGCCAGCTGAAGGTGGACGCCGGCTTCAACAAACAGGTGCCGCTGCAGCACGAGTACATGCGCACCTTCACCGACTACCAGGCCGATTTCGGCGGCGCCAACCGCGTACTGATCGCGGTGATGGCCAAGGACGGCAACATGTTCTCCAAGGAGTACATGGCCACCCTGGAGAACGTCACCAATGACGTGATCAACCTGGACGCCACCGATGACGCCAAGGCGCGCTCGCTGTTCACCCCGAACGTGCGCTACATCGAAGTGGTCGAGGACGGCCTGTCCGGCGAGAACGTGATTCCCCAGGATTTCACCCCGAACCTCGAGGGCTTCGAAGCCACGCCGGAGCAGTTCGCGAAGATCAAGGACAACATCGTCAAGGCCGGCATCACCGGCCGGCTGGTGGCCAAGGACTATTCCGGCTCGATGGTCTGGGCCGACCTGATCCCGGAAAGCGAGGTCAACAAGCTCGACTACCAGGCCGTGGCCAAGCAGCTGGAGGCCATCCGCACCAAGTACGAGAACGAGAACACCACGGTTCACATCATCGGCTTCGCCAAGATGGTGGGCGACATCTCCGACGGCGCGATGAGCGTGATCAAGTTCTTCCTGATCACCATCGCCTTCACCTGGCTGCTGCTGTACCTGTACTCGAGTTCGATGAAGCTGGCTTCGCTGACCGTGCTGTCGGCGCTGGTCTCGGTGGTCTGGATGCTGGGCGCGCTGAAGCTGATGGGTTTCGGCATCGATCCGATGAACATGCTCACGCCGTTCCTGATCTTCGCCATCGCGGTCAGCCACGGCGAACAGATGATCAACCGCTTCCGCGGCGAGATCTTCTTCGGCGGCCTGGAGGACGGCACCGTCGAGCAGCTGCGGCTGAAGGCGCGGCACGCGGTCGATCCGAAAACCGCCGCCATCCGCAGCTTCCACGCGCTGCTGATCCCGGGCACGGTTGCGCTGCTGGCCGGCTGCATCGGCTTCGGCGCGATCATGGTGATCCCGATCCAGATGATCCGCGAGCTGGCGATCACCGCCACCGTCGGCGTGGCGCTGACCATCATCACCGACCTGGTGCTGCTGCCGATCCTGCTCAGCTACACCAAGCTGCGCAAGCTCGACAAGAAGCGCGAGTTCCGCTTGCGCCAGCTGACCCAGTTCGACAAGATCTGGGCCGCGCTGTCCAAGCTGTCGCGTCCGAACGCCGCCGCCACGGTGTTGGCCATCGGCGCGGTGGTCTGGGCGATCGCCTGGTGGCACGGCAACAAGGTGATGATCGGCGACGCCCAGCAGGGCGTGGCCGAACTGCGCCCGGAAGCGCGCTACAACCAAGACGCCGAGCTGATCAGCAGCAAGTTCGCGCTCGGCGTCGACACCATGAACGTCATCGTCGAGGCCGGTCCCTCGGCCTGCACCACCAGCTACAAGGCGATGGAGACCATCGACCGCTACGCCTGGCACATGGCCAATGTCGACGGCGTGGAGCAGGTGATCACGCTGCCGATGGCGGCCAAGCAGGTCAACGCCGGCTGGAACGACGGCTCGCCGCGCTGGAAGGTGCTGCCGCGCGATCCGGACACCCTGCGCCAGTCGACGCAGAGCTTCGAGACCGATTCTGGCCTGCTCAACGCCGACTGCTCGGCGATGCCGGTGACCATCTTCACCAAGGACCACAAGTCGACCACCATCGACCGCATCGTGGCCGAGACCAAGAAGTTCCGCGACGACAACAACGCCTATGAGCCGGGCTTCGCCGCCAAGCGCGACGCCGCCGTGGCCAAGGCCCAGGAGAACGGCGAGAACTACGTCACCGACCAGGTCAACTTCCGCATGGCCACCGGTCCGCTCGGCGTGCAGGCGGCGACCAACGACACCGTCCGCGAGAAGGAGCATTTGATCCTGTGGCTGCTGTACGGCGCGGTGTTCGCCATGTGCTGGATCAGCTTCAAGAGCTGGCGCGCGGCGCTGTGCGTGGCGCTGCCGCTGATGATGGTGACCGAGCTCGGCCACAGCCTGATGGTGCAGCTGGACATCGGCATGAAGGTCAACACGCTGACGGTGGTGGCGCTCGGCGTCGGCATCGGCGTCGACTACGGCATCTACATCTTCGCCCGCATGCGCGAGGCGATGAGCCACCGCATCGAGTTCGTGGCCGCCGACAAGGACCGCGACTTCTCGGTGACCCCGGAAGAGCTGCATGCGCTCAAGCACGGCCATCTCGAGGACGGCGGCGCGCATCCGGACGCGCAGACCGCGACCGCCGCGCACTTCGACGGCCTGGACCGCGACGCCGACGGCCGCCTGACCCGCGAGGAGTTCAACGAGGGCCAGGAGCACCTGCGCACGCTGTCGGAAAGCTACTTCATCGCGCTCAAGACCACCGGCATCGCCATCTTCTACACCGCGCTGACGCTGGCGGTGGGCGTGGCCATGTGGATCTTCTCCGACCTGAAGTTCCAGGCCGACATGGGCATCATGCTGACCTTCATGTTCGTGGTGAACATGCTGGCCGCCATCGTGTTCCTGCCGGCGCTGTGCCGCTGGCTGCTGCGTCCGAAGGAAAAGGACGACTGGGTCGCCCAGCTGTAATCGAAAAGGGCCCGCAAGGGCCCTTTTCGTTGCGCGCTTTGATCAGACCAGATCCGCCGCCACCGGCGGTTCCGGTTTGGCTTTCTTCAGATTGCGCAGGGCCACGCCCAGCACGCCGGACAACACCATCGCGCCGCCGATCCAGACCCGGATGCCGACCTGGTCGCCGAGCAGCCAGACGCCGAGCAGCGCCGCCAGCAGCGGTGCAGTCAGCAGGTACGGCGTGATCATCGCCACCGGGTGGCGTTTGATCAGCACGAAGAACAGGCCATGCCCGACCAGCGAGGCGATCAGCGCCGCGTACAGCACGCCGGCCCAGGCCTGCAGGCTGGCGCCTTGGATGTGCGCCACCGGATCGCCTTCCAGCCAGAGGCTGAGCAGCCAGATCGGCGCCAGGCCGATGGCTGCGGTCCAACCCTGCTGCTGGATCAGGTCCATCTGCAGGCCGCGCATGGCAATGGTGCCGAGCGCTATGAACAGCGCCGAAAGCAGCATCAGCCCGAGCGGCAGCGGATCGGACAGGATCGACGGATCCAGGCCGAGCACCAGCACGCCCAGGAAGCTGACCGCGATGGCGGTGCCGGTGCGCCAGTGGAAGCGTTCGCCGAGCAGCCACCAGCCGAGCAGGGCCACCATCGGCACATAGCTCTGCATCACGATGGCCGGCGAGGCGATGTTGCGCGACAGCTTCAGCGACCAGAAGCTCAGGCCGAAGTGCAGCACGCCGTTGAACAGGGCCACGGCCGTCAGCCGTGGCCAGACCGCGCGCGGCGGCAATTTCAAAAACGCGCCCAGCAGCGCGGTGAGCAGCAGCAGGCGCAGAGCGGTGAACAGGAACGGCGGGAATTCGGCCAGCGCCAGCTTCGAGGTGATGAAGTTGCCGGCCCAAGCCAGGCAGATCAGCGTGACCAGCCCGAGTTCGGCGCCGCTCAGCCGCGTCGCCTTAGACGGCAATGCCGGCCTTCTTGTAGAGCTTGTTCAGGGTCCACAGCGGACCGATCAGCAGGTACACCATGTCGGTCAGGAAGCTCGGACGCTTGCCTTCCCACTTGTGGCCGATGAACTGGCCGATCCAGGCCAGCACGAACACCGTGACGGCGGTCTGCAGCAGCGCCGGCATGCCGAAACGGGTGGCGATGGCGTGGTTGATGAAGCCGAAGGCGACGAAGCCGAGCAGGGCGCCCACGGCCAGCGGCCGCGACAGCTTCCAGTAATAGCTCCAGGCCAGCAGGGCGATCACCGCGAACCAGACGCCGGGCTTGAACCAGCTGCCCGGCACCGGAATGCACCAGGCCAGCGCGGTCACTGTCCAGACGATCAGCGGCACGCAGACCAGATGCATGCGCTGGTTGGCGGGGTTCCGGTGGTCGTTGGAATAGTTGCTGAGCAGTTCGTCGATGCGGCGCATGGCTTACTCCACGGTGAGGTCGGCGAGCCGGAGCAGGGCCTCGGCGTATTTGGCGCGGGTGGCGGCGATGATCCCGGCCGGTACGCGTGGGCCGGGCGCGGTCTTGTTCCAGTCCAGGGTTTCCAGGTAGTCGCGCACGTATTGCTTGTCGTAGCTGGGCGGGCTGATGCCGACCTGGTAGGTATCGGCCGGCCAGAAACGCGAGGAATCCGGGGTCAGCATCTCGTCCATCACGTGCAGGGTGCCGTGTTCGTCCAAGCCGAATTCCAGCTTGGTGTCGGCGATGATGATGCCGCGCGTCAGCGCATAGTCGGCGGCGAAGGCGTAGATCTCCAGCGTCTTGGCGCGCACCTGTTCGGCCAGTTCGGCGCCGATCTTGTCGACCACCACCTCGAAGCCGACGTTCTCGTCGTGGTCGCCGACCGCGGCCTTGGTGCTCGGGGTGAAGATCGGTTCCGGCAGGCGCTCGGCCTGGCGCAGACCGGCCGGCAGGCGGATGCCGCATACGGCACCGGTGGCCTGGTAGTCCTTCCAGCCCGAACCGATCAGATAGCCGCGGGCGATGGCCTCGACCGGCAGCGGCTTCAGCTTTTTGGTCACCACCGAGCGCTTGGCGTACAGCGCGGCGTCGGTGCCGGCCGGCAGTTCCGGCGCCACCGGCTGGTGGGTCAGGTGGTTGGGGCAGAGGTGTGCGGTCTTGTCGAACCAGAAGTTGGAAATCTGGCACAGCATCTCGCCTTTGCCGGGAATCGGGTCGGGCAGCACCACGTCGAACGCCGACAGCCGGTCGGAGGCCACCATCAGCAGGCGGTTGCCGGGCAGGCCGTAGACGTCGCGGACCTTGCCGCGGTGCAACAGGGGCAAGGCCAGGTCGGAGGTGTGCAGGGTGGTCGCCACAGGAAGCCTTCGGAGTTCGCGGACTTCGCGTATTGTACCGCTAAGCGCCGCGGCTGACTGCTAGAATACCGGTATGACACGCCTCCCCCCCCTGTTCCTGCTGCCGGTGCTGTTGGGCCTGGCCAGCGCCGCCATCGCCCAAAATCCGGGCAAGGCGCCGGCCAAATCCGGGCAGTGCACCGCCTGCCACGGCGCCGACGGCCAGAGCCGCATTCCGGCCAACCCGATTCTGCGCTGCCAGCACCAGGCCTATCTGGCCTCGGCCCTGCAAGCCTACCGCAGCGGCAGCCGCAAGCATCCGGTGATGAACTCCATCGCCAACACCCTGCAGCCCAAGGACATCCAGGCGCTGTCGGCCTGGTACGCAAACCAACCCGGATGCCGCCGATGAACGCGTGGAAAGGCAAACTCATCGGCGCTCTGCTCGGCCTGCTGACCCGCCGTTTCCAGCTGGTGCTGCTGGGCTTGGCCATCGGCCATCTGTACGACATGGGCCTGTTCAGCGCCCGCCGCGGCGAGCCCAAGCCGGACGCGGCGGAGCCCGATCCCTACGCCGTGCTGGGCGTGGCCGAGGACGCGTCAATGGACGAGATCGATGCCGCCTACCGGCGCAAGATGTCGGATTACCATCCGGACAAGGTGGCCAACGCCGCCGCCGAAATCAAAGCCCTGGCCGAGACCCGCGCCCGCGAGATCAACGCCGCCTACGAAGCCATCCGCAAGCGCCGCCAAGGCGCGTGAGAGCCGCCATGAAACCGATCATCGCCCCGTCCATCCTGTCCGCCAACTTCGCCAAACTCGGCGAGGAAGTCGATGCCGTGCTCGCCGCCGGCGCCGACTGGGTGCACTTCGACGTGATGGACAACCACTACGTGCCGAACCTCACCATCGGGCCGCTGGTGTGCGACGCCCTGCGCGGGCACGGCGTCACCGCGCCGATCGACGTGCACCTGATGGTCAAGCCGGTCGACCGCATCATCCCCGATTTCGCCAAGGCCGGCGCCAGCCTGATCAGCTTCCATCCCGAGGCCTCCGAGCACGTCGACCGCACCATCGGCCTGATCAAGGAGCAGGGCTGCCAGGCCGGTCTGGTGTTGAATCCGGCCACGCCGCTGAACGTGCTCGACCACGTGCTCGACAAGCTCGACCTGGTGCTGATCATGTCGGTCAATCCCGGCTTCGGCGGCCAGGCTTTCATCCCGCAGGCGCTGGACAAGATCCGCGGCGTGCGCGAACGCATCCGCGAAAGCGGCCGATTGATCCGGCTCGAGGTCGACGGCGGCGTCAAGGTCGACAACATCGGCGCGGTGGCCGCGGCCGGTGCCGACGCCTTCGTGGCCGGTTCGGCGATCTTCGGCGCCGGCGATTACGCCGACGTCATCCGCCGCATGCGCGCCGAAATCGACGCCGCCGCATGAGCACGCCGACGCAGTTCGCGGCCTTCGCCGCCGAAGGCTACAACCGCATTCCGGTGGTGCGCGAGGTGCTGTCCGACCTCGATACGCCGCTGTCGGTGTACCTCAAGCTGGCCGATGGCCCGAACACCTATCTGTTCGAATCGGTCGAGGGCGGCGAGACCTGGGGCCGCTATTCCATCATCGGCCTGCCGGCCAAGCGCAGCTTCCATTTCCGCGGCAACGCGTTCGAAGAACGCGAACTGGACGTGACCGTGGCCGCCGAGACGCTGACCGATCCGCTGGCCAAGGTCGACGACCTGCGCGCGCGCTACCGCGTGCCGAAACTGGCGGAATTGCCGGATTTCAGCGGCGGTCTGGTCGGCTATTTCGGGTTCGAGACCATCGCCTGGATCGAGCCGAAGCTGAAGGACGCCGGCAAGCCGAACGTGCTCGGCGTGCCCGACGCCTTGCTGCTGCTGAGCGAGGAAGTGGCGGTGTTCGACAACCTCAAAGGCCGCCTGTACTTGATCGTGCACGCCGACCCGGCCGAGCCGCAGGCCTACGCCCGCGCCCAGCGCCGGCTGGATGAATTGGTGTATCGCCTGCGCCATTCCGGCCGCAGCTATCCGGACGTGCTGCATCCGTCCCTGGTGGACGAAGCCGATTTCGTGTCCGGTTTCTCCGAGCCCGAGTTCACCGCCGCGGTGCGCAAGGCGCAGGAGTACATCAAGGCCGGCGACGCCTTCCAGGTGGTGCTCAGCCAGCGCATGAGCGTGCCGTTCAAGGCCCGTCCGGTCGATGTGTACCGCGCGCTGCGCGCGCTGAATCCGTCGCCGTACATGTATTTCCTGGATTTCGGCGGCACCCAGGTGGTCGGTTCCTCGCCGGAGATCCTGGTGCGCGCCAAGCAGGGCCGCGTCACCGTGCGCCCGATCGCCGGCACCCGGCCGCGCGGCGCCGACGCCGCGCTGGACGCCGCGCTGGAAACCGAGCTGCTGGGCGACGCCAAGGAGTGCGCCGAGCATCTGATGCTGATCGACCTCGGCCGCAACGACGTCGGCCGCGTGGCCGAGCCGAATTCGGTCACGGTGCCGCAGCGCTTCGTCATCGAGCGCTACTCGCATGTGATGCACATCGTCTCGGAAGTGCAGGGCCGGCTCAAGGACGGCCTCGGCTTCGCCGACATCTTCCGCGCCGTGTTCCCGGCCGGCACGGTCAGCGGCGCGCCGAAGATCCGCGCGCTGGAGATCATCCAGGAGCTGGAGCCGCACAAGCGCCACATCTATTCCGGCGCGGTCGGCTACATCAACTGGTGGGGCGACACCGACACCGCCATCGCCATCCGCACCGCCGTCATCGAGAATGGCCGTCTGCACGTGCAGGCCGGTGCCGGCATCGTGTACGACTCGCAGCCGGCGATGGAGTGGCAGGAGACCCTGAACAAGGGCCGCGCCCTGCTGCGCGCCGTGCAGCAGGCGGCGTTGGGCCTGTAATCGGAGCGTGATGGTGGATCTTCAAGCCCGCATCAAGGCCGGCATCCGCGACGTGCCGGATTTCCCCAAGGACGGCATCCTGTTCAAGGACATCTCGACGTTGCTGCTGCAGCCGGCGTTGGCCAACGCCATCCTCGACGGTTTGGCCGCGCAGTACAGGGATGTCGGCATCGACGCCATCGCCGGCATCGAGAGCCGCGGCTTCCTGTTCGGCAACGCGCTGGCGCTGCGCCTGGAAAAGCCGTTCGTGCTGATCCGCAAGGCCGGCAAGCTGCCGGCCGAGAAGATCACCCGAAGTTACGAGCTCGAATACGGCGTGGCCGCCATCGAGATGCACCGCGACGCCGTGCAACCGGGCCAACGCGTGCTGGTGCACGACGACCTGCTCGCCACCGGCGGCTCGGCCGAGGCCGCGGCCCTGCTGCTGCAGGATGCCGGCGCGCACGTGGCCGGCTTCAGCTTCCTGGTCGAGCTCGGGTTTCTGGCCGGCCGTCAGCGCCTGGCGCCGATCCAGACCGACATCCGCAGCTTGGCGGCGTATTGAGCACGGCGCCCTCACGCCGCCATGCGATAATGAATGCCTGAAACACGGGTTCCCGCCATGCTTTTGATGATCGACAACTACGACAGCTTCACCTACAACCTGGTGCATTACCTGGCCGAGTTGGGGCAGGAGGTGCAGGTGGTGCGCAACGACGCCCTCGGCGTCGACGACGTGGCGGCGCTGGCGCCGGACTACATCGTGCTGTCGCCCGGCCCGTGCACCCCGAACGAAGCCGGCATCTGCGTGCCGGTGCTCGAGCGGCTGGCCGGCCGTTTCCCGGTGTTCGGCGTCTGCCTCGGCCACCAGAGCATCGGCCAGGCCTTCGGCGGCAAGGTGGTGCGCGCCAAGACCATCATGCACGGCAAGACCTCGATGATCCACCATAACGGTACCGGCGCCTTCGCCGGCCTGCCGTCTCCGTTCGAGGCCACCCGCTACCATTCGCTGGTGGTGGAGCGCGACAGCCTGCCGGATTGCCTGGAGATCACCGCCTGGACCGAAGACGCCGACGGCGGCATCGACGAGATCATGGGGCTCCGTCACAAAACGCTGCCGGTCGAGGGCGTACAATTCCATCCCGAATCCATCCTGACGCAGCACGGCCACGACCTGCTGCGCAATTTCCTGGCCCAGCACGCCGAACGAGGAACCGCATGAAACCGCAGGAAGCGCTGCAGCGCATCATCGAACACCGCGAGATCTTCCACGACGAGATGGTCGCGTTGATGCGGCAGATCATGCGCGGCGAGGTCTCCGACGTGATGACCGCGGCCATCCTGTCCGGCCTGCGGGTGAAGAAGGAGACCATCGGCGAGATCACCGGCGCGGCCCAGGTGATGCGCGAGTTCGCGGTCAAGGTGCCGACGCCGCCCGGCGTCGGCCTGGTCGACATCGTCGGCACCGGCGGCGACGGCGCGCACACCTTCAACATCTCCACCGCCTCGATGTTCGTGGCGGCCGCGGCCGGCGCCCAGATCGCCAAGCACGGCAACCGCAGCGTGTCGTCCAAGTCCGGCAGCGCCGACGTGCTCGAGGCGCTCGGCGCCGACATCGAGCTGTCGCCCGAGCAGGTCGGCCAGTGCCTGAACCGCACCGGCATCGGCTTCATGTACGCGCCCAACCACCATCCGGCCATGAAGCACGTGGCCGCCGTGCGCCGCGAGATGGCGGTGCGCACCATCTTCAACATCCTCGGGCCGCTGACCAACCCGGCCGGCGCGCCGAACGTGCTGATGGGCGTGTTCCATCCCGACCTGGTCGGCATCCAGGTGCGCGTGCTGCAGCGCCTGGGCACCGAGCGCGCCATGGTGGTGTACGGCCGCGACGGACTGGACGAGATCTCGCTGGGCGCCGCCACCTTGGTCGGCGAACTGCGCGGCGGCCAGATCCGCGAATACGAGATCCATCCCGAGGACTTCGGGTTGGCCATGGCCTCGACCCGCAACCTGCGCGTCGAGAACGCCGAGGAGTCCAAGGCCATGCTGATGGCGGCGCTCGATGCCGGTTCCGGCGTCGCGCACGATATCGTGGCGCTGAACGCCGGCGCCGCGTTGTACGTGTCGGGTCAGGCGCGCAGCATCGCCGAGGGCCTGGAAAAAGCCGTCGCCGCGATGCATTCCGGCGCGGCCGCCGCCCGCATGGCGCAGTTCGTGGAAACCACCCGCCTGCTGGGCGCCCGCTGATGGCCGACATCCTGCAGCGCATCCTGGCGCGCAAGCACGAGGAAGTGGCGATGCGCCGCGGCTACGTGCCGCAGGCCGAGTTGATCGCGCGCTGCAACGCCATGCCGGAGCCGCGCGGCTTCGCCGCCGCGCTGCAGGCCAGGATCGCCGCCGGCGAACCGGCGGTGATCGCCGAAATCAAGAAGGCCAGCCCGAGCAAGGGCGTCATCCGCGAACGTTTCGCGCCGGCCGACATCGCCCGCAGCTACGAGGCCGGCGGCGCGGCCTGCCTGTCGGTGCTGACCGACGTCGATTTCTTCCAGGGCAGCGACGTCTACCTGAAGCAGGCGCGCGAGGCCTGCGGCCTGCCGGTGCTGCGCAAGGACTTCATCGTCGACGAGTACCAGATCTACGAGGCGCGCGCGCTCGGCGCCGACTGCGTGCTGCTGATCGTGGCCGCGTTGAGCGACGCCCAGCTGCAGAGCTATGCGCTGCTGGCGAAGATGCTGCAGATGGACGCGCTGCTGGAGGTGCACGACGCCGACGAGCTGCGCCGCGCCCTGCGCGCCGACTCGCCGCTGGTCGGCATCAACAACCGCGATCTGCGCACCTTCGGACTCGACTTGCAGACCACGCTCGCGCTCAAGCCGGAGGTGCCTGAAGGCCGGCTGCTGGTCACCGAAAGCGGCATCCTGGCGCGCGCGGACGTCGAGCTGATGCGCGGCCACGGCGTGCATGCGTTCCTGGTCGGCGAGGCGATGATGCGCGCCGACGATCCCGGCGCGGCCCTGCGCGCGCTGTTCTACTGACGCTTCGCGAAAACCACCACGGTCTTGCCGCGGGCGTGGATCAGGCCCTGCTCCTGCAGCTGCTTGAACACGCGTCCGGCCATCTCGCGCGAACAGCCGGTGATGCGCGCCAGCTCCTGGCGCGATACCTTGATCTGCCAGCCGTCGGCGTGCTGCAGGGCGTCCGGTTCCCGGGTCAGGTCGTGCAGGGCGCGCAGGATGCGGTTGGCGACGTCCAAGTGCGCCAGGCGGCTGGCCTTGCGCGTGGTTTCCATCAGCCGGCGCGAGATCTGCGCGCCGATGGCGAACATCAGCTTCGGGCATTCCGGCGCCAACGTCGACTCGCACAGCTGGTGCAGCTGTTCGTAGCCGATTTCCGCCAGTTCGCAGGCGCTCCGGCTGCGCAGGATCACACTGCGCGTACGGGTCTTGTAGAACACGCCGGTGGCGCCGATGAAGTCGCCCGGATGCACGTAGGCCAGCAGCAGTTCGCGGCCGTCGGACTCTTCCGCCAGAATCGCCAGCGAGCCGCTGACCACGTAGAACATGCTTTTGGCCGGCTCGCCCGGACGGAACACGTCGGTGCGCGCGCGGTACTTGCGTTTGTGGGTATGGCTCAGGAAGGCCGCCAGCGCGGCCCGGTCGAGCGCCATCGGGCTGCTGATCGGCTCCAGCGGGGCCACGGATTCGGGAATACTCAGCTCGTTCATCGCCGCTCCGGAAAGGGAAGCCAGGCCATTAGCTTACCCTTTTCGTGACCGAAGGCTCAACAATGGCCCGTCCGGCCGAGAAAGGGCTTGCATTTGGGGGCAAATGCCCGATAATTGCGCCTCATATTCCACCCCTTTCGAGGATACCGCATTGGTCAAGCCGCTGCCCCGGTTGCGCCTTCAGGGATTCAACAATCTCACCAAGTCCCTGAGCTTCAACATCTACGACATCTGTTACGCCGCGTCGGAAGACCAGCGCCAGCGCTACATCGAGTACATCGATGAGGTCTACAACGCCGAGCGCCTGACCCAGATCCTGACCGAAGTGGCCAATATCATCGGCGCCAACATCCTCAACGTCGCGCGCCAGGATTACGATCCGCAGGGCGCCTCGGTGACCATCCTGATCTCGGAAGAGCCGGTGATCGACAAGAAGGCGGCCGGCAAGGAGCTGATCTCCGACGCGGTGGTCGCGCACCTGGACAAGTCGCACATCACCGTGCACACCTATCCCGAGACCCATCCGCACAACGGCATCGCCACCTTCCGCGCCGACATCGACGTCGCCACCTGCGGCGTGATCTCGCCGTTGAAAGCCCTCAATTACCTGATCGAGAGCTTCGACTCCGACATCGTGGTCACCGATTACCGCGTGCGCGGCTTCACCCGCGACATCAAAGGCAAGAAGCACTACATCGACCACAAGATCAACTCGATCCAGGATTTCCTGACCCGCGACATCAAGGCCCATTACGAGATGATGGACGTCAACGTGTACCAGGAGAACCTGTTCCACACCAAGATGCACGTCAAGGAGTTCGACCTCGACACCTATCTGTTCGAAGGCAAGGCCAAGAGCCTGAGCTTCAAGGAGCGCCAGCGCATCGAGCTGCAGGTCCGCCGCGAGATCGAAGAGCTGTACCACGGCCGCAACCTGGCCGATTGAGCGCCGCGTCCCCGTGTTTGCGAAAACCCCGCCTTGGCGGGGTTTTTCATGTTCAGAGGCGGTAGGCCACGGCCTTCATCAGGCGCGAACTCAGCGCCATCAGCTGCGGAATTGGCGGCGGCAGCCGGCGCGCGCCGTGTTGTTCGGCGTGCTCTGCGTGCCGGATCTCATCGTCCTTCATCACCGCCAGGATGGCCCGGCTGCGGCGGTCTTCGGCCGGCAAGGTATCCAGATGCTCGACCAGATGCGCTTCCACCTGGCGCTCGGTCTCCGAGACGAAGCCCAGGTTCCAGCCGTCGCCCTTCAGGCCGGCCGCCAAGCCGATACCGTAGCTGCCCAGATACCAGAGCGGATTGAGCAGGCTGGGGCGGGCGTCCAGCTCGCGCAGGCGCGCTTCGCACCAGCTCAGGTGGTCGGCTTCCTCGTCGGCGGCGTGCAGCAGTTGCTCGCGGGTCTCGGCGCTGTCCGCTACCCGCGCCTGGCCCAGGTATAGCGCCTGGGCGCAGACCTCGCCGGTGTGGTTGATGCGCATCAGCCCCGCGCTGTGGCGGATCTGCGCCGGCGACATCTCCAGATCGCGTTCCGCGCCGGCCGGATTGGCGCGCGGCGCCGGGCCGTGGGCGGAGCGGCTGACCGCGCCGCTGGTGGTGTTCAGCGCGTGCTGCAGTTCGCCGAGCAGGTGGTCGATTCGGGACGGGCGGCGTTCAAGCGTCATCCAGATATTCTGCCATGAATTCGAGCGGATGCCGGATCGCCGCGCCGGTGCCGTCGGCCAGATGCAGGCGGCAGCCGATGTTCGACGACAACAGCGTATCCGCCCCGGCCGCCGCCACGGCGTCCGCGACCGGTGCGCGCAGGGCGGCCGCCCGCGCGGGGGCGGCGAGTTGATGCAGGCCGGCCGCGCCGCAACAGCCGCTATCCGGCAATGGCACCAGATCCAAGTCCGGAATGCGCGCCAACAGTGCGCGCACCGCCTGTTGCGAACCGTGGAATGCGGCGCTGCAGGGCGTGTGCACGGCCACGCGCCGGCCCTGCGCGGAACGGAAACGCAACGCATCGGCGCGTTCCGCCAGAAACACGGCGGCGTCCATCACCGGCACCGGCAGACTATCCGCCAATGCGCCATGGCAGCCGCTGGCCAGCACCAGCACGCGCTCGTGGCCGGCGAATGCGGCGCGGTTGGCGGCCGTCAGCCGGTCGGCTTCGGCGCCCCGTCCGGCATGGCGCGCCGCCTGGCCGCAGCAGTTCTGCGTTTCGGGAACCACGCCCGGCTCGCCGGCGGCCTGTAGCAGGCGCAACAGCGACTGCCGTGCACCGGCCTCGAAGCGGTCGGCGATGCAACCGGAAAACACCGCCGTGCCGGCGTTCCGGGCTTTAGCCGCCGCCGGGCGGGCTTGCGTCGGCCGCGGCAAAGGCCGCCAAGCGCGGGGCAGCAGCGGGAAAAACCGACGGTAGAGCTGCAGGGCCGCGTTCAGCCAGGATTTATGGCCCATCAGCCATAGCGCGGCGGCTGCGCGCCAGGGTAGCCGCGGCGGCGCCGTGCGCCGGGTCTGCAGTAGCAGGTTCTCGTATTCGACCCCGGCCGGACAGGCGCTTTCGCAACGCCGGCAGCCCAGGCAGGCGTCCAGCGTCGGGTGTGGGCCGGACAGCCCGGAATCGGCCGCCATCGCCGCCATCAGCGCGATGCGGCCGCGCGGCGACTCGGCCTCGGTACGGGTCAAGCGGTAGGTCGGGCAGTGCGGCAGGCACAGCCCGCATCTGACGCACTGCTGGGCCAGTGCGGCACGGTCGGCGGTTCGGGCGGGTTCCATGACCGAATCCTAACATGGCCGGCATGGGGGCTTGCGCGTGGCCGGAAAGCGGGTTATCATTCCGCTTCTTATTCACTTGATTTTGTTGGAGCCCGTCATGAAAGCCATGACCGTCAGCGCCAAACCCGAAACCGTCCAGCAGGACTGGTATCTGATCGATGCCAGCGGCAAGACCCTCGGTCGTTTGTCCTCGGAACTCGCCCGCCGCCTGCGCGGCAAGCACAAGCCCGTGTACACCCCGCACGTGGACACCGGCGATTACCTGGTCGTCATCAACGCCGACAAGATCGCCGTGACCGGCAAGAAGCTGCAGGACAAGATGTACTACCGCTTCACCGGCTACGTCGGCAACATGAAGTCGGAAAACCTGTCGCAGGCCCTGGCCGCGCATCCGGAACGCGTGATCGAAACCGCGGTCAAGGGCATGCTGCCGAAGAACCCGCTGGGCCGCGCCATGTTCAAGAAGCTCAAGGTCTATAAAGGCTCCGAGCACCCCCACACCGCCCAGCAGCCGCAAGTGCTGGATATCTAAGGCAGATAGGACACCACCATGGCTGCACAGCAAAACTACGGCACCGGTCGCCGCAAATCCTCCACCGCCCGCGTGTTCCTGCGCAAGGGCTCGGGCAACATCGTGATCAACGGCCGCGGCATCGACGAATTCTTCGGCCGTGAGACCTCGCGCATGATCGTGCGCCAGCCGCTGGAGCTGACCCAGACCTCCGAACAGTTCGACGTCTCCGTGACCGTCGAAGGCGGCGGCATCACCGGCCAAGCCGGCGCCATCCGTCTGGGCATCGCCCGCGCCCTGGTGGAATACAACGAAACCCTGAAGCCCGAACTGCGCAAAGCCGGTCTGATGACCCGCGACGCCCGTGAAGTGGAACGCAAGAAGGTCGGCCTGCGCAAAGCCCGCCGCGCCACCCAGTTCTCGAAGCGCTGATCGGTTTCACCGTCTTGCGAAAAACCCGCCTTTCGGCGGGTTTTTTGTTGCCCGTAAGCGGGGCCGGTTTCAACGGCCGCGCACGCATTTCACGAAACGGTCGCCGGTGCGTTTCTGCATTTCCGCCATGAATGTGCCGATGGCCTGGCCTTGATAGAACCCGGCATCGAAGGCCGACAGCGTTTTGCCGCCGGTGGCCTTGTCGATTTCAGCATTGGCGGCCGCGGCGGATTCGTTCGCGGCGGTTTCGCATGCGGTTTTGTCCATCTTCAGGCATTTGACCAGCGCCTCGGAGGCGCAACGCCGGTTCATTTCGCCCGGATCGACGATCTGGAACTTCGCCACGGCCGGCGGCGCGGCCGGTTCGGCCTCCTGCTGGAGCGCCGCCAGCATCAGCAACGCGGCGATCATGCGCGGATCTCCCCGCCGGTGATGACCAGGTCGGCCGGGCGCGCGGCGAACAGGCCGTTGGTGACCACGCCGACGATGGCGTTGAGCCGGCTTTCCAACGCCACTGGATCGGTGATCGACCAGTTGTGCACGTCCAGGATCCAGTTGCCGTTGTCGGTCACCGTGCCTTCGCGCCAGACCGGGTCGCCGCCCAGCTTCACGATCTGGCGGGCCACGTGCGAACGCGCCATCGGGATCACTTCCACCGGTACCGGGAAGCGGCCGAGTACCGGCACCAGCTTGCTCGGGTCGACGATGCAGACGAACTGCCGGCTGGCGGCCGCGATGATCTTCTCGCGCGTCAGCGCCGCGCCGCCGCCCTTGATCAAGCGGTTGTGCGGATCGCACTCGTCGGCGCCGTCCACGTACAGCTCCAGCGGGCCGGTGGCGTTCAGGTCGAACACCGGGATGCCGAGCTCCTTCAGCAGCTTGGTGCTCTGTTCGGAGCTGGACACCGCGCCCTGGATGCGGTCCTTCATGCGGCCCAGGCCCTGGATGAAGTAGGCCACCGTGGAGCCGGTGCCCACGCCGACGACGCTGTCGTCCTGCACGAATTCGAGTGCGCGTTCGGCCGAAGCCTGTTTGCCTTGTTCGGGGGTCATTTCGGTTCCAGCTCCAGGATGGTGCGCCATTGCGCGGGGGTGACGGGCAGCACCGACAGGCGCGTGCCGCGGTTGAGCAGGACGAAATCGCCGAGGCGGCCGGCGTTGGCGCGTAGCACGTCCAGGGAAATCACATCCTTCAGCTTGCGTTCGAAGGCGACATCGACCAGGAACCAACGCGGCGCATCGATGGCCGCCTTCGGGTCCCAATAATCCGATTCCGGATCGAACTGGGTCGGATCCGGGTAGGCTTCCGTGGCCACGCGCGCGACGCCGACTACGCCGGGCACCTTGGCGTTGGAGTGGTAGAACAGCACGCCGTCGCCGACGGCCATCTCCTTCCACATGAAGTTGCGCGCCTGGTAGTTGCGCACGCCGGTCCAGGGCTCGGTGCCGACGCGCGCCAGATCGTCGATCGAAAACGCGTCGGGTTCGGATTTCATCAGCCAGTAACGCATCAGGCGCGGTTCTCCGTGCAGTCGATCCATTCGTGTTCGGTGGCCACCGCGTCCAGGCGCACGTCCCAGTCGGCGGCCTCCAGGCTATCCAACTGCTGTGCGGCGTATCCGGCGCCGATCAACAGCGGCGGCGGATTCGCACCTTGCCGGAACGCGAAGCTGGCGTCGTAGTAGCCGCCGCCCATGCCCAGGCGCAGGCCGTCGCGGGTGAAGCCGAGCAGGGGCAGCACCACCGCATGCATCTGCGCCGGCGCCAGGCAGGATTCGGGCGCCAGCATCGGTTCGGGGATGCCGTAGCGGTTGGTGCCGAGTTCGTCGCCGCCGCGCCACGGCGCGAAGCGCAGTTGCCGCTCCGTGCCGACCACCGGCAGGCACCAGATCCAGGCCGGCGGCAGACGCATCTGCAACACGTGCAGCGGCAGCTCGCCGCCGCTGGCCCAGTAACCGGCCAGGTAGCCGCCGTCGGCGGGCAGGCGGGCCAGGATGCGCCCGGCGACGGCCTCGGCGGCCGCCATGCGCGCCGCGGGCGTGTGCCGCAGGCGTCTGGCCTTGAGTTCCGCTCGCAGTGCTTGGCGCATGCCCCGTCCCGAAGAAATGTAAGGTCCTCCACCGTGCCGATGCCTGCCTAACGACCTTGATCCCTGGGATCAAGTGGGTGTCGGCTTGCCGTCTTCAGGCTTTCCGCGACACAGGCGGACATGCACACCGACGGCTCGAACGACTCCCGGGTCGTGGTTATGGGTCAAGGGCTAATGTTGGGCACGCTGTCGTACACAGCAGAGGACACACCGGCATTATACCGCTTCGCCGTGACGGCGGACTCAACGCGGCAGGTTGTCGAACAGGTCGTCGAGCTTGCGGTTCATCTCGCCGAGGCTGCGGCCGATGACGGCGTCGGACTGCACGCGGCCGTCCTTCAGCATCTGCAGTTCGTGCGCGATGTTGAGCGCGGCCAGCACCGCCACCCGGTCCAGGCCGACGGTCTTGTTGCCGCCCTGGATCTCGCGCATCTGGGCGTCGAGCAGCTTGGCCGCGGCCTGCAGGCTGTCCACGCGTTCCGGCGGACAGCCGACGGTGTATTCGCGTTCGAGCACCTTGATGGTCACCACGTTAGTCATCGTTGCGCTCCAATAGATCCAGACGGCCCAGCATGGCCTCGACGCGTCCGCGCGCCAGCTCGTTCTTGCCTTGTAGCCGGTCGCGTTCGGCGCCGAGCTCCAGCAGCTGGCGTTTCAGCTCGCGGTTCTCGGCCGCCAGCCGGCCGGTGGCCTCCAGCAGGCGGTCGAGCCGCTGCGCGAGCGCCTGGATCTGTTGGGCGTGGTCGGGTCCGGTCATCGGATTACCGTAGTCGGCATCGCCGGCGGCGTCAAGCCGCCGGGGTGGAGGACGCGGCCGGGCGTACGCTCTGTTCGTGCGCCTGGATGAACTCCAGGCATTCCTTGGCCGGCAGCGGACGGCTCAGCCAGTAGCCCTGGATCTCGTCGCAGTCGAACTGGCGCAGGGTCTGCAGATGCTCCTCGCTTTCCACGCCTTCGGCGATCATGGTCATGCCCAGCGAATGGCCGAGGGCGATGATGGTCTGCACCAGGGTGTTGTCGTTGGCGTTCGGCCCCAGCTCGCGCACGAAGCTCTTGTCGATCTTCAGGGCGTCGATCGGCAGCTGCTTGAGGTAGGACAGCGAGGAGTAGCCGGTGCCGAAGTCGTCCAGCGACAGCGCGACGCCGAGGTCCTTCAGCGCCCACAGGTTCGACAGCGGCTGGCTGTTCTGGCTGAGCACCATCGATTCGGTGATCTCCAGTTCGACGCAGTATTCCGGGATGCCGAACTCGTCGACCAGGGCGCGGATCTGGCCGGCCAGCTTCGAGCGCAGCAGCTGCAGCGCCGACACGTTGATCGACATGCTCAGGTGGTTCAGCCCCAGCCCGTGCCAGCGGCCGAGGGTGGCGATGGCCTCGCGCAGCACCCACTCGCCGATCTCGATGATCTGGCCGGATTCCTCGGCCAGCGGAATGAACACGTCCGGCGCGACCTTGCCCATCTCGCGGCTGTCCCAGCGCAGGAGGGCCTCGACGCTGACGATCTGGCCGGTGTCCAGGTTCATGCGCGGCTGGAAGTGCAGCACGAACTCGTCGCGCGCCAAGGCCATCTTCAGCGCGCCGAGCAGCTGCGCGCGGTGGCGCGAGCGGGCGTCCATCTCCTCGCTGAAGTACTGCACGGTGTTGCGGCCCTCGGTCTTGGCCTGGTACATCGCGATGTCGGCGTACTTGAGCAGGTCGGACGGCGTCTGCGCGTGGTCGGGGAAGATGCTGACGCCGACCGATCCGGTCAAGTTGGCGGCATGGCTTTCGCTGAGCAGAATCGGATTGTTGAACTGCGCCAGCACGCGCGTGGCGCAGTCGCGGATCTGCTGGTCGTCGCCGGCCGATTCGACCAGCACCACGAATTCGTCGCCGGACAGGCGCGCCACCATACCCTGGTCGCGGGCCGCGGCCAGCAGGCGTTGGGCGACCACCACCAGCAGCCGGTCGCCGGCGGTGTGTCCGAGCGAGTCGTTGATGTTCTTGAAGTTGTCGAGGTCGAGGAACAGCAGGGCGACCCGGCGCTGGTTGCGGCGCGCGTTGATGATGGCCTTGCCCAGGCGTTCGATCAGCATGGCCCGGCTCGGCAGGCCGGTCAGCGCGTCGTAGTTGGCCAGATGCACCAATTCCTGCTCGATGCGCTTGCGGTCGGTGATGTCGCTCAGCACGGCCACGAAATGGCTGCGCTGGCCCTTGCCGTCGAGCACTTCCGAGACCTCGACCGCCGACAGGAACTCGCCCTGGTCCTTGCGCTTCTGCCAGAGCTCGCCCGACCAGCGGCCGTCGCTTTCCAGCTCCCGGCGCACGCGTTCGAGGAACGCCGCGCTGTGCTGGTCCGAGTTCAGCAGGCTGCGGCCCTTGCCGACGATCTCCTCGCGGGTGTAGCCGGTGATCTTCGAGAACGCCGGATTCACCGACACGAACTGGAAGTCGAGGTCGAGCACCGCCACGGCCTCGGCCATGCTGCGCACCACTTCGCGTGCGATGCGGCTGTCGTCGTCGGCCTCGCGGCTCTCGCCCACGTCGCGGCAGACGCCGGCCAGGCGCAGCGGGTTGCCGACGCCGTCGTGCTCGACGATGCGGCCGCGCGCGTGCACCCGGATCCAGCCCGCGCGGTAGTGGCGCAGCCGGTAATCGACGTCGATGTCCGCCGTCTCGCCGCGCAGGTGGTTCTCCACCGCGGCCTGGAACTCCGGCGCGTCTTCGGGATGGATGTAGACCTGGATGAATTCGATGGCGTTGAGCCGGGACGGAAAGCTGCCCTCGACCAGCGGTTCGAAACCGATTTGGCTCATCTCCTGGGTATCCAGATGCCAGATCCAGGCCGCTTCGCCGGTGCCGCGCAGGGCCAGGCGCAGTTCGGCGCGCTGGCCGTCGACGCGTTCCAGGATGGCCGCGGCGCGGCGTTTGATCAGCCAGGTGAAGGTCAGCAGGACCAGGGTGAAGCCGAGGCAGACGATCAGCAGGGCCATGGCGCGGCTCCGGTCGCATCGAGGACGCGCGGGATTCCGGTGGCCGTCAAGCGGCCGGCCGAGCTGGCGTACGCGTTATCCATATCCCCTGATTCATTCACTGCTTCGGTTTCCAGTTTAGGAGCCTTTTCCCGATTCGACAAGCGGAATCCGGCGCCGTCGCGTTTGCTACAATACCGGCAAACACGGAGCGTGCCGATGTCCCGACCGATGCCCGATTACGACGCCATCCAAGGCAGCCTTGACGCGCTGCGCCTGCCGTTGTCCGCGGCGGAGCTGCACGGCGCGCTGTCCGGCAGCCTGTGCGCCGGCGCCGAGCTCACGCCGCGCGGCTGGCTGGCGTTCGTGCTGAGCGACGCCGACCTGGACGGCGCCGCCGAAGACGGTTCCGCTTTGGCCGATCTGTACCTCGCGGTCGATGCGCAACTGGCCGGCGACGTGATGGATTTTGAATTCGATCTGTTGCTGCCGGATGACGGCAAGCCGGTTTCCGAGCGCGGTCCGGCCATGGTCGACTGGTGCCAGGGGTTCCTCGGCGGCTTCGGCCTGGTGCCGGCGTCCGGCCAGCCGCTGTCGGAAGAGGCCGACGAGGCCCTGCAGGACCTGGCCAAGATCGCCGCGTCCGACCTCAACTACGACGACACCGAGTCCGACGAAGATGCGCTGGTCGAGGTCTGCGAATACATCCGGGTCGCCGCCGTGCTGCTGTACAACGAACGCGTGGTCAATCCGCGCAAGCGCCAGCGGCTGAACTGATGGTGCCGCGCGCCGAATTCGCCAAGCGCCGCCGCCGGCTGATGGCGATGGCCGACGAGGGCGCCATCCTGATCGTGCCGGCCGCGCCCGAGCGCCTGCGCAGCAAGGACACCACCTATCCGTTCCGGCAGGATTCCGATTTCTGGTACCTGACCGGCTTCGACGAGCCCGAGGCCGTACTGGTGCTGGTGCCCGGCCGCCGCCAGGGCGAATGCCTGCTGTTCTGCCGCGAGCGCGACGCCGAGAAAGAAGCCTGGGACGGCCCGCGCCTGGGGCCGGAAGGCGCGGTCGAGACGCTGAAGATGGACGACGCCTATCCGATCGCCGACCTGGACGACATCCTGCCCGGCCTGCTGGAAGGCCGTTCGCGCGTGTACTACCACTACGGCCGCGACGCCGGCTTCGACCTGACGCTGATGGGCTGGCTGAACCGCGTGCGCGCGCGCAAGCGCCTGGGCGCCGAGCCGCCGCACGAATTCCTCGAACTCGGCCATCTGCTCGACGAGCTGCGCCTGTTCAAGAGCGCCGGCGAGATCGCGCTGATGCGCCGCAGCGCCGATATCGCGGTCGAGGCGCAGATCGCGGCGATGAAGGCCAGCCGCCACGCCCGCCATGAATACGAAGTGGAGGCCGCGCTGCAGCATGTGTACCGGCGCCACAACGCCGTGCCCTCGTACGAGCCGATCGTCGGCAGCGGCGCGAACGCCTGCGTGCTGCATTACCGCGCCAACAACGCGCCGGTGAAGAAGGGCGACCTGCTGCTGTGCGACGCCGGCGCCGAATACGCCTTGTATGCCTCCGACATCACCCGCACCTGGCCGGTGTCCGGCGAATTCAGCAAACCGCAGCGCGCGCTGTACGAAGCCGTGCTGGCGGCGCAGACCGAATGCATCAAGGCCGCGCGCGTCGGCGTGCCGTATGAAACCATCCACGACACCGCGGTGCGGGTGCTGACCGACGGCCTGCTGTCGCTCGGCCTGCTGAAAGGCACGCTGAAGAAGAATATCGAAAGCGAAGCCTATAAGAAATTCTACATGCACAAGACCGGGCACTGGCTCGGGTTGGACGTGCACGACGTGGGCGAATACAAACTCGGCGGCAAATCGCGCCTGCTGGAGCCGGGCATGGTGTTCACCGTCGAGCCGGGGCTGTACATCGCGCCGGGCACGCCGGGCGTGCCGGCCAAATACCAGAGCATCGGCATCCGCATCGAAGACGACATCCTGATGACCAAGGCCGGACCGGAGAACCTGACCGCGGGCGTGCCGAATGATATCGACGGCATCGAAGCGGTGTTGGCCGACGCATAAGTGCAGCGGACTTGTCGGCCCATGAAAAATCCCCGCCTCGGCGGGGATTTTTTACATCTCGTTGCGCTTGAGTTCGTAACCGAGCTGCTTGTATTCCAGCCAGCGCTTGCGCGCCGGTTCGCGCGCCGATTCCTCGGCCGGCACGATCTCCAGCACGCGTTGGTAGCCCGGCGGCGGCAGGGCGTCGCGCAGGTTGATCACCAGCGGTCGCATGCCGGCGTCCACGCCCGGCGGCACGATCAGCACCGGCGTGTCGTCGGTGTCCTCGTCCTCTTCCATGCCCACGATCTGATGCGGCACGAAGGCGTCGTCCTCGAATTCCCAGAGCAGGTCGTCGAGGAAATCGGCCTGTTCGGCCGAGGCGCACAGCACCAGGCAGGGTTGGCCGGCCTGCACGGCTTTTTCGGCCAGTTTGCAGACCAGCAGCAGGGGCTGCGCCACGAACGCGGGCCGGCCCGCGATCATGTAGAAATCAGCCCGCACGGACATGTTCAGGCCTTGGCCTGATCCAGCAGCCACTGCGTCAGCAGGCCGACCGGGCGGCCGGTGGCCAGACCCTTGCGGCCGTCGTCGTTGGACACGCCGGCGATGTCGAGGTGCGCCCAGCGCTGGCCTTCGGCGAAGCGCGACAGGAAGCAGCCGGCGGTGATGGCGCCCGCGCCCTTGCCGCCGATGTTGTAGATGTCGGCGAAGGTCGATTCGAGCATGGTCTGGTATTCGTCCCACAGCGGCAGGCGCCAGGCGCGGTCGAACACCTGTTCGCCGGCGCCCAGCAGTTCGGCGGCCAGGTCGTCGTGCTTGCTCATCAGGCCGGCGGCGTACTTGCCGAGCGCGATGATGCAGGCGCCGGTCAGGGTCGCCACGTCGACGGTGGCCTTCGGCTCGAAGCGCTGCACGTAGGTCAGCGCGTCGCACAGGATCAGGCGGCCTTCGGCGTCGGTGTTGCCGACTTCGATGGTCTTGCCGTTCATCGCGGTCAGGATGTCGCTCGGGCGGTAGGCGTCGGCGTCCGGCATGTTCTCCACCGCCGGCACCACGGTCACCAGGTTGATCGGCAGCTGCAGCTTGGCGCAGGCCAGGAAGGTGCCCAGCACCGAGGCGGCGCCGCACATGTCGAACTTCATCTCCTCGATGCCGCCCTGCACCTTCAGGTTGATGCCGCCGGTGTCGAAGGTGATGCCTTTGCCGACCAAGGCCAGCGGTTTGGCGTCGCCGGCGCCGGTGTAGCGCAGCACGATCAGCTTCGGCGGATTGGCCGAGCCGCGCGCCACGGCCAGCAGCGAGCCCATGCCCAGCGCCTGCATCTCCTCGCGCTCGAGCACATCGCAGCTGACGTTGTCGTGTTCGGCGGCGATCTTCAGCGACTGCTCGGCCAGATACGACGGGTTGCAGATGTTCGGCGGCAGGTTGCCCAGCTCGCGGGTGAACTGCACGCCGGCGGCGATGCCTTCGCCTTGGCGGAAGGCCTCGGCCTGCGCGGCCGGGGCCCAGACCGACAGCTCGGCCAGGGTCACGCTCGGCTTCTTGCTGCGGGTGGCGGTGTATTCGTAGGCGGCGTGGTCGGCGGCGATCACCGCCTGGCGCACGGTCCAATCGGCGTCGCGGCCGTTCACCGTCAGGTCGCTCAGGGTCAGGTAGGCCGATTTGCCCGGGCCGGTGCGCAGGGCGCGCACGGCGTCGGCCACCGCCTTCAGATACTGCGGCACGCCGAACTTGGCCGGTTCGCCCAAGCCGACCACCAGCACGCGCGCCGCGGCCACGCCCGGCAGATCCGGCAGCAGCAGGGTGGCGCCGGTCTTGCCGGTGATGTCGCCGCGCTCGGCCAGCGCGCGCAGGCGGCCGCCGCTGGCGGCGTCGACGGCGTTGCCGGCGGCGTTGAAGGTCTTGTCGCTGAACGCGCCGACGACGACGCAGTCGCCGTCGTGGCGTTCGGCGGAGGTTTGGGTGGCGAGGAATCGCAGGGCCATGGGGTTCTTCCTGGGTGGTGCCCGCGGCACGGCGCGGGACGTGGGATGGTAAACTGCCATTGTAATCCAACCCGCCCCGAGTTGAGCCGCCGCGCCCGATGAGCCTGATCGACCGTTATCTGTTCAGACAGTTCAGCCAGCTGGTGGCCGCGGTGCTGTTGGTGCTGTTCCTGATCAGCGTCGGCGGCTTCCTGACCGACCTGATCGCCGAGATCTCGCGCGGCAAGGTGCCGGCCACCCTGATGCTGCAGCTGCTGGTGCTGCGCATGCCGCGCTTCCTCAGCTTCGTGATGCCGTTGGCGCTGTTCATCGGCCTGATGATGGCGATCGCCCGCCTGTACGCCGACAGCGAGATGGCGGTGCTGGCGTCGGTCGGCGTCGGCAGCCGCAGCCTGTGGCGGCCGGTGGCGTTGGTGGCGGCGCCGCTGGTGCTGATGATCGCCTTCGCCTCGCTCTGGCTGGTGCCGTGGACGGCGCAGAAGGCCAAGAACATGGTCGAGGAGGCCAACCGCAGCTTCCTGGTGTCCGGGCTGGAGCCCGGCCGCTTCGTCGATCTGCCGGGCAACTCCGGCATCCTGTTCGTGACCGAACTCAGCCGCGACGGCCGCGAGTTCGGCAACCTGTTCGTGCAGCGCGAGAACGGCGGCCGGCTCGACATCATCACCGCCGGCAAGGGCGAGTTGCGCCTGGCCGGCGGCGCGCGCGTGCTGCGGCTGGAGAACGGCACCCGCATCGAGGGCGAACTCGGCCGCCGCGATTTCCGCAAGGTGCAGTTCGCGGTCAACGAGATCCGCGTGCCGGAGCCGGGCGTCAGCAAGCCGTCCAACAAGCTCGACGCCGCCGGCACGCTGTCGCTGATCCGCCGCGGCGACGCCGCCGCGATGGCCGAACTGCACTGGCGCATCGCGCTGCCCTTGTTCGCCGGCATCCTGGCGCTGCTGGCCATTCCGTTGGCGCGCAGCGAACCGCGCCAGCCGCAGTACGGCCTGGTGCTGTTCGCGGTGATGGCCTATCTGCTCGGCATGTTGTCGCTATTGGCCGGCACCTATCTCATCGGCGAGGGCCGCATCCCGGCCTTCTTCGGCCTGTGGTGGGTGATCCTGCCGTTCGCGGCGCTGGCGGCCTGGCTGTTCCGGCGTGACGGCCGGCTCAAGCCGGTGCCGGAGACGGCGGCATGAACCGCATCGGCCGGCGGATGAGCGCCTACTTGGCGCTGAGCGTGCTGAAGGCCACCGCGCTGGTGTGGCTGGTGCTGCTCGGTTTCGATCTGATCAGCGCGTTCTACAACAGCTTCTCCGACATCGGGCGCAACGGCTTCACGCTCAACTACGCCCTGCTCGGCACCCTGTTCACCGCGCCGCGGCGCGCCTACGAACTGCTGCCGGTGGTGACGGTGATCGGCCTGCTGCTCGGCCTCGGCCAGCTGGCCGGCAAGTCGGAGCTGATCGCCATGGCCTCGGTCGGCGTCTCGCGCCTGCAGATCGCGGTCGGCGCCTTGCTGCCGGCGCTGCTGCTGTCGTGCCTGATGATTATCGCTAACGAAACGATCGGCATCGCCAGCGAGAAGCAGGCCTTGGCCTACAGCAGCTATAAAGCCGGCAAGTTCACGCTGGCGCGCTATTCCGGCGTGTGGGCCAAGGACGGCGAGGTCTACTTCAACGCCCGCTCCGGTTCGGCCAAGGTCAGCGGCACCGAAAGCTGGCTGGAGCTGGCCGACGTGCGCCTGTACCGCTTCGGCGCCGACGGCGCGCTGCAGTCGATCACCCAGGCCAAATCGGCCGGCAACCGCGCCGGCCATTGGCAGCTGCGCGACGTGCAGCGCACCACCTTCAAGCCCGAGCGCGTGCTGCTGGAGCGCATGGGCAGCCTGCCGTGGAACACGCGCATCACCGACGCCTCGCTGGAGGCCACGTTGTCCAATCCGCGCAATTTGAGCATGGCCGAGCTGCGCGCCAACATCGAATACCTGGGCCGCAACAAGCTGGACGCGCGCGTGTTCAGCTCGGCCTATTGGGGCCGGGTGTTCTATCCGCTTAAGATCGCGGTGCTGTGCCTGGCGGTGCTGCCGTTCGCGTTCGGTTCGCTGCGTTCCGGAGGCTTCGGCAAGAGCCTGTTCCTGGGCATCGTGGTCGGCATCAGCGCCATCCTGCTCGAGCGCCTGTTCGTGAACCTCTCCGACGTCTACCGCTTCGACGTGCGCATCGCCTACCTGCTGGCGCCGGCCTGCGTGTTCGCGCTGTGCTGGGGCTATCTGGCTAAGCGGGTCTAGCGTCCAGGCGCACGAACGCGGTGCCGGAGGCCAGGTCGTGCAGGCCGCGGCGTTCGCGGTCGATCAGGCTCCACAACAACGCCGCGCCCAAGCTCAGGCTGGCCACCGCGTAGCGGATCAGCAGCGCCCGCCAATCGGGCCGTCCGCCGTCGGCGGCCACCACTTTCAGCCGCCAGGGCTTCATGCCGATGGTCTGCCCGCCGCGCCGCCAGGAGGCGGTGGCGTACAGGCCGATACCGGCCCAGATGGCCGCGAACACCCCATACGAGGCCAACGAGCCGGGCTGCACCGGCTGGTGGTCGGGCTTCAGCGCCAGCGACAGCGCGCTGATGGTGAACAGGATGGCGATCGACACCACGGTGTCGTACAGCAGGGCCAGTAGGCGCCAGCCCAGATGGGCGGGACGGGCGCTGGCTTTCGCGGTCGGGGCGGAGGTTTGCATGCGCCATAGCATAGCCGCGAACGGCCGGCCGCGTTAAGCTTGGCCGATGGGAACCCGAACCACCGCCATTCGCCTGCAGGCCCGCGCCGCCACGCCGGCCGATGCCGACGCCACGGCGTTGATCGACACCGTGCTGGAACGCCTGTGGGCCGAACACGGCCTGTCGAAGGCGACCTTGGCCGCCTACCGGCGCGATCTGCGCGCCTTGGCCGCGTTCCTGGCGCCGCGGCCGCTGACCGCCGCCGCGCGCGCCGACCTGTTCGGCTTTCTGGAAGCGCGGGTGCGCGCCGGCTATGCCGCCAAGAGCAATGCCCGCCTGCTGTCCAGCCTGCGCGCGTTCTACGCCGTGCTGCAGCGCGACGGCGGCATCGCCGAGGATCCGGCCCGGTTGCTGGACATGCCGCGGCTGCCGCGTTCGGTGCCCAAGGCGCTGTCGGAATCGCAGGTGGAAGCGCTGCTGCGTGGGCCGGAGGACGCGGCGGATTCGCCCGACGGCCTGCGCCTGCGCGCCATGCTGGAGCTGATGTACGCCTGCGGCCTGCGCGTCAGCGAATTGGTCGAGCTGCCGGCGGCGGCGGTCAACCGGCGCCAGGGCCTGCTGCGCGTGCTCGGCAAGGGCGGCAAGGAGCGCCTGGTGCCGATGGGGCAGGAGGCCCAGCATTGGCTGGAACGCTATCTGGCCGAGGTGCGGCCGGCGCAGGCCGGCAAGCGCAATCCGCCGGCGCTGTTCCTCGACGCCAAGGGCGAGGCCCTGAGCCGCCAGCGTTTCTGGGCCGAGCTCAAGGCGCGCGCCACGGCCGCCGGCATCGATCCGGCCAAGGTCAGCCCGCACGTGCTGCGGCACAGTTTCGCCACCCATCTGCTCAACCACGGCGCCGATTTGCGCGCGTTGCAGATGCTGCTCGGGCACAGTTCGCTGTCGACCACGCAGATCTACACCCTGGTCGCCAAGGAAGGCCTGAAGCGCATGCACCGCGCCCATCACCCGCGCGGCTGAACCGCACATCACCGCCGGCGTGCCGCCCGTCCGCCGGGAACGCCCGCGCCCGCCGGCCTATGCCACAATGAGGGCCTGTCATACCGCACGGATCGCCCGATGAAATCCTCCCGTCCGCTCCTGATTCTCCTGATGGCCTTCAGCATGCAGGCCTGCGCCCAAGGCAACGCCCCGGTGCCGGCCGCCAAGCCGGCCGCGGCCAAGCCCGCCAAGACCGCCTTCACCGGCGCCGACGCCGTGGTCGCCGAGGCCCTGCGCAAGATCGCGCCCGGCGTCGAGATCACCCGCATCCAGCCCTCGCCGATGCCCGGCCTGCGCGAGGTCATCGTCGACGGCCGCGTGCTGTACGTCAGCACCGACGGCAAATACCTGTTGCAGGGCCAGATGATCGATCTGGCCACGCGCAGCAACCTCTCGGAAGCCAGCGAGGCGGTGGAACGCAAGACCCTGCTGGCCGGCATCCCGGCCGCGCAGAAGATCAGCTTCGCGCCGGCCAACCCGAAGTACCGGGTCACCGTGTTCACCGACATCGACTGCGGCTTCTGCCGCCAGATGCACAGCCAGATCGCCGAGTACAACAAGCTCGGCATTGCGGTCGACTACCTGTTCTTCCCGCGCGCCGGCATCGGCTCGGAGTCGTTCCAGAAGGCGGTCAACGTCTGGTGCGCGCCGGACCGCAAGGTGGCGATGACCATGGCCAAGGCCGGCAAGACCCTGCCGAAGAAGAACTGCAGCAATTTCGTGACCATGGACTACCACCTCGGCCAGAAGGCCGGCGTGGACGGCACGCCGGCGGTGTTCGACGGCAACGGCCGCCAGCTGGGCGGCTATCTGCCCCCGGACAAGCTGCTGGCCGCCCTGCAGGGCAAAAAATAAGCGCCTGCGCCCGGTGCCGCCCGCCGCCTGCGGGGCGGCCCGGCGCCCGATAAGGTAAAATGGCGGCCCGTCCCCAGCGCGTGCCGCCATGATCGTTCTCGAAGGCCTGCCGGCCTTATCCGCTTTCCGCCGCGACCGTCTCCAGACCCGCCTGCAACAGATCGCCCCGGATGCCGTCATCGCCGGTGCCTGGCATGTGTATTTCGTGCAGGCGGCGCCCGGTGCCGCGCCCGATGCCGCCGTGCTCGGCCGCATCCTGGAAGGCTGCAGCGCGCACACCGAATCCCTGGCCGGCGCGCGCCGGCGCATCGTCACGCCGCGCTTGGGCACCCGCTCGCCGTGGTCGAGCAAGGCCACCGACATCCTGCAGGGCGCCGGCCAGCCGGTGACGCGCGTCGAGCGCGGCCTGCGCTTCGACCTGTTGGGCGCACCCGACGCCGGCTCGCCGCTGTGGGCCGCCATCGACGGGCTGCTGTCCGATCCGATGACGCAATCGGTGTGGGACGACCTCGACCAGGCCGGCGCACTGTTCGCTGCCCCGCCGCGCGGCGCGTTGGTGCGGGTTCCGGTCGACACCCTGCCGCAGGCCAACGGCGAACTCGGCCTGGCGCTGAGCGAGGACGAGATCGCCTATCTGCAGGAACGCTACCGCGCGCTCGGCCGCGATCCGTCCGACGCCGAGCTGATGATGTTCGCGCAGGCCAACTCCGAGCACTGCCGGCACAAGATCTTCAACGCCAGCTTCCGCATCGACGGCGCCGATATGCCGCATTCGCTGTTCGGCATGATCAAGAACACGCACAAGGCCGCGCCGCAGTACACGCTGAGCGCGTACAAGGATAACGCCGCGGTGATCGAAGGCTACCGCTCCAGCCATCTGCGCCCGGACGCCGGCCAGGTCTACCGCTTCGGGCCGTCGATGCCGGACGCGTTCTGCATCAAGGTCGAGACCCACAACCACCCGACCGCCATCTCGCCGTTCCCGGGCGCCTCGACCGGCGCCGGCGGCGAGATCCGCGACGAGGGCGCCACCGGCCGCGGCGGCAAGCCCAAGGCCGGCCTGACCGGCTTTTCGGTCTCGCATCTGCGCATCCCGACCCTGCCGCAGCCGTGGGAGAAACCGCGCGCGCTGAATCCGCGCATGGCCTCGGCGTTCGAGATCATGACCGACGGCCCGCTCGGCGGCGCCGCGTTCAACAACGAATTCGGCCGGCCGAACCTGACCGGCTATTTCCGCAGCTTCGAGCTGGCCGGCGGCGATGCCGCGCACATGCGCGCCTACGACAAGCCGATCATGCTGGCCGGCGGCCTGGGCACGGTCGATCCGGACCAGGTGCAGAAACTGCCGCTGCGCCACGGCGACGCCGTGGTGGTGCTGGGCGGTCCGTCGATGCTGATCGGCCTGGGCGGCGGCGCGGCCTCCTCGGTGTCGTCCGGGCAGAGCTTGGAGGCGCTGGATTTCGCCTCGGTGCAGCGCGACAACCCGGAAATGGAACGCCGCTGCCAGGAAGTGATCAACCGCTGCTTCGCCCGTGGCGAGGCCAACCCGATCCGCTTCATGCACGACGTCGGCGCCGGCGGCCTGTCGAACGCCATCCCCGAGCTGCTGCACGATTCCGGCATGGGCGGCGTGATCGACCTGGCCAAGGTGCCGTGCGACGATCCGTCGCTGTCGCCGATGCAGCTGTGGTGCAACGAATCGCAGGAACGCTATGTGCTCGGCCTGGCCGCCGCCGACGTGCCGGCGTTCGAGGCGCTGTGCGCGCGCGAGCGCTGCCCGTTCGCGGTGGTCGGTTTCGCCACCGACGACCAACGCCTGGTGGTGGCCTACGGCGCCACGCCGGACGGCTTCGAGGCCATCCCGGCCGCTGAGCGCGCCATCGACATGCCGATGGACCTGCTGTTCGGCAAGCCGCCGAAGATGCACCGCGACGCCGTGGCGCCGCGTATCGCGCCGTACGCCACCTTGGCCGGCGACACCATTTCGGTGTACGAAGCCGGCCTGAAGGTGCTGGCGCACCCGAGCGTGGCCGCCAAGCAGTTCCTGATCACCATCGGCGACCGCAGCGTGGGCGGCCTGACCGCGCGCGACCAGATGGTCGGGCCGTGGCAGGTGCCGGTGGCCGATTGCGCCATCAGCAGCGCCGATTTTTCCGGCGTGCACGGCGAGGCCATGGCCATGGGCGAACGCACGCCGGTGGCCTTGCTGGACGCCGCCGCCTCGGCGCGCCTGGCGGTGGGCGAGGCCATCACCAACCTGCTGGCCGCGCCGATCGCGGGTCTGGATGAAGTGAAGCTGTCGGCCAACTGGATGGCCGCCGCCGGCCAAGCCGGCGAAGACGCCGCGCTGTACCAGGCGGTGCAGGCGGTGGGCATGGAACTGTGCCCGGCGCTGGACATCAGCATCCCGGTCGGCAAGGATTCGCTCTCGATGCAATCGCGCTGGCAGGCCGACGGTGCCACGCACACGTCCAGCTCGCCGGTATCGCTGGTGATCTCGGCCTTCGCGCGCGTGGCCGACGTGCGCCAACAATCCACGCCGGTGCTGGAATCCGGCATCGAATCCGACATCTGGCTGATCGGCCTGGGCGCCGGCAAGAAGCGCATGGGCGGCAGCATTTTGGCGCAGGTGCAGGACCGCTTCGGCGGCGAATGCCCGGACCTGGATTCGCCCGAGCTGCTGGCGCGCTTGGCGCAGTTGGTGATCAAGGCCCGCGAACAAGGCCTGATCCGCGCCTACCACGACCGCTCCGACGGCGGCGCGTTCGCGTCGCTGTGCGAGATGGCGTTCGCCGGCCGCTGCGGCCTCGACATCCACCTCGACCAGTGGGGCGAAGACGACTTGGCCTGCCTGTTCAACGAGGAGCTGGGCGCGCTGCTGCAGGTGGCCAAGGAAGACCGCGCCGAATTCGCCGACCTGATCAACGCCTGCGAGCTGACCCAGTGCGCGCAGCGCATCGCCAAGCCGACCGCGACCGACGCCATCCGCGTGCTGCGCGCCGGCGAGTCGGTCGCCGCTTGGTCCTGGCAGACCCTGTTCGAGGCCTGGTGGTCGGTGACGCACGCCATGCAGAAATCGCGCGACAACCCCGAGTGCGCCGATGCCGAATTCGCCGCCGCCCGGCGCTTCGATGCGCCCGGCCTGCACGCGCAGCTGACGTTCACGCCGGCCGCGCCGATGCTGAATACCGGCGCCGCGCCGCGCGTGGCCATCCTGCGCGAGCAGGGCGTGAACAGCCAAGTGGAAATGGCCGCGGCCTTCACCCGCGCCGGCTTCGAGGCGGTGGACGTGCACATGTCCGACCTGATCGCCGGCCGCATCGATCTGTCCGGCTTCAAGGGCCTGGCCGCCTGCGGCGGCTTCAGCTACGGCGACGTGCTCGGTGCCGGCCGCGGTTGGGCCACGTCCATTCTGGAGCGCGAAATGCTGCGCGCGATGTTCGCCGAGTTCTTCGCGCGCGAAGACAGCTTCAGCCTGGGCGTGTGCAACGGCTGCCAGATGCTGAGCCAGCTGAAGGCGCTGATTCCCGGCGCTGAAGCCTGGCCGCGCTTCCTGCGCAACCGCAGCGAACAGTTCGAGGCCCGCCTGAGCCTGGTGGAAGTGGTCGAGTCGCCGTCCATCCTGCTGGCCGGCATGGCCGGTTCGCGCCTGCCGATCGTGGTGTCGCACGGCGAAGGCCGCGCCGAGTTCGCGTCCGAGGCCGGCCTGGCCGCCGCGCGCGTGGCGATGCGCTTCGTGGACAACGCCGGCGACCTGGCCACAAGCTATCCGGCCAACCCGAACGGCTCGCCGATGGGCATCACCGGCCTGAGCTCGGCGGACGGCCGCGCCACGCTGATGATGCCGCACCCGGAGCGCGTGCACCTGAGCAAGCAGATGAGCTGGCATCCGAAAGAATGGGGCGAGTTCTCGCCGTGGATGCAGTTGTTCGTGAACGCGCGGAAGTGGGTGGGCTGACATCCCTCCCAGCCTCCCTTCTGAAGAAGGGAGGAGCATTCCCCCTGCGCTTCGCGTGTCGGCATTGAATCCCCCTGCGCTTCGCGCATCCCCCTTTGGGAAAGGGGGAGGGCAACCGAGAAAAGAAAAAGCCCGGCGATGCCGGGCTTTTTCTATGCAAGCAATTCGGGTTACACGCTGCCGATGAAATCCTTCTTGCCGATGGCCACGCCGTTGTGGCGCAGGATGTTGTAGGCGGTGGTGACGTGGAAATAGAAGTTCGGCAGGCCGGCGTGGTGCGCGTAGTTCAGACCGGTGTATTCGCGCTTGGTGTCGCCGCGCAGGATGACGATCTCGCGGGCTTCCGCGCCGGCGAATTTTTCGGCCGGAATGCTGGCGAGAAAGTCGATGGTCTTGGCGATGCGGGCCTTGTATTCGGCCAGCGTGGTTTCGGTGTCCTCGAAGCTCGGCATGTCCACGTCGGCCAGGCGGGCGCTTACGCCTTTGGCGAAGTCGCAGGCGATCTGGATCTGCCGGCCGAGCGGGAACATGTCGGGCGCCAGGCGGGCGCCGAGGATGTTGCTAACGTCGCATTTGAGCGCATCGGCATGGGCTTGGGCTTTGTCCAGGCAGGCGTCGAGGGCTTTCAGGCCGCGAATGAAAACGGGTACGGTGGCGTCGAACAGGGCGGGGTTCATGGCAATCTCCAGTCAGGGGTTGCAATCATCGCATATTTTTAGTGCAGGTCGAGTTGAGTTTGGTTGCGTATTAATGCTCGAAATTAGTTGGGGTAGGAAAAGAAAAAGCTCGGCGATGCCGAGCTTTTTTGCTTATAACTAAATTTTAATATGATATTTTCTGTGGAAAATCTCATCGATTTCCTTTTGCCCGATTATGTGTAACGCATAACATCTGGCAATTCTTTGCAGTGCTTTCGCCACCTTTGCTCCAGGCAGAAACATGGTCGGCTTCCATTTCAGCGAATTTCCATATTTTACTTTTATTGGCAGCATGGCCTGCCGCACATAGTGGACAGTTTGATATGTTTTTGGCTTCGGCTTCTTTTGTCTGTTTGGCGTAAACAGATTTCTTAATGGCTTCGTCAAATACACGAACATCAAGTAGTCTAAGATCAACGGATCCGCCAAGTATAAATTCAAATATTCCCTTGCGATTTTTTATATACGCATCACCGTAAAGCTTTTTAACTTCTAACGATACTTTATTAGGGTCATATGCTTTCTTGTGGTAAGTTTCGTACAGCCTTCCCCATTCAAGTCCGCACATTTCATTCTCTACGTCAGTAAATACAGAAGAGGCCCAGTCTATAACGCTTGTGAAATAATTTTTTAGTTCGTTTATATTTTTATCGAATCGATGACTGCTCATGTAGTCAGTTATATTTCCCTTGCTTACCCAGTCTAGTGCTTTCTCCAGAAATGCCTGGCGATTAGCGCTACCTTTGATATAGGCGCTCCATTTTTGTATGTTGGAATTCTGGCTGTTGCTAAATTCTGCTTTCGCAAGTGTTACAAAGGGGCCTGAAAATATGGCATTGTTCAGTTCTTGATTATTTAGTGGAATGCCGGCGATGTTAATGGTTTGAAACCATTTCTTTATCTCGCTTTCTTCGCCCTCACATTCATAGATTGTAATCTTTGTTTCTAATATCTTTTTCTTTCTGTCTGCCGCAATTCCATCAAAATATTGCTCCATGCCATTTTCGTCTTTGAAAGCAAATTTGTTGGTTACGTATCGCCCAAAGCTGGTTATTCGTTGCTGTCCATCTAAAATTTCAAATTCATCATCACTTATTTTTACAAAATAAATTAATCCTAGTGGATAGCCCTTCAGTAGAGAGTCAATTACGGCTACGTCCCTTTTGCCGTCTGCGTAAATGTAACTGCGCTGATATTCCGGCTGAATTGTAAGTTTTCCCGAGAGGCCAAATAATCCCTTTGCTTCAACTTCGTTATAAACGAATCCTTCGCATATATCTTTTACTGTGATATCAGTTCTCAACACTGTTTTCAATTTAGCCCCCATTTCTTTTGTGTTTAATTAAAATTCTCTTATAGATATTTTCGCCATTTATTGAAACTGACATATTGATGTTTTTATTCCAGCCATCTGGTCTTCCATAGTCATATGAGCAGCCAAGTATTTCAAATTGGTCAGGATTGTATTTATCTAAAAAAGTAATTGGCACCCCCATTACGCCATCATAATCGCTTGGAATGGCGTCGGTATAAGGAACTTCAATAGCATCAAAATTGTCATATTTTCTATATCCTTTACCCTTAATGTTCTTGTGAGAGCTAAATTTGATGTTGTCGCTCATGGACATTAGCGGTAATGGCTGGTGCCTTTTCCCGTGGTCAATATTGGTAAGCCAGAGGCAGTTATTGGTGGCAACTATTCTGTTTCCTTCCTCATCAATTCGCGCCTCTGTTCCATACAAATCATAGTTTTCAGGCACTATGAATCCGGAAATCCAACGCCCCATTCCTGTGCCAAGCCAGACCTTATTGCTTTTAATTAGCGGAAAAACTTCTTTATATGTAATTGCATTAATATTGCCTATGATCAAAAATTTTTTATCATGATCGATAAGCTGCTTAATGAATTCAGGAAAAAGACTAAAGGGCGGATTCGTCACTACAATATCGGATTGTTTTAGCAGATTAATGGACTCATCACTACGAAAATCTCCATCATTAATTAATGGGGACCATTCGTTATTTTTATTCCTCTTCAGCTGCAGTGCTACATCTTTCAAACTAAATTCGCCATCTCCATCTATATCACCGACTTCATTGATAATAAATTTATTGGCAGTTACTTTCGGTCGGCCTTTTGAGGTTTTGGGTGGAGCATAATCACTAAACAATTCAAGTTTAGTGTTCGCAACGGGTGAAGGTTTATAGCTTGTTGTAATGAGCTTCTTCAACCCGATTCTTTTAAAGTTCAGCACGAAATAACGAAAGAAATTACTTTCAAATGGATCATCGCAATTGCAGTAGACTACTTTGTCTCGGAAGACGTCAGCGTTATATGCTAGATATGATTCAATTTCTTTCTGAATATCAATATATTGAGTATAAAATTCATCGCTTTTAGATTTCTTCGCCTTGTGCAGTAGCTTATTTGTTGCATTTCTTGGCATAATTGATTCCTTCTTCTTAGATGCTTCAATGAGCCTTGGCCATTACCAGTTTCTGGTTATGTTAATTTAGCTGAATTGCCATATAAAGCATGGGCAGCGATTTCTGCCTAATATAAATTTAATCTTGACCTTGCATGTCAATTAGACTGACATCAAATTTTGATGTCAATAAGAAAAAGCCTGGGAATTCAGAGTGCTGTGCCGGCGCTGGTGGTGCCGCGGATTACCGGTAGCGGTTGATTTCGTCGCGCTGCGTGATGGCGGCGCTGCGGGCCGCGTCGGCGAAGTCTTCGCCCGAGCCGGCGTACAGAATGGCCCGCGAGGAGCTGATGATCAGCGCATCGGTGGCTTTGCCGCGGCCGTTCTGGATGATCTGCTGCACATTGCCGCCCTGCGCGCCCACGCCGGGCACCAGAAACGGCATATCGCCCACAATGGCGCGGACCTCGGCCAGCTGCTGCGGCCAGGTTGCGCCCACCACCAGCAGGCAGTTGCGGTTGCCGTTCCAGTCGCGGGCGATGGTTTCGGCCACGCGCTGGTACAGCGGCTTGCCGCCGCAGTCCAGGTCCTGCAGGTCTTTCGCGCCGGGGTTAGAGGTGCGGCAGAGCAGGATCACGCCCTTGTCGGCGTGCTTCAAAAACGGCGCGATGGAATCATGGCCCAGGTACGGGTTCAGCGTCACCGCATCGGCGCCATAGCGGCCGAAGGCTTCGGTGGCGTATTTCTCGGCGGTGGAGCCGATGTCGCCGCGCTTGGCGTCGAGGATGACCGGAATGGCCGGGTAGGCGGCTTGCGTGTAGCGGATCAGCCGCAGCAGCGCGTCTTCCGCGCCCAGCGCCGCGAAGTGCGCGATCTGCGGCTTGTAGCAGCACACCAGATCGGCGGTGGCGTCGACGATGGCCTTGAAGAACGCGAACAGGGCATCGGGGGTGTCGCGCAGGTGGGCCGGGAATTTCTCCAGCTCCGGATCCCAGCCGACGCACAGCAGGCTGTTATTGGCCCGCTGTGCCGCGTCCACCCGCGCGATGAAGCCCATGTTACTTGAGCGCCTTGTAACGCAGGCGGTGCGGCTTGGCGCCTTCCTCGCCCAGACGGCGCTTCTTGTCCTCTTCGTACTCGCGGTAGTTGCCCATGAAGAACTCCACGTGCGAATCGCCTTCGAAGGCCAGGATGTGGGTCGCGATGCGGTCCAGGAACCAGCGGTCGTGCGAGATCACGAAGGCGTTGCCGGGGAATTCCAGCAGGGCGTCTTCCAGCGCGCGCAGGGTTTCGATGTCCAGGTCGTTCGAGGGTTCGTCGAGCAGCAGCACGTTGCCGCCCTGCAGCAGGGTCTTGGCCAGGTGCAGGCGGCCGCGTTCGCCGCCGGACAGCGAGCCGACCAGCTTCTGCTGGTCCTGGCCCTTGAAGTTGAAGCGGCCGATGTAGGCGCGCGACTGGATCTCGATGCCGTTGATGTTCAGGATGTCGGCGCCGCCGGACACTTCCTGGAACACGTTGTGGTTACCTTCCAGCTTGTCGCGGCTCTGGTCCACGTAGGCCACCTTCACGGTCGAGCCGATCTCGATCTCGCCGGAATCCGGTTTTTCCTGGCCGGTGATCATCTTGAACAGGGTCGACTTGCCGGCGCCGTTCGGGCCGATGATGCCGACGATGGCGCCCGGCGGCACCTGGAAGCTCAGGTCGTCGATCAGCAGGCGGTCGCCGAACTTCTTCGACACGTTCTTGAACTCGATGACCTTGCTGCCCAGGCGCTCGCCCGGCGGGATGAAGATCTCGTTGGTCTCGTTGCGCTTCTGGTAATCGACGGCCTGCAGTTCCTCGATGCGCGCCAAGCGGGCCTTGCCCTTGGAGCGGCCGCCCTTGGCGTTCTGCCGGGCCCATTCCAGTTCCTTGGCGATGGCCTTCTGGCGCGCCTTCTCGCCGGCTTCCTCGCGCTTCAGGCGGTCTTCCTTCTGCATCAGCCATTCGGTGTAGTTGCCCTTCCAGGGGATGCCGCGGCCGCGGTCGAGTTCCAGGATCCACTCGGCGGCGTTATCCAGGAAGTAGCGGTCGTGGGTCACCGCCACCACGGTGCCCGGGTAGCGTGCCAGGAACTGCTCCAGCCATTCCACCGACTCGGCGTCCAGGTGGTTGGTCGGTTCGTCGAGCAGCAGCATGTCGGGCTTGGTCAACAGCAGGCGGCACAGCGCCACGCGGCGCTTCTCGCCGCCGGACAGCTTGCCGCACACGGCGTCCCAGGGCGGCAGGCGCAGGGCGTCGGCGGCCACTTCCAGCTGCTGTTCCAGGGTGTGGGCGTCGCCGGAGGCCAGGATGGCTTCCAGGCGTTCCTGTTCCTTGGCCAGCGCGTCGAAGTCGGCGCCTTCCTCGGCGTAGGCGGCGTACACCTCGTCCAGGCGCTGCTGCGCCTGCAGGATCTCGCCCACGCCTTCTTCCACGGCCTGGCGCACGGTGTGTTCCGGGTTCAGGCGCGGTTCCTGCTCCAGGTAGCCGACCTTGATGCCCGGCTGCGGCCGGGCTTCGCCGGTGAAATCGGTGTCCACGCCGGCCATGATGCGCAGCACGGTCGACTTGCCGGCGCCGTTCAGGCCGAGCAGGCCGATCTTGGCGCCCGGGAAGAAGCTGAGCGAGATGTCCTTGATGATTTCCCGTTTCGGCGGCACGGTCTTGGACACGCCGATCATGGTGTAGATGTATTGCATGCGGATTCCTCGGGCGGAAAGCCCGGTCTGGAGCGTGGAAAGGATGCCGCGATTATCGCCGATTCGCCGGTTTTTGGCCAGTTCCGGCTAGCCCAAAAGCCCCGCGGGGGCTACAATTTAGGGCTCATCCCCCACCGTCCGAGGCCCCCCATGTTCGCCCGCAGCCAGACCATCGCCCAGTACGACGCCGAACTCGCCCAGGCCATCGCCGACGAGCGCCGGCGCCAGGAAGACCACGTCGAGCTGATCGCCTCGGAAAACTACACCAGCCCGCGCGTGCTCGAGGCCCAGGGTTCGGTGCTCACCAACAAATACGCCGAAGGCTATCCGGGCAAGCGCTACTACGGCGGCTGCGAATACGTGGACGTGGCCGAGCAGCTGGCCATCGAGCGCGCCAAGAAACTGTTCGGCGCCGATTACGCCAACGTCCAGCCGCACTCGGGCTCCTCTGCCAACATCGCGGTGTACATGGCCCTGCTGAACCCGGGCGACACCGTGCTGGGCATGAGCCTGGCGCACGGCGGCCACCTGACCCACGGCGCGAAAGTGAACTTCTCCGGCAAGATCTACCACGCCGTGCAGTACGGCGTCGACGAAAACGGCCTGATCGATTACGCCGAAGTCGAGCGCCTGGCCCAAGAGCACAAGCCGAAGATGCTGATCGGCGGCTTCTCGGCCTACTCGCAGATCGTGGATTGGGCGCGCCTGGCGGAGATCGCCAAATCGGTCGGCGCCTACTTCTTCGTCGACATGGCGCACGTCGCCGGTCTGGTCGCCGCCGGCGTGTACCCGAATCCGGTGCCGTTTGCCGATGTCGTCACCTCGACCACCCACAAGACCCTGCGCGGTCCGCGCGGCGGTATCATCCTGGCCAAGGCCAATGAGGAAATCGAGAAGAAGCTGCAGTCGCTGGTGTTCCCCGGCACCCAGGGCGGCCCGCTGATGCACGTGATCGCCGGCAAGGCGGTGGCGTTCAAGGAAGCGCTGGAACCCGAGTTCGTGGATTACCAGAAGCAGGTGGTGAAGAACGCCCAGGCCATGGCCAAGGCCATCATCGCGCGCGGCTACAAGATCGTGTCCGGCGGCACCGAGAACCACCTGATGCTGATCGATTTGATCGGCCGGGAAGTGACCGGCAAGGACGCCGAAGCCGCGCTCGGCAAGGCGCACATCACGGTCAACAAGAACTCGGTGCCGAACGACCCGCGTTCGCCGTTCGTCACCTCCGGCCTGCGCATCGGCACCCCGGCGGTGACCACCCGCGGCTACGGCGAAGCCGAATGCGCCGAACTGGCCGGCTGGATCTGCGACGTGCTCGACGACCACGCCAACGAGGCCGTGCTGGCCGCGGTGCGCGAAAAGGTCACCGCGCAGTGCCGCCGCTTCCCGGTCTACGAATAAGGCCCGATGCACTGCCCGTTCTGCCAGCATGACGACACCCGCGTGATCGACACCCGGGTGGTGGAAGAGGGCATGGCCATCCGCCGCCGGCGCGAGTGCGGCCAGTGCGGCGAGCGCTTCAACACCTACGAGTCGGCCGACCTGAAGATGCCGACGCTGATCAAGAGCAACGGCCGGCGCGAGGCCTTCGAGGAACGCAAGCTGCGCACCAGCTTCGAGCGCGCGGTGCAGAAGCGGCCGGTCACCGGCGAGCAGATCGACGCCGCGGTGCACAGCATCATGCACCGCCTGCTGCGCCATACCGACCGCGAAATCGCCTCGCGCCAGCTCGGCATCCTGGTGATGGACGAGCTGAAGAAGATCGACCAGGTCGCCTATGTGCGCTTCGCCTCGGTATACCGCAAGTTCCAGGACGTCGAGGAGTTCCGCGAGGAGATCGCGCGCCTGGAGCGCGACCTGCCGGGATTGGCCGAGGGCCAACTGCCGCTGCTCGGCGACGCCGCCAAATCGTGAGCCTGTGCATCGAACGCTGGCGCGGCCAGCCGGACGTGGTCGAGCGCCTGGCCGATTGGCATGTGCGCCAGTGGAAGGCCATTTTTCCCGGCTGGGATGAGGCGGCGGCGGTCGACGAGTTCAACCTGCAGCTGCAGACCGACGGCTTGCCGGCGACCTGGCTGGCCTATCTGGACGACGAATTGGTCGGTTCGATCAGCGCTCTGCTGGAGGATTCGCCCGAACTGACCGACATCCCCGGCCCGTGGATGGCCAGCTTCTACATCCGGCCCGAAGCCCGCCGCCGGGGCGCGGCCCCGGCACTGATGGCCGCCGCCGCCGACGGCGTGGCGGCGCTGGGCTATGCCGAGTGGCATCTGTTCACCGAATTCCACGAAGACTACTACCGGCGCTTCGGTTGGTCGGTGCTGGAGCGCCGCGAGCTGCACGGCCAGACCGTGTCGATCATGCGCCAGCGCTTGCCGCGCTGATCCGTGCCGCCGCCGCCGCTCTGCGGTAAAATGGCCGTCCACCCGCATTCCGGACCGCCATGAAACCCACCCGCACCGACGGCATCGACCCGGCCGCCCGTTCGCGCTCCCGCCGCCGCGCCCTGCAGGCCGTGTACGCCTGGCAGATCTCGCACACACCGGTGGACCAGCTGATCGCGCAGTTCGCGCACGAGCAGGACATGGATGTGGCCGACCTGCCGTATTTCGAGGAACTGGTCCGCGGCGTGGTCAAGGGCCATGCCGAACTCGACGCCGCCTTGGCCGATTGCCTGGACCGGCCGATGGAGCAGGTCGACGGCATCGAGCGCGCGGTGCTGCGCATCGCCGCCTTCGAGCTACGCGACCGGCTGGACGTGCCGTACCGCGTGATACTGAACGAGGCCATCGAGACCGCCAAGCGCTTCGGCTCCGACCACGGCCACACCTACGTCAACGGCGTGCTCGACCAGGCCGCCGGCATCTGGCGCCAGCCCGAGCTCGCCGCCCGCCGCTGATGGCCGAGTTCGACTGGATCGACTGGCTCCGGGAACGCGCGCGGGAATCCGCGGCCCGGCCCGACGTCGGTCTGGGCATCGGCGACGACTGCGCCCTGCTCGACGTGCCGGAAGGCATGCAGTTGGCGGTCAGCACCGACACCTTGGTGGCCGGCGTGCATTTTCCGCCGGAAACCGCCGCCGCCGACATCGGCTACAAAGCGCTGGCCGTCAATCTCAGCGATCTGGCCGCGATGGGCGCCGAACCGGCCTGGTTCAGCCTGGCGCTGACCGTGCCCGAGATGGAGTGGGATTGGCTGCGCGGCTTCGCCGACGGCCTGCTGGAATTGGCCAAGGAACACGACATCGCGCTGATTGGCGGCGACACCACCCGCGGTCCGCTGTCGATCACCGTCACCGTGCATGGCCTGGTGCCGGCCGGACAAGCCCTGCGCCGTCGCGGCGCGCGCGTGGGCGACGACATCTGGATCACCGGCAGTCCCGGTGATGCCGCCGCCGCCCTGCGCCAGCTCGGCGGCCCGATGCAGTCGATGAAACTGCGTCACCGGCTGAACCGGCCGACGCCGCGCGTGCAGGCCGGTTTGGCGCTGCGCGGATTGGCGCATGCCGCCATCGACGTCAGCGATGGCCTGGCGCAGGATCTGGGTCATATCCTTGCCGCCAGCGGCGTCGGTGCCGAGCTCGATCTCGGCCGCTTGCCGGTGTCGTCCAGCCTGCTGGATTTCTTCCCCGACGACGACGCGCGCTGGCGCCTGCAACTGGCCGGCGGCGACGACTACGAGCTGTGCTTCACCGCGCCGGCCTCGGAGGCCTTCGCCATCGAACTGGCGATGGCGCAGCTCGGCGTCAGCGCCTCGGTCATCGGCCACATCACCGCCGAGCCCGGCCTGCGCTGCCTGCGGCCCGACGGCGGCGAACTGGTGCTGGAACATGCCGGCTACCGGCATTTCGAAGCCCATGTTCACTGACTTCCGCCTGCTGAAGCACCCGTATGCCTGGCTCGCGCTCGGCTTCGGTTCCGGCCTGTCGCCGAACGCGCCGGGCACGGTCGGCTCGCTGGCGGCGGTGCTGCTGTGGTGGCTGTTGCTCGCGGACTTGTCCTTGCCGTTGCAGTTGGCGGTGATCGTGGCCGGTTTCGGCCTCGGCATACTGGCCAGCGAGTGGCTGATCGCGCGCACCGGCGTGAAAGACCCAGGCTACATCGTCTGGGATGAATTCATCGGGCAGTGGCTCGCCTTGCTGCTGTTGCCGAAAAGCCTGACGGCCGCAGCACTGGCGTTCGCCGCCTTCCGCCTGTTCGACATCGTCAAGCGCGGTCCGGTCGGTTGGGCCGACAGGCGCTTTTCCGGCGGCTTCGGCGTGATGTTCGATGATGTGGTGGCGGGCCTGATGGCCTTGGCGCTGGTGCAAGCCGTGTGGCGTTTCACCGGCCTGGCTTAAGCCGCCCGCAGCGCTTTCCCCAGCCAGCGCAACAGCACCACCGCCGCCAGTACGGCCATGCCGGCCGCCACCGCCACCGCCTGTTGCGCTACGCTCAGCGGCGCGAAATCCATCGCCGCGCGCAGCCAAGGCCAATGCACGGTCAAGGCCGCCAGCGCCAACGCGAACAAGATGATGGCATAGGCCGCCCGATTCGGCACCCGCAGACTGCCCAGGAAGCCGCCGGCCGGCGCGCGGTTGGCCAGGATCAGCGCCGCGTTCGACACCACCAAGGCCACGAACACCAGCGCGCGCGTCTGCGCCTCGCTCAAGGGCGCTTGCCCGAAGCGCGCCCAGGCGTACACGCCGGCCAGGCCGGCCAGCACGCACAGGCCCTGCAATGCGGCAGAGAGCATGTCGGCGGCGCCGAACAACGGCGCCCGGGTATCGCGCGGCGGCTGCGCCATCACCCCGGCTTCGGCCGGTTCGCGCTCGAACGCCACCGCGCAGGACGGATCGATGATCAGCTCCAGCAACGCGATGTGCAGCGGCAGCAGCAGCGGTGGCAGGCCCAGCAGCATCGGAAGCAACGCCACGCCGGCGATCGGGATGTGGATGGCGAAGATGTAGGCCATCGCCTTGCGCAGGTTGGCGAAGATGCGGCGGCCGGTGCGGATGCCGCGCACGATCGAACTGAAGTCGTCATCGGTCAGCACCAGCGCCGCGGCCTCGCGCGCCACATCGGTGCCGCGCGCGCCCATCGCCACGCCCACATGCGCGGCGCGCAGCGCCGGCGCGTCGTTGACGCCGTCGCCGGTCATCGCCACCACCTCGCCGGCGGCCTGCAACGCGCGCACGATGCGCAGCTTCTGCTCGGGCGCGATGCGGGCGCAGACGTTCACCGTGCGCAGGCGTTCGCGCAGGGCGTCGTCGTCGAGCGCGTCCAGTTCGGCGCCGGTCAGCACCCCGCCCTCGGGCAGGCCGGCTTGGGCCGCAATCACCCGCGCAGTCAGCGGATAGTCGCCGGTGATCAGGATCACCCGGATGCCGGCCGAACGGCATTCGGCCACCGCCGCCGGTACGCCGGCGCGCAGCGGATCGCTCAGCCCGATCAGGCCGTCCCAGACGAACTCGAACGCGTGCGGCGATTGCGGAAAGCCGTCGCCGGCATGCCGGCCATGCGCCACGCCCAGCACGCGCAGGCCGCGCGCGGCCAAGGCCTCCACTTCGCGTAGCCAGACCGCCCGTTCGGGCTCGGGCAGGTGGCAGAGATCCATCACCGCTTCCGGCGCGCCCTTGCTGGAAATCACGTGCTGCGCGTCTTCGCCTTTCCAGGCTTGGGTCACGGCTTTCAGGTCGGGCGTCAGCGCGTAGCTGTGCGCCAGCCGCCAATCGCCGTGCAGGTGTTCGGTATCGCGCAGGTAGTCGTGACCGGTGCGGTGGAACGCCGCCTCCATCGGGTCGAACGGCTGCGGCGCGCTGGCCAGGATGGCGTGTTCGATCAGGCCGTGGAAGGCGTCCGGCAACGGCGCGCCGTCGGCCAAGGGCCAATGCAGGACTTGCGGCGCCTGCGCGGGACCGGTCACCAATGCGGTCACCTGCATGCGGTTTTCGGTCAGCGTGCCGGTCTTGTCGGTGCACAGCACGCCGGTGGCGCCCAGCGTCTCCAGCGCGTTGATCCGGCGCGTCAGCACGCCGTCGCGGGTCAGCCGGCGCGCGCCGAGCGCGGGGAACACGGTCAGCACCACCGGGTACTCCTCCGGCAGGATGGCCATGGCCAGCGCGATGCCGGACAGCACCGCCGGCAGCCACTGCCCGGAACGCACGCCGAGCACGGTGATCATCAACGCGCACAGGATCAGCGCCAAGCCGGCCAGCGCCTTCACCAGGCGCGCGGTCTGCGCCTGCAACGGCGTGCGCTGTTCGCCGAGCTGCGCCAGCGAGCGGCCGATGCGTCCGACCTGGCTGCGCGAGCCGGTGGCGGTGACGCGCAGCGTGCCGTGGCCGCGCACCACGAAGGTGCCGGCGTAGGCCCAGGGCCGGTAATCGCCGCCGGGTCCGTCGGCATCGTCGGTTTCCGGCGTCGAAGCATCGGCGCGCTTGTTGACCGGCAAGGACTCGCCGGTCAGCAGCGATTCGTCCACCTGCAAATCGTGCGCCGCCAGCACCCGGCCGTCGGCGGCGACGCGGTCGCCTTCGGCCAACAGCAGCAGATCGCCGGTCACCACCTCGCGCGCCGGGATGTCGCGGGCCGCGCCGTCGCGCAGCACGCGCGCATGGGTTTCGGTCAGTTCGCGCAGGGCCTCGATGGCGTTCTCGGTGCGGCCTTCCTGATAGAAGGTCAGGCCGATCACCGCCAGCACGAACACCGCCAGGGTCAGGCCTTCGGTCAGATCGCCGAGCAGGGTGTACAACAGCGCCGCCGCCACCAGCAGCGCGAACATCGGCTGCTTGAGCAGATCCCAGAGCCGCTGCGCCAGCGTTCGCCGGCGGGCCTGTTCCAGCACGTTCGGGCCATCGGCGGCCAAGCGCCGCGCGGCTTCGGCTTGGCTGAGGCCGGCTACTTCAGGCGTGGCATTGGCGTGGGTTTCGGGCATTTTGCTCACGTCCGTGTAATCAATCAGTCCGAAGGACTGCCTGATACACCAATCATGACTGATTGAGTAACGAGGCTAAATTTTGGGCATCGTCTCTATTTCGAAACAGATACATCAGCACACAAGCACCGAATTCCTGTTCCAGCTCACGCATTCGTACAGGATAGTTCCCAAACCGAAACTTGCGCGAGGTGGAAGCATTTTTCACGCGAAACACCCCATAAACTTCTGGGCGAAGTCAGCCCGCCCTCGATTCGCACATCCGATGTATGTATGGCGCGTTCGATGATTTTGTTCATCTGACCATTGGCGTTTTTTTCCGTCATGCTTCTTGCCCCTGTGTATTGCGGTGATGGTTTTCGGCGGCTTCCATCCGCCGGTCACGCGTCAAAGAATTTCATGACCTGGACGCCCAGGTAAATGAATGCCGCAAGGAGCGCCATGCCGGCGAAACAGCCCATTTTCTGAGGATGTCCGCAATGCGGGCAGGCTTTCGCGCGATAGCTGATCTTGTTCTTGCATTCGCTGCATTCGGTGAGCGGCATCGAGGTTATCCCCGGGCTTGGTTTGTGCGATTAGATATGGGATTTTTCATTCCGGCAAGGTCTTGCACGGATTGAGGATGCCGTCCGGGTCGAACAGCTGTTTGATGCCGCGCATCATTGTCAGCGTCTCCGGCGTGAACGCCTGCGCCATGAACGGCCGCTTGGCCAGTCCGATGCCGTGTTCGCCGGACAGCGTTCCGCCCAAACGTAGCACTTCGGCGAACAGCTTCCCGGCGCAGGCTTCGGCCGTGGCGGTCTGGCCGGCGTCGGCCTTGTCGTACATCACGTTCACGTGCACGTTGCCGTTGCCGATGTGGCCGAAGCTGACGATGGTCAGGCCCGATTCGCACGCTAGCGCTTCCACGAAGCGCACCAGCGCCGGCACCTTGGAGACGGGCACCACCACGTCTTCGTTGATCTTGCCGCTGGCCAGGCTGCGTAGCGCCGGCGAGAGCGCCTTGCGCGCCGCCATCAGCTGCGCCTGCTCGGCCTCGCTGCCGGGAATGGTGATGTCGAGGCAACCATCGCCTTGAGCGAAACCGGCGAGGCGGCGCAGCAGCTCCGGCAGTTGCGCCGGATCGCCGTCGCCTTCGATCATCAACAACGCGCCGGCGTCGGGGATGTCGGCGCCGCCGACCTCGCGCGCCAGCCTCAGCGCGGTGGCGTCCATGAACTCCAGCATCGAGGGCGTATCGGGTTGCGCCATCAGCCGCGCCACCGCCTCGGCGGCGGATTCCATGTCGCGGTACAGCGCGCGCAGCATGGCGCGCGCCGCAGGTTTCGGGCTGAGTTTCAGCGTGGCTTCCACCACCAGCGCCAAGCCGCCTTCGGAGCCGATCAGCAGGCGCGAGAGATCGAAGCCGGCCGCGTTCTTGCTGGTGCGCGCGCCGAATTCGACCAGCTCGCCGGTGCCGGTGACCGCCTTCAGCGCCAGCACGTTGTCGCGCGTGGCGCCGTATTTCACCGCGCGCGGACCGCCGGCGTTGCAGGCGATGTTGCCGCCGATGCTGCAGAACGGCGCCGAGGTCGGGTCCGGCGGCCAGAACAGGCCATGCGGCGCCAAGGCCGCCTGCAGGTCGCCGTTCAACACGCCGGGCTGCACGCGGGCGGTCCGGTCGCCGGGCGCGATGTCCAGGATGGCGTCCATGCGCTCGAAGCCGATCACGATGCCGCGCTCGACCGGCACGCTGGCGCCGGTGGTGTTGGTGCCGCGGCCGCGTGCGGTCAGCGGCAGTTTGTATTCGCGCGCCAGCCGCACCGCGGCCTGCACCTGCTCGATGCGGGTGGGCAGCAGCACCATGGCCGGATTGGCGCGGTAGCTCGAGTTGTCGTAGCCGTAGGCCAGGCAGTCGTCGATGCCGGTCAGCACCGCCTCGGCGCCGAGCGCGCGTTCGAACGCGGCGATCAGACGGCGATCCATCAGAATACGTCCTCGAACACGAAGGCGCCTTGGATCCATTCGATGCGCCAGTCGTCCTCGGTGCCGGTCAGCAGTACGGCATCGAAGCGGCAGGAGGCGTCGGCAAAGCGCGGGTTGCGCTTCAGCCAGCATTGCGCGGCCAGCGCGCATTTGCGGCGTTTGCGCGCGTCGATCGACTGCGCGGCGCCGCCGAAGGCCTCGGATTTGCGTTGCCGCACTTCGGCGAACACCAGGGTGTCGCCGTGCAGCAGGATCAGATCGAGTTCGCCGACCGAAAAACGCGCGTTGCGTTCGAGCAGCGTAAGGCCACGCGCGGTGAGGAAGGCCAGGGCGGCGTCCTCCGCCATCCGGCCGCGGACTTGCCGGAAAGTTGGGCTAGCGGACATCCGCCTGCGGCACGCCGCCGCGGAACACCGCCCACGGCAGGCGGCGTTCGATTTCGCCGTCCGGCTCCAGATGCAGCGTGCCGGTGGCGCCATTGATCGGTCCGTTCGGATTGTTCAGCCACAGATGCAGTCGGGTCGCGATCAGCCAGGCGTCGGCGCCGAAGGCGTTCAGGCGCGCACCGGCGCCGCGGGCGCTCGGCAGTTTGGCCACCGAGGCGGCCGACAGATTCAGCGCGTTGCCGCGGCCGCCCAGCCAGGGCAATTGCGGGAAGCGGATGCCGTCGAGCTGCGCGTTGCTCATTGGGTCGGCGTTGTCGGTGATGTCGCCGCCGGCGTACAGCGGCAGCTGGCCGGCGCCGTTTAGCGCCAACGCGGCCCGCGTCGGTTTGGCGGCGGTGCCCGACATCAGCAGCAGCACGCCGTTGGCGCGCGACAGCGAATCCGGCAACACCGGATTGACGGCGGCGCCGTTGGCGTCCTTGCCGAAGTGCGGCACCGGCGCCTTCGCCACCACGAGGCCGCCGCCGAGGCGGTAGGCGTCTTCGAAGGCGCTGAAGCTGCGTTGCGCGGCATCGTCGCCTTCCACGAACACCGCGGCTTCCAGAATCCTGTCGGCCAGCAGGCGTTCGGCCAGCAGTTCGCCTTCGCGTTCGGGCGTCAGCGAGAAGTCGAGCAGGAAGCGGCTGCGCGGGCCGTCGATCTTGTTCAGCACCAGCACCGGGATGCCGTCGGCGAGCGCGGCCACGGCCGCCGCTTCGTCCTTGCCGATCGGGCCGATGACCATCTGCGCGCCGTCCTTGCGCGCGCGCGCGAACGCGGCGCCGGCGCCGGCGGCGGTGCCTTGCGTGTCGTAGAAGCGGATGATCGGTTTGTTGCGGGTTTCGGCGTAGTAAGCGGCCAACAGGCCGTCGCGCACGGCCGCGGCGGCGGCCGACAGATTGCCGCTCTGCGGCAACAGCACGGCCAGGCGTTGCGGCGCGCGGTAGTCGCCGACGGCGGCGGGGAAGGCGCCGGTCAGCGTCGGCTCCAGCCAATGCTGGTTGCGGGCACGGGCTTCGGCCAAGGCGTCGCGCGGCGCCGCCGGTTTGTCCTCGATCACCGGCGCACGCTTCGGCGCGCTGGTGCAGGCGGCCAGCAGGCAGACGGCGGCGACGGTAAGCAATGCACGCATAACCCAAAGTCCTTGTGCTTGACGCTATGATGGAAGCGGTTCCTGTCCGGATTTTACCAATGTTCGAGCTGAAAAAGGGCGCTTTGTACGTGGTCGCCACGCCCATCGGCAATCTGGGCGATTTGAGCCCGCGCGCGCGCGATGTGCTGGCCGGCGCCGACCGCATCTGCGCCGAAGACACCCGGCATACCCGGCAGATGCTGAACGCGCTCGGCCTGGAGCGGCCGTTGCTGGCCCTGCACGAACACAACGAGGACGCGCGCGTGGCGCAGGTGCTGTCGTATCTGCAGGCCGGCGAAAGCCTGGCGTTGGTGAGCGACGCCGGCACGCCGCTGATTTCCGATCCCGGTTACCGGCTGGTGCGCGGCCTGCGCGCCGCCGGTGTCACCGTGTCGCCGGTGCCCGGTCCGTGCGCCGCCATCGCGGCGCTGTCGGTGGCCGGCATCGCCTCCGACCGTTTCTGCTTCGAAGGCTTCCTGCCGAACAAGTCTACGGCGCGGCGCGAACGCCTGCAGGCGCTGGCTGCCGAGCCGCGCACGCTGGTGTTCTACGAGAGCGCGCACCGCATCGAGGAATGCCTGGCCGACATGCGCGCCGCGTTCGGCGACGCGCGCGAGGCGGTGCTGGCGCGCGAGATCACCAAGCTGTTCGAGACCGTGCTCGACGGCACGCTGGCGTCGATCGCCGAATCCGTCGGCGCCGACCCGAACCAGCGCAAGGGCGAGTTCGTGCTGGTGGTGGCCGGCGCGCCGGAGGACGCGGACGCCGCGTTGCGCGAAGGCAGGCGGCTGTACGCCAAGCTGGCCGAGGTGATGAAGCCGTCGCAGGCAGCCAAACTGGCGGCCGAACTCAGCGGCGCGCCGCGCAAGGCGTTGTACGGCGGCGAGTGAGCGCGCTTATTCGCGCACGATCCTGATCTTCAGTCCGCGTACGTCGTTGCCGACCAGTTGCAGGCTGGAGCGCCCTTCCCAGAACGCCAGCTTCACCAGCAGGTCCTCGCCATCGTCCACTTCGATGTTGAAATCGCGCGGGAAGGCTTTCTGCAGGGCGTCTTCGGCCAGGTCGGCGATGTTGTCGTCGTTGGTGCCGTCTTTCACCGTAATGCTGACCTGCACCGGTTCGCGGCCCTTCTGCGTCATGCGGAACACCAGCACGCCGTCGGATTTGGCTTCGCCGCGGAATTTGATCCGCCACTTGTTCGAGTATTTCAGCGGTGCTTCGGCGGCGGGCGCAGCGGCAGGTGCCGGTACGGCATCCTGCGCGAGGGCGGATGTGCCGAAGGCGAGCAGGGCGGCGGCGATCAGGTGCGATTTCATGGACATGGGATTCTCGCGGTTCCGAGTGGACCATCAGTATGACTTGCGGCGCGGGCGCCGGCGAACCCGATGACGCGGCACGGAACCGTTGCGTTCAGCCGGACTGTGCGACAATGGCCTTGGCGGAGTTGGCCAGACAACCGCGTCGCGCAAGCGCCGAGGAAAGTCCGGGCTCCACAGAGCAGAGTGCCAGGTAACGCCTGGGCGGCGCAAGCCGACGGCCAGTGCAACAGAAAACATACCGCCGAACGGCCCGCGAGGGCGCGTGGTAAGGGCGAACCGGTGGGGTAAGAGCCCACCGCCTGCGGGGCTAACGCCGCAGGGCACGGTAAACCCCACTCGGAGCAAGGCCAAATAGGGGTGCGATGGATTGGCTCGGTCCGCACCCGGGTGTGCTGCTTGAGCCTTGCGGTGACGCAAGGCCTAGAGGAATGGTTGTCCACGACAGAACCCGGCTTATCGGCCAACTCCGCCCCTTTCCGGTTTCTTATGCCGGGTTCCGCAAGGCCTGTTCGATGCGCGCCTGCTCGAATCCGGCGGCGGTTTCGCCGCTGATCGCATAGCGGTACAGCACGGCGGTGTAAACGGCTGATACCGCCGATTTCACGATCACCAGCAAGACCATGGCGGCGGCGCACAGGCCGGCCACCGCGACCGCCAACGCCGGCGACGCGCGGAACGCGAAGAACACCGCGGCCACCGATGCCAACAGCAGGGCGCTGAACGCCGCCTTGTAGCCGGCCCAGATGCCCACGGTGCCGATCAGGTTCTCGCCCCAGGTGCGTTTCAGCAGCTTGCCGCTTTCCACGATAGCGTCGATCGGGCCGATTTTCCGGCTGAGCAGCACCGGAATGACCAACAGCGTGGCCACTTGCCAGGCCATGCCGGCGGCGGCCGTCACCGCGTTCTCCAGGCCGCGGCGGCGGCGTTTGCCGCGGCGCAGCAACAGGCCCGCGGTGGCCGATATCGCGGCAAAGCCCAGAATCGGCAGCGCGTGCGCGTTGGCCAGGCGCAGGCCGTCGCCCAGCGTCGGATTACCGCCATCCAGGCGGATCTGCGCGGCGCCGACCAAGGCCGCGTTGAAATAGTGGATCACCATCGCCTGGCACAGGTAAAAGCCGAACACGAGCGCCATGTTGAACGGCGCGAGGCCATGTTCGAGCAGGCGGCCCAGCATCAGAGGCACGGCGAACACGGCGATGACCGCCAGCGACACCAAGCCCGACAGCGCCGGAAACAGCAGCAGCTCCTTGTCGTCGCGCAATACCCCGAAGCAGGCTTTCAGCAAATCCCAGCTGCGACCGAATTGTTCCATTCCGCTTCTCTCCCCGAGTGAGCCGCCAGTGTGCCATGTCCGACCGGCGGCGCATCGGCCGGAAGTCATCCCTTACAGGGGATTTTTCGCTGGAAACGCGAATTTCGCTGCGCGTCAAGCGGGAAAAGCGGGGCTGGAAGTTCCTGTGGATAACTCCGTGGAAAAATCGCTGACAACGAGCGCGAAAATTAAAAATCAACGTAAACAAAGCGTATGAATCGCTTCTTAAAGTATTTTCTCAAGTTGATGCAAGCCATTGATTCCCCAAATGAAAACCATTGGAAAAGTGCTTGACTTTGACATTTCGGAAGTCTACTGTGGGCAATCAGGGGGAATTCTGGTTTTTTGTGGGAAAAGGTGGATATGTTCCAGGGTGAAACCGCAATCAGCATTGACGACAAAGGGCGTTTGGCCATCCCCACGGCCTTCCGCGACCTGGTCGCGGGCGCGTGCAACAACCGCTTGGTGCTGACCTACAACCCCTACGAGCCGGGTTGCCTCTGGCTGTACCCTGAATCCGAATGGCAGAAAGTGCGTGACCAGGTCATCGCCCTGCCCAGCGCCAAGAAGGTCTATCGCAGTCTGCAGCTGAAGCTGGTCGGCGCCGCCACCTTCCTGGAGCCCGACAGCAGCGCCCGCATCTTGCTGCCGTCCAGCCACCGGCACGCCGCCGGCCTGGAAAAGCGCGCCGTGCTGGTCGGCATGGGCGTCAAGCTCGAGCTGTGGAGCGAACAGGCGCATCTGGCGCAGATCCGCCAGAGCATCGTCGAGGACGATGTCACCGACGCCATGCTGGACCTGAGGTTGTAAGCCATGGCGAACGGGACCTCTGTGACGCAGCAGACTCCCCGCCACCTTCCCGTGATGTGGAAAGAGGTTATGGACGGCCTGCGAGTCAAATCCGACGGATGCTATCTCGACGGCACCTTCGGGCGCGGCGGGCATGCGCGCGGCATCCTCGACCGGCTCGGCCCGGACGGCCGCCTGCTGCTGATGGACAAGGATCCGGACGCCATCGCGCACGCCGAGGCGCACTTCACCGCCGACGCGCGGGTCAGCCTGCACCACGGCTCGTTCGCCGACATGGCGCACTGGCCGGCGGCGGGCGGCGGGCTGGACGGCGTGTTGCTCGACCTGGGCGTGTCTTCGCCGCAGCTGGACGTGGCCGAGCGCGGCTTCAGCTTCCGCCAGGACGGCCCGCTCGACATGCGCATGGACACCAGCCGCGGCCAAAGCGCCGCCGAGTGGCTGGCGCAGGCCTCCGAAAAGGACATCGCCGACGTGCTGTGGCTGTACGGCGAGGAAAAGCTCAGCCGCCGCATCGCGCGCGTGCTGGTCGCCAAGCGCGCCGACACGCCGTTCACCCGCACCGCGCAGTTGGCCGAGTGCATCGCCGGCGTGGTCGGCCGCGGCGACGGCAAGATCCATCCGGCCACCCGCAGCTTCCAGGCCATCCGCATCTACATCAACCGCGAGTTGGCCGACCTCGAAGCCGGCCTGCAGGCCGCGCACGACCTGCTCAAGCCCGGCGGCCGGCTGGCGGTGATCAGCTTCCATTCGCTGGAAGACCGCATCGTCAAGCAGTTCATCGCCAAATGCGCGAAGGCGCCGGCCGGCAACCGCCGCATGCCGGCGGCCGCGCCGTTCCGGCCGACCCTGCACGACGTCTCCGGCGCGCTCAAGGCCGGCGACGACGAGCTGGCCGAAAACCCGCGCGCGCGCAGCGCCGTGCTGCGCGTGGCCGAAAAGGCGGGTACGGCATGAGCCCGCGCCTGTTCGCCCTGGCCGCGTTGATCCTGGCCTGCATCGCCAGCGCCGTCGCCGTGGTGTATTCGCGCCATTCGCACCGCCAGGCCTACATCGAGCTGAGCCGCCTGCAGAAGCAGCGCGACGAATTCAACGTCGAGTTCCGCCGTCTGCAGACCGAGCAGGCCACCGTGTCGGAAAGCGCGCGCATCGTCGGCATCGCCACCGACAAGCTCGGCATGCGTTTCCCGGCCGAGAACGAGATCACGGTGGTGCAGCCATGAGACCGATGCCGCGCGCCGGCCAGCCGCGGGCCCGTCTGGGCCTGATCGTCGGCATCCTGCTGTTCTGCGGCACGGTGGTGGTGGCGCGCGCCGCCTACATGCAGCTGATTGCCGACGACCGCCTGCAGGCCGCCGGCGACGAGCGCTTCCTGCGCGAGGTCACCATCGCCACCACCCGTGGCATGATCACCGACCGCAACGGCGAGCCGTTGGCGGTGTCCAGTCCGGTCGAATCGCTGTGGGTCAATCCCAAGGAACTGCTGGTCGACGCCAAGCGCGTGCCCGAGCTGGCGCGCGCGGTCGGTCTGCCGGTGGACGAATTGACCCTGAAGCTGGCGCAGCGCAAGGACAAGCAGTTCATGTACCTGCGCCGGCACATGAATCCGGACGCGGCCAAGGCCGTGCTCGATCTCGACATTCCCGGCGTGTACAGCAGCCGCGAATTCCGCCGCTTCTATCCGCACCGCGAGGTGATGGCGCAGGTGATCGGCTTCACCAACCTCGACGAGCACGGCATCGAGGGCATGGAGAAGGCTTTCGACGACTGGCTGACCGGCACGCCCGGCAAGCAGAAGATCATCCGCGACCGCCGCGGCCGCGTGGTCGAGAACGTCGACCTGATCCGTCCGGCCGAGAACGGCAAGGACCTGGTGCTGTCGATCGACCGCCGCATCCAGTACCTGGCCTACAGCGAGCTGAAGAAGACCGTGCTGCAGCATCAGGCGCGCTCCGGCACCGCGGTGGTGCTGGACGTGAAGACCGGCGAAGTGCTGGCGATGGTCAACTATCCGTCATACAACCCGAATTCGCGCGAGAACATCCCGCCTTCGCGCCGGCGCAACGCCGCCGTCACCGACGTGCTGGAGCCGGGTTCGACCATGAAGCCGTTCACCGTGGCCGCCGCGCTCGAGAACGGCATCGACCCCGACATCGTGATCCCGACCGGCCCGGGCAAGTACCGCATCGCCAACCGCTACATCTCCGACGTGCACGACTACGGCCCGGTGACCCTGCGCCGGCTGCTGGTGAAGTCGTCCAATATCGGCTCGGCCAAACTGGCCGCGACCATGAGCAACCAGCACATGTACGGCGTGTTCAGCCGCTTCGGCTTCGGCGAGAAGACCGAGTCCGGCTTCCCCGGCGAATCCTCGGCCGTGCTGTCGGCGCCGAACCGCTGGGGTCCGGTCGAGAAGGCCACCATCTCCTATGGCTACGGCCTGTCGGTGACGCCGCTGCAGATCGCGCAGGCCTACGCCACGCTGGCCAACGGCGGCGTGCGCGTCAGCCCGACCTTCATCAAGGGCGCCAAGACCCGGCGCGTGCGGGCGGTCGACGCGCACATCGCCAACGACGTGCTGCGTATGCTGGAGGGCGTGATCGAACCCGGCGGCACCGCCACCCAAGCCGCGATCAAGGGCTACCGCGTGGCCGGCAAGACCGGCACCTCGCGCCGGGCCGTGGCCGGCGGCTACGAGCGACGCTACATCTCGCTGTTCGCCGGCGTGGTGCCGATCGAGAATCCGCGTTTCGCGATGGCGGTGGTGGTGCATGAGCCCTCGGCCGGCGGTTACTACGGCGGCGTGATCTCGGCGCCGGTGTTCCACCACGTGATGGACGGTGCGCTGCGCCTGATGGACGTGCCGCCGGACAACATCGCGCAATGGTATGCCGATGCCGCGCCGGCTAAACCGGCCGCGCCTGTGGCGGCCGAAGAGGATGTGCCGCCGGTGCCGGAGGTGACGCCGTGAGCCGGAGTATGCGCCTGAGCGCGCTGGCCGACGGCCTGTTCGCCGTGCCGGCCGACGCCGACCGCGACATCCGCGGCCTGTGCGCCGATTCGCGCGCCGTCGCCGACGGCGATGCGTTCCTGGCCGTGCCCGGCCTGAGCGCACACGGCCTGAGCTATCTGAATGCCGAACAAGCGGCCAAGGCCGCCGTGGTGTTGTTCGAACCGCCGGCGCCGGCCGGCGCCGCGCCGCCGCCGAACGCGCTGCCGGTGCCGGAACTCAAGCGCCTGCAGGCCGCGCTCGCCGACCGTTTCTACGGCGCGCCGTCGAAAGCGATGACCGTGGTCGGCGTGACCGGCACCAACGGCAAGACCTCCACCGTGCAACTGATCGCGCAGGCCTTCACGCTGCTCGGCCGCGTCGCCGGCACCATCGGTACGCTCGGCACCGGCCTGTACGGACGCCTGCAGGCCGGCGAGCGCACCACGCCGGACGTCATCGCGGTGCACCGCGCGCTCGGCGCCATGCGCGACGACGGCGCCACGCTGGTGGCGATGGAAGTGTCCTCGCACGCGCTCGACCAAGGCCGCGTGGCCGAGGTCGTATTCGACACCGCGGTGTTCAGCAATTTGACCCAGGATCATCTGGATTACCACGGCACCATGGCGGCCTATTTCGAGGCCAAGGCCACGCTGTTCGCCTGGCCCGGCCTGCGCCACGCGGTGATCAACATCGACGACGCCTACGGCCGTGAATTGGCCGGCCGCCTGCCATCCGGCTTGGCCGTGATCCGCACCTCTTCCGCCGGCGCTGCCGTCGCCGACCTGCGCGCCGACGACGTGCGTCTGGGATTGGACGGCATGCGTTTCCGTCTATGCGAAGCCGGCGCCGAAGTCGAGGTCGCTTCGCCCTTGCTCGGCCGCTTCAATGTCGACAACCTGTTGGCGGTGGCCGGCGTGCTGCGCGCCCAGGGCCTGCCCTTGGCCGACGTCGCCGCGCTGCTGGGCCGGCTGGATCCGGTCGGCGGCCGCATGAGCCGCTTGGGCGGCAGCGACGGCAAGCCGCTGGTGGTGGTCGATTACGCGCACACGCCGGACGCCCTGGAACAGGCGCTGAAGACCCTGCGCGGCCACAGCCAAGCGCGGCTGATCTGCGTGTTCGGCTGCGGCGGCGACCGCGACCGCAGCAAACGGCCGCTGATGGCGGCCAGCGTCGAACAATGGGCCGATGCGGTCTGGGTCACCGACGACAATCCGCGCAGCGAGTCGGGCGACGCCATCGTGGCCGAGATCCGCGCCGGATTCCGCGCGCCGGAGCGAGTGTGCGTGCAGCGCGACCGCCGCCGCGCCATCGCCGAGGCCATCGCCGAAGCCGATGCCGGCGACATCGTGCTGATCGCCGGCAAGGGCCACGAGACCTATCAGGAAGTAAACGGCGTGAAGACCCCGTTCGACGACCGTGCCGTGGCCGGCGAATGCCTGCAGGTGGCGGCATGAGGACGCTGATGCTGTCGCAGATCGCGCAGTGGTGCGAAGGCCGCCTGGTCGGCGACGACGTCCCCGTCGCGCGCGTCAGCACCGACAGCCGCGAAGACCTGGCCGGCGCGCTGTTCGTGGCGCTGCGCGGCGAACGCTTCGACGCGCACGAGTTCGCCGATCAGGCCGCCGACAACGGCGCCGCCGCGCTGCTGCTACACAAGCCGGTGCCGACCGCGCTGCCGCACGTCCTGTGCGCCGACACCGAACAGGCGCTGGCCGACATCGCCGCCGGCATCGCCCGCGGCCGCCCGGCGGTGACGCTGGCGCTGACCGGCAGCAACGGCAAGACCTCGGTCAAGACCCTGCTGCACGCCATCCTGCGCGAAGCCGGCCGCGCCTACGTCAATCCCGGCAACCGCAACAACGAGATCGGCCTGCCGCTGGCGGTCATCGACGCGCCGGAAGACGCCGAGTTCGCCATCTACGAAATGGGCGCCGGTAAGCCGGGCGACATCGCCTACCTGTGCAGCGTGGTGACCCCGAACGTGGCGCTGGTCAACAACATCGCGCCGGCCCACATCGAACGCATGGGCTCGCTGCTCGGCATCGCCGAGACCAAGGGCGCCATCTACGAGGCGCTGCCGGACGACGGCATGGCGGTGGTCAACGTCGACGACGCCTTCGCGCCGTATTTCCTGGAGCGCATCGGCCGCCGCGGCGTGCTGCGCTTCGGGCTGGACAACAACGCCGACGTCGGTGCCCGCGCGTTGGCGCTGGACGCCGACGGTTCGCGCTTCGAGCTGGTCAGTCCGGCCGGCCGCGCCGACATCCGCCTGCCGTTCCCCGGCCGGCACAACGTGCTGAACGCGTTGGCCGCCACGGCCATGGCGCTGGCCGCCGGCGCACCGTTCGAGGCCGTGGTCAAAGGCCTGCAGGCCGCGCGTCCGGTCGCCGGCCGGCAGGCCGTGCGCACGCTCGGCAACGGCGCAGTGCTGGTCGACGACAGCTACAACGCCAATCCCGGTTCGGTCGCCGCCGCCATCGCCTCCCTGCGCGAAGCCTGCGCCTTGGACGGCCGCACCGCGGTCTTGGTGCTGGGCGACATGGCCGAACTCGGCCCCGGCGCCGAAGACCTGCACGCCCAGACCGGCGCGTTGGCCAAACAGGCCGGCATCGGCCGCCTGCTGACCTGCGGCCGGCTGAGCGCCGCCGCCGCCGCCGCCTTCGGTGACGGCGCCACCCACTTCACCGACCGCGAGGCGCTGACTGCCGCGCTCGGCGACGGATTGCGGGCCGACCAGCGCGTGCTGGTCAAGGGCTCGCGTTCCAGCCGGATGGATCTCGTGGTCGACGCCCTGACGCAGCGCTTCGGCGCCAAGGAGACCCCGCATGTTGCTTGAACTGGCCCGTTGGCTGCAGGAATTCGCCCGTCTGTTCGCGCTGTTCGACTACATCACCATGCGCGCCATCCTCGGCGCCCTGACCGCGCTGGCGCTGTCGCTGTGGCTGGGCCCGTCGGTGATCGCCCGGCTGTCGCGGCTGAAAGGCGGCCAGCCGATCCGCACCGACGGCCCGCAGTCGCACTTCTCCAAGGCCGGCACGCCGACCATGGGCGGCGCGCTGATCCTGATGACCATCACCCTGTCGACCCTGCTGTGGGCCGACCTGCGCAACCGCTACGTCTGGATCGTGCTGGCGGTGCTGGTCGCCTACGGCCTGATCGGCTGGCTGGACGACTGGATCAAGATCGTGCGGCGCGACCCGAACGGCCTGAAGTCGCGCCATAAATACGCGTTGCAGTCGGTGTTCGGCGCCATCGCCGCGGTGGTGCTGTTCGTCACCGCCGACGCGCCGTCCAACACCACGCTGTACCTGCCGTTGCTGAAGAACGTGGCGGTGCCGCTGGGCGCGCTGTTCATGGTGGTGGCGTATTTCTGGATCGTCGGCTTCTCCAACGCGGTCAACCTGACCGACGGCTTGGACGGCCTGGCCATCATGCCGACCGTGCTGGTCGCCGGCGGCCTGGGCATCTTCGCCTATGCTTCCGGCAACGCGGTGTTCTCCAACTACCTGCAGATCCCGTCGGTGCCGGGCGCCGGCGAGCTGGCCATCGTCTGCGCCGCCATCGCCGGCGCCGGGCTGGGCTTTTTGTGGTTCAACACCTTCCCGGCCATGGTGTTCATGGGCGACATCGGCGCGCTGGCGCTGGGCGCGGCGCTCGGCGCCATCGCGGTGATCGTACGCCAGGAGCTGATCCTGGTGATCATGGGCGGCATCTTCGTGATCGAAACGCTGTCGGTGATGATCCAGGTCGCCTCGTTCAAGCTGACCGGCAAGCGCGTGTTCCGCATGGCGCCGATCCACCATCATTTCGAACTCAAGGGCTGGCCGGAACCGCGCGTGATCGTGCGCTTCTGGATCATCTCGGTCATCCTCGTGCTGGTCGCGCTGGCGACCCTGAAGGTGCGCTGATGGCGGCTCCGCAGGCCACCAAATACCAGGAACTCGGCGGCCGCGTCGACGTGCCGATGCTGTGCGCGATCGGCGTGCTGTTGGCGCTGGGCGTGGTGATGGTGGCCTCCAGCTCGATGTCGTACGCGGTGATGACCGGGCAGGGCGCGTTCTATTACATCAACCGCCATCTGCTGTTCCTGGCCGTCGGCCTGGGCTTGGCCGCGGTCGCGCTGCGTACCGAGATCAAGCAGGTCGAGAAATACGGCTACGTGTTCCTGGGCCTGTGCTTTCTGGCGCTGGTCAGCGTCTGGATTCCCGGCCTGGGCCATTCGGTCAACGGCGCACGCCGCTGGGTGCGCGTCGGCCCGCTCGGCTTCCAGGCGGTGGAGGCGGTCAAGTTGATGTTCATCGTCTGGCTGTCGAGCTACCTGGTGCGCTACCGCGACCAGATCGGCAGCAGCCTGAAGACCCTGCTGAAACCGCTCGGCATCGCCTGCGCGCTGGTGTTCCTGCTGTTGTTGCAGCCGGACTTCGGCTCGTCCGCGCTGCTGCTGGCGATCACCCTGTGCATGGTCTGGCTGGGCGGTGCCAACCAGCGCCACATCGTCGGCCCGGCCATCGTGATGGGCGTCGCCATGGGCTTCATCGCCTGGATGGAGCCGTATCGCGTCAAGCGCCTGACCTCCTTCCTCGATCCGTGGGCCGACCAGTTCGATTCCGGCTTCCAGCTGGTGCAGGCGTTCATCGCCATCGGCCGCGGCGGTCTGGACGGCGTCGGCCTGGGCGGCAGCATCCTGAAACTGGATTACCTGCCGGAAGCGCACACCGACTTCATCTTCTCGGTGTACGCCGAGGAGTTCGGCTTCATCGGCGTCTGCCTGCTGGTGCTGCTGTTCGGCATCCTGACCTGGCGCGCGTTCCGCACCGGCCTGGGCTGTCTGGAGCTGAACCGTCCGTTCGCCGCCTACTGCGCGTTCGGCTTGGGCTTGTGGATCAGCATCCAGGCCACGGTCTCGGTCGGCGTCAACCTCGGCCTGCTGCCGACCAAGGGCCTGACCCTGCCGCTGATCTCCTCCGGCGGCTCCAGCTTGATGATGACCTGCACGGCCATGGGCCTGTTGCTACGCATCAGCTATGAGCTTGACCGCGCCCGCCGCCAACGCGGCGAGCGCACCGATGCGCCGCGGAGCGACGACGCCGGTGTTGCCGCGCGCGACGAAAGCCGCCCGAGCGCCGCGCAAGCGGCCGCCCGCATCGGCGGCCGACGCATCGAACCGAAAGCGGGGGCGCCGGCATGAGCGACGCCCCGCGCGCACCCGTGGTGATCATGGCCGGCGGCACCGGCGGCCACATCTTCCCCGGTCTGGCCGTGGCCGAGGCCCTGCGCGCCCGTGGCGAAACGGTGCTGTGGCTCGGCACCGACGGCGGCATGGAGACGCGCTTGGTGCCGGCGCGCGGTTTCGCGATCGAGACCCTGGCGGTCAAAGGCCTGCGCGGCAAAGGCATCGCAGGCCTGCTGAAAGCGCCGTTGACGGTAGGCAAGGCGGTGCTGAAAGCGCGGTCCCTGATGATGGCGCATCGCCCGGCGGCGGTGATCAGCTTCGGCGGCTATGCCGCCGGCCCGGGCGGTGTGGCGGCTTGGCTATTGGGCCATCCGTTGCTGGTGCATGAGCAGAATTGCGCACCGGGCCTGACCAACCGCCTGCTCGCGCGTCTGGCCGACAAGGTGCTAACCGGTTTCCCGAACAGCTTCGGCAAGGTACCGAACACCATCGTCGGCAATCCGGTGCGGCCGGAAATCAGCGCCTTGCCGCCGCCGGCGCAGCGCCGCCACGACGGCGAGGCGCTGCGGGTGCTGGTGCTCGGCGGCAGCCAGGGTGCACGCGCCTTGAATGCGGTGCTGCCGGCGGTATTCGCCGGGATTCCGCGCCGGCTCGACATCCGCCACCAGTGCGGCGAGAAACTGCTGGACGAAACACGGCAGGCGTATGCGGCCGTCGGCGTCGACGCCTCGCTCGAACCGTTCATCCAGGACATGGCCGCGGCCTATGGCTGGGCCGACGTGGTCATCGGCCGCGCCGGCGCCTTGACCGTGGCCGAGATCTGCGCGGCCGGCGTCGCCGCCTTGCTGGTGCCGCTGCCGACCGCGGTCGACGACCATCAGGCCAAGAACGCCGAATTCCTCAAACAACACGGCGGCGGTCTGTGGTTCCGTCAAGGTCCCGACCTGCCGCAGCGACTCAAGGACGCACTCACGATGTTGGCATCCGATTCCGATAAACGCCTGGCGATGGCCAACGCGGCGCGCGCCGCGGCGTTTCCGCACGCGGCCGAGGACGTGGCCGAGCTGGTCCTGCGCGAGGTGAGGGCATGAAGCGCCATCTGCTGAAAGAGGGCGATCTGGCCCGCGCCTTTCCGCGCGTGCATTTCATCGGCATCGGCGGCTCCGGCATGAGCGGCATCGCCGAGGTCATGGTCACGCTCGGCTACCAGGTCAGCGGTTCCGACCAAAGCGACAGCCAGGCCACGCGCCGGCTGCAGGCCATGGGCGCGACCGTGTTCAAGGGCCACGCCGCCGGCCACATCGAGGGCGCCGACGTGGTGGTGGTGTCCAGCGCCATCAAGGCCGACAATCCCGAGCGTGTGGCCGCGCGCGAAAAGCGCATCCCGATCGTGCCGCGCGCCGAGATGCTGGCCGAGCTGATGCGCTTCAAGCGCGGCATCGCCATCGCCGGCACACACGGCAAGACCACCACCACCTCGCTGACCGCCAGCGTGCTGCGCGAGGGCGGCATGGACCCGACCTTCGTGATCGGCGGCCAGTTGCTGTCGGCCGGCGCCAACGCCCAGCTCGGCTCCGGCCAGTGGCTGGTGGCCGAGGCCGACGAAAGCGACGGCAGTTTCCTGCGCCTGAATCCGCTGGTGGCGGTGGTGACCAACATCGAAGCCGACCATCTGGAGAACTACGGCGGCGATTTCAACCGCGTGCGCCAGGCGTTCTCCGAATTCCTGCACCGCCTGCCGTTCTACGGACTGGCCGTGCTCTGCATCGAAGACGACGAAGTGCGCGCCCTGGCCGACGAGATGCCGCGCCACTGCCTGACCTACGGCTTCCGCGACGCCGCCGACGTGCGCGCCAGCGACGTGCGCCAGCGCGGCGGCCAGATGCATTTCACCCTGCACCTGCCGGACGGCGTGGCGCAGGACATCGCGCTGAACATGCCCGGCCGCCACAACGTGCTGAACGCGCTGGCGGCGGCGGCGGTGGCCTGGCAACTGGGCGTGGCGCCGGCCGCCATCGCCAAGGCCTTGGGCGAATTCCAGGGCGTCGGCCGTCGCTTCAACCTGAAAGGCGAGTTGGCGCTGAAGCAGGGCAGCGCGCTGCTGGTGGACGACTACGGCCACCACCCGAGCGAGCTGGCGGCGGTGTTCGCCGCCGCGCGCGGCGGTTGGCCCGAGCGCCGGCTGGTGGTGGCGTTCCAGCCGCACCGCTATTCGCGCACGCGCGACCTGTTCGACGAGTTCAGCGCCGTGCTGTCGGAAGCCGACGCCGTGGTGCTGACCGACGTGTACGCCGCCGGCGAAGCCCCGATCCTGGGCGCCGACGCCAAGTCGCTGGCGCGCGCCATCCGCGCGCGCGGCCGGCTGGATCCGGTGGTGGCCGGCCCGGCCAAGGCCCTGCCGCAGATCCTGGGCGACGTGCTGAAGGACGGCGATCTGCTGTTGATGATGGGCGCCGGCGATATCGGCGCGGTCGCGAATGAATTGGCCGCCAGCGGCCTGATGTCGGAGCACAAGGCATGAAGACGGTACACGACCCCAAACGTTTCGGCCGGGTGGCCGTGCTGATGGGCGGCAACAGCTCCGAGCGCGAGGTCTCGCTGGATTCGGGCCGCAACGTGTTGGCCGCGCTGCAGGCGCAGGGCGTCGAGGCCTTCGCGGTCGACGGCATCCCGGCGCTGGTCGAGGCCATCCGCGCCGGCGGCGTCGACCGCGTGTTCAACATCCTGCACGGCGGCGACGGCGAGAACGGCGTGCTGCAGGGCCTGCTGCAGGCGATGGACGTGCCGTACACCGGCCCGGGCGTGCTCGGTTCGGCGCTGACCCTGGACAAGATCCGCACCAAGCAGGTGTGGATCGCGGCCGGCCTGCCGACCGCGCGTTTCGTGCGCATCCCGCCCGGCGGCGATCTGGCCGCCGCGGTGCGCGAGCTCGGCCTGCCGGTGTTCGTCAAGCCGTCCACCGAAGGCTCCAGCGTCGGCGTGTTCCGCATCGCCGAGGAATCCGATCTGGCGCCGGCCGTGGCCTTCGCCGCCGATTACGCCGGCGAGCTGCTGGCCGAGCAGATGCTGACCGGCGGCGAGTTCACCGTCGGCGTGCTGGGCGACACGGCGCTGCCGTCGGTGCGCATCGTGCCGGCCGGCGACTGGTACGACTACCACGCCAAGTACGTGGCCGACGACACCCAATACATCTGCCCCGGCCTGGACGGCGAAGACGAAGACGCGATCCGCGCGCTGGCGCTGGCCGGCTTCCGCGCCGCCGGCTGTGACGGCTGGGGCCGCGTCGACATCATGCGCCACGGCGACGGCCGGCTGATGCTGATGGAGGTCAACACCGCGCCCGGCATGACTTCGCATTCGTTGGTGCCGAAGGCCGCCGCGCAGATCGGCATCGACTTCCCGACCGTGTGCTGGCGGGTGCTCGAGTCCAGCCTGGAGGGCGCGCGCCGATGACCGCCTTCCGCCGCCTGCTGCTCGGACTGCTGGTGCTGGCCATCCTGGCCTCGCCGGTGGTGGCCGTGCTCGGCGGCTGGGTCGGCGGCCAGCATTGGCCGATGAAGCGCCTGCAGGTCTCGGCGCCGTTCGAGTTCGTCGGCCAGGCGCCGGTGCGCGCGGCGGTGGCGCGGCATGCGCGCGGCGGTTTTTTCGCGGTCGACCTGAAGGCCATCGAGCGCGAGCTGGAAGCGCTGCCCTGGGTCGAGCGGGTGGAGGTGCGCAAGCAGTGGCCGGATACCTTGGTGGTCAAGTTGCACGAATACCGGCCGCTGGCGGTCTGGAACGGCACGCAGCTGCTGGCCGAGCAGGGCTCGGTGTTCGCCCGGCCCAAGGCCGGATTGCCGGTCTTGCCGGCGTTCAACGGCCATGCCCTGCAGGCGCAGGACATGGTCGCGTTCTACCGCCGCGCGCAGCCGCTGTTCCAGTCGGTCGGGCTCGGCATCCGCGAACTGAGCATCAGCGAGCGCAACGCCTGGCGGATCGTGCTGTCGGACGGTCTGGTGCTCGATATCGGCCGCAACGACGCCGACGCGCGCCTGAACCGCTTCGTGGCGCTACTGCCGAAGATAAAACGCGAGGAGACGCGCCGGCTGGCGCACGCCGACCTGCGCTACACCAACGGCTTCGCCCTGACCTGGAAACCGGCGCCGGCACCGGCCGCCGCTTCGAACCCAACGGAAGACATCCGCATATGACCCGCAAAAGCGACAAATCCCTGATCGTCGGCCTCGACATCGGCACCTCCAAGGTCACCGCCCTGGTCGGCGAGTACTCCCACGAGCTCGACGAGATCGAAGTCATCGGCCTCGGCACCCACGATTCGCGCGGCATGCGCCGCGGCGTGGTGGTCGACATCGAGTCGACCGTCGAGTCGATCAAGGGCGCCATCGAGGAGGCCGAGGTGATGGCCGGTTGCGAGATCCGCTCGGTGTACGCCTCGATCTCCGGATCGCATACCGAATGCCGGCGTTCGTCCGGCATCTCGCCGGTGGCCGGCGGCGAAGTGCAGTACCACGACCTCGACCAGGCGCTGCAGGCCGCCAAGGTGGTGGCGATCTCCTCCGACCAGCGCATCATCCACGCCATCCCGCAGGAATACATCCTCGACAACTTCCAGGAGGGCGTGCGCAATCCGGTCGGCATGTCGGCCGTGCGCCTGGAGCTGCACGCGCTGCTGATCACCGCCGCCACCTCGGCCGCCGCCAACATCGAGAAGTGCATCAGCCGCTGCGGCCTGCAGGTCGACGGCCTGGTGCTGTCCTCGCTGGCGTCCTCGCACGCGGTGCTGAGCGCCGACGAGAAGGAGTCCGGCGTGGTGCTGGTCGACATGGGCGCCGGCACCACCGACATCGCGGTCTACGCCGGCGGCTACATCCGGCACACCGCCTCGCTGCCGATCGGTGGCGATCAGGTCACCAACGACATCGCGCACCTGCTGCGTACCTCCACGCCCGACGCCGAACAGCTGAAGGTCCGCTATGCCTGCGCGCTGGCGCAGCTGACCCGCGCCGACGAATCGATCCAGGTGCCGGGCGTGGGCGGCCGCGCGCCGCGCCGGATGACCCGCCAAAGCCTGGCCGAGGCGGTGCAGAGCCGCTACGAGGAGATCTTCGAGATGGTGCACGCCGAGCTGCGCCGTTCCGGTTTCGAGGAGTTCGTGCGCGCCGGGCTGGTGCTGACCGGCGGCGCCGCCCGCATGGAAGGCGTGGTCGAGCTGGCCGAGGAGATGCTGCACATGCCGGTGCGCGAGGGCGTGCCGCAGCACATCCAGGGCCTCGGCGAAGTGGTCGGCAATCCGACCTTCGCCACCGCGGTCGGCCTGATGCAGTGGGGCCGGCTGAACGACAACCCGCGCCGTCCGGGCTTCCGCGGCGGCAATGCGGTCGGCGGTTGGCTGGGCAAGCTCGGCCGGATCATCAAAGGCGAATTGTAAGAGTGCGGTAACAGGGCGGTAAACAGCGGTACAGGGCGTTTCCGGTTTTTCATACATAAAACAAAGAGGACAGAACCATGGCATATTTCGAATTAGTTGAGCAGGCCGCACCCAATGCGGTAATCAAGGTGGTCGGCGTCGGCGGCGGCGGTGGCAACGCCGTGGCGCACATGGTGAATTCCGGCGTCGAAGGCGTCGAATTCATCACCGCCAACACCGACGCGCAGGCGATCAAGCAGTGCGGCGCCAAGACCCAGTTGCAGCTGGGCGCCAACGTCACCAAGGGCCTGGGCGCCGGCGCCAATCCGGAAGTGGGCCGCCAGGCCGCGCTCGAGGACCGCGAGACCATCATCCGCGCGCTGGACGGCGCCGACATGGTGTTCATCACCGCCGGTATGGGCGGCGGCACCGGCACCGGCGCCGCGCCGGTGGTGGCGCAGGTCGCCAAGGAGCTGGGCATCCTGACCGTGGCGGTGATCACCAAGCCGTTCCCGTTCGAGGGCCGCCGCCGGATGCAGACCGCGCTGCAGGGCATCGAGGAGCTGGCCAAGCACTGCGACTCGCTGATCACCGTGCCGAACGAGAAGCTGATCACCGTGCTCGGCCGCGACGCCACCATGATCAGCGCCTTCAAGGCCGCCAACGACGTGCTGCTGGGCGCCGTGCAGGGCATCGCCGACCTGATCACCCGTCCGGGCATCATCAACGTCGACTTCGCCGACGTGCGCACCGTGATGAGCGAGATGGGCCTGGCCATGATGGGCTCCGGCATCGCCCGCGGCGACGACCGCGCCCAGGCCGCCGCCCAAGCCGCGGTCAACAATCCGCTGCTGGATGAGGTCAACCTGCAGGGCGCCAACGGCGTGCTGGTCAACATCACCGCCGGTCCGAACTTCACCATGCGCGAATTCGACGAGGTCGGCAGCACCATCGAAGCCTTCGCCTCGGAAGACGCCACCGTGGTGGTCGGCACCGTGCTGGACGCCAACATGGGCGACGAAGTGCGCGTGACCGTGGTCGCCACCGGCCTGAACCAGGCCCGCGCCCGCGCCCAGGTCCGCCCGGAGCTGGTCAAGACCGAACCGCGCTGGCAGCAGGCCACCGGCACCGACGGCCCGTTGCCGTTCGATCCGGTCAGCCCGCCGGGCCTGTCGGCCGGCGGCATCTCGGCCAACCTGCGCCGCGGCAGCCGGACCGAGCCGACCGTGGGCGGCCCGAGCACCGCGTTGAACGACATGGCCGGTTCGGCCGGCCAGAGCTACCTCGACATCCCGTCGTTCCTGCGCCGCCAAGCGGACTGAAGCGGCGACCGCGTCACTCCGGGGCCGTCGTCCTTGCGGTCCCGGACCGAACTTGGCCCGCCGGTCCGCCGGCGGGTCCTTCTTCGCCAACGCGGGGATTTTGCTTTACAATGACCGACCGCCATAAGCGTAATGAATTCAAGCACAAGGCGGCTGCGTTTACATTCCATACACCGTCGGATGCGTAAAATCCCGTCATGATCAAGCAACGCACATTGAAGAATGTCATCCGCGCCACCGGCGTGGGCTTGCATAGCGGCGAAAAGGTGTTCATGACCCTGCGTCCGGCCGCCGCCAACACCGGCATCGTGTTCCGCCGCATCGACCTGCCGACCCCGGTCGAGGTCAAGGCCCAGGCCCATCTGGTCGGCCAGACCCAGCTGTGCACCGTGCTGGTCGACGAAAACCAGGTCAAGATCAAGACCACCGAACACCTGTTGGCCGCCCTGGCCGGTCTCGGCGTCGACAACGCCTACATCGACCTGTCCTCGGAAGAAGTGCCGATCATGGACGGCTCCGCCGGTCCGTTCGTGTTCCTGATCCAGTCGGCCGGCATCGAAGAGCAGAACGCGCCCAAGCGCTTCATCCGCATCAAGAAGACCCTGCAGGTCACCGACGGCGACAAATGGGCCCGCTTCGAGCCCTACGAGGGCTTCAAGGTCGGCTTCACCATCGATTTCAAGCATCCGGCCTTCAAGAAATCGGCGTCCAACGCCGAAATCGACTTCTCCACCACCTCCTTCGTCAAGGAAGTCAGCCGCGCCCGCACCTTCGGCTTCATGAAGGACATCGAGTACATGCGCGACCGCAACCTGGCCCTGGGCGGCAGCCTGGACAACGCCATCGTGCTGGACGACTACCGGGTGGTGAACGAGGACGGCCTGCGTTTCGACGACGAGTTCGTCAAGCACAAGATCCTGGACGCCATCGGCGACCTGTACCTGATGGGCCATAGCCTGATCGGGGCCTACTACGCCTATAAATCGGGCCATGGGCTGAACAACCAACTGCTCCGCGCCCTGATCGCCGACCGCGACGCCTGGGAAGAGGTGGTGTTCGAAGATCCGGCCGAAGCGCCCATCTCGTATGTGAACCCGGTCGCAGTTGCCTGAGTCCGGCTTTAAGAAATCATACGAAAAATCAGGCATTTAACCTGAATTTAACTACCCCTTAACCCTTTGTTTCGGGTTTTCCCCCACAATTGTCCGGTCATCGATCGTCCCCCGGCTGAAAGGCCAGGTCGATCGTAATCCGGATTTCACGGGCAGGAAGCCCGAGGGCGTTGGCGTGGTCGAGGATTTCCCGGCTGTGCAGGCGCAATTTGTTCTTCCAGACCGGATTGGACACCTGAAAAACCAGCCTGCCTTCGCGCCATGCCCCCAAGCGGCACTGCTTGGCCAGGGCCTCGGGCAGGTTCCGACGCAGTAAACGGTCCAGCGACGCCAGTTCACCGGCGCGCGCGACCAAGGCCGCAAGGCCCGTCTGTTCCAGCGCTTGCAGCGCGGAACGCTCGGGTTTGAATGGCTTGTCTGCGCCCATGATTTCCAGAGATGGTTCGATGCTCAACGTCATTCTAGTTTCAAAACACCTGAAAGCACCGAAAAAAATCAATCTGGCCGAGCGCCGCACCGCGGCGACGTTCGCCGGCGCGGCCGTGCTCCTGCTGTCGGCCGTGTTCGGCCTGGGGTTCGCCGCCAACTCGGTGTTCGGCAACCTGCAGGTGGCGCAGCTGAAGAGCCGCGTGGCCGAGCAGGACCGGCTGATCGCCGAGCTGCGCGCCGACAACCAGCGCGACATGAACGCCATGGCCCTGCGCCTGGCCGAGCTGCAGGCCCAGGCCAACCGCCTGAACGCGCTTGGCATCCGCCTGACCCGCGACAGCAAGCTCAGCGGCGGCGAATTCAATTTCGAGCGTGTGCCCGGCGCCGGCGGCGATGAAACCGCCGAAGACGTCAGCGCGGCCGAGCTGAAGGCCTCGCTGAAGCAGGTCTCGGCCGAGTTCGAGGCCTCGTCCCAGCAGCTGTCGGTGCTGGAGTCGATGCTGTTCGAGCAGGAACTGGAGCTGAAATCGCAGCCGACCACCCGCCCGAGCGACGGTTTCGTGACCTCCGGCTTCGGGTATCGCATGCATCCGATCCTGGGCGGCCGCGCCCACCACAACGGCATCGACTTCGACGCCAACACCGGCGACCCGGTGCGCTCGGCCGGCAACGGCTTGGTCAAATACGCCGGCTGGAAGAACGGCTTCGGCAACGTGGTCGAAATCGACCACCAGAACGGTTACGTCACCGTGTATGCCCACAACTCGGCGTTCACCGTGAAGGAAGGCGACGTGGTGCGCGCCGGCCAGATGGTGGCCAAGGCCGGCTCGACCGGCCGCTCGACCGGCCCGCACGTGCACTTCGAAGTCCACAAGGACGGCCGCGCGGTCAATCCGCGCGCGTTTCTCGACGCCAGCGGCTGGGCCGACAGGGCCAAGTAAGCGGTCTTGATATCGGAAAATCCGCCCACAGGTTAAAATACACGGCTATCCCCCCGGATGGCCGTTGTCATTTGCGGCCCCCGAGGCCCGAGTCCCGCCCGCGCGGGCCCCTCCTCCCACCGGTTCAACCATGCTCAATCAATTGCTTACCAAACTTTTCGGCAGCCGCAACGAGCGCGTCCTGCGCCAGTACCAGAAGAGCGTGCAGCGCATCAACCAGTTGGAAGAGGGGCTGAAGTCGCTCGATGACGAGTCCCTGAAAGCCAAGACCGCCGAATTCAAGCAGCGCGTCGCCGCCGGCGAGAGCTTGGACCAGATCCTGCCGGAGGCCTTCGCGGTCTGCCGCGAGGCCTCGGTGCGTGCGCTCGGCCTGCGCCACTACGACGTGCAGCTGATCGGCGGCATGGTGCTGCACTCGGGCCGCATCGCGGAAATGCGCACCGGCGAGGGCAAGACCCTGGTCGCCACCTTGGCGGTGTACCTGAACGCGCTGTCCGGCAAGGGCGTGCATGTGGTCACCGTCAACGACTACCTGGCCCGCCGCGACGCCGCGGTGATGGGCAAGCTGTACAACTTCCTCGGCCTGAGCGTGGGCGTGGTGGTGCCGGGCATGCCGCACCACGACAAAAAGGCCGCCTACGCCGCCGACATCACCTACGGCACCAACAACGAATACGGCTTCGACTACCTGCGCGACAACATGGCCGGCCACAAGGACGAGCGCTTCCAGCGCGGCCTGAACTTCGCCATCGTCGACGAGGTAGACTCGATCCTGATCGACGAGGCGCGCACGCCGCTGATCATCTCCGGTCCCGCCGACGAGTCGCCGGAACTGTACCTCAAGGTCAACCGCATCGTGCCCAAGCTGGTCCGCCAGGAGAAAGAGGACGGCGAGGGCGACTATTGGGTCGACGAGAAATCCAAGCAGGTGCACCTGTCGGAAGCCGGCATGGAGCACGCCGAGGACATCCTGCGCGAAGCCGGCATCCTGGCCGAGGACGACGGCCTGTACTCCGGCCATAACCTGTCGGTGGTGCACCACCTGAACGCCGCCCTGCGCGCGCACGCGCTGTACCAGCGCGACGTCGACTACATCGTGCGCGACGGCGAAGTCATCATCGTCGACGAGTTCACCGGTCGCACCCTGGCCGGCCGTCGCTGGTCGGACGGCCTGCACCAGGCGGTGGAGGCCAAGGAAGGCGTGCCGATCCAGCGCGAGAACCAGACGCTGGCCAGCATCACCTTCCAGAATTATTTCCGCATGTACGGCAAGCTGGCCGGCATGACCGGCACCGCCGACACCGAAGCCTACGAGTTCCAGAACATCTACGGCCTGGAAGTGGTGGTGATCCCGACCCACCGCCCGATGATCCGCAAGGACGATCCGGATCTGGTGTACCTGACCCGCGAAGCCAAGTTCAAGGCCGTGGTCAAGGACATCCAGCGCTGCTTCGACGCCGGCCAACCGGTGCTGGTCGGCACCACCTCGATCGAGACCTCCGAACTGCTGGCCGGCGAGCTGCGCAAGGCCGGCATCCCGCACGAGGTGCTGAACGCCAAACAGCACGAGCGCGAAGCGCACATCGTGGCCAACGCCGGCGCGCCGAAGGCGGTCACCATCGCCACCAACATGGCCGGCCGCGGCACCGACATCGTGCTCGGCGGCAGTCTGGAGGCCGAATTGCAGGCGCTCGGCGAGGACGCCGACGAGGCCGCCAAGGCGGCGGCCAAGTCCGCCTGGCAGCAGCGCCACGAGCAGGTGCTGGCCTCCGGCGGCCTGCACATCATCGGCACCGAGCGCCACGAATCGCGCCGCATCGACAACCAGCTGCGCGGCCGCTCGGGCCGCCAGGGCGACCCGGGTTCCTCGCGCTTCTACCTGTCGCTGGAAGACAACCTGATGCGCATCTTCGCCGCCGATTGGGTGCAGACCGCGATGCGCCGCATGGGCATGAAGGAGGACGAGGTCATCGAGTCCGGCCTGGTCTCGCGCCAGATCCAGAACGCCCAGCGCAAGGTCGAGGCGCACAACTTCGACATGCGCAAGAACCTGCTGGAGTACGACGACGTCGCCAACGACCAGCGCAAGGTCATCTACCAGCAGCGCAACGAGCTGCTGGAGGCCGACGACGTGGCCGAGACCGTGGCCGCCATCCGCGAGGACGTCATCGAGGAGCAGGTGCGCAAGTTCGTGCCGCGCGATTCGATCGACGAACAGTGGGACCTGACCGGCCTCGAGCGCGTCCTGCTCGAGCAGTTCTCGGTCGCCGTCGACCTGCGCGCGCTGGCCGCCGGCAGCGAGGAGCTGGACGACGCCGCGCTCGCCGCCGCGGTGCAGGAGCGCGTCGCCGCCCATTTCGCCGCCAAGGAAGCCGACATCGGCGCCGAGACCGCGCGCCAGATCGAGAAGCTGATCATGCTGAACGTGCTCGACCAGGCCTGGAAGGAGCATCTGGCGCGCATGGATTACCTGCGCCAGGGCATCCACCTGCGCGGCTACGCGCAGAAGCAGCCCAAGCAGGAATACAAGCGCGAGAGCTTCGAGCTGTTCAGCGAGATGCTGGACAAGGTCAAGTTCGACGTCACCTCGATGCTGGCGCGCGTGCGCGTGCGCGACGAGGACGATGCGGCCGCGATGGAGGCCGAAGACCGCCGCCGCCACGAGCAGCAGGCCAGCCAGATGGCGTTCCAGCATCCGGGCGTCGGCAACACCGGCCCGGACGAGGAGCTGGCCGACATGGGCGTGGTGCACGTGGACGGCCCCAAGGTCGGCCGTAACGACCCCTGTCCGTGCGGCAGCGGCAAGAAATTCAAACAATGTCACGGACGTTTAGGCTGATGCGCAGATCCCCCCTCGACACCCCCCGAATCGTTCCCGTCGCCGCCGGCGTGCTCACCGATGCCAGCGGCCGCGTATTGCTCGCCCGCCGCACCAGCGGACGCGATCTGGCCGGCGCCTGGGAGTTCCCGGGCGGCAAGGTCGAGCGCAACGAAAGCCCGGAAGCGGCGCTCAAGCGCGAACTGAAGGAAGAGCTCGGCATCGACGTGTTGGCCACCGAGCCGTTGATGTCGGTGCCGCAGCACCACGGCAGCAAGGCCATCAAACTCGACGTGTTCCGCGTCACCAAGTACGCCGGCCAGCCGCGCGGCATGGAGAACCAGGCCTTGGCCTGGGTGCCGAACGGCAAGCTGACCTCGTATCCGATGCCGCCGGCCGACCTGCCGGTGGTGGCGGCTTTGCAGAAACCGGCGCACTACCTGATCACCCCCGAGCCGACCACCGACACCACCCGCTTCCTGCGCGAGTTGGACGCGGCGCTCTCGCGCGGCCACCGTCTGGTGCAGCTGCGCGCCAAGACCTGGCAGGAGAAGCCGCTGAAGGCCCTGCTCACGCTCACCGTGGCGCTGTGCAAGAAGCACAAGGCGCAGCTGCTGATCAACGGCCAACTCGGCTTGGCGCACGATTTCGACGTCGGTCTGCATCTGACCAGCGAGCAGCTGATGGGCCTGCACGCCCGCCCGCTGGCGGCGCGCCTGCCGGTCTCGGCCTCCTGCCACAACCTCGAGCAGCTCAAGCACGCGCAGGCGCTCGGCCTGGATTTCGTGGTTTTGGGTTCGGTCAACAAGACCGCCAGCCATCCCGATGTGGCACCGATGGGCTGGAAGGCCTGGCAGGAGATGCGCGCGGAAGTGTCCTTGCCGATCTTCGCCATCGGCGGCCTGGGGCCGGACGATGTGGCGACGGCCCGCCAACACGGCGCGCAGGGCGTGGCCGGCATCCGCGCGTTCTGGCCCAGTCTGGGCTGAGCCGCGGTTCTTGCCTTATCCGAAAAGGCGGCCGACAGCCGCCTTTTTCATGCCCGGCTTCCGGAGATCAGCGCGACGCGCTGCCCAAGGCCGCGTAGCGCGCATACAGCCGCCGCGACCAATCGCGCAGGTCGGCCAGCGGTCCGTCGTTGATCAGCACGTCGTCGGCCATCGGCAGACGGCCGGTGCTGTCCAGCTGCGCCGACACCATGGCCTCGGCCAGCTCGCGGCCGGAGCCATCGCGCGCGGCGATGCGGGCGACCTGCGCCGCGCGCGGCGCTTCCACGATCAGTACGCGTTGCAGCCAGGCATAGGCGCCGGCGCGGCTGGCGGGCGTCAGCAGCGGGATGGCGACGGCGGTCACCGGTGCGGTGGATGCCTCGCACTGGCGGCGCAGCTCGGCCTGGATGCGCGGATGCAGGATGGCTTCCAGCGCCGCTTTGGCATCGGCATCGGCGAATACGTGCGCGCGCAGGGCGGCGCGGTCCAGGCCGTCGGCGGAGACGAAGCGCGCGCCGAGCCGTTCGGCGATCTCGGCCAAGGCCGGTTGTCCGGGCCGTACCAGTTCGCGCGCCACCGCATCGGCGTCGATGATGTGCGCGCCGCACTCGGCCAATACCGCGCAGACCGCGGATTTGCCGGCCGCGATGCCGCCGCTGACCGCGAGCCGCAACGCCATCAGCGCCCCAGCGCCCAGCCTAGGTACAGGCCGAGCAGGTCGACGCCGGAAATGAACTGCAGCCAGCCGGCGATGGCCAGGTATTGCCCGAACGGAATCTGGGTATCGCGGTGCTTGCCGGCGGTGGCCAGCCAAATCGAGCCGATGACGGCGCCGACCACCGACGAGATCAGGATGATCGGCAGTACGGCCTTGAACCCGCACCAGGCGCCGAGCGCGGCCAGTAGCTTGAAGTCGCCGGCGCCCATGCCGTCCTTGCCGGTCAGCAGCTTGAACAGCGCGGTCACCGACCACAGGCTGAGGTAGCCGGCGGCGGCGCCGAGGATGGCCGAGACCGGATCGACGAACAGGGTGACCAGGCTGGCCAGCAGGCCGAGCCAGAGCAGGGGCAGCACGATCTGGTCGGGCAGCAGGGTGGTGCGCAGGTCGATGCCGGACAGCGCCACCAGCGCCGCGGTGAACGCCAGCGCGAAGCCGAGCTCGAGCGAGATGCCGAAGCGCCAGGCGCAGGCCGCGAACAGCAGGCCGGTGATCAGTTCGACCGCCGGGTATTGCCGCGAGATCGGGGCTTGGCAGGCGCGGCAGCGGCCGCGCAGCAGCAGAAAGCTGAGCAGCGGGATGTTTTCCCAGGCGGCCAAGGCATGGCCGCAGTGCGGACAGGCCGAGCGGCTGACCACCAGGCCCGGCGGTTTGGGTTCGTAGGCTTCCGGCTGGCCGAGGATCTCGCGCGCTTCCTGGCGCCAGCTCCATTCCATGCGCGCCGGCAGACGCAGGATGACCACGTTCAGGAAACTGCCGACCAGCAGGCCGAAGACGGACACCAACCCGATGGCCAGGGCCGGATGCTGGGCGAGGGCTTCCATCAGATCGCGGCCGCGAGCTTGAATACCGGCAGGTACATGCCGATCACCATCGAGCCGACCACCAGGCCGATGACGATCATCACCATCGGCTCGATCAGGCTGGACAGGGCGTCCACCGCGTTGTTCACTTCCTGCTCGTAGAAATCGGCGACCTTGTACAGCATGGTGTCGAGCGCGCCGGCCTCCTCGCCGATCGCGGTCATCTGCATCACCATGTGCGGGAACACGCCGACCTGCTTCATCGCCACGTTCAGCGGATAGCCGGTGGCGACGTCGTCCTTGATGCGCAGCACGGCGTTTTCGTACACGATGTTGCCGGTGGCGCCGGCCACGGTGGCCAGCGCGTCGACCAGCGGCACGCCGGCCTTGAAGGTCACCGCCAGGGTGCGCGAGAAGCGCGCGATGGCCGAGTTGTGCAGGATCTGGCCGATGACCGGCACCTTCAGCAGGGCGCGGTCGATGAATTCGGCGAAGGCGCGCGAGCGCTTCAGGCTGCTGACGAAGAAGAACGCGCCGCCGATGGCGATGCCCAGGATCACCCACCACCATTTGATCATGAAGTCGGAGGCGGCGATGATCATCAGCGTGAACGCCGGCAGGTCGGCACCGAAGCCCTTGAACAGGTTCTGGAAGGTCGGCACCACGAAGATCAGCAGGATGGCCGAGACCAGGATGGCGACCACGATGATCACCGCCGGGTAGAACAGCGCCTTCTTGATCTTGCCCTTCAGGGTCTCGATGTTCTCCTTGTAGCTGGCGATGGTGTCCAGCACGGTATCGAGCACGCCGGCGTTTTCGCCGGCGAACACCAGGTTCTGGTACAGCTTGTCGAAGTACAGCGGGTGCTTGGCCAGCGCCTCGGACAGCGCGGTGCCGCTGGCGATGTCGGCGCCGATCGACTCCAGCAGGTTCTGCATGCGGATGTTCTTCTGGCCGCCGGCCACGATGCCGAAAGCCTGAACCATCGGGATGCCGGACTGCATCATGGTGGCCAGCTGGCGCGAGAAGATGGCGATGTCCTGCGGCGTGATGGTCTTGCCGGCCTGTCCGAACAGCGGTTTGGCCACCGGCTTCACCGTCGGGTTGACGATGCCGCGCTTGCGCAGCTCCAGCCGCAGCGCGTTCTCGGACTTGGCGGATTCCTCGCCCTTCATCTTGATGCCGCGCTTGTCGACGCCGCTCCAGCTGAACTGCTTCAGGATGTCGTCGGCGCGGGCCGGGGCCTTGCTGCTTTTCGCGGTGGCGGAACGGGAGGCGGCCATAAGTTAGTCCTTGGTGACGCGGTTGATTTCGGCCAGGCTGGTGACCCCGGCCTTGGCTTTCAGCAGGGCGGAGCGGCGCAGGTCGTTGACGCCGGACTGTTCGGCGGCGCGGGCGATGTCGAGCGCGTTGCCGCCGTTCAGGATGATTTCCTGGATCGGCTCGCTCATCGGCATGACCTGATAGATGCCGACCCGGCCCTTGTAGCCCTCGGTGCATTCGTCGCAGCCGATCGGTTCGTACAGGGTGATGCCGGCGTCGATCTCGGCCTGGCTATAGCCTTCCTTGAGCAGGGCCTGCGGCGGCAGCGGATGCTTCATCGGCTTCTTGCAGTCGTGCAGGCGGCGGGCCAGGCGCTGGGCGATCACCAGGGTGACCGAGGAGGTGATGTTGTACGGCGCGATGCCCATGTTCATCAGGCGCGCGATGGTCTGCGGCGCATCGTTGGTGTGCAGGGTGGACAGCACCAGGTGGCCGGTCTGCGCCGCTTTGATGGCGATCTCGGCGGTCTCCAGGTCGCGGATTTCGCCGACCATGATCACGTCCGGGTCCTGGCGCAGGAACGAGCGCAGCGCGGCGGCGAAGGTCATGCCCTTCTTGTTGCTGACCTGCACCTGGTTGATGCCCGGCACCCGGATTTCGACCGGATCCTCGGCGGTGGAGATGTTGCGCTCCGGCGTGTTCAGGATGTTCAGGCCCGAATACAGCGACACGGTCTTGCCCGAGCCGGTCGGGCCGGTGACCAGGATCATGCCGTACGGCTTGTTCAGCGCGTCCAGGTACTGCTTCATCTGCTCGTCTTCGTAGCCCAGCTTCTCGATGCCGAGCTTGGCGGCCGAGCCGTCGAGCAGGCGCAGCACGATCTTCTCGCCGAACAGGGTCGGCAGGGTGCTGACGCGGAAGTCCATCTGCTTGGTCTTGCTCAGGTTCAGCTTGATGCGGCCGTCCTGCGGCACCCGGCGTTCGGCGATGTCCAGCGCCGCCATCACCTTCAGGCGCGCCGCGATGCGCGGATGCAGGCCGATCGGTGCCTTGGCCACCACGCGCAGGATGCCGTCGGTGCGGAAGCGCACGCGCGATTCGGTTTCGTAGGGCTCGAAATGGATGTCGGAGGCGCCGCGGCGGATGGCGTCGGTCAGCTGCTTGTTGACGAACTTCACCACCGGGGTGTCGTCGGCCTTGTTGTCGGCCTTGTCCTCGCCCAGTTCCTCGTCGCCGCCGATGGCCTCCAGGTTGACCAGCTCGTCGTCGCCCGAATCATCCAGGGTATCGGCCGGGTTGTTGTAGGCCAGCTCCAACGCGCGGCGCAGTGCGTCCTCGGCCACCACCACCGGTTCCACCAGCGAGTTGGTGGCGAACTTGACGGCGTCCAGCGCGGTGCTGTTGGTCGGGTCGGCGATGGCCACGAACACCTTGCCGGCGTGCTTCTGCAGCGGCAGCACCTGCTGCTTGTTGGCCAGTTCCTCGGGAATCAGGCTGGCCAGCGACTGGCTCAGGTCCATGCTCGACAGGTCGAACAGCGGCAGGCCGAACTCCAGCGAGAACGCGGCGGCCATCTGCTGGTGGTTGACCAGCTTCTTCTCCATCAGGTACTTCTGGATCGGACGCTTGTCCTTGGCGGCCTCGGCCTGGGCGGCGCGGGCGGCGGCTTCTTCCAGGGCGCCGTCCTGCACCAGGCGGCGGGTGATGCCGGTGATTCCCACGAGATTGGCGGCTGGTACGCTCATGCTTGCTCTTGTTCAGAATTCCCCATTCCGAAGCTTACCGCAAAAACCCGCATGGTAAAAGGGATTGGGCCCCGAATCCGGCCCCGGGCGTGCGCATCGGCGGCAACTCCGTTACCCTAATGCGGAACCGGAATCGAGCCGCCATGACCCTATCCATCGTACTGCCCGCCAAGAACGAAGCCGAGGGGCTGCGCACCTTCCTGCCGGCCCTGCGCGCGGCCCATCCGCAGGCCGAGATCCTGGTGGTGGACGACGGCTCGACTGACGACACCGCCGCCGTGGCCCGTGAAGCCGGGGTGACCGTGCTGTCCAATCCATACCCGATGGGCAACGGCGCCAGCATCAAGCGCGGCGCCCGCGCCGCCGCCGGCGAGGTCATCGTGTTCATGGACGCCGACGGCCAGCACCGGCCCGAGGACGTGGACCGCCTGTTGGCCAAACTCGACGAAGGCCACGACATGGCGGTCGGCGCCCGCGGCAAGGGCGGCCAGGCCAACGTGGGGCGCGGCTTGGCCAACGCACTGTACAACCGCCTGGCCAGCTGGATGACCGGCCATCGCATCCTCGACCTGACCTCCGGTCTGCGCGCCGTGCGCGCCGACAAATTCCGCGAGTTCCTGCACCTGTTGCCGAACGGCTTCTCTTACCCCACCACCAGCACCATGGCATTCTTCCGCAGCGGCTACCCGGTGGCCTATGTGCCGGTGGACGTGCAGAAGCGCGTGGGCAACAACAGCCATATCCATCCGCTGAAGGACGGCATCCGCTTCCTGCTGATCATCTTCAAGATCGCCACGCTGTATTCGCCGGTCAAGCTGTTCGCGCCCACCGCCCTGCTGTTCTTCCTCACAGGTCTGGGCTACTACGCCTTCACCTTCATCACCGAAGGCCGACTGACCAACATGAGCACCCTGCTGTTCAGCGCCTCGGTCATCATCTTCCTGATCGGCCTGGTGTCCGAGCAGATCACGGCCTTGATGTATAAGCAGCATGGCTGAGAAGAAGCGCCTGCTGGTTCTGGCATCCACCTATCCCCGTTGGCAGGACGACCCCGAACCCGGTTTCGTGCATGAGCTGAGCAAACGCCTGACCGACGCTTTCGAGGTTACCGTGCTGTGTCCGCATGCCGCCGGCGCCAAGATCAATGAGCGGATGGACGGCGTGGATGTGCGCCGCTACCGCTACGCGCCGACTGCGCTGGAGACGCTGGTCAATAACGGCGGCATCAACGGCAACCTGAAGAAATCGCGGTGGAAGTGGCTGTTGGTGCCGGGCTTCCTGCTGTCACAGTGTTGGCACACGTTGCGGATAATTCGGCGTTTGAAACCGGATGTGGTGCATGCGCATTGGATCATCCCGCAGGGCTTGGTGCTCTGCATGGCCCGCCTGTTCACGGCGAAAGCGCCTTTCGTGTTGACGTCCCATGGTGCCGACCTGTTCACCTTGAAGGGTAGCTTGATGGCTGGTTTGAAAGCCAACATCCTGAGCCGGGCGGCATTCGTCACCGTGGTCAGCGAGCCGATGCGACAGCAGGCTTTGCGCTTGGGCGTTCAGGAAGACCGCGTGGCGGTGATGCCGATGGGCGTGGATTTCGAGAAGTTCACGCCTTCGGCCGATGTGGCAAGAAACCCGAATGAAATCCTGTTCGTCGGTCGTTTGGTGGAGAAGAAAGGCCTGTCCTATCTGGTCCGGGCGCTTGAGCGTGTCCGCCACGAGATCCCGGATGTCCGCTTGACGGTCATCGGCTTCGGCCCGGAAGAGCCCGCACTCCGCAAGTTGTCAACCGAACTCGGTTTGGATGCGCATATCGACTTCATCGGACCCAAGCCGCATGCCGAACTGATTGCCCATTACCGACGTGCGGCCCTGTTCGTGGCGCCGTTCATAGAGGCGGCGGATGGCGACCAGGAAGGGCTTGGTTTGGTCACGATTGAGGCGATTGCCTGTGGCTGTCCGGTTCTGGTAGGCGATGTTCAGGCCGTAAATGATGTGCCAATCAATCGGGTTGATTGCAGGGATGTCGATAGACTGTCTTCGGCTGTTCTCCGATGCCTGAGAATTCCAGGAAACACATCTGACGATACGCTAAGAGAATTCATCGAGCACCGTTTTTCATGGAATTACAGCGCAAAGCGCTACATTGGCGTCCTTGGCTCGAGCTGCTTGCCGTGAAAAAGTCACGCATATTTTTTGTAGGTAAACGTTACTACACGAATCGTGATGCGTTACGCGAGAAGTTCGGCCGGATTTACCAATTGCCAAGTCGCTGGGCCGACTCGGGCGAGGATGTTTCCCTCTGGCTAATGGATTACCATGGCGTAGAGTGTCGTGACCAATCGGTGGGTGGCTTGAAGATAGTTTCCCTGCCGCTAAGACGCATTCAAGGCTGGCTTGGTCTATTGTCTTTGACTTCAAAGGTGATGTTCCGACGACCCGCAGTTGCTGTAGCCAGTGGTGATTGCTATATCGGGCTGATGGTATGGCTTTTCGCGCGGATATCCGGCAGCAAGTTCATCTTTGACGTTTATGATAAATACGATGAGTTTCCGGGATATCGGCGGATTCTCGGCTTCGACTTGTTCGCATTCCTGCTCAGGCACGCTGATCAAGTCTTGTTCGCCAGCCAAACCTTGCTGTCGGCGCTCGGAATGCCGGCGCGCGGCGATTTCGTGGTTCCGAACGGTATCGAACTTGAGCGCTTCCGCCCTATGGATAAGCGGCTCGCCAGAGACGTCGTCGGCTTGCCACGAGAACGGATTTTCGTCGGTTACTTCGGAAGCATGGAATTGGACCGAGGAGTTGACGATCTTATTCAGGCGATTGGCATATTGAGGGCAAAGGGCGAAGAGGTTTTTCTACTCCTGGCGGGCAAGCTGAGAGATGGATTAAAGGTTGATTCCGATGGCGTGATGTATCTCGGAAATGTGCCTTACGAGAAAATTCCATTTTATCTTTCAAGTTGCGATGTTTTGGCAATTCCATATCGCCGTTCGGAATTCATGGACGCAGGGTCTTCCAATAAAATCGCTGAATCCATAGCGGCCGGAAGGCCGATAGTCGTTACGCGAACGCCGAACTTCCTCGCGAACTTCCCTGGCCTGGACGGACGGCTTGGATCCGCTTTGTGTGAGTGTGGCAGCCCGCAAGGTCTTGCCGACGCATTGCGTCGCCAACTCAGGGATCCGGTTTTGGTGGGTTTGCCGGAAGGCATGGATTGGGAATCAATCGCAAGCCGTTCACTCGGAAACATCATCGAAAATTTCAGGCAAGGAAAAATAGCTCAATGACTTCCGATAAAGTCGTCGCATGCATCATCGGGACTCGGCCAGAAGCCATCAAAATGGCGCCGGTCATTTCCGCCATGAAAGAATCAAGCGCCTTCAGGTGCGTGGTGGTCACCACCGGGCAACACCGTGAGCTGCTGAACCAAATGCTCGAAAAGCTGGACATCCAGCCGGATCATCATTTGGACTTAATGACCGAAGGTCAAGGGCTCTCGGATCTGTTTGCCAGGATGCTGCCTGGCCTGGAAACCGTCTTTGCCAAGGAGCGAGTCGATGTGGTTTTGGCACAAGGAGATACCGCAACCACATTCTGCGCCGCATTGGCGGCTTTTCACCAAAAAATCCCATTTGGCCACATCGAAGCCGGGCTCCGAACCAACGATTTGCTGAACCCGTTTCCGGAGGAAGGGTACAGGCAAATGGTTTCAAGAATCTCGCGTTGGAATTTTGCGCCGACCAAGTCGGCGGCGGATAACCTGATTTCGGAAGGCGTTGCTCCGGATCGGATTCATGTGACTGGCAATACCGGAATCGACTCGTTGCTTAAATATGCCGGAAAGTCGCCGGCCAAATCACTGTCAGGAAAGCGGATGATCCTGCTCACCGCGCATCGGCGCGAAAATTTCGGAGAGCCGATCAAGGCGATTTTCAGGGCAGTCAAGCGGGTTGTCGAGCGCTTCGATGACGTGGAAGTCATCTACCCCGTACATCCAAACCCGAATGTTCGCGAGCTGGCTAAAGAAATGTTGGGAAATCACCCAAGAATTTCCCTTTTGGCTCCTCTGGACTATTTCCAATTCATCGGCGCGATGAAAGAATCAACGCTAATCCTTACCGATAGCGGCGGAATTCAGGAAGAGGCTCCGGCGCTTGGGAAACCTGTATTGGTGATGCGTGAAACTACCGAGCGGCCGGAGGCCGTGCAAGGCGGGCATGCGCTGCTTGTCGGCATGGCTGAATCGTCAATTTTCTATGCGACAGAAAATCTGCTTACCAATCATAAGCTGCTCTCGGCTATGAGTAGGTCGGGATTTCCGTTTGGTGACGGGAATGCGTCGGGGAGGATTCTCGGGGTTTTGCTGGATTAGGCCTGTTACGGCTCGTCTTCCGCCAGTGGATTTCAAGTATGGCTATTTAAGATGATTTCATTGTAGTTTTTCACCACGCCATCCGGACTGAAATGACTGTTGAGCTGCGGGCTTACTTGGAGGCTGCTTTTCTCGATTGAAGTCAGTGCGTTTAATATGCTGTCTGAGTCATGTCCGCATACGATTCCGCCATTGGATTCCGATATAAGCTTCGCGGAAGGGCTCTGCTTTCCGGTTATAGCCAAAATCGGAAGTGTTATGGAGCTGTAATCGGCAAGCTTGCTTGGCAGGAACGGGTATTCTTCCATCTCCGCCTCAATCAGCAAAAGCGCATTGCCCTCTGATGACTTCTTCATGGCTTCCTCTTTAGCCAGCAATCCTGTATACCGGACACGGCTTGAAGCGCCGCTCCGTTCAAACGCATGCCGCATCTCGTCATTTACATTCCCTATGAAGTTAATGACAACGGCGCTTTGTTCCGGAAGCCTCGACAAGGCGGACGCTAGACTAAGGCATACCCTTTCGCGTGACAAAGACCCGCAGTGGCTAATGACGAACTCGCCGGTTCTTTTCTGGCTTCCTTCTAATATGCCAGGCGCTATATGTGGGATGATGGATGATTTCGATTCCGAAACGGATTGATAGTACTTTTTCATGAAATCAAGCTGATCCCTGCAGGTAAAAACCAGGTGGTCCGCAGACTGCAAAATGTCGCCAACCACTTTTTTCTGCGCATGGGAAAGAAAAGGGATTGAGAAGTCGGAATACGGCTTTGGCAAAATTGACTCGGGCCATGGGTCGCTCATGCACGCGATCCACTGCCGCGGCCGGACTTTGGCGTTAAGCACCGCCAAATGCGACTCCATCGGCAAGGCGATTGAAATGACGGCGGAATAATCATTCGTAGCGCTGAGTTTCGATATTCTGCGGGCGGCATTCAATGACCATTTGCTTTGGATAATGGAGACTAGGCTGCGATACAGTTTTCTATGTATTTTTCGGATCAGGGATTTTCCGTCAGAATGCCAGCTGGCCGGTAGCGCGAAGAGCCTTGCGTTCTGAGGGATTTTTACTCCATCTAATTGGCCGGTCCGGCTATCCGCAGTGACGATGTCCAAATAATATCCGGAGTCGCATAATGCATTTACTAGGGCAAATGACTGCTGTGACTGGGCATCTGACATGTCCAGAAGATTTTTTGTAACTAGAAGAACTCTTTTCTCATTCATTCTTGGATCTCATGATCAGTGTAATCCATGCTATAGCAGCCATGGTTGTTTCCGATGCAGTGACAGCGATGCATAGACCCATCACGCCGTGCTTAGGAAGTAAAGTAACTGCCAATAGAATCAGTAGAGTCACGCCAATGCCTTCGATTGCTGATCTGTAAAGCGGCATGGATTGCGTAGTTAGGATTGTCGTTCCCGATATCCTCAATGAAAGCGAGATGGAAAAAACAGATAGATACGGCAGGATTTCGGATAAATAGGCATACTCACTTCCAAAAGCAAGACTTAACAGTGGCGCGGCATGCCAGGTCGTGGCCGCCAAGAGCAGTCCATACAGCCCCGAAGCCGTGAATATTGCAAGCGTTTTCTGTTTCGCGGCGGAACGATCTTTTTCTCCGAACAGGGAGGGCATCACAGAAATCATCAGTGCCATTACCGGAAGCGTGGCGGCACTAATCAGCCTGGCCGAAAGTGAGTAGTGGCCTGCTATGTCGGCAGTCAGAAGCTTGGCGGCGACTGTCTTGTCCGCCTCGGATGGACCTATTGTGGTAGCGCTCTGCACAGCAAAGCCTGATGCGGATTTCACTTCTGCCATGGTCGGTCTCCGCCAGTATTTAGGTCCTGGCCATTTGCCTGGCTGCAGCTTAATTGCTACGAATAGGCTTATTACTGATGATGCCAGGTACAATCCGGCATAAGTTGACTCAACGTTCTCGTTTGGCCAAGCGGCAAGGAAAAAGACAGAAGCACACCGCAGGGCAATTGGCAGGGTGAGGATTATCTGAGATCGGGCTATCTGATTCCTTGCTTGGTACTCCATGCAAGACAGTAGAATAAATGGCTGTATGACGGTTTCTGCTATTCCCAAGGCTATGACCGTATGCAAGTTCGCGCCCAAGTTTATTAAACTCAACGCAAACAGATACAGAAGAAGCATTAAGATTCCGGCCACGAGCGTTGTCCAGAGAGCATATTCAGCTACTATGCTTCTGCTCTTGCCTTGATCCCCTGCCGATGCTTTCAGGATAATGAAATGCATGCCAAGCGTTGATAGTGAACCGGAAAGCACTGCCGCCGCGGAAAGTCCGGCAAAAATGCCGAAACTTGAGGCTCCCAGAGTCTTGGCAAGAACAATCAGCGTTGAGGCCTGAAGGAAAAGTCTGAGCAGGAGTACGTTGCTAGTCAGTAGCGTGTTTCTGGCAACTGATCCCTGGCTAAAATGCTTTTTCATGAATGGCATCATGATTCGTAATTTTTTGATCATTCAGGTGGTGGAGCTATTTGGGATTGGCTCATTTTGGCTATTTCAATAGCCTTCAGCCATTTGCGGGACTGATCTTTTGGATCGTACATCAGCGTGTCGAAAAAAGGCTGTTTGATTTCCAGGCCTTTTTTAAGCCATTGCTCCGCGTCATCCACTAGGCCGGCACTAAGCAGCACTTCAGCGATTTTCTGGGTCAATTCCACCGATGGCCCGACTGTATATGCCCTCTCAAGTTCGGTCATGGTCAGGTCGAGATCGCGTCGGTGAATAAACAGCTTGGCGCGCTCCACACGGATGTGCTGTTCCGACACGGCGCGGAATTTGGGGTTGGCGAGCAGGGCATCCGTCAATGTAAGCCATTGCGTCTGATCGATGGCGTCCGGACAAGCGTTTTCCTGCACGGCCTGGCGAAGCAGCAACAGGCTGCTCAAGACGCTGTTCGAATAGCTGCTGACCCCAATTGCCTGAGTACTGTCTTGGTATAGGTCACGGCTTGTCTGAACAGTGGGATTCCAGCATTTCACCAGCAGAGCCGCCATCGGCAGGTCGGCCTGCCGGATGCCGCCGTCGTAGGCCTGCATCAGGCCATCCAGCGCCTCTTGCGGCTGTCCGCTATCGTAACGGTACTTGGCGACGTCTTGCGCGGCGCGAAGGGACAGCGGCCGCTCCTTGACCCAAAGCGCCGTCATCAGCTCCGCGTTGCCCCACACCGGTGCCTGCAATGCGGTAATTATCGCCAACAATGCAAGCCATAGTGAAAACAGTGCGGTAGCTAGGCGTTGACGCTCGCCCAATAGAAAAGGCAGTGCTGACAGCGCCAAGACCGGGCCGAGCAGGGGCAGGTAGTTGCGGTGCTCGAAGAACAGTTCCAGGTCCAGGATGCTGGACTCCATGGCATGGCCGGCGAAAAACCAGAGAATGGCGAAACTCAGTATTGGGAAACGCTTCCGTTTGGCGATAGCGAACAGCAGACTTGCCGCGAATCCTATCGCCAGAAGTAGGGTGCTGACCGGCTGAGTCCAGGAGCGGGTCACCGGATAGTCGTCAAAGTAGATGCCGCTACCGGACAGGCGAGGCATGAAAATATGGCGTAGATAGTCGGCCAGTACATGCATTTGCGTCATCAGCCGCTCCGGCATGTTGAAGTCGCGGCTGGAAAATGTACCAGGGCGTGTAGCCATGTACAGTATGGCGGCAAATACGGCCAAGGACGGCAAGATGCACGCCCATTGGATAAAGCGGCGAATGGCTAATGGTTTACCTGCTAGCGTTTCGCGAAGCAGGGTGGCATTCAATACCAAAGCAAATAGTGGCAACAGCGCGCCGTTTTCCTTGCTCAAGGAGGCCAGAATGGTACAGATGCCGAGCACGCTGAGCGCGGCGAATGCGCTCAGTACCGATTTGGCGCGTTGCAGCAGGGCGATATAGCCCCACAAGCCGATGAAGCAAAAGGCGGCGGACAGCAAGGTCATCCGTTGTACTACCAGCATCTGCGCCGAGAGCTGGAGCGGGTGAAACAGCCAGGCGGCCATGGCCAGCAAGGGCCAGAACGGGCTTTGTGGCAGGGATGGGTTGGCCTTGGCCAGTTGCCGTAGCAAGCCGAACAGCAGCACGCCGTTCAGCAGATGGATCATCAGGTTGGTGTATTTGAAGCTGAATGGATCGCTGGGCCAGGCGCTGTCGTTGATCAGGAAGCTAAGCGCCGAAATCGGTCGGCCGGGGCTTCCAATGAAAGACGTCAAATAACGGCCTAGATTGTCCCCTGCATTGCCGCTGAGTAACTCCAGGTTCTGCAGATTAGGGAAATCGTCGAACACGAATGGCCCGCTGAGCGCCGGCCAACCCAACCCGGCATAGACCACCAATAACAGCAGTAAAGTAGCAGATGGAATCAATGCATGTTTGCGGGTCAGAATCATGATGTGCTCAAAAGTCGGGACCGAACCAATGTGGCATAAAAAAGCCCCCTTGCGGGGGCTTTTACATCTTCGATAATTCGAAAATTAACGGCAGTTAGACGGACGATACTTGTCATCCACGCTACCGCCGGTTTTGCAGTCCCAAGTGACCGAGCCACCGGCAGCGGCCGGGGTCAGCACCAGAGTGTCATTATCAATGTTGGTGTCGGTCGAGGAATAGGTAATGGTGATGATACCGCTGTTACCCACGGCAACTGAACCCACGTCATTACCTTTGATGGAGCCAGAGGCCGGCAGGCCAGCGGAGGCGTTATTAGTCGGGAACGCGCCAGTGGACGACTTGGTTTCAGCCACAGCCAGCTTGGCGGCGCCGGCGAGGTTCATGCCTTCCGAGACCTTCGAGCGGGTGGTGTAGTCTTGGTAAGCCGGGATGGCGATGGCCATCAGGATGCCGAGGATCGCGATCACGATCATCAGTTCGATCAGCGTAAAACCTTTTTGAATAGCTTTCATGGTGGAACTCCCTGAGAGGTAAATGGACTCGCACTGCGGCAGCGGTTCAATGCAGCCGCCGTGGGGTGCGCTATCAAGATGCCCCAATTCAAGGCCGTATGCAAGTTTTTTTTGATTTGCCCCAGTCCGGGCAAATGTGAAAGAAATGAGGCGCTTAAAGCCGGAAAAACGGCCCAAAAACCGGCCCTGAGGGGCAGAATGTGACGCTGTGCGTCACCTCATTCCATGCCCAGTTTTTCCATCTTGTAGCGCAGTGCGCGGAAGGTGATGCCTAGGTGCGCGGCGGCCTTGGTCTTGTTGAAGCGGCAGGCTTCCAAGGCGGCCTGGATCTGGGCGCGCTCCAATTGCTCCACCGCTTCGGGCAGGGCTTTGGCCGTGGCTGCGGCCGGTGCGGCCGGCTCCGGACGGCTGAAACGCAGGTCGCCGGCGTCGATCAGGTTGCCGTCGGCCAAGGCCGCGGCGCGTTCCAGTACGCTTTCCAGCTCGGGCACGTTGCCCGGGAACGGATGCGCCAACAGGGTCTGTTCGGCGGCCGAGGTCAGGCTCAGGGCGTGGCCGTCGCCGCCGATTTCCTCGAGGAAGGCGTGCGCCAGCGGCAGGATGTCCTCGGGCCGTTCGCGCAGCGGCGGCACCGGCAGCTCGATGACGTTGATGCGGTACAGCAGGTCGTGCCGGAAGCGTTGGGCGGCGGCTTCGCGCACCAGGTCCTTGCGGGTGGTGGACAGGATGCGCACGTCGATGGCGGTGTCGGCGAAAGCGCCGATGGCGCGGATGGCCTTGTCCTGAATGGCTTTGTGCAGCTTGATCTGCACCGGCAGGGCCAACAGATCGACATCGTGCAGCAGCAGGCTGCCGCCTTGGGCGGCCAACATGGCGCCGGCCTTGCCGAACAGCGAGGCTTCCTGCTGGTCGGGCGCGATGGCGGCGCATTCGAACTCGATGAAAGGCGCCGGCGCGCGCGGACCTTGGCGGTGGATCTGCTTGGCCACCAGGCATTTGCCCACGCCCGCCTCGCCGGTGATCAGCACCGGCGCCTGGCTGCGGGCCAGGCGCCCGATCTGCTCGCGCAGGCTCTGCAGGCCGGCCGACTCGCCGACCAGGGTCTCGCCGGTATCGGTCTGCCGCTCGCGCAGGGCCAAGGCCTGCTGCACCAGCTGGCGCAGGGTGCCCAGGTCGACCGGTTTGCTGACGAAGTCGAAGGCGCCGGCCTTCAGCGCGTTGACCGCCGACTGCACGTCGCCGTAGGCGGTGATCATCGCGATCGGCATCGCCCGGTGGTGTTCCGCCACGTGCGCGATCAGGTCCAGGCCGCTGCCGTCGGGCAGGCGCATGTCGGTCAGGCACAAATCGAAGCGCCGGGCCAGCAGATGCTCCTTGGCCCGGGTCACGGTTTCGGCGGTCTCGACCGCCAATCCCATGCGCGACAGCGCCAGGCTCAGCAGGTCGCGGATGTCTTGTTCGTCGTCGACGATCAGGGCGGAGGCGTTGGGCATGGGCTCAGTATAGGTCAGTGTCGGGGAATCGGCGGGCGCTCATCGGATCAGCCCGGCTTGCCGAGCAGGTCGCGGCCGCCGGCCAGGCGCAGCAGGAAGCGGCTGCCGCCGCCGAGCATCGGCTCGAAGCGCAGTTGCGCCTGGTTGGCGTCGCTCAGCTGTTTGGCGATGTACAGGCCGAGGCCGGTGCCGTGTTCGCTGGTGGTGTGGAACGGGCTGAACAGATGCTCGCGCATCGGCTCGGGGATGCCCGGGCCGCGGTCGGACACGTCCAGCACCGGCTGCCGGCCGTCCAGGCGCACGCTGAGCGTGACCTGCGGCGCCTCGTGCGGATGGTGACCGTAGTGCAGGGCGTTGGTCAGCAGCACGGTCAGCACCTGGTGCAGGTGCGAGCGGTCGAACAGGCCATGCAGGGCGGTGGCGTAAGGGGCCAGGCGGATGTTGGCGCGGTCCTGCGGGTGGGTGCTGAGGTGTTCGTCGAGGAAGGCCTGCACGAAGTCGTTGAGTTCGATGTCCTGCGGGCTGGCGGTCTCGCGCCGGGCCAGGCTCAGGATGTTTTCGATGATGCCGTTCAAACGCTGCGCCTGCTTGCCGATGATGTCGAGCAGCTTGCGGTCGCCCTCGGACAGCTCGGGCGAGTCGGCCATCAGCTGCTGGGCGTAGCTGATGGCGGCCAACGGGTTGCGGATCTCGTGCGCGATGCTGGCCGACAGCCGGCCCAGGTTGGCCAGCTGCAGCTCGTCGGCGCGGCCGGAGAACACCCGGCTGTCCTCCAGGAACACCAGGTAATGCAGGTCGTGCAGCGGAATGCCGACGAAGCGCGGAATCACCACCGGGCCGCCGACGTACAGGGACAGCGCCTCCGGCCTCTGGTCGGGCTGCCGGCGCCAGGCGATCAGCCGGCGGTCCAGCTCGGGCAGCGAGGCGCGCAGGGCCGTGCCGCGCTCCAGCGTCTTCTGGCTGAGTTGGTCGGCGGCTTCGTTGTGCAGCACCAGCCGGTGGTGCTTGTCGAGCAGGATCACGCCGGTGCGCATGCGCTTGATGATCAGCTCGTTCATCTGCGCCATCTCGGCCAAGTGCTGGCCGCGCTCGTCGGCCAGGTCCTGGCTCAGCCGGGCCTGCGCTGCCAGCATCTGGCAGAACGCCACGGTGGCCGCGTAGCAGGCCGCGAACATCAGCGCCTGCACCAAGTCGCCGCCGCTGCCGCCCTGCAGGCGGGCGCCCAGATAATGGCCGAGCACCACCAGCATCGCCGCCGCGGTGATCGCGGCGCTGGCGCGCCGGCCCAGCAGCACGCCGCCGGCCGCCAGGTTGACCAGCATGATCAACGCCACGCTGTAGAAGCCGGCCGGCAGCAGCCAGGCCAAGCCGGCGAACACCGCCAGATCGAGCGACAGGCCGGACAGCGTATGGTTCGGGTTCGGCCCCATGCGGTTGAGCAGCAAAATCAGCGCCGAGCCGATCAGGTAGGCGGCGCTCAGGCCTTGCAGCAGGCCATTGGCGGTCTGTTCGCGGATCGGACCGTAGGGCGAGAACACCCACAGCGCCAGGATGGCGGCCTCCAGGCAGCGGAACAGCGCGAAGAAATACATCTCGCGTTGGCGCAGGCTGTCGGAACTGGCGGCTTTCAGGGCTAAGGCCATTGATTTCGCAAGGGTTCGGGCGGGCCGGTTGTCTTGGAGTATACGGGGGAATTCCCGGTTTTTGCCTTTGACCGCGCAAAAATGCGACAATAATGGCCCTTTTCCGGGTCCTGCGCCCGTTCCCACAAGGTGTCGAATGAACTTCCACGAATACCAAGCCAAACAATTGTTCGCCGATTACGGCATCGCCGTGCCCAAGGGCATCGTGGCGCGTACCGCCGATGAAGCGGTCGCCGCCGCCAAGCAGATTCCGGGCGAGATGTGGGTGGTCAAAGCCCAGATCCACGCCGGCGGCCGCGGCAAGGCCGGCGGCGTCAAGCTGGCCCGCAGCTTCGATGACGTCAAGAAGTACGCCGACGCCATGCTCGGCACCAAGATGGCCACCTACCAGACCGCCGGCGTCGAACTGCCGATCGACTCGGTGCTGGTCTGCGAAGGCACCGACATCGCCGCCGAGATGTACCTCTCGGTGCTGGTCGACCGCGCCAGCAAGACCATCACTTTCATCGCCTGCGCCGAAGGCGGCATGGACATCGAGGAAGTGGCCCGCACCAACCCGTCGGCGATCAAGACCGTGCACGTCGACTACGTGCAGGGCCTGCAGGCCTACCAGTGCCGCCAGCTCGGCTTCGATCTCGGCCTGAACGCCAAGCAGGTCGGCCAGCTCAGCAAGATCATGCTCGGCCTGTACAAGCTGTTCAACGAGAAGGACCTGGCCCTGGTCGAACTCAACCCGCTGGCGATCCTGACCAACGGCGACCTGGCCGTGCTCGACGGCAAGATCAACTCCGACGACAACGCCACCTTCCGCCATCCGGAACTGGCCGCCATGCGCGACATCCGCCAGGAAGACGAGACCGAAGTGCTGGCCAGCCAGCATGACCTGAACTACGTCACCATGGACGGCGACATCGGCTGCATGGTCAACGGCGCCGGCCTGGCGATGGCGACCATGGACGTGATCTCGCTGAACGGCGGTTCGCCGGCCAACTTCCTCGACGTCGGCGGCGGCGCCACCAAAGAGCGCGTGACCGAGGCCTTCAAGCTGATCCTGAGCTCGGACAAGGTCAAAGCCATCTTCGTCAACATCTTCGGCGGCATCGTCCGCTGCGACATGATCGCCGAGGGCATCATCGCCGCGGTCAAGGAAGTGGACGTGAAAGTGCCGGTGGTGGTGCGCCTCGAGGGCACCAACGTCGAAAAGGGCAAGGAACTGCTGCGCAGCAGCGGTCTGGCCATCACCGCCGCCGACGACATCAACGACGGCGCCCAGAAAGTCGTGGCCGCCGCGCGCGCCTAATTGAAGGAATCGAAAGCATGAGCGTTCTCGTCAACAAAAACACCAAGGTCATCGTGCAGGGCTTCACCGGCCAGCAAGGCACCTTCCACGCCCAGCAGATGCTGGATTACGGCACGCAAGTGGTCGGCGGCGTGACCCCCGGCAAGGGCGGCACCCAGCACATCGGCCTGCCGGTGTTCAACACCGTCAACGACGCGGTCAAGGCCACCGGCGCCGACGCTTCGGTGATCTACGTGCCGCCGCCGTTCGCGGCCGATGCGATCCTGGAAGCGGCCTCGGCCGGCATCAAAATCATCGTCTGCATCACCGAAGGCATCCCGGTGCTCGACATGCTGCGCGTCAAGAACAGCCTGAAGGCCTATCCGGGCGTGACCCTGATCGGCCCGAACTGCCCCGGCATCATCACCCCGGGCGAATGCAAGATCGGCATCATGCCGGGCCACATCCACCTGCCGGGCAAGATCGGCATCGTGTCGCGCTCCGGCACCCTGACCTATGAAGCGGTCAAGCAGACCACCGACGCCGGCCTCGGCCAGTCGACCTGCATCGGCATCGGCGGCGACCCGATGCAGGGCATGAACTTCATCGACTGCCTGCGCCTGTTCCAGGACGATCCGCAGACCGAAGGCATCATCATGGTCGGCGAGATCGGCGGCAGCGCCGAAGAGGAAGCGGCCGAGTTCATCGCCAAGCACGTCACCAAGCCGGTGGTCGGCTTCATCGCCGGCGCCAGCGCCCCGGAAGGCAAGCGCATGGGCCACGCCGGCGCCATCGCCTCCGGCGGCCAGGGCACCGCGGCCGGCAAGTTCGCCGCGCTGGAGAAGGCCGGCGTCACCACGGTGAAGTCGCCGGGCGATCTGGGCAAGGCCATCGCCGCGCGCATGGCGAAGTAATCCCGCGCGCAAAACGTGCGGTAGGGGCGGCCCGATGCGGCCGCCCTTTTTTTTGCCGTCGACCGTACAATACGCCGATGGAAAGCACCCTCCGCCTCGCGCTCGCGCAATACGATTTTCCGGTCGGCGCGTTGGCGCGCAACGCCGACACCATCCTCGGCCTGATCGCGCGCGCCAAGGCGGCCGGCGCCGACCTCATCCTGTTCCCCGAGCTGGCGCTCAGCGGCTATCCGCCGGAAGACCTGCTGCTGCGCCCCTCGTTCCTGGCCGATTGCGAGGCCGTGCTGGCCGGCATCGCCGCCCAAGTCCGCGGCATCACCGTGGTGCTGCCGTCGCCGCGCGCCATCGGCTCGGTGGTGTTCAATTCCGCCAACATCCTGCGCGATAGCCGCATCGAGGCGGTCTACCACAAGCAGGAGCTGCCGAATTACGCGGTGTTCGACGAGCGCCGCTACTTCGCGCCCGACCGCGACGCCTGCACCTTCACGGTCAACGGCGTCAGCGTCGGCGTGATCATCTGCGAGGACGTCTGGTTCGCCGAGCCGATCGCCCAATGCGTGGCCGCCGGCGCGCGCCTGGTGCTGGTGCCGAACGCCTCGCCGTTCGAGCACGGCAAGACCGCCCAGCGCGACGCATTGCTGGACCAGCGCGTGCGCGAGACCGGTGCCGCCATCGCCTATCTGAACGCCGTCGGCGGCCAGGACGAGGTGGTGTTCGACGGCTCCAGCGTGCTGGCCGACGCCGACGGCCGCATCCACGCCAATGCCGCCTGTTTCGAAGACCATCTGCTGTTGGCCGATTTCGACGCCGCCGCCGGCACGTTCCGCAAGGTCGAGTGGACCGACGAACGCGACGAGTGCGAGGAGTCGCTGGCCTACCGCGCCATGGTGCGCGGTATCCGCGACTACTGCGGCAAAAACGGCTTCGACAAGGTCCTGCTCGGCTTGTCCGGCGGCATCGATTCCGCCCTGGTGTTGGCGTTGGCGGTGGACGCCCTGGGCGCCGAGCGGGTGACCGCCGTGCGTCTGCCGTCGCGTTACACCTCGGAGGCCAGCAACGATTTGGCCGCCGAGCAGGCCGCGCGCCTGGGCGTGGCGCTGGAGACGGTCGCCATCGAAGCGCCGTTCCGCGGCTTCCTCGATGCGCTGTCGGCCTCGTTCGCCGGCTTGCCGGCGGACGTCACCGAAGAGAACCTGCAATCGCGCTGCCGCGGCGCGTTGCTGATGGCGCTGGCCAACAAGAAGGGCGGCTTGGTGCTGACCACCGGCAACAAAAGCGAATACGCGGTCGGTTACGCCACCATCTACGGCGACATGTGCGGCGGCTACGCGCCGATCAAGGATCTGTACAAGACCGAGGTGTACGCGGTATGCGACTGGCGCAACCGCCAACCCGGCGGCGAAGTCATCCCGCATGCGGTGATCGAGCGTGCGCCCTCGGCCGAATTGCGCGAGAACCAGGTCGACCAGGATTCGCTGCCGCCGTACGCGCTGCTGGACGCCATCCTGCGCGCCAGCATCGACCATGAAACGCCGGCGGCGGACATCGTCATGGCCTTGCAGGCGGACTGGCCCGGCCACGATGTGGCCGCCGAAACCGCGCGCGTGCTGCGCCTGGTGAAGATCTCCGAATGGAAACGGCGCCAAGCGGCGCCGGGTCCGAAATTGTCGCGGCGCGCGTTCGGCCGCGAACGCCGGTACCCGATCAGCTCGGGGTATACCGGCTGATCAGCGCCGGACTTCGCCGGCGAACGGATTGAGCTGGCTCCAGCGCGAACGGCGCTCCGGCCAGCCTTTGCCCAGATACGGGTGTTCCGGGTAGTTGCTTTCCAGCACGCGCTTGGCGTCGGCGGCCAGCGCGTCCTGGCCGAGCTTGGCGTAGGACGCGGCCAGCAGGGCCACGGCATCGGCGTCATAAGCCGATTGCGGGTAGGTCTCCACGATGTAGCGGGCGCGGCCGGCGGCCGAAACATAGGCCTCGCGCTGGTAGTAGTACAGCCCGACGTTGAGGTCGTGCAGGGCCAGACGGTTGCGCAGGTAGATCATGCGCTGGCGCGCCTCTTCGGCGTACTGGCTGGTCGGGAAGCGGCGGATCACTTCGTTGAAGTCGTTGTAGCTTTGCGTGGCCGCGCCCAAATCGCGGGCCGAGACGTCAAGCCGGGCGATTTTGGCCAGCCAGCGGTTCTCGCGGTCGAAGTTGACCAGCGCCTTCAGATAGTAGGCGTAGTCGATCTGCGGATTGGTGGGATAGGTCTTGATGAAGCGGGTCAGGGTCGAGACCGATTCTTCCGGCTTGGACAGCTTGTACTGCGCGAAGGCCAAGTCGATCTGCGCCTTCTCCGACAATTCGCCGTACGGGAAACGGGCCACCAGGCGGGTGAACACGCGCTCGGCCTTGTCGTAGTTCTCGTCGTCCATCGCCTCTTTGCCCAGCGCGTACAGCGGCTCGACCTCGAGCGTTTCGATCTTGTCTTTGGTCGAATCGCCGATGTTGAACAGGTTCTTGGTGGTCTGGCAGGCGCCCAGCGAGGCGAGCAGCATCAGGATGGCAAGCAGGCGGACAGGGCGGGACAGCGTCATAGTGGTCATATTGGCAAGCGCCGTATCGGCAATTAGTGGATAATACCCCAAGCCCGATACGAGCTCCACGGTTATTTCCCGCGCGCCGCGCTAAGCCCTTGATTCCATGAACCCGACCGCGCCACACGCCACCGAAGAGAACGACATCGAACCGATCGAAGCCACGGTGCCCGAGCACCTGGCTGGCAAGCGTTTCGACCAGGCCTTGGCGGAAATGTTCCCCGAGTTCTCGCGTTCGCGGTTGACCGAGTGGATCAAATCCGGCGACGCCCTGCTCAACGGCGAACTGAGTAAGCCGAAGATCGCCGTCAACGGCGGCGAAACCGTCACCCTGGCGGCCAAGCAACAGGTCGAGACCGATGCCGTGGCCGAGGACATCCCGTTGACCGTGGTTTACGCCGACGCCGACGTGCTGGTGGTCGACAAGCCGGCCGGCCTGGTGGTGCACCCGGGCGCCGGCAATCCGCGCGGCACCCTGGTCAACGCCCTGCTGCATTACGATGCGTCCCTGGCCAACCTGCCGCGCGCCGGCATCGTGCACCGGCTCGACAAGGACACCTCCGGCCTGATGGTGGTGGCGCGCTCGTTGCGCGCGCACGCCAGCCTGATCGAGCAGCTGTCCTCGCGCGCGGTGCACCGCCAGTACGTGGCGGTGGTGCAGGGTCCGATGGTGGCCGGCAATACCGTCGACGCCCCGATCGACCGCCATCCGCGCGACCGCATCCGCATGGCGGTGGCCAAGGAAGGCGCGGGCCGCGAGGCCATCACCCATTACCGCGTACGCGAGAAGTTCCGCGCCCATACCTTGGTCGAGTGCCGTCTGGAAACCGGCCGCACGCACCAGATCCGCGTGCACATGGCCTACGTCAAGCACCCGTTGATCGGCGATCCGCTGTACGGCGGATCGTTCAAGCTGCCGAAGGCCGCCACCGAGGCGCTGGTGGCCGCGTTGCGCGGCTTCCGCCGCCAGGCCCTGCATGCCGAGAAGCTGTCGTTCGTGCATCCGGTCAGCGGCGAAACCCTCAGCTTCGAATCGCCGTTGCCGGCCGACATGGTCGCCCTGATCGACACCCTGCGCGACGATACCCGCCAATTCAACGCGGCATGAGCGACATCATCCAGCCCGACTGGCCGGCGCCGGCGAACGTGCATGCGTTCACCACCACCCGCAACGGTCCGGGCGCTTCCCAGTTGCCGTATTACCGCTTCAACCTCGGTGCCCGCTGCGGCGACGATCCGGCCGCGGTGGCGCGTAACCGCGACACCCTGCGCGCACACTATGCATTGCCCGGCGAACCGCTGTGGCTGCACCAGGTGCACGGCATCGATGTGGTCCGCGACGACGGCCGGCGCGACGAGCCGATGGCCGACGCCTCGGTCACCGCGGAAACCGGTTCGGTGCTGGCGGTGCTGACCGCCGATTGCCTGCCGGTACTGTTCTGCAACCAAGCCGGCACCGAAGTCGCGGCCGCGCACGCCGGCTGGCGCGGCTTGGCCGCCGGCGTGTTGGAGGAAACCGTGGCCGCGATGCGGTCGCCCGCTACAGAGTTGATGGCCTGGCTCGGTCCGGCCGCCGGCGCGGCCCGTTACGAAATCGGCGAGGACGTCCGTCAAGCCTTCCTGCGTCACGATGCCGGCAGTGAGGCCGCATTCACGCCCACCCGCCCGGGCCATTACCTGATCGACCTGCCGGCCATCGCGCGCCGGCGGCTGGCTGCGGTCGGCGTCAGCCGCGTGTACGGCGGCGAATTCTGCACCCTGGCCGACATCCGCTTCTACTCGCATCGGCGCGAACAGCGTACCGGGCGCATGGCCAGCCTGATCTGGCTGGCATGAAAAAACCGGCTTGCGCCGGTTTTTTCATGCCGCTTGCCGCGGCAATCAGAACGTGAAATCCAGACGCGCGTAGTAGTACGCGCCGTTCATGCCGATCGGCGACAGGAAGTCGTACGGGAAGTTGCCGAAGTAGTTGATGTCGGCGCTCGACAGGTCCGGATAGTTGTCGAGCAGGTTGCTGCCGCCCACGGCCACGGCCACGGCCGGATTGAAACGGTAGGCCACTTCCGCGTCCAGCTGCCATTCGGCGCCGTAGGTCTGCTGCGGCTCGAAGCCGCCGCCGAAGTTGAACACGCGCGTGGCCGAGCCGTGCCGCGTGGCGCGGCCGAGCCAGGACCAGGCCGCGCCCTGCCATTGCGCGCTCAGCACGGTGCGGTTGGTCGGCGCGGCGGTGGTCAGCGTGTTGCGTTCCTCCACGCCCACCAGCACGTAGTCCGGATCGATCGCCAGCAGTTCGGCCGGCGTGGCCTGCAGCGAGCGGATGCGGGTTTCGGCATAGCTGTAGGCGCCGGTCAGGTTGAGCCGGCCGTTCCAAGCTTCGGTGCCGTAATCCACCACCAGTTCGGCGCCCTTGGTGCGGGTGTCCACGGCGTTGGTGAAGAAGTTCACCGAAGCGATGTCGGTGATGCCGAACTCGTCGGCCAGGAACGCCGCCAGCGCGTCGCCGCCGATGCGTTCGGACACGGTGACGCGGTCGTCGACGTCGATGCGGAAGGCGTCGAGCGAGATGCTCAGGCCGTCCAGCGGGCGGGCGGTCAGGCCGAGGCTGATGTTGCGCGAGGTCTCGGCCTCCAGCGGCTTGGCGCCGAGCGCGCGCGCCACCGGATCGTCGACGCCGAGCAGGCGCACCTGCGACAGCGCGCCGCCGTCGCCGAAGTTGGTGACGGTGAAGCGGTAGCCGGTCTGGCTCAGGGACGGCGCGCGGTAGTTGGTGGACAGCGCGCCGCGCAGGGCGACGGCCTCGGTCAGCGCGAAACGGCCGGCCAGCTTGCCGGTCAGCGCGCCGCCGAAGTCGTTGTAGTCTTCGTAGCGGACCGAGGCGCTGCCGAACACGCGTTCGCTGACATCGCCGCTGAGTTCGGCATAGGCGCCGAACACGTCGCGCGACAAATCGACGGCATCGGCCGGCGACAGGCCGGGACCGGCCTGGGCGCCCGGCGGGCTGCCGGTGTTCGGACCGGCCGCGTACGAGGCCGGATCGCCGGCACGGGTTTCGTAGGATTCGCGGCGGTATTCGGCGCCGGTGGCGAAGGTCAGGTCCTTGCCGCCGAGGGTGACCGCGCGATTGGCGTCGACATTCAGGCTCAACTGGCCGAACGTGTAGCGGGCCAGGTCGAAAGCGGTCGGGCTGGCTGCGCCGAGCGAGGGGTTCAGCGATTCGCGCAGGCCGAGGTCGAAGCGGTTCTGGCCCCAGGTCAGGCTGCCGTCCACGTTCCATTCGCCGGCGCGGCCGCGCAGGCCGGTGCTCAGCGAAACGTCGCGGTTGTCACCCAGGGTATCCGGACGGTAGCCGTCCGGGTAGACCGACGGCACGTTGGCGCTGCTGTCGGGGTAGCGGTAGAACGCGGCGCCCACCGAGTCGCGCTGGTTGTAGGTGGCGAAGCCGTACCAGGACAGGTTCTCGCTCACGTCCACCGCGCTGTTGAGCCACAGGTTCAGGTCTTCGGTCTTCGGGTCGCCGGGGTGGTAGTTGCGGCGGCCGATGGTGGCCAGGTTCTCCGGCGATGGGTTCTCGAAGAACGGCAGCTGGTCCAGACCGGCGCGGTTGGTGGCGTTGCGGTCCTTGTATTCGACGCCGAAACGTACGGAGCCGGCGTCGCCGATGGCGTTGCCGACGCTGGCGCTGGCGGTCAGGCTCTGGCCGTCGATCAGGGTTTCGTCGCTGGGCTTGAAATCGGTGCGGTGCGCGCCGTAGCTGATGCTGGCCGAAGCGCCCTCGGCGCGGTCGTCGAGGATTACGTTGATAACGCCGGCGATGGCGTCCGAACCGTACTGGGCGCCGGCGCCGTCACGCAGCACCTCGATGCGCGCGATGGCGCTGACCGGGATGGAGTTGAAATCGACCGGGTTGGTGCCCTTGCCGGTCTTGGCTTCCAGATTGACGATGGCCGAGGTGTGGCGGCGCTTGCCGTTCACCAGCACCAGCGCCTGGTCCGGGCTCAGGCCGCGCAACTGGGCGGCGCGCACGTGGTCGGCGCCGGTGGCGTTGGATTGGCGCGGGAAGTTCAGCGCCGGCAGCAGCACCTGCAGGGCTTGGCCGAGTTCGCCGTTCAATACGCCGGCCTTGGCCAGGTCCTGGCGGTCGAGCACGTCGATCGGCGACGCCGATTCCAGCGCGGTGCGTTCCTGGCCGCGTACGCCGGTGACCACGACGTTGTCCAGGGTCTTGGCTTCGGGCGCGGATTGCGCGGCGGCGGTGGCGCTGAGCGCGCCGAGGATGGCGGTGGCCAGCAGGGTATAGGCGGGGTTGTTCATCGTTCTCACTCGCAAGGGCAGGGGGAATCGGGCGGCGGCCGGCGGAAACCGGCAGCCGGGCCCCTCATTGAGACACAGTTTTTCCGAACTGTAAACATCCATCCGCATGAAGAGATATATTTTTTAGGCATGGCTTCATATCCGAATGGATATATGGCAATACGCCGCGCCTGCGCTACCCTGTGCCATTGCCCTTCGCCCGCCGAACCATGACCGACTCCCGCACCGACGCCAGCCAACCCCGCCGCCAACTCCATGTCGGGCATGCCGCCGCGGTCTGCGTCGGCATGGTGATCGGCGCCGGGATCTTCCGCACCTCGCCGGAGGTCGCCGCCCATCTCGACGGCCCCGGCACCCTGATGCTGGCCTGGGCCATCGGCGGCGTGCTGTCCTTGGTCGGCGCCCTGTGTTTCGCCGAAATGGCCGCGGCCTTCCCGGATACCGGCGGCGATTACCACTTCCTGCGCCTGGCGTACGGCCAGCGCATGGCCGTGCTGTTCGCCTGGTCGCGCTTCGCGGTGATCCATACCGGTTCGATCGCCCTGCTGGCTTTCGTGTTCGGCGACTACCTCAACCAGCTGGTGCCGCTCGGCCCGTACGGCAGTCCGGTGTTCGGCAGCCTGCTGATCCTGGCCTTGGTCGCGCTCAACCTGCGCGGGGTCTCGGTCGGCGTCGGCGCGCAGTTTCTGCTGATGTTGCTGGTGCTGGCCGGCCTGGTGGTGGTCGGCCTGGCCGGCGTGCGGCTAGCCGCGTCCGGTTTCGTGCCGCCGTCCGCCGCGGCGCCGGCCGCCGTGAGCCTGGCCGGCTTCGGCCAGGCCATGGTGTTCGTGCTGCTGGCCTACGGCGGCTGGAGCGATGCGGCCACGCTGTCGGCCGAAATGCGCGATCCGCGGCGCGGCATGCCGCTGGCCTTGGCCGGCGGCTTGGCCACGGTGTTCGCGCTGTATCTCTGGGTCAATTGGGCGTATCTGCAGGGCTTGGGATTCGCCGGCTTGGCCGCAAGCAACGCGCCGGCTGCCGACCTGATGCGGGTCGCCTTCGGCCGGCCCGGCGAAGTGCTGATCGTCGGCATCGTCGCCGTCACCTCGATCAGCGTGATGAACGCGCTGCTATTGGCCGGCTCGCGCACCACCTACGCCACCGCCCGCGACCTGCAGGCGCTCGGCGGCATCGGCCGCTGGGACGGCGAGAAGGGCGTGCCGCGCGGCGCGCTGCTGGCGATGGCCGCGGTTTCCATCGGTCTGGTCGGCTTCGGCACGCTGACCCGCGGCGGCTTCTCGACCATGGTCGATTACCTGTCGCCGGTGTACTGGTTCTTCCTGATGCTCAGCGCGGTGGCGGTGATCGTGCTGCGCCGGCGCTTCCCGGATGCGCCGCGGCCGTTCGTGGTGCCCTGGTATCCGCTGCTGCCGCTGCTGTTCGCGGCTTCCTGCGCGTATCTGTTCTATTCCAGCCTGGCCTATGTCAAATCCGGCGCCGTGGCCGGCGTCGCGGTGATCGTGCTCGGCGCGGTGCTGCTCTGGCCGCTGATGCACTGGCATCGCCGACGCCGGGCATAGGCTGTCCGGGCGCTGAACACGGCCGCTTGAACGCGCGGCCGGTCGCCCTCACTTAGGAAGCAGGCGCCCAGCGCGCACTCACCGAACGGGGGTTAGATCATGCGTATCGACAAATTCACCAGCAAGTTCCAGCAGGCCTTGAGCGATGCCCAGAGCCTGGCCGTGGGCCGCGACCACAGCCTGATCGAGCCGGCGCACCTGTTGCAGGCGCTGCTCGAACAGACCGGCGGCAACAGTGCGCCGTTGCTGCGCCAGGCCGGCGTCAATCTGCCGGTGCTGAAACAGAAGCTGGCCGAGGCGCTCGACCAGCTGCCGAAAGTGGCCGGCCAGGACGGACAGGTCTCGCTCGGCAACGAGCTGGCGCGCCTGCTCAACCAGACCGATAAATTGGCCCAACAAGCCGGCGACCAGTTCATCGCCAGCGAATGGTTCCTGGCCGCATTGGTGTCCGATGCCGGCCCGGCCGGCCGCGCGCTGAAGGCCGCCGGCGCCGAGAAGGCGAAGATCGAGCAGGCCATCCAGGCCCTGCGCGGCGGCGAGACCGTGACCGATGCCAACGCCGAGGAGAACCGGCAGGCGCTGGAGAAATACTGCCTCGACCTGACCGCGCGCGCCGAATCCGGCAAGCTCGATCCGGTCATCGGCCGCGACGAGGAGATCCGCCGCACCATCCAGGTGCTGCAGCGGCGCACCAAGAACAACCCGGTGCTGATCGGCGAGCCCGGCGTCGGCAAGACCGCCATCGTCGAAGGCCTGGCCCAACGCATCGTCAACAACGAAGTGCCGGAAGGCCTGCGCGGCCGCCGCGTGCTGGCGCTCGACATGGGCGCGTTGATCGCCGGCGCCAAGTTCCGCGGCGAATTCGAGGAGCGCCTGAAGGCGGTGCTGTCCGACCTGTCCAAGCAGGAAGGCAACGTCATCCTGTTCATCGACGAGCTGCACACCATGGTCGGCGCCGGCAAGGGCGAGGGCGCCATGGACGCCGGCAACATGCTGAAGCCGGCACTGGCGCGCGGCGAGCTGCATTGCATCGGCGCCACCACGCTCGATGAATACCGCCAGTACGTGGAGAAGGACGCCGCGCTCGAACGCCGCTTCCAGAAGGTGCTGGTCGGCGAGCCCTCGGTGGAGGACACCATCGCCATCCTGCGCGGCCTGAAGGAACGCTACGCCGTGCACCACGGCGTCGAGATCACCGACCCGGCCATCGTGGCCGCGGCCACCCTGTCGCACCGCTACATCGCCGACCGCCAGCTGCCGGACAAGGCCATCGACCTGATGGACGAGGCCGCTTCGCGCATCCGCATGGAGATCGATTCCAAACCGGAGGAGATGGACCGCATGGAGCGCCGCCTGATCCAGCTCAAGATCCAGCGCGAGGCGCTGAAGAAGGAGAAGGACCGCGAATCCAGGCAGCGTCTGGACGATCTCGAGCAGGAAATCGACAAGCTCGAACGCGAATTCAGCGACTTGGAGGAAATCTGGAAAGCCGAGAAGGCCACGCTGACCGGCGCCACCCGCATCAAGGAGCAGCTGGAGCAGGCGCGCCTGGAGCTGGACGCCGCCCAGCGCAAACAGGACATCGCGCTGATGAGCGAGATCCAGTACGGCCGCATCCCCGAGCTGGAGAAGCAGCTGCAGGCGGCGCAGGCGGTGGAGAGCCGCGGCTTCAGCCTGCTGCAGGACAAGGTCACCGCCGAGGAGATTGCCGAGGTGGTGTCGCGCTGGACCGGCATCCCGGTCAGCAAGATGCTGGAAGGCGAGCGCGAGAAATTGCTGCGCATGGAGGACGAGCTGCACCGGCAGGTCATCGGCCAGCACGAGGCGGTGACCGCGGTCTCGGCCGCCATCCGCCGTTCGCGCGCCGGCCTGAGTGATCCGAACCGGCCGAACGGCTCGTTCCTGTTCCTCGGCCCGACCGGCGTCGGCAAGACCGAGCTGTGCAAGTCGCTGGCCGGCTTCCTGTTCGACAGCCAGGACGCGATGGTGCGCATCGACATGAGCGAGTTCATGGAGAAGCATTCGGTGTCGCGCCTGATCGGCGCGCCCCCGGGCTACGTCGGTTACGAGGAGGGCGGCTACCTGACCGAAGCCGTGCGCCGCCGGCCGTATTCGGTGATCCTGCTCGACGAGGTCGAGAAGGCGCATCCGGACGTGTTCAACATCCTGCTGCAGGTGCTCGACGACGGCCGCCTGACCGACGGCCAGGGCCGCACCGTGGATTTCCGCAACACGGTGATCGTGATGACCTCGAACCTCGGTTCGCAGCACATTCAGGAAATCGCCGACCGCCAGGGCATCGGCAGCGAGGCCTACGTGCAGATGAAGGCGGCGGTGATGGGCCAGGTGGCATCGCACTTCCGGCCCGAGTTCATCAACCGCTTGGACGACATCGTGGTGTTCCATCCGTTGGCGGCCGAGCACATCCGCGCCATCGCCGGCATCCAGACCCGCGGCTTGGCCAAGCGTCTGGCCGAGCGCGGCATCACCCTGAGCCTGACCGAAAAGGCGCTCGACCTGCTCGGCTCGCAGGGCTTTGATCCGGTGTACGGCGCGCGTCCGCTGAAGCGTGCCATCCAGCAGCTGCTGGAGAACCCGCTGGCCAACCGCATCCTGTCCGGCGCGTTCGCCGCCGGCGATACGGTGACGGTGGACGCCGAGGGCGCCGGTCTGAGCTTCGCCAAGGCCTGATTGCGCGCCGCCGACGGGGCCGGGCTTGTCGCCGGCCCCGGTTTTCCGCCACAATGGCCCGATTGGGCGCAGTTGCCCGGAATTTGCGGAGAATCGGATGTCGGCATTGAACAGCAAACGCGGCGCGGAGAAGCTCGCCGTCTACATCGTGCTCGGCATGATCCTCGGCGTCGCCTTCGGCTGGATGGTCAACACCGGCCTGATCGCGGTCGACATGTCCTACATCTCGGTGCTGTCGACCCTGTTCCTGCGCGCGATCAAGATGATCATCGCGCCGCTGGTGTTCTCCACGTTGGTCATCGGCATCGCGCACATGGGCAACACCGGCGGCATCGGCCGGGTCGGGGTCAAGGCCCTGGGCTGGTTTGTGATCGCCTCGGTGGTTTCGCTGCTGCTCGGCCTGCTGTTCGCCAACCTGCTGCATCCGGGCACCGGCGCCGGCCTGTCGCCGCCGGACGCGGCCCAGATCGCCGCCGCGCGCGCCAAGCTGGAGGCGTTCCAGACCGGCGTGCACGATTCCGGCTTCGTCGCCTTCGTCACCAACCAGCTGGTGCCGACCTCGATCATCAACGCCGCCGGCGGCAACGCGCTGGGCGAGAACCGGCTGCTGCAGATCGTGGTGTTCTCGCTGTTCTTCGGCGTCGCCCTGGGTTCGCTCGGCAAGGCCGGCCAGACCCTGCAGGACATGATCGAGCAGCTCTCGCACGTGATGATCAAGATCACCGGCTACGTGATGCTGTTCGCGCCGTTCGCGGTGTTCGCGGCCATGGCCAGCGCGGTCGCCAGCCAGGGCATCGGCATCCTGTACACCTACCTGAAGTTCATGGGCAGCTTCTACGCCGCGCTGGTGGTGCTGTGGGCGGCGCTGGTCGCGGTCGGCTGGTATTTCCTCGGCCACCGCATCAAGCGCCTGCTGCACGAGATCAAGGAGGCGTTCTTCCTGTCGTTCGCCACCGCGTCCTCGGAGGCGGCCTACCCGAAAATCCTGGACGCGCTCGACCGCTTCGGCGTCAGCCGCAAGATCTCCAGTTTCGTGATGCCGCTGGGCTACTCGTTCAACCTCGACGGCTCGATGATGTACTGCGCCTTCGCCTCGATCTTCATCGCCCAGGTGTACGGCATCGACATGCCGCTCGGCACCCAGATCGCGATGCTGCTGACGCTGATGGTGACCTCCAAGGGCATGGCCGGCATCCCGTCGGCCTCGCTGGTGGTGATCGCCGGCACCCTGGCGCAGTTCGACCTGCCGGTCGAGGGCATGGTGCTGATTCTGGGCATCGACCGCTTCCTGGACATGGGCCGTTCGGCCACCAACGCCGTCGGCAACTCCATCGCCTCGGCGGTCATCGGCAAGTGGGAGGGCGAACTGCTGACCGAAGAGGACGCCGAGCGCCGGCATCGGGCCGCCACGCCGGCCGCGTGATTCCGTAGGGGCGAACCTTGTGTTCGCCCTTTTTTACGGGTGGTGTAATTCGGGCGAACACAAGGTTCGCCCCTACGTTCAGGCGTGGTACGGGCGGCTCAGTTCGTGCACCGCATCGACCAGCACTTTCACATGTTCCGGATTCATGTCGGGCGACATGCCGTGGCCGAGGTTGAACACATGGCCGCTGCCGTGGCCATAGCTGGCCAGCACGCGCGCCACTTCGGCGCGGATGGTGTCCGGCTCGGCATACAGCGTGACCGGGTCGAGGTTGCCCTGTAGCGCGACCTTGCCGCCGGTACGCCGGCGCGCCTCTTCCAGCGACACCAGCCAATCCACGCCGAGGCCTTCGGCGCCGCTGGCGGCCAGCTCTTCCAGATATGGGGCGTTGCCCTTGCCGAATAGGATCAGCGGGGTGTTGGCCTCGCCGTCGCCGCGCGGCAGTTCGGCCGCGATGCGCTGCAGATAGCGCAGCGAGAACTCGCGGTAGGTGTGCGGGGCCAGCACGCCGCCCCAGGTGTCGAACACCATCAGCGCCTGCGCGCCGGCGGCGCGTTGCGCGGCCAGATAGGCGATGACCGAATCGGTGACGACTTCCAGCAGCCGGTGCATCAATTTCGGTTCGTTCAGCGCCAGCGATTTGATGCGGGCGAAGTTGTCCGAGCCGCCGCCCTCGACCATGTAGCAGGCCAGGGTCCATGGGCTGCCGGAGAAGCCGATCAGCGGCACGCGGCCGTCGAGCTCGCGGCGGATCAGACTGACCGCGTCGGTGACGTAGCGCAGCTCGCTGCCGATGTCCGGTACCGCCAGCTTGGCGATGTCGGCGGCGGTGCGCACCGGGCGCGCGAAACGCGGGCCTTCGCCCTCGGCGAAGCTCAGGCCGAGGCCCATGGCGTCGGGCACGGTCAGGATGTCGGAGAACAGGATGGCGGCGTCCAGGTCGTAGCGGTCCAGCGGCTGCAGAGTCACTTCGCAGGCCAGTTCCGGATTCGTGGCCAAGCCCATGAAGCTGCCGGCCTTGGCGCGGGTGGCGCGGTATTCCGGCAGATAGCGTCCGGCCTGGCGCATCAGCCAGACCGGCGTGGCGTCGACCGGCTTGCCGGCGATGGTGTCGAGGAAACGGGTGTTTTTCATGGTTTGGGTTCCGCCGCGCCCTGCACGAACATGACCTGGAAGCCTTTCTTGAGCTGGGCGGCGCGCGCCTTCTCGAAGGCCGCCAGCGCGGGTTCGGTGTCGAGGAATTGTTCGCGTTTGAGTTGGGATTTACCGCCGATTTGGCCGGATTCGCGCATCAGCGTCCAGCCGCCCAGCAGATCCTGCTGCAGGCTGATGCTGACGTAACGGGGGGCTTCGGAGCCTTGGGGCGGTTGTTGCAGGAGGACGCGCATAAGCCGTCATTGTATCGCGAATCCGTGCGCGCCCGCCCCTGGCCCGGCGCGTTCAACCGCGTTTGCAGGTGGAGATGCCGAACGGCAGGTAGGCCGGGCACCAGCGCAGGAAGGCGGTGGCCAGCGGCACCAGGCCGATGGCGCCGAGCCAATTCTGGCTCATGGCGCCCCAGGCGATGATGGCCAGGCCGAGGACGATGCGGATGACGCGGTCGGTGTTGCCGATGTTGGCTTTCATGGACATGCTCCGGTGGCGGGTGTGGCTACAGGGTAATCCAATCCGCCCGGCGCGGCGTGATTGCGGTCAATTACCGGCCGATTGCGCGGCCAGGAAGGCGGTCAACGCCCCGGCATCGACGTCCCCGGCGATGAAGGCCTTGCCCACGCCGCGCCAGAGGATCAGCCGCAACCGGCCGGCGGCGGCTTTTTTGTCCAGACGCATCTTGGCCACCACGGCGTCGGCGCCGAGTCCCGTCGGCAACGCCGTCGGCAAGCCGAAACGGTTCAGCAGGGCGCGTAGGCGCTGGCTGTCGCCGATATCGGCATGGCCGAGTTCGACCGAGAAATCGGCCGCCAGCTGCATGCCGATCGCCACCGCTTCGCCGTGCAGCAGGGTGCCGTAGTCCAACAGCACTTCCAGCGCATGGCCGAAGGTGTGGCCGAAGTTCAGCAGCGCACGGTCGCCCTGTTCCGTCTCGTCACGCGCCACGATGTCGGCCTTGTGCCGGCAGCTGAGCAGGATGGCGCCTTCCAGCTCCGCGGCATCGCGCGCCAGCAGGGCCTCGGCGTTGTCTTCCAGCCAGCCGAAGAAACGCGCGTCGGCGATGGCGCCGTATTTCAGCACTTCCGCCAGGCCGGCGCGGAATTCGCGCTCGGGCAGGGTGGCCAGCACGTCCGGGTCGATGTACACCGCCTGCGGCTGGTGGAAGGCGCCGACCAGGTTCTTGCCGGCCGGCAGGTCGACCGCGGTCTTGCCGCCGACCGAAGAATCGACCATGGCCAGCAGGGTGGTGGGAATCTGCACGAAGGCGATGCCGCGCATATAGCAGGCGGCGGCAAAGCCGGCCAGATCGCCGATGACGCCGCCGCCGAGCGCCAGTACCCGCGCGTCGCGGGTCAGGCCCCGTTCCGCCATGTGTTCCAGCAGTTCGCCGAAGCGCGCCAAGGTCTTCTCGGCTTCACCGGCCGGCATCCGCCAGACCGGGCAGTCCGGCCGGCCGATGGCCTGCTTTAGGGCATCGGCGTACAGCGGTCCGACGTTGTCGTCGGTCACGATCAGCATGCGCTCGGGCGCCTGCGCCAACGCGGCGATGCGCCGCCGAAGCAGGCCGGATTCGATGTGGATGGGATAGCGGCGCGCGGCCAGCTCGACGTGCAGTTCAGGCATGGTGGGGTTCCGCGCCCTCGGCGCGCTCGTTCAGGCATTCGATGAGGTGATGGCGTACTTTCGACATCGGCATCCGGCTCAGATCGATGTGGATGTCGGCGCAGGCGCGGTACAGTGGCGTGCGGATTTCCGACAGCTGTTGCAGGCGGCCGGCGCGGTCGGCGCATTGCAGCAGCGGCCGCTTGCGGTCGCCGGCCAGGCGTTGCAGCTGCTGCTCGGGCGGCAGGTGCAGGTGGATGACCGTGCCGCGCGCCTTCATCAGCGCGCGGTTGGCCTCCGACAGCACGGTGCCGCCGCCGGTGGCCAGCACGATGCCGTCCGAAGCCAACACTTCGGCCAGCGCCTCGGATTCGCGCCGGCGGAAGCCGGCCTCGCCTTCCAGGTCGAAAATGTGGCTGATGCTGGTGCCGGTGTGCTGTTCGATGTGGGCGTCGAGGTCGACGAAACGCCGCCCGAGCTGGCGCGCCAGCCATTTGCCGTGGGTGGTTTTGCCCGCGCCCATCGGGCCGATCAGGATCAGGTTGGCGTTGGCGCTCATGGCTCAATGCTACCATTGCGCCGTCAACCGCGGAATGCAGGCAGGTTCATCCATGGACATCGCGATCATCGGCGCCGGCGATCTGGGCATGCGGCTGGCGGCCTTGCGGGTCGCCGCCGGCGATACGGTGACGGCGCTGCGGCGCCGGGTGCTGCCGATGCCCGCCGGCGTGCAGGCGGTGTACGGCGATCTCGACGCCGAGGCCGACCTGCGGCGCCTGCCGGCGCGGCCGGATTGGCTGGTGTTCTGCGCCACGCCCGACGCCCGCAACGAATCCGCCTACCGGCAGCTGTATGTCGACGGTCTGGCGCGCGCCATGTGCGTGCTGCAGCCGCGGCATACGCTGTTCGTCAGTTCCACCGCGGTGTACGCCCAGGATGCCGGCGAATGGGTGGACGAGGACAGCGCCGCCGCCGCGCAGGGCTTCAACGGCCGGGTATTGCGCGAGGCCGAGGCGCTTTGCCTTCAGCAGCCGGAAAACCGCGTGCTGCGCCTGAGCGGCATCACCGGCCCGGGCCGGCGCATGCTGGTCAACCGGGCCCTGCTCGGCGAGGGCGTCACCGGCGATTGGACGAACCGCATCCACATCGACGATGCCGCCGCCGCCGCCGCGCACCTGATCGATGCGCCGGGCGCCTCGCCGGTCTGGATCGCCAGCGACGACGAACCGGCGGTGCAGGTCGAGGTCGCCAACTGGATCCGCGCGCGCCATGGATTGCCGCCGTTGCCGGCACCGCCCGGCCCGGCCCGTGGCCGGCGGGTCTCGAACGCCAAATTGCGCGCCGCCGGCTGGCAGTCGCGCTACCCCAGCTACCGCGAGGCCTACGCCGACGCCTGAGCATGGTGCCGATTGACCCAAATCACGCCGGCTTGCCGCCGGGTCGGCGACAATGAGGCAACCGAGGAGGACACCATGACCGACGCCCTGTATCAAGACGCCCTGAACACTTTCACCGACTTGCTTGAGCAGGCCAAGCGGAGCCCGGATCCGGAACCGACCGCGATGACCGTGGCCACCGTCGGCCGCGACGGCCGTCCGGCGGCGCGCACCGTGCTGCTGAAAGCCTTCGACGAGCGCGGTTTCGTGTTCTTCACCAATTTCAGCTCGCGCAAGGGCCGGCAGCTGGCGGCCAATCCGCAGGCGGCGCTGCTGTTCCACTGGAAGCATCTGCGCGAGGGCGTGCAGGTCAAGATCGAGGGCACGGTCGAGCCGGTGTCCGCCGCCGAGGCCGACGCCTATTTCGCCAGCCGCCCGCGCGGCAGCCAGATCGGCGCCTGGGCGTCGTTGCAGTCGCAGCCGCTGGCCTCACGCGAATTGTTCGACCGGCGCGTGGCCGACGTGGAAAAACGCTACGAAGGCCAGGACGTGCCGCGGCCGCCGCATTGGTCGGGCTTCCGCCTGGTGCCCGAACGCATCGAGTTCTGGTACGGCGCGCAGTTCCGCCTGCACGAGCGCCAATGCTACGAGCGCATCGACGGCGCTTGGACGCAGGCGATGCTGTATCCATGAGCGGTCCGCGCCGGATCGTCTGCCTGACCGAAGAGCCGACCGAAGTCCTGTACGCCCTCGGCGAGCAGGCGCGCATCGTCGGCATCTCCGGATTCACCGTGCGGCCGCCCGCCGCGCGCCGCGAAAAGCCGAAAGTCAGCGCCTTCACCAGCGCCAAGATCGATGAGATCCTGGCGCTCAAGCCGGATTTCGTGGTCGGGTTCTCCGACATCCAGGCCGACATCGCCGCCGCCCTGATCAAGCAGGGCGTGGAGGTCTGGATCAGCAACCACCGCAGCGTCGAGGGCATCCTCGATTACGTCCTGCGCCTGGGCGCCTTGGTCGGCGTGCCGGAGAAAGCCGCGGCCTACGCCGGTTCGCTGCGCGCCGGACTGGATGCGCTGGCCGAACAGGCCGCGCGCCTGCCGCGCCGGCCCAAGGTCTATTTCGAGGAGTGGGACGAGCCGCTGATTTCCGGCATCCAGTGGGTCGCCGAACTCATCCGCATCGCCGGCGGCGACGACATCCTGCCGGAACTGGCCGCCGAACCGATGGCCAGGAACCGCATCATGGCCGACGGCAGCCGCGTGATCGCGCGCGATCCCGACATCATCTTCGGTTCCTGGTGCGGCAAGAAATTCCGGCCGGAGAAGGTCGCCGCGCGCCCGGGTTGGGCCGGCATCGCCGCGGTACGCGACAGGCAATTGTTCGAGATCAAATCACCGATCATCCTGCAGCCCGGCCCTGCGGCGCTGACCGACGGCGTGGCCGCCCTGGCCGCGCACATCCGGGCCTGGGCCGAGGCTTAGTCGTTCTCGCGGCTGAGCGCGATGCCGCGCGCGGTCGCCGCATCCAGCGCGGTCTGCACCAGTCGCCGCAGACCGCCGTCCTCGAATGCGGTGATCGCCGCATGGGTGGTGCCGTTCGGCGAGGTCACCCGTTGCCGCAGCACCTCGACGCTTTCGCCGGATTCGGCCAGCATGCGCGCCGCGCCGACGAAGGTCTGCACCGCCAGATCGCGCGCGGCCTCGGCCGGCAGGCCCTGTTTGACCGCCGCCGCCTGCATCGCTTCGCACAGCAGGAACACATAGGCCGGGCCGCTGCCGGACAGCGCGGTCACGGTGTCCATTAGCGCCTCATCGGCGATCCAGGTGCACAGGCCGGTGGCGCGGAACAGGCGTTCGGCCAGCGCCTTCTGCGCGGCATCCACGCGGGCGTTGGCGAACAGGCCGTTGGCGCCGGCACCGAGCAGGGCCGGGGTGTTGGGCATGATGCGCACCACCGGCAGGCCGCCGCCCAGCCAGCTATCCAGCTGGGTGGCGGTGATGCCGGCGGCAATCGAGAGCACCAGCGGCCGTTCGGCCTGGGCCAGCTCGCGCAGTTCGGCGCAAACGGTTTTCATCACCTGCGGCTTGACCGCGAACAGCCAGACCGCGCTGCCGGCGGCAACACGTCGGTTGTCGTCCAGCACCGTGATGCCGAGTTCGGAAGCCAGCGCTTCCCGCGTCGGCGTGTAGGGTTCGGACACGCGGATGGCGGATTTGTCGAAGTCCTGCGCCAGCAGGCCGCCGATCAGGCTACGGGCCATGTTGCCGCCGCCGATGAATGCGATTTGGGGGTCCATGGGATTCCTCGGGTTTACGGGCCGCGGCGGCCGAACAGCGCGCTGCCGACGCGGACCAGGTTGGCGCCGTGCGCGATGGCGGCCGGGAAGTCGTCGCTCATGCCCATCGACAGCGTGTCCATCGTCGGATACGTGCCGCGCAGTTCGCGGAACAGCCGTTGCATCTGGGCGAAGGCCAGGCCGTTGCCGCTGGTGGCCGGATCGGGAATCGCCATCAGCCCGCGCAACGCCAGCCGCGGCTCGGCGGCGACGCGCGCGGCCAAGTCGGCGGCCTGCGCCGGCGCGCAGCCGGACTTGCTGGCCTCGCCGTCGACATTGACCTGGACCAGCACGTTCAACGGCGGCTGGTGCGCCGGCCGGTGCTTCGCCAGCAGCGGGATGATTTTGGCGCGGTCGACGCTCTGCACCCAGTCGAAGTGCTCGGCCGCCGCCTGGCATTTGTTCGATTGCAGCGGGCCGATCAGATGCCATTCCAGGCCGAGCGGCGCCAGCTCGGCGATCTTGCCGAGCGCCTCCTGCACATAGTTCTCGCCGAAGGCCTTTTGGCCGAGTGCCGCGCACTCCGCGACGCGGGCCGCCGGATGGGTTTTCGAGACCGCCAGCAGCGCCACCGGATGCCCGCTCTGGGCGGCGCAGGCGTCCAGCGCGGTGCGCAGTTTCCGGTAGTTTTGGGCGAGGTTTCCGGTCACTTGTCGAAAACTCCCATGGGGTTATACTTGAACCGATACTGTGCCATGATAAGCCACGGATTAGGGGAACACCAATGGATATCGCCGAACTGCTCGCGTTTTCGGTCAAGAACAAGGCCTCCGACCTGCACCTGTCCTCCGGCCTGCCGCCGATGATCCGCGTCGACGGCGACGTCCGCCGCATCAACATCCCGGCCCTCGACCACAAGCAGGTGCACGCGCTGGTGTACGACATCATGTCCGACAAGCAGCGCCGCGACTACGAGGAGTTCCTCGAAGTCGACTTCTCGTTCGAGATTCCCGGCCTGGCCCGCTTCCGCGTCAACGCCTTCAACCAGAACCGCGGCGCCGCCGCCGTGTTCCGCACCATTCCCAGCCAGGTGCTGACCCTCGACGAGCTGGCCTGCCCGAAGATCTTCCGCGAGCTGATCGAGCAGCCGCAGGGCCTGATCCTGGTCACCGGTCCGACCGGTTCCGGCAAGTCCACCACCCTGGCGGCGATGGTCGACCACATCAACAAGAACGAGTTCGGCCACATCCTCACCATCGAGGACCCGATTGAATTCGTGCACACCTCGCAGAAATGCCTGGTCAACCAGCGCGAAGTGCACCGCGACACCCACGGCTTCGAGGTCGCCCTGCGCTCGGCGCTGCGCGAGGACCCGGACTATGTCCTGGTCGGCGAACTGCGCGACCTGGAGACCATCCGCCTGGCGCTGACCGCCGCCGAGACCGGCCACTTGGTGTTCGGGACCCTGCACACCAGCTCGGCCGCCAAGACGATCGACCGCATCATCGACGTGTTCCCGGCCGCCGAGAAATCGATGGTGCGCTCGATGCTGTCCGAGTCGCTGCGCGCGGTGATCTCGCAGAGCCTGCTGAAGAAGACCGGCGGCGGCCGCATGGCGGCGCACGAGATCATGGTCGCCACGCCCGCCATCCGCAACCTGATCCGCGAGGACAAGGTGGCGCAGATGTATTCCGCCATCCAGACCGGCCAGGCGGTCGGCATGCAGACCCTCGACCAATGCCTGCTCGACCTGACCAAGAAGGGCCAGATCAGCAAGACCCAGGCCTGGGGTTACGCCAAAGACAAGCGTCTGTTCGAATAAAGCCGTTTCCGGAGCACTGCCATGAGCAGCATCGATTTCACCTCCTTCCTCAAGCTGATGGCCCACAAGAAGGCCTCCGACCTGTTCATCACCGCCGGCGTGCCGCCGTCGATCAAGGTCCAGGGCAAGGTCTCGCCGATCACCCAGAACCCGCTGACGCCGCAGCAGAGCCGCGACATGGTGCTGAACGTGATGAGCCCGGCCCAGCGCGAGGAGTTCGAGAAGACGCACGAGTGCAACTTCGCCATCGGCGCCGCCGGCGTCGGCCGCTTCCGCGTCAGCTGCTTCTACCAGCGCAACCAGGTCGGCATGGTGCTGCGCCGGATCGAGACCAAGATCCCGACCATCGAGGAGCTGAACCTCCCGATGATCCTGAAGTCGCTGTCGATGACCAAGCGCGGCATCATCATCTGCGTCGGCGCCACCGGCACCGGCAAATCCACCACCCTGGCGGCGATGATCGGCTACCGCAACCTGAACTCGACCGGCCATATCATCACCATCGAGGACCCGATCGAGTTCGTGCATAAGCACGAGGGCTGCATCATCACCCAGCGCGAGGTCGGCATCGACACCGACAGCTGGGACAACGCGCTGAAGAACACCCTGCGCCAGGCGCCGGACGTGATCATGATCGGCGAGGTGCGCACGCGCGAGGGCATGGACCACGCCGTGGTGTTCGCCGAGACCGGCCACCTGGTGTTCTGCACCCTGCACGCCAACAACGCCAACCAGGCCATCGACCGCATCATCAACTTCTTCCCGGAAGAGCGCCGCGGCCAGCTGCTGATGGACCTCTCGCTGAACCTGAAGGCGATCATCGCGCAGCAGCTGGTGCCGACCGCCGACGGCAAGGAGCGCCGCGTCGCCATGGAGATCCTGATCGGCACGCCGCTGGTGGCCGACTACATCCGCACCGGCGAAGTGCACAAGCTCAAGGATGTGATGAAGGAATCGACCCTGCTGGGCATGAAGACCTTCGACCAGAGCCTGTTCGAGCTGTACCAGGCCGGCGAGATCAGCTACGAATCGGCGCTGCGCTTCGCCGACTCCAGCAACGAGGTTCGGCTGCGCATCAAACTCGCCCAAGGCGGTGACGCCAGCACCCTGTCGCAGGGTCTGGACGGCGTCGAGATTTCCGAGAACCGCTGACGGCAGCCGTCAGCCGGCCTTGATCAGGTCGGCCACGCGCTCCGCCAGCATGATGACCGGACCGTTGGTATTGCCGCCGATCAGCTTCGGCATCACCGACGCGTCGACCACGCGCAGGCCGCGCACGCCGCGCACGCGGCAGTGGCTGTCGACCACCGCGTCGCGGTCGTCGTCGGCGCCCATCTTGCAGGTGCCGACCGGGTGGTACACCGTTTCCGCCTTCTCGCGCACGAACGCTTCCAGGTCGGCATCGGTCTGCGCCGCCTCGCCGGGAAACACTTCCGGGCCGCGGTAGGGGTCGAACGCCGGCTGCGCCAGCAACTGGCGCGAGAGTTTCGCCGCCTCGACCATCACCCGCAGGTCGAAGCCGTCCGGATCGCTCAGATAGCCGGCCTCGATGCGCGGCTTGTTGTGCACGCTGTCGCCGGTCAAGTACAGGCGGCCGCGGCTCTTGGGCCGCAGGAAGCAGGCGTGCAGGGTATAGCCCGAACCGCGCATGCGGTGCCGGCCGTGGTCGTCGAGCTGGGCCGGCACGAAATGGAACTGGATGTCCGGACGCTCGTCCTCGGCCAACGGCGAACGCCAGAAGCCGCCGGCTTCGGCCACGTTGCTGGTGCCGGGCCCTTGTTTGAACAGATAGAAGCGCAACGCCGTCAGCAACGGATTGACGGTGTCGTAGGTGACGTCCTGCAGGCATTTCTGCAGGGTGCAGACGTCCAGGTGGTCCTGTAGGTTGCCGCCGACGCCGGGTGCGTCGACGCGCACTTCGATGCCATGCTGGCGCAATTGCGCGGCCGGACCGATGCCGGACAGCATCAGCAGCTGCGGCGAGTTGATGCTGCCGCCGCACAGGATCACCTCGCGCGCCGCGGCCTCGCAGAAGCCGCCCTTGCCGTCCACCGCGTACACCACCGCGCTGGCACGGCCGTCCTCGAACACGATGCGCGAGGCAGTGGCCTTGGTAATCACCTTCAGGTTCGGGCGTTTGCGCGCCGGGCCCAGATAGGCGACCGCGCTCGAACAGCGCCGACCGCCGCGGGTGGTGGTCTGGTACAGGCCGAAGCCGGCTTGGCGCGCGCCGTTGAAGTCGTCGGTGAGGCTGAAACCGGCCTGTTCCGCGGCCTGCAGGAACACCTGGCTGAGCGGATTGACATGGCGCGGGTCCGACACCGTCAGCGGGCCGTCGCCGCCGTGCAGGTTTGATGCGCCGCGCACGTTGCCTTCGGACTTGATGAAGTAGGGCAGCACGCTGTGCCAGTTCCAGCCGGCGCAGCCGAGGGCTTCCCATTCGTCGTAGTCGCGGGCGTGGCCGCGGATGTAGCACATGGCGTTGATCGAGCTGGAGCCGCCGAGCACCTTGCCGCGCGGCCACCACAGGCTGCGCTGGTTCAGTTGCGGCTCGGGCGCGGTGCTGTAGTTCCAGTTCACGCCCTTCTGGCCCACCAGCTGCGCGATACCGGCCGGCATGTGCACCAGCGGGTTCCAGTCGCGGTCGCCGGCTTCCAGCAGCAGCACGCGCACCGCAGGGTCCTCGCTGAGCCGGTTGGCCATGGCGCAACCGGCGGAACCGGCACCGACGATGATGTAATCGAACATATAAGCCCGCTTTATAGTGACTATTGGCAGACTATGCCCGCACCCTCGAGCATATGCTCTAACCGGCGGCGCGCAGGCGGACGGCGACTGTGATTTAATGGGCGTCCGCCACCGGGTCCCCCAGCATGCTGCAAGCCCTCGTCCGTTTCCGCGACCACAACCGCCAGACGCCGGCGTTGCTGTGGGCCTTCGTGTACTTCTTCTGCCTGTTGACCGGCTATTACCTGCTGCGCCCGGTGCGCGAGGCGATGGGCGCCGACAGCGACGTGCGCGCGGTGTTTCCGGCCGGCCTGGTCGACTGGTTCGCCGGCCGCGGCGTGTCCCTGGGCGACTTCACCCTGCAGTTCCTGTTCACCTGCACCTTCATCCTGATGGTGCTGCTGCAACCGGTGTACGGCGCCTTGGTCAGCCGCTACGCGCGGCGCGTGTTCCTGCCGGTGGTATACGGTTTCTTCATCGCCTGCCTGTTGGCCTTCCATTTCGTGTTCGAGAGCGCCCTGCCGGGCCGCGGCATGGCGTTCTTCCTGTGGCTGACGGTGTTCAACCTGTTCGCGGTGGCGGTGTTCTGGAGTTTCATGGCCGACGTGTTCTCCAACGCAGACGCCAAGCGGGTGTACGGCTACATCGGCGCCGCCGGCACGCTGGGCGCCATGCTCGGCCCGCTGTTGACCCGTACGTTGGTGGAGGCCATCGGCATCGGCCAGCTGCTGCTGGTCTCGGCCGGGTTCCTGATCGTCTGCCTGCTGTGCATCCTGCGCCTGCGGCCGTGGGCGGTGGCGCGCGAACTCGAACAGAACCTGGCCAGCGGCGAAGTCCCGATGGGCGGCGGCGTGCTGGCCGGCCTGCGGCTGGTGGCGCGCGAGCCGCTGCTGCGCGCAATCGCCATCCTGGTGTTCTTCGGCGTCGGCGTCGGCACCCTGCTGTACAACGAGCAGGCCGCAATCGCGCGGGCCTATTTCACCGACGCCGCCTCGCGCACCGCCTATTACGCCGGCATCGACCTGGCGGTGAACGGTCTGACCCTGCTGGTGCAGCTGCTGCTGACCCGTTGGCTGTTGACCCGCCACGGCATCGGCCCGGCCCTGCTGATTCCCGCATTCGCGATCCTGATCGGCTTCGCCGCGCTGGCGGCCTCGCCGTTCCCGCTGCTGGTGGCCGCGGTGCAGGTGGTGACCCGCGCCAGCGAGTTCTCGCTGGCCAAACCGGCGCGCGAAACCGTGTACACCCGCGTGCCGCGCGAGTGGCGTTACAAGGCCGGCGCCGCCATCGACACGGTGATCTACCGCGGCGGCGATTTGACCTTCGTCTGGCTGCACAAGGCGCTGTCGGTGCTGGGTTCCGGCGCGGTGTTCCTGACCGGCATGGCGGTCACCGCCGGCATGGCCTTCGGTGCCTGGCGCCTGGTGCGCGAGCAAAGCAAATTGCCGGACGAGCGTCCGGCCGCGGGCGGTTGATCCGATCTCAGCGTTTCGGCGACAGCCACATCCGGATTTCGGCGTGGAACACCCTGTCGCCGGCCGGATCCAACACATCGACGTTGACCGGCAATTCGTAGCCGGATTCGGCCACCACGACCGCGATCATCGGCGTGGCGACGGCATGCATGCGGCCCTTGGCGCGCTTCAGATACGACACCGTCATGCCTTTCGGGATCCAACGCATGCCGGCCGGCAGGCTGGCGTCGGTCATCACCCCGGCGGTGAGCTCCGCCAGATTGCACAGGGCGATGGCGTGCACGCTGCCGATGTGGTTGTGCACCGCGCGCCGGTCGCGGATGACCGCTTCGCAGCGGCCGTGTTCGAGCCGGACGATGCGCGGCGCGATGCTGCCGAAGTAGGGCGCCTTTACGCAGACCGCACGCGAGAACAGCCAATGGCCGAGCGGCCAGCGCGTGATTTTGCGGTACAGCGTCAACAGCCGGTTTGCGTCAGTCATCGTCAACCCCCGTAGGGGCGGACCTGTGCGTCCGCCCTTTAATCAACATGCGGCGGATATGTCCGCCCTTCCATATTGCCATGCGAATCAGGGCGGACACGCAGGTCCGCCCCGACATGATTCGTCGCCTCAGGCCGCGCGTACGACGGCGCCGGTACCTTTCAGGCTGGAAGCGGCGACCAGCTCCGAGTGCTCGAAGTCGTCGACGCGGATGGTGTCGATGGTCATCACCCGCAGCTCTTCCAGCTGACGGCGTTCCTCGGCGTTGATCACGCCGCGGCGCATGCCTTCGTCGAGCTGGGCCTCGAAATCGAGGGTGCTCAGGTGGCTGTCCTTCATCGCCTTCAGGAACTTGCGCTCCACCGGTTCGGCCAGCACCACTTTGGTCAGGTAGCTGTTGATGCGGCCGGCCGGATTGTTGGCGCAGGGCGTGGTGAACACGCCGTCGGCCATCCGGTCGCGCGCTTCGTTCGGGCTCATCAGCAGGGCGGCGACGCGGCGGCCCAGGCGGTCGGACGGCGCGGTGGCGCGGCGGCCGAACGGGAACACCAGCAGCCACAGCGCCCAGCCGACCGGACGGATCGGGAAGTTGCGCAGGGCGGTCGACAGCGCCGATTCCATCTTGTGCACGGCGTCGATCACCGAGTACGCCACCAGCGGCTGGTCGGCGACCGGGCGGCCCTGGTCTTCGTAACGCTTCAGGATGGCGCAGATGATGTACAGCTGGCTGAGCACGTCGCCCAGGCGGCCGGACAGCTTCTCCTTGAACTTCAGCTTGCCGCCGAGGGTCAGCATCGAGACGTCGGCGCACAGCGCGAGCGCCGCCGAGTAGCGGTTGAGCTTGCGGTAGAAGCGCTTGGTGTGGGCGTCGCCCGGCGCCGAGCCGAAGGCTGCGTTGGTGATGCCGAACCACAGGCTGCGCACGGCGTTGGAGATGGCGGCGCCGATGTGCCCGAACAGCAGCCGGTCGAAGTCGCGCAGGCCCTGGGCGCGGTCGGGGTTGGTGGCGGCCTTCATTTCCTTCAGCACGAACGGATGGCAGAGGATCGCGCCCTGGCCGAAGATCATCAGCGAGCGGGTCATGATGTTGGCGCCCTCGACCGTGATCGAGATCGGCGTGGCCTGCCAGGCGCGGCCCAGGTAGTTCTGCGGGCCGAGGATGATGCCTTTGCCGCCGTGCACGTCCATGGCGTCGCTGACCAGCTGGCGCGACATCTCGGTGCAATGGTACTTGGCGATGGTCGACGGCACCGCCGGCAGTTCACCGCGCCAGACCGCGGCGGCGGCGGCTTCCGACAGCGCGCTGATGGCATAGGCGTTGCCGGCGATGCGGCTCAGCGCCTCCTCGACGCCCTCGAAGCGGCCGACCGACAGGCCGAACTGCTTGCGGATGCGGGCGTAGGCGCCGGTGACCACCGCGCCCATCTTGCTGCCGCCGGAGGCGGTCGAGGGCAGGGTGATCGAACGGCCGATCGACAGGCATTCGACCAGCATCTGCCAGCCCTTGCCGGCCATTTCTTCGCCGCCGATCAGCTGCGACAATGGAATGAACACCTCTTTGCCGCGCACCGGACCGTTCTGGAAGGGGGAGTTCAGCGGCATCGCGCGCCGGCCGACTTCCACGCCCGGGGTGTCGCGCGGCAACAGCGCCAGGGTGATGCCGATGTCGGCCTGGTCGCCGAGCAGCTTGTCCGGGTCGTACATGCGGAACGCCAGGCCGATCAGGCTGGCCACCGGCGCCAGGGTGATGTAGCGCTTGTCGAAGGTCAGCTTGACGCCGAGCACGTTGGCGCCGTTCCACTGGCCTTTGCAGACCACGCCGTAGTCGGGGATCGAGGTCGCGTCGGAGCCGGCCCACGGACCGGTGAGGCCGAAGCAGGGCACTTCACGGCCGTCGGCCAGGCGCGGCAGATAGTAGTCCTTCTGCTCCTGGGTGCCGTAATGCATCAGCAGTTCGCCCGGGCCCAGCGAATTCGGCACGCCGACCGTGGACGACACCACCGAGGACACCGAAGCCAGCTTCTGGATGACCTTGTGGTTGGCAAGGGCCGAGAAGCCGAGGCCGCCGTATTCCTTCGGAATGATCATGCCGAAGAACTTGTTCTTCTTGATGAAGTCCCACAGTTCGGGTTGCAGGTCGGCATGCACATGGGTGATTTCCCAGTCGTTGACCATCGTGCACAGCTCTTCCACCGGTCCGTCGAGGAAAGCCTGCTCCTCGTCGGTCAGCATCGGCTTGGGCTGGCTCAACAGCAGGTTCCAGTCCGGCTTGCCGGAGAACAGCTGGCCTTCGAAGCCGACCGTGCCGGCCTCCAGCGCGGTGCGCTCGGTGGCCGACAGCGGCGGCAGGATCCTGGTGTAGAAGCCCAGCAGCGGCGAGGTGATCAGGTGGCGGCGGATCGGAGTGATCAGCAGCGGCAGCACCACCACGGCCAGCAGTCCGGCGGCCACCGCCAAGGAGGTCGGCTCGGCGCCGAGCAGGCCGCAAGCCACCAGGGCGGAGCCGGCGAGTGCGGCGAACACGGCGAGGGAATAGCGATGGTAGCTGGCGAAAGCGGCAATCAGCAGGACGGCCAACCAAGGGGCGATGACGCTCATATGAATTCTCCGGGAATAATTCGTGGCGGGTGCGGCCGAACTTGCGGGCAACGACACCATACGCTAAAGTATCGTCAAGCCGGTGCGGGTTTGTCAATACGCGCCCGTATGGAATCTTCACGGACCCTTGCATGTCACTGAAACCCCAGGCCATTCAGGAAAAAAACCGCTTGTCGGCCGGCGATTGGCAGCAGGCGGCGCTCGATGCCCTGTCCGAAGCCGGACTGCAGGGCATCGCCATCGAAATGCTGGCCAAGCGCTTGGGCGTGACCAAGGGCAGCTTCTATTGGCATTTCGAATCGCGCGATGCCCTGATCCAGGCCGCCTTGGAGCTTTGGGAATCGCAGGAGCAGGAGCAGGTGTTCGGCAAGCTCGATTCCCTGCCGGACGCACAGGCGCGGCTGAAGGCCTTGATCGCCTTGGTCGCCAGCGAATTGCGGGCGCATAAAATCTACAGCGAGCTGCTGAAAGCCGTCGACCACCCCTTGGTCCGGCCGGTGCTGGAGCGCGTTTCCAAGCGCCGCATCGACTACCTGACCGCCAGCTTCCGCCAGGCCGGCCTGCCGCGCAGCGCCGCCATCAACCGCGCCCGCCTGACCTACGCCGCCTATGTCGGCTTCCTGCAGCTCAACATGCAATTGGGCTATCCGAAGTTGAATCACGACGAATTCGAGCAGTATGTGGCCCATCTGAGCGAGACATTGATTCCCGCCAGCGGTTAAAATAAGGGCGCGTCATACACCATAACAACGCCGGCAGTCGCCGGATCCACCGCACAGAGAGAGCCCGATGAGCAGCAAACTTGCCGAATTGAACGCGTGGGTCGCCCACTATGCCGACCTGACCGGTGCCGACCGGGTGCACTGGTGCGACGGCTCTGAGGAAGAAAGCGCGCGTCTGGTCGAATTGATGCTCGGCAGCGGCGATCTCATCGCCCTGAACCCGCAGACCCATCCGAACTGCTTCCTGCACCGCTCCAGCGTCTCGGACGTGGCGCGTGTCGAGCACCTGACCTTCGTCTGCACCGCCAACCGCGACGACGCCGGTCCGAACAACCACTGGATGGATCCGGAACAGGCCAAGGCCAAGATGGCCGCGCTGTACAAGGGCTGCATGAAAGGCCGCACGCTGTATGTGGTGCCGTACTGCATGGGCCCGATCGACTCGCCCTTGGCCCGCTGCGGCGTGGAAATCACCGACAGTCCGTACGTGGTGGCCAACATGCGCCTGATGACCCGCATGGGGGCCGCGGCGCTGGCGCGCATCGAGCGCGAAGGCACCTTCGTCAAGGGCGTGCACTCGACCGGCGACCTGAATCCCGACCGCCGCTTCATCATGCATTTCCCGGAAGAGCTCGGCATCCAGAGCTTCGGTTCCGGCTACGGCGGCAACGCGCTGCTCGGCAAGAAGTGCCATGCGCTGCGCATCGCGTCCTGGCAGGCGCGTCAGGAAGGCTGGCTGGCCGAGCACATGCTGATCCTCGGCGTCGAGAATCCGCAAGGCGAGACCCACTACATCGCGGCCGCGTTCCCCAGCGCGTGCGGCAAGACCAATCTGGCCATGCTGATTCCGCCGCAAGGCTACCGCGAGGCCGGCTGGAAGATCTGGACCGTGGGCGACGACATCTGCTGGATGCGTCCGGGCGCCGATGGTCGCCTGTACGCCATCAATCCGGAAGCCGGTTACTTCGGCGTGGCGCCGGGCACCAGCGCAAAGACCAACCCGAACGCGTTGGCCATGCTGACGCATGACGCCATCTTCACCAACGTCGCGGTCACCGCCGACAACCAGCCCTGGTGGGAAGGCCTGCCGGACGGAACGCCGGTCGCCGACTGGCAGGGCCGCGCGTTCGATCCGGCCAACGGTCCGGCCGCGCATCCGAACTCCCGTTTCACGGTGTCGGCCAGGCAGTGCCCGAGCTATACCCCGATGGCCGAGGACCCGCAGGGCGTGCCGCTGTCGGCCATCGTGTTCGGCGGCCGCCGTGAATCGCTGGTGCCGCTGGTGTTCGAGGCCCGTGACTGGACCCACGGCGTGCTGGTCGGCGCCGGCATGGCGTCCGAGACCACCGCCGCCGCCACCGGTGCGGTCGGCGTGGTGCGCCGCGACTCGATGGCGATGAAGCCGTTCGCCGGCTACAACTTCGGCGATTACTTCGCGCATTGGCTGTCGTTCGATAAGCCCGGCGCCAAGCTGCCGAAGATCTTCCACGTCAACTGGTTCCGCAAGAACGCCGGCGGCAAGTTCCTGTGGCCGGGCTTCGGCGACAACATGCGCGTGCTGGAGTGGATGATCAAGCGCGTCAAGAACGAGGTGCCGGGCCACGCCACCGCCATCGGCATTCTGCCGGGTGAAGGCGAGCTCAACCGCGACGGACTGAACATCGACGCCGCCGACCTGCAGGCGCTGCTGCATGTGGACACCCACGCCTGGCGCACCGAAGTCGGCGCCATCGCCGACTACCTCGAAGAGTTCGGCGAACGCACGCCGGCCGCGCTGTTCGAGGAGCTGGACAAGACTGCGCGCCAGCTGGTGTAAACCGGGTCCGCGTTCATTTGGCGAAATCCCCGCTCCGGCGGGGTTTTTCCTATCATGGGCGGATGCACGCCTATTACTGTCACCACTTCGTGTTGCCGCTGCCGCCGGAGCACCGCTTCCCGATGGCCAAATACCGCCTGCTGTACGAGCGCGTGCAGGCGTCGGCCGATGCGCTTGGCATCCGTCTGCACGAACCGCCGGCGGCGGAGTTGGACGATCTACTGCGCGTGCATTGCCCGGACTACGTGGCGCGCATGCTGGACGGCCGCGCCGAGGAGCGCGAGATGCGCCGCATCGGGTTTCCCTGGTCGCCACAGATGGTGGAGCGCTCGCGGCGTTCGGCCGGCGGCACCATCCAGGCGCTGAAGCGGGCCATCGCCGAGCGCGGCGTGGCCGCCAACCTGGCCGGCGGCACCCACCACGCCGCGTATGACCGCGGCGGCGGCTATTGCGTCTTCAACGACGCCGTCATCGCCGCCCGTCACGTGCGACACCACGGCTTGGCGCGCAAGGTGCTGTTGATCGACCTCGATGTGCATCAGGGCGACGGCAGCGCCGCGCTGTGCGCCGCCGATCCGGGCGTGTTCACCTTTTCCATGCATGCCGAGAAGAACTATCCGGCGCTCAAGCCGCCGTCCGATTACGATGTGGCGCTGGCCAGCGGCACCGGCGACGAGGCCTATCTGCAGGCTTTGGATTGGCATCTGCCCCTGGTATTGAGTTTGGCCGGCGCCGATGCCGCGGTGTATCTGGCCGGTGCCGATCCCTTCGCCGGCGACCGGCTGGGGTATTTGGCGCTGAGCAAGCCCGGCTTGGCCGCGCGCGACCGCCGGGTGCTGGCGGCTCTGGCCGATGCCGGCATCCCGACCGCGGTGGTGATGGCCGGCGGCTATGCCGAAGACGTGCAGGATATCGTCGACATCCATTTCGAGACCCTTCGGCAGGCCGCGTGCTTGGCGGGAAGTTCCGTGGTCTGAGCAGTCCGGTACGCCTGATACCATAATGGGCGCAAATTAACGAATAAATAACGAAACTGACCGGATTGGGCTAAGTTCAAATCTGAACGGATGCCGCCGAGGCCGTGTTTCCGGGTTTTTGATTTTCATCCATCCATATGATTTTTATAAATAATTTTATAATTTCCGGTAATTCGGGCCGTTCAGCTTTGGTGGCCTGGGATTAACGGAATTTTTTCAAGTCAAAGTGTTGGCATGACGTAAAAATTGCGTTAGAGTTGAAAGTGCCTGAACCCGGATTAAACATCCATCCGGGTTCACCAAAGGCTACTTTTATTAACTGGAGAGAGACAACCATGTCTAATGTGACCAAGCTTTCAGACGCGATCAAGTTCGCGTTGTTTGTCGGCGCCGCATCTTCCGCCGCCACGGTTTCCGCCGTCGCCCAGGAAAGCGATGCCAAGACCCTGGACCGCGTTGAAGTGACCGGTTCGCGCATCAAGCGCGTCGATGCCGAAACCACCCAGCCGGTGGCCGTCGTTACCCGTGCCGACATCGAAAAGACCGGCCTGACCAACGTGTTCGACATCCTGAACAACATCACGTCCTCGGACGGTTCGGGTCTGTCCACCACCACCACCCAAACCAACGGCTCTGACGGTTCGCAGCAGATCTCTCTCCGCGGCCTGGGCGCCGACCGCACCCTGGTGCTGGTTGACGGCAAGCGTTGGGTGACCGATCTCGACGGCACCGTCGACCTGTCGACCATCCCGGTCGCCATCATCGAACGCATCGATGTGCTGAAAGACGGCGCCTCCGCCATCTACGGCTCCGACGCCATCGCCGGCGTGGTCAACATCATCACCCGCAAGAACTTCGAAGGCGCCCAAGTCGGCGTCAGCTACGGTCAAACCGAGAAAGGCGACGGCGCCCAGCGTTCGGCCGATATCACCATCGGTGCCGCCGGCGAGCGCGCTTCCGGCGTGGTTTCGATCAGCTATTCCGAGCAAAAAGAAATCATGGCCGGCGACCGCTACATCTCGAGCGAGCCGTACTACGAGTGCACCAAGTACTTCCAGGCCATCTACGGTGCCTCGGCGGTCACCACCTGCCCGTACGGCTCCGGTTCGAACGTCTGGGGCCGCTTCAACGTCGGCGGCAACAAAACCGTCGATCCGAACGCCAACCTGAGCGACGGCTACCAGCTGGCCGACACCCGCGCCTACAACGGCTTCACCGATGCCTACAACTACTCGCCGGTCAACTACCTGCAGCAACCGGCCCAGCGTCTGAACCTGTTCGCCGCCGGCCGCTTCCAAGTGACCGACAACATCACCGCCTACACCCGCGTCAACTACACCAAGCGCTACTCGAACCAGCAGCTGGCCGAAGTGCCGGTGACCGCCTCGGTGGCCGGTGCCAACGGTCCGCAGTGGAAAATCGGTATCAGCTCCGCGATGCCGTTCAACCCGTTCGGCGTTGACATCAACACCTGGAACCACCGCTCCATCGCCGTCGGTCCGCGTAACCCGAGCTACGATTACGACATCTTCTCGCTGCAACTGGGCCTGGAAGGCAGCTTCGAAATCGGCGAGCGCTTCTTCTCCTGGGATCTGGCCGCCATGCGCAACGACGGTCAGTACGACTCGAAGGGCACCGGTTACCTGAACCTGCAGAACCTGAAGAACGCGGTCGGCGCCGGCGGTTACGATGCCGGTTCCAACAGCCTGTACTGCGGTGCCAGCTACGCCACCCGCATCCAAGGCTGTATCCCGTACAACGTGTTCGGTGGTCCGACCCTGGGTCTGGGTACCCAGATCAACGGCGCCGCTCCGGGCCGCACCGTGACTGCCGCCGAAGTGCAGCAGATGATCAACTACGTCAGCTACACCCAAGTCGGCACCTCGGGCAACACCACCACCGGCTACTCGGGTAACCTGAGCGGCGACCTGTTCGAGCTGCCGGCCGGCATGATGAGCTTCGCCGTCGGTTTCGAAACCCGCCGCGACAACACCTTCGACCAACCGGACGCCCTGGTTTCCGGCGGCTTCTCCTCGGACAACTACTCCGAGCCGACCAAGGGTGAAACCAAGGTCACCGAGTACTTCGCCGAAATCACCGCGCCGCTGCTGAAGGACGTGTTCCTGGCCAAGGAACTGGAAGTCCGCGCCGCCGTGCGTCAGTCCGATTACTCGGCCCAAGGCTTCGTCGGTTCGACCTTCACCACCAACGATCCGGGTTCGCCCACCAACGCCATGTACGGCCTGAAGTGGAAGCCGGTCGATGACCTGATGGTCCGCTTCTCGATGGGCGAAAGCTTCCGCGCGCCGTCGGCGCTCGACCTGTACGGCGGCGGCGGCGAAAGCTTCCCGCAAGTGGCCGATCCGTGCCGTTCGAACGTGGCCGGCACCGCTTGGAACACCCCGGCCAACGCCGCGGCCTGTACCGCGGCCGGTCTGAGCGGCCCGGGCGGCGTGGGCGTGTTCCAAGCCAACGCGCAGATCCGCACCTTGGTCGGCGGTGACGCCAACCTGAAGCCGGAATACGGCGACACCATGACCTACGGTTTCGTGTACAGCCCGCGCTTCATCGAAGGCCTGGACCTGACCGTGGACTACTGGGAAGTCGACATGTTCGACCTGCAGACCACCCTGTCGGCCGGTAACGTGATGGCCCGTTGCGTGGGTACCAGCGGCTTTACCCCGGACGCCACCTTCTGCGCCAACGTCGATCGTGACGCGGCCGGTTCGGTGAACAGCGTGCGTACCGCCCGTACCAACCTGGCCCGCTACCGTGCTTCCGGTATCGACCTGGGTGCCGTGTACCGTTGGGATGCCGGCGAGTGGGGTAACTTCCGCTTCGCTCTGGACACCAGCTGGATGGAGAACGCCCAGTCGTTCAACAGCACTAGCGGCACCTGGAACAGCAGCGAAGTCGGCACCTACACCGGTGCCCCGACCTTCGAATACCGCAACGTCGCGACCATCGACTGGAGCAAAGGTGACTTCAACGTCCGTTGGACCACCCGTACGATGTCCAACATCTACGAAAGCTGCTTCCTGTACTGCAACGACTACGACGGTTCGGGCCGCAACAACTCGGGCTTCTATGCCGTTCACGACCTGAACGTCAGCTGGAACGCTCCGTGGGATGCCCGCATCTCGGCCGGTGCCCGCAACCTGTTCGGCAAAGAACCGCCGATCTTCACCAACAACACCTTCGCCCACAGCTTCGATGCGGCTTACGATCTGCCGGGCGGCGCCTACTGGTACATGCAGTACCGTCAGGATTTCTGATAAAGCAACACCAATTGCTGTACTCGACCGCCGGCGCAAGCCGGCGGTTTTTTTTCGCCCTGCGGAATGCAGGCGATAAAAAACGGACCGTAGTCCGTTGCTCCGGCTCCCGAATGGCTACGTACGCTATAAGTCGATCTCAACGCGCACGTACGGCCTCACCCCGTCGATGCGCTGGTCGGTGATCGGCGCCACGCTGGCGCTGTCCAGCGAGCTGCGGCCCTGGCTCAGCAGGCCTTCCGCGCCGACCGAGACCTTGCCTTTCCACGGCGTCTTCCAGCTGACGCCGGCGCCGATCGACTGCAGATTGGAATCCTGGCCCGGGATGGTGACCACGTTGCCGACCACTTCGCCGGAAATCGCGCGTTCGCGCGCGGGAATCTCCAACACGTCGCGATCCCATTCGGTCGGCACGCCTTTCGGGAACTGCGAAGCCGGAATCAACTTGGCGCGGCTCAGGTTGCCGTTGATCGAGACCCAGCCTTCGCTGGCCTTCGGCGTCGGCGCGATGCGTCCGCCGGAGGTGCTGAACGTGTCGAATTCGGTGGCGAGCAGTCGGCGTTGGGAGGACGAAATGCCGATCAGCCCGAGCTCGGCGGCGCCGCTCTTGCGTTGCAGCATGGCCTGCGTTTCCAGTCCAGGACTGTTGATGGCCGGATAGCGGGTCGATTTCTTGCCGAGCTGGCAGGTGTCGAGCAGCGCCAGCTGGTTGAAGGCGTTGCTTTGCCCGGCGCAGAAAATCGCCATGCCGCTGTCCAGGTTGACGGCTTTGCCGGTCTGTCCGCCCGCCGCCTGCTTCTGCGCGCCGCGCGCCCGCACCCAAGGGCGCCCCGGCGTTGCCTGCTCCAGCACCAACAGGGCCTCAATCTGGCCGCTGTGCACGTTCCAGACCGGAATCAGGGTCGGCGTGGTGTTGGGTTTGAGCATCTGCGGGGTTGAATTCTGGCCCGACGCCGCGGGCGCACCGCCGAGGGCGGCTGCAATCAGCAGGGGCAGGATGCGTCTCATGCAGGCCATTGTAGTCTCCTGCCGGTTGGACAGCAAAAGCGCAGTCGGGTTCCGCCCGTTCAGTGCAGGCGGCTGGAACCCGGCGCCGAAGGCTTGGGCCAGAACAGGGACAGGCCTTCCTCGGCGCTGAATTGGTAAGTCTGGCCGCAGAAATCACAGTGCACGGTGATTCCGTCGTTTTCCGCCACGGCCTCGGCGATTTCGGCTTCACCCAGGCTGATCAGCGCGTTCTCGACCCGTTCGCGGGTGCAGGAGCAGGCGAAGGCCAGCGCTTTGCTTTCCAGCACGCGCACCGTCTCCTCGTGGAACAGCCGGTACAGCACCTCTTCCGGCGACAGATCGAACAGCTCGTCGGCGGTCAGGGTGTCCAGCAGCATCTGCACCCGGGTCCAGTCGTCTTCCGAGCGCGCGGACTCCGGCAACTGCTGGATCAGCAGGCCGGCGGCGCGATCGCCGCGGTTGAACAACAGGATGCGCGTGGGCAGCTGTTCGGATTGCCGGAAATAGCCCTCGAAGGCCGAGGCCAGCGAATCCGCTTCGAGGCCGACCAGCCCCTGGTAGCGTTGCGGTTCGCGTCCGACCAGCGCTTCGTTCTCGATGGTGATGGCCAGCATGGCTTTGTCGCCCAGCGCCGAGAGCGGCAGGTCGTCCGGCACCGGCGGGTCGAAGTGGGCGATGCCGCGCACGGTGCCCTCGGTGGTGCACTCGGCGAACAGGCGGCGAATCGGCGCCTCGCCGCGCAGCTGGATCGACAGCCGGCCGTTGATCTTGACGGTGGCGGTGAACAGGGCCGAGGCCACCGTGCATTGCGCCAGATAGGCGGCCACCGCCGGCGGGTACTCGACGCGTTCGGCGATGCTGCGCCAGGCCGGCCCCAGATGCACGAGGGCGCCGCGCACATCGGCGCGTTCAAGCAGGAAACGGGTCAGGCTGTCGTCGGAAGGGGGCATTCGGTCTCCGCATCACAAGGCGGTTTGGTTACACTAGGGCATATTTTACGCGCAAACACGGGGATCGGATTGGCTCGCAGGACGAAGACGCGGCGTTGGCTGAAGCGGCTGTTCATCGGCTTGCCCTTGGCGTTCACATTGCTGACTGTAGCCCAGGTGCTGGTGCTCCGGTGGCTGGATCCGCCGGCCACCAGCTTCATGGCCGGCCGACAGCTGTCGGTGCTGCTAGGCGATGACGAGCGCAGCCTGCGCCTCGATTACCGCTGGCGCAATCTGGAGCGCATCTCGCCGCAATTGCCGCTGGCCGTGGTGGCCGCCGAAGACCAGCGCTTTCCCGCGCATCACGGGTTCGACCTGGAAGCCATGAAAAAGGCCTATCACGGCAACCAGCGCGGCCGCAAAATCCGCGGCGGCAGCACCATCAGCCAGCAGTTGGCCAAGAACCTGTTCCTGTGGAGCGGACGCAGCTACCTGCGCAAGGGGCTGGAAGCCTGGTACACCTTCTGGATCGAACTGCTGTGGCCGAAGCGGCGCATCCTCGAGGTCTACGTCAATGTGGTCGAATTCGGCGACGGCGTGTACGGCGTCGAAGCGGCGGCCCAACGCTATTTCGGCAAGCCGGCCGTGCGCCTGAGCCGTAGCGAGGCGGCGCGGCTGGCGGCGGTGCTGCCCAGCCCGCGGAAATACAGCGCGCGCAAGCCCGGTCCGTATGTGCAGCGGCGGGCGCGGGCGATCGAGCGCCAGATGCGCGGTTTGGGCGGAACCTCGTATCTGAGCGGCTGTTGCCGCGAGTGATCACAGCACCAAGTAGCTGATCGCCACGAAGTGGCTGGCGCTGCCGGCCAGCACGAAACCGTGCCAGATCGCGTGGTTGTGGCGCAGACGCTCCCACAGATAGAACACGGTACCGAGACTGTAGAACAGGCCGCCGATGCCGAGCCAGACCAGTTCGGTTGTGCCGACATGGCGCAGCATCGGGCCGGCGGCGAACACCACCAGCCAGCCCATGGCCAGATAGACCAGCGTCGACAGCAGCTCGAAGCGGCCGGTGAAGAACAGCTTGAACACGATGCCGGCCGCGGCCAACGTCCAGATGGTGCCGAACAGCAGCCAGCCGCCGTCGCCGCGCAGCGCGATCAGCGCGAAGGGCGTGTAGCTGCCGGCGATGAGCACATAGATCATGCAGTGGTCGAGGACCTTCAGCCGGCCTTTGGCCTTCGGCTCATGCACCGCATGGTAGAGGGTGGAGGCGGTGTACAGGCCGATCAGCGACAGCGAGAACACGATGGCGCCGGTCAGCTGCCAGCCGTTGCCGTACAGCGAGGCGAGGGTGACCAGCACGGCGCCGCCGATCAGGCTCAGCACGGCGCCCGCACCGTGGGTCAGGGCGTTCCAGAACTCGGCGCGCAGGTGTTCGGCGTTCATGGCGTCATCCTCGCACGGCCGGTCTGGAGCATTTGCTCAATCCAGGGCCGCGGCGTGCGCGTGCTCGCGGGTGGCCAGGAACTCGATGTCCGGCCAGCGTTCCTGGGTCAGCTGCAGGTTGACCCGGGTCGGCGCGATGTAGACCAGTTCGCCGGCGGCGTCGATGGCCAGGTTCTGCGCGGCCTTCTCGCGGAATTCCTCGAGTTTGCGGGCGTCCTTGCAGCGTACCCAGCGTGCGGTGCTGATCGAAATCGGCTCGAACGTGGCGTCGACCGAATACTCGTCCTTCAGCCGGTAGGCGACCACGTCGAACTGCAGGGTGCCGACCGCGCCGAGGATCAGGTCGTTGCTCATCAGCGGCCGGAAGAACTGGGTGGCGCCTTCCTCCGACAGCTGCGCCAGGCCCTTCTGCAGTTGCTTCAGCTTCAGCGGGTCGCGCAGGCGCGCGCGGCGGAACAGTTCCGGGGCGAAGTTCGGGATGCCGGTGAAGCTGATCGCCTCGCCGGCGGTGAAGGTGTCGCCGATCGAGATGGTGCCGTGGTTATGCAGGCCGATGACGTCGCCGGGGTAGGCGGTCTCGACGTGTTCGCGGTCCGAGGCCATGAAGGTCAGCGCGTTGGCCAGCTTCACCTCCTTGCCGCTGCGCACATGGAACGCCTTCATGCCGGCGTCGAAGCGTCCGGAGCAGACGCGCAGGAACGCCACGCGGTCGCGGTGCTGCGGGTCCATGTTGGCCTGGATCTTGAACACGAAGCCGGAGAACGCCTCTTCCTGCGGCGAGACCTCGCGCGCGGTGGTGGCGCGCGGCTTCGGCGCCGGCGCATGCTCCACGAAGAAATCCAGCAGCAGCTGCACGCCGAAGTTGTTGACCGCCGAACCGAAGAACACCGGCGTCTGCCGGCCGGCCAGGTATTCGGCCTGGTCGAACGGATGCGAGGCGCCCTCGACCAGTTCCAGCTCGTCGCGCAGTTCGGCCAGCATCGGCGCGCCGATGCGCTCGGCCAGCGCCGGGTCGTCGAGCGAGGCGAAGATGGTGGAGTCCTGGCGGGTGAAGTTGCGGCCGGGTTCGAACAGATGCACTTCGCCGGTCAGCAGGTGCACCACGCCCTTCAGGCGCTGGCCCATGCCGATCGGCCAGATCACCGGTGCGCATTGGATGCCGAGCACCGATTCGACCTCGTCCAGCAGCTCGATCGGCGAGCGGCCCTCGCGGTCGAGCTTGTTGATGAAGGTCATGATCGGCGTGTCGCGCAGGCGGCAGACCTCCATCAGCTTGATGGTGCGTTCCTCCACGCCCTTGGCTACGTCGATCACCATCAGCGCCGAGTCGACCGCGGTCAGCACGCGGTAGGTGTCCTCGCCGAAGTCGGCGTGGCCGGGGGTGTCGAGCAGGTTGACGATGCGGCCCTCGTACGGGAACTGCATCACCGAGCTGGTGACCGAAATGCCGCGCTCCTTCTCCAACGCCATCCAGTCCGAGGTGGCGTGCCGGGCGGCCTTGCGGCCTTTCACCGAGCCGGCCATCTGGATGGCGCCGCCGAACAGTAGCAGTTTTTCGGTCAGGGTGGTCTTGCCGGCGTCGGGGTGCGAGACGATGGCGAACGTGCGACGGCGTGCCGTCTGCAGGGCGTGTTCGGAGCTCATGGGGCGTTTTGCCTGAAAAATCAACGCGTAATTATAGCATCGCGGGGCGGGCCCGCCCGCCGGCGGCGCTTGCCGTTCAGGGTGATACGATCACCGAACCGTCCGCCGCGCGCAGGCGGAACGGCACCGATTCCAGCCGCATGCCGGCGTTGACCTGCACCGCGAAGTGCAGATGCGGCCCGCGCGAGTAGCCGCTGTTGCCGCTTTGCCCGATGACCGCGCCGGGCGCCACCCATTGCCCCGGCTTGACCGTGATGCTGCCTTGCATCAGATGCGCATAGACCGCCATGCTGCCGTCCTCGTGCAGGATGCGCACTAGGTTGGTATTGTCGCGGTCCAAGGCGCGGCCGCCATCGTCCGGAAAGCCGTCCACCGCCTCCATCACCGTGCCGCTACGCGCGGCCAGCACCGGCGTGCCCATAAGTAGCGCGAAATCCACGGCGTAGGCGTTGGCGGCGTCTTGGTGGCTGGCCTCGCCATGGAAACCCTGGCTGATCGACCCGTCGGCATAGGCGCTGAACGGCTGGCGGTATTCGCTGCCGTCATGCCTGGCCGGTTTGCCGGGCACCGCCGTCAGGCGCAGGCCGGCCAGTCCGTCGGCGGCCACGCCGTCGATCCGGAACCGGCCCGGACCGTTCAGCACCCGTTCGTCGAGCACATGGCCGTCGGGTGCCGACAGCCGGATCTGGACCGGTCCGAACAGCACGGTTTCGACGCTGACCGCATCCGCGCGCGCCTGCCGATTGAGCACCAGTTCGGTGTGGGCGCCCGCCGGCCCGGCCAGCAGCAGCGCCAGCGCGCCGAGGACTCCGTGCCGGCTCACGCGGCGAAATAGTCGTCGATCGGCTGCGGCCGGTGGATGCCGAAGCCCTGCACCTTGTCGACGCCGAGCGCGCGCAGCTGCGTGCCCAGCTCCTCGGTCTCGCAGTGTTCGGCGACCGTGGTCTTCTTGAGCACATGCGCGATTTCGGTGATGGCGCGGATGACCGACTGCGACAGCTCCGAGGTCTGCATGTCGCGCACGAAGCCGCCGTCGATCTTGAAGATGTCGACGTCCAGGGTCTGCAGGTACTTGAACGAGCAGAAACCCGAGCCGAAGTCGTCGAGCGCGAAGCGGCAGCCCAGCCGGCGCAGTTCGGCGATCAGCGCCTGCGCGTGCGCCAGGTCGTGCATGGCGCTGGTCTCGGTGATCTCGAAGATGATCTTGTACGCCGGGAAGCTGGAGCGCGACAGGCGCTCGCGCAGGAACGGCGCGAAGCTTTCGTCCTGCATCGAGCCGGCCGACAGGTTGATGGCGCAGGCCGACACCGTGCGGGCCTCGGCCGGGTGCGCCTCCATCCAGCCCAGGACCAGGTCGATCACGTGCCGGTCGATTTTCGGGCCGAGCTGGAAACGCTCCGCCGCCGGGATGAACAGGCCGGGCGGGAGCAGCCGGCCGCTGCCGGGTTCGCGCAGACGCAACAGGATCTCGAAATGCCGGCCTTGCCCGGCGCCGTCGCCGAGCGTGCGGATGTCCTGGCAATGCAGCTCGAACAGGTTCTGGTTCAGCGCCTGCCGGATGCGTACCGCCCATTGCATGGCGTCGGTACGGTCCTGCAGCGCGGCGCTGTTCTGGTCGGCGATGCACAGACGGTTGCCGCCCAGCTCCTTGGCGGTGAAGCAGGCGGCGTCGGCCTGCGACAGCAGCTGCGCATAGTCGCCCTGGCCGGGCTTGAGCGTGGCCAGGCCGATGCTGGCGGTGGTCGACAGGATATGCCCGTCCCAGCCGGTACGGAAGGATTCGACCGCGCGCAGCACGCGTTCGGCACGCAGTTCGGCCTCACGGCCTTGGCATTGGAACAGCAGGGCGAACTCGTCGCCGCCGATGCGGAATACGCGGTCGCCGGGATACAGGCTGGTGCCGAGCAGGGACGCCACGGCTTTGATCAGGGCGTCGCCGGCGGCATGACTGGCGGTGTCGTTGACCAGGGTGAAGTGGTCGAAATCGAGATAGCCCAGGGTCCATGGCGCGCCGGTCGAGTCCAGCAGGCCGCGTGCGGTCACCTCGAACGCGGTCCGGTTCGGCAAGCCGGTGTCGATGTCGGTGGTGGCGCGGTGGAACAATTGGCGCGACGACTTCCGGATTTCGTGGGTGCTGGCCATCAGAATCATCGGAAACAGGGCCAGCAGCACCAGGAACACCAGCAGATACAGGCGGTCGGTCATCTCGGTCGGCGGTTCGAATCCGCTCAGCCCCAAGCCGATCATGTTGGCGATGGCCAATCCGGTGACCGCATTGCCGAATGCGGTCCAAATCGGCGGCAGGCGGATGGCGCTCCAGACCACCAAGGCCACCGGTACCACCGAGAGGCCCAGGACGTAGCTGCTGCGGCCGAAGCCGCTCATGAAGATCAGCAGCAGCGACAGCGTCAACAGCACCAGCCACAGCAGTTTGCCGCGGGCGCCGGCGTAGTCGAGCTCGGCGGCGGCCTCGACCGATTCCCGCGTGCGCGACAGGGCCAGCAGGGTGGCCGGCGTGATGCAGACGATGCCGAGCAGGTCGCCCAGCGCCCACTGCAGCACGCTGGGCCAGAACAGGTTGCCGGCGGGATCGCCGATCAGGCCCAGGCCGCCGATGCCGACCAGGCCGCTGACCAGCGACATCAGCATGGCGGCCTGCAGCAGCAGGAAGCCGCCGCGGATGGACAGCATGCGCTCCTCGCCGCGCCAGCGCAAATACAGCAATGCGGCGACCAGCCCGCCGACATTGGCGCCGATGGACACCACGGTGAGCAGTCCGGGCTCGCGTTCGAACAGGCTATGGAACAGGAACAGGGCGACGGCCAGCGGCAGGCACCAGATCAGGCCGTAGCGCAGGGCGAAGGCCAGGGCCAGGCCGGAGGCCGGCCAGAGCAGCGATACCTGGTCGGGCGCGCCGATGGACGCCAGCGCCAGGTAGCAGAGCGCGAGATAGAGCACGACGAAGGTCGTGACCTTGCCCCATGTCAAGCTGCGAAAAGCCTCTTTCACGGCGTCGTCCCCCGTTGCCGATCGCGGGAAGCCCTATCCCTGCCTCAGCATTCAATCACATTTACCGCCAACCCGCCACGCGAGGTCTCTTTGTACTTTTCGGCCATGTCGCGGCCGGTGTCGCGCATGGTTTTGATCACCTTGTCGAGCGAGACGAAGTGGCTGCCGTCGCCGCGCAGGGCCATCCGGCTGGCGTTGATGGCCTTGACCGCGCCCATGGCGTTGCGTTCGATGCAGGGAATCTGCACCAGGCCGCCGATCGGGTCGCAGGTCAGGCCCAGATTGTGCTCCATGCCGATTTCGGCGGCGTTCTCGATCTGCCCCAAGCTGCCGCCGAGGGCCGCGGCCAGGCCGCCGGCAGCCATCGAACAGGCCACGCCGACCTCGCCCTGGCAGCCGACTTCGGCGCCGGAGATCGAGGCGTTCTCCTTGTACAGGATGCCGATCGCGGCGGCGGTCAGCAGGAAATCGCGCACGCCTTGGCTGTTGGCGTTCGGACAGAAACGGTCGTAGTAATGCAAGACCGCCGGAATGATGCCGGCGGCACCGTTGGTCGGCGCGGTCACCACGCGCCCGCCGGCGGCGTTTTCCTCGTTCACCGCCAACGCGTACAGATTGACCCAGTCGAGTACGGTCAGCGGGTCGCGCAGGGCCGCTTCCGGGCGCGCCAGCAGCTCGCGCATCATCGCCGGCGCACGCCGCGCCACTTTCAGGCCGCCCGGCAGGGTGCCGCCGGTGCGGATGCCGCGCTGCAGGCAGGCCTGCATGGCCTGCCAGATCGCGTCCAAGCCGGCCGCGATGGCCGCGTCGTCGCGCCAGACGCGCTCGTTGGCCCACATCAGCTGCGGGATGCTCAGGCCGTGCCGTTCGCACTGCGCCATCAGTTCGGCGCCGCTCTTGAACGGATACGGCAGCGCGGTGGTGTCGGCGGTGATGCGGTCCTGCGCGGCCTCGTCCTGGTTGACCACGAAGCCGCCGCCGACCGAATAGTACTCGCGCACCGCCAGCGGTTCGCCGTTGGCGTCGAAGGCGCTGAAGCGCATGCCGTTGCTGTGGAACGGCAGTTTCTGGCGTTTGTTGAACACCAGGTCGGTCTTCTCGTCGAAGGCGATGCTGCGCTCCGGCGTCAGCCGCACGCTGCGTTCGGCGCGGATGCGCTCCAGCATCGGCTCGATGGCGTCGGGGTCCACGCTGTCGGGCCATTGGCCTTCCAGGCCGAGCAGCACCGCCTTGTCGGATCCATGGCCGCGGCCGGTCAGCGCCAGCGAGCCGAACAGCTCGGCCTTGATGCGCGTGCAGTCCTGCAGACGGCCTTCCTCGACCAGCCACTTCTGCACGAATCGCGCGGCCGCGCGCATCGGTCCGACGGTATGCGAGGACGAAGGACCGATGCCGATTTTGAACAGGTCGAAGGTGCTGACTGCCATGCGATGACGCCCGTGCGCTAGAATCGAGCGCCTATGATGCCAAAAAGCGCGCCGCCATGCTCACCCTGATCCAACGCGACGATTGCGCCTTGTGCGATGAGGCCTGGGAGGTCCTGCACGCGGCCGGCGTGCGCGATTTCGAGCCGGTCTACATCGACGGCGATGCGGCGCTGGAAGCCCGCTTTGGTGCCCGTGTGCCGGTGCTGGCCGACGGCGCGCGCGAGCTGGACTGGCCATTTGACGCCGAACGGCTGCGTGACTGGCTGGCTTAGCCCTTGGGCTGCAGCACCACCTTGGTGCTGACCTTGATGTCGTTCGGGATCAGACCGGTGTCGGCCCATTCACCGCCGCCCACGCCGAAGTCCAAGCGCTTGACGGTGGCGGTGCCGCTCAGCACCGGCTTGGCGCCGGGCGTCCAAGTGAAGTTGAGGGTCACCGGTTTGCTGACGCCGCGCAGGCTCAGCACGCCGTCGGCGGCGAAGCGGTTGCCGCCCAACGCCCGGAATTTGCTGGCGGTGTAGCGCGCCTGCGGGTATTTGCGGCTGTCGAAGAACGCGCTGCCGCGCAGTTCGCCGTCGTAGTCCGGGTTGCGGGTGGTGGCGGTGGCCAACGGAATGGCCACATCCAGCCGGCCGATGGCCGGTTTGGCCGGATCGAAGCTGATCCGGGTGCTGAAGCCGGGGAAGGTGCCGTTGAAGGCTTCGCCTTGGTAGCTGCCGGAAAAACCCAGGGTAGAACCGGGCGCCTGCACGTAATCGGCGGCGTGGGTGGCGGTAGCGGCCAGCGCGAGCGCGGCGGCGAGAACGGGGAAGGCGTATCGGGTCATGGCAGTCGTCCGGTCATGCGGTTGAGGGTGTCGTCTTTCTTGAGGTAATGGTGGTACAGCGCGGCGCCGGCATGCAGCACAAGCAGCAGCGCGAGCAGGTAGAAGCCGGATTCGTGCAGTTCGTGCGCCAGATGCTTGAGTTCCGGGTTGTAGCCGGTGAACAGCTTCGGCAGGGCCAGCACCCCGAACCACTTCAGCGGGAAGCCGGCGGCCGAATTGAACAGCCAGCCGCTGAGCGGCAGCGCGAACAGCAGGACATACAGCGCCCAGTGCACGGCTTTGGCCGCCAGCTGCTGCAGGCGGGGCGCCGGGATTTCATCGGGCGCGCCGGCGACGAGGCGCCACAGCAGGCGCAAGGCCGCCAAGGCCAATACGGTCAGCCCGACGCTTTTATGCAGGGCGTAGACCTGCACCTTCAACGCCGAGTTCGGCAGTTCGGTCATCACCAGGCCGACCACGGCCAAGCCGATGACCAGCAGGGCGGTCAGCCAATGCAGCGCGATGCTGACCTGGCCCCAACGTTCTTTGGAATTGCGGATCATGGCGTGTCCTCCCCGGTGGTGTCGCCGCTGCGCACGGCTTCGATGGCGATGTCCAGATGTACGCTGTCGCCGACCAGCGACGGCCAGGCGTCGATGCCCAGCGCGCGGCGGCTGAGGTCGGCACTGGCCTGCAGACCGAGCGTCTTGCGCAAGGTCAGTGGATGGCGTTTGTGCGCATTCAATATGGTAAGCAGTGTGACCGGCGCACGGGCGCCGGCCAGTTCCAGTTCGCCCTCGACCTGCCACAGCGTATCGGAGACCGGACGGATCGCCGTCGAACGGAAGCGGGCGACCGGATGCGCGTCGGCATCGAGAAAATCACGCAATACCTTGCGGTTCCAACCGGCGTCGCCCATGTCCAGTCGGGCCAGCGGAATCTCGACCTCCACCCGCGAGGCGGCGATGTCATCCTCGTCGAACACGATCCGGCCGGTCGGCCCCGACAGGGTGCCGATGCTCGGCGACAGGCCGGCGTGCATCACCCGGAACGCCACCCGGGTATGCACCGGATCGATGGTATAGGACGCGGGCTGCGCCCAAGCCAAGCCGGGCAGGGCGAACAGCAGGGCGCTGGCCAGTCGTTTACGCAAGGTCCGGGCTCCGGTGGAATCTCGGACAATCATAGGCCATGCCGGCGGCGGCGGCGCGGCTTTGGGCCGAAAACTCTGTTCCATGTCCGCAACGGCTTCCGGCCCGCCGGGAATGCATCTATGATGGACGGAAATCAAGAGCGCGCCCGCGCGCCGGGGAAAACCGCATGTTCCGTCACTGGCTGTTGGCCTTCGCGCTGTGCTGTGCTTCCGTCCTGCCGTCCGCCGCGCAGGTTCCGGCGCAATCCCAGTTCCGCTATCTGGGCGTGCAGGACGGCCTGCCCAATCCGCTCATCCACGCCATCGACCAGGACCGGGAGGGTTACCTCTGGGTCGGAACCAAGGACGGCCTGGCCCGTTTTGACGGTGGCCAGTTCAAGGTCTATCGGCACACCCCCGGCGACGACCGCTCGCTGCCGGCCAACTCGGTCACCGTGCTGCACGTCGATGCCCGCAACCGGATCTGGGTCGGCGTCGAGGGCTTTGGCCTGTACCGGATGGACGACGACCATAACGGCTTCACCGCCGTGCCCCTGCTCAAGGACGAGTCGGCGCTGGACATCTGGGCCATCGCCTCCGACGCCCAAGGTGCGGTTTGGTTCGGCACCTTCGGCAACGGCTTGTTCCGCATGGCGCCGGATGGCGCAATCCGGCATTTCCTGCCGACGCCCGGGCAACCCGGGCTGCCGGACGAGAACGTGTTGTCCTTGGCGTTCGATGCCAAGGGCACGCTCTGGATCGCCACCAGTTCTGGCATCGTGCAGTGGCGCGACGGCCGCTTCATCGCGTTCGATAACAGCCGGCTGAGTTCGCCGGTGGTGTTGAACCTGATGCCGGATCCGGATTTTGGCATGTGGATCGCCACCCGCAGCGGCCTGAATTTGGCCGGCCCGGATGGCGGCGTACAAGTGCCGGAATGGAGTGCGCAGTTGAGTGAAGCGCGGGTCATGGGCGTATTGGCCGATACCGACGGTTCACGGGTATTCATGGCAAGACGTGGTCTGAACCGGTTGTCCGGCGGCCGCATCGAGCAGCTGTATCCGGGTGATCTGTTCGTGGCCGCGTTCCGCGACCGCTCGGGCGGCTTCTGGTTCGGCGGTGAAAAAGGACTGCTGCGGCAGCCGGCGGCTTGGCGGAATTTTTCGGCGATTCCCGTCGGCGGCAAGCAGCCCGGCACGCTGCGCAACACCCGCATCCGCAATTATCTGGATCTGGGGGACGGCAGCTTCCTGATTAGCGGCAACTCCGATCGGATCGACCGCTATTGGCCGCGCGATGGGCGCTTGCAGCCTTTCCCTTTACCGTCTTCGCCGGATGCGCCGGCGATGGTCGACACGATGATCAAGGACAGCCAAGGCCGGATCTGGCTGGGCGGCGACCGCGCCAACGGCAACGGCCTATGGCGTTTCGATCCGCGTGACCGCTCCCTGCGCGCCTGGCACTCCGACAGCCCGGCCGATGCGACCCTGCTCGGTCCGACCAAGCATCTGTGGCAGACGCCGGATGGTACGGTCTGGGTCGCCTATTACGGCGGCGGATTGCAGGCGCGCGACCCCGACAGCGGCAAGGTGTTGGTCGACATCACGCCGAAAAGCGGCCACGGCCTGCGGTTCCCGGATACCGAAGGCCTGTTCACCGGACCGGACGGCCAGCTCTGGCTGGTCGGCGGCGAAGGCGTGCTACGCTGGGATCCGAAAACCAAGCGCTTGCTGCCGGTATCCGGCGCGCCGGACGAGCGTGTCTACAGCGCGTTGCTGACGGCGCCGGATACGCTGTGGCTCGGCCGGTTGGGCGTGCTGGAAGTCTACCGTTGGCGTGATGGCGCGCTCCATCGGGCCGATGCGGTCGACGCCGGCGATGGACTGCCGGCGGTCGAACCGTCCGGCATGGCCGCAGGGCGCAACGGCGAGCTCTGGATCACGTCCCAGCGCGGCCTGATCCGTTATGATTTGCGGAAACGGCGCGTGCGGGTATACGGCATCGGCGACGGCTTGCCGGGTCAGGAATTCGCCGACCGGCCGCCTTATCTCGGTGCCGACGGCCGCGCTTTCGCGCTCAGCCCGAGTGCCTTGGTGCTGTTCCAGCCGAACCGGCTGGCGGCGGCCGGCGAGCCGCCGCATCTGGTGATCGAGCAGGCGGCCGTGCGCCGCGGCGAGGACCAGTTGCTCCTCGACCACCGCGCGCGGATCGTGCTGGAGCCGGGCGACCGCGACTTCAGCGTCGACGCGTTGCTGCTGGCGTTCGACGACGCCGCCACGCACCGCTTCCGGTCGCGGCTGTCGGGCTACGATCCGGACTGGGTCGAGATGGGCGTCAGCGGCAAACGCAGTTTCTCGCGCCTGCCGGCCGGGGATTACCGCCTGGAGGTGATCGCCGCCGGTGCCGACGGCGAATGGTCCGCGCCGACCGTGCTGCATATCCGCGTGTTGCCGCCGTGGTGGATGGCCTGGTGGGCTTATGTCGCCTATGCCGGCATTCTGGTGCTGGCGGTGTACGCCCTGGTCGTGTTCAACCGCGAACGCCTGAAGCGCCGGCACCGCCTCGCGATGGAAGTTCAGGAGCGCGAGCTGGTGCTGAAAGGGTCGGAGGCCAAATCCCGCTTCCTGGCCAATCTCGGCCATGAAATCCGTACGCCGATGACCGGTGTGCTGGGCATGACCGAACTGCTGCTGTCCGATCCGCTGCCGGAGGTCACCCGGGGCCGGGTGCAGTCGATCAAGAAGGCCGGTGAACACTTGCTGCGGCTGATGAACGATGCCTTGGATCTGTCCAAAATCGAGGCCGGTCAGCTAGAACTCGATATCCAGCCGTTCGATCTGCAGGTCCTGTTGCAGGATGTGCACGCCTTGCTGGCGCCGGTGGCGGCGGCCAAGGACCTGCGCTTCGACTTGGACATCGCGCCCGGCGTCGGCCAGGCCTATCTGGGCGACAGCGGCCGAATCCGGCAGATTCTGTTCAACCTGGGCAACAACGCGATCAAGTTCACCGCCGCCGGCAGCGTGCGCGTCACGGTCACTTCGCTGTCGCCGAAGGGGCTGTCGATCGCGGTCACCGACACCGGCCCGGGCATGACCGAAGAGCAATGTGCCCGCCTGTTCCAGCGTTTCATGCAAGCCGATGGCGCGCGGACCGCGCAACGCTTCGGCGGCAGCGGCCTGGGCCTGGCCATCAGCAAGGAATTGGCCGGTTTGATGGGCGGTGACATCACGGTCGTCAGCACGCCTGGTAGCGGCTCGACGTTCACCGTCAATCTGCCTTTGGACGAATCGGCTGCTGCGGCCGTGACCGGACCGGAGTCCGCACCGGCCCCGTCGCGTGCCGTGCACGCGCGTACCATCCTGCTGGTCGAGGACGACGAGACCATCCTGTCGGTCGTCGGCCAGCTGCTACGCGCCGACGGCCATGTGGTGCGGGAGGCCTGCAATGCCTTGGAGGCTTTGGCCCAAAGCGCGCAGGCGCGCTTCGATGCGGTGTTCTGCGACGTCGATCTGCCGGGCATGGACGGCCTGGAGCTGACCCGGGTCTGGCGCGCGCAAGGCATGCGCGCGCCGATCATCGCCCTGACCGCGCGTACCCAGGCCGATGCCGAACAGCAATGCCGGGAGGCCGGCATGGACGGCTTCCTGCGCAAGCCGGTCACCGGTGCGCAGCTGCGCCGGGCGCTGGAGTCGGCGCTCAGTTGAGGCTGGTCTGGCCGGCGATGAACTGCCAGGTGCGGGTGATGTAGAGCAGCGACGGGTCTTCCGCCGTTTTCGGCAGGGCCGGGAACGGCTCGGCCAGACGCACGATGTCGCCGGCGGCGCGGTCGAGCACCCGGTTGCCGCTGGATTTGACCACGGTGATGTCTTCGATGCGGCCGTCGCGGCGGATTGCCACGGTCAGGATCAGCTGGCCGCTCAGCCGGTTGAGCAGAGCCTGCTGCGGGTAATTGGCGTTGCCGACGCGTTCGACCTTGCGCACCCATTCGTTCATGTACTGCGCGTAGGCGTACTCACGGGTGCTGGCGGTGATGTATTTGTGCCGGGTGGCGCGCGCCTGCAGGTTCTGTTTGCGGCTGAATTCGTTGGCCAGCTTGGCCAAAGCCAGGCTCTGCTCGACCAGTTCGGCGCCTTCCGGCAGCGGCTCGGCGCTGGTCGGTTTCTGTTCGCGCGCGCGCGGAGTGCGGTACTCCGCCGGTTTCTGCGTGGTGACCAAGCGCTGTACCGGTTCCGGTTCCGGCGGCGTCTTCTGCGCCTGCATCGGCACCGGCGCCTGGCCCGGATCGGTCTGCGGCAGCTGCGAGAGCTGGTCGTCGAGCGGCCGTTGCGCGCGTTCGGCGGAACCGCCGCCCTGATTGTCGGTCTGGGCCAGGAAGTCGGCCTTTTCCGGTTTAGCGGCGCTGGCGGTCGGGCTGAGCACCACGTCGAGCGTCGGCGTCACCGGCGCGGCCTTGTTGAGGGTGAAGCCCACCCCCAGCACCACCACGCCGTAGGCGATGCTCGACAGGATCAGCGTTCCGGTCAGGCGGTCCTTGGCGGAAATCCGGCCGCTCATTTGCGGTCCAGGCGGGCCTCGATGGCGTCCAACAGCAGGCCGGCGATGTTCAGGCCGAACTGGGCGTCGAGTTCGCGCACGCAGGTCGGGCTGGTCACGTTCACTTCGGTCAGGTAGTCGCCGATCACATCCAGCCCCACGAACAGCATGCCGCGCGCCTTCAGCCAAGGTCCGACCTGGGCGGCGATCCAGCGGTCGCGTTCGGTCAGCGGCCGGCCTTCGCCGCGGCCGCCGGCGGCCAGGTTGCCGCGGAACTCGTCGCCCTGCGGGATGCGGGCCAGTGCGTAGGGCACCGGCTCGCCGTCCACCAGCAGGATGCGCTTGTCGCCGTCGCGGATTTCCGGCAGGTACTTCTGCGCCATGGTCAGCGCGCCGTCGCCGATCAGGGTCTCGAGGATCACGTTGAGGTTGCCGTCGCCCTGGCGGATGCGGAAGATCGAGCGGCCGCCCATGCCGTCCAGCGGCTTCACCACCACGTCGCCGTGTTCGCGGATGAAGGCCTTGAAGTCGGCCGCGTTGCGGCTGACCAGTGTTTCCGGACAGCAGTGCGGGAACAGCAGCGCCGCCAGTTTCTCGTTCAGGTCGCGCAGGCCCTGCGGCCGGTTCACCACCAGTACGCCGGCGTCCTCGGCCATCGACAGCACCTGGGTGTCGTGGATGAATTGGGCGTCCACCGGCGGGTCTTTGCGCATCAGCACGGCGTCGAGGCCGCGCAGCGGCCGCAGGGTCTCTTCGCCCAGGGTGAAGTATTCATGGTCGCGGTCTTCGACCCGGATCGGGGCCAGCCGTGCCGAGGCTTCGCCGCCGCGCACGCCGAGGCTTCCGGGCGCCACATAGTGCACCGTATGGCCGCGGCGCTGCGCCTCCAGCATCAAGGCGAAGGTGGTGTCCTTCACCGGCTTGATCTTCTCGATCGGATCCATCACTACCGCGATGTGTCTGTTCATGCTTCGGCTCGCTGTCCGGACGGGTTGGGTATGCTAGATTGGGCGGCGGAAAAAGGACTTGGCGAAATCCGATTCCGGCCCTTATTATGGCAGAGTACGTGTTTCCGCCGCCGACAGGCGAACAAGAGACGTTTTTTGGGGATTTTGATGGATAGTGCAGAACTCAAGGGCTTGCGGGTCATGGTGGTGGACGATTCCAAGACCATCCGCCGCACGGCCGAGACCCTGTTGGCGAAGGAGGGCTGCACGGTACTGACCGCCGTCGACGGCTTCGAGGCCTTGGCGATGATCGCCGACCAGCAGCCCCATATCATCTTCGTCGACATCATGATGCCGCGTCTGGACGGTTACCAGACCTGCGCCCTGATCAAGAACAACCAGCAGTTCAAGAATACGCCGGTGATCATGCTGTCGTCCAAGGACGGCCTGTTCGACAAGGCCAAGGGCCGCGTGGTCGGCGCCGAGCAGTACCTGACCAAGCCGTTCACCCGTGACGAACTGCTGTCGGCCATCCGCCGGTTCGTGCCCGAACTGAAGGCCTGACGCCATGGCCGCCCCGTCCGCATTCGCACGGCTGCAGGATTACGAACGGCGCTCGATCGCGCACGTCGCGGCTGCGCCGGAAGTCTCGGAGGAGCCCGGCCATTGGCGCGCGGTGGCTTACCGGCTCGGTCCGCACCCGCTGGTCTCGGCCTTCGACCAGGTCATCGAAATCACCGGCATTCCGCCGATGACGCCGGTGCCGCGCAGCGAGCCCTGGCTGCTGGGCGTGGCCAACTCGCGCGGCAACCTGCTGCCGATCGTCGACTTCAAGCTGTTCATCTTCGGCGAACGCACCCTGATCCACGAGGGCCAGCGCATGCTGGTGGTGCAGCAGCCCGGCGGCATGGTCGCCGTGGTGGTCGACGAACTGTTCGGCCAGCGCTTCTTCAACGACTCGCAGCTGGTCGATGCCGCGGACGCGTTCGCCGAGGGCCGTCTGGGCCATTTCGTGTCCAAAGCCTATGCCGCGGCCGGCAAGACATGGGGGGTATTCGACATGGATCTGTTGACCAGGACACCGGAGTTCAGGCAAGCCGCGGCCTGAGCGCGGCGACAAAAAATTCGTTAGGGGAAAACACAGCATCATGAGCACTAAATTCCGTTCCATGGCCGACAAGCTCGGCAGCTTCAGCCTCAAGTTCTGGGCGCTGGTCCTGATCCTGGCCCTCGCGGTGTTCGCGGCCAACTTCTTCGCATCGAACTACTACAGCGCCCGGGAGAACCAGGCGCGCGCGCTCAGCTCCGAGCTGCAGGTGCTGTCGCAGAAGCTGGCGAACTATTCCAAGGAGTCCGCCGCCGGCAACGCCGACTCGTTCGCCGAATTCAAGGCCACCAAGGAGCGCATCGCGGAAATCGTGGCCACGCTCAACAAGAGCCACAACGCGCTCGGCGCCCAAGGCGCGCTGGCGCAGGTCAGTAAGACCTGGGGCACCATCTCCGGCAACGCCGACCAGATCCTGAAGAGCGAGAAGGAGCTGGTGTCGCTGTCCAATACCGCCAACCAGTTCAACGCCCGCGTGCCGCAGCTGTCCTCGCGCCTCAGCGAGGTGGTGAACGCCATGTCCGACTACAACGCCCCGGCGCAGCAGATCAACCTGGCCAACCGCCAGATCGTGCTGGTCGACCGCATGGCCCGGCGCGTGACCGAAGTGGTCGCCGGCGGCGAGAAGTCGGTGTCCGCCGCCGACGCGCTGTCGCGCGACACCGCGGCCTTCTCGCAGGTGTTGGCCGGCCTGAAGTCCGGCAACCCGGACTGGAACGTGGCGCCGGTGGCGTCGCCCGCCGCGATGAACTCTGTGGTCGCCGCCGAGCAGCTGTTCGCGCAGGCCGAGAAGGAGATCAAGGCCGTGCTGGACGCCTCCAGCAACCTGTTCGAAGTGCACCAGGCCGAAAGCGCCATCTCGCTCGACGCCGCGGTGTTCCTGGAGGACAGCGAGAACCTGTACAAGGCCTACGACAACATCAACCTGCGCCGCGCCTTCCCGAACACCTATATCACCCTGGGCTCCGCCGGCGCCGCGCTGCTCAGCATCGTGTTCCTGCTGCTCAGCATCTTCCGCACCCAGACCGTGCAGCTGTCCAAGTCCAAGGAGACCAACCAGCAGCAGCAGCAGGCGATCATGCGCCTGCTCGACGAGATCGACCCGCTGTCGAACGGCGACCTGACCACCAAGGCCACCGTGACCGAGGACTTCACCGGCGCCATCGCGGACGCCATCAACAACACCGTGGACGAGATGCGCCTGCTGGTCGGCACCATCAACGACACCTCGGTGCAGGTGTCCTCGTCGGCCCAGGAGACCCAGGCCACCGCCGCCCAGCTGGCCGAAGCGGCCGAACAGCAGGCGCTGCAGATCGAATCGGCCTCGCGCCAGATCACCGTCATCGCGTCGAACATCGACGACGTCTCGCGCCGTTCGGCCGAATCCGCCGACGTGGCCATGCGCTCGGTGCAGATCGCCTCCAAGGGCGCCGACGTGGTGCGCCAGACCATCCACGGCATGGACAACATCCGCGGCCAGATCCAGGAGACCGCCAAGCGCATCAAGCGCCTGGGCGAGAGCTCGCAGGAGATCGGCTCGATCATCGAGCTGATCAACGACATCGCCGAACAGACCAACATCCTCTCGCTGAACGCGGCCATCCAGGCGGCCTCCGCCGGCGAGGCCGGCCGCGGCTTCGCGGTGGTGGCCGACGAAGTGCAGCGCCTGGCCGAGCGCGCCTCGAACGCGACCAAGCGCATCGAGACCCTGGTGCAGACCATTCAGTCCGACACCAACGAAGCGGTCAACTCGATGGAGCAGACCACCGCGGAAGTGGTGGCCGGCGCGCGCCTGGCCGAGGACGCCGGTCTGGCGTTGGGCGAGATCGAAACCGTGTCGGGCGACCTGTCGAAGCTGATTCAGGACATCTCGCACGCCTCCAAGGAGCAGTCGCAGGCCGCGGGCGGCATCACCGAAGCCATGGCCGTGATTCAGGAGATCACCAAGCAGACCTCGCAGGGCGCCGGCCACACGGCCGAGTCGGTCGGCAACTTGGCCAAGCTGGCGGCGGATCTGCGCCGCTCGGTGGCCAACTTCAAGCTGCCGGGCTGACCGCCGAGACGCGCATCGGCCCGCCGGCCGTCCGAACACGATTCCGCCAAGGTTCTGCATGAAATCTCTCAGTCCCATCGATGTCACCGTCCTGACCTGGCTCAAGCCCGAGCTGGACGGCACGCTGCAGCAGGCCCGCGCCGCGCTCGAACGCTTCGCCGAAGAAGGCGGGGGGCCGGCCGCGCTGCGCGAATGCTTCGGCCATCTGCACCAGGCCGCGGGCACGCTGGGCATGGTCGAACTGACCGGCTCGGCGCGCTTGGCCGAGGAAATGGAACAGCTGGCGGCGGGGCTGGCCGACGGCTCGGTGCCGGGCAGCGACAGCGCCTACACCCTGCTGATGCAGTGCATCGTGCAACTGCCGGATTACCTGGAGCGCCTGCAGAACGGCAACCGCGACGTGCCGGCGGTGCTGTTGCCGCTGATCAACGAGCTGCGTTCGATCCGCGGCGAGCCGGCCTTGGGCGAGGAGTCCGTGTACTCGGCACCGACCCAGCACCCGCTGCCGGGCGCGGCCGTGGCGCGCATCCAGGCCGCGGCCGCCGGCGAGGACATCGCCGGGCTGTCGCTGCAGTTCCAGGCCCATCTGCAACGCTGGCTGGCCGCCGACGACCCGCAGGCTGCCGGCAATCTGGGCGAGGTCTGCCTGCGCATCGCCGCGCAATCGCGCGACGACGCCGACCGCAAGCTGTTCTGGGTCGCCTCGGCGCTGCTTGACGCCTTGGCCGGCGGCGCCGTCGCCGCCGATGCGGCGCTGAAGCGGTCGCTGACCAAGGTCGACCAGGAGGTCAACCACCTCAACAACCGCGGCATCGGCGAAATCCGTCAGCTGTCGCCGGTCCGCATCACCCAGGAGCTGCTGTATTTCGTGTCCCGCCACGCCCCGGCCACCGATCGCCTGGCCGAAGTCGAGGCGGCCTTCGAGCTGGCCTCGCTGGTGCCCGACGAGGACGAGATCCGGCATGCCAAGAGCAGCCTGCTCGGCCGCAACAACGCGCTGCTCGACAGCGTCGCGGCGGTGATCAAGGAGGACATCCTCAAGGTCAAGGACAGCCTGGACATGGCGATCCGCCAGTCCGACAAGAATCCTGCCGACATGGCGGCGGTGCTCGATGTGCTGACTCGCGTCGAGAATACGCTGGCGCTGATCGACGCCGAGGGCGCGCGCCGCCACATCCATGAAAACCGCGAGACCATCGGCGCCTACGTCGAAGGCCGCAGCGCGCTCAGCGACGCCGAACTGATGGAGATCGCCAAGTCGCTGCTGTCGGTCGAGTCGATGCTCGACCAGCACGGCGGCGAAAGCGCGGCTTCGCGCCAGGCCCAGATAGCCGGCGAGTTCCTGTCCTCCGCGCAGTCGCACCAGCTGCTGGACGCGTTGATCCGCGAGTCGATCGTCAATTTCCTGCAGGTCCGCCAGGCCTTCGTCGCCTTCGTCGAGAGCTATTGGGACCATCAGCAGCTGGAATCGATTCCGGGCCTGCTCAAACAGGTGTCCGGCGCCCTCGCGATCCTGGAGTACACGCCGGTCTCGAACTACATCGACGCCGTGAGCGCCTATACCCGCGTCGAGCTGATCGAGCGTCAGGGCATTCCGGGCGCCGAGCAGATGGAGCGCTTGGCCGAGGTGCTGGCCAGCATCGAGTACTACCTGGAATCCGTGCGCGACCGCCGTCCCAACCGCGAACGCATCCTCGACATCACCGAAAAAGGGCTGGAAGCCCTGCAGTATTGGCCTCTACCCGAACAGCACGCGCATGTTCCGTCCGCGCCGCCGTCGGTTGCGGCTCCGGTCATGGCCGAGTCTGTGCACGCGCCCGTGCCGGAAAAACCGCAGCCGGCTTCCGTCGCGGCCCCCGTTATCACCGTGTCGACGTCCGATGCGCACGGCGATGCCGTGCCCGGTTTCGACATGGAGGCCGAAGGTATCGACGACGAAATCCGTGAAATCTTCCTCGAGGAGTTCGCCGAAGAGCGTACGAATCTGGACGGCTTCTACGCCGACTGGCGCGGCGATCCGGACAACATCGAGTTGGTGCGTCCGATCCGGCGCGTGTTCCATACGCTCAAGGGTAGCGGCCGCCTGGTCGGTGCCAAGGTCCTGAGTGAATTCAGCTGGAAGATCGAGAGCCTGTTGAACCGCGTGCTTGACGGTTCGCGTCCGCCCAGCGCCGCCGTATTGGCCATGGTCGGCACCGCGGTGGATACGCTGCCGCGCTTCCAGAAAGCCCTGCTGGGCGAACGCGCCACGGTCGACATGCAAGGCTTGTGCGATGTCGCCGAACGCTTGGCTGCCGGCGAAGACGTGATTTACCAGCCGAAGCCGGCCTCGGTCGTTCCCGCCGGCGAGCCGGAGGTTTTCGTGGCCCCGGTGGCGGAAGCCGCTCCCGAGCTGCCGCAGGTTGCGGCGCCCGCGCCGGCCGCGCCGGTCATCGATCCGGTGCTTTTGGAAATCCTGCGTCCGGAGATCGGCGGCCATCTCGAGACACTGAACGCCTGGCTGACGCGTTCGGCCGCCTCCGGCCATGCCGAATTCGAGGATGCCGTATTCCGCGCCATCCACACCATGAACGGCGCGTTCGCGATGTCGGAAGTCGGTACGCTCGTCGGTGTTCTGGCGCCGGCCGAAGCCTTGGTGCGGCGCGGCATCGCGCATCACGCCAGCGCCGATTCGGAAATTCTGGCCGGCTTGGCGCAAGTGGCCGATGCCGTGCAAGCCACCTTGGACGACCTGAGCGCCAACACGGCGCCGTCGACTTATCCGGATCTTGAGGCCTGGATCGCCGCCTTGCGCGACCGTCTGCCGGATATTCCGCTTTCCGTGCCGACACCGGCCGCCATGGCCGACATCGACGCGCAACGCCTTGAAGCCGAACAGCTTGAAGCGGAACGCATCGAGGCGGAGCGCATCGAGGGCGTTCGCCTTGAAGCCGAGCATCTTGAAACGCAGCGCCTGCTGGCCGAGCGCTTGACTGCCGAAGCTGCCGTTGCCGAAGCTGCCGCTGCCGAAGCTGCCGTCGCCGAAGCTGCCGCCGCCGAAGCTGCTGCCGCCGAAGCTGCTGCCGCCGAAGCTGCTGCCGCCGAAGCTGCTGCCGCCGAAGCTGCTGCCGCCGAAGCTGCTGCCGCCGAAGCTGCTGCCGCCGAAGCTGCTGCCGCCGAAGCTGCTGCCGCCGATGGCTTGGACGGCTTGACCATGGAAGAGCTGGAGCGCCTGACCGACCCGAATTACCGCGCCGATGAGCCGCCGGCGGTTGATATCGACGTATCGGCCGATGTCGAAGTGCCGGTCGAGCCGGCCGCGCCGGTAATCGTGTCCGAAGTGCCGGTCGTGGTCGAGGCGGCGGCGCCCGAAGAAACCACCGCGCCCGCTGAAGAAACCGCAGATCAGGCCTTGGACATGCACGGCCTGGACGAGGAATTGCTCGACATCTTCACCGAGGAAGCCAAGGACCTGCTGGATCAGAGCGACAACCTGCTGGTCGCGTTGAAGCAGGCCGGCTCCGGCATGGAGCCGCTGTTCGGGCTGCAGCGCAATTTGCATACGCTCAAGGGCGGCGCCCGCATGGCCGGCCTGTTCGGCATCGGCGAACTCAGCCATAGCCTGGAAAGCTTCATCCAGCACAGCGCCGACGCCGGCACGGTGCCGGCCGCCGGCCGCATCGCGGTCATCGAGCAGTCGCTCGACGCCCTGCACCGGATGAGCCACAGCGTGGAAGAGCGGCGCGCGCCGGAGGCGCCGGAGCGCCATATCCGCCTGCTCGAAAGCGGACTGGCCGAAACGCAAGCCGCCGCCGGCATGCCCTCGGCCGCCGACAGCGCCGAAGCGGCGGGCGGACTCAAACCGCTGTCCGGTCCGATCGAAGTCCAGGACCTGGATGCCGACGAAGGCCTGCGTACGCCGCAGGAAGTGGTGCGCATCCGCGCCGATTTGCTCGATCAGTTGGTCAATTTCGCCGGCGAAGTCGCCATCTACCGCGCCCGTCTGGAACAGCAGCTGACGCAGTTCAAGACCAACCTGGTCGAACTCGACCAGACCACCTCGCGTCTGCGCGAGCAGTTGCGCCGCCTCGACATCGAGACCGAGGCGCAGATCGCGGCCCGCAACATCCGCGAGGCCGACCAGGGCAAGCAGGATTTCGATCCGCTCGAGCTGGACCGCTTCACCACCCAGCAGCAGCTGTCGCGTTCGCTGGCGGAATCCTCGAACGACCTGATCAACCTGCAGGCCACGCTCGACGACCTGACCCGCCACCACGAATCGCTGCTGCTGCAGCAGTCGCGGGTGAGCTCGGAGCTGCAGGAAGGCCTGATGCGCACGCGCATGCTGCCGTTCGAAACCCTGTTGCCGCGCCTGCGCCGCGTGCTGCGCCAGGCCGCGCAGGACGCCGGCAAGCAGGTCGAGCTGCGCGTCGACGGCGCCCACGGCGAAATGGACCGGACCGTGCTCGACCGCATGATCGCGCCGCTGGAGCACCTGTTGCGCAATGCCGTGGCGCACGGCATCGAATCGCCCGAACAGCGCCGCGCCGCCGGCAAGCCGGAAACCGGCGTGGTGTCGGTCAGCATCGCGCCGGAAGGCACGGAAGTGGTGCTCAGCGTGCGCGATGACGGACGCGGCCTGGACAGCGCGCAGATCCGCCGCAAGGGCATCGAACGCGGCCTGATTTCCGACGACGCCGAACTAAGCGAACAGCAGGTGCTGGCGTTGATCACCCAGACCGGCTTCTCCACCGCCGACAGCGTCACCCGTCTGGCCGGTCGCGGCATCGGCATGGACGTGGTCAGCAAGGAGATCGGCAACCTCAACGGCAGCCTGGGCATCCAGAGCACCGGCGGGCGCGGCACCGAATTCGTCATCCGCCTGCCGCTCAACCTGGCGGTGACCAAGGCGGTGTTCGTCAAGATCGGCGACAGCCAGTTCGCCATCCCGATCGCCTCGGTCGACGGCGTGGGCCGCATCGGCCGCGAGGAGCTGGAGGAAAAGCTGCGGCTCGAGGTGCCGGAGTTCAACTACGCCGGCAACCGCCACAAGATCTACGACCTCGGCGGCCTGCTCGACCTGCCGTCGGCCAAGGCCGTGGGCAGCATGCAGATGCCGATGCTGCTGTCGAAATCCGGCCAGGACCGCATCGCGATCTGCGTCGACCAGGTGCTCGGCAGCCAGGAAATCGTAGTCAAGCCGGTCGGCCCGCAGGTCACCTCGGTGCCCGGCGTGTACGGCGCCAGCATCATGCCCGACGGCGGCGTGGTGGTCATTCTCGACCTCGCGCCCCTGGTCCGCCACAACGCCGCGCGTCAGGTGCCGAAGGTGGCGCAGGCCGCCGAAAGCACCGGCCGCTCGATGCCGCTGGTGATGGTGGTCGACGATTCGATCACCATGCGCAAGGTCACCTCGCGCATCCTGGAACGCAACAACTACGAAGTGCTGACCGCCCGCGACGGCGTCGAGGCCATCGAGAAGATGGCCGAGCAGGTGCCGGACCTGGTGCTGCTCGACATCGAGATGCCGCGCATGGACGGCTACGAAGTGGCGCAGAACATGAAGGCCGACGCCCGTCTGCAGCACGTGCCGATCATGATGATCACTTCGCGCACCGGCGAGAAGCACCGCCAACGCGCGTTCGACCTCGGCGTCGAGCGCTATCTGGGCAAGCCGTACCAGGAGTTCGAGCTGATGCGCCAGGTCAACGAGGTCTTCAAGAAGTAGTCCATGAACGCATCGGGAACACAACGGATCGTCGTCCTCGGCCACGAGGGACATGCCCGCGACCAGCTGGTCACGGCCTTATCCGACCTGGGTGCGGTGCCGGTCTGGGTCGGCACGCCGTCGCAGAGCGACCCGTCCGCGCTGTCCACGCTCAATCCGAACCGCTTGGTGATCAGTCTCGATCCCACCATCGAGCTCGAACTCGAACCGTACGGCGACCTGCTCGGCCAGCCCGGCATCACCGTGCTGTTCGATGACGCCGAGACCACCCGCGGCCTGAGCGGCTGGGATCTCAACCGCTGGGCCCGCCATCTGGCCGCCAAGCTGCTCGGCCGCAGCGATTTGCCGGCCGAGCACGGACCGCGCGCGGCGACCGTGGATGACGCCGGGCCGGTAGACGCGCTGGTCGATGCGTCGGTGACGGTTCCCGTCGGTCTGGAATCCGTTGCGGAAGCGGCGGAGCCGGTCGAGCCGGCGGTTGCCGCCGCCGCAAGTGAACCCGTCGCGCCGACCCCGGTCTGGCAGGACGACGGCGAATACGACAGCCTCGAATTCGACCCGAACGAGCTGGAAGCGGCCCTGCAGCAGTTGGATCGCAACCTGTCCAGCAGCTACAGCGCGGATGAAGTCAAAGCCGCCAATTTCGAGAAGCTGGAGCCGCTGAGCGAACAGGAACAGTCGGCCTTCCGTCTCGACGACGAAGACCGCACGACGGCGGCATCCGCAGCGCCGGAGGTTGTCGGAGTGGACTTCACCCCGGTACCGCAGCCCGATAATTTCGATCCACCGGTGATGTCGGTGCGCGGTGTCCCTGACGAGGGCCCGGTCGAACCGACCGACGACGACCTGAAACGGCTGATTGCCGAGGCCGAAGACCTGGAAAACCGCCTGATTCCGGACGACATCCCTCTGGCGTCCGATGCGCCGGTATTCGATAGCCGGGCCGCCGCTTCGGAAATACGCCCGGACGCCGTGCCTGAAGCGCCGAAACCCCGCGTGTTCGATCTTTCGCAGTTCTCGTTGGTGGAGGATGGCGCGCCCATGCCGACCGCCGAGCCGCCGTCACCAGTGCCCCCTGCGGTGCCGGCAGCGGCCGTTGCGCCGTCATTCTCGGCCGGATTCGGCATGGCCGAGCAAGGCGCCGCCGAGGACAGCGCCGACAACGAGGGACGTTTGTATCTGGCCATCTCCGGCATCGGCGGGCCGGGCGCGGTGCGCAGTCTGGTCGAAGCCGTACCGTCCGGCTTCACCGGCATCCTGGCGCTGTCGCAGCAATTGGCGGACGGACAGCTGGCGCGCCTGTGCGGCCAGCTGCAGAAGGTCACCGCAGTTCCGGTGCGCGTCTGCGAACCCGATGAATACCTGCATGCCGGCACCATCTACCTGATGCCGCCGGAATACGGCATCCTGCCGTCGCCTTTGGGCTACCAGTGCCGCGCCGCCGGCGGGCTCAAGCCGTTCATCGACGAAAGCGATCCCGAGTCGCGGATATTGGTGCTCAGCGGCGGCAATCCCGATCTGGCGCAGCCGCTGATCATGGCCGGCATGGTCAGCGGCAACGTGCGCGCGCAGGACCCGGACAGCTGCTACGAACCGACCTTGGCGCGCGAGCTGGTCAACATCGGTGCGCCGACGCTGCCGCTGGACGGCATGGGCGCCTGGTTCACGTAAACGGAAGGACACTATGGAATCCCAAGTCGAGCAACTGCGTGCGGTACTGATCGCCCTTCCGGGCGGAAAGCTCATGCTGCCCAATACCACGGTGTCCGAAATCGTGACCTATGCCGCGCCGGAAGCGGTCGACGGCAAGCCGAATTGGTATCTCGGCGCCATCCGCTGGAAAGGCTACCGTCTGCCCTTGGTCTCGTTCTCGGCGATGGCCGGCTGGGATCCGCGCGAAAGTGTGGCCGGTGCCAAGGTCGCCATCCTGAAAGGCCTGTCCGGCGAGACCCGGTTGCCGTATTTCGCGCTGTTGACCCAAGGCTTCCCGCGCCTGGTCAACATCGGCTCCGACCAGCTGATCGACGATCCCGAGCATGCCAGCGAGTTCTACAGCTCGGCCTATCTGGACAACGACGCCGTCGCGATTCCGAATCTTGAGGCAATCGAACGCCTGATCCGCGACAACCTCTGATTCACCAGTCGCCGAAGCGCGACTGCAACGCCGCCACCAAGGCGATGCCCGCGGTTTCGGTGCGCAGGATGCGCGGACCCAAACCCAATCCGTCGAAGCCGGCGGTGCGCAGCAGATGGATGTCGCGTTCGCTGAAACCGCCTTCCGGCCCGATCGCCAGGCTCAGCTCCCGTTCCATGTCGAGCGACAGGTCGGCGATGCGCCGTTCGGCTCCGGGTTGCAGGTAGAACGCCTGGCGCGGACCGGCGGCCGGCGCCAGGCGGTGGATGGCGACCGGTTCGTTGACGACCGGCACGCGCGCGCGGCCGCTCTGCTCGCAGGCCGAACGCACCACGCCCTGCCAGTGCGCCAGCTTCTTGTCCGAGCGTTCGCCGTCCAGCTTCACCTCGGTGCGGTCGGACACGATCGGCGTGAACGCCGACACCCCCAGCTCGGTGGCCTTCTGCAGGATCAGGTCCATCTTCTCGCCGCGCGCGATGCTCTGGTACAGGTGGATGCGCAACGGCGATTCGGTCGTCACCGGCAGCCGCGTGGCCACGCGTACGCGTGCGCCGCGTTTCTCCAGCGTCAGGATCTCGGTCGGGTAGTCGAAGCCGTCGCCGTTGAACAGGTGGAACACCTCGCCGGCCTGCAGGCGCAGCACCCGCACCACGTGGTTGGTGATGGTCTCGGGCAGCGCCAGTTCCTGTTCCGGCTGCAGCGGCAGATCGATGAAGCTGCGGATGGTCCTCATGCGAATGCCTCCGTAAGCGCGGTGGTGGTGACGTCGGCCAGGTGCCGCAGTTCGTCTTCGCCGACGCAATACGGCGGCATCCAGTACAGCACGTCGCCGAGCGGCCGCAGCACCACGCCGCGGGCGATCGCGTGCCGGTAGGCGCGCAGACCCATGCCGCCGGCGATTTCGACCGCGGTGCCGTCGCCGCCGCTGGCGGCGCGGGTCTCGATGGCGAGGATCATGCCGGTCTGCCGGATGTCGGCCACCTGCGGATGTACCGCCAGGGGCGCGGCCAGTTCGGCCATGCGCGCGGCGGTGCGGCGGTTGCGCGCCAGCACGTCGTCCTCGTCGAAGATCGCCAGCGAGGCCAACGCCGCGGCGCAGGCCAGCGGGTTGCCGCTGTAGCTGTGCGAGTGCAGGAAGGCGCGCTCGCGCGAATCGTCCAGGAAGGCCTCGTACACGTGTTCGGTGGTCAGCACCGCCGACAGCGGCAGGAAGCCGCCGGTCAGGCCTTTCGACAGGCACAGGAAGTCCGGTACGATACCGGCCTGCTCGCAGGCGAACAGGGTGCCGGTGCGGCCGAAGCCGACCGCGATCTCGTCGGCGATCAGGTGCGCGCCGTGCGCGTCGCAGATGTCGCGTGCGCGCCGCAGGTAGGCCGGGTGGTGCATGCGCATGCCGCCGGCGCACTGCACCAGCGGCTCCAGGATCAGCGCGCTGATTTGGCCCGGATGCGCCTCGAAGAGGGCCTGCAGTTCGTCGGCGCGGCGCAGGGCGCAGGCCTCGGCCGATTCGCCCGGCTCGGCCGCGAACGCGTCCGGCGAGGGCGCGAACAGCGGTTGCAGCAGCAACGGCGCGTAGGTCCGCCGGTACAGCGGGATGTCGGCCATCGACAGCGCGCCCAGGGTTTCGCCGTGGTAGCTGTTGGTGAGCGCGACGAAGCGCGTGCGCTGGTCATCGCCGCGGTTGCGGTGGCTGTGGAAGCTCATCTTCAGCGCCACCTCGATCGCCGCCGAGCCGTTGTCGGCATAGAACACGCGCGCCAGCGGCGGCCGGCCGGCCTGGCGCGGCGCCACGGCCAACAGGGATTCGGCCAGGCGCAGGCCGGGCTCGTGCGAAAAGCCGGCGAAGATCACGTGTTCGAGTTCGCGCGCCTGCGCGGCCACGGCCTCGGCGATGCGCGGCTCGGCGTGGCCGAACAGGTTGGTCCACCAGCTGCTGACCGCGTCCAGGTAACGGGTGCCGTCCATGCCCTCCAGCCAGGCGCCGCGGCCGCGGCGGATCGGCACCAGGGGCAGGGTGTCGGGATGCTCGCGCATCTGGGTGCAGGGATGCCACAGGACGGCCAGGTCCCGGCGGAGCCATTCGGCGCTGTCGCGCGGCGGGGTATAGCGGGACATATCTCGTCTTCCTATCTAGTCAGTCCGGCGGAAACGCGCGACAATGAAAACCATGACTTCCCTGCCTATTATCCATTCCCGGCAAGTGATTGAAAACAGCCACGGCACGCGGGAAGTGCTCGATCTGGAATTCTCCAACGGCGAACGCCGGCGCTACGAGCGCTCGGTGCAGCAGGGCCACGGCGCAGTGATGATCGCCGCCATGCCCGACAAGGATACCGTGCTGTTGATCCGGGAGTACGCCGCCGGCACCCACCGCTACGAGCTGTGCCTGCCCAAGGGCCGCATCGACCTCGGCGAGAGCGTGCTCGAAGCCGCCAACCGGGAGCTGAAGGAGGAAGCCGGCTTCGGTGCCCGCTCGCTGCGCGTGCTGCGCTCGATCACCCTGGCGCCGACCTACATGAGCCACGCCATCGATCTGGTGCTGGCCGAAGACCTGTATCCCGAACGCCTGCCCGGCGACGAGCCGGAGGAAATGGAAGTGGTGCCTTGGCGGCTCGACCGACTGCACGAGCTGGTGCTGCGCGAAGACTGCTCGGAAGGCCGTAGCTTGGCCGCCCTGCTGGTGCTGAAAGAGCTGATGGCGGCGGAATGAAGGGCTGGTTCGAACCCTTGGCCGACATCGCCCGTCGCGCCGGCGAGGAAATCATGGCGGTGTACGCGCAGGATTTCGAGGTCATGGCCAAGGACGACGCCTCGCCGCTGACCCAGGCCGACCTGGCCGCGCACCGCTGCATCGTGTCGCGCCTGCCGGCACTCGACGGCGGCCTACCGATCCTGTCGGAGGAATCGGCCGCCATCGACTGGCCGGCGCGCCAGGCCTGGTCGCGCTACTGGCTGGTCGATCCGCTCGACGGCACCCGCGAGTTCGTCAAGAAGAACGGCGAGTTCACCGTCAACATCGCCCTGATCGACCAAGGCCGGCCGGTGCTGGGCGTGGTGTATGCGCCGGCGCTGGACTGGCTGCTGGTCGGCGGGCACGGCCTCGGCACGCTCTGGCGACAGGGCGACGCCCGTGGCGAGGCCCGCGTGGCCTCAGCGCCCGAGACCCTGCGGGTGGCGGCCAGCCGTTCGCACCGCGATCCGACGACGCAAGCCTATCTCGACCGCATCGGCGCGGTCGACACCGTCGGCCTGGGGTCCTCGCTCAAGTTCTGCAAGATCGCCACCGGCGAAATCGACCTGTACCCGCGCTTCGGTCCGACCTCGGAATGGGACACCGGCGCCGCGCAGGCGGTGCTGGAAGGCGCCGGCGGCGGCGTATTCACTTTGGACGGCCATCCGCTGCGCTACAACAGCAAGGAATCGCTGCTCAATCCGCACTTCATCGCGGTCGGCGACCGCGGCATCGCCTGGCGGGACTGGCTGTGAGCGTCGAGCTGCAGCGGCTGTTGGGCATCATGCGCGCCTTGCGCGACCCCGACACCGGTTGTCCGTGGGACTTGGAACAGGATTTCCGATCGCTGGCGCCGTATGCCATCGAGGAAGCGTATGAGGTCGCCGACGCCGCCGAGCGCGGCGATTTCGCGGATCTGAAGGACGAGCTCGGCGACCTGCTGCTGCAGGTGGTGTTCCATGCCCAATTGGCGCAGGAACGCGGTCTGTTCGCGTTCGATGACGTCGCCGCCGCCATCAACGACAAGATGGTGCGCCGGCATCCGCATGTCTTCGGTGATGCCCAAGTCGCCGACGCCGACGCGCAGACCACGGCCTGGGAAGAGCACAAGCGCCGGGAGCGCGAGGCCGCCGGCGACGACGCCAGCGCCTTGGCCGGCATCGCCCGCGGGTTGCCGGAATGGCAACGCGCCACCAAGCTGCAGAAGCGCGCGGCCGGCGCCGGTTTCGACTGGCCTGACGTGGAGGGCGTATTCGCCAAGCTGCAGGAGGAGATCGGCGAGGTCCGCACCGAATTCGCCAAAGGCCGCGGACACGACGCATTGGAAGACGAAATCGGCGATATCCTGTTCGTCTGCGTGAACCTGGCGCGGCATGCGAAAGTCGATTTCGGCGCCGCGCTGCGCCGGGCCAACGCCAAGTTCGAGCGCCGATTCCGCGCCATGGAGCGCCTGGCCGCCGATGGCGGGCAAACGCTGCCGCAACTGGGCCTGACCGCGCAGGAAGCGCTTTGGCAACTGGCGAAACACGAGGAGGCCGCCAATGACCCGCTTTGATTCCCTTGCCGAGTTCTATCCGTTCTACCTCGGCGAACACCGCAACCGCACCTGCCGCCGCCTGCATTTCATCGGCAGCTCGCTGACCTTGGGCTGCTTGGCGGCCCTGTTGCTGACCGGCCAATGGTTCTGGTTGCCGGCCGCGTTCGTCTGCGGCTACGGTTTTGCCTGGATCGGTCATTTCGCGTTCGAGAAGAACCGGCCGGCCACTTTCAAGCATCCGCTGTATTCGTTCGTGTCCGACTGGATCATGTACAAGGACATCCTGACCGGGAAAATCCCGTTCTGAGCCCGGTTCACGCGGCGCTCACCCGGCACGGGGCATTCTTCTTCACAAAGCTGAAGACAGCCGTGGAGGCAACATGAAGCGCGATACCCAATCCGGTCTGATCCTGTTGGTCGAAGACAACCGCAGCCTGTCGGAAGTCGTCGGCGAGTATTTCGAGAACAAGGGCTACGGCGTCGACTACGCCGGCGACGGCGTCGACGGTTACCGTCTGGCCACCGCCAACAGCTACGACGTCATCGTGCTCGACCTGAACCTGCCGCGCATGGACGGCCTGCAGGTCTGCCGCAAGCTGCGCGAGGAAGCCAAAATCGCCACACCGGTGCTGATGCTGACCGCGCGCGACGCCGTGTCCGACAAGGTGTTGGGCTTGGAAGCGGGCGCCGACGACTATCTGATCAAGCCGTTCGCCATCCAGGAGCTGGAGGCACGCATCCGCGCCCTGATCCGCCGCGAGCGCCGTCAGGTGAGCACCGAGGTCTACCAGGTCGCCGATCTGGTGCTGGACACCGGCAGCCTGCGCGCGACCCGCGCCGGCAAGGACCTGGCACTGTCGCCGATCGCCCTGCGTCTGCTCGGCATCCTGATGCGCGAGTCGCCGCGGGTGGTGTCGCGGCGCGACATCGAGCGCGAGATCTGGGGCGATGAGCTGCCGGAATCCGACACCCTGCGCAGCCACCTGTATAACCTGCGCAAGGTCATCGACCGCGGCTTCGACAAGCAGCTGCTGCACACCGTGCAGACCGCCGGCTACCGCATCGTCGACCTGGACGAACAGCCCAAGGCATGAACGGCAGGAACGGCCTCAGGAAGAAATTCTGGACGGCTTTCGTGCTGCAGACCGCCGCGATCTGCTTCGCGGCGGTCATCGGCGTGTACGGCGCCTCGGTGGTGATCAAGGACGTGCTGATCAAGCAGGCGCTGCAGGACGAGGCCCGGCATTTCTGGAGCCTGTACCGGAACAACCCGTCGGTGCAGGTGCCGGACACCTTCAACATGAAGGCCTATCTGCTCGACATGCGCGACGCGCCGGCGCTGCCGCCCAAGTACCGCGACCTCGGCAACGGCTACCACAGCCTGGACAAGCGCCGCGGCGGCGAGCTGATCTGGGTCGAGACCCGCGGCCGGCAGAAGCTGGTGCTGGTGTTCAAGCAGGAGCAGGTCGACGCGTTGGCGTTCTGGTTCGGCGTGGTGCCGTTGGCGCTGCTGCTGGTGGTGGTGTACGTGATGGTGCTGCTCAGCTACCGCACCTCCAAGCGCCTGGTGTCACCGGTGATCTGGCTGGCCAACGAGGTCCGCGGCTGGGACCCGAAGCAGCCGGACGTCTCCGCGCTGGCGCCGCAGAAGCTGCCGGCCGACATGGACGGCGAAGCCATGGTGCTGTCGGCCGCGCTGCGCGACCTGGGCCGGCGCATCGGCCAGTTCGTCGAGCGCGAACGCAACTTCACCTCGAACGCCTCGCACGAGCTGCGCACGCCGCTGACCGTCATCCGCGTCGCGACCGACATGGTCGCCGCCGAGTCCTGCCTGTCGCCGACGGCGCAGCGGTCGGTGGCGCGCATCCAGAAGGCCAGCCGGGAGATGGAGTCGCTGATCGAAGGCTTCCTGCTGCTGGCGCGCGAGGACGACCTCGGCCACGCCGAGCATCCGTACTGGATTTCGGAAGCGGCCGGCGACGAGGTGGAGAAGGCGCAGATGCTGCTGCGCGGCAAGCCGGTCACGCTGTCGGTGCGGGTCGAGGATGACTTCCAGATCGACGTTCCGTACTACGTGTGCTCCATCGTCATCGGCAACCTGATCCGCAACGCCTGCCACTACACCGACCAGGGCAGCATCGACGTGGTGGTCGGGCAGGGCCGCGTGCAGGTGCGCGACACCGGCATCGGCATGGACGCCGCGCAGCTGGCGCGCGTGTTCGACCTGTTCTACCGCGGCGACAACGGCAACACCGCCGGCAAGGGCATCGGCATGGCCCTGGTCAAGCGCTTCTGCGAGCGTTTCGGCTGGCGTATCGAGCTGGCCAGCACGCCCGGCGAAGGCACCATTGCGACCCTTTCCATTCCCGCGGCATCTTATTCCGAATCGCACTGAAACCGGCAGTTTTCCATGACCCCTAAAAAATCCCGTCTGTCCGCAGGCAAGCTCGTCCTCGCCGTCCTTGTCCTCGCCGTCCTCTGGTTCGGGTACCGCCAGTTCGCCGGCAAGGGCGACGCCGGCGCCGGCCAGTACCGCAGCGAAGCCGCCGCCATCGGCGACCTGTCGTCCAGCATCTCGGCCACCGGCACGCTCGGCGCCACCGCCACGGTCGAGGTCGGCACCCAGGTGTCCGGCACCCTGCAGACGGTCGAGGTCGACTTCAACGACACGGTTGAGCCCGGCCAGATCATCGCCCGCATCGATCCGTCCACGTTCCAGGCCCGGGTCAACCAGGCCGAGGCGGCGCTGGCCAGCGCCCAGGCCGGCTTGGCCGAGGCGCGGGCCAATGCGCTGAACACCGAGCGCGAATACCAGCGCAAGCGCGAACTGGCCGAAAAGCAGCTGGTGTCGGTCACCGAGCGTGATCTGGCGCTGGCGCAGCGCGACCAGGCCAAGGCGCGGGTGCAGGCCGCGCAGGCGCAGATCCAGCAACAGCAGGCCAACCTCAACAGCGCGCGCCTGGACCTGGCCAAGACCATCATCCGCTCGCCGGTGAAAGGCACCGTGCTGGCGCGTGCGGTGGAGCCCGGCCAGACCGTGGCGGCCAGCCTGCAGACGCCGGTGCTGTTCCGCATCGCCGGCGACCTGAGCGAAATGGAAATCGTGCTGGCCATCGACGAGTCCGACATCGGCCAGGTCAAGGTCGGCCAGCCGGCCACCTTCACCGTCGACGCCTTCCCCGACCGCCAGTTCCGCGGCGCGGTGAAACAGATCCGCTTGGCGGCCAACAACGTCAACAACGTCATCACCTATCCGGTGGTGATCGAAGTCGGCAACAGCGACCAAGTGCTGCTGCCGGGCATGACCGCGACCGCGCAGATCATCACCAGCCGCAAGACCGGCGTGCTGACCATCCCGAATGCGGCCTTGCGTTTCCGCCCGGCCAGCGCGGCGGCGGCCGGCAACGGTCCGTCCTTCGGCGGCCCGACGCAAAGCACCATGCCCTCGCCGGAAGAACGCGCCAAGCGCATGCAGGCGCAGCTGCAGTCGATGCGCGATTTCCTGGTGCAGATCAAGGCCTCGCCGGCCGCCAGCGCCCGCTTCGAACAATCTGCCGAGGCCTATACCCGGCAGGTGGCGCAGATGATGCAGCGCTTCGCCCAAGGCGGCGCCGGCAACGGCGGCAGCCAGGGCGTTCCGGCCGGTGCGAGCGGCGGCCAACCGGGCGGCGCCGGCAACGGCACGCGCCGCTTCGCCGAGCGTTTCGCCAAGGCGTTCGAAGCGGTGCGCGCGGAGCTGACGCCGCAGCAGCAAGGCCAGTGGGACCAGCAGATCCAGGCCCTGTTCAACGCCAAGCGCGCCACCGTGTACGTGCTGGAAAAGGGCGAGCCGGCCGCGGTCGAAATCCGCTTGGGCGCCAGCGACGGCAGCCGTAGCGAAGTGATCGGCGGCCTCAGCGCCGGCCAGCAGGTCATCACCGGCAGCGCGCGCGCCGCAGGCACGCCATGACCGTGCCGGTCATCGACATCCGGGGCCTCGGCAAGGTCTACGCGGCCGGCACCGAGGCCGAGGTGGTGGCGCTGAAAGGCGTCGACCTGCGCGTGATGCCGGGCGAATTCATCGCCATCATGGGCGCCTCGGGTTCGGGCAAGTCGACGCTGATGAACGTGCTCGGCTGCCTGGACGCCGACTACACCGGCGAATATTTCTGCGACGGCGTCGATGTGCGCCGCCTCGACAAGGAACAGCTGGCCAAGCTGCGCCTGGACAAGATCGGTTTCGTGTTCCAGAGCTTCAACCTGCTCAGCCGCATGGACGCGCTGCACAACGTGATGATGCCGCTCGGTTACGCCGGCATCGCGCCTGAAGCGCGCCGGCCGATGGCCGAGACGGCGCTGACCGCCGTCGGCCTCGGCGGACGCATGGGACATCGCCCCGGCGAGCTGTCCGGCGGCCAGCAGCAGCGCATCGCCATCGCGCGCGCGTTGGTCAACCGGCCGCCGATGATCCTGGCCGACGAACCCACCGGCGCGCTCGACTCCAAGACCGGCGCCGAAATCCTGGCGCTGTTCGAGCAGCTCAAGCAGCAGGGCCACACCATCGTGCTGATCACCCACGACGAGCACGTGGCCGCGCACGCCGACCGCGTCTGCCTGATGCGCGACGGCGTGCTCAGCGAATCGGAGCAGCGTCATGTGGCGTGATACCTTCTCCACCGCGGTATCCTCCCTGCGCGGCAACTGGCTGCGCAGCGCGCTCACCTCGCTCGGCGTCATCATCGGCATCGCCGCGGTGATCGTGATGGTCTCGGTCGGGCAGGGCACGCAGAACGAGATCGAAAAGATGGTTTCCGGCCTGGGCGCCAACCGGCTCGACGTCAACTCCGGCGCCTCGCGCGCCGGTGGTGTGCGTTTCGGCGGCGGCTCGCGCATGACCCTGACCCAGTCCGACGCCGACGCCATCCGCCAGCAGATCCCGGAGGTGGCCTACGTCAATGCCAGCCTGCGCGGCGGCGGCCAGGCGGTGTTCGCCGAGAACAACTGGGCCACCAGCTGGCAGGGTGTGGAGGCCGATTACTTCGCCATCAACGACTGGCAGGTCGCCACCGGCAGCGGCTTCGAGGATTCCGACTTCAAATCCGGCAACAAGGTGGCGCTGATCGGCGAGACGGTGCGCCGCGAGCTGTTCGGCGAGTCCGAGGCCATCGGCGAGAGCATCCGCATCGGCAAGACCCCGCTGCAGGTCATCGGCATCCTGGAGAGCAAGGGTCAGGGCGGTTTCGGCCAGGACCAGGACGACATCGTGCTGGTGCCGCTGGAGACCGCGCGCCGGCGCATGGCCGGCAACATCCCGATTCCCGGCGGCGTGCAGTCGATCACCCTGGGCGTGGCCCGTGCCGAGGACCTGCCGTATGTGCAGGAGCAGGTGGAGGTGCTGCTGCGCCAGCTGCACAAGATCCCGCCCGGCGGCGAGGACGACTTCAGCGTCCGCAACATCGCCGAAATCATCGCCACCCGCACCGAGACCACGCGCATCATGTCGCTGCTGTTGGGTGCGGTCGCCGCCATCTCGCTGATCGTCGGCGGCATCGGCATCATGAACATCATGCTGGTGTCGGTCACCGAGCGCATCCGCGAGATCGGCCTGCGCATGGCGGTCGGCGCCGGTCCGAAGGAGATCCAACGCCAGTTCCTGACCGAGGCCATGCTGATTTCGGTCGGCGGCGGCCTGATCGGCATCGCGCTCGGGGTCGGTTTCTCGCTACTGACCGAGAAGATCGGCGCCCTGCCGGTGGCCTTGAACTGGAAAGTGATCTCGCTGGCGGCGGTGTGCTCGATGGCGACCGGCCTGTTCTTCGGCATCTACCCGGCGCGCAAGGCGTCCCAGCTCGATCCGATCGAGGCCCTGCGCCACCAGGGCTGAGTGCGGCCGGATTGGGTATCATGGCGGAACGTCCGTTTGGAGTCCGCCATGAAAGCCGCCGTCCTCGCCCTCGCACTCGCCGCCGCATCCGCGGCCGCCGAACCGCCGCGCACCGCCTTGGTCATCCACGGCGGAGCCGGGGTCATCACCCGCAAGGACCTGCCGGCGGCCAAGCAGGCCGAATACGAGGCCGCGCTCAACCAGGCGCTCGACGCCGGCGACGCCGTGCTCAAGCGCGGCGGCAGCGCGCGCGAGGCGGTGATCGCGGCGGTGCGGGTGATGGAGGACTCGCCGCTGTTCAACGCCGGCAAGGGCGCGGTGTTCAACGCCGAGGGCGGTCACGAGCTGGATGCCGCGATCATGGAAGGCCATACCCGTCGGGCCGGCGCGGTGGCCGGCGCGCGTACGGTGAAGAATCCGGTGCTGCTGGCCGAGGCGATCATGGCGCATTCGCCGCACGTGATGCTGGCCGGTGCCGGTGCCGAGGCCTTCGCCGACACCCGCCCCGAGCTGGAACGCGTCGAGCCGACCTATTTCGACACCCCGCACCGGCTGGAGCAGCTGCGCAAGGCGCAGGACGCCGTACGCATGGCGGTCCGGCCGGAGAAGAACACCTATTTCGGCACCGTCGGCGCGGTCGCGCTCGATCGTGAAGGCCGCATCGCCGCCGCCACCTCGACCGGCGGCATGACCAACAAGCGTTGGGGCCGCATCGGCGACGCGCCGATCATCGGCGCCGGCACCTACGCCGACGCGCAGTGCGGCGTGTCCGCCACCGGCTGGGGTGAGTTCTTCATCCGCGCTACCGTGGCGCATGACATCTGCGCGCGCGTGGCCTACCGCGGTGACAGCCTGAAGGCGGCGTCCGACGCGGTGGTGATGCAGGTGGTGCCGGAGTTGGGCGGCGACGGCGGCGTCATCGCGCTCGACAAGGACGGCAACATCGCGTTGCCGTTCAACACCGAAGGCATGTACCGCGGCTGGATCAAGCCGAGCGGCGAACGCGGCGTGGCGATCTTCAAGGAATGAAGCGCGCCATCCTGTCCGCTGTGGTGTTGGCGATATTGGCCTATTGGCTGGGTCGCCTGCATGGCGCGCAGGAACAGATCGCCGAACACAACGCGTTCTGGAATACGCTGCAAGCCGATATCGAACGTCAACGCGCGCAGGCCGCCGCCCGTGCGCCCGGACCGGATACGGTCTCCGCTCCCAAGCCGGCGCCACAGAAGATTTTGTTCCACGGCCAGCAGGCCATCGAGCGTTCCGCCGACGGCCACTACTACCTCGATGGTGCGGTAAACGGCACGCCGGTGCGCTTTCTGATCGATACCGGCGCCTCGCTGTCGGTGGTCTCGGCCGATCTGGCCAAGCGCGCCGGCGTCACCGAATGCCTGCCGGCCGAATTCCGCACCGCCATGGGCGTGGACCGCGACGTCTGCGTGGCCAAAGTACAGCGTCTGGATTTCGGCCAATTCAGTTTCCGCGACGTCTACATCGGCATCAGCAAGAATCTCGCCGGCGACGCGCTGCTGGGCATGAACGTGCTGAAAGACCTTAAGATAGAGCAATCGGGCGCCTCGCTGGTGCTGGAAAGCGATTGGAAGCGCGACGGCGGTTGAGCCGCGTCATACGAAGGGGACTATCCATGAACGACATCCTGATCGGCAAAGGCGATATCCCGGTGTCGCTGCTGGGCAAATACGGCAACCGCCACGGCCTGGTGGCTGGCGCCACCGGTACCGGCAAGTCGGTATCGCTGATGGTGCTGGCCGAGGGCTTCTCGCGCATGGGCGTGCCGGTATTCATGGCCGACGTCAAAGGCGACATCGCCGGGCTGGCCGCCGCCGGCACGATGAACGACAAGATCGCCGCGCGCGTGGCGCAGATCGGCATCGCCGATTACGCCAACGAAGCCAGCCCGGTCGCGTTCTGGGACCTGTTCGGCAAGAAAGGCCATCCGGTGCGCACCACGGTGTCCGAATTCGGTCCGAACCTGTTCGCGCGCATCCTCGAACTCAACGAGACCCAGGCCGGCGTGCTCGACATCGCGTTCAAGCTGGCCGACGACGAAGGCCTGCTGCTGCTCGATTTGATCGACCTGCGCGCGGTGCTGACGCATGTGGCGGAGAACAAGGCGGCGGTGTCCGCCCGCTACGGGCTGGTGTCGCCGGCCTCGGTGGCCGCCATCCAGCGCGCGCTGCTGCGCCTGGAGCAGCAGGGCGGTGAGGAATTCTTCGGCGAGCCGGCGCTGGAACTGGCCGATATCCTGCGCCTAGACGCCTCCGGCCGCGGCATGATCAACCTGCTCAGCGCCGAACAGCTGATCCTGCAGCCGAAGCTGTATTCCAGCTTCCTGCTCTGGCTGTTGTCCGAGCTGTTCGAGACCCTGCCGGAAGTGGGCGATCTCGACAAGCCGAAACTGGTGTTCTTCTTCGACGAGGCGCATCTGCTGTTCGACGACATCGCCCCGGCCCTGCTGCAGCGGGTGGAACAGGTGGTGCGGCTGATCCGTTCGAAGGGCGTCGGCGTGTATTTCTGCTCGCAGAACCCCGACGACATCCCCGACGACGTGCTCGGCCAGCTCGGCAACCGCATCCAGCACGCCCTGCGCGCCTACACCCCGCGCGACCAGAAAGCCGTGCGTACGGCGGCCGAGACTTTCGTGCCGAATCCGGCGCTGGACGTCGCCAAGGTGATTTCGGAATTGGCGGTCGGCGAGGCGCTGGTGTCCACCCTGCAGGACAAGGGCGTGCCGATGCCGGTCGAGCGCGCGGTGATCTGCCCGCCGCGTTGCCGGATGGGCGCCTTGACCGACGGCGAACGCCAGGCGGTGCTGGCGCAGAGCCTGTTGGGCGTCAAGTACGACCGCGCCGTCGACCGCGAGTCCGCGCACGAAGTGCTGAACCGCCGAGTCCCGGCCGAACCGGTGTCCGTGCCGGCTGGCTCGGAAAAACCCGGCAAGCAGGAGCCCGGCTTGCTGCAGGACATCCTGTTCGGCAACGGCCGGCGTCAAGGGATTCTGGAGGCCGAGGCCAAATACCAGGCCCGCAAGTTCGTGCGCGGCCTGCTGGGCACCCTGCTCGGCGGCCGGCGCTGAGCCCGTCCGCCCTGCCGACAGGCGCTTTGTGGCAAAATAGGCCTCGATTCCGCCACCCCACAGCCCCGCCGATGAGCGTTCCGCGCCGCGTCGGCTCCAGCGCCCGGAGCCGGCAAGTCCATGGCCGATAGCGAAAACAGCCACGCCCCGCGCACGCCGTTCCGCGCCTGGCAGGCCTTCGTGTGGTCGCTGAAGGGCCTGCGCGCCACCTGGCGCGTCGAGTCCTCGTTCCGGCTGGAGGTGTATCTTTGCCTGGTACTGGTGCCGCTCGGCCTGTATCTGGGACCGTCGCCGGCGGAGAAGTTCCTGCTGGTGTCGGTACTGCTGCTGATTCTGTTGGTGGAAGTGCTGAACTCGGCGCTCGAGGCGGTGGTCGACCGCTGGGGCCCCGAGCACCATGAACTGGCCGGCCGCGCCAAGGACATGGGCTCCGCCGCCGTTTTCCTGGCCGACGTCAACGCCGCCGTGTGCTGGCTGTTGATCCTGTGGCCGCTGATCAACAAGGATTCCTGATGGATTGGATTTTCAACGGCGAGATCTGGGTCGCCCTGTTCACCCTCGCCACGCTCGAGATCGTGCTCGGCATCGACAACCTGGTGTTCATCTCGATCGCGGTCAGCAAACTGCCGCCCGAGCGCCGCCCGGCCGCGCGCAAGTTCGGCCTGATGCTGGCCTGCGTCTCGCGCATTATGCTGCTGGTGTCGCTGGCGTTCCTGGCGCGCATGCAGACCGAGCTGTTCTCGCTGTTCGGACAGAACTTCTCGGTGCGCGACCTGGTGCTGATCGGCGGCGGCCTGTTCCTGCTGGTCAAGGGCACGCTCGAGATCCATGACGCGGTCGAGGGCCGCGGCGACGAGGAGGACATCAACACCAAGCCGTCGGCGGTGTTCGGTCTGGTCATCGCCCAGATCGCGGTGATCGACATCGTATTCTCGCTCGACTCGGTGATCACCGCGGTCGGCATGGTCGACAACGTGCCGGTGATGGTCGCCGCCATCATCATCGCGGTCGGCGTGATGGTGTTCGCCTCCAATCCGATCGGCGACTTCATCGACCGCCATCCGACCGTGAAGACGCTGGCGCTGGCCTTCATCATCCTGGTCGGTGTGGCCCTGATCGCCGACGGATTCGAGATCCACATCGAGCGCAAGCTGCTGTATTTCGCCATGGCGTTCTCGGCCACGGTGGAGATGCTGAACATCCGTTCGCGCCGCAACGCCAAGAAATGATTTTGCGGTAGCATAGGCGCATCCCAAGCCCGTGAGGTGTGCCATGCGTATCCGTTCCTTCGCCCTCGTGCTGCTGGCCGGTCTGCTGTCCGGCTGCGGCTACAACACCATCCAGCAGCAGGACGAGGACGTCAAGGCCCAGTGGTCCGAGGTGCTGAACCAATACCAGCGCCGCGCCGACCTGGTGCCGAACCTGGTCGCGACCGTGAAAGGCTTCGCCGCCCAGGAGGAGCGCGTGCTGACCGAAGTCACCGATGCCCGCTCGCGCGTCGGCCAGATGAACATCAACGCCGAACAGGCCGCCGATCCGGACACGCTGAAGAAGTTCCAGGCCGCGCAGGGCGAGCTCTCGGGCGCGTTGTCGCGCCTGCTGGTGGTGTCGGAAAATTATCCGGAGCTGAAGTCGAACGAGAACTTCCGCGACCTGCAGGTGCAGCTGGAAGGCACCGAGAACCGGGTGACCGTGGCGCGCAACCGCTACATCCAGTCGGTGCAGGCCTACAACACCCACATCCGCAAGTTCCCGGTCAACCTCACCGCCATGCTGTTCGGCTACGAGACCAAGGCCAACTTCTCGGTCGAGAACGAAGCGGCCATCTCGAAAGCGCCGACGGTGGAGTTCGCCCCGGCCGAGAAACCCGCCGGTAACTGATGCGCCTGTTGCGCGCGCTGGCGTTGGCGGTGCTGCTGCTTCCCGCGGCCATGCCAACGCGGGCGCAGACGGCCGCCGCGCCGGTGTTGGCGCGGCACGTCACCGACACCACCGGCACGCTCAGCGCCGAGCAGATCGCCGCGCTGGAGGCGCCCCTGGCCGAGCTGGAAAAGCGCAAAGGCAGCCAGCTGGCGGTGTACATGACCGGCTCGCTGGACGGCGCTTCGATCGAACAGGCCGCGCTGGCCGTGGCCGAACGCAACGCGCTCGGCCGGGCCAAGGCCGACGACGGCGTGCTGCTGTTCATCGCCAAGGACGACCGCAAGGTCCGCATCGAAGTCGGCTACGGCCTGGAAGGCGCGATTCCCGACGCCAAGGCCGGCCGCATCATCCGCGAATACCTCACGCCGCATTTCCGCGAAGGCGATTACTTCGGCGGCATCCAATCCGCCACCGGCGCCTTGGCCGGGTTGATCGACGGCGAAGACCTGCCGCCGCCTCTGGTCGAAGAACGGCAGAGCCGGCAGATGCCCGGCGGGCTGTTCGCGGTCTTCCTCGGATTCTTCATTGGCTTGGTCGCGGCCGGCACCCGCCTCAAGCCGGTGTTCCTGCGCCGCAGCGGCGCTGGCCTGGTTGCCGGCGGTCTCGGCTTCCTGCTGCTCAGTACGCTCGGTTCCGGCCTGTTGGCGGCCTTCGTTGCGTTCTTGGTGGCCAGTTCCGGGCCGGCGCGTTTCAGCTCCGGCCGCGGCAGCTGGGGTTCGTTCCCGGGCGGTGGTTCCGGCTGGGGCGGGGGTGGCGGTTTCGGTGGCGGCGGCTGGGGCGGCGGTGGCGGCGGTTTCGGCGGCGGCGGCGCATCGGGAGGGTGGTGATGTTGCGACGGCTCTGGCTCAATCTCTGCACCGGCTGGTTCCGCCTGCCGCGTTGGTTCCCGAAAGCGCGCATGCGCGCCATCCGCGACGCCATCGCCGAAGGCGAGCGCCGCCATGCCGGCGAGCTCTGTTTCGCGGTCGAGGCGCGGTATTCGCCCTTGGCGCTGTGGGCCGGGCTGACTCCGCGCGGTCGCGCCGAGCAGCTGTTCTCGGCCTTGCGTGTCTGGGATACCGCCGATAACAGCGGCGTATTGCTGTATCTGCAATTGGCCGAACGGCGGGTCGAGATCGTGGCCGACCGCGGCATCGCCGCGCGCGTGCCGGCCGCCGAATGGCAGGCGTTGACCGCGGCCTTCGCCGAGGACATGCGCTGCGGCGAGCCCAGCCAGGCGGTGCTGGCCTGCCTGGGCCGCATCAACGCGCTGCTGGCCCTGCATTTCCCGGCGTCGGCGGATAACCCGCGCGAGTTGCCGGACGAGCCGGTGGTGCTTTAAAGGGGCTTCGGGCACAATACAGGCTGTAGCCAACGGACCGCCGCATGATCTTCCTGCACGACATCGACCCCGTCGCCATCGCGTTGCCGTTCTGGCCGCACGGCATCCACTGGTACGGCCTGATGTACTTGTTGGGCTTCGCCGCCGCCTGGCTGCTCGGCCGTCAGCGCATCCGCGCCGGCCGCTTGGGCGACGTCACCGAAGAGCGCTTCTCCGACCTGCTGTTCAACAGCATGCTCGGCGTGGTCATCGGCGGCCGCGTCGGCTACGTGCTGTTCTACGCCTGGCCGGAATTCACCGCCGATCCGCTGTTCCTGCTGCGCATCAACGAAGGCGGCATGAGCTTCCACGGTGGTCTGCTCGGCGTGATGGCGGCGGTCGCGCTGTGGTCGCGGCAGAACCGTCGGCACGTATTCGACACCCTCGATTTCATGGCGCCGCTGGTGCCGCCGGGCCTGCTGTTCGGCCGCCTCGGCAACTACATCGGCGGCGAGCTGTGGGGCCGCTATACCGGCAAGGACTGGGGCGTGGTGTTCCCGCGCGCCGAACCCGACCTGATCGGGCAGAGCGCCGCGCAGCTGCGCGTGCTGCACGAGTCCGGTCTGCTCGACCGCTACGCGCGCTATCCCTCGCAGCTGGCACAGGCGGCGCTGGAAGGCTTGGCCCTGTTCCTGATCCTGTACCTGTATTCGCGCACGCCGCGCCGGCGCTATGCGGTGTCCGGGCTGTTCGCGCTGTTCTATGGCATTTTCCGTTTCGCGGTCGAGTTCATCCGCCAGCCGGACGCCGACATCGGTTTCATCGCCTGGGGCTGGCTGACCATGGGCCAGCTGCTGAGCCTGCCGGTGATCGCGCTCGGCCTGTTCCTGTTGGCGTTGTCGCGCCGTCAAAAGGCGTCGGCATGAAGGCCTACCTGGATTTCCTGCGGCACGTGATGGCACACGGCCAGGATAAGAGCGACCGCACCGGCACCGGCACGCGCTCGGTGTTCGGTTATCAGATGCGCTTCGATCTGTCCGAAGGCTTCCCGCTGGTGACCACCAAGAAGCTGCACCTGCGTTCGATCATCCACGAGCTGCTGTGGTTCCTGAAAGGCGACACCAACATCGCCTACCTGAAGGACAACAAAGTCAGCATCTGGGACGAATGGGCGGACGCCGACGGCAACCTCGGCCCGGTGTACGGCAAGCAGTGGCGCTGTTGGGAAGGCAAAGACGGCCGCACGGTCGACCAGATCTCTTGGGTGGTGGATGAAATCAAACGCAATCCCGATTCGCGGCGGCTGATCGTCAGCGCCTGGAACGTGGGCGAGCTGCCGGAGATGGCGCTGATGCCCTGCCATACGCTGTTCCAGTTCTACGTGGCACCGGCCAAAACGCCCGGCGGCCGCGCCCGGCTGAGCTGTCAGCTGTACCAACGTTCGGCCGACATCTTCCTCGGCGTGCCGTTCAACATCGCCAGCTACGCGCTGCTGACCCACATGGTGGCGCAGGTCTGCGATCTGGACGTGGGCGACTTCGTGCACAGCTTCGGCGACGCGCACATCTACTCCAACCACTTCGAACAGGTGCGCGAGCAGCTGGGCCGTACGCCCGGCGCGTTGCCGCAGCTCAAGCTCAATCCGGCGGTGCGCGACCTGTTCGCGTTCTGTTTCGAGGACATCGAAATCCTGGGCTACGAACCGCAGCCGGCCATCAAGGCGCCGGTGGCTGTGTGAGCCTGACGCTGATCGCCGCGCTCGACCGGCGGCATGCGATCGGGTTCGGCAACCGCCTGCCCTGGCATCTGCCCGACGACCTGAAGCGCTTCAAGGCGCTGACCCGCGGCAAGACCGTGCTGATGGGTCGCAAGACCGCCGACTCGCTCGGCCGCGCCTTGCCCGATCGCCGCAATCTGGTATTGACCCGCGGCGGTGCGGTGCCGTTCGCCGGCATGCAGGCGGTCGCCTCTTGGGATGAGGCGATGGCGTTGGCCGGCGCGGAGGAACTGATGGTGATCGGCGGCGGCGAGATCTACGCGTTGGCGCTGCCGCTGGCCGATGCCATGCATCTGACGCATGTGGATACCGAACTGGCGCAGGCCGATGCCTGGTTTCCGGCCTTCGATGCCGGCCGGTGGCGGGAAACCGCCTGTCAGCCGCACCCGGCCGACGAACGGCACCCGTTCGCGTTCCGTTTCAGCGATTACCGCCGCGTCAGTCCTTGACCCGCGCGCCGGCGCCGCTGCGTCCGGGCACGGCGTGCACGCGCGGTTCCGGTCCCAGCTCCAGCGCGGTCAGCGTGCCGCCCCAGATCGCGCCGGTGTCGATGGCGTACACGCCCAAGCCCATGAACAGGCCGAGCGTCGACCAGTGGCCGCAGACGATCGGCAGTTCTCGCGGCGCGTGGCCGGGCACCGAGAACCACGGATAGAAGCCCGGTTGCTGGGTGCCGGGCCTGCCCTTTTCCTCGAAGCCGATGCGGCCGTTCGGGGTGCAGTAGCGCATGCGGGTGAAGATGTTGACGATGGCGCGGAAACGGTCGGTGCCGCCGAGCTTGGGCGACCAGCCCGGCTGGTTGCCGTACATCGCCTTCAGGTAGCGGCCGGCCTGCTCGCCCTGCAGGATGCGCTCGACCTCGGCGGCGCGCGCCTGCGCCATCTTCAGCGTCCATTTCGGCGACAGTCCGGCGTGCACCATGGCGAAGCCCAGCGACGGGTCGACATGCAGCAGCTTCTGGTGCTTGAGCCAGCCGATCAGCTCGTCGCGCTCGGGCGCGAACAGCACGCGGTGCAGGTCGGGGTTGACCTTGTGCTGGTCGGCCTCGCTGCGGTGCGCGATGGCCAGCAGCGACATGTCGTGGTTGCCGAGCACCACGGTGCTGCGCTCGCGCAGGGAATGCACCAGCTTCAGGGTCTCCAGCGACTGCCCGCCGCGGTTGACCAGATCGCCGCAGAACCACAGATGGTCCCGGGACGGATCGAAGCGGATATGTTCGAGCAGGCGCGCGAGCACGTCATAGCAACCCTGCAGGTCGCCGATGGCATACGTCGTCATGGGGGTGTTCCGAAATTTCAGTCCCGGCCATTATAGCGCGCCGTCCTCCGGCGGGCTCGGGTCGGAGCGTTCAGCCGCCGGCGGCCAGATGGTTGGCCAGGCGGATGAAATCCGCCACCGGCAGCTGTTCGGCGCGGATTTCCGGCTTGATGCCGACCGCCTGCAGCTGTTCGGTCGTGCATTGTTTGCTCAGCGCGTTGCGCAGGGTCTTCCGACGCTGGGCGAAGGCGTCGCGCACTACCGCCTCGAACAGGGCGTGGTCGCGGATGCCGATGCCGGCCGGATCGCGCGGCACCAGGCGCACCACGGCCGAATCCACCTTCGGCGGCGGATTGAAGCTCTGCGGCGGCACGTCGAACAGCGGCGTCACCGCGCATACCGCCTGCAGCATCACGCTGAGACGGCCGTAGACCTTGCTGCCCGGGGCGGCGGCCATGCGGTCGACCACTTCCTTCTGCAGCATGAAATGCATGTCGCGCACATGCAGGCAGTGTTCGAGCACATGGAACAGGATCGGCGTGGAGATGTTGTAGGGCAGGTTGCCGACCAGGCGGATGCGGCCTTCGCCGGCCAACTTGTCGAAATCGACCTGCAATACGTCCTTGTGCACGATGGTGAGCTCGCCGACGCCGTGCGCGGCTTCGCTCAGCGGGGTGATCAGGTCGCGGTCGAATTCGATCACGGTCAGCTTGCCGTGCTTCTTCAGCAACGGGAAGGTGATGGCGCCTTGGCCCGGGCCGATCTCCACCAGGTTGTCGCCCGGACGCGGATCGACCGCGTGCACGATGTGCTCGATGATGCCGCGGTCGGTCAGGAAGTGCTGGCCGAGGTTCTTCTTCGGCGGCGCCTTGAAATGGCTCATGCGCTGCTTCCTCCCTGCGCCAGCCGTCGGCACAGGCGTACCGCCTGCCGCAGGCTGCCGTCGTTGGCGACGCCTTTGCCGGCCAGTTCCAGCGCGGTGCCGTGATCGACCGCCACGCGCGGGTAGGGCAGGCCGAGGGTGATGTTGACGGCCTGTTCGAAGCCGCTGTATTTCAGCACCGGCAGGCCCTGGTCGTGGTACATGGCCAGTACCGCGTCGGCCTGTGCCAGGCGTGCCGGCAGGAACGCGGTGTCGGCCGGCAACGGGCCCTGCAGCCGGAAGCCTTCGGCGCGCAGGCGCTCGAGTACCGGCGCGATGACCTCGATTTCCTCGCGCCCGAGTACGCCCTGTTCGCCGGCGTGCGGATTCAGGCCCAGCACATGGATGTCCGGGTCGGTGATGCCGAACTGCGTTTGCAGGGCGTCACGGGTGATGCGCAGCACGCGTTCCAGCAGCGGCGGCGTGATGGCGTCGGGGACCGCGCGCAACGGCAGATGGGTGGTCGCCAACGCGACCCGCAGATGTTCGTTGGCCAACATCATCACCACCTCGGCACCGGCCTGCGCGGCCAGCAGCTCGGTGGTGCCGGTATAGGCGATGCCGGCGGCGTTGACCGCCGCCTTGTGCACGGGGCCGGTCACCAGGCCGTCGAATTCACCCTTTAGACAGCCCTCGCCGGCGCGGCGCATGGCGGCGATCACGGTCGCGGAATTGTCCGGGTCGAGTTGGCCGAAGCGTACCGGATGCGGAGCGGGGAACGGCGATACGGCGAGTTCGCCGACGCCGCAGGACTCGCCCGGGGCTTTGCAGCGCAACGGCAGGCCGATGGCTGCTGCTGCGGCCGACAGCACGGCCGGATCGGCCAGCACGGTGAGCTCGGCATCGGGTTCGCGCTGCGCAAGCCGGACGCAGAGTTCCGGCCCGATGCCGGCGGGGTCGCCCGGAACCACGGCCAGGCGCGGACGCTTGGCCATCAGACTTGCGGCAGACGGGACTCGACGAACGCTTCCGAGCGCAGTTGGCGCATGAAGCGCTCGTATTCCTCTTCCGCCTTGCGCTGGCCGATGGCTTCGCGCGCCTTCTGGCGCTTGGCCTCGGCGTTGGCGTCGGTGCTGCGTTGGCCCAGGCGTTTGACGATCAGGTAGCCGGCGTCGCTTTCGACCACCGGCGAGATTTCGCCGTCCTTCAGCGCCGTCATCTGGCCGCCGATCTGGCTGCCCCACTGGTTCTGGGTGAACCAGTCGAGGATGCCGCCGGTTTCGGCGTTCAGGTCGGGGCTGGAGAATTCCTTGGCCAGCGCGGCCATGTCCTCGCCCTTGTCCAGACGCGCGCGCAGTTCTTCCGCGCGTTGCCGCGCCACTTCGTTGCCGCCGACGCTGTTCGGGTCGATCAGGATGGCTTGGGCGCGGTATTGGGTGACTTCGGACACGGCGGCGGCGTCGCGGACCTCGACCAGTTGGATCAGCTGATAGCCGTTCGGGCCGCGCATCGGCTGCGAGACCTCGCCCGGCTTCATGGCCGAGATCATCGCGGTGTACTGCGGCGGGATGGCATCGAAGCCGCGCCAGCCGATTTCACCGCCGTCGAGCGCGTTCTGCGCGTCGGAATAGCGGATCGCGGCGGCCTGGAAGGTCATTTCGCCTTTGGCCACCAGTTCGCGGATGCCGTCGATCTTTCGTTTGGCGGTTTCGACCTGTTCGGCGCTCGGGCTTTCCGGCAAGGCCACCAGCAGGTTGGCCAGTCGCACTTCCGGGCCGGCGGCCTGCTGCGCGGCGACGAATTGCTCGATTTCGCTCTCGCTGACCTGCACGCGGCTCTGCACGTAGCTCTGGCGCAGGCGCTGCTGCAGCAGCTCGTCGCGCAGGTTGTTGCGGTAGTCCTCGAACGCCAGCCCTTCCTGGGCCAGGCGCTGCTGGAACTGTTCCGGCGTCATTTTGTTGGAGGACGCGATGCTCTGGATCACCTGGTTCAATTCGGCGTCGGACACCCGGATGCCGATGTCCTTGGCGCGGTTGACCTGCAGGCGCTGCAGGATCAGGCGCTCCAGAACCTGGCGTTCCAGCACGTTGTCCGGCGGCAGCTGGCCTTGACGGCCGGCATACTGCGCCTTGATGTTGGCCACCGCGCGGTCGAGTTCGCTGCGCAGGATGACGTCCTCGTCGATCACCGCGGCGATGCTGTCCAAGGCCATGGTGGCCGGAGCGGAATCCTGGGCGGCGGCATGGCCGGACGGAAGCAGGCCGGTCAGGAGCAGGCACAGGGCCAGGGAGTTGCGTGCGACGGACATGGAGCGCTCCGGAAAAGTGCGGGATTCGGGGTGTTGCATCAATACGCTAGGATACCATTATCGCGGAACAGTTCCGGCTTGCTGCCGATCCGGCCCAAGCCGTTCAGCTCGAGCTCGAGGAACACGCCCACGTTCTCGCGGCTGTCGAAGCTGCGGATGTATTTCCGGCCGAAGACGCGCAATGCCAGGCAGCAGCTCCGCCATTCCAGTCCCAGCAGCGACTCGAGGTTGCGGTCGTCGCGCAGGGAGTAATCCCAACGGCCGAGCACGCGCCAGCGTTCGCCCACCGGTACGACAAAGGCGAAGTCGGTTTGTTCCGCGAATCCGGCCCGGTAACGGTAGCCGGCGTTGAGCTGCAGGCCGCTGGGCAGCGACCAATAACCGCGCAGCGAGGACAGCTCGGTACTGCGGTCGGCCGGGTTCCAGTGCTGGGTCAGGCCGATCTGCCATTCGTCGCTCAACCGGATGTTCGCTTCCGCGACCCAGGCCGAGCCGTCGGCCGGCAGCGGCGCCTCGCCGGGCAGATACACCCGCGGCGTTTCGAAATAGGTGATGCGGCCGAGGCTGACGTTCATCCGCTCCTTGCCGGTCTCGTTGCTCATGAACCGGCTGGTGACCGCCAAGGTCAGCTGGTCGGCATCGGCCTGGCGGTCGGCGCCGCCGTAGCGGTTTTCCCGGAACAGCGACGGCCACATGAAGGTCAGCGGTTGGGTGTCGAAGGCGGGGATGGCGCTCTGGTCCCGGTACGGTACGTTCAGATAGAACAGGCGCGGCTCCAGGGTCTGGATGTAATCCGTTCCGGCCAAGGCCACCGGCCGCTCGAAATAGGCGCCGGCATCGAGGCTGACGATGCCCATGCCGCGCGACAGGCGGGTATCCGCGCCCGGGTCGGCGGGATTGCCGTCGATCCAGTATTCGGTCTGCCGCCAGCTGAAGCTGGGCGTGGCGTACCAGAACGCGCCCTTGATCGGAAATTTCACGAACGGCGACATGTCCAGACGGCGTCCGTCCTGCAGCTGGTCGTGTTGGAACGCCACCGCTTCGGCGTTCAGGCCGGCCTCCAGCCAAGGCCGCAGCGGTCTGCTGCCGTGCAAGGCCAGCCGCGGCAACCGGCGGTAGGGTTCGGAGCCGGGCATCTGGGTCGGGTTGGCGATTTCCCAGTTCGATGCGCTCAGTTCCAGGTTCCAGTACTTGCCGCGGCCGTAGAAACCGGCCTGGCTCTGCAGCAGGGCGGTCGAGGTTTCGCGGATGGTCTCGCCGAAGTCGGAGAAATAGAATTCGTCGCTGGCCCGGTTCAATTCGCTGCGGAAGTGCCAGGCGCTGCTCATCGCGGTGAAGTGCCGCCAGGACATCAGATAGCGGTCGCCGCCGCGGATGTCGTCGCTCGGCAGGTAGGTGGCGTTGAACTCGCCTTGGTTGCGCTCGAACAGGTAGCGGAATTCGCTGCCCAGCATGAAACCGCGTTCGCTGAAATAGCGCGGGATCAGCGTCGCGTCGTAGTTGGGCGCCAGGTTCAGGTAGATCGGCAGGGAGATGTCCATGCCGTTCAGCCCGTCCTGTCCTATTCGGGGCGCCAGTACGCCGCTGGCGCGCGCGCTGTCGGTCGGAAAGCGCATGACCGGCAGCCAGAACAGCGGCACTTTGCCGATCTGCAGGCGCACGTTGCGCGCGGTGCCTTTCCCGGAGCCTTCATCGATGGCGATTTCGTCGGCGACGAACCGCCATTGCTTGTCGTTAGCCGGGCAGGTGGAGAAATCGGCCTGGCTGAGCAGGCTGTCTTTGCCCTGCACCGCGACCTTGGCCGCGCTGCCGTTGCCGTTGCCGGCATGGAACTGGTAGTGCAGGCCGGCCATTTCCAAGGTGCCGGCCTTGTCGTTGCCCGATGCCGTTTCCGCGGTCATCCGCATCCCGGCGTTCTGAAAGCGCACGCCGCCCGCGGTGACGTAGCCGCCGCTCGCATGGTCGTAGCGCAGACTGTCGGTACCCAGCCATTCGGCGCCGCGGCGCATCTCCACGCCGCCCTCGAACACCGATTCGCCGACTTTGCCGATGTCGAAGCGTTCCGAACTGATTTCGGTGGCGCCGTCCGTGGTGCCCGTTTCCGCGCTCAAGGGTTGGAACAGCGGCAGGCTTTCGGGATCGGCGCACTGTGGCCAGACGGTGGCGTCGGCCGCGGTCTGGGCGTAGGTGCGGCCTGCGGTCAGGAGCGCCAGACAGGCGAGGAAAAGTTGGCTGTGGCGCACGCGGAGCCCCGTCGGGAAATATGCGTTATCTTACTCCGTCAGGCACGATTCGTCAGGAGAAACCCATGGCCGCCGAAGAGACGCCGGACGCCGAATGGCGCCGCCGGCTGACGCCCGAACAATACGCGGTCTGCCGCTGCTCGGCGACCGAACCGCCGTTCACCGGCAAATATTGGGACCACCACGCCGCCGGCGTCTACCACTGCGTGGCCTGCGAGCGCGCGGTGTTCGATTCCGAAGCCAAGTTCGATTCCGGCAGCGGCTGGCCGAGTTATTTCCGGCCGGTGGATGCCGAATGCCTTCAGTTCAAGGAAGACGTTTCGCATGGCATGCGCCGGATCGAAGTGTGCTGCGCCGGTTGCGGTTCGCATCTGGGCCACGTGTTTCCCGACGGTCCGCCGCCGACTGGGCTGCGCTACTGCATCAATTCCGCAGCGCTGGATTTCCGCCCGGCTTAGGCTTTTCGGCGGTCGTGCCGCCACAGCACTTCGCCGTGGCCGCTGGCGCGGGCCAACACGCGTGCCAGCACGAACAGCAGGTCGGACAGGCGGTTCAGGTAGCGGATCGCTTCCGGCCGCACCGCGTCGTGGCGCGACAGCGTGACCGTCTCGCGTTCGGCGCGGCGGCAGATGGTGCGCGCCAAGTGGCAGTGGCTGGCGGCCATGCCGCCGCCGGGCAGGATGAAGTCCTTCAGCGCCGGCAGATCGGCATTGAACGCATCCAGATGGCGTTCAAGGTCCTCGATATCGGCTTCGAAGATGGCGGCGTGACCGGGAATGCACAGCTCGCCGCCCAGATCGAACAGATGGTGCTGCACCGACACCAACAGCGCGCGCACGTTCTCGGGCAGTTCGCAGGCCAGCACCAGACCGATGGCGGAATTGGCTTCGTCGATCGTGCCGTAGGCGCTGACCCGTGCGGAATCCTTCGAGACGCGGGTGCCGTCGCCCAGGCCGGTGGTGCCGTCATCGCCGGTCTTGGTGTAGATCTTGGACAGCCGGTTGCCCATCAGACGGCCTGTGCGCGCAAGGCCGGCAGGCGCTGCTTCAGCAGCTCATAGCCGCCGAACAGCAGCAGCGAATAGAACAGGGTGCCGAGCAGGCCGTTGCCCAGGAACGGCAGGCCGGCCACGTAGGCGGCGGCCAAGCCGGCGGCGGTCTGCGGATACAGCGCCGAACCCAGCCAGGAACCGAAGTTGGTGACCGCGAAGAACAGCAGCGAGCCGGCCGTGCCGTAACCGGCCACGCGGGCGGCGGATACGCGGCCGCGCAGGCCGAAGCCCATCAGCGCCAGCACGGCGATGGTGGCGTACACCAGCAGGAAACCGGCCGACACGAAATACTGGAAATACTCGCCGCCCATCATCAGGCCGAGCGCCAGGTCGGACACGAACAACGCCGCCAGCGGCACCAGCACGGCTAAACCGCGGCGGGCGAAATAGGCGCCGCCGAACAGCGCCATGGTCTCGACCGGCGAGAAGTTCGGCGGGTGCGGAATCAGGCGGGTCAGCGCCACGGCCAGGATCATGCCGGCCAGCACGGTGAGGTTGAGGGCGAAGGGACGGTTGCTCATGCGGTTCTCGAGGCGGGAAAATGCGATCGGTAATAGAATACCTTATCCGTTCCGCCCTGAGAGTCCCCGTGGCCACACCGTTCCCCGAAACCCCGGATATCGCCATCGTCGGCGGCGGCCTGGTCGGCTCCAGCTTGGCCTGCGCCCTGGCCGGCAGCGGGCTGTCGGTGGTTTTGGTCGAGGCCGCCGACTCGCCGCAGGCGCCGGCCGGTTTCGACCAGCGCAAGCTGGCGCTGGCGCAGCGCTCGCTGAAGGCGCTGTCGGGTCTGGGCGTGCTGCCGAAGTTGGCGGTGCCGCCGACCCCCATCGCGCGCATCCACGTCAGCCGGGTCGGCGATTTCGGCCGTATCCTGCTGGAGGCCACCGAGTTCGGTCATGCCGGTTTCGGCGGCGTGGTGCTGGCCCAGGATCTCGGGCACGCCTTGGCGCGGCGGGTCGCCGAACTGCCGGCCATCCGCCGCCTGTGTCCGGCCGAGGTCGTGGCCTACGCCCCGAACGCAACCGGCGCCGAACTGCGCGTACGCAGCCCGGACGGTGAATCGCGCATCCAGGCCCGTTGCGTGGTCGCCGCCGACGGCACCCGCTCGTTCCTGCGCCAGGCCGCCGGCATCGGCACGCTCGAGCACGATTACGGCCAGACCCTGTTCGTGTGTTCGCTGCAGGCCGAACGCGCGTCCGACGGCACCGCCTACGAGCGCTTCAGCGCCCAAGGCCCGGTGGCCCTGTTGCCGATGGCCGAGGGCCGTTACGGCTCGATTTGCGCGGTCGACCGCGCCGAGGCCGATGCCGTGGCCGCCATGCCCGATGAGGCCTATGTCGAGTATCTGCAGTCGCGCTTCGGCTGGCGTGCCGGCCGCTTCCTCGCCGCCGGTGCCCGCACGCGCTATCCGCTGGTGCGGGTGTTGGCCGAGCGCCTGCATGCCGGCCCGTTGCTGGTGATGGGCAATGCCGCGCAGACCATCCACCCGATCGGTGCGCAGGGTTTCAATCTCGGCCTGCGCGACGCGCTCAGTCTGGTAAAGGTGCTGCGTGAGAGCGGCATCGACGGCGATCTGGGCCGGCGGTACGCCGACAGCCGGCGCGAAGACCGCGAGCGCACGCTGGCGTTCAGCGACGGCCTGGCGCGGCTGACCGCCAATCCCGGCCTGCCGATGCATCTGCTGCGTTCGCTGGGCCTGACCCTGCTCGGCGCCGCGCCGGACCTGGCCTCCGGCCTGGTCAGCGGCGCCATGGGCTATCGCGGCCAAACCGTATTCGAGGACGTCTTATGACCCGTACCGATGTCGATGTCGCCGTGATCGGCGGCGGCGTGGTCGGCCTGGCCGCCGCGCTGATGGCTGCGCGTCAGGGTCTGCAGGTGGCGTTGGTGGAAGCGCACGCGCCGAAGCCGTGGAACGCCGAAACGCCGGACCTGCGCGTGTACGCCCTGGCGCTCGACAACGAAGCGCTGCTGGCGTCGTTCGGCCTCTGGCAGGACATCGCCGGCCGGCGCGCCTACCCGTACGCCGAGATGACCGTGTTCGACGAAGTGCAGGCCAGTCCGCTGCATTTCCACGCCGGCGAGCTCGGCCGCGGCCATCTGGGCCATATCGTGGAAAACGACCTGTTGGTGGATGTGCTTTGGCAGGCGGTCTGCCGCGAACCCGGCATCCGCCGCCATTGTCCGGAGCGCCTGGCCGCGCTCGACAACGGCGCGGAATGCGTGCATGTCCGCTTGGCCGGCGGCGCGGAATTCAGCGCGCGTCTGGCGTTCGGCGCCGACGGCGCCGCCTCCAAGGTGCGGCAGCTGCTGGGCATCGGCGTGTCCGAACACGATTACCGGCAGAAAGGCGTGGTGGCGTTCCTGGAAACCGAGTTGCCGCACCGGCATACCGCCTGGCAACGCTTCCTCAGCACCGGTCCGCTGGCGTTCCTGCCGTTCGGCGAGCGCCGCTGTTCGATCGTCTGGAGCCTGCCGGAAGCGCGTGCCGACGAGATGCTGGCGCTGCCGCCGGAAGCGTTCTGCCGTGCGCTGGATTCGGCCTTCGCCGGCACCCTGGGCGCCACCCGGTTGTTGTCGACACGGACGGCGTTCCCGTTGCGCCGGCGCCTGGCCAACGACACACTGAAAGGCCGCGTGTTGCTGCTCGGCGACGCCGCGCATGCCGTGCACCCGCTGGCCGGTCAGGGCGTGAACCTCGGCCTGCGCGACGTGTCGTCGCTGCGCGATGCGTTGCAGTCGGCCAAAGCCGGCGACGATGCGCTGGATCTGCGCCGGCTGCAGCGTTGGGCGCGCACGCGCCATTCCGAAAACGCGGTGGCGGCGTACGCGTTCGAGAACATCAACCGGCTGTTCTCCAACGACAACATGGCGCTGAGCCTGGTGCGCGGCCATCTGCTCGGCCTGGCCGACCGGCTGTCGCCGGTCAAGAACGCCATGGCCCGGATCGCCGCGGGGATTTGACGGGATACCGGAAATCATCAACAATCCGAGCGGAAGTGGGGGCTTCCGGTCAAATCCACCTGAGTGCGGAGCGCCGATGTCCAACCTCCAGAACATCATGCTTTTCTCGCTGTTCGCCGGCTTCATCCTGCTCGAATTCGCTCTCGGAAAAGCCCGTGGCATGAATGCCAGCCGGGGCGACAATATCCTCGACATGCTCTGCGTCGCGCTGCTGGCCGGATTCACGCAACCCGTCATTTTCTGGTTGGTGCAGCAGGCCGGACTGGCTTGGGCGCCTGAATACCAAAACGCATGGGCGGGGCTGCCTTGGTACGCGATGGCCGCGATTCTGCTGGTCGGCGACGACATGACCCAGTACTGGTGGCACCGGGCGTCGCACTCGCCGCTGCTCTGGCCGCTGCACCGGGCGCATCACAGCGCGCAGTACATGAGCGCGCGGATCATCTACCGCAACAATTTCTTCTATTACCTGGCCATGCCGGGGTTGTGGATATCCGGCGTACTCATCTATCTCGGCTTCGCGGACGTGTATCTGGTCTACATCGTGATCAAGCTGGCGGTCATCACCGGTGCGCATTCGGCGGTGAAATGGGACGCGCCGCTTTACCGGATCCGATTGCTTTCGCCGTTGATGTGGCTGGTGCAGCGTATCGTGTCGACGCCCAGCACCCACTACGCCCACCATGCCATGTTCAACGACGGCATCGGGTACTACACCGGCAATTTCGGCAACCTGCTGTTTTTCTGGGATGTGCTGTTCGGTACGGCTCACATCACCCGGCAATATCCGGCGCAGATCGGATTGCGCGATGACCAGCTGTTCGGCAAGGAGCGCTGGTGGGTTGAAATGTTCTATCCGCTGTTCCGCTCCCGGCGCGAACATTCCGCCTTGGTTCCCGGCGGAAAGCCCTATGTGGAGGCTTCCGCGCCGGATTGATTCGTCGCGGTCAAAGCGCTCAGACTTCCACGCACCAGCCCAGTTCGTCGGCGATAGCGCCGGACTTGATGCCGTCCAGGTAGGCCTTGATGCGGGTCGACAGCGTGCGCGTTTCCACCGGCGGCAATGCGAAACGTTCGCCGCGTAAGCCGATCTCGGCGATCGGCGCGATGGTGGCCGCGGTGCCGGCTCCGAACGCGTCCTGCAGGCGGCCGTCGCGGATGGCGGCGACCAGTTCCTCGACCGATATCCGGCGTTCCTCGACCGGCAGGCCCCAATGCTTGGCCAAATCCACCACCGAGCGCTTCACCACGCTGCGCAGGATGGTGTCGGAATCCTCGGACGGGGTCAGGATCACGCCGTCGATCACCAGCACCAGGTTCATGGTGCCGGACTCCTCGATGTAGCGGTGCTCCTTGCCGTCGGTCCAGATCAGCTGGTCGAAGCCTTCGTCATGCGCCAGCTTGGTCGGCAACAGCGAGGCGGCGTAGTTGCCGGCGGTCTTGGCGCGGCCGGTGCCGCCCTCGGCGGCGCGGGTGTAGTGTTCCTCGATCTTCACCGATACCGGTTTGGCGTAATAGGCGCCGGCCGGGCAGGCGATGACCATGAACTTGTAGGTTTCCGACGGCCGCACGCCCAACAGTTCGTCGGTGGCGAACAGGAACGGCCGCAGGTACAGCGAGGACTCGGCCGAGGCCGGCACCCAGTCGCGCTCGCAGCGCACCAGCGCCTTCAGCAGTTCCACGAAACGCGCTTCATCGATGCTCGGCATGCACAGGCGCTGGCAGCTTTCGTTGAAGCGGCGCGCGTTCAGTTCCGGTCGGAACAGGGTGATGCGTCCGTCGGCGGCGCGGATCGCCTTCATGCCTTCGAAGATGGTCTGGCCGTAGTGCAGCGTGGCGTTGCAGGGCTGCATGCTGATCGGGCCGTACGGCACGATTTCCGGCGTCTGCCAGGCAGCGTCGGCGTAATCCATCACCAGCATGTGGTCGGAGAAGATGCGGCCGAAGGGCAGGTGGTTCCAGTCCACCTGTCCGAGCTTGGACTGCGCGGTGCGCCGGATGCGGATGTCGTCGGTCATGGGGTGTCGTTCCGTTGTGGTCTTATTTTCTGTCGAGGCGCGCGAACACGGTGATTTCCTCGCGGTCGTGGTACAGCTGCTTGGCACGGATCCGCACCGGCTTGCCGCACTGCGCCGTGAACAGGTCGAGGCAGAGCGCGGTCTCCTCCCAGCGCTTCTTCATCGGCAGCTTCAGGTTGAAGATGGCGTTGCGGCACCAGCCGTTGGCGAACCACTGCGCCATGCGGCGCGCCACCTTGCTCGGCGTCTCCACCATGTCGCACACCATCCAGTCGATCGGTCGCGGCGGCTGCCAGTGGAAACCGTCGGCGCGGATGTGCTCGATCAGTCCGGTCGCCAGCGCGTCGGCGTTCAGCGGTCCGTTGTCGATGGCGCTGACCTGCAGTTGGTGTTTGGCCAGTACCCAGCTCCAGCCGCCGGGCGCGGCGCCCAGATCGGCGGCCTGCATTCCCGGCGCGATCAGGTCCATGCGCTCGGCCGGCGTCATCAGGCACAGGATGGCCTCGTCCAGCTTCATCGCCGAGCGGCTGGGCGCGCGCGGATCCTGCTTCAGGCGCGGGATGCCCATCGGCCAGGGCGCGCGGTCGTTTTCGGTCGAACTGGCCAGCAGCAGGTGGTTATTGCCGACGAAGGCCACGTGCAGGGTCGGCAGCTTCGGGTTCGGTTTGTCGGTGAGCAGGCCGCGCTGGCGCAGGGCCGGCCGCAGCGCGTTGCCGAAGGCCTTGGCCAGGCCGGCCAGTTGCCGCGCGTCGTCGGAGTCGGGCGTCTCCACCGACAGTTCGCCGTAGCGGCCTTTGCCGCCGAGCGCTTCCAGCACCGGTGTGATGCGGTCCTGCACGTCCAGGCCCTGCAGTTCGTCGATCAGCGCGTATTTCTGGCGCGCGAAGATCAGTTCGCGGTAGGGGATCGCCTCGGCCAGCTGCTCGCGCGGTGCGCCGAGCAGCAGCACATAGGCGCTGTTCTTCTGGGTCTTGGCGTATACCGGCAGGCCCTTCTGCGCGGCGTGCCAGCTCAATTCGGCCGCCAAATCGGGCTCGAAGCCGGGGCGGCAATAGGCGAGCAGGCCTTCAGTAGACAAGGCCGGATTCCCCGTAGCGCTTCAGCACCGCGCAGGCTTCCTCGCGCAGCAGGTCGCGTTTGACCGCGATGCCGCGTTTTTGCCACTCGCCGGCCCAGTCGGCCGGCAGCGGACCTTCGTCGAAGCCGGCCAGCGTCTGCACGTCGTCGGCGCGGGCGCCGATCAGGATTTCGTCGATACCGGCCCAGAATGAGGCGCCGTAGCACATCGCGCAGGGTTGCGAGGAGGTGGCCAGGATCACGCGCCGGCCGGATTGGTTCAGCCGGAACTGCTGCAGACGCTGCTGCGCGGTGGCGAAGGCCATCATCTCGGCATGCGCCACCGAGCAGTTGCTGGGGATCACACGGTTCACGCCGACGCCGAGCAACCGGCCGTCGTCGGTGAACAGCGCGGCGCCGAATGGACCGCCGCTTTGCTCGCGTACGTTCAGTTCCGACAGACGCACCGCCAGCGCCATGCGCGAGGCGTCGTCGGGATACGGCGCATCCGTCGCAATCTCGCGGTGGACCCAGGCCGGCAGGGTCAGGTGGACTTGGGCGTACAGCATGACGGAATCCTCACGGGTACCAGGACAGCTTGCCGGCATAGGCAAGGATCAGGAACAGAGTGTCGACGAAGCCGTGCGCCAGGATGACGACCCACAGGTTGCGGCGCACCGATAAAAAGACGGTGGCGAACGCCAGACCGAACGCGAAGGTGGCGATCAGCCCGGATAGGCCTTGGTACGCGTGCGGCGCCGCGAACAGCAGCGCGCTGACGAGGATGGCGGCCAGATTGCGCAACACGCTAGGCCGGCTGAAGCGTTCGACCATGCGGAACACATAGCCGCGGTAGAACAGCTCTTCCGCGACGGCGGCGCTGAGCCACATGCCGGCCAGATAGCGCAGCGTGGTCGGCGCGTTGCCGGCCAGGGCCGCGAAAGCGGAGTAATCGGTCGCTTCGCCGGTCAGGCGCACGATGGCGGGCTGGACCACGAAGTCCATCGCGGCCTCCAGCGCCAGCCAGACCAACAGGGCGTACCACAGGGTTCGCTTCGGCCAGGGAAAGTTCAAGCCGAGCGGCTTCAGGCTGCCGCATTCCATCCAGGTCACGGCCAATACCGCTGCGGCCACCAAGCCGCCCCGCCAAGGGAAGTGCGGCATGCCGGGCAGGTACCAGAGCGCCATCACCGCCGCGAAGGCGGCAAGGGAAACCGCCAGCGGCCACGGCCGGCGTGTTGCCATTACTTCGCGCTCCAGGTGTCGCGCAGGGTCACGCTGCGGTTGAACACCGGCGCGTCCGGACGGTGGTCGTGGCGGTCGGCGGTGAAGTAGCCGCTGCGTTCGAATTGGAAGCTCTGTTCCGGCGCGGCGGCGCAGGCCGCCGGCTCGAGCATGGCGCGCACCGTGCGGATTGAATCCGGATTCAGGTAATCGCGGTAGCTCTTGCCGTCCTCGTCGTTGTCCGGGTCGGCGACGGTGAACAGACGGTCGTACAGGCGCACCTCGGCCGGCACGCCGGCTTTGGCGCAGACCCAGTGGATGGTGCCTTTGACCTTGCGCTTGGCGCCTTCCATGCCCGGCCGCGAATCGAGGTCGAGCTGGCCGCGCAGTTCGCGCACCGTCTCGCCGTCCTTGATCACATCTACGCACTTGACGATGCCGACACCGCGCAGGCGCACTTCGCCGCCGGGAACCAGGCGGTGGAAATCCTTGACCGGCGTTTCCATGAAGTCCTCGCGCTCGATCCAGATCTCGCGGCTGAACGGCACCGTGCGTTTGCCGGCGGCCTCGTTTTTGGGATGGTTGCCGAACTCCAAGGTCTCGGCATGGCCCTCCGGCAGGTTCTCGATCACCAGCTTGACTGGGTCGAGCACCGCCATGCGGCGTTCGGCCTCGGCGTCGAGCACGTCGCGCACGCAGTTCTCCAGCACCGAGAAATCGATCACCGAGTTCTGCTTGCTGATGCCGATGCGGTCGGCGAACAGGCGCAGCGCCGCCGGCGGATAGCCGCGGCGGCGCAGGCCGGACAGGGTCGGCATGCGCGGGTCGTCCCAGCCGGCCACCAAGCCGTCGCTGACCAACGCCAGCAGCTTGCGCTTGCTCATCACCGTGTAGTTGATGTTCAGGCGCGAGAACTCGATCTGGCGCGGCTTGGCCACCGGCGTATCGAAGCCGGCCTCGACCAGCGGCTGCCACAGCTCCGGATGGTTCGGCAGGTCGACGTTATCCACGCACCAGTCGTACAGCGGCCGGTGGTCTTCGAACTCCAGCGTGCACAGCGAATGGGTGATGCCTTCCAGCGCGTCCGAGATGCAGTGCGCGTAGTCGTACATCGGGTAGATGGGCCAGGCGTCGCCGGTGTTCTGGTGCGCCACCTTGCGGATGCGGTACAGAGCCGGATCGCGCATGTTGATGTTGCCACTGGCCATGTCGATCTTGGCGCGCAGGGTGCGCGAGCCGTCGGCGAACTCGCCGGCGCGCATGCGCCGGAACAGGTCCAGGTTCTCGGCCACCGGGCGCTCGCGGTAGGGCGAGGGCCGGCCGGGCTGGGTCAGGGTGCCGCGGTATTCGCGCACTTCCTCGGCGCTCAGGTCGCAGACATAGGCCTTGCCGTCCTCGATCAGTTTGACGGCGCTGCGGTAGAACACCTCGAAGTAATCCGAGGCGTGGCGCAGCTCGTCCCATTCGAAGCCCAGCCAGCGCACGTCCTCCTGGATCGACTCGACGAACTCCATGTCCTCCTTGCTCGGGTTGGTGTCGTCGAAGCGCAGGTTGACCAGGCCGCCGAATTCGCGGCCGATGCCGAAGTTCAGGCAGATGCTCTTGGCATGACCGATGTGCAAGTAACCGTTCGGCTCCGGCGGGAAGCGGGTGCGGATGCGGCTGTGCTTGCCCGAGGCCAGGTCATCGCGGACGATCTGGCGGATGAAATCGTTCTTTTCGGGAGCGGGGTTCGGTTCGGGGGCGTTCATGCGCGCGTTCGATTGGTCGAAAACGCCCATTTTACCGGTTCAGGCCGCCTTTCGGGGTTTCATCTCGAACAGCGATTTCGGCAGACCGGCGATCTGTTCGCCGATGGCGGTCAGGAAGCCGGCGCGCACCGAGCTCTTGCGCCAGTACAGCGAGATCCGCCGGGTCGGTGCCGGGTCGCGGAACGGCATCAGCCGGATATGCGGCGATTCCGGTACCGGCGGCTGCACCGCCAGCATCGGCAACAGGGTGATGCCGACGCCGGCCGCCACCATCTGGCGCAAGGTCTCCAGGCTGGTGGCGCGGAAGCCTTCCTTCTCGCTGGCGCCGGACAGACCGCAGACCGCCAGCGCTTGGTCGCGCAGGCAGTGGCCGTCCTCCAGCAGCAGCAGATGCTGCTGTTCGAGTTCGCCCATGCCGAGCGTGCGTTGCCGGCTGAGCGGATGCTTCTCCGGCAAAGCGAGCACGAACGGTTCGGTGAACAGGTGCATCGAGTCGAAGTGCTCGTCGGCCACCGGCTCGGCCAGCACGGCGGCGTCGATCAAGCCGTTGCGCAGCTGCAGGATCAGGGTTTCGGTCTTTTCCTCGACCAGCAGCAGTTCCAGATGCGGGAAGCGTTGCCGGATCTTCGGCACCACGTGCGGCAACAGGTACGGCGCCAGCGTCGGGAAGATGCCCAGCCGCACCGACGCCGATTCCGGATCTTTGGTGTGGCGGGCGATTTCCTGCATCTGGCTGACGTGCGCCAAGGCTTGTCGCGCGTGCTCCAGGATCTGCTCGCCGGCCGGCGTCAGCAGCACGTTGCGCGGTGCGCGCTCGAACAGGGGCACGCCGAGCTCTTCTTCCAGCTTCTTCAATTGCGTCGACAGGGTCGGCTGGCTGACGAAGCAGGCTTCGGCGGCGCGCCCGAAGTGCCGGGTTTCGGCCAGGGCGATGAAGTAACGCAGGTCACGCAGGTTCATGTCGAGTCCTCGGGCGCGGCATTGGTGAGCCGAGTATATGTACAATCAGCGCCATGAATCAAATACTATTTTACGATTTATTAAGACTATTAAATGCATTCGAGTAAGCTATCAGCCATGATTGACATCGCCACCGCCCTGCGCCATGCCTGCCAGCCCGAAGCCGATGGTTTGGCGCGCGCGGATGCCGAGTTGCTGATGGCGCATGTGCTCGGCAAGCCGCGCACTTGGCTGTACGCCTTCGGCGACAGCGCCCTCACCGCCGCGCAGCAGGCGGCGTTCGAGGGCTTGGCGGCCCGCCGCGCAGCCGGCGAGCCGGTGGCCTATCTCACCGGGCGGCGCGGGTTCTGGACGCTGGATCTGCAGGTCACGCCCGATACCCTGATTCCGCGCCCGGAAACCGAGTTGCTGGTGGAGCTGGCGCTGGCGCGGCTGCCGCCGGATGCCGCCGCCGATGTGCTCGACCTGGGCACCGGTTCGGGCGCGGTCGCGCTAGCCATCGCCAGCGAGCGGCCATTGGTGCGGGTGACGGCGGTGGATGCTTCGCCCGGGGCTTTGGCGGTGGCGCGGGCCAACGCCGAAACGCATGGATTGCGTAACCTTGAATTCCGTCACGGCGATTGGTACGCGCCGGTGGCCGACGCCCGCTTCGCGCTCATCGCCAGCAATCCGCCCTATATCGAAACGACCGATCCGCACCTGGCGCAGGGCGATCTGCGTTTCGAACCGTATTCGGCGCTGGCTTCCGGCCGCGATGGCCTGGACGACCTCCGCGCGATCATCGCCGGTGCGCCGCGGCATCTGCTGCCCGGCGGTTGGTTATTGCTGGAACACGGCTGGCATCAGGGTGCGGCGGTGCGCGCGCTGTTGGCCGATGCGGGATTTGCGGAGATCAGCACCGAGCGCGATCTGGAACAACGTGACCGTGTGACAATGGGCCGGATGTCGTAGGGGCGAACTTGATGTTCGCCCCAGCTATTTACGGCCAGCGCGCCGCGATGGCGGCGCGGATGCCGGCTTGGTCGATGCCGGCTTCGGCCAATAGCTCTTCGCGGCTGGCGTGTTCCTGGTAGCGGTCGGGCAGGCCGAGCTGCAACAGGTCGGCGTCGATGCGGCGGGCGCGGAACCATTCGCTGACCGCGCTGCCGGCGCCGCCCATCACGGCATTGTCCTCGACGGTGACGAAACGGCCGTGGTCTTTCGCCAGTTCGGCCAGCAGGGTTTCATCCAGCGGCTTCACGAAGCGCATGTCCACCAGGGTGGCGTCCAGCTCCTCGGCCACCGGTTGCGCGGCCGCCAACGGGCTGCCGAAACACAGGATAGCGAGCCCTCGGCCCTGGCGCACGGTGCGCGCTTTGCCGATCTCGATGGTGGCCAGATCCTCGCCGGCCGCCACGCCGGTGCCCGAGCCGCGCGGATAGCGCACCGCCGCCGGACCGGGATGGCGGTAGCCGGTGCTCAGCATCAGCCGGCATTCGCGCTCGTCCGAGGGCGCCATGATGACCATGTTCGGGATGCAGCGCAGGAAGCTCAAGTCGAAGCTGCCGGCGTGCGTGGCACCGTCCGGGCCGACCAGCCCGGCGCGGTCGATGGCGAACAGCACATCCAGATTCTGCAAAGCCACGTCGTGGATCAGCTGGTCGTAGGCGCGTTGCAGGAAACTGGAGTAGATCGCCACCACCGGCTTGGCGCCTTCGCAGGCCAGGCCGGCGGCGAAGGTCACCGCGTGCTGTTCGGCGATGGCGGTGTCGAAATAGCGCAACGGGTATTCCTGCGAGAAGCGCACCAGCCCGGAGCCCTCGCGCATCGCCGGCGTGATGCCCATCAGCTTTTGGTCGGCGGCGGCCATGTCGCACAGCCAGTCGCCGAACACCGAGGTGTAGGTCGGCTTGCCCGGACCTTTCTTCTGCACGCCCACGTTCGGGTCGAACGGCGACACCGCGTGGTATTCGATCTGGTCACCCTCGGCGAGCTCGTAGCCCTTGCCCTTGGTGGTGATCACGTGCAGCAGTTGCGGGCCTTTCAGGGTCTTGGCGGTCTTCAGCGCCTGCAGCAGGGCCGGCAGGTCGTGGCCGTCGATCGGGCCGTTGTAGTGGAAGCCCATCTCCTCGAACAGGGTGGACGGCACGAACATGCCTTTCCAGTGCTCTTCCCAGCGGCGCACGAACTTGGCGGCCGGCTTGTTCTTGTCGCCCAGGATCTTCTTGCCGCCTTCGCGCACCGCGTTCAGCGTGCGGCTGGTCATCACCCGGCCGAGCATTTTGGTCAGGCCGCCGACGTTCTCCGAAATCGACATCTGGTTGTCGTTCAGGATGACCAGGAAATCCGGTTCCGGCTCCATGCCGCCGGCGTGGTTCAGGGCCTCGAACGCCATGCCGGCGGTCAACGCGCCGTCGCCGATGACGGCCACGAACTGCCGGCCGTCGCCGTCGCGCTGGGCCGCCACCGCCATGCCCAGCGCGGCCGAGATCGAGGTCGAGGAGTGCCCGACGCCGAAGGTGTCGTACGGGCTTTCCTCGCGGCGCGGGAACGGCGCCACGCCGTCTTTCTTCTTCACGGTGTGGATGGTTTCGGCGCGGCCGGTCAGGATCTTGTGCGGGTAGCACTGGTGACCGACGTCCCACACGAGGCGGTCGGCCGGGGTCTCGTACAGGTAATGCAGGGCCACGGTCAGCTCGACCACGCCCAGGCCGGCGCCGAAATGGCCGCCGACCTGGCTGACCGTTTCGATCAGGTAGGCGCGTAGCTCCTCGGCCACCTTCGGCAGCTCGCTCTCGGGCAGCTGGCGCAGCAGGTCGGGGGTCGGGATGCGGGAAAGCAGCGGGTAACGTTCGCGGTCCATCGGATTCGGCTCAAAGGCAAGCCGATATTGTCTTTGACTTGCGGGTTCAGGGCAAGGCGGACCTTCGTCCGTGGCCGCTAACTCATTGAATGGCGAATGCGCCGCCGCGCGGATGTTTCGGCAGATGCTGCCTCAGGAAGGCCATCTGGTCGGCCAGGATGTTGCGGTTGGACAGGATCAGGTGCTCGACCCAGCTCGGCCGGTACGGCACCGCCAACAGCGGCATGCCGGCCTGTTGCGGCGTACGGCCGCCTTTCTTGGAATTGCAGCGGAAGCAGGCGCTGACCACGTTCTCCCAGACGTCGCGGCCGCCCTGCGACACCGGATGCACGTGGTCGCGGGTCAGCACGTGGCGCGAGCATTCCTTGCCGCAGTACAGGCAGAGCTGTTTGTCGCGGGCGAACAGGGCGGTGTTGGTCAGCGCCGGCGAGGGCAGGTGGCTGCGGGCATGGGCGTGGCCGCGCGCCGCCACGATCGGATGCAGTTCCAGCAGGCTCTGTTCGCCGGTCAGCCGGTTGCGGCCGCCGTGGATGGTCAGGCAGGGTTCGCCCAAGGTCCAGGACACCGCGTCGCGCGCGTACAGGCAGGCGGCGTCCTGCCAATGCATCCAATTCAGGATATGGCCGTGCGCGTCCAAGCACAGCACGCGCGGCATGCGGGAATCGTCAGGGGGTAGTCGGCCTGCCGGGGGGCTGATCGTCCCGGCGCCCACTGCGGCCGTTTGTGCCGTGGGCGAATCCATGCATCCGAGCATACCGCAACTTTCCCCAAGCGCAAGGGGGGATGCGCTAAACTTCTTCCGTCACGCCCGAAGGATTTCCGCATGCGCACGCTTTACCCCGATATCGAGCCGTACCGCACCGGCATGCTGGCGGTCGACGACCGCCATACCCTGTACTTCGAGGAGTCCGGCAATCCCGAGGGTAAGCCGGTGGTGGTCCTGCATGGCGGTCCCGGCGCCGGCACCAACGCCAAGATGCGCCAGTTCCACGACCCGGCGGCCTACCGCATCATCCTGTTCGACCAGCGCGGCTCCGGACATTCCACGCCGCACGCCGACCTGGTCGACAACACCACCTGGGACCTGGTCGCCGATATCGAAAAACTGCGCGCGCATCTGGGTATCCCGCGCTGGCAGGTGTTCGGCGGCAGCTGGGGTTCCACACTGGCCTTGGCCTATGCCGAAACCCATCCCGAGCGCGTCTCCGAACTGGTGCTGCGCGGCATCTTCATGCTGCGCCGTTGGGAACTGCAGTGGTTCTACCAGTCCGGCGCGCACCGCCTGTTCCCGGAAGCCTGGCAGGCCTACCGCGACCACATCCCGGAAGCCGAGCGCGGCGATTTCATCGCCGCCTACCACGCCCGGTTGATCTCGGACGACGAACAGGTGCGCCTGGCCGCCGCCCGAACCTGGTCGGTGTGGGAAGGCGCGACCAGCACGTTGGTGCCGGAGCCGGCCTCGATCGACACCTTCGAGGACCCGCATTTCGCGCTCAGCTTCGCGCGCATCGAGAACCACTATTTCGTCAACAAGGGCTTCTTCGAAGTCGACGACCAGCTGTTGCGCGACGCCCACCGCATCCGGCATATCCCCGGCGTGATCGTGCACGGCCGCTACGATGTGGTCTGCCCGGTGCAGAACGCCTGGGATCTCCATCAGGTCTGGCCGGAAGCGCGCCTGGTGATCACCCCGCAGTCCGGGCATTCGGCGTTCGAGGCCGAAAACGCCGCGGCCCTGGTGGCCGCCACCGACGCGTTCCGGGGTTGATCGATGCCGGCTGCGTGGCTGTATCTCATCGCCCTGCTGATCGTCGTCGACGCCGCGTTGTTCCTGCGCAACTGGTACCGGATGGTCGATGCCGCGCGCCGTAGCGGCAATCCGTTCCTGGAAAGCGTGGCGCGCCAGCGGCTGCTCGGCCGTCCGTCGCTGGCCTACCGCTCGCTCCGGCAGGAAGGCGCCGAGTGGCAGGCGCTGCAACTGGCGCTCCACAGCCCGGGAATGGTGGGCTACCACGCGCAGGCCATCCGCCTCGGTTTCCGCTTCAGCGTCGTGCTCGAAATCCTTGCGTTGGCGGCGATGCTCGCTGCGATCGTCTCGCCCTTATTGGGCCGCTGAGCCGTCCGGGTTGCGGTCGAGCAGCCACAGGCCGGCCCACAGCTTGGGGTCCATGTCGTAGCCTTCGGCGATTTTTCCCGCCAACCAGCGCGGCACATCCGGCACCGGCACTTCGTGCACGGTGATGTCTTCGGTCTCGTCGCCGCCGCCGGCGTGCACGCGGGTCAGCCCGCTGGCGCGGGCGAAGGCGATCAGTTCGTTGCTCATGCCGGCCGAGCTGGGGCCGACCATCAGTACTTCGACCTTGTCCGCCCGCCAACCGGTTTCTTCCAGCAACTCGCGCCGGGCGGCCAGCTCGAAGGTGTCGTCCGCGTCTTGGTCGCCGACCAGACCGGCCGGCATCTCGATGGTGGGTTTGCCCAGCGGCACCCGGAACTGCTCGACGAACAGCATCTTGTCTTCCGGCGTGCGGGCTATGATGATCACCGCCGAGCCGCCTTTGGCGCGTTCGGCGTATTCCCAATTGCCTTTCACCCGCATGCGCAGGTACTGGCCTTCGTATACGGTCTTGGCGTCGTCGTGTCCGGTCATGGCTCGATTATAGGGACAACAGGCGCCGGCGGGTAAGCGGCCCCAGGCGCAGCCGTTCGGCCAAGGCCTGCAGGCCGTCGCCGTCGGAGGTCTGCCGGACGCCCAAGGCGGGTTCCTGCGGCAGCGGCACGTCGCAGCGGATGGTGGCCAGTTTACGGCTCAGCAGCGCCATCTCGCGGTGTTCATGCAGCGTCCGGGCGTGTATCGCGGCCGAGCGCAGACGCAGATAGGGCAGTTCTTCCAGCCGGTCGAGCAGCGCATCCAGGCTGCCGAAGTGGCCGAGCAGGGTAGCCGCGGTCTTCGGGCCGATGCCGGGCACGCCCGGGATGTTGTCCACCGCGTCGCCGGTCAGGCCCAGGTAGTCGGCCAGCTGGTGCGCGTGCACGCCGTGCTTGGCTTTCACGCCCGGCAGCCGCCAACGCACGTTCTTGGCGTAGTCCCATTGCTCGTCGTGTTCGCCGAGCAGCTGCGACAGGTCCTTGTCGGCCGACAGGATCAGGCTGGGACGTCCCTCGGCGCGCGCCTGCGTCAGCGCGCTGCCGATCAGGTCGTCGGCTTCGAAGTAGCCGTCGGCCAGCACCTGGAAGCCGAGCGCGCGGCAAAGGCGCTTGCAGTAGTCGAATTGGACCTTGAGCTCTTCCGGCGCCGGGTCGCGGTTGGCCTTGTAGGCCGGATACAGTTCGTTGCGGAAATTGCTGTCCAGCGATTCGTCGAAGGCGAACACGATCCGCTCGGGTTTCTCGCGTTCGATGAGTTCGCACAGGAAGCGGGTGAAGCCCTGAACCGCGTTGGTCGGGTTCTGGTCGACGTCGAAGAATTCCTTGGGCATCGAGAACCAGGCCCGGAACACGTACATGCTGGAATCCACCAGGTACAGCGGGTTCATGGCGCGGCGACGCTCAACAGGTCGGCGGGGTCCGGGCGTTCGCGTTCGGGCGGGGTTTCGGTGCGGGTGCCGATATGGATGTAGCCGAGCAGCAATTCGTGTTCGGCCAGGCCGACCGCCGCCAGCACTTCGCGGTCGTAGGCGGCGAAGCCGGTCAGCCATTGCGCGCCGAAGCCGGCCTGGTGCGCCGCGTGCAGCAGGTTCATGCACACCGCGCCGCCGGACAGCGTCTGCTCGATTTCCGGGACCTTGTGGCCTTTCACCGGCGCGAGCACCACCGCCACGATGCAGGGCGCGTAGGCGAAGCGGGTGCGCTCCTTGTCCAGCCGCGCCGGCGAGGCCTCGGGCAGGCTTTCGCGCACGCGCCGGTACAGCACCTCGCCGATGCGGTCGCGGGCCGCACCCTCGATCAGGATGAAGCGCCACGGCCGCAGGCGGCCGTGGTCGGGCACATGCACCGCCTCGGCCAGCAACCGGAGCAGGCCGGCGCGGTCCGGGCCGGGCGCGGTCAGGTGCTTGCTGGGGGTGGAAATGCGGGAGATCAGGGGAGGCGGAGTCGGCATGTCGCCAGTTTAGCATCCGGCCGGGGCGCGCTCGCTTGCCGTGCGCTGCATCACGCTTTATTTGTGCGGCCTGCGTTATGATTCGTTACAATAAGCCATCGTGCAGGGAGTGGGGCTTTGATCGACGAATCGGGAAATCTGATGCCAGCGGCGCCTTTCCCGGGCCATGATGCGGTGTACGCGTCGGTCCAGTCGGCTAGCCGTAGCCTGCTCGACCGGGTCATGGCCAACGCCGTCGCGGCCACCGATACCTTCCTGTACGACATCTGCCAACAGGACCAGTCCGGCATCGGTTCGCCGAATCTGGAGAACCTGCGGCTGTTCCGTTCCGTGTCCCAGGCCATCGAGCACCAGTATTCGCGTGCCTTGGATTCCGGCTTCGCGGCTTTCCGCCGCAAGCTCAAATCCGGCGACGCGCCTGCCGTCGACCTCAGCCTGGTCGACATGGACGACATCGACGACGTCGTCAACGCCGAGCTGGTGACCGAGGCCGTGATGCGCTCGTCCGGCGACGTCATCAATGCCACCGCCCAGCGTTTCTGCGCACTGCTCGGCCTGCCGTCGGCGGAGAAGGCGTCCTCGCCGCTGTCCGAACGCAAGCTGGCCGAATACCTGCGCGGCGCTCTGGTGGGCGTGCAGTTGCCGACCAAAATCCGTTTCATGCTGTTCCGCAACTACGAATCCGCCCTGATTGCGGCGCTCTCGTCCCTGTTGGAAGAGGCCAACGAGCCGATGGTCAAGGCCGGCGTACTGCCGCATCTGGCCACCCCGCGTCCCACGCGCCGTGCCGAGCCGCCGAAACCGGAAGCGCCGGCCGTGGCGGCCGAACAGCGCGCGCACAGCGAGCGCGCCGCCGTGCCGCCGGAGGCGGCCGCCAGCACGCAGCGTCAGCGCGAACTCGGTGAATTGTCCGACCTGCCCATCGGTTCCGCCGAACAGGCGCTGTTCCTGGAAATCTGTGATTACCTGCACAACTGGCGTCCGCAGCACGAGCGCGCGGCCGCCGCCCACGCCGGCGGCTTTGCCGCGGCCGGCGGTTCCGCCCCCGCTCCCGGCTCGCGCCACCGGTTGAGCAAAAACGAAACCATCGCGCTGCTGTCCTCGATGCAACGTCTGTTGCCGGAGGCGGTGAGTTCGGCGATGTCGGCCAGCGACGCGTCGCTGTCGTCCAGCCTGAAGGACGCCATGCTCGGCAACACCCGCAAGATCGGCTTGGCTCCGGATGCGGTCGAAATCGACCGTGAGGACGAGGATGCGGTCGACCTGGTCGGCATGCTGTTCGACGTGTTGATCACCGAACGCGACTTCCGCGAGGAGGCGCGCCAACTGATGTCCCGCCTGGTGGTGCCGTACGCCAAGGCCGCGGTGCTCGATCGCCGCCTGTTCCTGACCAAGGCGCACCCGGCACGCCGCCTGCTCAACGCCTTGGCCGAAGCCATCGAAGGCAATCAAGGCGACGGTCCGCAGGAGCGCGAACTGCTCGGCAAGGCCGAAGCCACGGTCGATAGCCTGGTGGCCGGCTTCAACGAGGACATCGCCATCTTCGAGACCCTCGAGCAGGAGATGCGCGCCTACCTCGACCAGCACCGCCGACGCGTCGACATGGCCGAGAAGCGAGCCAAGGAAGCCCAGCGCGGCCAGGAACGCCTGGAAAACGCACGCATGCTCGCCGCCCGCGAACTGGAAGCGCGTACCGGCACCGCCGAGTTGCCGTCGGTGATCCAGGACTTCTTCTCCCGGTACTGGACCCATCACCTGTCGATGATCATCCTGCGCGAAGGCGAGGATAGCGCGGCATGGGGCGTCGCGCTGAAACTGGCGGACGACCTGATTTCGGTGCTCGGCTGGCAGCCGCCGGAGGCCCGCGTCGCCGCCGTGCAGCAGCTGCGTCTCGGCATCGAGACGGTGCTGTCCAGTTCCGGGGTATTGTCCGATTCCTCATCGGCATTGATCCAGAAGATCGCCGAAAGCGCCGCCCATTACCAGGCGCCCGCGAAATCCGCCGAGCAGCCGGCGACAACCGCGCACAGCGCCGCCAGCGCCGGCCTGCACATGGCCTTCGACAAATCGGCGTTGGATTTCGATCCGCGCGACGTGGAGTACTTCAAGAACCTTCCGGTCGGCGCCTGGTTGCAGATGGCGGTCGGCAACGGCGGCTTCGCGCCCATCAAACTGGCGTGGATCAGCCCGATTTCGGCCCGTCTGATGTTCGTCAACCGACGCGGCGTGCGGGTGCTGGTGGTGTCGGTCGAGGAACTGGCCGAGATGAAGAAGCACGGCAAGCTGATCGTGCACGCCGAAGAGAACGTCTTCGAGCAGACGCTGGACCGCGTCCTGCACCGCCTGAAGGCCGATTTCAGCTGACAGCTGACGGCCACCCCCGGCGTCCGGTAGGATAAGCCGATGCCAAGGCAGGGGACGCCGCCGTCATGATCACCGTCGCAACCATCCGGGAGCAGTCCGAGGGCGAACGCCGCGTGGCGTTGACGCCGGAGACCTGCCGCAAACTCGCCGCCAAGGGCGTTACCGTGCTGCTGGAGTCCGGCGCCGGCCGCGTCGCCGGCTTCGAGGATGCCGAATACGGCGATGCCCGAATCGAAGCCGACCGCGCCACGGTGTTGGCCCAGGCCGATGTGCTGTTGTGCGTGCAGGCGCCGGTACCGGCCGATTTGCAGTCCCTGAAACCCGGATCTGTCGTGATCGGCGCCTTGGCGCCGCACCGCAACGGCAACCTGTCGCCGATCTACGGCGAGCGCCGGCTGTCGGCGTTCGCGTTGGAGAAGCTGCCGCGCACCACGCGCGCGCAGGCCATGGATATCCTGAGCTCGCAGGCCGGCATGGCCGGCTACAAGGCGGTATTGATCGCGGCCCAGCGCGCGCCGCGCTTCTTCCCGATGCTGACCACCGCCGCCGGCACCATCCGGCCCTCGAAAGTGCTGGTGATCGGCGCCGGCGTGGCCGGCCTGCAGGCCATCGCCACCGCCAAGCGGCTGGGCGCACAGGTCGAGGGCTTCGACGTGCGGCCCGAGACCCGCGAGCAGATCGAATCGCTCGGCGGCCGTTTCCTCGATTTGGGCGTCAGCGCCGCCGGCGAGGGCGGCTACGCCCGCCCCCTGACCGACGACGAGCGCGCCCTGCAGCAACAGCGTCTGGCCGAGCATCTCAAGGGTGTCGACGTCATCGTCGCCACCGCCGCCGTGCCCGGCCGGCCGGCGCCGAAGATCATCACCACCGCGATGGTCGCGGGCATGCGACGCGGCAGCGTCATCGTCGACCTGGCCGCCGAATCCGGCGGCAACTGCGAACTCACCCTGCCCGGCGAAGATGTCGAACGCGACGGCGTCACGGTCGTCGGCCCGCTGAACCTGGCCAGCATGGGCGCCCTGCACGCCAGCGAGATGTATGCCCGCAACCTGTTCAATTTCCTCGGCCTGATGCTCGCCGACGGCGGCGCGCTGCGCATTCCGTTCGACGACGAGCTGGTGGCCGGCACCTGCATCGCCCACGAGGGCGCCGAATCGGCGCCGGGAGCCTGAGATGGACGGATTCCTCTACCTGTATGTGTTCCTGCTGGCCGCGTTCACCGGTTACGAGATCATCGGCCGCGTGCCGGTGATTCTGCATACGCCGCTGATGTCGGGTTCCAATTTCGTGCACGGTATCGTCCTGGTCGGCGCCATGGTGGTGCTGGGCCATGCCGACACCACCGCGGAGAAGGTCATCGGCTTCCTGGCGGTACTGATGGGCGCCGGCAACGCCGCCGGCGGCTATGTGGTGACCGAACGCATGCTGGAGATGTTCAAGCCCTCGAACAAGGATGGCGGCGCATGAGCTGGCTTCCGGTGCTGGTGAAGGCCTGCTACTTCGCGGCCGCGCTGCTGTTCATCCTCGGCATCAAGCGCATGGCCTCGCCACTGACCGCGCGCAGCGGTATCCAGTGGGCCGGTGCCGGCATGCTGCTGGCCACCGCCGCCACGTTCGCCTTGCCGGGCCTGCATAATCTCGGCCTGATCGCGTTGGCGCTGCTGCTGGGCACGGCCGTGGCCTGGATTTCCGGCAAGCGCGTGGCGATGACCGACATGCCGCAGATGGTGGCGCTGTATAACGGCCTCGGCGGCGGTTCGGCCGCGGCCATTGGCGCCGTCGAACTGTTGGCGTTCAGCGCCGCCGGAGCCGCTCCGTCGCAGACTGCTCTGGTGCTGGCTGTGGTCGGCGCGTTGATCGGTTCTGTTTCGCTGACCGGTTCGGTCATCGCCTGGGCCAAGCTCGATGGCCGGCTCGACCGGCGTTTCGTGTTCCCGGGCCAGCAGGCGTTCAACGCGTTGCTGTTCCTGGCCGCCGTCGCGCTCGGTGCGGCGACCGTACTTTGGTTGCAGCCGCCGTTGATCGTCGGCTTCTTCCTGACGGCCTTGACGGTCGGTGTGTTGATGACGCTGCCGATCGGCGGTGCCGACATGCCGGTGGTGATTTCGCTGTACAACGCCTTGACCGGCCTGGCGGTGGCGTTCGAGGGCTATGTGCTGGGCAACGAGGCCCTGATCATCGCCGGCATGGTGGTCGGCGCGGCCGGCACCATGCTGACCCAGCTGATGGCCAAGGCGATGAACCGTTCCATCGCCAGTGTGCTGTTCGGCAGTTTCGGGCAGCAGGGCGAGGCCGCCGAGATCAGCGGCGCGCAGAAACCGATCGAGGCCGCCGATGTGGCCGCGATGATGGCCTATGCCGAGCGGGTGGTGATCGTGCCCGGCTACGGCATGGCGGTGGCGCAGGCCCAGCACAAGGTCTGGGAGCTCGCCCAACTGCTGCTCAAGCGCGGCGTCAAGGTCAAGTTCGCCATCCATCCGGTGGCCGGCCGCATGCCCGGCCACATGAACGTGCTGTTGGCCGAGGCCGGCGTGCCGTACGACCTGATCGCCGACATGGACGACGTCAATCCGGAATTCACGGTCACCGACGTGTCGCTGGTGATCGGCGCCAACGATGTGGTCAATCCGGTCGCCAAGACCGATCCGGCCTCGCCGATCTTCGGCATGCCGATCCTGGACGTGGTCGATTCGAAGAACACCGTGGTCATCAAGCGCGGCAAGGGCACAGGCTTCGCCGGCATCGAGAACGCGCTGTTCTACGCCGACAACACCCGCATGCTGTACGGCGACGGCGCCAAAGCGGTGGCGGAACTGGTGGCCGAGATCAAGGCGATCGACGGCGGACACTGAGCCGGCCGGCGTCGGCCAGCAGATAGGCCAGTGGCGGTGATGCCGCCAGCAAGATCCATTCCTGCGGCGCCAACCGCAACTGCAACAGCTGGGCGAACAGGCCGGAACCCATCTGGTGGATGCTGTCACGGAAGTCGAACCCGCCGGCCTGCGATACGCTCAAGGCGGTGATCAGCCACAGGCTGGCGACGGCGCAGGCGACCGTGGCCAGCGGCGCGACCCAGGCCGGACTGCGGCGCTCGGGGTGGCGGGTCCAGCGTTCCAGAAGCGCGATGTCGGCCGCCGCCACCAGACCGAACCAGGCCAGCGCATCCTGCAGCCGCAGGGACAGCGTGAACCAGACCGCCATCATCGCCAGGCCGGCCAACAGGCTGATGAACACGGGCTTGAACAGGGCATCGCGGGGCGTTGACACGGCGTCAGGCGGATTCCAGTAAACTAACGTCCAGTTTAACCCGTTTACAGGCCTTCCGTGTCGTACTCCCGTACCAGTGAACCCGTGAAATTCGAGCGTGATTGCGACGCCGTGCTGGTGCCGCAGGGCGACAAGGTCAGTCTGCCGGCGGGCACCATCGGCTACATCACCCAGGCGCTCGGCGGCTCGTTCACCGTGTTCGTGGAAGGCAACCTGTTCCGCATCGCCGGCGAGAACGCCGACGCCATCGGCAAAAGCGCGCCGCAACCGCTCGAGCTGGCCGATACCGAAGACGACGCGGCGGTGGAAAAACTGGTCTGGGACCAGCTGCGCACCTGCTTCGATCCCGAAATCCCGATCAACGTGGTCGAACTCGGCTTGATTTACGACTGCCAGATCGAGCGGTTGGACGACGGCCGGCGCAAGGTCAACATCCAGATGACGTTGACCGCGCCGGCTTGCGGTATGGGCGAGGTGCTGGTCGACGACGTACGCAACAAGGTCGAGCGCGTACCGACCGTGGCCGAGGCCGATGTCGACCTGGTGTTCGATCCGCCCTGGGGCCGGCACATGATGAGCGAAGCGGCGCAGTTGGAAACCGGCATGCTGTGATACCCTCGATGGACCTTTTCCATCGAACCGATCACGCATGAAAAAATCCGCCGCTTCCGTCCTTCTGCTCGGCCTCGCCGGCATCCTGTCCGCGCCATGCGCCCTGGCCGCCAAAACCTCCGATGCGCAGGTCCGCGAAGCCACCGAGCTGCTGGCCCGGCTGGTCGGTACGCCGACGGTGGCCGGCCGCGGCCAGGTTCCGGTACTGGCCGATGCCCTGGCCAAGCGTCTGGTGGCCGGCGGCTTCGCCGCCGAAGACGTGCAGGTGGTGCCGATGGGCGAGACGGCCTACCTGACCGCGCGCTACCGCGGCACCGGCGCCAAACGCCCGATGCTGATTTCCAACCATATGGACGTGGTCGAGGCGCGGCGTGAGGACTGGAAGCGCGATCCGTTCGTGCTGGCCACCGCCGACGGCTACCACTTCGGCCGCGGCGTTTCCGACAACAAGTTCGACATCGCGATGGTGGTGGAGACCCTGCTGCGGCTGAAGCGGGAAGGTTTCACGCCGTCGCGCGACATCATCCTGGTGTTCTCAGGCGATGAAGAGACCGCGATGAAGACCACCGCCGCGTTGGCCGAGCTGTATCCGGACGCCGAGTTCCTGATCAACGGCGATGGCGGCGGCGGTACATTGGATTCCGGCCACAAGCCGCTGACCTACAGCCTGCAGACCGCCGAGAAGAGCTACGCCAGCTACACCCTGACCGTGACTAACGCCGGCGGCCACAGCTCGCGGCCGCGGCCCGACAACGCCATCTACCAGCTGGCCGACGCGCTGAAGCGCCTGCAGGCCTACGCCTTTCCGGTGATGCACACCGAGACCACGCGCGGCTTCTTCGATTTCACCGGCAAACAGCGCGGCGACGCCCTCGGCGCGGCCATGCGCCGCTTCGCCGCCGATTCGGCGGACGCCGCCGCCATCGCCGAGATCTCCTCGGATCCGGGCTACAACGCCAATCTGCGCACCACCTGCGTGGCCACGCTGTTGCAGGGCGGCCACGCCGAGAACGCGCTGCCGCAGAAAGCGGTGGCCACGGTCAATTGCCGCATCTTCCCCGGCGTGTCGGTCGAGTCGGTGCGCGCCACCTTGGCCGCGGTCGTCGCCGATCCGGCGGTGACGGTGGCCGTGGTCGACGAGCCGTTCTCCAGCGACGCCTCGCCGTTGCGCGAGGACGTGCAACGCGCCGTGCGCAAGGCGGTCGATGCCAACTTCCCGGGGCTTGCGGTGGTGCCCGAGATGTCCAACGGCGCGACCGACAGCCAGTATTTCCGCGCCGCCGGCATTCCCAGCTACGGCGCCTCGGGCCTGTACATGCGCGACGAGGACGGCTACGCGCACGGCCTCGACGAGCGCGTACCGGTCAGCGCCGTGCCGCGCGGCCTGAAGCATTGGCATGCGCTGCTGACCGAACTGGCGAAGTGAAACGGAAACGGGCGGCCTGCGCCGCCCGTCCGGAACGCGCTGCCGACTGCTTCAGTCGGCGGCTTCGAAGCGGTTGGCCGAGACGTTCTTCTTGACCTTGGCCGGATCCCAGATGCGGCCGTTCATCGCGATGTAGACGCCCGGCGGCAGGCACTGCACGGCGCCGACGGCGGTGCCGATGTTGAATTCGGCGTCCGAACCGCGGAAGCTGGCGGGATTCAGCGCGCCGGTCAGCACCATGGTCTTGCCGGGGATTTCCGCCAGCACCTTGGCGGTCTCCACCATGGTGTCGGTGCCGTGGGTGATCAGCACGTGGTTTTCGTCGCGGGCCTCGATCGCCGCCTTCAGAGCCGCACGGTCGGCGGCGTCGATGTGCAGGCTGTCCTTGCGCATCACCGACACCACAGTGAACGGGATCACCACCCCGAGTTCCTTGAGGATGCGGCCGATCTGCGGCTCGCCGACCTGGTAATCGGACTTGTCGTCGAAGTAGATCTTGTCGATGGTGCCGCCGGTGGTGAGGATCAGTAGCGAGTTCATGCGGGTTTCCGAAGCGAGACCGGCATTTTACCCTTTTCCCGCACCGAACCGGCTGAACAGCTTGGCCCGCAGGCCATCCCAGTTGCCGCTGAAGATGATCCACAGCGCCAGCGCCAGCTCGACCAGCGCCAGCGGCCACAGTTCCGGTGTGGTCCACAGTTCGGTGATGGCGTGGCAGAAATACAGCAGCGACGCCACGCCGGCCCAGAACACCGCCGACGGCCGGCGGAATGTGGCCAACAACGCGGCCGGCAGCATCGGGGCGACCGCCAAGCCGGCGGCCACGGCCGGCGGGAACACCTCGGATGGCGCCAGGCGCAGCTGCCACAGCAGCTGCCAGGCCAGCATGCCGACCACCCCGAGCAGGGCGTAACGCTTCGACAGGCTCATGCCGCCAGTTTCCGGGCGATGACGGCGACGCGCGCGCCCAAGGCGCGGGCCAGCTCGGTTTCGTCTTCGCTGAACGGGGCTTTGGAATCGGCGCCGCTGACATGGCTGGCGCCATACGGCGTGCCGCCGGTACGGGTGTCGGTCAGACGCGCTTCGGTGAATGGAATGCCGACCAGCACGCAGCCGTGGTGCAGCAGCGGCAACAGCATGCTGAGCAGGGTCGACTCCTGGCCGCCGTGCTGGGTCGAGGTGCTGGTGAACACCGCCGCCGGTTTGCCGGCCAACGCGCCGCTGGCCCACTCGGCGCCGGTGCTGTCCAGGAAATACTTCATCGGCGCGGCCATGTTGCCGAAGCGGGTCGGGCTGCCGAGCACGATGCCCGCGCACTCGGCCAGGTCGCGTTTGCTCACGTACGGCGCGCCCTCGTCCGGCACCGCCGGGGCCGAGGCCTCGTGGTTGGGCGACACCGGCGGCACCGTGCGCAGGCGCGCCACGCAGCCGGCCTGCTCGATGCCGCGCGCGATGTGGTTGGCGAGCTTCTCGACCGAGCCGTTGCGGCTGTAGTACAGGACCAGGATTTCCGTCATCGGGGCGCCTTGCGTTTGGTTGCTATACTTTAGCAATGCACCGGCTGAAAACAAAGCTGCTCGAGGGGCCGCATGCCGAAACCGTCGACCGGCTCGGCAATTTCGGCCGCTATCTGCTGCGGCGCTTCATCGATGACCGCTGCTTCGAAGCCGCCGGTTCGCTGTCCTACACCAGCGTGCTGGCCGCCGTGCCGTTCGCGGCGGTGGTGTTCGCGGCGCTGTCGGCGTTCCCGATCTTCGACCAATGGACCCAGCAGGCGGCCGACTTCGTGTTCGCCAATTTCGTGCCGGAGGTCGCCCGCAACCTGGAAAACGCGCTGCGCGAATTCGCCGGCAGCGCGCGCGGCTTGCCGGCCAAGGGCATCCTGGCGCTCGCGCTGTCGGTCGGATTGACCATGTGGAGCGTGGAGAAGGCCTTCAACCGCATCTGGCGGGTGCCGTCACCGAAGCCGAAGCTGCTGCGCTTCCTGGTGTATTGGGGTCTGCTGACGCTCGGCTCGCTGCTGGTGGTGGCGCTGATGGCGCTCAACTCGGCGCTCAGCGTGTACGTCAATCTGGCCGACTACGCGCCCTCGTTCCTGGATGGGCTCGGTCTGCTGCTGGCGCCGTTGCTGCTGGAATTCACCGCCTTCACCGTCGCGTATTGGCTGATTCCGCACCGCGACGTACCGCTGCGCTACGCGGCGGCCGGCGGCGCGGTGGCGCTGCTACTGTTCGAATCGCTGAAGTGGCTGTTCGGCGTGTATTTGGGTTCGGTCTCGTTCGAGCGGATTTACGGCGCCATGGCCTTGGTGCCGATCACCCTGGTCTGGCTGTATTCGGCCTGGGTGGTGATCTTGCTCGGCGCCACCATCGCCGCCACGCTGTCCTCGTTCCGCTACCGTCCGAAGCATGTCCGCCAGGCACGCGGCATCGACCTGTATTGGGTGCTGCGCGTGCTGGCGCGTCTGGAGGAGGCCGCTCGGCGCGATGCGCGTCCGTCCTTCGACGAACTGGCGGTGCTGGAGCCGCACATCGCCGAGCCGATGCTGCGCGGCTATCTGGCCGGCTTGGCGCGCATCGGCCTGGTGCAGTGCGACAACCACAACCACTGGTGGCTGGCCGCGCCGTTGTGCGATTTCCGGCTGAAGGACCTGCATGAGGGGCTTGGCCTGCGGGTGCCTGCCGGCGAAGCGGAGCTGCCTTCACGGGGCGACCACATCGACGACCGGGTATTGCCTATAATCGCGGTACTGCGCGGCGCCCTGGCGGCCCCGTTGCAACGCCCCCTGTCCGCCTGTCTTGAAGAACCCGCGCCATGACCCTCCGACCGATCTCCCTGTTGTTGCTGTTGGCTCTGGCCGGTTGCGGCGCCGAGCAGTCCAGTGCGCCTGCCGCGCCGCCGGTCGAGCGCGCGGCCGCCAAGCCGGCGTCTTCGAAGCAGATGCCGGCCTTGACGGTCGAAACCTTCCAGGGCGGCACCTTCAATCTGGCCGACCACCGCGGCAAATGGGTTGTGGTCAATTTCTGGGCCACCTGGTGCGCGCCGTGCCTGAAGGAAATCCCCGACTTCAACGCCTTCGCCAAGTCGCGCCCGGACGTGCAGTTCATCGGCTTGGCCTACGAGGAGATCGAACGCGCCGACATGGAAGCGTTCCTGAAGGACCATCCGATCGACTACCCGTTCGCCATCCTCGACGTCTACAACCCGCCGGCCGATTTCGACACCCCGCGCGGACTGCCGATGACCGTGCTGGTCGCGCCGGACGGCAAGGTCGCCAAGACCTTCCTCGGTCCGGTCACATCGGCCGACCTGGCCGCCGCCATCGACGGCGGCGCCTCTGCCGTTCAGTAATAGGGTTTGATGGGTTTCGGCGCCACCGTGTAGCGCTCCTTCGCCGGTTTCCCCCGTAGCGGCTCGAAATGCGGACGCTCGTCCGGCGTGCGGGCGTCCGGAAAGCGCTCGATGAAATCGCGGATCAGGTTCAGACGCCCCAGCTTCTGGTTGTTGAAGTCGACCACGGTCCACGGCGCCTTGCGGGTGTGGCTGGTTTTGAACATGGCCTCGCGGGCCGCGGTGTATTCGGCGTATTTCCCGCGCGACTGCAGATCGACCGGCGACAGCTTCCATTGTTTGAGCGGGTCTTCGAAGCGCTCGCGGAAGCGCTCCTCCTGCTTGTCCTGGTCCACCGCCAGCCAGTACTTGAACAGCAGGATGCCGTCGTCGACCAGCAGCTGCTCCAGTAGCGGGACCTGTTTCAGGAAGGCCTTGTACTCCTTGTCGGTGCAGAAGCCCATCACCTTCTCGACCCCTGCCCGGTTGTACCAGCTGCGGTCGAAGAACACGAATTCGCCGGCCGCCGGCAGATGCGCCAGATAGCGCTGAAAGTACCACTGCGAGGCCTCGGTCGCGCTCGGCTTGCCGAGCGCCACGCTCCGGCACCAGCGGCTGTTCATGTGGGCCTTGATCGCCGCGATGACGCCGCCTTTGCCGGCGGTGTCGCGGCCTTCGACCAACACCAGCACGCGCTTGCCGTGCTGCTGCACCCAGCGCGCGATACGGTTGAGCTCGACCTGGAGCTTCTGCAGCTCGGCCTCGTACTCGGACTTGCTGATTTTGGGCACGGATTCCCCCGGCGGATGTTGTTTTCTTATTCGCGCAGACGCGCTTTCAACATCGCCAGATTACAGGGCTTGGTGCCGCCGTTCAATTGCTGCCTGAGGATTTGTTCCCAAGCCAGCCGGCAGGCCGAGGTCGAGCCGGGCAGGCAGAACACGAACACGCCGTTGGCCAGCCCGGCCAAGGCCCGGGATTGCAGCGCCGAGGTGCCGATATCGGCGTAACTGAGCTGCCGGAACAGCTCGCCGAAGCCGGGCATCTCCTTGTCCAGCAGCGGCTGCACCGCCTCCGGCGTGCTGTCGCGGCCGGTGAAGCCGGTGCCGCCGGTGCACAGGATGCCGTCCACCGCCGGGTCGGCGATCCACTGCGAGAGCAGGGCGCGCAGCCGGTACTTGTCGTCCGGCAGCAGGCCGCGGGCGTACAGCCGGTGGCCGTCGGCCTGCAGGGCCGCCGCCAGATAATCGCCGGAGGCGTCATCGGCCGCGCTGCGGCTGTCGCTGACGGTCAATACGCACAGGTTCAAGGCCAGGCTCATGCGGCGCCCTCGGTCAGCAGTTTCAGTTCGTCGGCCTGGTTTTCCAGGGTCAGGCGCTCGATCAGTTCGTCGAGGTCGCCGGCCAGGATCTCCGGCAGTTTGTAGAGGGTCAGGCCCTCCACGCGGTGGTCGGTGATGCGGCCCTGCGGGAAGTTGTAGGTGCGGATGCGCTGGCTGCGGTCGCCGCTGCCGACCTGCAGCCGGCGCGATTCGGCCTGCGCCGCGTTCTGCTTGGCGCGCTGCTCGTCGAGCAGGCGGGCCTTCAGCAGGCTCATGGCGCGCGCGCGGTTCTTGTGCTGGCTGCGTTCGTCCTGGCATTCGACCACGATGCCGGTCGGCAGGTGGGTGATACGGATCGCCGAGTCGGTCTTGTTGACGTGCTGGCCGCCGGCGCCGGAGGCGCGGAAGGTATCGGTCTTGATGTCGCCGGGCGCGATGTCGACGTCGGCGATGTCATCCATCTCCGGCAGAATCGCCACGGTCGCCGCCGAGGTATGGATGCGGCCCTGGGTCTCGGTGTCGGGCACGCGTTGCACGCGGTGGGTGCCGGATTCGAACTTGAATTTCGAGAACGCGCCGCGGCCTTCGATGCGCGCGATGATCTCCCGGTAGCCGCCGTGCTCGCCCGGATTGGCCGACAGCACCTCCAGCGGCCAGCGCTTCTTCTCGGCGTAGCGGGCGTACATGCGGAACAGGTCGCCGGCGAACAGGGCGGCTTCGTCGCCGCCGGTGCCGGCGCGGATTTCCAGGAACAGGTTGGCCTCGTCGCGGGCATCGGCCGGAATCAGCAGCAGGCCGAGCCGGTTCTCGAGCGCCTCGATTTCGGTCTTCAGCCGCGGCATCTCTTCGTCCGCCAGCGCGCGCATCTCCGGGTCGTCGCGCCAGCTGTCGGCGTCCTGCAGGTCACGCCGGGCTTGGTTCAGCGCGGCCAAGCCGGCCGCGACCGGATCGAGCCGGGCGTATTCCTGCGACAGCTCGCGGAAGCGGGTGTTGTCCGAAATCACCGTTGCGTCCGACAGCATCCGGCCGACTTCCTCGTGCCGTTCCGCCAAGCTTTCCAGTTTGCGCAGCAGGTTAGGGCTGAGCATCGGTATCCAGCCGGAACAGCTGTTCGGCTGCCTGCAGCAACTGGGTGTCGCCGTCCAAGGCGGCGCGCCGCAAGGCGGCGGTCGGGCCGTGCAGGATGCGGTTGCTGAGTTGGTTGGCGAGCGTCTCCAGCACCGTTTCGGGGTCTTCGCCGCGCGCCAGCGCCTGTTTGGCCTTCACCAGCAAGGCTTCGCGCGCCCCGTCGACGTGGCTGCGCAGCTTCAGCAGACCGCTCTGGTGGTTGAGCGCCTTGAGCTGTGCGAAGAAATGCTCGGCCTGCAGGCTGATCAGGTTCTCGGCCTCGACCGCGGCCTGTTGGCGGAACGCGCGGCTCTCCTCCAGCACGTGGTCCAAGTCGTCCACGGTGTACAGATAGACGTCGTCCAGCGCGGCCACCTCCGGTTCGATGTCGCGCGGCACCGCCAGGTCGATCAGCAGCATCGGCCGGTGCCGGCGCTGCTTCAGCGCCGCGGCCACGTCGGCCGCATGCACCACCGGTACCGGGCTGGCGGTGGCGCTGATCAGGATGTCGGCCTCGGCCATGTGCCGGGCGGCTTCGCTCAGCGGCAGCGCGAAGCCCGAGAAGCGGGTCGCCAGCGCCTGCGCATGTTCCAACGTGCGGTTGGCGATCAGCATGCGCTTGACCTTGGCGTTGGCCAGATGCTGCGCGGCCAGTTCGATGGTCTCGCCGGCGCCGATCAGCATCACGCTGGAGTCGTCGAGCTGGTTGAACAGCTGGCGCGCCAGTTTGACGCTGGCGTAAGCGACCGACACCGGATGCGCGCCGATCCGGGTTTCGGTACGGACGCGCTTGGCGGTGGCGAAGGTGTGCTGGAACAGGCGGTCGAGCGGGCCCTGCACCGCGCCCTGCTGCCGGGCCAGCGACCAAGCCTGCTTCACCTGCCCGAGAATCTGCGGCTCGCCCATGATCAGCGAGTCCAGCCCGGCGGCGACGCGGAACAGGTGCTTGACCGCCGCTTCCTCGCTGTGCCGGTACAGGTAGGCGTCCAGCGCTTCGGGGCGTACGCCGTGGTATTCCGCCAGCCAACGCGCCAGCTGCGGTTCATGTTCGGGCGTTATCTGGCCGTAGATTTCGGTGCGGTTGCAGGTGCTGAGCAGCACCGCCTGTTCCACGCCGGGTACCTGCATCAGCGCCTGCAGCGCGGCCTCCTGTTGGCTTTCGGACACGCTCACGCGTTCGCGCAGGTCGACCGGCGCGGTGTGGTGGTTCAGGCCAAGCACGTGTAAAGGCATGGAGGGACTCTGGCGATGACGGTCTATTTTAGCCTGTGTACACTGTGTTGTATGCGCGCCATCCCGATCTTCGCCTGTCTTGCCCTGCTGTGCGGCCCGTCCGTCGCCGCCGAAACGCCGCCGGTCGAGGCCCTGTTGCACAGCGAATTCCTGTTCCAGGCCGGCCGCTTCGATGAGGCTTTCGGGTACTACCGCGGACGATCGCCGGTTACGATGTCCGAGGCCGAGCGCCGCCGCGGCCGCGAGCTGGCCATCGCCGTGGGCGACACTGATTGGCTGCGCGGACTGCCGCCCGAGCCTGAGGCCGATGCCCAAGCCGATATGCCGGAGCCCGAGCGACTGGCTTGGCAGGGTCTGCTCGATGCCTGCGCCGACCCGGATGCCGAAGCCTGCCGTAGCCGCTTGGCCGCGCTCGATCCGGCCGACTTCGGGGAGCGTTACCGCCGCAGCGCGTTCGATATCGCCCGCCGCAGCGGCGATGCGGCCCAGGAGCTACGCTGGTTGAAGACGTTGCCGCAGGACGGCGGCAGCTATTACCTGCGCATCGTGCTGCTCAGCAAGGCCATGGACGACGCGCAGGCCAAGGCCCTGATGGGGGAAATCGCCGACGATTCCGGCCTGAATCCGTTCCAGCGCGCGGTGCTGCAGGGCTCGCTGTCCGAGTTGCGCCGCGATTGGGCCGGGGCCGAACGCTTCTACCGCGAGGCCTTGATCGAGCCGGTGCCGAGCATGACCGCATTGCGTCTGGCGGTGGTGCTGCTGCGCCAGGACCGGCGCGAGGACGCGTTCGCGCAGCTGCATGCCGTACAAGAAGACGTGCGGTATTCGGATGAACTGCGGCGCGAGGCGTTCCTGACCGAAATCCAGTTCCGCCGCATCCTCGATATCCCGTTCGAGCAGGGGCGCACCACCGAGGCCATCTATCGCCGGGCCCTGTCGATCTGGCCGCAGGCGCACGGGCTACGCTACCGCTTGGCCATGCATCTGTTCGCGCGCGGCCGCAGCCCGGCGGCGATGGCGGAGCTGGAGGCGCTGCTGGTGCAGGCGCCCGGCCACTTCGAGGCGCTGAACGCCTACGGCTACACGTTGGCCAAGGAGCTGGATCGGCCGCGGGTGGCGCTTGCGCCGGTCGAACGGGCGTACCGGTTGGCGCCGGAGCGCGCCGAAATCCTGGACAGCTACGGCTATGTCCTGCACCGTCTGGGCCGGAATCGGGACGCTTTGCCGTCCCTGGAAAAAGCCTGGCGGCTGACGCCCTCGGCGGTGACCGCGGCCCATCTGGCCTTGGTCCATCTGCAGCTCGGCGACGCCGGTCAGGCCCGGAGCTATCTGCAGCAAGGACTGCAGCTGGACGCCGATGAGCCCGAACTGTTGGCGGTCCGGGAGCGTCTGCCGTGATGCGGGCGCTGTGTCTTTGCGCGCTGTTGGCGCTCGGCGCCTGCCGTTCCGTGCCCGAGCGCGACGTTCCGGCACCGTCCACGGCCGAGCGCGAGGCCGTGCTGGCGGCCCGGACGGACTGGGGCTTCAGCGGCCGGGTGGCGTATTCGCAGGCCGGGCAGGGCGGCAGCGCCCGGATCGATTGGCGGCAGACCGGGCCGGTCTCGGAGGTCCGCTTGAGCGGCCCGCTGGCCGCCGGCGGCGTGCGTCTGCGCGTCGAGGACGGGCAGGCGCAGGTATTCGATGCCGCGGGCGACTTGCTCGCCGAGGGCGAGGCCGACGCCGTGTTCGCGCACTGGTTGTCCGTACCTTTGCCGGCACGGGATTTGACTGCCGGGCTGCGCGCGTATTGGCCGGATTCGCCCGAGCGCACCGCGGCGGCCCTGTCCGGTTCGGTCCGCTCGCAGAGCTGGGATTGGCGCTACAGCGCCTGGTGGCCGGGTCCGGTAGTCCTGCCGAGACAGTTGGAAGTGCAGGCCGGCGATGCCCGGCTGCGTGTGGTCATCGAACAATGGCGGGAGGGCGGCGGTGATTGATTCCGATTGGAGCCGATGGCCGGCGCCGGCCAAGCTGAACCTGTTCCTGCGCATCACCGGCCGCCGGGCGGATGGTTACCACGAGCTGCAGACCGTATTCCAGCTGCTCGACTGGGGTGACGACATCCGCATCCGCATTCGTGCCGACGGCGCCGTCGCGCGCCACGGCGAGGCCGGATACGGCGTGCCGGCCGAGCAGGACATCACCGTGCGCGCCGCACGGGCCCTGCAGGCCGCCACCGGCTGCCGCTTGGGCGCCGACATCGCCATCGACAAGCGGATTCCGCTGGGCGGCGGCTTCGGCGGCGGCTCCAGCGACGCCGCCAGCGTGCTGGTGGCGCTCAATCAGCTCTGGCGGGTCGGGCTGGACGAGGACGCCTTGGCCGCGCTGGGTCTGGCCTTGGGCGCGGACGTGCCGGTGTTCGTGCGCGGCCGCAACGCCTGGGCCGAAGGCGTCGGCGAGCGTCTGACGCCGATGGCGCTGCCGCCGGCCTGGTTTTTGCTGATCGATTCCGGCGTGCATGTGCCGACCGCCGAACTTTTTCGTTCGCCGCGATTGACGAGGGACCAAAATCCGGTCAAAATAGCGAGCTACGCAAGTGGTTCGTTGCTCGATAACGCATTTGAGCCGGTCGTGCGCCAGCTGCAACCCCGGGTCGACCGGGTGTTCACGGAGATGGCGCGCTACGGTAAAGTTGCGCTCACCGGCACCGGAGGCGGGTGTTTCCTGCGCTTCGACTCGCAAGAGTCGGCCAGGGAGGCGCAAGCCGGATTGCCCGCGGGCTACCGCTCCTGGGTGGTCGCTTCGGTATCGGAGTCGCCGTTGTTGCGGGCCTTGCGGCAAGCGCAGCGGACAACCACTGCATAAGAAATTGGGGCGTCGCCAAGAGGCCCAAGGCACCGGGTTTTGATCCCGGCATCCGTAGGTTCGAATCCTACCGCCCCAGCCAATTTCTGCACAATGCGTCAAGGGTCCGCGATGAGTAAGCAAAACATGCTCGTATTTTCGGGTAATGCGAACCGGCCCTTGGCGCAAGCCGTCTGCCGAGAGCTAGGCATGCCCATGGGCAAGGCCCTGGTCGGCAAATTCTCGGACGGCGAAGTCCAGGTCGAAATCGAAGAGAACGTCCGCGCCCAGGACGTGTTCGTCATCCAGCCGACCAACGCGCCCTCCGCCGAGCACCTGATGGAATTGCTGGCCTTGATCGACGCGCTCAAGCGCGCCTCGGCCAATTCCGTCACTGCCGTGGTGCCGTATTTCGGCTACGCCCGCCAGGACCGCCGTCCGCGTTCGGCGCGGGTGCCGATCACCGCCAAGGTGGCCGCCAAGATGTTCTCGGTGGTGAACGCCGACCGCGTCATCACCATGGACCTGCATGCCGAGCAGATCCAGGGTTTCTTCGACATGCAGGTCGACAACGTGTACGCCTCGCCGCTGCTGCTCGCCGACATCTGGCGCGCGCACGGCACCGAAAACGTGATCGTGGTTTCGCCGGACGTCGGCGGCGTGGTGCGCGCCCGCGCGATCGCCAAGCGCCTGGACGACGCCGACCTGGCCATCATCGACAAGCGCCGGCCGCGTGCCAACGTGGCCACGGTGATGAACATCATCGGCGACGTCGCCGGCAAGACCTGCGTCATGGTCGACGACATCGTCGACACCGCCGGCACCCTATGCGCCGCCGCCAACGCCCTGAAGGCGCACGGCGCGGTCAAGGTGGTGGCGTACTGCACGCATCCGGTGCTGTCGGGCGCTGCCATCGCCAACGTCACCAATTCGTCGCTCGACGAGCTGGTGGTGACCGACACCATCCCGCTCAGCGACGCGGCCAAGGCCTGCGGCCGCATCCGCCAGCTGAGCGTGGCCGAAGTGCTGGCCGAGACCATCCGCCGCATCGCCTTGGGCGAGTCGGTCAGTTCGCTGTACGTCGATTGATTTTCCGTTTTACGGGTAGGTGCCGGCCGCATGCGGTCGGCAAAAACCCGAAGACGCCCGTTTGGTCGCGAACGGGCGGAACCCGCCGCCGCAAGGCGGTCCATCAGCAAAGGTAACAAACCATGTCCGAACATCAAATCAATGCAAGTGCCCGCAAGGACGAAGGCAAAGGTGCGAGCCGCCGCCTGCGTCACGCCGGCCAAGTGCCCGCCATCGTGTACGGCGGCGCCGCCGCTCCGGAATCGATCCAGATCGAACACAACCCGCTCTGGCACGCCAGCCAGAACGAGTGGTTCTACGCCTCGATCCTGACCCTGAACGTCGACGGCAAGTCCCAGCAGGTCCTGCTGCGCGACATGCAGCGCCACCCGTTCAAGCAGCAGATCATGCACCTGGACTTCCAGCGCGTCGATGAAAACACCGCCATCCGCTTCAACGTGCCGCTGCACTTCCTGAACCAGGAGAAATCCCCGGCCGGCAAGACCGCCGGCGTGATCGTCATGCACGAGCTGAACGAAGTGACCGTGAGCTGCCTGCCGCGCAACCTGCCGGAATTCATCGAAGTCGACCTGTCGGCCCTGACCGCCGGCGATATCGTGCACATGTCGGCCCTGAAGCTGCCGGAAGGCGTCACCATTCCGGCCCTGAAGCTCGGCAAAGAGCACGACCTGGCCGTGGTCATCGCCAAGCACGCCCGTGGCGCGGAAGAAGAAACCGCGGCTCCGGAAGCCGGCGAAGTGCCGTCGACCAAGTCGGCCAAGGCCGCTGCCGCTCCGGCCGCCGCCCCCGCCAAGAAGAAGTAATCCGTACCCGGCCGGATCCGCCCGCGCGGGTCCGGCCGATTTCCGCGTATGGACGCTATCCGTATCTTCGTCGGCTTGGGCAATCCGGGCGCCGAATACACCCGAACCCGGCACAACGCCGGGTTTTGGTTTATTGACGCGTTGGCCGAAGCCCGTGGCGCGTGCTGGGGCCTGGAGAAGAAGCTGCAGGCCGAGACCGCCAAGGTCACCATCGCCGGCCAGGCGGTCCACCTGCTCAAGCCGACCACGTTCATGAACCATTCCGGGCGCGCCGTATCGGCCGCCTTGCAGTACTGGAAAATACAGCCGGAACAATGCCTTATCGCGCATGACGAGCTGGATTTGGCGCCCGGCGTGATGCGCCTGAAGTTCGATGGCGGCCATGGTGGCCAGAATGGCCTGCGCGACACCATCGCCCAGCTCGGACACGGCAGATTCCACCGGTTGCGGGTCGGCATCGGCCATCCCGGCCATAAAGACAAGGTCACGCCCTGGGTGCTCGGGCGCCCGGGTCTGGACGACGGCATTTCCATCCAGCGCGGCATCGAGGCCGCGCTGCAGGTGGTGCCGCTGCTTATCGACGGGCGTTTCAACGACGCCATGAAGCAATTACACACGCCGGCGCCGAAATGACGCGCCGGCCCACAGCACGAGGTTAACACCGGACATGGGCATCAAATGCGGTATCGTCGGCCTGCCGAACGTCGGCAAATCGACCCTTTTCAACGCGCTCACCAAGGCCGGCATCGCCGCCGCCAACTTTCCGTTCTGCACCATCGAGCCGAACACCGGCGTGGTGCCGGTGCCGGATCCGCGTCTGAACCAGCTGGCCGAGATCATCAAGCCGCAGAAGGTCATCCCGACTTCGTTCGAGTTCGTCGACATCGCCGGCCTGGTCGCCGGCGCCTCGAAAGGCGAGGGCCTGGGCAACAAGTTCCTGGCCCACATCCGCGAGGTCGATGCCATCGCGCACGTGGTGCGCTGCTTCGAGCACACCGATATCGTGCACGTGGCCGGCCGGGTCGACCCGATTTCCGACATCGAGACCATCGACACCGAGCTGGCCCTGGCCGACCTGGATTCGGTGGAAAAGGCGCTGAACCGTGCCGAACGCGAGGCCAAGACCGGCAACAAGGACGCCATGGTGCGTAAAGAGGTGCTGGCGCGCCTGCGCGACGGTCTCGACCAAGGCCGCCCGGCCCGCGCCCTGGGTCTGTCGGCCGAGGATAAGGCCCAGGTCCGCGACCTGTTCCTGCTGACCCTGAAGCCGGTGATGTACGTGGCCAACGTGCTCGAGGACGGCTTCACCGGCAACCCGCACCTGGACAAGGTCCGCGCCCGCGCCGAAGGCGAGGGCGCCCAGGTGGTGCCGGTCTGCGCCGCCATCGAGGAGGAGCTGTCGCAGCTGGAAGACGACGAGCGCCTGGAGTTCCTGGCCGATCTGGGCCTCGACGAGCCCGGTTTGAACCGGGTCATCCGCGCCGGTTACGCCCTGCTGGGCATGCAGACCTATTTCACCGCCGGGGTCAAGGAGGTGCGGGCTTGGCAGGTGCACAAGGGCGCCACCGCCCCGCAGGCCGCCGCGGTCATCCACACCGACTTCGAGAAGGGCTTCATCCGCGCCGAAACCATCGCGTTCGACGACTTCATCAAGTACCGGGGCGAGGCCGGGGCCAAGGAAGCCGGGCGTCTACGGCTCGAGGGCAAGGACTATATCGTCCAGGAAGGGGACGTGCTGCACTTCCGTTTCAACGTCTGATTGCATTTAGGCGTTGACAAAGTCCGGGAGTCGGGCGAAAATTACGGGCTCACTTCGGAGGGATACCCAAGCGGCCAACGGGGGCAGACTGTAAATCTGCTGGCTTACGCCTTCGGTGGTTCGAATCCACCTCCCTCCACCAAGTTGCAAGCGTCGCCGGCTTTAGCTTCACGAAGCGGGAGTAGTTCAATGGTAGAACCTCAGCCTTCCAAGCTGATCATGCGGGTTCGATTCCCGTCTCCCGCTCCATTGAACCGACGCCGTTGTAAAGTTTTGAGAGTTTAGTTGCATCGCTCACGTAGCTCAGTCGGTAGAGCACTTCCTTGGTAAGGAAGAGGTCGAAGGTTCGATTCCTTTCGTGAGCACCAGCTGTGAACCGGTCCGGTCCCGGATTGGCCTTTAACCCCCACAAACTGCTTGAGAGATCATCATGGCAAAAGGTAAGTTCGAACGTACCAAGCCCCACGTGAACGTGGGCACCATCGGCCACGTGGACCATGGCAAGACCACTCTGACGGCGGCGCTGACCAAGGTGGGCGCTGAGCGTTTCGGCGGCGAGTTCAAGGCCTATGACGCGATTGACGCGGCGCCGGAAGAGAAGGCTCGCGGCATCACGATTTCGACCGCGCACGTGGAATACGAGTCGCCGACCCGCCACTACGCGCACGTCGACTGCCCGGGCCACGCCGACTACGTGAAGAACATGATCACCGGTGCCGCCCAGATGGACGGCGCGATTCTGGTGTGCTCGGCCGCCGACGGCCCGATGCCGCAGACCCGCGAACACATCCTGTTGGCCCGCCAGGTGGGCGTGCCGTACATCGTGGTCTACCTGAACAAGGCCGACCTGGTGGACGACGCCGAGCTGCTGGAACTGGTCGAGATGGAAGTGCGCGACCTGCTGAGCAAGTACGATTTCCCGGGCGACGACACCCCGATCATCACCGGTTCGGCGCGTTCGGCGCTGGAAGGCGACCAGTCGGACATCGGCGTGCCGTCGATCATCAAGCTGGTTGACGCGCTGGACACCTGGATTCCGGAACCGCAGCGCGACATCGACAAGCCGTTCCTGATGCCGGTGGAAGACGTGTTCTCGATTTCGGGCCGCGGTACCGTGGTGACCGGCCGTATCGAATCGGGCATCATCAAGGTCGGCGACGAAATCGAAATCGTCGGCATCCGTCCGACCCAGAAGACCACCGTGACCGGCGTGGAAATGTTCCGCAAGCTGCTGGACCAGGGTCAGGCGGGCGACAACGCCGGTCTGCTGCTGCGCGGCACCAAGCGTGACGACGTGGAGCGCGGCCAAGTGCTGTGCAAGCCGGGTTCGATCTCGCCGCACACCGACTTCGAAGCCGAAGTGTACGTGCTGAGCAAGGACGAAGGCGGCCGTCACACCCCGTTCTTCAAGGGCTACCGTCCGCAGTTCTACTTCCGCACCACCGACGTGACCGGCGCCTGCCAGTTGCCGGAAGGCGTGGAGATGGTGATGCCGGGCGACAACGTGAAGATGGTGGTGAGCCTGATCGCCCCGATCGCGATGTCGGAAGGCCTGCGCTTCGCGATCCGCGAAGGCGGCCGTACCGTCGGCGCCGGCGTGGTGGCCAAGATCATCAAGTAATCCGTTACGCCCTCAGCCGGCTCCGGCCGGCTGAACACATGCGAAATGAGGACAAGGACGTACCTCGTGTTCGCGCCCAGGACGGGTAAAGATACGGGGTCACGCTGTTGACAGACAGCTTGCGCCCGTATTACAATTTACGGCTCAGTGGATCAGGATAGATCCGCTGAGTTTTTTCTAGGGGGTCGGGACCGTCCGTGTTCCCGTCCCTGTCGCTCTTTATAACTGAAGGAATTCGCCATGGCGGATCAAAAAATCCGAATCCGGCTGAAAGCGTACGATCATCGCCTGATCGACCGTTCGGCCAGCGAGATCGTCGAAACCGCGAAACGTACCGGCGCCCAAGTGCGCGGCCCGATTCCGCTGCCGACCAAGATCGAGCGTTACACCATCCTCGTCTCGCCGCACGTCGACAAAGACGCGCGCGACCAATACGAAACCCGCACCCACAAGCGCGTGCTGGATATCGTTGACCCGAACGACAAGACCGTCGACGCGCTCATGAAGCTCGAGCTCGCCGCCGGCGTCGATGTCCAGATCAAGCTGAGCTGAGGTAGGACATGACCGTCAAATACAATATTGGACTGGTTGGCCGCAAGGCCGGCATGACCCGCGTCTTCACCGACGACGGCCGCTCCGTGCCGGTTACCCTGATCGAAGCCACCCCGAACCGCATCACCCAGATCAAGACCCCGGAAACCGACGGCTACTCCGCCGTGCAGGTGACCGCCGGCGCCAAGCGCGCGTCGCTGATCAGCAAGCCGCTGACCGGCCACTACGCCAAGGCCAAGGTGGAATCCGGCCGCGGTCTGTGGGAATTCCGCGTCGACGCCAAAGACCTGGGCAACTTCGAAGTGGGCGGCGAAATCAAAGCCGACATCTTCGCCGTCGGCCAGATCGTCGACGTTCAGGGCGTGACCAAGGGTAAGGGCTTCCAGGGCACCATCAAGCGCCACAACTTCAAGATGGGCGACGCCACCCACGGTAACTCGCTGTCGCACCGCTCGCCCGGTTCGATCGGCCAGCGCCAGACCCCGGGTCGCGTTTTCCCGGGCAAGAAGATGTCCGGCCACATGGGTGCCGTGAACCAGAGCACGCAGAACCTTGAAGTCATCAAGGTCGATGCCGACCGCGGCCTGATCGCCGTGCGCGGCGCAGTCCCGGGCGCGCCCGGCGGCGACGTCATCGTCCGTCCCGGCACCAAGGGTTGAGGAGCAGATCAATGGAACTCTCAGTATTAGGTAGTGGCCAGGCGCTGTCGGTTTCCGACGCCGTGTTCGGCCGCGAATTCAACCGCGACCTGGTGCACCAAGTCGTCGTTGCCTTCCGCAACGCCGGCCGCGCCGGCACCAAGGCGCAGCTGTCGCGCGCCGAAGTGTCCGGCACCACCAAGAAGTTCAAGAAGCAGAAGGGCGGCGGCGCGCGTCACGGCGACTACCGCGCTCCGATCTTCGTCGGCGGCGGCGTCACCTTCGCCGCGAAGCCGCGCAGCTTCGAGCAGAAGGTCAACAAGAAGATGTACCGCGCCGCCATCAGCGTGATCCTGTCGGAGCTCAACCGCCAGTCGCGTCTGACCGTGGTCGACGCCATCGACGTGTCCGAGCCGAAGACCAAGGCCCTGATTGCCAAGCTGGACGAGCTGAACGCCGGCCGTCCGCTGATCGTGACCGAAAGCGGCTCCGAGAACCTGTATCTGGCCGCCCGCAACATCCCGTACGTCCAGATCCGCGACGTGCAGGGCCTCGATCCGGCCGTGCTGGTCGGTGCCGAGCGCGTGGTCATGACCGCCGACGCCGTCAAGAAAGTAGAGGAGTGGCTGGCATGAGCAACGCCAAACTGCTGCAAGTAATCCGCGCCCCGCGCGTGTCCGAAAAGACCGCCCGGATCCAAGAAGACAACCAGTACGTGTTCGAAGTGGCCCGCGACGCGACCAAGGCCGACGTCAAGTCCGCCGTCGAGTCGTTGTTCAGCGTCACCGTCGAGTCGGTCAACGTGTTGAACGTGAAGGGCAAGAACAAGTCCTTCCGCAACCGTGCCGGCCGCCGCGGCGACTGGCGCAAAGCTTACGTTCGCCTGGCCGAAGGCCAGTCGATCGACGTAATGGCAAAAGCCTGAGGTTGACCCATGGCATTGATGACATTTAAACCGACTTCTCCCGGCCGCCGCACCATGGTGCGCGTGTCCACCGCCGGCCTGCACAAGGGCGGCCCGCTGGAATCGCTGACCGAGAAGAAATCGAAGACCGGCGGCCGCAACAACCACGGCCGCATCACCACCCGCCACATCGGCGGCGGCCACAAGCAGGCCTACCGGATCATCGACTTCAAGCGCGACAAGGAAGGCATCCCCGCCCGCGTCGAACGCATCGAATACGACCCGAACCGCACCGCCCACATCGCGCTGCTGTGCTATGTCGACGGCGAACGCCGTTACATCATCGCGCCGAAGGGTCTGCAGGCCGGCGACCAGCTGATCGCCGGCAAAGACGCCCCGATCAAGGCCGGTAATGCCTTGCCGCTGCGCAACATGCCGATCGGTTCGACCGTGCATTGCATCGAAATGAAGCCGGGCAAGGGCGCCCAGCTGGCCCGCGCCGCAGGCGCCGGCGCCCAGCTGATCACCCGCGAAGGCGGCTACGCCACCCTGCGTCTGCGCTCCGGCGAGATGCGCAAGGTGCCGGTCGACTGCTACGCCACCATCGGTGAAGTCGGCAACGTCGAGCACAGCCTGGAAAAACTGGGTAAAGCCGGTGCCGCCCGCTGGCGTGGCGTCAAGCCGACCGTCCGCGGCGCGGCCATGAACCCGGTCGACCACCCGCACGGCGGTGGTGAGGCGAAAGCCGGTCAGGGTAATCCGCATCCGGTCTCCCCGTGGGGCACTCCGGCCAAGGGTTACAAAACCCGTAAGAACAAGCGCACCCAGAAGTTCATCGTGCGCGATCGCAGAGGTTGATAGGCAATGGCACGTTCATTAAAGAAAGGCCCGTTCGTTGATCACCACCTGATCAAAAAGGTGGAAACCGCGGGCAGCAGCAAGAAGCCGATCAAGACTTGGTCGCGTCGTTCCATGGTCCTCCCCGAAATGGTGGGCTTCACCATCGCCGTGCACAACGGCAAGGTGCACGTCCCCGTTCTGGTGAACGAGAACATGGTTGGTCACAAACTGGGCGAATTCGCGCTGACCCGTACCTTCAAGGGTCACGGCGGCGACAAGAAGTCCGGCAAATAAGGGAAACGAATCATGAAAGCCATTCTCCGTTCCTCCCGCATTTCGCCGCAGAAAGCCCGCCTGGTCGCCGACCAGGTCCGCGGCCTTCCGGTCTCCCGCGCCCTCGACCTGCTGAAGTTCAGCGACAAGAAAGCCGCCCACATCATCTACAAGGTGCTGTGGTCCGCGACCGCCAACGCCGAGAACAATGACGGCGCCGACGTCGACGAACTGAAAGTCGCCACCATCATGGTCGACGAAGGTCCGATCCTGAAACGCTTCATGGCCCGCGCCAAAGGCCGCGGCACTCGCATCTCCAAGCGCACCAGCCACATCACCGTGGTGGTGGGCTCCGGCAAAAAAGGTTAAGGGCAGTCACGATGGGTCATAAAGTTCATCCTACCGGTATCCGCCTCGGCATCGCCAAGGACTGGAATTCCAAATGGTTCGCCAAGAAGGGCGAATACGGCCAGTTCCTGGTCGCCGACCTCAAGGTGCGCGCCATGCTGCGCAAGAAGCTGGCCCAAGCCGGCATCTCCAAGATCACCATCGAGCGTCCGGCCAAGACCGCCCGCGTCACCATCCACACCGCCCGTCCGGGCGTGGTGATCGGCAAGCGCGGCGAGGACATCGAGAAGCTGAAGAAGGAAGTCTCCGACGTGATGGGCGTTCCGGCGCACATCAACGTGGCCGAAGTCCGCAAGCCCGAGCTCGACGCCCAGCTGGTCGCCGAATCGATCGCCCAGCAGCTCGAACGCCGCATCATGTTCCGCCGCGCCATGAAGCGCGCCGTCGGCAACGCGATGCGCCTCGGCGCGCTCGGCATCAAGGTCAACGTCGGCGGCCGTCTGAACGGCGCCGAAATCGCCCGCTCGGAATGGTACCGCGAAGGCCGCGTGCCGCTGCACACCCTGCGCGCCGACATCGACTACGGCACCGCCGAAGCCTCGACCACCTACGGCATCATCGGCGTCAAGGTCTGGATCTACAAGGGCGAAGTGTTCGACTTCAGCCAGGTTGGCCAGGAGAAAGTGGAAGACGCCGCCCCGCAGCGCTCTTCGCGTCCTGCCCGTGAAGCGAGGTAATTGACATGTTGCAACCCAAACGCACGAAATACCGCAAGCAGTTCAAGGGCCGCAACGACGGCCTGAGCTGGAACGCCTCGGCCGTCAGCTTCGGCGAATACGGCCTGAAGGCGACCACCCACGGCGCCCTGACCGCCCGCCAGATCGAAGCCGCCCGCCGTACGGTGAGCCGCTACGTCAAGCGCGGCGGCAAGCTCTGGATCCGCGTGTTCCCGGACAAGCCGATCACCAAGAAGCCGATCGAGGTCCGCATGGGCGCCGGCAAGGGCAACGTCGAGTACTGGGTCGCCCCGATCCAGCCCGGCCGCATGCTGTATGAAATCGAAGGCATCCCCGAAGCCACGGCGCGCGAAGCGTTCCGCCTGGCTGCCGCCAAACTCTCAGTACAGACCACCTTCGTGGTCCGGACGGTGCGCTAATGGAACTCAAAGAACTGCGTCAGAAATCCGCGGCTGACCTCAAGGCCCATCTGCTCGACCTGCACAAGGAGCAATTCTCCCTGCGCATGCAGAAGGCCACCGGCCAGCTCGCCAAAACCCACGACATCAGCCGTGTCCGCCGCGAGATCGCGCGCGTCAACATGCTGCTGGCGAACACCAAGTAAACAGGGCCTTTACCATGACCGAGAAGACTAAGCAGTTGCGCACCGTCGAAGGACGCGTTGTCAGCAACAAAATGAATAAAACGGTAACGGTACTCGTCGAGCGCCAGGTCAAGCATGCCCTTTACGGCAAGTACCTGCGCCGCTCCACCAAGCTGCACGCCCATGACGAGAACAACGCCTGCAACGAAGGCGATCTCGTGCGCGTGGCCGAGTGCCGCCCCATGTCCAAAACCAAGAACTGGCAGGTGGTCGAAGTGATCACCCGTGCCGCCGAATAAGCGAGGAGACCGAGTATGATCCAGGTACAAAGCTACCTCGAAGCCGCCGACAACTCCGGCGCCAAGGAAATGATGTGCATCAAGGTGCTGGGCGGCTCCAAGCGCCGTTACGCCCACATCGGCGACATCATCAAAGTCACCGTCAAGGACGCCATCCCGCGCGGCAAGGTCAAGAAGGGCGAAGTCTACGACGCCGTCGTGGTCCGCACCCGTTCCGGCGTGCGCCGCGGCGACGGCTCGCTGATCCGTTTCGACGGCAACGCGGCCGTGCTGCTGAACAACAAGCAGGAGCCGATCGGCACCCGTATCTTCGGACCCGTGACCCGTGAACTGCGCACCGAGAAGTTCATGAAGATCGTCTCGCTGGCCCCTGAAGTGCTCTGAGCGAAGGAAAGACTATGAACCGTATCCGTAAAGGCGACCAGGTGATCGTGATCGCCGGCGCCGACAAAGGCAAGAAGGGCGAAGTGGTGCGCGTGGCCGGCGACAAGGTCGTCGTGCAGAACGTCCACATCGTCAAGCGCCACACCAAAGCCAACCCGCAGACCGGTCAGGCCGGCGGCATCGTCGAGCGCGAAGCGCCGATCCACATCTCCAACGTCATGCTGCTGAACCCGGTTTCGGGCAAGGGCGACCGCGTTGGTTTCAAAGTGCTCGAGGATGGACGCAAACTGCGTGTGTTCCGCTCGAGCGGTGAGGCGGTCGACGCCTGAGGAATGATGACATGAGCAATACGCGTTTGGAAAAAATGTACAAAGACGTGGTCGTGCCGAAGCTGATCGAGAAGTTCGGCTACAAGAACGTCAACGAAGTGCCGCGCCTGTCCAAGATCACCCTGAACATGGGCGTGGGCGAGGCCGTCGGCAACAAGAAGGTGCTGGAGAACGCCGTGGCCGACATGGCCAAGATCTCGGGCCAGAAGCCGATCGTCACCAACGCCCGCGTCTCGGTGGCCAGCTTCAAGATCCGCGACGGTTGGCCGATCGGCTGCAAGGTCACCCTGCGCCGTGCTAAAATGTTCGAGTTTTTGGACCGGTTCATCAACATCTCGTTGCCGCGCGTGCGCGACTTCCGTGGCGTGAATGGCCGTTCCTTCGATGGCCGTGGCAACTACAACATGGGCATCAAGGAACAGATCATCTTCCCGGAAATCGACTTCGACGCCGTCGACGCGATGCGCGGCATGGATATCGCCGTGACCACCACCGCCAAAACCAACGAAGAAGCCAAGGCGCTGCTCGAAGCCTTCGGTTTCCCCTTCCGCAACTGATCCGAGGCACTCATGGCCAAATCGTCAATGATTAACCGCGACATCAAGCGGAAGAAGCTCGTCGCCAAATACGCCGGCAAGCGCGCCGATCTGAAGAAGATCATCGCCAGCACCACCGCGTCCTACGAAGAGAAGGAAGCGGCGGTCATCAAGCTGCAGAAGCTGCCGCGCGACTCGTCGCCGGCCCGCGTCACCAGCCGCTGCGAACTGACCGGCCGCCCGCGCGGCGTGTACAACAAGTTCGGCCTCGGCCGCAACAAACTGCGCGAAGCCACCATGCGTGGCGACGTCCCCGGCCTGCGCAAGGCCAGCTGGTAATCGCAATCGAAAGATCGCGGATATCGATGCTTTAATTCACAAGGATACATCCAATGAGCATGACTGATCCAATCGCCGACATGCTGGTGCGCATCAAGAACGCGCTGGCCGTCGGCAAACCCCAGGTTTCGATGCCTGCCTCGAAAATGAAGCTCGCCATCGCCGACGTCCTCAAGGCCGAAGGCTACATCGGCGACTTCCGGGTGACCGGCGAGAAAGCCGCCGCCAAGCTCGAAATCGCGCTGAAATACTACGAAGGCCGTCCGGTCATCGAGCGCCTCGAGCGCGTTTCCCGCTCGGGCCTGCGCCAGTACCGCGGCAAGGAAGACCTGCCGAACGTGCTCGGCGGTCTCGGCGTCGCCATCATTTCCACCTCGAAAGGTCTGATGACCGATCGCCAGGCCCGCAGCGCGGGCGTCGGCGGCGAAGTCATCTGCCTCGTGGCCTAAGGAGAACGCACCATGTCCCGCGTCGCCAAAAAGCCGATTACCCTCGCCAAGGGCGTTGAACTCAACGTCGCCGACGGCAAGATCACCCTGAAGGGCCCGAAAGGCACCCTGAGCATCGCCAAGCCGGACAACGTCGGCGTCGCCGTCGAGAACGGCCAGGCCCTGCTGACCCCGGCCAACGATGAAAGCATCGCCCTGACCGGCACCCTGCGCGCCATCCTGTCCAACATGGCCACCGGCGTGTCGGAAGGCTTCACCCGCAAGCTGGAGCTGGTCGGCGTGGGTTACCGCGCCGCCGTCGAAGGCAACAACTTGAACCTGAGCCTGGGCTTCTCGCATCCGGTCGTGTTCACCGCGCCGGCCGGCATCACCATCAGCACCCCGTCGCAGACCGAAATCCTGATTTCGGGCGCCGACAAGCAGCTGATCGGCGAAGTCGCCGCCAAGATCCGCGCTTACCGCAAACCCGAACCGTACAAGGGCAAGGGCATCCGGTACGCCGGCGAGAAAATCATTATGAAGGAAGCCAAGAAGGCCTAATCGGGCTCTTCCGCATCCTCGAGGTCATTACCATGAAAAAGAACATCGCCCGCCTGCGCCGCGCCAAAACCACCCGTTCCCACATCCGCGACCTGGGTGTGGCCCGTCTGTCGGTCCTGCGTTCCGGACAGCACATCTACGCCCAGGTGTTCACCGCCGACGGCTCCAAGGTGCTGGCTTCGGCCTCGACCGTGCAGTCCGACGTCAAGGACGGCCTGGCCAGCTGCAAGAACAAGGACGCCGCGGCCAAGGTCGGCCGCGCGATCGCCGAGAAGGCCCGTGCCGCCGGCGTGGAACGCGTCGCGTTCGACCGTTCCGGTTACCGCTACCACGGCCGCATCAAGGCCTTGGCCGAAGCGGCCCGCGAAGGCGGCCTACAATTCTAAGCAGTATCCGGCGGCGGCGCGAGCCGCCGCCACGTCACATACAACTCTAAGCGGCCAAGCCGTACAATCTACACACTGATTAGGAGCTCACATGAGCAGCAACGAACGCGATCGCAATCGCAACAACGAGAACGACGACGGCTTCATCGAGAAGCTGGTCGCCGTCAACCGGGTGTCCAAGACCGTCAAGGGCGGCCGCCAGTTCACCTTCACCGCGCTGACCGTGGTCGGCGACGGCGCCGGCAAGATCGGTTTCGGTTACGGCAAGGCCCGTGAAGTCCCGGTCGCCATCCAGAAGTCGATGGACCAAGCCCGCAAGACCATGATCAGCGTCGACCTGAACCAGGGCACCCTGTGGCACCCGGTCAAGTCCGGCCACGGCGCGGCCCGCGTGTTCATGCAGCCGGCCTCCGAAGGTACCGGCGTGATCGCCGGCGGCGCCATGCGCGCCGTGTTCGAAGCGGTCGGCGTGAAGGACGTGCTGGCCAAGGCCATCGGTTCCCGCAACCCGATCAACCTGGTTCGCGCCACCGTCAAAGGCCTGACCTCCATCCAGTCGCCGGCCCGCATCGCGGCCAAGCGCGGCAAGAAAGTCGAGGAGATCGTCTAATGTCCGAGAAAACCGTCAAAGTCCGCCTGGTCAAAGGCCTGCGCGGCTGCCAGCAGCGCCACCGTCTGTCGGTCAAGGCGCTGGGCCTGAACAAGCTCAACGACGTCCGTGAACTGAAGGATTCCCCCTCGGTGCGCGGCCTGATCAATCAGCTGCACTACCTCGTCCGCGTCGAATCGTAATCGGGCCTAGGAGAAACAATATGCAATTGAACACCCTGTCTCCCGCACCGGGCGCCCGTAAAGAACGCGTCCGCGTCGGTCGCGGCATCGGCTCCGGCCTCGGCAAGACCGCCGGCCGCGGCCATAAAGGTTCCTACGCCCGCACCGGTAAAGGCAAGATCAAGCCGGGTTTCGAAGGCGGCCAGATGCCGCTCAAGAAGCGCCTGCCGAAGGTCGGCTTCCGCTCCAAGCTGAAGAACGACACCGCCGAAGTGCTGCTGTACCAGCTGGACAAGCTGGACGTCGCCGAAGTCGATTTCGCCGTGCTGCGCGCCGCCAAGCTGGTGCCGGCCAAGGCCAAGCAGGCCAAGATCGTCAAGAAGGGCGAAGTCAGCAAGAAGTTCGTGCTGAAAGGCATCCTGGCCACCGAAGGCGCCAAAGCCGCCATCGAAGCCGCCGGCGGTTCGGTAACGGAGTAATCCCTTGTCCCAAGCAAGTTCGGCGGCATCCCTGTTCGGCGGTCTCGGTAAATTCACCGAGCTCCGCCAGCGTCTCCTGTTCGTGGTCCTGGCGCTGATCGTATTCCGGATCGGCAGCTACATCCCGGTACCGGGCGTCAACCCGCAGGCCATGCTAGCCTTGATGGAAGCGCAGCAGGGCACCATCGTGGACATGTTCAACATGTTCTCGGGCGGCGCCTTGCACCGTTTCAGCCTGCTTGCGCTGAACGTGGTGCCGTACATCTCGGCCTCCATCATCGTGCAGTTGATGGGCCAGATGTACGAGCCTTGGAAGGCGCTGAAGAAGGAAGGCGAGGCCGGCCGGCGCAAGCTGACCCAGTATTCGCGTGTCGGCGCCATCCCGCTGGCCATCTTCCAGAGCTTCGGCATCGTGAGCTGGCTGCAGGCGCAACCGGGCGCGGTATATACCCCAGGCCTGAGTTTCACCATCACCGCCGTGGTCTCGCTGACCGCCGGCACCCTGTTCCTGATGTGGCTGGGCGAGCAGATCACCGAGCGCGGCATCGGCAACGGCGTGTCGCTGATCATTTTCGCCGGCATCGTGGCCGGCCTGCCGTCAGCCGTCATCGGCACCCTGCAGCAGGTCTCCAGCGGCGACATCAGCGTGTTCTCGATTTTCGTGATCATCGCGCTGGTGCTGGGCGTCACCTATTTCGTGGTGTTCATGGAGCGCGGCCAACGCCGCATCACCGTGAACTACGCCCGCCGCCAAGGCGGTCGTCAGGCCTACATGAACCAGAGCTCGCATCTGCCGTTGAAGCTGAACATGTCCGGTGTGATTCCGGCCATCTTCGCCTCCAGCCTGATTCTCTTCCCGGCCACCATTTCGACCTGGATGAGCGCCGATTCGGCCCAGGCCGAGGGCTGGCGCGGCGCATTGTTCCGCGGCCTGCAGTCGATTTCGCAGGCGCTGGCGCCCAACGAGCCGCTGCATATGCTATTATACGGCGCCTTGATTCTCGGCTTCGCCTTCTTCTACACCGCCCTGGTGTTCAACTCCCAGGAAACCGCGGATAACCTGAAGAAGTCGGGCGCCCTGGTTCCGGGCATCCGTCCCGGCAAGGCCACCGCCGATTACATCGACGGCGTGCTGACCCGTTTGACCCTGATCGGCGGCCTGTATCTGGTGCTGGTCTGCCTGACTCCGGAGCTGATGCGCGCCGGATTCAACGTGCCTTTCGCTTTCGGCGGCACGTCCCTTCTCATCGTGGTGGTTGTGGTGATGGACTTCACGGCGCAGATCCAGGCGCACCTGGTGTCCCATCAGTACGAAGGCCTGATGAAGAAGGCCAACTTGAAGAGCGGCTCGCGCGGCAGCTTCGCGCGCGGGTAAGCGATTGTATGCCCTGCGCTGGAGTAGCGCGGGGCGGGTGCCCGGAAGGGCGTCCGGCATGAGCTTGTCGCTGGAGCATGGGCACACTCCCCATGCCGGAGTTCGGACGGCCTCGGCCGCCCGGGCTTTCATTTAACCCGAAGCCCTGTTATAATTTTCGATTCCCCTCCGCGGTGAATCTTATATGGAGAACGCCTGATGGCGCGCATAGCTGGTGTCAATCTGCCTGCCCAGAAGCATGTCTGGGTCGGCCTGCAAAGCATTTTCGGAATCGGCCGCACCCGTTCCAAACTGGTGTGTGAATCGGCGGGCGTGAACCCGTCCACCAAGATCCGTGACCTGTCCGAACCCGAGGTGGAGAAGCTCCGCCTGGAAGTCGCCAAGTTCACGGTCGAAGGCGACCTGCGCCGCGAAGTCGGCATGTCGATCAAACGTCTGATGGATCTCGGTTGCTACCGCGGTCTGCGCCACCGCCGCGGCCTGCCGCTGCGCGGCCAGCGCACGCGTACCAACGCCCGCACCCGCAAGGGTCCGCGTAAAGCCATCAAGAAGTAAGGAAGCACGCACATGAGCAAAGCTGCAGCCGCTGCCAAAACGAAGAAGAAGATCAAGCGCGTCGTCACCGACGGCGTCGCCCACGTCCACGCTTCGTTCAACAACACCATCATCACGATCACCGACCGCCAGGGCAACGCCCTGAGCTGGGCCACCTCCGGTGGCGCAGGCTTCCGCGGTTCGCGCAAGTCCACCCCGTTCGCGGCCCAGGTCGCTTCGGAAAAGGCCGGTAAAGTGGCCCTGGACTACGGCGTGAAGACCCTGGAAGTCCGCATCAAGGGCCCGGGCCCGGGCCGTGAATCCGCCGTCCGCGCGCTGAACGCCTGCGGATACAAAATCATGAACATCATCGACGTGACCCCAATCCCGCACAACGGGTGCCGTCCGCCCAAAAAGCGCCGCGTCTAAGGGAAGGAGAACAATAAGTCATGGCTCGTTATATCGGTCCCAAATGTAAACTGTCGCGTCGCGAAGGCGCCGACCTCAGCCTGAAGTCGCCGGCCCGCGCCCTCGACTCCAAGTGCAAACTCGAACAGAAACCCGGCCAGCACGGCGCCGTGGCCAAGAAGGGCAAGCTGTCCGACTACGCCACCCAGTTGCGCGAGAAGCAGAAGGTCAAGCGCATCTACGGCCTGCTGGAACGCCAGTTCCGCGGCTATTACGCCAAGGCCGCCCGCCGCAAGGGCAACACCGGCGAAATGCTGCTGCAGATCCTGGAAACCCGTCTCGACAACGTGGTCTACCGCATGGGTTTCGCGGTCACCCGTCCGGCCGCCCGCCAGCTGGTGTCGCACAAGGCCATCCTGGTCAACGGCAAGAGCGTCAACCTGCCGTCGTACCAGGTCAAGGCCGGCGACAGCATCGAGCTGACCGAACGCGCGAAGAAGCACCTGAACGTGCAGGAAGCCCTGAACCTGGCCCAGCAGATGGACCTGGTGCCGAGCTGGTGCGAAGTGGACAGCAACAAATTCGCCGGTGTGTTCAAAGCCGTTCCGGACCGCGCCGATCTGCCTTCCGACATCAACGAAGCGCTGATCGTCGAACTGTACTCGAAGTAATAATCTTCAGGAGTGTCATTCCCCATGACGGTAACCGCCCACCAAGTGCTGCGCCCGCGCGGCCCTGTAATCGAACGTAGCAGCGCCCACCGCGCGAAAGTGGTCATCGAACCGCTGGAGCGCGGCTACGGCCACACGCTGGGCAACGCCCTGCGCCGCGTGCTGCTGTCTTCGATTCCCGGCTTCGCCATCACGGAAGTCGAGATCGACGGCGTGCTGCACGAATACAGCACCATCGAAGGCCTGCAGGAAGACGTGCTGGAAGTCCTGCTGAACCTGAAGGACGTCGCCCTGCGCCTGCAAGGCGTCGACCACACCACCCTGAGCCTGAGCAAGAGCGGCGCGGGTGAAGTCACCGCCGGCGACATCAAGGCCGACCACACGGTCGAGATCCTGAATCCGGAACACGTGATCTGCACCCTGACCAAGGACGCCTCGATCAACATGCGCCTGAAGGTCGAGCGCGGCTTCGGCTACCAGCCGGCGTCGGCCCGTCGCCGTCCGGACGACGAAACCCGCACCATCGGCCGCCTCGTGCTGGACGCCAGCTTCTCGCCGGTCCGCCGCGTGGCCTATGAAGTGGTCGCCGCCCGCGTCGAACAGCGCACCGACCTCGACAAGCTGGTGCTCGACATCGAAACCAACGGCACCATCGACGCCGAAGACGCCATCCGCACCGCGGCCGACATCCTGACCGACCAGCTGTCGGTGTTCGGCGACTTCACCAAGCGCGCCGACCAGGACAAGAAGCCGGCCGGCCCGGGCGTGGATCCGGTGCTGCTGCGTCCGATCGACGATCTGGAGCTGACCGTCCGTTCCGCCAACTGCCTGAAAGCCGAGAACATCTACTACATCGGCGATCTGGTGCAGCGTACGGAAGTCGAACTGCTGAAGGCCCCGAATCTGGGCAAGAAATCCCTCACCGAGATCAAGGACGTGCTGGCCCAACGCGGCTTCACCCTGGGTCAGAAACTGGACAACTGGCCGCCGGCCAGCCACCAGCTGGGAATGTTGGGTTAATTAAACACAGCGCGGGTTTCCGCCCGCGCGCCGATTAGGAATCACGACCATGCGTCACCAAAAATCCGGCCGTAAATTCAGCCGCACCAGCGCCCACCGCGAAGCGATGTTCGTCAACATGGCGGCCTCGCTGTTCAAGCACGAGCTGATCCGCACCACCCTGCCGAAAGCCAAGGAACTGCGCCGCGTCGCCGAGCCGCTGATCACCATCGGCAAGACCGACGGCGTCGCCAACCGCCGTCTCGCCATGTCGCGCCTGCGCGACAAGGAAGCCGTCGGCAAGCTGTTCGTCGAACTCGGTCCGCGCTACAAGGAGCGTCCGGGCGGCTATCTGCGCATCATGAAGTGCGGCTTCCGTCCGGGCGACAACGCCCCGATGGCCTATGTCGAACTGGTCGACCGCCCGCAGGTCTCGGCCGTCGCCAGCGCCGAATAAGCGCCGTCAGTTGTATCGAAAAAGCCCCGATCCGTCGGGGCTTTTTCATGCGCGAAATGTTTTGCCAATGCGCCGCAAACGCGCTAGTGTAAAGGTCTGCAGTCCGTATCCCCCGAACCGTCATGAATCCGCTGAGCTGGTCCTTCCGCCGTCTGTATCTCCTCGCCGCCGCCGCCTGTTTCGGCTCCGTGGCCTACGCCCTGTATGTGCAGTACGGCATGCTGATGCAACCCTGTCCGCTGTGCATCCTGCAGCGCGTCGCGTTCCTGGCCATGGGCGTGTTCTTCCTCGCCGGCGCGGCCCACAATCCCGGCGCGTTCGGCCGCAAGGTCTATGCCGCACTGGCCGGCCTGTCGACGGTCGCCGGTCTGGCCGTGGCCGGCCGGCATGTCGCCATCCAGTTGGCGCCGGCCGACCAGCTGTCGTTTTGCGGCGGCATGGGCCTGGATTACATGCTCGAGGCCATGCCGCTGACCGAGGTGCTGGTCACCGTGTTCAAGGGTTCCGGCGAATGCGCCAAGATCGATTGGCAATTCCTCGGCCTGTCGATGCCGATGTGGACGCTCGTCCTTTACACCGGCTTCCTGTCGCTTGCCGTATATTCGGCATTCAAGAAATACTGAGATTCCCGATGAAACCGAATCAAGACTGGCAACCGGCCGGTTGGCGGAACCATACCGCCCTGCAGCAACCCGTGTATCCCGATGCCGCCGCGTTGGCGGCGGTGCAGGGCGAATTGGCGCGGCTGCCGCCGCTGGTCACTTCCGCCGAGATCCTGGCGCTGAAGCAGCACATCGCGCGCGCGCAGGAAGGCCGTTCCTTCCTGCTGCAGGGCGGCGACTGCGCCGAAAGCTTCAGCGACTGCGAATCCGGGCTGATCTCCAACCGGCTCAAGATCCTGCTGCAGATGAGCCTGGTGCTTGTGCACGGCCTGCGCAAGCCGGTGGTGCGCGTCGGCCGCTTCGCCGGCCAGTACGCCAAGCCGCGCTCGGCCGACCTGGAGACCAAGGACGGCACGACCCTGCCGAGCTACCGCGGCGACTTCATCAACGCGCCCGAGTTCACCGAAGCGGCTCGCGTCCCCGATCCGCGCCGCATGGTGAAAGGCCACGCGCGTTCGGCGATGACCATGAACTTCGTGCGCGCGCTGATCGACGGTGGCTTCGCCGACCTGCACCATCCCGAATACTGGGATCTGGGCTGGGTCTCGCAGTCGCCGCAGTCGGCGCAGTACCGCAAGCTGGTGCAGTCGGTCAGCGACGCCATCCGGTTCATGGAGACCATCTCCGGCGAACCGGCGCACAACGTCAACCGCACCGAGTTCTACACCTCGCACGAAGCGTTGCTGCTGCCGTACGAGGAGGCGCTGACCCGCCGCGTGCCGCGCCAGGACGGCTGGTTCAACCTGTCGACCCACTATCCGTGGATCGGCATGCGCACGGCGCAGCTGGACGGCGCGCACGTGGAGTATTTCCGCGGCATCGCCAATCCGGTCGGAATCAAGATCTCGGCCTCGGTGACCGACAATCAGATCAAGCGCCTGTGCGAGACGCTCAACCCGGACAACGAGCCGGGCCGGCTGACGCTGATCCACCGCTTGGGCGCCGACAAAGTCGGTGCCGAACTGCCGCGCTTGGTGCGCGCGGTGCGCTCGATCGGCGCGCGCGTGCTGTGGGTCTGCGATCCGATGCACGGCAACACCGAGTCGACCAGCAACGGTTTCAAGACCCGGCGCTTCGACAACATCAAGGCCGAGCTGGAGACCAGCTTCGACGTGCACGCGGCCGAGGGTTCGCATCTGGGCGGCGTGCATCTGGAGCTCACCGGCGAGAACGTGACCGAATGCCTGGGCGGCGCCCGCGACCTGTCGGAAGCCGACCTGGAACGCGCCTACCGCTCGACCGTCGATCCGCGCCTGAACTACGAACAGTCGCTGGAGATCGCCATGTCGATCGTGCACAAGCACCAGAGCCTGGGCTGAGACGCGGCTAGATCTCGAATTCGCCGATTCCGGCCGGCGCTTGGCGTTCCCGCCAATGCGGCGGCGGCAATGACGGCGCCGCCTGTGCGCCGCGCAGCAGACGCTGCAATTCGTTGCCGTGCAGCCAGGGCAGCAGGCGTCGCAGCAGGCTGAGCGTGTAATCGCGCAGGATGCGGTCCTTGCGCAACAGCGCCCAGCAGGTGCATTGCGGTAGCAGTCCGGCGGCTTCGATGCGGACCAGGTCGCGGTCTTCCGCGCTCTGCGCCATCTCCGCCAGCACGCCGACGCCGAAACCGGCGCGCACATAGGTCTTGATCAGGTCGGCGTCGCGCGCGGTCATCGCCAGATTGACCGCCAGACCTTCGCTGCTGAACGTCTGCCGCAGCGAGGAGGCCGGATCGACGCTGGATTCGTAACTCACCAATGGATACTGCGCCAGTTGTTCCAGCCGCGGCGCGTCGGTCCGGTGCGCCAGCGGATGGTCCGGCTTGACCAGGATGATGCGGTCCCAGCGGTACAGAGGCAGGGCGATATAGCCGGACGGCGGCAGCGTACCGGCGCTGGAGATGATCGCCAACTCGGCCTCGTCGCGGTCCAGCATCGCCAGCGATTCGGCGTCGGTGCCCGGATTCAGGTGCACCGCCACGGTCGGGTATTCGCGGTTGAACGCGGCCAGGGCCGGCGGCAAGGCGTAACGCGCCTGGGTATGGGTGGTGGCGATGCGCAGTTCGCCGTCGTGCACCTGGCGCAGGTTGGCGGCCAGGGCCTTGATGTTGTTGGCCTGGATCAGCAGCAGGCGCGCGTGCTCGATCACTTTGGCGCCGGCCGGCGTAATGCCCTCCAGGCTGCGGGCGCCGCGGGTGAACAGCAGGAAGCCGAGTTCGTCCTCCAGCTGTTTGATCTGCTTGGACAGTCCGGGCTGGGTACCGTTGACGCGCTCGGCGGCCTGCGTGACGTTCAGGCCGGAGTCGGCGATGGCGACCAAGGCGCGCAGTTGGGTCAGGGTCATGGGGTATCCGGAGCGGAGTAGGGCATATGACGAAATGTCATATGTCCGACAGCTTAGGTTATTTTACAGCCGGGGACAATGCGCCTAGATTGAATGCCTCATTCCGACCAGGACGCACCGACATGATTTACGACAGCATCCTCGACACCATCGGCCGTACGCCGATCGTCAAACTCGGCCGCATCGCCCCGGCGCACGTCCATCTGTACGCCAAGGTCGAATTCTTCAATCCCGGCGGTTCGGTCAAGGACCGTCTGGCGCTCGCCGTCATCCTCGACGCCGAACAGCGCGGTCTACTCAAGCCCGGCCAGACCGTGGTCGAGGCGACCTCGGGCAACACCGGCGTGGCGTTGGCCATGGTCTGCGCCGCGCGCGGCTATCCGTTCGTGGCGGTGATGAGCGAGACCTTCTCGATCGAGCGTCGCAAGCTGATCCGCGCCTACGGCGGCAAGGTCATCCTGACGCCGGCCGCCGAGCGCGGCAGCGGCATGGTGCGCAAGGCGCAGGAGTTGGCGGCCACACACGGCTGGTTCCTGGCGCGGCAGTTTGAGAATCCGGCCAATCCGGCCTACCACCGCAGCACCACCGCCGCCGAGATCCTGCAGGATTTCGCCGGCAAGCGCCTCGACTATTTCGTCAGCGGCTGGGGCACCGGTGGCACCATGACCGGTGTCGGCGAGATGCTGAAACTGGCCCGGCCCGACGTCCGCATCGTCACCACTGAACCGGCCGGCGCCTCGCTGTTGGCCGGCAAGGAATGGCAACCGCACAAGATCCAGGGCTGGACGCCGGATTTCGTGCCGGCGGTGCTGAACCGCAGCGTGCCGGACGAGGATATTCCGGTCGACGACGTCACCGCCCGCGATACCGCGCGCCGTCTGGCGGCGGAAGAGGGCGTGTTCGTCGGTATTTCGGCCGGTGCCACCTTGGCCGCCGCGTTGAAAGTGGCGGAATCGGCAGCCGAAGGCTCGGTGATCCTGGCCATGCTGCCGGACACCGGCGAACGCTACCTCAGCACCTTCCTGTTCGAAGGCGTCAACGAGGGCTCCGACGACGAGTGGCTGGCGTCGCTCTGACGCCGGCTCAGGCGGCGAACAGCAGCCAGGCCTGACGCGCGATCAGCGCCAGCACGATGACCAGGAACACGGCGCGCACGAAGGCCTGGCCTTTGCGGATGGCCAGGTGGCTGCCGAGGTAGCTGCCGAGCATGTTGCCGACGATCAGCGGCAGGGCCAGGGTCCAGATCACGAAGCCGCTGAACATCAACACCGTCCAGGAGCTCAGATCGGCGGCGACGTTGGCGGCCTTGGCCGAGGCCGAGGACTTCAGGAAGTCCAGACCGAGAAAGCTGACGAAGGCGAATACCATCAGCGTGCCGGTGCCCGGGCCGATCAGGCCGTTGTAGAAGCCGGTCGCGGCGCCGATCGCCAATGCGGCCACGCTCTCGTGCCGAGGATGGAAGCGGCGCTCCTCCTTCAGCCCCAGATCCTTGCGCAGGGCGGTGTACAGCGCCAGCAGCACGCAGATCGCCAGCACGGTCCACTTCAGCAACTCGGGGTCGATGCGTTTGGCGAACTGCACGCCGACGGCCGAGGCCGTGAGCGCCGCGGCGCAGGCCGGCAACAGGATGCCGCGTTCGACGCGGACCTTGCGCAGGTAGTTCCAGGCCGCCACCGAGGTGCCCATGATCGAGCTGGTGCGCTGCGTGCCGATGGCCTGCAGGATGCCGAGACCGGGATGCAGGTTGAGCATGGCCGGGGTCAGCACCAGGCCGCCGCCGCCGACGATGCTGTCGATCAGGCCGGCGGCGAAGCCGGCGAGGGCGGTCAGCAGCCAGAGGATGGTATCGATTTCCATGGTCGGTATCCGGGCAAGAAAAACCCCGCGGACGCGGGGTTTCTCGTGTTAAGCGCGGCCGGCGCGCTTGCGCTCGTTCTCGGTCAGGTGCTTCTTGCGCAGGCGGATTTCCTTCGGGGTGACTTCCACCAGCTCGTCGTCCTCGATGAAGTCCAGCGCCTGCTCCAGCGTGTATTTGATCGCCGGGGTCAACTTGATGGCGTCGTCCTTGCCGGAAGCGCGCATGTTGGTCAGCGGCTTGGTCTTGATCGCGTTCACGGTCAGGTCGTTGTCCTTGGAATGGATGCCGATCAGCTGGCCTTCGTAGACATTGTCGCCTTCGGCGGCGAACAGCTTGCCGCGCTCTTCCAGCGGGCCCAGCGCGTAGGCCGGGGTGGCGCCCGGGGCGTTGGCGATCATCACGCCGTTCGGGCGTTTGGCGATGGCGCCTTCGGACTTCGGGCCGTAATGGTCGAACACGTGGAACAGCAGGCCGGAGCCCTGGGTCAGGGTCTTGAACTCGTTCTGGAAGCCGATCAGGCCACGCGCCGGAATTTCGTAATCCAGGCGCACGCGGCCCCGGCCGTCGGATTCCATGCTCTTCAGCTGGCCCTTGCGGATGCCGAGTTTCTCCATCACGCCGCCCTGGTGCTGCTCTTCGATGTCGACCACCAGCTGCTCGATCGGCTCCATCAGCTGGCCGTCGATTTCCTTGATGATCACTTCCGGGCGCGACACCGCCAGCTCGTAGCCTTCACGGCGCATGGTTTCGATCAGCACCGACAGATGCAGTTCGCCGCGGCCGGAGACCAGGAACTTGTCGGCGTCGGAGCCTTCCTCGACGCGCAGGGCGACGTTGTGCACCTTCTCGCGGTCCAGGCGCTCTTTCAGCTGGCGGCTGGTCAGGAACTTGCCGCCGGACAAATCTTTATTGCCGGCGAACGGCGAGTTGTTGACCTGGAAGGTCATCGAGATGGTCGGTTCGTCGACGGTCAGCGCCGGCAGCGCTTCCGGGAAATCCAGGGCGCACAGGGTGTCGGAAATGGTCAGTTCCTGGATGCCCGAAATCGCCACGATGTCGCCGGCCTGCGCCTCTTCGACCTCCAGCCGTTCCAGACCGAGGAAGCCGAGCACCTGCAGCACTTTGCCCTGGCGTTTCTTGCCTTCGCGGTCGATGATGGTGACCGGCATGTTCTTCTTGACCTTGCCGCGCTGGATGCGGCCGATGCCGATCAGACCGACGTAGCTGTTGTAGTCCAGCTGGCTGATGCGCATCTGGAACGGGCCTTCGAGGTCGACCTGCGGCGGGCTGACGTGCTTCATGATCGCTTCGTACAGCGGGGTCATGTCGCCGTCGCGGGTTTCCGGATCCAGGCTGGCGTAGCCGTTCAGCGCCGAGGCGTACACGATCGGGAAGTCCATCTGCTCGGCGGTGGCGCCCAAGCGGTCGAACAGGTCCCAGACCTGCTCCACCACCCAGTCCGGACGCGCGCCCGGGCGGTCGATCTTGTTGACCACCACGATCGGCTTGAAGCCCATGTCGAACGCCTTCTGGGTCACGAAGCGGGTCTGCGGCATCGGTCCGTCCATGGCGTCGACCAGGATCAGCACCGAGTCGACCATCGACAGTACGCGCTCGACTTCGCCGCCGAAGTCGGCGTGGCCCGGGGTGTCGACGATGTTGATGCGGTTGCCGTTCCAGTTGATGGCGGTGTTCTTGGCCAGGATGGTGATGCCGCGCTCCTTTTCCTGGTCGTTGCTGTCCATCACGCGCTCGGCGATCTGGGCGCGTTCGCCGAAGGTGCCGGATTGCTTCAGCAGTTGGTCGACCAGGGTGGTCTTGCCGTGGTCGACGTGGGCCACGATCGCGATGTTGCGGAGGTTTTCGATGGACATAGGGAGGCTGCCTGAACCGGCATGATTATCGTAGGGAGATGAGCCGGACATTATACTCCGTCAGGGCCTGTTAAGTCGATTTATGGCATCCTATTCAACCCGTATTCACCCACCCCGGAGCCATCCATGTCCGATTTAACCGCCGTGCTGAACACCGAAAAGGGCACGATCCGCCTGAAACTGTTCGCCGACGTCGCGCCGGTCACCGTCGCCAACTTCGTCAACCTGATCCAGCGCGGTTTCTACGATGGCCTGAAATTCCACCGCGTCATCGCCGATTTCATGATCCAGGGCGGCTGTCCGCACGGCATCGGCAACGGCGGCCCGGGCTACCGGTTCGAGGACGAATGCAGCCCGAAAGCGCGTCACGACAAGCCCGGCGTGCTGTCGATGGCCAACGCCGGCCCGGGCACCAACGGCAGCCAGTTCTTCATCACCCACGCCGCCACCCCCTGGCTGGACGGCAAGCACACCGTGTTCGGCGAGGTGCTTTCGGCCGCCGACCAAGCCGTGGTCGACGCCATCCGCCAGGGCGACCTGATTCAGACCGCGGTCATCGAAGGCGACGCCTCGGCCCTGCTGGCCGCCCAGGCCGAGCGCGTGGCGCAATGGAACACCGCCCTCGGCGCCTGAGCCGGCAAGTGCGGTAAGGCAACGAAAAACGGGCGCTTCGGCGCCCTTTTTTCGTCATCGGCTCCGCCGGCTCACTTGACGTGGCGCAGGCCATCCAGCATGCGCGCCACAGCACCGGCGTCGCGCGGCGCGTAGTATTCGGCCGGCGCTTTCCAGTACAGCACGTCGAGTTTGCCGCCGCGCTCCACGGCGGCCACGCTGCCCAGGTAAATCAGCCCTTCCGGGCTGGTTTGGCGCAGTTCGAAGCGGATGCCGGGCGTGCCGCCGAAGTCGTGCGGGCGGAAGTTCTCGTCCGAGACCTGCGCCCAGCCCTGTCCGCGGATGGCGTCCAGAATCACGTCGCGCAGCTCGTCCGGGCGCATGCCCGGCCGGAACCAGGGCCCGTTCGGGTTCGACTTGCGCTCGCGGCCGAGCTGGAACACGTGTTCGCCGGGTTTGATGTCGTTATAGACGCTCAGGCTGTTCAGGCCCGGGCCGTCGATGGTCCACAGTTCCTGGCGCGGGGATTTGATGCGCGCCCAGGCCAGGTCCGAGTCCAGACGCATGTCGAACACCTCGGCCGTGCTGCCGGCCTGCTGCAGGCGGCCGCCGGGGCTGGCGCAGGCGCCCAGCAGCGCCATGGCGAAGAGAAGAACGGCGGATTTGGGGCGGAACGGGTTCACGGGCGGTTCTCCAGGGATTGGATGTCTTTTTCGATGAACAGCCGGTCTTTGGCGGTCGGCTCGCGTTCAAGATAGCGGCGCAGGTGCGTGGCGGCCTCGGCGGCTTGCCCGCGACGTTTCAACACCAGGCCGTATTCGCGCCAGGCGCCGGCCGGCGTTTCCGCGCGGCCGACAGCGCTGGCGTACAGCGCATCGGCGCGCTCCCGGTCGTCGTTACGGTTGCGGCGGCGCAGGGCCTCGGCCAGATAGAATTCGTAGGTTCCCAACAGTTCCGGCGCCGCGGCGCGCTTCAGATCCTCGATCATCTGGATGCTGGTGGCGAACGTGCGTTTGCCGAGCTCGGCGTCCAGCCATGCCGCCAGATGCGGTCTGACCGCCGCGGCGTAGCGCGCCTGATGGCGTTCGTAGTCGCCGGGCGGAACGCGTGCGGCGGCGGCGCGCATGTCTTCCAGGCGCTCCGAGGTCTTCGGGTGGCTGGCGAACACCGGGTCGTGGCGGCGGCGCGGATCGGCGGTTTCCTCGCGCAGCATCCGTTCCCAGACGCGCACGCCGGCCTGCGGGTCGTAGCCGTGCCCGGTCACCAGATGGAAACCGATCTCGTCGGATTCGCGTTCGTTTTCGCGCGAGAACTGCATGACGTTGGCCAGTCCCACCATCTGCGCGATGCCGCCGGCCAAACCGACGCCGCCGGCCCAGGTCAGCACGCCGAAGGTGGCCAGGAAGGCCGAGGTACGTTTGGCTTTTTCCCAGCTCTGCAAACTATGGCGCTGCCGGAAGTGGGCGAATTCATGGCCCAGCACCAGCGCCAGTTCGGATTCGTCCTGCATGCGCAGCAAGGCGCCGGTGAACACCAGCACCGCGCCGTTGGGCGCCATCGAGGCGTTGAACACCGGCACGTCGATGATATACAGGCGCATGTCCGGGCAGTAGTCGCCGACCACGTCGCACAGTACGCCGCGCACGTAAGCGTTCAGCGCCGGATCGCGCACCACATAGGGCGAGGCCTGGATGTCCTTCTCGGCCTGGTCCATGCCGTACCACAGTTCGGCTTCGGTGCTGCCCGACGCCGGCTTCTCTCCGGCGCGCAGGGCATCGGCCGCCGCCGCGCCGGCGGTGGACAGGCTCAGCGCCAGCAGCAGGGCCGCACGCAGGCTCACAGCGGAAAGCTTTTCAGCAGGTCGTCGACCACCAGATCGGCGCCTTCGGCGCTGCGCAGGTCGCCGGATTGCTTGACCATCACGTTATGCCAGACCACTTGCCCGGTGCGCAGGTCGACCAAGGCCGCGACGCCGACCTGCATACCGCCGCCGATGTCGATGTAGGAGCCCATCGCCAGCCCGGCGACCAGGGTGAAGGCGCGCAGGGCGCTGCGGCCGCCGCTTGCGTAGCTGTCGCGCACATACGTGAACAGCGCGTAATCGGCGCCGGTGGCCTGCCGGATTTCCGCCACGCCGGGCCCCAGGCTCCAGTCGAGCAGCGGCTTGCCGGTCTTGGCGTCTTTCTTGGTGGCCAATACGCTGCCCGGGTTGGAGTATTGCGCGATGCTCAGCGCCACCACCTGGTTCAGGCGCAGCACCTGGCCCAGGCGCGAGGACGGTTCGAGTGCGTCGGGAATGTCGAAATCCGGTGTCCGGCTGCCGTTGCGGGCCGTAATCAGGCGGCCGACCGCCGCCGGATAATGCCGGCGGGCGGCATCCGACCAGTCCTTGCGCGGTTCCTGCAGGCCGCCGGCGGTGACCAAGCTGAGTTCGATGTCCGGTTCGACCAACACGATGCTGCCTTCGATGCGGACGTTCTCACCGGTTTCGGTGACCGCGGTCTTGGCGCGGGTCGCGGCCGCCGCCGGCGCTGCCAAGCCGATGGCGAGAATCAGCAACAGGCCACGCAGGTGCTTGGCGTTCAGTTCGGTTTTCATCATGATTCCCCGGTCGTCCCGCCCGTGCGGCGGGTTGCCGCCATGGACGGCATGGTATGATATTGCACCTTTTGCCTGCACGATGGAAGACACGCAATGCCGCAATTAGCCCAACGCATCGGCCGCGCCAAACCTTCCGCCATCATGGCCGTGGCCGAAAAGGCCAAAGCCCTCAAGGCGGCGGGACGCGACATCATCAGCTTCTCCATCGGCGTGCCCAATTTCCTGCCCGGCCCGCACGTATACGCCGCCGCCGCCGAGGCCCTGAGCAAGGACTCCGGTCAATACGGCGTCAACCGCGGCGCCGACGCCCTGCTGGACGCCTTCCTGGCGCACATCGCGCGCGCCGGCCTGACCGGCTACACCCGCGCCCATGTCGCCACCGGCATCGGCGCCAAGCATATGCTGTACAACCTGGCTGAAGCCCTGCTCGATGAAGGCGACACCATCGCCTTCGCGGTGCCGTACTGGACCACCTACCAGGACATCGCCGACATCGTCAACGCCAAGACCCTGCATCTGCACTGTCCGGCCAGCCAGAACTACAAGATCACACCGGCCCAGCTCGATGCCGCCCTGCAACAGAAGCCGAAGGTGTTCCTGTTCAACAACCCGAACAACCCGACCGGCATGGTCTACAGCAAGGACGAGATCGCCGCGCTGGCCGATGTGCTGGTGAAGTATCCGGACACCTGGGTGATCAGCGACGACATCTATCACCGCATGGTGTTCGACGGTCTCGGCTACCACAACTTCGTGAGCGCCCGCCCCGAGCTGCGCGACCGCGTCATCTTCGTCGACTCGCTGTCCAAGACCTACGGCATGCCAGGCTGGCGCGTCGGCTTCATCGCCGGTCCGGAATCCGTGGCCAAGGCCGTCGCCACGCTGAACTCCAACCACATCACCAACATCCCGGAAGTGGTCACCGCCGCCGCCATCGCCGCGCTGAGCGGCCCGCAGGACGTGCCGGACCAGAAGAACCGCGAATTCGAAGCCAAGCGCGACGTGGTGATGGCCGCGATGGCCGCCATCCCCGGCGTGGTCTGTCCGCGTCCGCAGGGCGCGTTCTACGTGTTCCCGGACATCTCCTGCGCGTTCGGAAAGAAGCACGGCGACACCGTGATCGGCAACGACGTCGAGTTCTGCAATGTGCTGCTGGAAGCCAAGGGCGTGGCCTGCGTGCCGGGCTCCGCGTTCGGCGCGCCGAATTCGCTGCGCATCTCCTACACCTGCCCGAGCGCGCAATTGCCGGAAGGCCTGAAGCGCATCCAGGAATTTTTCGCTGAATTAACCTGAACCCCGGAGTGAATCCCATGAAAGCCCCCATCCGTGTTGCTGTCACCGGCGCCGCCGGCCAAATCGGCTACTCCCTGCTGTTCCGCATCGCCTCCGGCGAAATGCTGGGCAAGGACCAGCCGGTTATCCTGCAGATGCTGGAACTGCCGATGGAAAAAGCCCAGGCCGCGCTCAAGGGCGTGATGATGGAGCTCGAGGACTGCGCGTTCCCGCTGCTGGCCGGCATGGTCGGCACCGACGACCCGATGGTCGCCTTCAAGGACGCCGACGTCGCGCTGCTGGTCGGCGCCCGTCCGCGCGGTCCGGGCATGGAGCGCAAGGACCTGCTGCTGGAAAACGCCAAGATCTTCACCGTGCAGGGCAAGGCGCTGAACGCCGTGGCCTCGCGTGACGTCAAGGTGCTGGTGGTCGGCAATCCGGCCAACACCAACGCCTATATCGCCATGAAGTCGGCGCCGGACCTGAATCCGAAGAACTTCACCGCCATGCTGCGTCTGGACCACAACCGCGCGCTGAGCCAGTTGGCCGGCAAGACCGGCAAGCCGGTCGGCGACATCCGCAGGCTGATCGTCTGGGGCAACCACAGCCCGACCATGTATCCGGACTACCGCTTCGCCACCATCGACGGCGCCTCGGTCAAGGACGCCATCGCCGACGAGGCCTGGAACAAGGACGTGTTCATCCCGAAGGTGGGCAAGCGCGGCGCCGCCATCATCGAGGCGCGCGGCCTGTCCTCGGCCGCCTCGGCCGCCAACGCCGCCATCGACCACATCCGCGACTGGCTGTTGGGCTCGAACGGCGAGTGGGTCACCATGGGCGTGCCGTCGGACGGCAGCTACGGCATCCCCGAAGGCGTGATGTACGGCTTCCCGGTGGTCACCCGCGACGGCCGTTATGACATCGTGCAGGGCCTCGACATCGACGCCTTCAGCCGCGAGCGCATGGACTTCACCCTGGCCGAACTGGAAGAAGAGCGCGCCGGCGTCGCCGACCTGCTGCAGTAAGCCGAACGGGGCGGGCATTGCCCGCCCTTCGTTTATGGGCCGATGGCCCGCACAACCGGGAACACCAAAGATGATTTCAGCCGGCACCCGATTCCGCGCCGCCCTTTCCGAAGAAACGCCGTTGCAGGTGATGGGCGCCATCACCGCCTATGCCGGGTTGATGGCCAAACGCACCGGCTACAAGGCCCTGTACCTGTCCGGCGGCGGCGTGGCCGCCAACTCGCTGGGTATCCCCGATCTCGGCATCAGCACCATGGAAGACGTGCTGACCGACGCCCGCCGCATCGTCGACGCCACCGGCATGCCGCTGCTGGTCGACATCGACACCGGCTGGGGCGGCGCGTTCAACATCGGCCGCACCATCCGCAATTTCGAGCGCATCGGCGTGGCCGCCGTGCATATGGAAGACCAGGTCGGCCAGAAGCGCTGCGGCCACCGGCCGGGCAAGGAGGTGGTGTCCAAAGACGAAATGGTCGACCGGGTCAAGGCCGCGGTCGACGCGCGCAGCGACGCCGATTTCGTGATCATGGCGCGCACCGACGCGGCCGCGGTCGAAGGTCTCGATGCCGCCATCGAGCGTGCGGTGGCCTATGTCGAGGCCGGCGCCGACATGATCTTCCCAGAAGCGATGAAGACCTTGGACGACTACCGCAAGTTCAAATCCGCGGTGAAGGTGCCGATCCTGGCCAACCTGACCGAATTCGGCAGCACGCCGTTCTTCACCACCGACGAGCTGCGCGACGCCGGCGTGGACATCGCCCTGTACTGCTGCGGCGCCTACCGCGCGATGAACAAGGCGGCGCTCAACTTCTACGAGACCGTCCGCCGCGAAGGCACCCAGAAGAACCTCATTGACACGCTGCAGACGCGTGCCGAGCTGTACGATTTCCTCGATTACCACCGCTACGAAGACAAACTCGACGCGTTATTCGCCGACAAGAAATAAGGAACCGACATGAGCGAACAAGTCCTCCCGAAAGCCAAGAAATCCGTGGCGCTGAGCGGCACCGCCGCCGGCAATACCGCCCTGTGCACCGTCGGCCGCAGCGGCAACGACCTGCATTACCGCGGCTACGACATCCACGATCTGGCCACCCAGTCCTCGTTCGAGGAAGTCGCGCACCTGCTGGTGCACGGCACCCTGCCGGCCGCCTCGCAACTGGCCGCCTACCGCGCCAAGCTGAAACGCCTGCGCGGCCTGCCGGCCATCGTCGCCGAAGCGCTGGAACTGGTGCCGGCCAACGCGCACCCGATGGACGTGCTGCGCACCGGCTGCTCGGTGCTGGGCACCGTGCTGCCGGAACGCGAAGGCCACCCGGCCAACGAAGCGCGCGACATCGCCGATAAGCTGATCGCCAGCTTCGGCTCGATGCTGCTGTACTGGTGGCACTTCACCCGCAACGGCCGCCGCATCGATGTCGAAACCGACGACGAGACCACCGCCGGCCACTTCCTGCACCTGCTGCACGGCGAGCCGCCGAGTAAATCGCATGCGCGCGCGCTGGACCAATCGTTGGTGCTGTATGCCGAGCATGAGTTCAACGCCTCGACCTTCACCGCGCGCGTCATCGCCGGCACCGGCTCCGACCTGCATTCCTGCATCACCGGCGCCATCGGCGCGCTGCGCGGGCCCAAGCACGGCGGCGCCAACGAAGTGGCGATGGACATCATCAGCCGCTACGGTTCCGCCGACGCCGCGGAAGCCGACATCCGCGCGCGCATGGAGCGCAAGGAGATCATCATCGGCTTCGGCCACCCGGTGTACACCATCGGCGATCCGCGCAATCCGATCATCAAGGAGATCTCGCGCAAACTCTGCGCCGAGGGCGGCAACCGGACGCTGTTCGACGTGTCCGAGCGCATCGAGAACCTGATGATGGACACCAAGAAGATGTTCCCGAATCTCGACTGGTACAGCGCCTCGGCCTACCACATGATGGGCATCCCGACCCCGATGTTCACCCCGCTGTTCGTGATCGCGCGCACCACCGGTTGGAGCGCGCACGTCATCGAACAGCGCGAGGACGGCAAGATCATCCGCCCGAGCGCCAACTACACCGGCCCGGAAGACCGCGAATACGTGCCACTGAACCAACGCTGAGCCGCGCGCCGGCCGCAACCGACAGACGACGATGAACACCGATTACCGCAAACCGCTGCCCGGCACGAAACTCGATTACTACGACGCGCGCGCCGCGGTCGATTCCCTGCGCCCCGGCGCGTGGGCGGAGCTGCCGTACACCGCGCGCGTGCACGCCGAGAACATCGTGCGCAAGGCCGATCCGGCCCGACGCGACGACTACCTGCGCCAGCTGGCGGAGCGCCGACGCGATCTGGACTTCCCGTGGTTCCCGGCGCGGGTGGTCTGCCACGACATCCTCGGCCAGACCGCGCTGGTCGATCTGGCCGGCCTGCGCGACGCCATCGCCGACATGGGCGGCGACCCGGCGCAGGTCAATCCGGTGGTGCCGGTGCAGCTGATCGTCGACCACTCGCTGGCGGTGGAATGCGGCGGCTTCGACCCGGATGCGTTCGCCAAGAACCGTGCCATCGAGGACCGCCGCAACGCCGATCGCTTCCACTTCATCGACTGGACCAAGCAGGCGTTCCGCAACGTCGACGTGATTCCGCCGGGCAACGGCATCATGCACCAGATCAATTTGGAGAAGATGAGCCCGGTGATCCACATGCAGGACGGCGTGGCTTTCCCGGACACCTGCGTCGGCACCGACAGCCATACGCCGCATGTGGATGCGTTGGGCGTGATCGCCATCGGCGTCGGCGGCCTGGAGGCCGAAAACGTGATGCTCGGCCGCGCCTCGTGGATGCGTCTGCCGGACATCGTCGGCGTCGAGCTGACGGGCAAGCCGCAGCCGGGCATCACCGCCACCGACATCGTGCTGTCGCTGACCGAATTCCTGCGCCAGCAGAAAGTGGTGGGCGCGTATCTGGAGTTCCGCGGCGAAGGCGCCGCGGCGCTGACCATCGGCGACCGCGCCACCATCTCCAACATGGCGCCCGAATACGGCGCCACGGCCGCGATGTTCTTCATCGACGGCAACACGCTCGACTACCTGCGCCTGACCGGCCGCAGCGACGAACAGGTGGCGCTGGTGGAAACCTACGCCAAGGCTGCCGGCCTGTGGGCCGATGATCTGCGCGCCGCGCAGTACGAGCGCACGCTGCAGTTCGATCTGTCAGGCGTGGTGCGTACCATGGCCGGTCCGTCCAATCCGCATGCGCGCCTGCCGGTGGCGCAACTGGCCGAACGCGGCATCGCCGACGAAGGCAAGCTGCAGGCGGGCCGGGCGGAGGAGGCGAAGGGCCTGCTTCCCGATGGCGCGGTGATCATCGCCGCCATCACGTCGTGCACCAATACCTCCAACCCGCGCAACGTCATCGCCGCCGGTTTGTTGGCGCGTAACGCCGCGCGCCTGGGACTGACCCGCAAGCCGTGGGTGAAGACCTCGTTGGCGCCGGGCTCGAAAGCGGTGGCGCTGTATCTGGACGAAGCCGGATTGACCGAGGACCTGGAAAAGCTCGGCTTCGGCATCGTGGCCTTCGCCTGCACCACCTGCAACGGCATGAGCGGCGCGCTGGATCCGGCGATCCAGCAGGAAATCATCGACCGCGACCTGTACGCCACCGCGGTGCTCAGCGGCAACCGCAACTTCGACGGCCGCATCCATCCCTACGCCAAGCAGGCGTTCCTGGCTTCGCCGCCGCTGGTGGTGGCCTATGCCATCGCCGGTACCATCCGTTTCGACATCGAGAAGGACGTGCTGGGCACGGTCGACGGCCGCGAAATCCGCCTCAAGGACATCTGGCCAAGCGACGCCGAAATCGACGCGTTGGTGAAATCGGCGGTCAAGCCGGAGCAGTTCCGCCGCGTGTACGAGCCGATGTTCAAGATCGCGGTGGCGTCGGGCGAGGCCGTCAGCCCGCTGTACGACTGGCGTCCGCAGAGCACCTACATCCGCCGTCCGCCGTATTGGGAAGGCGCGCTGGCCAAGCCGCGCACGTTGCGTGGCATGCGGCCGCTGGCGGTGCTGGGCGATAACATCACCACCGACCACCTGTCGCCGTCGAACGCGATCCTGGCGTCCAGCGCGGCCGGCGAATACCTGGCCAAAATGGGCCTGCCGGAAGAGGACTTCAATTCCTACGCCACCCACCGCGGCGACCACCTGACCGCGCAACGCGCCACCTTCGCCAACCCCACGCTGCTGAACGAGATGGCGGTGGTGGGCGGTGCGGTGAAGAAGGGTTCGCTGGCGCGTGTGGAGCCCGAGGGCACGGTGATGCGCATGTGGGAAGCGATCGAGACCTACATGGGCCGCGGCCAGCCGCTGATCATCATCGCCGGCGCCGATTACGGCCAAGGCAGTTCGCGCGACTGGGCAGCCAAGGGCGTGCGCCTGGCCGGCGTGGAGGCGATCGTGGCCGAGGGCTTCGAACGCATCCACCGCACCAACCTGATCGGCATGGGCGTGCTGCCGTTGGAGTTCAAGCCGGGCGAAACCCGCAAGACCTACGGCATCGACGGCACCGAGACCTTCGATGTGCTCGGCGAACGCGCGCCGCGCGCCACGCTGACGCTGGTGGTCAACCGTCGTAACGGCGAGCGCGTCGAGGTGCCGGTCACCTGCCGTCTCGATTCCGACGAGGAGGTTTCCATCTACGAGGCCGGCGGCGTGCTGCAGCGCTTCGCGCAGGACTTCCTCGAAGCCAACAAGGCGGACTGAGCCATGGCCTACGCACCGCAACGCCGCATCCCCGCCACCTACATGCGCGGCGGTACCTCCAAGGGCGTGTTCTTCCGTCTGGAGGATCTGCCCGAGGCCGCGCGCGTGCCGGGTCCGGCGCGCGACGCCCTGCTGCTTCGGGTGATCGGTTCGCCCGATCCGTACGGCAAGCACACCGACGGCATGGGCGGTGCCACCTCCAGCACCAGCAAATGCGTGATCATCGCCAAGTCCTCGGTGCCCGGTCACGATGTCGATTATCTGTACGGCCAGGTGTCGATCGACACCGCTTTCGTCGACTGGTCCGGCAACTGCGGCAACCTGTCCTCGGCCGTGGGCCCGTTCGCCATCGCCAACGGTCTGCTCGATCCTTCGAAGGTGCCGCAGGACGGCCTCTGCACCGTGCGCATCTGGCAGGCCAACATCGGCAAGACCATCGTCGCGCATGTGCCGATGGCGGGCGGCCAGGTGCAGGAGATCGGCGACTTCGAGCTCGATGGCGTAAGTTTTCCGGCCGCCGAGATCGTGCTGGAGTTCATCGATCCGGCCGACGAGGGCGAAGGCGAGGGCGGCGGCGCGATGTTCCCGACCGGCAACCTCGTCGATGAACTCGATGTGCCCGGCGTCGGCACGCTCAAGGCCACCATGATCAACGCCGGCATTCCGACCGTGTTCGTCAACGCCGCCGACATCGGCTACACCGGCAGTGAACTGCAGGACGCGATCAACGGCGATGCCAAGGCGCTGGCCATGTTCGAGGCCATCCGCGCGCATGCCGCGGTGCGCATGGGGCTGATCAAAGACGTATCCGAGGCCGCCACGCGCCAGCATACGCCGAAGGTCGCGTTCGTCGCGCCGGCGGCTAGCTATACAGCATCCAGCGGCAAGCGCGTCGCCGCCGCCGACATCGACCTGTGCGTACGCGCGCTGAGCATGGGCAAGTTGCACCACGCGATGATGGGCACCGCCTCGGTGGCCATCGCCGCCGCCGCCGCCGTGCCGGGAACAGTGGTCAATGCCGCCAGCGGCGGCGGTACCCGCAATGTAGTCACCTTCGGCCATCCGTCCGGCACGCTGCGTGTCGGTGCCGATGTGCGGCAGGTGGACGGTCAGTGGACCGTCACCAAGGCGGTGATGAGCCGCAGCGCGCGGGTGCTGATGGACGGCGCGGTACGCGTGCCGGCGGATGTCTGCTGATGGGTTACCCGGACTGGGATGCGAATCTGCTCGTGGTCGCCGCCACCTTCGCGGCGGTGGCGATGGCGGTCCTGGTCCATTACGAAGGCCTCAGTTTCATCTCGGGCCGCCTGGCCCGGCGCCGCGAACATTACTCCCGGCGCAAGGTGCTGTACGCCATCTTCGGCGTGCTCGGCCTGCATGTCGTCGAAATTTGGATACTCGGCATCACCCTGTGGGCCCTGCTGCATTATCCGGATGCCGGTTCGGCGGTGGGTATGCCCGTAGTCAACCTGCTGGACTGCATCTACCTGTCTGCCGAGAGCTTCAGCACCGTGGGCTTCGGCGACATCTCGCCGCAGGGCCCGATCCGCTTCCTGGCCGGTACCACCTCGCTGACCGGCTTCGTGCTGATCACCTGGTCGGCCTCTTTCACCTATCTGGAGATGGAGCGCTTCTGGCGCAGATAGCCGGCGGCAGGATCAGATCGCCGCCGCCAGCTCCGCGCCTTGGGCGATGGCGCGCTTGGCGTCCAGCTCCGCCGCCACATCGGCACCGCCGATGACGTGCGCCTGGACGCCGAGCTCCTGCAACGCCCAGTACAGCGACTTGTCCGGTTCCTGGCCGGCGCAGACCACGACGTTGTCCACCGGCAGCACCTGGACTTGCCCGTCCTTGCGGATATGCAGGCCCTCGTCGTCGACGGCGAGATATTCGACGCCGCCCCAGGCTTCCACGCCGCCGGCTTTCAGCGCCGCACGGTGGATCCAGCCGGTGGTCTTGCCCAAGCGCGCGCCGGGTTTGCCGGGACTGCGCTGCAAGAGCCAGATCCGGCGAGCCGGTGGTTCCGGTTCGGGCCGGCGCAGGCCGCCCTTGCCTTCAAATTGCGGATCCACGCCCCATTCGCGCATCCAGCGGCTCAGATCGGGTCCGCTAGCCGGTGTGTGCAGCAGGAATTCGGCGACGTCGAAGCCGATGCCGCCGGCGCCGATGATGGCCACCGAGGCGCCGACCGGTTTGTCGTCGCGCAACACGTCCAAATAGCTCAATACCTTGGGGTGGTCGCCGCCGGTGAGCGTCAGGCGGCGCGGGGTGATGCCGGTGGCGATGACGATCTCGTTGTACTGTCCGCGTTGCAACAGCGCGGCATCGACCGGCGTGCCCAGTTCCACCGTCACCCCGGTTTCCGCCAGCAGGTGGCGGAAGTAGCGGATGGTCTCGTGGAACTCCTCCTTGCCGGGAATGCGTTTGGCGTAATTGAACTGGCCGCCGATGTCCGCCGCGGCGTCGAACAGCGTCACCGCGTGTCCGCGTCCGGCGGCGGCGGTGGCGAAGCTCAATCCGGCGGGGCCGGCACCGACCACGGCGATGCGTTTCGGCGCCGCCACGGGGTGGAAGTTCAGCTCGGTTTCGTGCCCGGCGCGCGGATTGACCAGACAGGACACCGGCTTGTTCTCGAACACGTGGTCGAGGCAGGCCTGATTGCAGGCGATGCAGGTGTTGATCAGCCAGCTCTTGCCGGCCTTGGCCTTGGCCGGCCACTGCGGGTCAGCCAGCAACGGCCGGGCCATCGAGACCATGTCGGCCATGCCGTCGACCAAGATGCCTTCGGCCACCTCCGGCATGTTGATGCGGTTGGTGGCCACCAGCGGCACACGCACGTGCGGTTTGAGTTTGGCGGTGACGCCGGCGAAGGCCGCGCGCGGCACCGAGGTGGCGATGGTGGGCACGCGCGCCTCGTGCCAGCCGATGCCGGTGTTGATCAGGGTCGCACCGGCGGCTTCGATGGCCTTGGCCTGCTCGACGATTTCCGGCCAGGCCAGCCCTTCCGGCACCAGCTCCAGCATCGACAGCCGGTAAATCAGGATGAAATCCGGCCCGACCGCCTCGCGCATGCGCGACACGATCTCGACCGCGAAGCGCCGACGGCGTTCGGCGTCGCCGCCCCAGGCGTCGTTGCGGTCGTTCACCTGCGGCGACACGAACTGGTTGATCAGATAGCCTTCCGAGCCCATGACCTCGACGCCGTCGTAACCGGCTTCGCGCGCCAGCACGGCGCTGCGCACGTAGTCCTGGATGGTGGCTTCGACGCCGCGCGCGCCCAACGCCTTCGGACTGAACGGATTGATCGGCGCCTTCTTGCCGGTGGCGGAGACCGAGAACGGATGGTAGGCGTAGCGGCCGGCATGCAGGATCTGCATCGCGATGCGGCCGCCGGCGCCGTGCACCGCGGAAGTGACTTGCCGGTGCGGCCCGGTTTCCAGGCGCCAGCTGAGCTTGCCCGACAGCGGCTTCAGCCAGCCGCGGATGTTGGGCGCTATGCCGCCGGTCACCATCAGCCCGACGCCGCCTTCGGCGCGTTCGCGGAAATAGGCGGCCAGCTTGGGGAAGTCGGCGCGCCGGTCCTCCAGGCCGGTATGCATCGAGCCCATCAGGATACGGTTGGGCAGGGTGCAGAAGCCCAAGTCGAGCGGAGCGAACAGATGCGGGAATTCGGGATGGCTCATGAACGGGGTTCCGGAAGGTGACGGTGCGGGCGGACCTTGCACCATACTGCGCAGTATAGTAAAAATGCGGGCGCGGGTGTTTCGACTGCATCGCTTAGGTCAAGCGCCTCGACTTATGGCATTCGCCGTTGCATGTAGCGCTGCCGTTCCTCGTCACGTCAGGTAACGTAAAAACGGCGATTTGTTGACGAATTCATGACATGTTTCACACTTTCGGGCTTGCATTTGCTCCATTTAATGTTATGTTAGTGTTAACGATTCGATCAGGAATGCGATCGTTGAAGTCGCGGGCATATGAGCCTGTTTCGATTTGTAGCGTTTTTTCCACGTGCATATGGAGATCTAAAATGAAGAAAAATCTACTCGGCCTTGCTCTTCTCGGCGCCGTCAGCCTCTCGCAAGTCGCTTCCGCCCAGGAGTTCGACGATCGTTGGTACCTGTCCGGCACCGTCGGTGTCCTCGGTACCGACAAGGATCGCCTTGATGCCAACAACGACCTGCTGTTCGGCATCGGTGTCGGCAAACGCGTCAGCCCGAACTTCGGCCTCGAGCTTTCGCTCGACCGCTCCAGCCCGGCTCTCGACATCAACCCGTTCACCGGTGACGTGAACTGGGACCTGACCTCGGCCTTCCTGAACGGCCGCTACTACTTCGTGAAAGAAGGCCGTAACTGGGATCCGTTCCTGGTCGGCGGCATCGGCGCCACCCGCCACGACATCGAAAGCATCTATGAAGGCACCGAATGGGCCGCCAAGCTCGGCGCCGGTATCGAAACCGACCGCCGCAAGCGCGTTGATTACCGCGTCGAAGCCGGCGTGCGTTACGACAGCCACAACGAGAACGATCAAGTCGTCGGCGACATCGGTTCGTTCATGGACTACTACGCCGCCGCTTCGGTGCTGGTGAAGCTGGGCGACTTGGTCGCTCCGGTCGAACCGACCCCGCCGGCTCCGGCCTGCGACACCCTCGACGGCGACGGCGACGGTGTGAATGACTGCAACGACAAGTGCCCGAACTCGCAAGCCGGTGAAGTGATCGGCGCCGACGGTTGCGCGGTCAAACTGACCATCGACCTGAAAGGCGTGAACTTCGACTTCGACAAGGCCACCCTGCGTCCTGACGCGGTCGTGATCCTCGACGAAGCCGTCGCCGTGCTGCAGAAGTACCCGCAGCTGCGCGTCGAAGTCGCCGGCCACACCGACTCGAAGGGCAAGGACGCTTACAACCAGAAGCTGTCCGAGCGTCGCGCCCAAGCGGTGTACGACTACCTGACCGGTAAGGGCATCGACGCCTCCCGTCTGGTCGGTCCGAACGGTTACGGCGAAACCCGTCCGATCGACACCAACGACACCGAAGAAGGCCGCGCCAACAACCGCCGTACCGAACTGAACGTTCAGAACTAAGCGGTCGCACGCGACATGGAAAAGCCCGGCTTCGGCCGGGCTTTTTTATTGCCGTACCGCAGGGGATTCCGTATCATCGTGCAATGGACAATGCATCGATCAAGACTTTCCGTTTCCGCCCATGGTCGGCTCTGCCGTTGTTGGCGGTTGTGGCGCTGATGGCGTCCTGCCAACGCGAGCAACCGGCGCCGCCCAAGCCGGCCCCGGTGATCGAGCCGGTGCAGATGCCGCCGCCGCCGCCGCAACCGACGCCGGAACAGATCGCCGCGGCGGAAGCCAAGGCGGCCGCCGAAGCCGAAGCGGTACGCAAGGCCGAGGCGGCGAGGTTGGAGGCGGAGCGCAAGCGCAAGGCGGCGCAGCAGGCGGCGAAAAAACGTCCGATATACACCAAGGGCGACCGCAAGCCCGGAACCTCGACGGCCACGCCGAAGCCGGAAGAAGCGGCCAAGCCCAAGGAAGTGCGCTTCAACATGACCCAAGGCGGCAAGAAAATGACTGCCGAGGATTTCGACGCTTGGATGAAGTCGCAGGGCATCCGCATCGTGCCGGCCAAGCCGGCTGAGCCCAAGCCCGAAGACAAACTCTGAGTCAGGGCGCGGTCTTGCGGCGCAATGGAAAAACCCGGCTCAGCCGGGTTTTTTGTTGCGGAAGCGGTAGTGCGCCACCATCCACTCGTTGCCGCCGTCATAGGCGAACAGCTCGGCGCACGACATCCAGAACATGCGCCAGCGCTGGGCCCAGATGTCGGCCTGGTCCTCACCGTAGGCTTTAGCCAAAATCGCGCGAACCTGGTCGCGGTGGGCGTCCTGGTTGGCCAGCCAATGATTGGCGGTGCGGGCGTAGTGGCGTCCGGGCACCAACCAGCGCGATTCGACCGCAAGGCTGTCGGCGAAGTGCAGCAGGGTGTCGGCCGAGGGCATCAGGCCGCCGGTGAAGAAATAGCGGCCCATCCAGTTGTCTTCGCCCTCGACCTCGAACGGATACATCAGATAGCGGTGCACGAAGATATGCACGAACAACGCGCCGTCGGGGCGCAGCCAGCGCGAGACGGAATCCAGCAGGGTCCGGTAGTTGCGCATGTGTTCGAACATCTCGATCGAGACGCAGCGGTCGAAGCTGTCGGCGGGGAAGTCAAGCACGTTGACGTCACGGGTGAGCACGGTGACGTTGCCCAAGCCGCGCTCCCGGCACTGCGCTTCGATGTGCGCGCGCTGGGTGGCCGAATTGGAGACCGCGGTGATGCGCGCGTTCGGGTAGTTCTCCGCCATCCACAGCGTCAGCGAGCCCCAGCCGCAGCCGAGCTCCAGGATGTCCTGTCCATCGCGCAGTTCGGCGCGTTCGCCATACAGGCGCAGCATATGCTCTTCGGCTTCGTCCAGGCTCTCGTCGCCGTTGGGGTAGTAGGCCGAGGAATACTTCAAGCGCTTGCCGAGGCACAGCGTGAAGAATTCGGTGGGAACCTCGTAGTGCTGTTCGTTGGCGGCGGCGGTCTCGATCGCCACCGGACTCCGCTTCAGCTCTTCGATCAGGGCGTTGAAACGGCGGTCGGCCAACCCGGCGTCGCGGGCGCCTTCATCGGCCAGGCGCTGCGCGCACAGGCGGCGGATGCCGTAACGGATCAGGGCGTCGGGCAGCAGCCGGCGTTCGGCGAAATCGATCAGACTCATAAGGCTCCGGGTTTATCGGGCTTTCGGGGGGAAAGGGAAGAACGCGCTGACTTCGCGCTGGTAGCGCCGGTAATCCTTGCCGCGCGAGCGCAGGGACTGCGCTTCGGTCCACGGGATGCCGCTGATGCGGTACAGGAAGGCCAGCATCAGCACCGGGCCGATCAGGCTGAGCGGCATGCGCGCGCCGCCGACGGCGATCAGCACATAGGCGAACCAATGCAGCCATTCGAAGAAGTAATTCGGATGCCGCGACCAGGCCCACAACCCGCTCCGGCAGGTTTTGCCGCGGTTGTTTGGGTTGCCGCGGAAGCCGGCCAGCTGCGCGTCGGCCAGGGCTTCGCCGGACACGCTCAACACGAACACGGCCAGCGCCGCGAACCACAGCGCGTCGAAACCGCGGGCGGGGTTGGACGCGGCGGCGATGAACGGCAGGCTGAACAGGGCGACGATCACGGCCTGGCCTTGGAAGAACACTAACAGCTTGGCCGGACTGCCGTTCCAGGCCGCGCGCAGCGCCTGGTAGCGGCCGTCCTCGGGCTCGTGGCGTACGCGCACGAACAGGGCCAGGGACAGGCGCAGACCCCAGATGCCGGCGAATCCGGCCACGGCCAGACGCGCCGCCGGACTGCCGTCGGATACCCAAGCGCAGTAGATGCCGGCCAAGGCCATCAGTCCGGCCCAGGCGACGTCGACGATGCCGATGTTGCGCAGCTTCAGGGCCAGCAGCCAGACCAGCGTCATGGCCACGGCACTGCCGGCGAACACCGGCAGCAGGATATCGGCAATGCTCATGGCGTCGCTTCCTCATGGTTCGAAATGCCGCGGTCCAGCCAGCGGATCGTGCTGAAGCCGATACCCCAGACCGCGCCGATCAGCAGCAACGACGGAATCAGCCGATGCTCGACCGTCATCGCCCCGAAACGCGCGGCGGCGATGCCGTAGGCCAATGGCCCGCCCAGCAGGCCGAACAGGAAAGTGTATAGGCGGCTGCGGTAGACCGCGCGCAGCGAATGATTCAAGGTCAGCGCGAACGCCAGCCACAGCGCCATGATCCACAATGGCGCCCAATCGGCCCATGGAAAGGCGCCGGCATAGCGCAGCCATTCCGATTTCACCAGCACGCTGTCCATCACGAAGCCGATCGGCAGGGCGATCGCCACGGTCCGCAAATCGCGTTGCCGGTTGCGGCCGAACGCCAGCACCAACAGCGCGAACACGGCCGCAGCCAAGGCGCCGGGCCGCCAATCGCCGTTACCGGCGCCGATCACGCACGACAGCCAGACGGACTGGAAGCCGATCAGATTGAGCAGCGTGCGCGGCAGGTCGGCGGACGCGGATTGCATCAGTCGGCCTGTCCGGGTTTGGCGAACAGCATATGCACGTCGCTGATCGAGCGTTCGCGGAAGCCGGCCTCGCAGTAGGCCAGGTAGAAATCCCACATGCGCACGAAGCGGGTGTCGTAGCCGAGCGCACGCACCGCCGTTTCGGCATCAAGGAAGCGCCGGCGCCATTCATTCAGGGTGCGCGCATAGCTGTCGCCGATGTCCTGCAGGCCGGTCAGCCGCAGTTGCCCGGCCTCGGCGGCGGAGGCCACCATCGAGCTGACGCAGGGGATGTAGCTGCCGGGGAAGATGTAGCGCTTGATGAAGTCGACGCTGTGCAGGGCCTGTCGGTAACGATGATCCTCGATGGTGATGGCCTGGATCAGCGCCTTGCCGCCGGGCTTCAGCAGGGACGCGCACTTGGCGAAGTAGGTGTCTTGGTACTGGTGGCCGATGGCTTCGATCATCTCGATCGACACCAGTTTGTCGAAGCGGCCCTCCAGTTCGCGGTAATCCTTGAACAGCAGGGTCACGCGCTCCTGCAGGCCGGCCGCGCGGATGCGTTCCGCGGCCAGGTCGTGCTGCTGCCTGGAAATGGTGGTGGTGGTGACCCGGCAACCGTAGCGCGACGCCGCATACACCGCCATCGCGCCCCAGCCGGTACCGATCTCGACCAGATGGTCGTCCGGGCCCAGCTCGAGTTTTTCGCAGATCAGCTGCAGCTTGCGTTCGGAGGCTTCCTCCAGCGTCATGTCCTCGCGCTCGAACACCGCCGAGGAATACATCAGGCTGGGGTCGAGGAACAGCTCGAACAGGTCGTTGCCGAGGTCGTAGTGCGCCGCGATGTTGCGCCTGCTGCCGGAGCGTGTGTTGCGCCGCAGTGCGTGCGCGCCGCGCATCAGCCAGCCGGCGAAGCGGGCGCCGCCGCCTTCCATCGCGTCCAACAGGTCGCGGTTGCGGATCAGCAGGCGCATGATGTCGACCAGGCGCGCGGAACGCCAGTCGCTGTCCATGTAGGATTCGGCGGCGCCGACCGAGCCGCCGAAGGCGACTTTGGCGAAGAACGCCGGATCGCGGATCTCCAGGGTGCCGAAGTCGGGGGCGGACGCATCGCCGAGTAGCAGCGGACCGCCGCCTGGTTCGGCCAGGCGGAAGTGGCCATGGCGTAGGCCGGCCAGTTTGCCGAGCACCTGCCGGCGGATCAGGGCGTCGAACGCGGAAGGCTTGCCGGCGGCGGTCTGGAGCTCGGTATCGATCATGTCGGTCTCAGGGGTGGTCGTGGAACGGAACGCGTTTGAACCAGAGCAGCAGGGCGTTCCAGTAGATGCCGACGGCGACTTTCGCGGTGATCCACGGGAACGCCAACAGTTGCCGCAGCAGCGATGATGGACTCAATTCTCGCCGCCGCAGGGTCAAGGTCGCGTCAAATTGCCGCTCGCCGGCCCGTTGTACCCGCATGTACACGCCCAAGGCCTCGCTGGGTGTGCCGAAGCGCCAATCGTACTTCAGCGCCATCGGCAGGAACGGCGAGACATGGAAGCGCTTGGGGAAGCGCCATGTCGCCGGCTGCCGCGCATCATGGCCGGGTTCGATCGGCAGGAAATAGCTGAAACGCTCGCCCCACGGTGTGTTGGTGATTTCGGCCAGAATCCAACGCAGGGTCCGGCCGTCTTCGTCGAACCCGTAGTAGAAGCTGACCGGATTCATCACGAACCCCAGCACGCGCAGGTGCGTCAGCATGAAAATCGGTCCGCGCTGGGCCTGCCCCGTTTCGGCTTCGGCGTGCCGGCGCACGGCCTCGTCCAGCGAAAGCGACGGGTCGCCGAAATAATCGGCGCGCCGGTACTGCAGCCAATTGAAGCGGCCGATCGAGCAGAACGGCAGCCGCGACAGGGTGGCTTCGATCCGGCGGGTATCGAGATAGAGCTGGAACAGCCCGTAACGGAAGGCGTGCGGCTTCGGGACGAAGCGCCGGTGCGCGATACGTCCGACGTACAGGGCATCGGACTGCAGGGCCGTCATTCCCGCTCCAGCAGTGCCTGGGCGACCTCATGGCCGCTGCGGAAGCCGTCTTCATGGAAGCCGAAACCCCAGTAGGCGCCGCAGAACCAGCTGCGGTTGAGGCCTTGGATTTCGCCGCGGCGGGTCTGCGCGCGCACCATCGCGTGGTCGTATTGCGGATGCTGATAATCCATCACCGCGAAGATTTTGTCCGGTGCGATCTGCCCGCGCTGGTTCAGGCTGACGATGAACGGCTCGGGACTGTCGACGCCCTGCAGGATGTTCATGCAGTAGCTGACCGTGCACGGCGCCGACGGATCGGCGGGGATGTCGGCGTTCCAGGCCGCCCAGGCGCGGCGGTCCGGCGGCAGCACCGAGGCGTCGCGGTGCAGCACGGTTTCGTTCGAGGCGTAACGGATGGCGCCGAGGATCTCGCGCTCTGCCGTGCTCGGCGCCCCCAGCATGGCCAGGGTCTGGTCGCTGTGGCAGGCGAACACCGCCTGGTCGAAGCGTTCGTTGCCGTCGGCGGTCTCGAGCTCGACATGCGACTCGAAGCGGTTGACCCGGCGTACGCCGGCGCCGAGGCGGACGTCGACCGGCCATTGCGCCGCGAGCTTTTCGACGTAGCTGCTGGAACCGTTCTCCAGCACGCGCCAGACCGGCCGGCCGCTGAGTTGCAGCATGTGGTGGTTGGCCATGAACGCCACCAGGTACTTGGCCGGAAAGTCCAGGATGCGCGCGCTCGGCGACGACCACAGCGCGCTGGCCATCGGAATCAGGTGGTTTTCGGTGAAGTAGCGGCCGTAGCCGCCCGCGCGCAGATACTCGCCCAGGGTCGGGCCGTCCTCGGCGGAGGCCAGCAGCGCCGGGCATTCGCGGTAGAAACGCCGGATTTCGGCCAGCATGCGCCAGAACGCCGGCGAGGCCAGATTGCGCTTCTGGCAGAACAGGCCGCCGAGGTCGTGCGCGTTGTAGTACATCCCGAGCGCGCGGTTGTGCACCGCGAAGCTCATCTCGGTTTCGCGCGTACCGACACCCAGTTGGCGCAGGAACGCGCTGAACAGCGGATAGTTGCCGGGATTGTGCACGATGAAGCCGGAATCGATGCGGTACCGGCGTCCAGCCATCTCGAGCGTGTGCGTGTGGGTGTGGCCGCCGAGCCGGTGCTCTTTCTCGAACAACACCACTTCATGCCGTTGCGCCAGCGCCCGGGCGCTGGCGATGCCGGCGATACCGCTGCCGATGACCGCGATTCTCACATCGCCTCCGCTTTAACGCGTGCCGGCACCGGCTTCAGGTCCCAAGCCAAGCCCAGCGCCTGCATCGTGCGCAGCGCAAGGTAGGTCAGGTCCAGTTCCCACCAGAAGAAGCCCTGGCGGACGCTGTTGGGATAATGATGGTGGTTGTTGTGCCAGCCTTCGCCGAAGGTGAACAGCGCCAACAACGCATTGTTGCGGCTGTCGTCGCGGGTGGCGTAGCGGCGCGAGCCCCAGACGTGCGCCACCGAGTTGATGCTGACGGTGACATGGAACAGCAGCACCGTGGACAGCACGAAGCCCCAGACCAGCAGCTGGGCGCCATCGGTATCCAGCCCCGGCGCGTGACGGGCCAGCAATTCGCCGATAAGGTACAGCAATGCGGCCAACACGGCCGGCGCGACGATATCAAAGCGGTTCAGCCAGCGCAGGAACGGGCGTTTGGCGAAATCTTGGATCACCGAATAATCGGTGGCGAAGGCTTCATGCCGCAGGAACCAGCTCATGTGGCTGCGCCAGAAGCCGTGGATCGGGCTGTGCAGGTCCTGCGGGGTATCGGAATGCCGGTGGTGATGGCGGTGGTGGGCGGCCCACCACAGCGGGCCGCGTTGCGCGCTGGCGGCGCCGATGAAGCCGAACAACGATTCGACCCAGCGGTGGGTCTTGAAGGTCTTGTGCGAAAAATAACGATGGTAGAAGCCGGTGATGGCGAACATGCGCAGGCCGTAAGTGACTGCCAAGGCGGCCAGCGCAGCGTGCGAATAGCCGACCCAGAACACCGCCAGGCAGGCCAGATGCAGGCCGATGAACGGCAGGATGCGCAGCCAGGCGACGCCGTCGCCTTTCGGCTCGGGCACGGCTTCGCTGTCGAACCAGGCGATGAGGGTACGGAGGCGGGAGCGCGAAGCAGACATACCGTTAATTCTGGACGGCATGCGGTGATTCCATCGTGAAGGTCAGTTCTCGACCCGGAAGTCGGTATTGAGCGTGTTGGCGATGAAACAGTTGCGGTGCGCGCTGTCGTGCAGCTTGGCCAAGGTCTCGGCGTCCGGCGCGTTGTCGCCACCGAACTCGATCCGTGGATGCAATACGCAGTGCGTGATCGCCATGCGGCCGTCGGCGTTCTTGCCGAGGGTGCCGGTGATGTGGTCGCGGTAGCTCAGCACGGTGTAGCCGCGTTTGGCGGCCACCGCCAGGAAGGTCAGCATGTGGCAGGAGGACAACGCCGCCAGCAACAGGGTTTCGGGGTTGGATGCCGCCGGATTGCCCAGGAACGCCGGCGCGGCCGAGTTCAACAGGGCATGTCCGTTCTCCAGGGTGACGGTATGGTCGCGCGAATAGGTGTCCGCCTGCTGCGGATGCGACTGCGCGTTCCATTCGATGTCGGCGACGTGTTCGGACATGACGGTCTCCTCGGGTTTGCCGTATTCTACACCGGCATGACCGACACCGCCCCCAAACGCCATGGCCTCGCCCGCGTGCTGTCCAAGCTGGGCCTGGCCTCGCGCACGCAGGCGGCGGCATGGATCGCCGAAGGCCGGGTGCGGGTCAACGGCCGCGTGCGCCGCGACCCCGAGTTTCCGGTGCGCATGGGCGTCGATGCCGTCGCCGTCGCCGGCGAGGCCGCACAGCGGCAACAGCGCCGCGTGCTGATGCTCAACAAGCCGCGTGGTCTGGTCACCACCCGCAATGACGAAAAGCAACGCGCCACCGTGTACGACTGCCTGCCGGCCGACATGCCGTGGTTGGCGCCGGTAGGGCGTTTGGACAAGGCCAGCGAGGGCCTGCTGCTGTTCAGCAACGATCCGCAGTGGGCGGCGCGCGTCACCGATCCCGCGACCGGCCCCGACAAGACCTACCATGTGCAGGTCGATTGCCGGCCCGATGCCGCGTTGTTGAAAGCTTTGGAGACCGGTGTCGACTCGTCCGAGGGCCTATTGCGCGCCAAGCGGGCCCAGCTGTTGCGCGTCGGCGAAAAGAACGCCTGGTTGGAAATCGTGCTGGACGAGGGCCGCAACCGCCAGATCCGGCGACTGCTCGAAGCCTTCGATATTGAGGTATTGCGTCTGGTGCGCACCGCCATCGGCGGCCTGCCCTTGGGCGACCTGCCGAAAGGGCAGTGGCGGGAGCTCGGCGCGGACGAAATCGCTTTATTGGATCACGCCTAGCTCGCGGCCGACCTTGGTGAAGGCGGCGATGGCGCGGTCCAGGTGCTCGCGGGTGTGCGCGGCGCTCATCTGGGTGCGGATGCGGGCCTGGCCCTGCGGCACCACCGGGAAGAAGAAACCGACCGCATAGATGCCCTCATCCAACAGGCGCTTGGCGAATTCCTGCGCCAGCGGGGCATCGTGCAGCATCACCGGCACGATCGGGTGGCTGCCCGGCTTGAGCGCGAAGCCCGCGGCCGCCATCTTCTCGCGGAAGTATCGGGTGTTGTCCTGCAGTTTGGCGCGCAGGCCGTCGGCCGCGGCCAGCATGTCGAACACCTTGATGCCGGCCGCCACCACCGGCGGCGGCAGCGAGTTGGAGAACAGGTAGGGGCGCGAACGTTGACGCAGCAGCTCGATCACCGCTTTCGGGCCGGTGGTAAAGCCGCCCAAGGCGCCGCCGAGCGACTTGCCCAAGGTGCCGGTGAAGATGTCGATCTTGTCCAATACGCCGCCGACTTCCGCCGAGCCGCGGCCGGTCGCGCCCAGAAAGCCGGTCGCGTGGCATTCGTCGATATGCACCAGTGCGCCGTATTTCTCCGCCAACGCGGTGATCTCGGCCAGCGGCGCGATGAAGCCGTCCATCGAGAACACGCCGTCGGTGCTGATCAGGATCTTGCCGCAGCCGTCGGCGCGCGCCTTCTGCAGCTGCGCCTCCAGGTCGGTCATGTCGCAGTTGGCGTAGCGGTAGCGCTTGGCCTTGCACAGGCGGATGCCGTCGATGATCGAGGCGTGGTTCAGCGCATCGGAGACCACGGCGTCGTTCTCGCCCAGCAGCGGTTCGTACAGGCCGCCGTTGGCGTCGAAGCAGGCGGCGTACAGGATGGTGTCCTCGGTGCCGAAGAATTCGGCGATCTGGGCTTCCAAGGTCTTGTGCAGGTCCTGGGTGCCGCAGATGAAGCGTACCGAGGCCATGCCGAAGCCGTGGCTGTCCAGCGCGTCCTTGGCGGCCTGGATGACGTCCGGGTTGTCGGCCAGGCCGAGGTAGTTGTTGGCGCAGAAGTTCAGTACCCGGCGGCCGTCGACCAGTTGGATTTCGGCGGACTGGGCGCTGGTGATGATGCGTTCCCGCTTCAGCAGGCCTTGGGCTTCGATTCGGGCGAGTTCATTCTGGTAGTCGAGCAGGGCGGGCTTGGTCATGGCGAGAATCCGGGATGGGGTGATTGATCGGGTCATTTTACATCAAATGCCCGCCGCTTGATTTCGTAACACATTGAATTATTGAATATTATTTCGATTTATTAGAGCGGTTACACAGGCTGGGAGCTCTGTTTGGTAGATGAACATGCCTTGAACCACAGGCCACAAACTGTGACAGGGCTACACAAATTGCTAAGAATCCGTTAACATCGGTTCAAGCCAGCCGGCTAAGGAAGTCGGTGCGCCTCGGGCTTCGACCCGTAAATAAACCAATCCTTTTGGAGAATTTCAATGCAAAACAACCTGAAAGCCGCCGTCCTGGCCGCGCTTCTGTTGGCTCCGGCCGCCGCCTTCGCGCAAGACGCCGAATCGAACTTCAGCTGGAACGCCGGCGTTGCCTCCGACTACGTGTTCCGCGGCATCTCGCAATCCAACCGTGACATCGCCTTCCAAGCCGGCGTTGACTACGCTTTCGGCGACAGCGGCTTCTATGCCGGCGCCTGGGGTTCCAACGTCGACTTCCAAGACACCACCGGTCCGAAGGGTGAGGTCGACCTGTATGTCGGCTACAACACCGACATCACCGACAACGTCAACTTCGACGTGATGCTGACCCGTTACACCTATCACGGTTCGGACGCCGGTTACGGCAACATCGACTACAACGAACTGATCACCAAGGTCGGTCTGAAGGACGTCGGCACCCTGACCGTCGGCTACACCAACGACTACTCGAACAGCGGCGAAAACGTCACCTATGTGAACCTGGGCAACAGCTGGGATCTGGGCGGCGAATACACCCTGAACGCCGGCTTCGGCCGCACCTTCTCCGACTTCGGCGACTACAACGACTGGAACGTCGGCGTGAGCAAGTCGTTCAAGGGCATCGAGTTCGGCCTGAACTACTACGACACCAACCTCGAAGGCCCGCGCGCGGCCGACGCCGTGGTGCTGAGCATGACCATCGGCGGCTAATCCCCGGCGATGCGGTAATTAAAAAGGGGCGCCTCGGCGCCCCTTTTTCATGCCCGCGATCCGCTTCCGGCGGAATCACCAGCTGCACACCACCTTGCCGCAGACGCCGGCTTCCATCAGGTCGAAGCCTTTCTGGAAGTCATCGATGTGGACCTGGTGGGTCAGTACCTTGTGCAGCGGGAAGCCGGTCAGTACCATCTGGGTCATCTTGTACCAGGTCTCGTACATCTTGCGGCCGTAGATGCCTTGTACGGTCAGGCCCTTGAAGATGATGCGGTCCCAATCCACGCCGGCGCCCTTGGGCAGGATGCCGAGCAGGGCGACCCTGCCGCCGTGGTACATGCAGTCGAGCATGTCGTTGAAGGCCTGCGGCACGCCGCTCATCTCCAGGCCGACGTCGAAGCCCTCCATGTGCAGTTCGGCCATCACGTCCTTCAGGCTCTGCTTGGAGACGTTGACCACCCGGGTCGCGCCCATGTCGGCGGCCAGCTTCAGCCGGTAGTCGTTGACGTCGGTGACCACCACGTTGCGGGCTCCGACATGCTTGCAGATGCCGGCGGCGATGATGCCGATCGGGCCGGCGCCGGTGATCAGCACGTCCTCGCCGATGACGTCGAACTCCAGCGCGCAATGCGCGGCGTTGCCGTAGGGGTCGAAGAACGCGGCCAGCTCGCTCGGGATCTGGTCGGGGATCGGCCACAGGTTCGAGGCCGGCATCACGATGTATTCGGCGAAGGCGCCATGCCGGTTGACGCCGATGCCGACCGTGTTCGGGCAGAGGTGCTGGCGGCCGCCGCGGCAGTTGCGGCAGTGGCCGCAGACGATGTGGCCTTCGGCCGAGACCCGGTCGCCGATGGCGTAGCCGGTCACGCCCGGGCCCAGCTCGGCGATGCGGCCGACGAATTCATGGCCGATCACCAGTCCCGGGGTGATGGTGCGTTGGCTCCACTCGTCCCACTTGTAGATGTGCAGGTCGGTACCGCAAATCGCGGTCTTCTCCAGCTTGATCAGGACTTCGTTCGGGCCCGGGCTGGGCACGGGCACCTGCTCCATCCAGATTCCCTTCTCGGGGTGGCGTTTGACGAGGGCTTTCATCATGGCGGTCATAGGGGGACTCCCGTTGCAAGGCCGCCATTATACGCATAGGCGACCACCGGGACGCGGATTTCGGTCATAATCGGGGTTTGTCCCCGTCGTCCGGAGTTCCTGGTATGCGTTTGAAAATGCTGTCTTTATTATTGGCTTTCGGTGCCGTCGCGCAGGCGGACGAGGGCATGTGGGTGCCGCAACAGCTCGGCGAGATCGCCGGCCCGCTGAAGCGCGCCGGCTTGGCGCTGGATCCGGCCGACTTCGCCGACCTGACCGGCAAGCCTCTGGGCGCCGTGGTCTCGCTCGGCGGCTGCACCGCCTCGTTCATCTCCCCGAACGGCCTGGTGGCCACCAACCACCACTGCGCCTACGGCGGCATCCAGCTCAACTCCACGCCGCAGAACAACCTGATCGCCGACGGCTTCATCGCCGCCTCGCCGGAACAGGAGCTCAACGCCGGTCCGAACTCGCGCATCTACGTGATGGATTCGATCACCGACGTCACCGATGCCGTGAACCGGGCCGTGCCGGCCAAGGCCGACGGCCTGCAGCGCCAGCAAGCCATCGAAAACGCCACCAAGGCGCTGGTGGCGTCCTGCGAAAGCGAGCCGGGCTACCGCTGCTCGATGTACAGCTTTTTCGGCGGCGTGCAGTACCGCCTGTTCAAGCAGATGGAAATCAAGGACGTGCGCCTGGTCTACGCACCGCCCGGCAGCATTGGCAACTACGGCGGCGAAGTCGACAACTGGATGTGGCCGCGCCACACCGGCGACTTCACCCTGATCCGCGCCTACGTCGGCAAGGACGGCAAGCCGGCCGCCTACTCCAAGAACAACGTGCCCTACCGCAACGCACGCTGGCTGAAGGTCGCGCGCGATCCGCTGGCCGAAGGCGATTTCGTGATGGTCGCCGGTTATCCGGGCCGCACCAACCGCTACGCACTGGCCGACGAGTTCGACAACACCGAGAACTGGGCCTATCCGTTCATCAGCGGCCACTACAAAGCCGTGCGCGACCTGGTGCACGCCGCCGGCAAGGCCGACAAGGACATCGACATCAAATACGCCAGCACCGTACGTAGCTGGGAGAACGTGCTGAAGAACTACGACGGCCAGCTGCTCGGCTTCCGCAAGAGCGGCGCCGCGGCGCTGAAGCGCGCCGAGGAAAAGGCCGTGCTGGCTTGGTTGGCCAAGCAGGGCAAGTCCGGCAAGCCGGCGCTGGCCGCACACCGCCAGCTGGTCGCCCTGCACATGCAGGACCGCAAGACGCAGGTGCGCGACAGCCTCGTCGGCAGCATCGCCAACCTCGGCCTGTTGGGCAACGCCCGCAGCCTGTACCGCCTGTCGGTGGAACGCACCAAGCCCAACGCCGAGCGCGCGCCGGGCTATCAGGACCGCGACCTGCCGCGCTTCGAGGGTGCCATGCGCGAACTGCAGAACCGTTTCCATCCGGCCATGGAGCGCCAGCTGATGCAGTACTGGTTGACTCAGTACATCGCCCTGCCGGCCGATAGCCGCAACGCCGCGCTGGACGCCTGGCTCGGCGGCAATGACGCCGCCGCCGTCGAGCGCGCCTTGGATGGCCTGTACGCCGGCACCAGCTACGGCCGCCTGGAAGAGCGCGAGAAATGGCTGAAGGCCGACAGGGCGGCGTTCGAGGCCAGTAGCGACAGCGTCATCCGCCTGGCGGTCGCGCTTTACCCCGAGCTGCTGGCGGTGGAGAACACCGGCAAGGCCCGCGCCGGCGAATACGCCCGTTACCGCCCGGTGTTCATGCAGGCGGTGATGGACTACAAACGCGCCCGCGGCCAAGGCGTGTATCCGGACGCCAACGGCAGCCTGCGCCTGACCTACGGCAACGTAACTGGCTATACGCCGCAGGACGGCGCGCGCTACGTGCCGTTCACCACCGCCGAGGGCATGGCCGCCAAGGCCACCGGCGTCGAGCCGTTCGACGCCCCGCGCCGCGCGCTGGATTTGGTCGCCGCCAAGGATTACGGCCCGTACGCCGATGCCAAACTCGGCAGTCTGCCGGTCAACTTCCTGTCGAACCTCGACATCACCGGTGGCAACTCCGGTTCGCCGGTGATGAACGGCAAGGGCGAACTGGTCGGTCTGGCCTTCGACGGCAACTGGGAGTCGGTCAGCTCGAACTGGGTCTACGACGGCAGCCTGAACCGCATGATCTCGGTCGATGCCCGCTATATGCTCTGGGTCATCGACAAGGCCTTCCCGGCTCCGAACGTGCTGGCGGAAATCGAAGCCGCCAGGCAATAACACGGAAAGCCGGCGCAAGCCGGCTTTTTGTTAGTATGGAAACGCAACCACACGGGGAGACGCGATGAAAGTCAGCCTATTCGGCGCCGCCGGCGCGGTCACCGGTTCCTGCCATCTGGTCGAGGCCTGCGGCAAGCGCATCCTGCTCGATTGCGGCATGATCCAGGGCAGCCGGATCGAGGAGGCCAAGAACGCCTTGCCGTTCGATTTCGACGTCAAGCGCATCGACGCCGTGGTGCTGAGCCACGCCCACATCGACCACTGCGGCCGCCTGCCGGTGCTGATGCAATACGGCTTCCATGGGCCGATCTACACCCAGCGCGCGACCGCCGACCTGTTGCCGGTGATGCTGGAGGACGCGGCCTCGCTGGCCGAGATGGACGCCGAACGCCGCAACCGCTTCCACAAGGACGGCCACAGCCACCACAAGCCGCTGTTCACCCGCCACGACGTCGGCCAGGTGGTGCGGCAGCTCGAGCGTCTCGACTACCGCCGGCCGATCGAACTGTTCCCCGGCATCACCGTCACCTTGCAGGACGCCGGCCACATCCTCGGTTCGGCCAGCGTGCGGGTGCAGGCGGTCGAGGACGGCGTGACCAGGACGCTGGTGTTCTCCGGCGACCTCGGCCCACGCAACACGCCGATCCTCAACGATCCCGATCCGTATGACGCCGCCGATCTGGTGCTGTTGGAATCGACCTACGGCGGCCGCCTGCACCGCGACCGCGCCGCCACCCTGGAGGAGATCGGCCAGATCTTCGAGACCGCCTGGAAAGGCGGCGGCAACATCCTGATTCCGGCCTTCGCCGTCGGCCGCAGCCAAGAGCTGCTGTACTGGTTCGCCAAGCACTTCGACGACTGGGGGCTCGGCAAATGGCGCATCTTCATGGACAGCCCGATGGCGTCCAAGGTCATCGAGGTCTACGACCGGCACGAGGAACTGTTCGACGCCGACGCCAAAGCCATGTTCCACGGCCGGCCGCATCCGTTCCGGCTGCCGAACCTGAAGTACACCACCGACGTCGAGGATTCCAAGGCCATCAACGAGCACAAGGGCGGCTGCATCATCATCGCCGGATCCGGTATGTGCAACGGCGGCCGCATCCGCCACCACCTGCGGCATAACCTCGGCAGCGCCAGGAACCACGTGCTGTTCGTCGGCTATCAATCGGCCGGTACGCTCGGCCGCCTGCTGGTCGACGGCATCGACTCGATCAAGCTGTTCGGCGAGGAGATCCGCATCAAGGCGCACCGGCACACCATAGGCGGTCTGTCCGCGCATACCGACCAATCCGGCCTGCTCGACTGGTTCGGCGCCTACGACCGGCATCCGCGCGTCGCGCTGGTGCACGGCGAGGACGATGCCCGCAAGGCGTTGGCGCTGGCGTTGAAGACCCGCTTCGACGTCGATGCGCAGATTCCCGCCTACGGCGACACGCTGACGATCTGATCCACTGCGAGGACCTCCGACATGTATGACCCGATCCATGCACTGATCCACGCCCATCCGAAATTCCAAGAGCTGGTGCGCAAGCGCGAGCGCCTGGCATGGATCCTGTCGGGACTGATGTTGGCGCTGTACCTCGCCTTTATCCTCTTGATTGCGTTCCGTCCGGATTGGTTGGGTGCCCGCATCCGTCCGGGCGCCCCGACGACCTGGGGCATTCCGGCCGGCATCGGTCTGATCGTGTCCGCCTTCGTGTTGACCGGCATCTACGTGCGCCGGGCCAACGGCGAGTTCGACCGGCTGACCCGCGAACTGCTCGAGGATGTGACGCGATGAGCGCATCGCGGATCGGCATCGGCCTGGCCGCCCTGTTGGCCGCAGGCCCGGCCATGGCCGCCGGTGCCTTGGATGGTGAGGTGCAGAAGCAGGGCACCAACGTCACCGCCATCGCGATGTTCCTGGCCTTCGTGGTCGCCACCCTCGCCATCACCTATTGGGCGGCGCGGCGCAACACCTCGGTGGCCAACCACTATGCCGCCGGCGGCCGCATCACCGGTTTCCAGAACGGGTTGGCGATCGCCGGCGACTATATGTCGGCGGCGTCCTTTCTCGGCATCTCGGCGCTGGTGTTCGGCTCCGGCTACGACGGACTGATCTACTCGATCGGCTTTCTGGTCGGCTGGCCGATCATCCTGTTCCTGATGGCCGAACGCCTGCGCAACCTCGGACGCTACACGTTCGCCGACGTCGCCTCGTTCCGTTTGAAGCAGATGGAGATCCGCAGCCTGTCGGCCTGCGGCACCCTGGCCGTGGTGGCCCTGTACCTGATCGCGCAGATGGTCGGCGCCGGCAAGCTGATCCAGCTGCTGTTCGGCCTGGACTACGCCACCGCCGTGGTGCTGGTCGGCATCCTGATGGTGCTGTACGTGCTGTTCGGCGGCATGCTGGCTACCACCTGGGTGCAGATCATCAAGGCGGTGCTGCTGCTGTCCGGCGCCAGCTTCATGGCGTTCATGGTGATGAAGCACGTCGGCTTCGACGCCGACCGCCTGTTCGCCGAAGCCATCGCCGTGCATCCCAAGGGCGCGGCCATCATGAGTCCGGGCGGCTTGGTCAAGGATCCGGTCTCGGCCATCTCGCTCGGTTTGGCCCTGATGTTCGGCACCGCCGGCCTGCCGCACATCCTGATGCGCTTCTTCACCGTCGGCGACGCCAAGGCCGCGCGCAAGAGCGTGTTCTACGCCACCGGATTCATCGGCTATTTCTACATCCTCACCTTCATCATCGGTTTCGGCGCCATCCTGCTGGTCAGCACCGATCCGGCGTTCAAGGACGCCGCCGGCGAGCTGCTCGGCGGCAACAACATGGCGGCCGTGCATCTGGCCGATGCGGTCGGCGGCGACCTGTTCCTCGGCTTCATCTCGGCGGTGGCTTTCGCCACCATCCTGGCGGTGGTCGCGGGGTTGACGCTATCGGGCGCTTCGGCGGTCTCGCACGATTTGTACGCCAGCGTGTTCAAGCAGGGCCGGGCCGACGAACGCGCCGAGCTGCGGGTGTCCAAGCTCACCACCTTGGCGCTCGGCGTGGTCGCCATCGTGCTCGGCATCCTGTTCGAGAAGCAGAACATCGCGTTCATGGTCGGTCTGGCGTTCTCCATCGCCGCCAGCTGCAACTTCCCGGTGCTGTTCCTGAGCATGTACTGGAGCCGCCTGACCACGCGCGGGGCGCTGGTCGGCGGCGCGCTGGGCCTGGTCACCGCCGTGACGTTGATGGTGCTGGGGCCGACGGTCTGGGTGCAGGTGCTGGGCCATGCCGAGCCGCTGTTTCCCTACGAATATCCTGCGCTGTTCTCGATGGCGGCGGCGTTCGCCGGCATCTGGCTGTTTTCGGTCACCGACCGTTCGGCCGGCGCCGACATGGAGCGGGCCCGCTTCCTGTCGCAGTTCATCCGCTCGCAGACCGGGCACGGCGCCAGTGGTGCCGTCGATCACTGAGCGATCAGGAAGCCGGCCACCACGTTGCGGCCTTCCTGGGCCAGGATGTTGAAGGTGCGGGCGGCGGCGGCGTTGTTCATGGTTTCGAAGCCGATGCCGCGTTGCAGGAAGAAGGCCAGCTGCTTCGGGGCCGGGAACGCCTGCACGTCGCCGGTGCCGAGGATGAACAGCGCCGGTTGCAGATCCAGTACGCGCTGCCAGTGCGCGTCATCGGCCGCCGTCAGCGTGTCCAGGGTCCAATCTTCCACCAACTCGTGGGGAGTCAACAGGAAGCTGGCGCGCAGTTCGCGCTCGTTGACCAACACGCCGCCGGCGCTGACGCCGCGGCACAGGTAACGGAAATCCGGCAGTTCCTGGGTGATCTGCATCAGGCTTTCGGCAGGATGATCAGCGGTTTGTCCTTGCTGCGCCGGTAGACGATGGCGATGTTGCCGATGCGGCCGACCAGGGCCGCGCCCGAGCCGGCCACCAGCGTGTCGATCCAGGCGTCGCGGGTCTCGCGGTCGTCGGCGGCGAACTTCACCTTCAGCAATTCGTGGCGCTCCAAGGCGAGGTCCAGTTCGGCCAGCAACGGTTCGCCCGGGCCTTTGGCGCCGACCAGGATCACCGGTTTCAGGTCATGGGCCAGACCGCGCAGGTAGCGTTTCTGGGGATTGGTAAGGGGTGCGGTCATGACCTTCAGCCTGGGATTTACGGGGGATAAAAGGGTATCATGAACCCCAGTCCACGCCCACTCCAGCCGCCCCGCATGGCCACCCGCAGCAAAAGCAGCCAACGCTGGCTGAAAGAGCATTTCTCCGACCCCTTCGTGAAGAAGGCCCAGGCCGAGGGCCTGCGCTCGCGCGCGGCCTACAAACTCGAGGAGCTGCTCGAGCGCGACCGCCTGATCAAGCCCGGCATGACCATCGTCGACCTCGGCGCCGCGCCCGGCGGCTGGTCGCAGATGGCGCGCAAGGTGATGGGCGACAGGGGTCGGGTGATCGCCCTCGACATCCTCGACATGCCGCCCATCGCCGGGGTCGAATTCATTCACGGCGACTTCAGGGAGGAATCGGTACTGTCGGATCTGGAACGGCTGGTCGGCGACAAGCCGGTCGACCTTGTTTTATCGGACATGGCCCCCAATATGTCCGGTGTGGGCACGGTGGATCAGGCCCGGGCGATGTACCTGTCCGAGCTGGCCCGGGATTTCGCCGAAGCCCATCTGAGGAAGGGCGGTGATTTCCTGATCAAGCTGTTCCAGGGCGAGGGTTTCGACGCGTACGTCAAGGACCTGCGTCCGCGCTATCAGAAGCTCACCATCCGCAAACCGGCCGCCTCACGGCGCCGTTCGAACGAGGTTTACGCGTTGGCCGCCGGCAAGCGCTGAGGAAAAACATGAACGATCTGGTCAAGAACATCGTCGTATTCGTGGTCGTCGGCTTCCTGCTGATGGCCGTGATGAATACTTTCGCCCCCGATTTCGGCAAGACCACCCAGGAAGTGGCGTATTCCAAGTTCCTGGATGAAGTCGACGCCGGCGCGGTGACCAAGGTCGAGTTCTCCGACGACAGCTCCGCCGCCCGCACCGAGCTCAAGTACACGCGCGGCGACGGCAGCGTCGGCCAGACCTGGGGCCCGTACGACCGCGATCTGGTCAACGTGCTGGTCAAGCGCAAGGTCGAGATCGTGCAGGCCAAGCCGCCGGCGGGTCCGCCGTTCTGGGCCATCGTGCTCAACATCCTGCCGTATCTGCTGTTCTTCGGCATCGCGTTCTATTTCATCAAGCAGATGCAGCAAGGCGGCGGCAAGGGCGCCATGAGCTTCGGCCGTTCGCGCGCCAAGATGCAGGGCGAGAATGACGTCAAGGTCACCTTCGCCGACGTCGCGGGTTGTGACGAAGCCAAGGAGGAGGTCGGCGAGCTGGTCGAGTTCCTGCGCGATCCGTCCAAGTTCCAGAAGCTCGGCGGCCGAATCCCGCGCGGCATCCTGATGGTCGGCAATCCCGGCACCGGCAAGACCCTGCTGGCGCGCGCCATCGCCGGCGAGGCCAAGGTACCGTTCTTCTCCATCTCCGGTTCCGATTTCGTCGAGATGTTCGTCGGCGTCGGCGCCTCGCGCGTGCGCGACATGTTCGACACCGCCAAGAAGCACGCGCCGTGCATCATCTTCATCGACGAGATCGACGCCGTCGGCCGCCACCGCGGCGCCGGCTTGGGCGGCGGCCATGACGAACGCGAGCAGACGCTGAACCAGCTGCTGGTCGAGATGGACGGCTTCGAGGGCGGCGAGGGCGTGATCGTGATCGCCGCCACCAACCGCCCGGACGTGCTCGACCCGGCCCTGCTGCGCCCGGGCCGTTTCGACCGCCAGGTGGTGGTCGGCCTGCCGGACGTGAAGGGCCGCGAACAGATCCTGAAAGTGCACATGCGCAAGGTGCCGCTGGACGCCGACGTCGATGCGATGACCATCGCCCGCGGCACGCCCGGCTTTTCCGGCGCCGATTTGGCCAATCTGGTCAACGAGGCGGCGCTGTTCGCCGCGCGCGAGAACGCCAAGGAAGTGCGCATGGAGCACTTCGACAAGGCCCGCGACAAGATCCTGATGGGCGCCGAACGCCGCTCGATGGCGATGAGCGAGGACGAGAAGCGGCTGACCGCCTACCACGAGGCCGGCCATGCCATCGTCGGCCGCATGGTGCCGGAGCACGATCCGGTCTACAAGGTCACCATCATCCCGCGCGGCCGCGCGCTGGGCGTCACCATGTACCTGCCGGAAGGCGACAAGTACAGCTACAACAAGGTCGCCATCGAATCGCAGCTGTGTTCGCTGTACGGCGGCCGCGTCGCCGAGGAGCTGATCTTCGGGCCAGACAAGGTTACCACCGGCGCCTCCAACGACATCGAACGCGCCACCAAGATGGCGCGCAGCATGGTCACCAAGTGGGGCCTGTCGGACGAACTCGGCCCGATCGCCTACGCCGAAGACGAGGGCGAGGTGTTCCTCGGCCGCTCGGTGTCGCAGACCAAGCACGTCTCCGATGACACCGCGCGCAAGATCGACGAAGTGGTGCGCGGCATCCTCGACCGCGCTTACGCCCGCACCACGCAAATCCTTCAGGACAACATCGACAAACTGCACGTGATGGCCGAGGCCCTGCTGACCTATGAAACCATCGATGTCAGCCAGATCGACGCGGTGATGGAAGGCCGGGTGCCTGGCCCGCCGTTGGATTGGGCCAAGTCCGGCAAAGTCAGCAAGGATGACAAGCCCGGCACCGGCCCCGATCCGATCGGCGGTCCGGCGCCGCAGATCTGAGGCCCCGCTGCCGTTACGAAAAAAGCCGGAGCACGCTCCGGCTTTTTTCATGGGTTACCATGAAGCCGCGACAACCACCGGAGTCCGCCATGTTCGATACCGTTCCCACCCTGCAATGCGGCGCGCGCGCGCTCCGGCTCGACCGGCCGCGCATCATGGCCATCGTCAACGTCACGCCCGATTCGTTCTCCGACGGCGGCCGCCACGATACCGCCGCGCTGGCCATCGCGCACGCATTGCGTCTGGTCGAGCAGGGCGCCGATATGCTCGACATCGGCGGCGAATCGACCCGTCAGGGTGCCGAGCCCGTCCCGCTGCAGGAAGAGCTGGACCGCGTGCTTCCGGTCATCGAGGCCCTGGCGCAGCGGGTCGAGGTGCCGATCAGCATCGATACCTTCAAACCGGAGGTGATGCGCGCCGCGGTCGCCGCCGGCGCCGGCTTCATCAACGACGTGCACGCCCTGCGCCGCGAGGGCGCGCTGGAAGCGGCCGCCGGGCTCGGTGTGCCAATCTGCCTGATGCATATGTCCGGCGACCCGCAGACCATGCAGCGGGATGTGCGCTACGACGACGTGCTGGCCGAGGTGCACCGCTTCCTGGCCGAGCGCCTGTTCGCCTGCGAGATGGCCGGCATCGCCAAGAAGAACCTGGTGGTCGATCCGGGCTTCGGCTTCGGCAAGCACCTGGAGCACAATCTGGCGCTGCTGGCGAACCTCGAGCGATTCGGAAGCTTGGGCGTGCCGGTGTTGGCCGGGGTGTCGCGCAAATCGATGATCGGCCAGATTACCGGCCGCGACGTCGGCGGGCGCGTGGCCGGTTCGGCCGCGGCCGCCTTGCTGGCGGCGCAGAACGGCGCGGCCATCATCCGCGTGCATGACGTGGCCGAAACCTGCGATGCGCTGGCGGTGCTAACGGCTGTGCAGGGTGCCCGGCGCCACGAAGCCAAGGCGGCCGCGCCGGTCATCCGCTGGCCGGATGAGGACTGAGCCTTTGCTCTATAATCGGGTCTTCCCCCCGCAGAGCGAACGCCCATGAGCTGGTCTCCCCTGTACGTCACCTTCGCCGTCTACATCCTGCTGATGGTCGGCATCGGCTTTGTGGCCTGGCGCTCGATCAACAGCCTGGACGACTACATCCTCGGCGGCCGCAACCTCGGCAGCGTGGTCACCGCGCTGTCGGCCGGCGCTTCCGACATGAGCGGCTGGTTGCTGCTCGGCCTGCCGGGCGCGCTGTATCTGGGCGGGGTGTCCGAATCCTGGATCGCCATCGGCCTGATCGTCGGCGCCTGGTGCAACTGGAAGTACGTGGCGGCGCCGCTGCGCGTGTACACCGAGCGCAGCAACAACGCGCTGACCCTGCCGGATTATTTCAGCCACCGTTTCGAGGACCGTTCCCGGCTGCTGCGCATCCTGTCGGCGGTGATCATCCTGGTGTTCTTCGCCATCTATTCGGCCTCCGGCATCGTGGCCGGCGCGCGCCTGTTCGAGTCGGTGTTCCATGTGCCGTACGCGCAGGCGCTGTGGATCGGCGCCGGCGCCACCATCCTGTACACCCTGGTCGGCGGTTTCCTGGCCGTGAGCTGGACCGACACCGTGCAGGCCACCCTGATGATCTTCGCCCTGATCCTGACGCCGGTGATGGTCATCCTGGCGGTCGGCGGCGTCGAGCCGAGCATGGCGCTGATCGCGCAGACCGATCCGGCGCATCTTGATTTCTTCAAGGGCACCACGCTGGTCGGCATCGTTTCGCTGCTGGCCTGGGGCCTGGGCTACTTCGGCCAGCCGCACATCCTGGCGCGCTTCATGGCCGCCGAGTCGGCCAAGTCGATCCGCAACGCCCGCCGCATCGGCATGACCTGGATGGTGCTGTGCCTGCTGGGCGCGATGGCGGTCGGCTTCTTCGGCATCGCCTATTTCGCGCAGCATCCGGAGCAGGCCGCACCGGTCAGCGCCAACAACGAGCGCGTGTTCATCGAGCTGTCCGGCCTGCTGTTCAATCCGTGGATCGCGGGCATCCTGCTGTCGGCCATCCTCGCCGCCATCATGAGCACGCTCAGCTGCCAGCTGCTGGTCTGCTCCAGCGCCCTCACCGAGGACTTCTACAAAGGCTTCTTCCGCAAAAACGCCTCGCAGCGCGAGCTGGTCTGGGTCGGCCGCGCCGCGGTGCTCGCGGTCTCGGTGCTTGCCATCGTGTTGGCCGCCAATCCCGACAGCAAGGTGTTGGGATTGGTGTCGTACGCCTGGGCCGGTTTCGGCGCCGCATTCGGGCCGGTGGTGCTGTTCTCGCTCGGTTGGAAACGCATGACCCGCGACGGCGCCTTGGCCGGCATGCTGACCGGCGCGGTGACCGTGCTGGTCTGGAAACAGTTCGCCTGGTTCGGCCTGTACGAAATGGTGCCCGGTTTCCTGCTCGCCAGCGTGGCCATCGTCCTGGTCAGCCGGCTCGGCGCGCCGCCGTCCGCCGCCATGCAGGCCGGTTTCGACGCGGCCCGGGCGGAAATCGCGCAAAGCCGCTGATGGCCGAAGACGCTCGCCCGCCGGCGATCGCCGTCATGGGGCCGACGGCCTCGGGCAAGACCGCGTTCGCGGTCGAGTGGGCGCAACGGCTCGGCACCGAAATCGTCAGCGTCGATTCGGCGTTGGTCTACCGGCGGCTCGACATCGGTTCTGCCAAGCCGGACGCCGCCACGCTGGCCGTGGCGCCGCACCGGATGATCGACATCCGCGACCCGCACGAAACGTTTTCCGCCGCCGATTTCGCCGCCGAGGCCCTGCCGCACATGCAGGCGCTGTCGGCGGCCGGCAAGGTGCCGTTGCTGGTCGGCGGCACCGGCCTGTATTTCCGCGCACTGCTCGATGGCCTGTCCGATATGCCGGCGGCCGACCCGGCCGTGCGTGCGGCGCTGAACGCGCAGGCCGAGGTCGAGGGCTGGGCCGCGATGCACGCGCGCCTGCGCGAGGTCGACCCGGACAGCGCGGCGCGCATCCATCCGAACGACCCGCAGCGCATCCTGCGCGCGCTGGAGATCCACCGGGTGAGCGGCCGTAGTCGCAGCGACTGGCAGTCCGCGCCGCGCCGTTCGGTTTTTCCGTTCCGCATCCTGCCGGTGGTGCTGGCGCCGGCCGACCGCGCCGTGCTGCACGAGCGCATCGTGCGCCGCTTCGACCAGATGTTGGCGCAGGGCTTTCTCGACGAGATGCGCGGCCTGATGGCCGATCCGCGCCTGCATCCGGACCTTCCCGCGATGCGCGCCGTCGGCTACCGGCAGGCTTGGCAGCACTTGGCCGGCGCGACCGATTTCGACACCTTCCGCACGCAGGCCATCGCCGCCACGCGGCAGTTGGCTAAACGCCAGCTGACTTGGTTCCGCGGATCGCCGGATTCACGCTGGTTTGACCCACAGTCCGAAAAAGATGCGCTAGACTGTCATTTGCGGCGTTTCCTCGGCCGCGACTGAAAGCAACAATAAATAATCCTAAGAAAAACGGAGCGTCCCGTGACCAAATCGCAATCCCTGCAAGACCCCTTCCTGAACGCCCTGCGCCGCGAGCGCGTGCCGGTGTCCATCTTCCTGGTGAATGGCATCAAGTTGCAGGGCACCATCGAAAGCTTCGACCAATTCGTGGTACTGCTGCGCAACACCGTCAGCCAGATGGTCTACAAGCACGCCATCTCCACCGTGGTCCCGGCCCGCAACGTCCGCCTTGGTGGCCCGGCCGCGGATGAAAGCGCGGACGCCGGCGCCGACGAGTGACCGGCGCGGCGTCTTGAACTTCCGGGGCGCCGACCCCAAATCCAAGGGCAACGAGCAGGCATAAGGCCTCGGAGACAGCAATGGCGTGGAATCAACCCGGCAGCGGCAACAAGGAACCCTGGAAACGCAAAGGCTCCGGCAATCCGGTCGATGATTTCATGGCGCGCCTGAAGGACCAGCTCGGTCTCGGCGGCGGCAATGGCGGCGACCGGCCTTGGCTGAAGCCGGTGCTGGCGGTGCTGGCGGTGCTGGTGGTGTTCAACTGCTTCAAGCTCATCGACGAGCGCGAGCGCGGCGTGGTGCTGCGTTTCGGCAAGTTCGAGCGCCTGATGACACCGGGCGCCAACCTCAAGCTGCCCTGGCCGGTCGAGACCGTCACCGTGGTCGACGCCACAAAGGTCGAGACCCTGGAAGACACCGTCCGCGTGCTGACCAAGGACGAGAACATCGTCGACATCAAGCTCAACGCCCAGTACGTGATTTCCGATCCGCGTCTGTTCCTGTTCGGTTTCCGCGACGACGCGCTCGCCGCCGGCGGCATGCAGGGCACCGAGACCGTGCGCCAGGCCGCCGAAAGCGCGGTACGCGAGGTCATCGGCAACAACACCCTGGACACCGTGCTGTTCGACCGCGACCAGTTGATCGTGACCGCCAAGCAGCATCTGCAGGAATCGCTCGACCTGTACAAGACCGGCCTGCGCGTGACCCAGTTCAACCTGCCCGATGCGCGTCCGCCGGAAGAGGTCAAGAAGGCCTTCGACGAGGCCATCAGCGCCCGCGAGAAGAAGAACTCGATCGTCAACGAGGCCAAGGCCTACGCCAGCAAGATCGTGCCGGAGGCTCGCGGTACCGCCGCCCGCATCAAGGCCGAGGCCGAAGGCTACCGCCAGGCCAGCATCGCCAAGGCTATCGGTGATTCCGCCCGTTTCCGCCTGCTGGCCGACCAATACCGCAAAGCGCCGGAAGTGACCCGCAAGCGCCTGTACCTGGAAACCATGCAGGAAGTGACGTCGCGCAATCCGAAAGTGCTGGCCGGCGGCAAGAACAACATCCTGTACCTGCCGCTGGGCGGGCAGGTGCCGGCCGCCGACAATCCGGCGGTGCGTCCGCCGGCGCAGACGCTGGTTCCGGCGGCGCTGCCGCCGGCGAACGAACGTTCCGGCCGCGGTGACGTCCGCCAGGGCCGCGAGGGAGGCAACTGATGCGTAATCCGACCCCATTCCTGGCCGCCGGCGCGCTGGCCGTGCTGGCCCTGTTCGCCTCGGTGTACGTGGTCAACGAAAGCCAGACCGCCATCGTGCTCAACCTCGGCAAGGTGGTGCGCAACGACGTACCGCCAGGACTGCACTTCAAAGTGCCGTTCGTCGAGCAGGTGCGCAAGTTCGACCGCCGCCTGCTGACCCTGGACGACAACCCCGAACGCTACTTGACCGCCGAGAAGAAGGACGTCGAGGTCGACTTCTTCGTCAAGTGGAAGATCAAGGACGTCACCACCTATTACCGTGCCGCCGGCGGCGGCAACGAGGAGGCCGCGAAGCAGCGGCTGACCCCGATCGTGAAGAACGCCCTGCGCAACGACATCAACCAGCTGACCCTGCAACAGGTGGTGTCCAGCGGCCGCAACGAGCTGACCAAGCGCCTGCTCAAGCAGATCAACGCCGGCGCCGCCACGCTCGGCATCGAAGTGGTGGATGTGCGCATCAAGCGCATCAACTTCCCGCAGGACAGCCAGATCCTGGATTCGGTGTTCGACCGCATGAGCACCGAGCGCCAGCAGGTAGCCAACGCCCTGCGCGCCGAGGGCCAGGAGCTGGCCGAAAGCGTGCGCGCCGAAGCCGAGCGCGAGAGCCAGGTGATTTTGGCCGAAGCCCAGCGCGAGGCGCAGAAGGTACGCGGTGCCGGCGACAGCGAAGTGGCCCGGATTTCGGCCGCCGCCTACGGCCAAGACGCTGAATTCTATGCCTTCTACCGCAGTCTGGAGGCTTACAAGGCGTCTTTCGCCGACGGCAAGACCACCATGGTGCTGGATCCGGACTCGGAATACCTGAAGTACTTCGGCGGCGGCAAACGCTGACGCCACCCCCGTTTGCAAAGCGCGTATAATACGTAAAAGCCGGCGCATGTCGGCTTTTTCCGTGTCCGGGTACCGTCAAATTCAGGAGAACGTGTTATGGGTCAGTCCGTGGTCGTGCTTGGCGCGCAGTGGGGCGATGAAGGCAAGGGCAAGATCGTCGATCTGCTGACGCAGGACATCGGGGCCGTGGTCCGTTTCCAGGGCGGCCATAACGCCGGCCATACGCTGGTCATCGCCGGCAAGAAGACCGTGCTGCACCTTATCCCGTCCGGCATCCTGCGCGACGACGCGCTGTGCCTGATCGGCAACGGCGTGGTCCTGCACCCGGGCGCGCTGAAGAAGGAAATCGCCGAGCTCGAGGCCAACGGCGTCGACGTGCGTTCGCGGCTGAAGATCAGCCCGGCCACGCCGATCATCATGCCGTACCATATCGCCCTCGACCAGGCGCGCGAGAAGGCCGCCGGCGGCAAGGCCATCGGCACCACCGGCCGCGGCATCGGTCCGGCCTACGAGGACAAGGTCGCCCGCCGCGGCATCCGCGTCGCCGACCTGCGCTATCCGGCCGAGCTGGCCGAGAAGCTGCGCGCCGCGCTCGATTACCACAACTTCGTGCTGACCCAGTACCTGAAGGTCGACGCCATCGACTTCCAGCAGACGCTCGACGAGGCGCTGGCGTTCGGCGAATACATCGGCCCGATGGTGTCCGACGTGGCCGGCATCCTGCACGACCTGCGCAAGCACGGCAAGCGCGTGCTGTTCGAAGGCGCGCAGGGCTCGCTGCTCGACATCGACCACGGCACCTATCCGTACGTGACCTCCTCGAACACCACCGTCGGCGGCGCGTTGGCCGGCACCGGCGTCGGCGCCGACGCCATCGATTACGTGCTCGGCATCGCCAAGGCCTATGCCACCCGCGTCGGCGGCGGCCCGTTCCCGACCGAGCTCGACGACGACGTCGGGCAGGGCATCCGCGACCGCGGCCAGGAATACGGCGCCACCACCGGCCGCCCGCGCCGCTGCGGCTGGATGGACATCGTCGCGCTCAAGCGCGCGGTCGCCATCAACGGCATCACTGGCCTGTGCATCACCAAGCTCGACATCCTGGACGGCATGGAGAAACTGAAGATCTGCATCGCCTACCAATACCGCGGCAAGCAGACCGAATACGCGCCGCTGGACGCCGCCGGCTGGGACGAGTGCGAGCCGGTGTATCTGGAGTTTCCGGGCTGGAGCGAATCCACCGCCGGCATCACCGAATGGGACAAGCTGCCGCCGGCCGCGCGCGCCTATCTGCGCGCCTTGGAGGAGCTGGCCGGTTGCCCGCTGGCCATCGTTTCCACCGGCCCTGACCGCGACGACAACATCGTCCTGCGCGATCCGTTCGCCTGAACCGGGGGCGCCGCGCTTGAACGGAAAAACGGCCTGCGGGCCGTTTTTTCATGGATTGCCCCGCGTCGGGTCCTCGCGGCCGGGATCGGGGATGCGGTTGAACGCGATGCGCATCGGCGCGGCCGCGCTGCGCGCCGAGGCGTAGCCGATCTTCTGCGCGCCGAAACGCGCGTTGATGCGGTCGAGCACCGGATCCAATGGCGATGAGGCGTTCTGCCCGCCGGCGGCGAACAGGTCGTCGGTGGTGCCGATGCGTTCGCACAGATCCCACAGCACCACCGATACCGCCAAGGGCCGGCCATGCCGCGGCCGGTGCGCCAGCAGTTCGTCCAGATGGCCGAGCAGGGTGCGGGTGTCGTCGCAGTCGTTGCAGTACGCGATTTCCTTCCAGCTCGGCGCGTCCAGGTATTTGATCTTGGCCTGCAGGCGGCGCGCCACCAGCTTGCCATGGCGCATGCGCGCGGCCGCCTTCTGCAACAGCTTCTTCAACACCGTTTCGGCGCCGGCCCCATGCCGGAGTTCGGGCGGCAGCACATGCGAGTGGCTGATGCTCGAGGCGCCATGCGGCGCCGGTTCGGGCAGGTGTTCGCCGCGCAGACGGCGGTGGAAGCGGTCGCCCTCGACGCTGCCCCAGGCCTTGTGCAGCACCCGGATTGGTGCCGAGCACAGCTGCTCGACGCTACGGATGCCGAGCCGGTGCAGGCGCTTCTCCATCGCCGGGCCGATGCCGCACAGGTCGCGCAATTCCAGTCGGTGCAATGCCCAGGGCAGATCGGCGGCCTCCAGAACGACCAGACCGTCGGGTTTCTGCATGTCGGTGGCGGTCTTGGCCAGGAACGCGTTCGGTGCGATGCCGATCGAGGCCCTGATGGCCGGGAATTCCGCCGCCAGATCGGCCTTGAGCGCGCGCGCGATGGCGATTGCATGCGCCCGTTCACGTTCGCGGCCGAGCAGCTCGCAGGCCATTTCGTCGATCGAGCCCACATGCGCCACCGGAATATGGCGATTGATCAGTTCAAGCAGACGGTGATGGTAGCCTACATACACCGCCGGCCGTGCCGGCACCAGCCGGATGCCGGGGCATAGCCGCTTGGCGTCGCGCACCAAGGTGCCGGTCTTCACGCCGTACCGCTTCGCCTCGTAGCTGGCCGCGATGCAGCAGGTGCTGTCGGCCATCACCGGCACCACGCCCACCGGTTTGCCGCGCAGCGCCGGTTCGTCCTGCTGCTCGACCGAGGCGAAATACGAATTGAAGTCGATGAACAGGCTACGCAGTTCCATGCCGCCCTCCCGGTGCCGCGCGGGCGCCAGTCGCCCGTCATCCTGAAGTCTAGCCGGGCGGCTTCTCAGCGCCCGAGACGCTCAGTAACCCATACGGTCGATATGCGGCTGCAACGTGGCCATGTACGGCTCGAATTGCACACGGTAGTTCAGCCAGCGGTATTTCGAGCGTTGGTAAAGCGGTTCGGCGACCTGATGGTAGCTGTTGGTCTTGATTTGCTTCCGCTGTCCGACGGTGTCCCTGTGTTGCGACATCCCTTCCTGCCAAGGCAGTCCGAGGAAGGCGCAGGTCTCCCGTAGAACGCCGTCGGGATCGCCGACGAGCGACTCGTAACGGACCCGGTGCACGCGCAGACCGGGCAGGGCGCCTTCAGCCAACTGCCATAGGCGCATCACACGGTCGTAGGTCTCCACCGCGGACGGCATGCGGGTGAAGTGGATCATGGCTTCGTTGACCGCGTAATGCTGCATGAAATTGCTGAGCACCACGTCGCAGGGATGACGTTCCGCGAACAGGAATCTCGCATTCGGGAACAGGCGGTGGATGAACGGCGCGTGGATGGTGCGGATCGGCATCTTGTCGATGACCAGCGCGTGCTCCGGCGTGCGCAGGCCATCGATCTGGCTACGGTACAGCGCGCGCAGCCGCTCGCGTCCGGTCCGGTCCAGGGTCGACAGCGCATCCGGATAATGGCCGGGCAGCCGGTCGAGCGCGAACGCCACGCGCTCCATGGTCGGTTTTTCCTCGATGGACAATACCTGTCGATGGCCATCCAGCATCACGTCCAGCAACGTCGTGCCCGAGCGCGGGAAGCCGATCAGGAAGCAGAGGTCGTCGCCCAGGTCTTCGTCTTCGCCGCTGGCGGCGCAGGGTGCGCCCTTGGCCAGCCAGGCCTGCACGCGGTCCATCTGGGCTGGAAGCGCGGATTGATCGGTATTGCGTGCCCGTATGCTGGTCAGCGAAAGTTCGTTGCCCTTGGCATAGGCCTTGAACGCCTCGTCGTAGCGGCCGGTCCGGTCCGCCACCGTGCCGCACTCGTAATGATAGCTCTGCACGAGCCGCGGATTCATGCGGGCGGGATCGATTGCGCTCAGTATCCGCCAGGCGCCTTCATGGTCGCCGCGGCGTCGGTGCAACTTGGCGGATTCGAACAGGATTCCGGAATCCGACGGCGTCGACGCCAAGCCTTCCCTGACCGCCTCTTCCGCCGCGTACAGGTCGCTCAGCAGTTCCAGCGTCGAAATCAGCTCTGCGCGCAGGTCGGCATCCTGCGGCGCCAGCGTCAGCGCCTTGCGGTAATAGTCCACGGCGGCATGCGTTTCCTGCAGCTCGCGCAGCAGGCTTCCCATGTGGCGCAGGCTCCGCGGCTGCGAGGGGTCTGCGGCGATGGACCGTTCGAAAGCGGCCTTGGCCTCGTCGAACTCGCGCAGGATGTGGTGGCAGATGCCGAGATTCAGCAGGCCTTCGGCATGCGACGGATTGACGTCGAGCAGGGTGCGCAAGGTGCCGACGGCCGACATATTGTCGCCTTGTCCCATCTGCAGCAGGGCCAAGTTCAATAATGCCGATTGGTAGTCGGGCGCGATGGCGACGGCTTTCCGGTAGGCGGCTTCCGCCGCCTTGAAGTCGCGGCCCGCGCGCAGCACGTGGCCGAGGTTGTGCCAGGCTTGGCTGTAGCCCGGCGCGACCGCGACCGCGCGTTCGAACGCGCTTCTGGCTTCGCCGGCGGCACCGGCGTTGAACAGCGCGCGCCCCAGGTGGTTGAGCGCGAACGCGTTGTCCGGCTGCAGCGCGAGCGCCTTGCGTGCGATGGCCATGGCGCTGCGGGAGTCGCCGGCGAGCTGCGCCAGAGCGGCTTGGTCGATCAGGTCGTCGACGCTGCCGGATTTCGGCAGCGCCCGCATCAGGCCCGCCGCCTGGGCGTTCAGGCGTTCACCGACCAGGTGTTCGCGCAGCCAGTCGCCGAGATGGCGGTCGCCGCGGCGCGCCTCGGAGCAGGCCAAGGCCGTGGCGCCGTCGTAATCGCCCGCCGCCAGCATGGCGCGGGCCGTTTGCAGAACCGTATCGTCAGTCATCGTCGCTTTCCTCGCAGACGTCCATTCTAGCGGTTGCTGCGGCTGGGCGAAAAAAAATCCCCGCCGATGGCGGGGATTCTTCGTAATGGTGCCCAGGAGAGGACTCGAACCTCCACGGTTTTACCCGCTAGTACCTGAAACTAGTGCGTCTACCAATTCCGCCACCTGGGCAAGGTGCGTTTGAGTCGGCTATTGTAAGACAGGCTCCGGCCGCTTGTCAAAATTCTTTTTGCCGCCCTTGTCGATTCAGCAGGTTAAGGGTGGAGAGTGTAAGATGGCGGCATGAAGAAAACCCCCAAGAACAAGAACAAATCCGCCCTTCCGGCCTGGATGCCGGATTCGATGAAAAAGGCCGGCTCCGGCCAAGCCAAGAAAGCGCCGAAAGGCCCCGCCAAAGCCGCCGGCGGCCGCGGTAAACCCGGAAAATCGGCTGGCCCGGCATCGGGTGGCCGTTATGGCGCGACGCAAGACCCCCATCATCGCCGCGAGGCCGGCAACTACGAGAATCCGATCCTGAGCCGGGAGGGCTTGCTGCAGTTCCTGCGCGACGCCGACGGCCCGCTGTCGCTCGACGACCTGGCGAAGGCCCTGAAACTGACCGCCCCGGACCGCTACGAAGCCCTGCAGCGGCGTCTGCAGGCCATGGTGCGCGACGGCCAGTTGTTGCTGAACCGGCGCGGCGGCTACGCGCCGACGGCCGCCCTCGACCTGTTGGCCGGCACCGTGGTCGCGCATCCGGACGGCTTCGGTTTCGTCAAATTCGAGACCGGCGGCGAGGACGGCTTCCTGAATCCCAGCGAGCTGCGCAAGTGCTTCCACGGCGACCGCGTATTGGTCAATGTCATCAACCTCGATCACAAGGGCCGGCGCAACGTCGCCATCGCCGAGGTGCTGGAACGCCGGCATACCCGCATCACCGGCCGCTTCAACCTGCGTGCCGGCATCGCCACCGTGGTGCCGGACGACAAACGCCTGATGCACGAGGTGCTGATCGGCCCGGACGACCGCAACGCGGCCAAGGACGGGCAGCTGGTGGTGGCCGAGATCACCTCGCCGCCGGAATCCGGCCGGCCGCCGATCGGCAGGGTGCTGGTGGTGCTGGGCGACACGCTGACGCCCTCGAAGGTGGTCGAGATGGCCATCTACGGCCACAACCTGCCGCATGAATTCCCCGAGCCGGTACTGCGCGAAGCCGACGCCGTGCCGGTCGACGTGCCGGCCGAAGACCTGGCCGGTCGGGTCGACATCCGCCATCTGCCGCTGGTCACCATCGACGGCGAGGACGCCAAGGACTTCGACGACGCCGTGTACTGCGAAGCCAATGCCGAGGGCTTCCGCCTGGTGGTGGCCATCGCCGACGTATCGCATTACGTGCGGCCCGGCAGCGCGCTCGACGACGAGGCCGTCAACCGCGGCACCTCGGTGTATTTCCCCGGATTCGTGGTGCCGATGCTGCCGGAGAACCTGTCGAACGGCATCTGTTCGTTGAAGCCGAAAGTAGACCGCTTGTGCTTCGTCTGCGACATGCAGGTCGGCTTCGACGGACTGGTCACGCGTTCGCGCTTCTACGAGGCGGTGATGCATTCGCACGCACGCCTGACCTACAGCCAGGTCTGGCAGGTGGTCGGCGAGGGCGACGAGGCGCAGAAGACCGCGCTCGGCCCGCTGCTGCCTGCCATTGAACGCCTGCACCAGCTGTACGGCATCCTGGCCAAGGCGCGCGCCCAGCGCGGCGCCATCGAATTCGAGAGCGGCGAAGTCCGCTTCGAGCTGGATGCCCGCGGCGAGGTCATCCGCGGCGGCCTGCTGGCCCGCAACGACGCGCACAAGCTGATCGAGGAATGCATGATCGCCGCCAACGTCGAGGCCGGCAAGGCCGTGCTGCGCGAGCAGGTGCCGGCGCCGTTCCGCGTGCACGACCGGCCGCCGGAATCGAAATACGCCGATCTGCTGGAATACCTGAAGGAGTTCTCGCTGAGTCTGCCGAGCTACGCCAAGGTGCAGCCCAAGGACTTCACCAACCTGCTGAAGAAGGTGCGTCAGCGGCCGGACGCCGCGCTGCTGGAGACCGTGCTGCTTCGTTCGCAGAGTCTGGCGGTGTACGGCACCGACAACAAGGGCCACTTCGGCCTGGCGCTGGAAGCCTACAGCCACTTCACCTCGCCGATCCGGCGCTATCCCGACCTGCTGCTGCACCGCGCCCTGAAGAAAGCGCTGGTCTCGGCCAGTGACGGCGGCTTCCGCTACGAGGCCGAAGAGATGGCGCGTCTGTGCCTGGTGTGTTCGGAGAAGGAGCGCCGCGCCGACGAGGCCGAGCGCGAGGTCGACGAGCGCTACCGCAGCGCCTGGATGGCGCAGCACGTCGGCTCGCAGTTCGACGGCGTGATCAGCGGCGTCACCAGCTTCGGCCTGTTCGTCGAGCTGACCGATTCGAAGGTCAACGGCCTGGTGCACGTGACCCAGCTGCCGCACGATTACTGGCACTTCGACCCGCTGCGCAAGACCCTGACCGGCGAGCGCAAGCGCATGTCGTTCCGCCTCGGCGACCCGATCCGGGTGCTGGTGCTGCGCGCCAGCGTCGAGGACAAGCGCATCGACTTCAAGCCGGTGTTCGCCGAAGCGGAAAAGAAGAAAAAGGCCTGGGCCGAGGAGTAACACGGAATGAGCAAGACGGGACAATGGATCGCCGGCATCAACGCCGTATCGTCGGCGTTGGAACACGATATCGAACACGTGCGCGAAGTGCTGGTCGAGGCCGGCAACAAGAACGCGCGCATCGTCGAGATCGAGGAGAACGCGCGGCGCCGCGACGTCTCGGTGCGCCGGGTCAGCCATCAGGCGCTGGAAGGCATCGCCGGCGGTCTGCGCCATCAAGGCGTGATCGCGCGCTACGAAGCGGCCAAACCGATGGAGGAATCCGAGCTGCCGGCGCTGATCGAGGCCGCCGCCGGCAAGGCCCTGATCCTGGTGCTGGACGGCGTGCAGGATCCGCACAACCTCGGCGCCTGCCTGCGCTCGGCCGCCGCCGCGGGCGTGACCGCGGTGATCATCCCGAAAGACAAGGCGGCGCCGCTGAACGCGACCGTACGCAAGACATCGGCCGGTGCCGCCGACCGCATCCCGGTGATTTCGGTCACCAACCTGGCGCGCACCCTGCGCGCGATCAAGGACGCCGGCGTCTGGGTGTACGGCATGGACGGCGAAGCGCCGGCGCCGATCTACCGCACCGACTTCACCGGCAACGTCGCCCTGGTGATGGGCGGCGAGGGCGAGGGCATGCGCCGCCTCACCCGCGAGCACTGCGACGGATTGGTCAAGATCCCGATGCCGGGCGAGATGGAAAGCCTGAACGTGTCGGTCGCCACCGGCATCGCGCTGTTCGAAGCGGTGCGCCAGCGCCACGGCTGAGGCCGCGGCCAGGTTTCAGCGCGGCGCGCCCCAGGCGTTGACGATCCGGCAGAACAGCTGCGCGGTACGTTCGGTGTCGTACACCGCCGAATGCGCTTCGCCGTTGTTCCACTCCAGTCCGGCCGCCAGCACCGCCTTGCTCAGCACGGTCTGGCCGTAGGCCATCGCCGCCAACGTCACGGTATCGAGCGTGCTGAACGGGTGGAACGGGTTGCGCTTGTGGCCGACGCGCGCGACCGCTGCGTTCAGGAAGCCGAGGTCGAACGAGGCGTTGTGCCCGACCAGGATGGCGCGCGTGCAGTGGTTGCGGCGCACCGCCTTGCGCACCGGCGCGAAGATGTGGTCGAGCGCCTCGCGTTCGGCTTTGGCGTCGCGGAAGGGATGCGAGACGTCGATGCCGGTCACTTCCAGCGATTTCGGATCGATTTCCGAGCCCTCGTAGGGAATGACGTGGCTGGAGAAGATCTCGCCCACCGCCAGCATGCCGTTCTCGTCGAATTCGATCGGCGCCGCCGCGATTTCCAGCAGGGCGTGGCGGTTGCAGTCGAAACCGCCGGTTTCGACGTCGACCACCACCGGCAGATAGCCGCGGAAACGGTCGTTCAGGGGGAATTTCGGGGGCGTCTCGGACATGCGTCCATGATACCGTAGCGGCGGGCCGGGCGTGATGGAAAAGGGCGGACACCAGGTCCGCCCCTACATGCATGACGAGGTCCGGCTCCATGGCCGTCCGCCGTCATTCGCTGGTGCGGTCTTCCTTGCGGCGCTCGCCTTCCGGCATGTCGCCGTGCACCACGAACCAGGTGTTCTCGGCGATGTTGGTGGCGTGGTCGCCGATGCGCTCGATGTTCTTGGCCATGAACATCAGGTGGGCGCAGGCGCCGATGGTGCGCGGGTCTTCCATCATGTAGGTCACCAGCTCGCGGAAGAAGCTGGTGTACATGGCGTCCAACTCCACGTCGGCGTCGCGGACCCGGGCGGCCAGTTCGGCGTCGCCTTCGGAATAGGCCTTCAGCGCGTCGGCCAACAGCTGGTTGGCGATCTTGGCCAGGCGCGCGATGCGGCCGGTGATCGGCAGCGCCGGCGAGTTGTTGAGCACGATCGAGCGCTTGGCGACGTTGGTGGCGTAGTCGCCGATGCGCTCGATGTCGGCCGAGATGCGCAGGGCGGCGTAGACCTCGCGCAGGTCGCGGGCCATCGGCTGGCGCAGCGCCAACAGCTTCAGCACGTCCATGCTGACCGCGCTCTCCATGGCGTCGATGGCGTCGTCGTTGGCGACCACGCGCGCGGCGGCGTTGCTGTCGCGGCGGCCGAGCACGTCGACCGCGGCGTCCAGCTGCGACATGGCCAATTCGCCCATGCGCTTGATTTCGTCGTACAGGCGGTCGAGTTCGGTGTCGAAGCTTTTCAGGATATGGTCGGTCATGGCGGGGTCCTCAGCCGAAACGGCCGGTGATGTAGTCTTCGGTCTGCTTCTTGGCGGGTTTGGTGAAGATGGTCTCGGTCACGCCGTGCTCGATCAGCTCGCCCAGGTACATGAAGGCGGTGAAGTCGGACACGCGCGCGGCCTGCTGCATGTTGTGGGTCACGATCAGGATGGTGAACTGCTGCTTGAGCTCGGAGATCAGCTGTTCGATCTTGCCGGTGGCGATCGGGTCGAGCGCCGAGGTCGGTTCATCGAACAGGATGACTTCCGGCTTCAGCGCCACAGCGCGCGCGATACACAGGCGCTGCTGCTGGCCGCCGGACAGGCCGAGTGCGCTCTGCTTCAGTTTGTCCTTGACCTCGTCCCACAGCGCGCCCTGGCGCAGGGCCTGCTCGACGCGCTCGTCCATCTCGGCGCGCGACAGCTTTTCGTAGTGGTTGATGCCGTAGGCGATGTTGTCGTAGATCGACATCGGGAACGGCACCGGTTTCTGGAACACCATGCCGACCTTGCTGCGCAGCTTGTTCAGCGGATAGGCCGGGTCGATGACGTTCTCGCCGTCCAGCATCACGCTGCCGGTGGCTCGCTGTTTCGGATACAGGCTGTAGATGCGGTTGAAGATGCGCAACAGGGTCGACTTGCCGCAGCCGGACGGCCCGATCAAGGCGGTGACCTTGTGTTCCGGCACGTCCAGCGACAGCTCCTTGATGGCCTTGAAGTCGCCGTAATAGAAGGCGAGGTCGCGGGCCGCCAGCTTGACCGGGGTGGCCGCGGCGTTGTCGTTCTGGTAGGCGACGTTCAGATTCAGGTTGGTCATAGTTTCTTCCGGGCCAGCACGACGCGGGCGATGAGGCTGATGGAGAGGACGAACAGGGTGACGATCAGGGCGCCGGCCCAGGCCAGGGTGTTCCAGTATTCGAACGGGCTCATGGCGAACTGGTAGACCACGCCGGGCACGCTGGCCATCGGCTTGCTGAGGTCGGTGTTCCAGTACTGGTTGTTCAGCGCGGTGAACAGCAGCGGCGCGGTCTCGCCGCTGATGCGCGCCAGCGCCAGCAGTATGCCGGTCAGGATGCCGGGCAGGGCGGCACGGTACAGGATCTGGGTGTTGACCTTCCATTGCGGGATGCCGAGCGACAGCGCGGCTTCGCGCATCTGGGTCGGCACCAGGCGGATCATCTCGTCGGTGGTGCGCACCACCACCGGCAGCACGATGAAGCCGAGCGCGATGGCGCCGGCCCAGCCCGAGAAGCCGCCGCTGGGCTGCACCACCAGGGTGAACACGAACAGGCCGAGCACGATCGACGGCGCCGACAGCAGGATGTCGTTGACGAAGCGGATGGCGTCGCCCAGCCAGTGGTGGTTGACGTATTCCGACAGGTAGGTGCCGGCGGCGATGCCGATCGGCGCCGCCATCAGCACGGCCAGGGTGCACATGATCAGGCTGCCGGCCAAGGCGTTCAGCAAGCCGCCGGTTTCTTCGCCGGGCGGCGGGGTCATCTGGGTGAACAGGTGCAGGCCGAAGGCGTCGAAGCCCTTGCTGACCGTGACCCACAGGATCCAGCCCAGGAACAGCAGGCCGAAGGCGGTGGCCACGCCGGACAGCACCATGGTCAGGGCGTTGACGAAGCGGCGCTTGCGGTAGATGGAGTGCGTGGTGGCCATCAGTTGCCGTCCTTTTTGGCCATGCGGCGCAGCATCAGGCGCGCCAGGCTGAGCACGACGAAGGTGAGCAGGAACAGCACGAAGCCGAGCGCCAGCAGCGAGGACTTCTGTAGCGGATCGACCGCCTCGCCGAACTCGTTGGCGATGCCGGAGGCGATGGAGGTGCCGGGGTTCAGCAGGCCGGCGCTGAGTTCATAGGCGTTGCCGATGACGAAGGTCACCGCCATGGTCTCGCCGAGCGCGCGGCCCAGGCCGAGGAAGATGCCGCCGATGACCGCCGAGCGGGTGTAGGGCAGCACGATGTTCCAGACCACTTCGGTGGTGGTCGAACCGAGCGCGTAGGCCGATTCCTTGAGCTGGGTCGGTACGGTCAGGAACACTTCGCGCATGACCGACGAGATGAACGGCGTGATCATGATGGCCAGCACCAGGCCGGCGGTGCCGACGCCGATGCCGAGCGGCGGGCCCTGGAACAGCAGGCCGACCACGGGTAGCGTGCCCCACTGTTCGGACAGCCAGGGGAACACGTGCTCGCCGAGGAACGGCACCAGCACGAACAGGCCCCACATGCCGTAGATGATCGAGGGGATGCCGGCCAGCAGTTCGATGGCCGAAGTCACCGGCAGACGCAGCCAGCTGGGCGCGAGCTCGGTGAGGAAGATGGCGATGCCGAAGCTGACCGGCACCGCGATGACGAGCGCGATCAGCGAGGTGACCACGGTGCCGTAGATCGGCACCAGCGCGCCGAAATTGCCCGCGGCCACGTCCCAGTCGGCGGTGGTCAGGAATTTCAGGCCGAAGGTATCGAACGCCTGCCAGCCGCCCTTGAACATCATGGCGGCGGCCGCGAACAGGGATACCAGAACGAACAGGCCGGCGACGGTGACCGCACCCTTGAACAGGCGGTCGTTTCGGCTGTCGATGCGGGTTCGTTGCTGGCTGATCGATAGGCTCATGGGGTTTGCTCGATTCCGGTTACGGAAAAGGCCCGACGCCGGACGGCATCGGGCCATAGGGTACCGCAATTACTTGATGTTGGCGGCCCAGTAGGCCTTGATCTGCTGGGTCAGGTCGGCCGGCAGGGCCACGTAACCCAGGGATTCGGCCGCGGCATCGCCGTTGGCGTACACCCAGTTGAAGAACGCCAGCGTGTCTTTGCTGCGTTGCGCGTTCTTCGGGTTCTTGTAGACCAGGATGAAGTTGGTGGCCGAGATCGGGTAGGCCTGCGCGCCCGGGGCGTCGGTGATCACCAGCGAGAAGTCCTTGACGTCGCTCCATTCGGCCGAGGCGGCGGCGGCTTTGATCGATTCCTTGCTCGGCACGATGAAGTTGCCGGCGCGGTTGCGGACCGCGGTGTAGTTCAGCTTGTTGGTGATCGCGTACGACAGCTCGACGTAGCCGATGGCGCCCTTGATCTGCTTGGTGTAGGCGGCGACGCCCTCGTTGCCCTTGCCGCCGATGCCGACCGGCCATTTCACGGCGGTGCCTTCACCGACCTTGCCGCGCCAGTCCAGGCTGACCTTGGACAGGTAGTTGACGAAGTTGAAGGTGGTGCCGGAGCCGTCCGAGCGGTGCACGACGGTGATCTTCAGGCTCGGGAAGGCCACGCCCGGGTTGACGGCGGCGATGACCGGGTCGTTCCAGTTGGTGACTTTGCCGAGGAAGATGTCGGCCAGGATCGGGCCGGTCAGCTTGACGCTGCCCGCTTGCACGCCCGGAATGTTGACCACCGGCACCACGGCGCCCATCACCGACGGGAACTGGGCCAGGCCCGAAGCGGCCAAATCGCCGGCTTTCAGCGGGGCGTCCGAGGAACCGAAATCGACCGTGCCGGCCTTGATCTGGGCGATGCCGCCGCCGGAACCGATCGACTGGTAGTTGACCTTGTTCTTGGTGGCCTTGTTGTAGTCGGCCGACCACTTGGACATGGCCGGGTAGACGAAGGAGGCGCCGGCGCCGGTGATTTCAGCGGCGTGGGCGGCCAGGCTGCCGGCGGCCAGGGCCAGGGCGAGCAGGGAACGTTTGGCGTGTTTCAACATGGTATGTGCTCCAAAGCCAAGCCCGGTTTGGGCTTGGCGTATGATGGATGATGAATGTGACAGGATTGTGACAGCCGCTTACCAGAACAGCTGGGCGCGCATCTCGAAGATGTTCGGGTTGTCTTTGATCAGCGGAGCGGCCAGGTTGGCGCGCTTTTCGCTCTCGACCATCACGTAGTTGGCGGACAGCTTGAAGTTGGAGCGGGCATACCAGTTCACGCCCACGGTCCAGTTGCTTTCCTTGCCGCCGGTCACGGCGCCGTCGTTCAGGTCGGCGGTGTCGTAACGCACGGCCAGCTGCCACATGCCCTTGGACGGATCATCCGGCAGGCCGGTGGTGAACACGCCGCCCTTGTAACCCCAGGTTTCGCCGGTCAGGTTGTACACGCCGTACACATACCAGCTGTCGGCGGTGAAGTCCGGGTTCAGGTCGCGGCTGACTTTGGTGGTCATGTGTTCGGCCTGGATCTTGACCGGGCCGCTGACATAGGCTGCTTCGAAACCGGTGGTCTTCAGGCGGTCGGCATCCGAGAAGGTGCCGCTGTCGATCAGGCGCTGGCTGGCCAGGTCGGCGTCCGGGCGCACGCGCAGGCGGGCGGTCGGATTGTCGGAACTGTCGCGTGCTTCCAGGTCGATGTAGGACAGGCCGAAGTGCAGCAACTGGCCGTCGCCTTTGATCGGAGCGAAGAAGCCGCGCAGGCCGAAGCCGTCGCCGGTGCCGAGCGAGGGCGATTCGTTGTTGGTCAGTTCGTTGCCGAAATAGCTGGCGGTACCGCCCCAGTTGCCGTGGTCGGTCTCGACCTTGGCGCCGAAGCGGCGGCTCATGCCCTGCAGGTTGGTGGTCATGGCCTTGGAGATGAAGTCGTTGTTCTTGGTGCTGGACAGCTCTTCCAGGCTGTTCGGCTGCTTGTACTGACCGACGGTGACCGAGGTTTCGGCGTTGAACTTGTACTGCACGTTGGCGTCCAGGAACTTGTCGGAGCGGGCATCGTAACCCAGCACCCAGCTCCACATGCCGGGGCCTTTGCCCTTCAGGATCAGTTCGGCGCGGCGCATCTGGAAGTCGGCGTCGGCGCCGTCCGCGGCGTCGGCGTTCAGGTTCTTGACGTCGCTGTCGTACCAGTTGGCGTCGGCCTGGACCAGGCCTTCGAACGAGACTTCCGAACCGCCGATCATGTCGATGGTGATTTCGGCGTTGGCGGTGCCGGCCAGGGAGGCGAGCACGGCGGTGGCGAGCAGGGTATGGCGGATTTTCATGGCGGATTCCTCAGGGAAGGGGGATGGGACAACACGGCCATCCTAATCGGTAAATATTTCATTAATGTTACCGTCCGCGCGCTTTTTTCCGGCATGCGCGAAACGCGTTTCCCTGCAATAAAAGCTTCACAATGCCATGGCTAAATGGCGCCATGAACCGATATCGTACGCTCTTCATCTCCGATGTCCACTTGGGCACGCCCGGCTGCCAAGCCGCCTATCTGCTGGACTTCCTGCGCCACAACGACGCCGACACCATCTACCTGGTCGGCGACATCATCGACGGCTGGCGCCTGAAGAAGAGCTGGTATTGGCCGCAGGAGCACAACGACGTGCTGCAGAAGCTGATGAAGAAGGCGCGCAAGGGCTGCAAGGTGATCTACGTGCCGGGCAACCACGACGAAGCCGGCCGCCAGTTCGCCGGCATGTCGTTCGGCCGCATCAAGATCCGCCAGGACGCCATCCACGTCACCGCCGACGGCCGCCGCCTGTGGGTGGTGCACGGCGATCTGTTCGATGGCGTGATGCAGTACGCCAAATGGCTGGCGCACCTGGGCGACTGGCTGTACAGCGCGATCCTGGTGCTCAACCGCTGGTTCAACAAGCTGCGCGTGCGCATGGGCTATCCGTACTGGTCGCTGTCGCAGTACCTCAAGCACAGCGTGAAGAACGCGGTCAGCTTCATCAGCAGTTTCGAGACCATGATGGCGCGCGAGACGCACCGCCGCGGCTGCGACGGCGTGGTCTGCGGCCACATCCACAAGGCCGAGATCAAGGACATCGACGGCGTGCTGTACTGCAACGACGGCGACTGGGTGGAGAGCCTGACCGCGCTCGCCGAGTACGCCGACGGCCGGCTGGAGATCCTGCACTGGAACCATATCCAGGGCATCGCGCCGCCGGTGGCGCTGCTGACGCGCGAGGTGTCGGTCGAGGTCCGCGTGCGCGAGACGCTGACGGTGGACGGATGAGGATCTGCATCGTCACCGACGCCTGGACGCCGCAGGTCAACGGCGTGGTCAAGACGCTGGAACAGACCATCGCCTGTCTGCGCGCCGACGGCCACGAGGTGCTGGTCGTCGCGCCCGACCGTTTCCGCGGCGTACCGTGCCCGAGCTATCCGGAGATCCGGCTGTCGCTGTTCCCGTACCGCCGTCTGGCGGCCCTGCTCGACGATTTCGCGCCGGACGCGCTGCATGTGGCCACGGAAGGCCCGCTCGGTCTGGCCGGGCGCCGTTACGCCCTGCGCCGCGGCCTGAACTTCACCACCGCCTACCACACCAAATTCCCGGAATACCTGCAGGCGCGCACCGGCATTCCGGCGCGCGTGTTCTATCCGCTGATGCGCCGCTTCCACCGTCCGGCCAAGGCGGTGATGGTGTCGACCGACAGCGTCGTCGCCGAATTGCGCGCGGCCGGTTTCGTCAACCTGGTGAAATGGGGCCGCGGCGTCGATACCGCGCTGTTCGACGGCAGCGGCCGCCGCCGTCGCGATCCCGAGGACGCGACCGCGCCGGTGTTCCTGTATGTCGGGCGCATCGCGGTGGAGAAGAACCTCGAAGACTTCCTGCGCCTGCAGCTGCCGGGCGAGAAATGGATGGTCGGCGACGGCCCTGCCCTGCCGGCGCTGTCGGCGCGCTATCCGGATGCGCGCTTCCTGGGCGCCAAGACGCATGAAGAATTGGCGGAAGTCTACCGCCGGGCCGACGTGTTCGTGTTTCCCAGCAAGACCGACACCTTCGGCCTGGTGCTGTTGGAGGCCTTGGCCTCGGGCCTGACCGTGGCGGCCTATCCGGTCGCCGGTCCGCTCGACGTGCTGGCCGATTGCGAAGCCGCGGCCTTGCGCCATGACCTGCTGGAGGCCTGCCTGACCGCGCTTGAACTCGATCCGGTGCATGCCCTGGCGCACGCCCGCCGCCACAGCTGGCAGGCCACCACGCGCCAGTTCGCGCGCAATCTGTTCCCGAACCCATCACGCGCCGCCGGCGCGGACAAGGAGACCTGCCATGCAAGCCATCGAGCGTGAGATCATCCGCCGTTTCCCCGATTGGTTCGACGGCCCGAAAGGCCTGATCGGCAAGGCGCTGGTGCGCGGGTACGGCAAGTTCTGCCGTTTCGGCGAGATCGAGCGCTTCCTGGCCGAGCACGGCCATCTCAAAGGCCAGCTGCTGGTCGGCCAGGCGCTGGAATACCTCGACATCCGCTACGCGGTCGACCAGGTCGAGAAGACCTATATCCCGGCCAGCGGCCGCTGCATCGTGGTCGCCAACCATCCGGCCGGCATCGTCGACGCCTTGGCGCTGCTGCATCTGGTCGGCTCGGTGCGCGGCGACGTACGCATCCTGGCCAACGAGGCGCTGACCTCGCTCGGCCTGCTCGACGAGCTGCTGATTCCGGTCGACGTGTTCGGCGCCGGCCCCCGCCGCAGCAGCCTGGAGGCGGTGCACGACGCGCTCGGGCGCGAGCAGTGCGTGATCATCTTCCCGGCCGGCGAGGTCTCGCGCCTGCGTCCGAACGGCATCCGCGACACACCCTGGCGCGGCGGCTTCGTGCGTCTGGCGGCCAAGCACGGCGCGCCGGTGCTGCCGGTGCGCATCAAGGCCCGCAACTCCGCGCTGTTCTACGGCCTGTCGGCGGTGTACAAGCCGCTCGGCACGCTGATGCTGCCGCGCGAGATCACCGCCCGCCGCGGCACCCGCATCGAAATGCGCATCGGCCGTCCGCACCATGTGCCGGCCACGGCGCCGCCGAAGCCCAGCCTGTCGGCGATCCGGCAGAGCCTGTACGCCATCGGCACGCGGCGCAAATCGCGCGCCGCCGGACCGGAGCCGGTCATCGCGCCGGTCGACGCTCGCAGCGTGCGCGCCGAACTGAAGGCCTTGGAGCGTCTGGGCGAAACGCCGGACGGCAAGCACATCTACGCCGGCCGCATCGCCTCCGGTTCGCCGCTGCTGCAGGAGCTGGGCCGCCTGCGCGAGATCACCTTCCGCGCGGTCGGCGAGGGCACCGGCCGCCGCCTCGACATCGACCGCTACGACACCTGGTACCACCACATCGTGCTGTGGAATCCGGACGAGCTGGAAATCGCCGGCGCCTACCGGCTGGCCATCGGCGACGCGGTCTATGCCGAGCACGGCGTCGCCGGCTTCTACAGCGCGACGTTGTTCGATTACGCCTGCGGTACGTTGGCGCGTCTGGTGCAGGGCGCCGAGCTCGGCCGCAGTTTCGTGGTGCCGAAATACTGGAACAGCCGCAGCCTCGACAACCTCTGGCACGGCATCGGCGCGTTCCTGGCGCGCCATCCCGAGGTGCGCTATCTGTTCGGGCCGGTGTCGATCAGCGCCGACATGCCGATCGCCGCGCGCGAACGCCTGGTCGGTTTCTACCGCCAGTTCCACGGCGGTCGTCAAGGCGAGGCCGCGGCCAAGCGCCCGTTCCGCTTCCTGTCCGAGACGTGGAGCGGGCTGCCGCGCGAAGACGCGTTCCGCGAGATGAAGGCGGAGTTGCTGGCGATGGGCGTCAAGATCCCGACGCTGTACAAGCAGTACACCGAACTGTGCGAGCCGGAGGCGGTGCGCTTCCTGGCGTTCGGCGTCGACCCGGACTTCAACAACTCGATCGACGGCCTGATCGAGCTCGACATCCATGGCATGAAACCGCAGAAATACGAACGCTATTTCGGGCAGCAGGCCGCCGCGCGCGGCTAAACGGTCTTGTCCCGGTAGCGGCAGAGGTCGCGCAGCACGCAGTTCGGGCAATCGGGCTTGCGCGCCTTGCACACGTAACGGCCGTGCAGGATCAGCCAGTGGTGGGCGTCGACCAGGAATTCTTTCGGCACCGCCTTCAGCAGCTTGTCCTCGACCTGGCGCACGGTCTTGCCCGGCGCCAATCCGGTGCGGTTGGCGAGCCGGAAGATGTGGGTATCGACCGCCATGGTCGGTTCGCCGAACGCGGTGTTCAGCACCACGTTGGCGGTCTTGCGGCCGACGCCGGGCAGGGCTTCGAGCGCGGCGCGTTCGCGCGGCACCTCGCCGCCGTGGCGTTCCACCAGGATCCGGCAGGTCTCGAACACGTTGGCGGCCTTGGCGTTGTACAGCCCGAGCGTGCTGATCGCCTTGCGCAGTTCCGGCAGGCCGAGCGCCAGCATCGCCTGCGGCGTGTTGGCGCGCGGATACAGGCGGCGGGTGACCTTGTTGACGCCGACGTCGGTCGACTGCGCCGACAGCATGACCGCGATCAGCAGTTCGAACACGCTGTCGTACAGCAGCTCGGTCTTCGGGTGCGGATTGAGTTCGCGCAGGCGGCGGAAGAACTCGATGCGGTCGGCGAGCTTCATCCCCCGGCTCCGTTGCGCGCCGCGATGGCTTTGGCTTTGGCCAAGGCGCGCGCGACCGGATCGGCCAGCGCGTCGGCGCGTTTCGCGGCCGATTCGGCTTGAAGCCGGCGCAGGCGCTCCTGCCGGCGTTGATGGCGCAGACGCAGCAACTCGGTCTTGGCCAGGCGTTCCGGCGGCAACAGGGCCTTGGCGCGGTCGAGCGCGTCGGGGTTCATCGGCCGCTGAATACCGCCGGTTTGCGCTCCAGGAAGGCCGCGGTGCCGGCGCGCATGTCGTCGCTGGCGAACAGCAGGCCGAAGCTCTGGCTCTCGTAATCCAGTCCGGCGTCGAGCGGGGATTCGGCGCCGTAACGCACGCAGTCGAGTACGCCGCGCAGGGCCAGCGGCGCCAGTCCGGCGATGTGTTCGGCCAGCTTCGCGGTTTCCGCGCGCAGGCTGTCGGCCGGGAACACCCGGGTCACCAGATTCACCGCCAGGGCGCGCGCGGCGTCGATCGGTTGCCCGCTCAGGCACACGTCGAGCGCGACCGCCTTGCCGCACAGGCGCACCAGGCGCTGGCTGCCGCCGAAGCCCGGAATCAGGCCGAGATTCACTTCCGGCTGGCCCATCTTGGCGTTGTCGCCGGCCACGCGGATGGCGCAGGCCATGGCCAGCTCCAGGCCGCCGCCGAGCGCGAAGCCGTTGATCATGGCGATCACCGGTTTGCCGCACTGTTCGATCGATAGCATCAGGTCCTGGCCGAGTTTGGAGAAATCGCGCGCGTCGATCGGGTTCAAGCCGCGCATCTCGGCGATGTCGGCACCGGCCACGAAGGCTTTCGGGCCGGCGCCGGTCAGCACGATCACGCGCACTTGCGGGTCGGCGCGCAGGGCGTCGAATGCCGACTGCAGCTCGGTCAGGGTCGCGCGGTTCAACGCGTTCAGTTTGTCGGGCCGATTCACCGTGACCCAGGCTACGGCGCCGTTCAATTCAATCAACAAGTTAGCGTACTGCATGCGGAGACTCCCCGAGGGTCGGAACTTATGCGGTTCCGCCGCAGTCCAAGCCACGTTGTCCGTGACTAGCCCTGAAGCGGATGAATGGGTATTCTATCAACGTGCGAAGGGCGGTTCCGCTCTTCGGTTCAATTATCTCCTGGAGAATGTATGAAGTCGTATCTGCTGTCGGCCGTGCTGGCCTCTTCCGTGATGGCCGTCGGCGCCATCGCCCAAACCTCGCCTGCGCCGGCCGCTCCGGCCGCCGCCGCACCGGTCGACAAGGCCGCCTTGGCCTATGCCATGGGCTACAACTTCGGCCGCAACCTGGCTGACACCGCGCCGGGCCTGGACGCGATGGCGATCACCCGCGCCGTGCAGGACGGTTACGCCAAGAAGCAGCCGACCATCGCGCCGGAGAAACTGCAGTCCACCATGCAGGCGTTCCAAAAGCAGCGTGAAGCCGAGGCCAAGGCCCAGTTCGAGCGCACCGCGCGCGAGAACAAGCAGAAGTCCGACCAGATCCTGGCGTCGAACAAGACCAAGCCCGGCGTGGTCACCTTGCCGAGCGGCATCCAGTACAAGGTGGTCGAGGCCGGCGCCGGCGCCAAGCCGACCCCGAACAGCACGGTCGATTTCAACTTCATCGGCGCGCTGGCCATCAGCGGCACCGAGTTCGCCAACACCTTCGCCAACGTCAAGCCGGTCACCGGCAAGCTGAGCGAGACCGCCAATCTGCCCGGCATGCTGGAAGTGATGCAGCTGATGCCGGTCGGCGCCCGTTGGGAAGTGCTGCTGCCGCCGGAGAAGGCCTTCGGCGCCGGTCCGGAATCGCTGCGCGGCGGTCCCGGCCCGAACCACCCGATCTACCTGGACATCAAGCTGATTTCCGTGAAGTGAAAAACACGAAGCCCCGGTCCGCCGGGGCTTCGCATTTGGCCATGACGATTCCCGTATTAAGCCCCTGCGTGGGCATCTGTACCATCGACGAACACGGTCTTTGCCGCGGTTGCTTCCGCAACCTGCAGGAAATCGGCGCATGGCTGTCGTACACGCCGGCGCAACGCGAGCACCTGATGGAAACCGTGTTGCCGGCGCGCGAAGCCGGCGGCTGACGCCATGCCCTCGCATACGTTCGAACGCCTGCAGTCGGCCTTGCTCGGTGAAGCCGCCGCCTTGCGCATGCCGCCGCACAATCTGGCCGAGGTCGAGGCCTTTTTGCCGGTCGCGCATGCCGAACTGGCGCCGGCGGCGGTGCTCTGCGGCCTGGTGCCGCGAGCGGACGGACTGCAGGTGCTGCTGACCAAACGCGCCGAGCATCTGCGCCATCACGCCGGGCAGATCAGCTTTCCCGGCGGCCGCATGGAAGCCGGAGATGCCAGCCCCTTGCAGACCGCCCTGCGCGAGGCGCAGGAGGAGATCGGCTTGGCGCCGGAAACGGTGCGTCTGCTCGGTTATCTGGAGCCGATGGTCACCATCACCGGCTATCGGGTCTATCCGGTGGTCGCGGCGATCGATCCGGATTACCGCGCCGAACCGGACGGGCACGAGGTGTCGGCCCTGTTCGAGGCGCCGTTGGCGTTGTTCCTGGATGCCGGCAACGAGCGTCCGTTCCGGATCGAGTTCCAAGGCGCCACACGCAGTCTGATCGCCTTCGATTGGCAGGCGCATCGGATCTGGGGCGCCACCGCCAGCATGCTGGTCAACCTGCGCCGGCGCCTGATGGAGTCCGACGCGTGCCGCTGATTTCCGTCCATGACCTGGCCGCCGGCCTGAACGATCCGGGCGTTCGAATCCTGGATGCGCGCTTCTCGCTGGCCGATGCCGATGCCGGCCGTGCGGCGTATGCGCACGGCCATATCGCCGGCGCGCATCATTTGGACCTCAACCATGATTTGTCCGGCCCGAAGAACGATCCGCGTCTCGGGCGGCATCCCTTGCCGTCGGAAGCGCACTGGCAGGCGGTGCTGGAGCGTCTGGGCATCGGGCCGGATGACCGGGTCGTGGTGTATGACGCCGCCGACGGCGCCATGGCCGCCGCGCGCGCCTGGTTCCTGTTCACCTTGTGCGGGCACGCACAGGTGTCGGTGCTGGATGGCGGATTGAGCGCATGGGTCGCCCATGGGCTGCCGCTTGAATACGCCGAGGCCGAAGCGCCGCCGCCTTCCCGTTATCCGCTGGCCTATCGCAGCGATCTGTTGATTTCGGCCGAGGAGCTGCGGCGCGCGTTGCGCGGCAATCCGCAGGCGGTGCTGTTGGACGCCCGCGCGCCGGAGCGCTTCCGCGGCGATGTCGAGCCGCTCGACACCAAGGCCGGGCACATTCCCGACGCCCTGAACCGGCCGTTTTCCGAAAACCTGCAGAACGGGCGCTTCAAGCCGGCGGCGGCCTTGCGTGCGGAATTCGCCACGTTGACCGCTGGCCGCTCCGACATCCTGCTCAGCTGCGGTTCGGGCGTGACCGCCTGCCATAACGCGTTGGCCTTGGCGCAGGCGGGAATCTCCGGTTGGCGCCTGTTCGCGCCGAGCTGGAGCGGCTGGATCGCCGATCCGGAGAATCCGGTCGCCACCGGCGACGCCGGCTGAGCCATGCCGCCGTGCGGCCGGTCAGGCCGCGGCCGTCGATTGCTGTTCCGGCGAGTCCTGCCACAGCGCATCCACCTCGGCCAACAACTCCGCCGCCACCTCGCGTCCGCCGCGTGATTCGATCAATGCCACATGCCAGCGCGAAACGCAGATGCGCAGGCGGGCGTCGGAATCCGCGGCCGCCAGTTCGTCCAATATGCCGCGCGCGAACAGGCCGAGATGGCGTTCGCTACTGTGCCGGATCAGCGCTTCGATGCGTTGCCGGATCGCCGGTTCAAGCGGGCGCGCTTCCTGCTCGACGGCAGGTGCCGGCGCCGGCAGGGCGGTCACGGGTGCAGGGGCCGGAGCCGGCTTTGCCGCCGGCGTCTGCGCGGCGGGGCCGGTATTCGGCAACGTCGAACGTTTATCCGCGTCTTCGCTCAGGTAGCCTTGCCGGATCAGAAGATACAGCAGTTCGGCCGAATCCGGCCGGTTCAGGCTGGCGCGGATTTCGTCGCTGTCGCGCGTGCCGTCGGCCAGCAACAACGCGCGACGCTGCAGCATCGACAGGCTGCGTTTCTCGGACTTCAGCTCATCGGTGGCCTTGGCGGTCTTGTACAGGATCACGGCGTCGGCATCGGCGGGGATGTGCCGCACAGCATGCCGCGGCAACTTTACCTCCGTGTGACAATCCGTGACGCGCCGCCGTGCCGGCTGCTTATTTGCGCGCGAACAATCCGTGCAGCACGCGTTGGGTCTCTTCCGAATACCAACCCTGCACGAAGGTCTCCAAATCGGCGGGGCCGAACGCATCCAAGGCCTGAATGATGTCGGCGCGGGCGATGCCGCGAGTGACGCGCAACGGCCCCTGCGGCAGGGCGGCGGTGGCCTGCAACCACGCCAAGGCGGTCTCGCGCACCTGCTCCTGCGGCGCCAAGGCGTCCACCAGACCGACGGCGTGCGCCTGCGCGGATTCGATCATGGCGCCGGCCACCACCAGGCGTTCGGCGCGGTGCGCGCCGACGATGCGGCGCATCAGGTATTGGATGGCGTCCGGTACCGCCAGACCGACCTGGGTTTCGTTCAGACCGATGCGGAACGGGCCTTCGGCCATCACCCGGTAATCGCAGCACAGGGCCAGCACGCAGCCGCCGGCCGGATTGTGGCCGCCGATGGCCGCGGCCACCGGTACCGGCGACTTGGCCAGGGCGCGGGCGGCATCGAAGAAGCGCGACCAGCACGCCTTCAGTTCCGCCGGCGAGCAGCCGAGCAGATACGGCACGTCCAATCCGCCGGAAAACACTTTGCTGCCGCCGCTGAGCAGGATGCCGGCGGCGCCCTCGGCGGCCGCCGACTCGACCGCGCCGACCAGGGCGTCGAGCAGGTCGAAGTTGAGCGCGTTGACCGGCGCGCGCGCCAGCCGGATTTCGTGGATGTCGCCGTGGCGGATGAGTTCGATCATGACCGGATAAATGAAAAACCGCCCGGAGCGGGCGGTTTCCATTCTAAACCGAAGCGGATCAGTCGGGGACCTTCACACCCGGCGCCCAGCGGTAGCGAACCGTGTAGGTCAGGGTCGCGGTGCTTTCGACCGCCAGCGGCAGGTCGAACTCCACCGTCTGCGCGCCGCGCCGGGTGAACGCCGCGCTGGAAGACACCATCTCCCACTCGCTCCAGCGCGGCAGGCGCTCGGCGACGCGCAGCACCGCGGCCTGCGGCTTGGCGTTGTTGATGTCGAAGCGCACGGTTTCGGTCATGCTGCGGCCGTCGCGGTCGAGCGTGAACGCCGTGCGCGTGCGCTTGGCCTGCAGGTCGAATACCTCGCCGATGCGCAGCGCCACCTCGCCGTTGCCCGGCGTATGCGCGATGGCGGCCTCGCCGAGGAAATCGCCGCCTTCGAAGATGCGCACACGGCCGGCCGGTAGCGGCATGCCCAGGCCGGCGGCTTTCGCGTTCTTGAAACGCAGCGAGGCCTGCACCGGCAGCACCTGGTCGTCGCCGGCGCCGTAGTTGGCGTCCACGATCGGATACGGCGGGCGCCAGTCGCCCTGCGCGAAGGCGGTTTCATAGCGGCGTTCGCAGGCCACACCGGTGGCGGCGTCGATCAGCGGGATGCGCTGCACGCTGCCCTGCGGCAGGCTGGCCGGCAAGGGCAGGGTGTAGGCATGGTATTCGCCCGAGACGCGCGCTTCCGGTGCGGAATCGGCCATCGCCATCTTGGCGGCGGATACCCGTGAACCGGTGACGGTGACGCGCTCGAGAGTACCACTGCGGTTCGGTTCGCCCGCCACCAGGGTCAGGCCGACGCCGTCGAAATCGGCGCCGCTGCGGTTGACCACCATGGCCGCGCCTTCGATGCCCATCCGGCAGGTTTTGCCCAAACCGAGGGTATCGATGCGGTATTCGGCGCGCCAGGCCAGGCCGGCGGTGCTGTAGTGCAAGCGGAAATCCTGCCTGCCGGACGCGCCGGCGAACGTCCAATGCAGGGTCGGCTCATGGCTGATGCCGGCGACCTGCGCCAGTTCGAAGCCGGCGTAATGCGCCAGCACCTTGATGCGTCCGTCCGGCAGGTGCAGCGTCAGGCCGTTGCCGGCGGACAGCAGCGTGCCGGTATAGGTGACGCGCGCGTCGCCGACCGCCTGTTCCACGGTCACGGTGCGGCCCAAGGCGCGCTTGAGTAGATCGTCCTGGCCGGCGGCGGCGAAATCGAAGCGCTGGCCGCGCACGCGCGCCGTGCCGAGCGGCATCAGCAGCACCGAGCTCGGATCCAGTCCGCGCGGCAGACCGCCTAGGCTGGCGGCGGTGTCGCCGCCTTTCAGGTTGAAGGACACCAGCGATTCGTACAGCGCGAAACCGGCCCCGCCGGCGCCGGGTTCGTATTGCGACACGCTGTCGAAGTCGCCGCTGTAGATCGTCAGTTTCGGCGTTTCGGCGGCCTGCGCCGCGCTACTTGCGGCAAGCGCGGCCGAAAGGGAAAGGGGTAGGGGGCGTAGCGTCATGACGGACTCCGTGGATGGCGTGCTTCCATCATAGGAGGCCGCGGCGGAAATGTCTGCCCGGCTGCCGCGCGCTTCAGCCGCGGTTCGGTTTCGGCTCAGCCGAACAGGCCGGCGATGTAGTCCGGCAACTCGACGGTCTTGCCGTCGCGGCCGACCCAGACCAGCACGGTGTAGCCTTCGGCATACACGATGTCCGGATCGCCGGCGCTGACGATCCGGTGTCCGATGGTGGCGCTGCGGCCGCCGCGCTTGTCGGCGTACAGGTGCACCGCGATCGATTCCGGCCAATGGATCGGGCGGCGGAAATCGACGTGGATGGCGGCCACGATCGGCGCGCTGGCCTGCGCCTGCCAATCGGTCTGCGCCGCGTTGAACCACTGCACGCGGGTTTCCTCGACATAGCTCAGGTACTGCGCGTTGTTGACGTGGCCGAGCGCATCCATCTCGCGCCAACGTACCTCGAGCCGGTGGCTGAAGATCGGATTCATGCGCGTTTCTTCTTTTTCAGCAACGGCTTCAGGAATCGGCCGGTATGCGATTCCGGCATCTCGGCGACCTGCTCCGGCGTGCCCTGCGCGATGATCTGGCCGCCGCGGTGGCCGCCTTCCGGGCCGAGGTCGACGATCCAGTCGGCGGTCTTGATCACGTCCAGGTTGTGTTCGATCACCACCACGGTGTTGCCGTCGTCGCGCAGCTTGTGCAGGATGCCGAGCAGATGGTCGATGTCGTGGAAGTGCAGGCCGGTGGTCGGCTCGTCGAGGATGTACAGGGTACGGCCGGTGTCGCGCCGCGACAGCTCCTTGGACAGCTTGACGCGCTGCGCCTCGCCGCCGGACAGCGTGGTGGCGGACTGGCCGAGTTTGATGTAGCTCAGCCCGACGTCGACCAGGGTCTCCAGCTTGCGCGCCAACGTCGGCACCGGCTTGAACAGCTCGAGCGCGTCCTCGACCGTCATCTCCAGCACGTCGTGGATCGAGTTGCCCTTGTACAGGATGTCGAGCGTCTCGCGGTTGTAGCGCTTGCCGTGGCAGACGTCGCAGGGCACGTACACGTCGGGCAGGAAGTGCATCTCGACCTTGATCAGGCCATCGCCCTGGCAGGCCTCGCAACGGCCGCCGCGCACGTTGAAGCTGAAGCGCCCCGGCGAATAGCCGCGGGCGCGGGCCTCCGGCACCTGCGCGAACAGCTCACGCAGCGGCGTGAACAGGCCGGTGTAGGTGGCCGGGTTGGAGCGCGGCGTGCGCCCGATCGGCGACTGGTCGATGTCGACCACCTTGTCGAACAGCTCGACGCCCTCGATCGAAGCATATGGCGCGACGGTATGCGAGGCGCCGTTCAGTTCGTTGGCCACGATCGGGAACAGGGTGTCGTTGATCAGGGTCGACTTGCCCGAGCCGGACACGCCGGTGATGCAGGTCAGCAGCCCGGCGTGCAGGGTCAGGTCGACGTCCTTCAGGTTGTTGCCGCGCGCGCCCTTGAGCGTCAGGCGCATGCGCGGATTGGGCTTGGTGCGCGTTTCCGGCAGCTCGATGGCCTTCTTGCCGGACAGGTAGTCGGCGGTCAGCGAGCCCTTGCTCTTCAGGATGTCCTTCAGCGTGCCTTGCGCGATGACGTGGCCGCCGTGCACGCCGGCGCCGGGGCCGATGTCGACGATGTGGTCGGCCAGACGGATGGCGTCCTCGTCGTGTTCGACCACGATCACGGTGTTGCCCAGATCGCGCAGTCGGGTCAGGGTGCCGAGCAGGCGTTCGTTATCGCGCTGGTGCAGGCCGATCGAGGGTTCGTCCAACACGTACATCACGCCGACCAGGCCGGCGCCGATCTGCGAGGCCAGCCGGATGCGCTGGGCTTCGCCGCCGGACAGGGTGTCGGCCTTGCGTTCCAGGCTCAGGTAGTCCAGGCCGACGTCCATCAGGAAGCGCAGCCGCTCATGGATCTCCTTCACGATCTTGGCGGCGATCTCGCCGCGCCAACCGGCGATGTTGAGCTCGGTGAAGAAGCGCGCGCAGGCGTCGATCGGCAGGCGGCTGATTTCGGTCAGGTTCTTGCCGCCGACCAGCACGTGCCGGGCCGAGCGGTTCAAGCGCGCGCCTTGGCATTCGGGGCACTCGCGCATCGACACGAACTTGCCGAGTTCCTCGCGCACCGCCTGCGATTCGGTTTCCTTGTAGCGGCGCTCCAGGTTCGGGATGATGCCCTCGAATGCGTGCTTGCGCACCGTCCGGCCGCCGGCTTCGGTGAGATAGGTGAACGCGATGTGCTGCTCGCCGCTGCCGAACAGCACGGCCTGCCGGGTGCTTTCCTCCAACTCGTTCCAGGGCGTGTCCGGATCGAAGCCGTAGTGCTTGGCCAACGAGTGGATCAGCTGGAAGTAGTAGGCGTTGCGCCGGTCCCAGCCGCGGATGGCGCCGGCCGCCAGGCTGAGCTCGGGGTGCAGCACCACTTTCGCCGGATCGAAGAACTGCGCCACGCCCAGGCCGTCGCAGGCGTTGCAGGCGCCCATCGGCGCGTTGAACGAAAACAGGCGCGGTTCCAGTTCGGTCAGCGAGTAATCGCAGATCGGGCAGCTGTATTTGGAGGAAAACAGGATGCCGGGCGCGTCCGGCTCGTCCATCGCGGCCAGTTCGGCGCTGCCGTCGCCCAGCTTCAGCGCGGTCTCGAAGCTCTCGGCCAGGCGCTGTTTCAGGTCCGGGCGCGGCTTGAAGCGGTCGATCACCGCGTCGATGCTGTGCTTCTGGCGCAGGGCCAGCGGCGGCACGTCGTCCAGTTCGTACAGCACGCCGTCGACCCGGGCGCGCACGAAGCCCTGCGCGCGCAGCTGGTCGAACACCTGCATGTGCTCGCCCTTGCGGTCCTTGATCACCGGCGCCAGCAGCATGAAGCGCTTGTCCGGATCCTGGGCCAGGGTCTGGTCGACCATCTGGCTGACGGTCTGGGCGCTGAGCGGGTAGTTGTGGTCCGGGCAGTGCGGGGTGCCGACCCGCGCGAACAGCAGGCGCAGGTAGTCGTGGATCTCGGTGATGGTGCCGACCGTGGAGCGCGGATTGTGCGAGGTCGACTTCTGTTCGATCGAAATCGCCGGCGACAGGCCCTCGATGTGGTCCAGGTCCGGCTTCTCCATCACGCTCAGGAACTGCCGGGCGTAGGACGACAGCGACTCGACATAACGGCGCTGGCCCTCGGCGTAGATGGTGTCGAACGCCAGCGAGCTCTTGCCGGAGCCGGACAGGCCGGTGATCACGATCAGCTTGTCCCGGGGCAGGTCGAGATCGATGTTCTTGAGGTTGTGGGTGCGGGCGCCGCGGATCCGGATGAAGTCCATCATAGGGGGTCGAATAGGCCGGGAAATCGATCATCCAGTCTATCAGGAAGCGGGGTGGCCGCCAAAGCCTGAACGGGGCCTGAGTCCGGGCGACCGCCGACCCGCAACCGGGGCAGGGCAAGACCCGGAAAAGCCCCTTAGTGCTTGACGCAACGGGCCTTTTGGCCGATAATTCCGCTTCTGGGCTTCGACCAAAGTCCAGGTTCCACCCAATAACTACAGAGGAATCCAGGTCATGTACGCAATCATTGTTACCGGCGGTAAGCAATACCGCGTGATGAACGGCGAAGTGCTGCGCGTCGAGAAGCTCGATGCCGAAGCCGGCGCCAACGTCGAAATCAACGAAGTCCTGCTGGTCGGCAACGGCGACAGCGTCACCGTCGGCACCCCGACCGTGGCCGGCGCCAAAGTCACCGCGACCGTGAAGTCCCACGGCCGTCTGGACAAGATCCGCATCGTGAAGTTCCGCCGCCGCAAGCACCATCGCAAGCAGATGGGACACCGCCAGCACTTCACCGAAATCCAAATCACCGGCATCACCGCCTAAGACCGAGGAGAACACGTCATGGCATCGAAAAAAGGCGTAGGCTCGACCCGCAACGGCCGAGACTCCAACCCGAAATACCTGGGCGTCAAGATCTACGGCGGCCAAGCGATCGAAGCGGGCAACATCATCATCCGCCAGCGCGGCACGGAATTCCACCGTGGCGCCAACGTCGGCATGGGCCGCGACCACACCCTGTACGCCCTGGTCGACGGCACCGTCGACTTCTCCGTGAAAGGCCCGAAAAAGCGCCGCACGGTGAGCGTGGTCCCGGCCGAATAAGCCGCTTTCCGCGCCTCCGAGAAACCCCGCCGCGGCGGGGTTTTTCATTGACGCCACTGTTCCAGGAGAACCGACATGAAATTCGTTGACGAAGCGGTCATCACCGTCACGGCCGGCAACGGCGGCAACGGCTGCATCAGCTTCCGCCGCGAGAAGTTCATTCCGCTCGGCGGCCCGGACGGCGGCGACGGCGGCGACGGCGGCAGCGTCTGGCTGCAGGCCGACGAGAACCTGAACACCCTGGTCGATTTCCGCCATGAACGCTACTTCAAGGCCCAACGCGGCCAGAACGGCATGGGCCGGCAGATGTTCGGCAAGGCCGGCGAGGACATCACCATCAAGGTGCCGGTCGGCACCGAGGTGATCAACGTCGCCACCGACGAGATCATCGGCGACCTGACCGAGCACGGCGCGCGCCTGCTGGTGGCGCAGGGCGGCGAGGGCGGCAAGGGCAACGTGCACTACAAGAGTTCGGTCAACCGGGCGCCGCGCAAGGCCGGCACCGGCACCCCGGGCGAAGAGCGCGAAATCCGGCTGGAGATGAAGCTGCTGGCCGATGTCGGCCTGCTCGGCTTCCCGAACGCCGGCAAGAGCACGTTCATCCGCGCGGTCTCGGCCGCCACCCCGAAAGTGGCCGACTATCCGTTCACCACCCTGCACCCGAACCTGGGCGTGGTCAGCGTCGAAGTCGCGCGCAGCTTCGTGATCGCCGACATCCCCGGCCTGATCGAGGGCGCCGCCGACGGCGCCGGCCTGGGCAGCCTGTTCCTGCGCCACGTGCAGCGCACCCGCCTGCTGCTGCATCTGGTCGACATGGCGCCGTTCGACGAGTCCATCGACCCGGCGCAGCAGGTCCGCGCCATCGAGGACGAGCTGCGCAAGTACGATCCCGACATGCTGGACAAGCCGCGCTGGCTGGTGCTGAACAAAGGCGATCTGCTGGACGACGACGAACGCACTGCGCGTGCCGAGGCGATCATCAAGGCCTTGGACTGGAAAGAACCCTGGTTCACGGTCTCGGCCATCGGCCGCGAGGGCACCTGGCCGATCATGCTGAAGATCCAGCAGTTCTTCGACGACCAGAAGCAGGCCGCGCTGGAAGCGGCGGAAGACGTGGCCGAACGCGGCAAGATGGGTCTTTGAGCCGGATTCCGCAACGCATGACGAAAGCGGCCCACGGGCCGCTTTTTTCATCCCCTTGCCGGACGGACACAAAAAAACCGGCCGAGGCCGGTTTTTTCAGCGCGTCAAGCGGGCATCAGGCCGATTTCAGGGCCTTGATGTGCGCGCTCAGGCGGCTCTTGTGGCGGGCGGCCTTGTTCTTGTGGATCAGGCCACGCGAGGAGTAGCGGTCCAGAACCGGCACGGCGCTGACGTACGCGGCTTCGGCGGCGGCGACATCCTTGGTTTCCAGGGCCTTGACGACCTTCTTGACCAGGGTGCGCAGCATCGAACGGTGGCTGGTGTTGCGCGCGTTACGGACGAGGGTCTGCTTGGCGCGTTTTTTGGCGGATTTGATATTGGCCACAGCGGGCTCCTGAAATACGGGGTGGAAAGTAGCACTAAAGGCTGAAAATTATGGCAGAAAATCCGCGATGCGTCAATAATGTCCGCTGTCCAGGCATTCAGCAACGGGTGGAACGGGTGGCAAAACACGGGTTACTGCGCTCCACCGCCGTTTTCGGCGCGATGACCTTCCTGTCGCGCATCGCCGGCTTCGTCCGGGACATGCTGCAGGCCAGCCTGTTCGGCACCGGGGCGGCGGTCAGCGCGTTCGTGGTGGCCTACCGGATTCCCAACTACCTGCGCCGGATCTTCGCCGAGGGCTCGTTCTCCTCGGCTTTCGTGCCAGTGCTGTCGGAACTGCGCGAAAAGGGCGACGAGGCCGCCATCCAGGACTTCCTCGACCATATCGCCGGCGCGCTGCTGGCGGCCGTGCTGTTGGTGACCGCCCTGGGCATCGCGCTGTCGCCCTGGCTGGCGCGGCTGTTCCTGCTGATGGCCGAGCAGGATTCGGAGCTGGTGACCCTGACCGCTTCGATGATGCGCATCACCTTCCCGTACCTGGCTTTCATCTCGATGGTGGCGCTGGCCGGCTCGGTGATGAACAGCCTGCGCCATTTCGGCCTGCCGGCCTTCATTCCGGTGCTGCACAACCTGGCCATCATCCTGGCCATGCTGGTGCTGGCGCGCTATTTCGAGGTGCCGGCCTATGCCTTGGCCTGGGGCGTGTTCTTGGCCGGTCTGCTGCAGTTCTGCGTGATGTGGCCGGCGCTGGCGCGCTTCGGGGTGCGGCCGAAGCTCAAGCTCGACGTCCGCCATCCCGGCGTGCGGCGGGTGTTCGGCCTGATGCTGCCGACCATCTTCTCGTCCTCGGTGGCGCAGCTGAACCTGTTGGTCGGCACCGTGTTCGCCTCGGCGCTGGTGGCCAACGCGCAGAGCTGGCTGTACTACTCGGACCGCCTGACGGAGTTCCCGCTTGGCCTGTTCGGCGTCGCCATCGGCACCGTGATCCTGCCGCATCTCTCCCGCCAGCATGCGGCCGAGAACCGCGAGGGCTACAACCATGCGCTCGATTGGGGCATGAAGATGGTCTGCCTGGTCGGCATCCCGGCCGCGGTCGGCCTGGTGGCCTTGGCCGAACCGTTGTGCGCCACGCTGTTCCAGTACCACAAGTTCACCGCCGCCGACACCCGCATGGTGGCCGCGGCGGTCTCGGCGATGAGCGTCGGCATCCCGGCGTTCATGCTGTCGAAAGTGCTGCTGCCGGCGTTCTATGCCCGCCAGGACACGCGCACGCCGATGAAGGTGGCGGTCTGGACGGTGCTGGTCAACGTCGTGCTGATTTCGGTCTTCGTCACTGTTTTGCGCCTGTCCGGTTCGGCCTACGGCCATATCGGCATCGCTTTCGCCACCGCCTTGGCCGGCATCTTCAACGCCGTCGTGCTGTTGCTGCTGTTGCGACGCGAGGGCCTGTACCGCGGCGAGGCCGGCTGGTCAGCCTGGCTGTGGCGCATCGCCTTGGCCTGCGCGGTGATGGTGGCCGTGGTGTTGCCGATCCGGCTCTGGGTCGGCGACTGGGGCGCCTTGGTCTGGTGGCAACGGCTGGCCTGGCTGATGGCCGCGGTCGCCGCCGGCGGCGCGGCCTATGGCGCGGTGCATGCGGCCTTCGGCCTGCGATTGCGCCATTTGCGTGAAGTTTGAGCCCGGGAACCGCTATAATTCAAGGTCTATGACCGTCTTATTCCGGGATTTCTCAGGGCCGACCGTCTGCCCGGGCGGCAGCGTGGTCTGCATCGGTGCCTTCGATGGCCTGCATCGCGGCCATCAGCATCTGTTGGCGGAAGCGCGCGCCTTGGCTGACGCCGAGGACCTCGAGCTGGTGGTGCTCAGCTTCGAGCCTTTGCCGCGCGAGTTCTTCGGTCGCGATAATCCGCCGCCGCGCCTGATCCGCGCCCGGCAGAAATTCCGCCGCCTGCGCGCGCTCGGCGCCGACGCCGTCGGCTTGCTGCGCTTCAATCAGGCCATGGCCGACACCTCGGCCGAGGATTTCATCGCCGAGCTGCTGGTCAAGCGCCTGCAGGCCCAGCATGTGCTGGTCGGCCCGGACTTCTTCTTTGGCAAGGGCCGCCGCGGCGATCTGGCGATGCTGCAACGCGCCGGCGCGGACCATGGCTTCGAAGCGCGCGGCGTCGAGCCGCAGGTGCACGGCGGCGAACGCATTTCCAGTTCGCTGGTCCGCGCCGACCTGCAGGCCGGCCGCCTGGACGCGGCGCATGAAAAACTCGGCGCGCCGTACTGCATCGAGGGCAAGGTGGTGCGCGGCCAGCAGTTGGGCCGAACGCTCGGCTACCCGACCGCCAACATCCGCCTGCAGGGCCGCAAGCCGGCGCTGATGGGCATCTACGCGACCTGGATCCACGGCGTCGGCGATGCGCCGATGCCGGGCGTGTCCAGCCTCGGCACCCGGCCGACGGTGAACGGGCGCGAACCGCTGCTGGAGGCGCACCTGTTCGACTTCGACGGCGACCTGTACGGCAAATGCCTGCGCGTGGAGTTCGTGCGCAAGCTGCGGGACGAGGAAAAATTCGATGGCCTCGATGCGCTGGTCGCCCAGATGCATCGGGATGCCGAACACGCGCGCGCCGTGCTGGCGCGCACAACCCAGGGAGAGTGTGCGTGAGCGCGCCGGAAAACGGAAAAGACTACAAGGGCACCATCAACCTGCCGGAAACGGCGTTCGCCATGCGCGGCGACCTTCCCAAGCGCGAACCGGGCACGCTGGCTGGTTGGCAACGCGACGGCCTGTACGCCAAGGTGCGCGCCCGCAACGCCGGCAAGCCGGCGTTCATCCTGCACGACGGCCCGCCGTACGCCAACGGCAGCATCCACATCGGGCACGCGGTCAACAAGGTGCTCAAGGACATCGTGGTCAAGTCCAAGTTGATGGCCGGCTTCGACGCGCCGTACGTGCCGGGTTGGGACTGCCACGGCCTGCCGATCGAGCTGGCGGTGGAGAAGAAGTTCGGCAAAGTCGGCGTCAAGCTCGACGCCACCCAGTTCCGCGAGAAATGCCGCGAATACGCCGCCGAGCAGATCGCCGGCCAGTCGCGCGACTTCCAGCGCCTGGGCGTGCTGGGCGCGTGGGATAAACCGTACCGCACCATGGATTTCGCCTTCGAGGCCGAGATGCTGCGCGCCTTGGCCAAGATCGTCGAACGCGGCCATCTGGCGCGCGGCGTGAAGCCGGTGCACTGGTGCTTCGACTGCGGTTCGGCCTTGGCCGAGGCCGAGATCGAATACGCCGACAAGACCTCGCCGACGGTCGATGTGGCCTATGCCGCGGTCGATCCGGAGGCGGTGGCCAAGGCCTTCGGCGTCGACTCCGCCGAACCGGTCGCAGTGCCGATCTGGACCACCACGCCCTGGACACTGCCGGCCAGCATGGCCGTTACCCTCGGTCCGGAGCTCGAGTACGTGCTGGTGCGCGGGCCGCAGGGTCTGCTGGTGCTGGCCGAGGCGCTGGCCGAGTCGGCCCTGCAGCGCTACGGCGTGGAATCCGTCGAGATCCTCGGCCGCGCGCCCGGCGCCGCGCTGGAACACCAGATGCTGCAGCATCCGTTCTACGCGCGCCGCGTGCCGGTGATCCTCGGCGAGCACGTCACCACCGACGCCGGCACCGGCGCCGTGCACACCGCGCCCGGCCACGGCCAGGAAGACTTCGCGGTCGGCCAGAAATACGGCATCGAAACGGTCAACCCGGTCGACGGCAAGGGCGTGTACCTGCCGAACACCGAACTGTTCGCGGGCCAGCACATCTGGAAGGCCAACGACGCCATCGTCGAGCTGCTGCGCGAACGCGGCGTGCTGCTGGCGTCCTCGAAACTGAGCCACAGCTACCCGCACTGCTGGCGGCACAAGACGCCGGTGGCGTTCCGCGCCACGCCGCAGTGGTTCATCTCGATGCAGCAGGCCGGCCTGCGCGATGACGCGCTGAAGGCCATCGACGGCGTGCGCTGGATTCCCGATTGGGGCCAGGCCCGCATCAAGGGCATGATCGACGGCCGCCCGGACTGGTGCATCTCGCGCCAGCGCACCTGGGGCGTGCCGATCGCGCTGTTCGTCGACAAACTCAGCGGCGAGCCGCATCCCGATTCGGTGGCGCTGATGCGCAAAGCGGCCGATCTGGTCGCCGAACGCGGCATCGACGCCTGGTTCGGACTCGAGCCGGAAACGCTGCTCGGCGCGGATGCCGCGAAGTACGACAAGATCACCGACATCCTCGACGTCTGGTTCGATTCCGGCGTGACCCATCAGGCGGTGTTGGCCGCGCGTCCGGAAGACGGCTTGGCCAAACCGGCCGATCTCTATCTGGAAGGTTCGGACCAGCACCGCGGCTGGTTCCAGAGCTCGTTGCTGACCGGCGTGGCGATGGACGGTGCGGCGCCTTACCGGCAGGTGCTGACGCACGGCTTCACCGTCGACGCCCAGGGCCGCAAGATGTCGAAGTCGGTTGGCAACGTAGTCGAGCCGCAGAAGGTGATCGACGCGCTCGGCGCCGACGTGCTGCGCCTGTGGATCGCCAGCACCGACTACCGCAACGAGATGTCGGTGTCCGACGACATCCTCAAGCGCAGCGCCGATTCCTACCGCCGCATCCGCAACACCGCGCGCTTCCTGCTCGGTAATTTGGACGGCTTCGATCCGGCCGCGCACCGCGTGGCCGCCGGCGACTGCCTGCTGCTCGACCGCTGGGCCATGGCCAAGGCGCGCCAGCTGCATGAGCGCGTGGCCCAGGCCTATGCCGACTACGACTTCGCGCGCGTGGTGGCGATGCTGCAGAACTTCTGCACCAACGAAATGGGCGCGCTGTATCTCGACGTCACCAAGGACCGGCTGTACACCATGCCGACCGGCAGCCTCGGCCGGCGCTCGGCGCAGTCGGCCGTGTACGCCATCGTGCAGGTGCTGGTGCGCGCGTTGGCACCGATCCTCAGCTTCACCGCCGAGGAGATCTGGCAGCACATCCCCGGCGCCAAGGCCGAGAGCGTGTTCCTGGAAGACAACGCCGCCATCGACGCCCTGTTGCCGCCGGATGGCGCGTATCTGGACGCCGACGGCGACGCCATGGCGCAACTGCTGTCGATGCGCGATGCGGTCAGCAAGGTGCTGGAGCCGATGCGCGCCGACGGCCGCATCGGTGCCGCGCTGCAGGCCGAGGTCACGGTGTACGCCGATGACGCGCCGCTGGCCGGCGAGCCCGGCATCGCCGACGAATACCGGTTCCTGTTCATCACCTCGGGCTTGACCATCCGTCCGCTGGCTGAGGCCGGCGGCGATGCGGTAGCCATCGACGGTGTGCCGTTCAAGGTCCGCGCCGAGGTCTCCGGGCACGGCAAGTGCGTGCGTTGCTGGCATTATCGCGACAGCGTGGGCAAGGACGCCGAAGACCCCGAGCTGTGCGACCGCTGCATCGACAACGTGCGCGGCGCCGGCGAGACCCGGAGGTACTTCTGATGGCCGCCAAACCCAACGCCTTGCCATGGCTCGGGCTGTCGGCCGCGATCATCGCGCTCGATTGGCTGAGCAAGCAGTGGGCGCTGTCGGCGTTGCGCTTCCGCGAGCCGGTCGAGGTGGTGGCCGGCTTCTGGAACTGGACGCTGGTGCACAACACCGGCGCCGCCTTCAGCTTCCTGGCCGACGCCGGCGGCTGGCAGCAGTGGCTGTTCAGCGGCCTGGCGGTGGTAATCTCCGGTTTCTGCGTGCACATGCTGGCCAAGACCGCGCGCGCCGATTGGCGCACGGCCTTGCCGTTGGCGCTGATCGTCGGCGGCGCGCTCGGCAACCTGATCGACCGCGTGCGTTACGGCTATGTGGTCGATTTCGTGCACTGGTACTGGCGCGATTTCCACTGGCCGGTATTCAATCTGGCCGACGCCGCGATTTCGGTGGCGGCGGTGCTGCTGGTGCTGACCGGCCTGTTGCCGCAACGCAAGGAGACAGCCGAATGAACATCATCCTGGCCAATCCGCGCGGCTTCTGCGCCGGCGTCGACCGCGCCATCGAGATCGTCAACCGCGCGCTGGAAACCCTGGGTGCGCCGATCTACGTGCGCCACGAAGTGGTGCACAACCGCTTCGTGGTCGATGACCTGCGCGCGCGCGGCGCGGTGTTCGTCGAGGAGCTGGACGAGGTGCCGGCCGGCGCCACGGTCATCTTCAGCGCGCATGGCGTGTCGCAGGCGGTACGCCGCGAAGCCGAAGCCCGCGGCCTGAAGGTGTTCGACGCCACCTGTCCGCTGGTGACCAAGGTGCATATCGAGGTCACCCGCCATTGCCGCGCTGGCCGCGACGTGGTGCTGATCGGCCATGCCGGCCATCCGGAAGTGGAGGGCACCATGGGCCAGTGGTCGAGCCAGGGCGCGCAAGGCAACATCTATCTGGTCGAGAACGTGGCCGACGCCGAGGCGCTGCAGGTCAGCCAGCCGGACCATTTCGCGTTCACCACCCAGACCACGCTGTCGGTCGACGAGACCCGCGACGTCATCGCCGTGCTGCGCCGCCGTTTCCCGAACATCCAGGGTCCGCGCCACGACGACATCTGCTACGCCACCCAGAACCGCCAGGACGCCGTGCGCGAACTGGCCAGCCAGTGCGATCTGGTGTTCGTGGTCGGTTCGGTCAACAGCTCCAACTCCAACCGCCTGCGCGAGCTGGCCGAGGTCAACGGCGCCCGCGCCTACCTGATCGACGGCGCGCAGGACATCCGCCCCGAATGGCTGCAAGGCGCGCAGCGGATCGGCGTCACCGCCGGCGCGTCCGCGCCGGAAGTGCTGGTGCAGGGCGTCATCGCGCACCTGCAGGCGCTCGGCGCCGACGGCGTGCGCGAGCTGGACGGCGAGCCGGAGGACATGGTGTTCGCCCTGCCCAAGGAGCTGCGCGTCAAGTTGGTGGACTGAGCTTCATTGCCTTGCACCGGCAAACCCCGTAAAATTGGCGTCACGCCGGAATAGCTCAGTCGGTAGAGCGGCGCATTCGTAATGCGTAGGTCGGAGGTTCGATTCCTCTTTCCGGCACCACATCCAAACCCGCTTCGGCGGGTTTTTTGTCCGCGCTGGGCTTAGAATAGCGGCATCGCTCCCGTACGGAATCCTCATGGCCGGCTCCAGCCTGTTCGCCCTGATCGACGACATCGCCACCTTGCTCGACGACGTGTCGGTGATGACCAAGGTCGCCGCCAAGAAGACCGCCGGCGTGCTCGGCGACGACCTGGCGCTGAACGCCAACCAGGTCAGCGGCGTCAACGCCGACCGCGAACTGCCGGTTGTCTGGGCGGTGTGCAAGGGCTCCTTCGTCAACAAACTCGTGCTGGTGCCGGCGGCGTTGCTGATCAGCGCCTTCGTGCCCTGGCTGATCGTGCCGCTGCTGCTGCTCGGCGGCGCGTTCCTGTGTTTCGAGGGCGCCGAGAAGTTGGTGCACCGCTTCCTGCACCGTCCGGATGAGGACGATGCGCAGCGCCAGGCGCTGATCGAGGCGGTCAGTAATCCGAGCGTGGATCTGGTGCAGTTCGAGAAGGACAAGATCAAGGGCGCCGTCCGCACCGACTTCATCCTGTCGGCCGAGATCATCGTGATCAGCCTCGGCGCCGTGGCCGATAAATCGCTGTCGGTGCAGATCGGTGCCCTGTCGGCTATCGCCGTGCTGATGACGGTCGGCGTGTACGGCTTGGTCGCGGGCATCGTTAAGCTCGACGACGCCGGTCTGTACCTCAATGCCCGCGCGTCCGGCGCCGTGCGCGGCGCGGGCCGTTTCCTGCTGTGGCTGGCGCCGAAGCTGATGAAGTTCCTGTCGGTCGCCGGCACCGCCGCCATGTTCCTGGTCGGCGGCGGCATCCTGACCCACAACGTGTCGCTGCTGCATCATGTATTGGAAGCCGCCGGTCAAGCCGTGCCGGCGTTGGCCTGGCTGCTGCCGTCGCTGCTGAACGCCTTGTTCGGCATCTTGCTGGGTTTGGTTGTTGTCGCGCTGCTCGCGCTGTACGGTCGAGTCTTCGGCAAACGCGCCGCCGCCCACTGAGATTCCTATGGCCCTGAGCAAATCCAAAGCCGGCAAGACCAAATCCGCCTATGTCTGCAACGAGTGCGGCGCTTCCTACGGCCAATGGCAGGGGCAGTGCGGCGATTGCGGGCAGTGGAACACGCTGTCTGAAATCGTGCTGAGCGCCGCGGCCGGCGCCAAACAGGTGCGCACCGGGTACGCCGGTGCGGCCGAATCGCACATCACCGCGCTGAAGGAAGTCTCCGATGAAAACCAGACGCGCCTGCACACCGGCCTGAACGAGCTCGACCGCGTGCTCGGCGGCGGTTTGGTGGAAGGCTCGGTGGTGTTGATCGGCGGCGATCCGGGCATCGGCAAATCCACGCTGCTGCTGCAGGCCATGGCCGCGATGGCCGCCTCGCAGAAGGCGCTGTACATCAGCGGCGAGGAAAGCCTGGGGCAGGTCGCCGGCCGTGCCAAGCGGCTGGGACTGGCGCTCGATCATCTGCAGGCGCTGGCAGAAACCTCGGTCGAAAAGATCCTGGCGCATTGCCAGCAGGCCAAGCCGCGCATCCTGGTCGCCGATTCGATCCAGACCCTGTGGAGCGAACAACTCACCGCCGCGCCGGGCTCGGTCAGCCAGGTGCGCGAATGCGCGGCGCGTCTGGTGCGCTACGCCAAGGAGACCGGCACCTCGGTGTTCCTGGTCGGCCACGTCACCAAGGAGGGCGGCATCGCCGGCCCGCGCGTGCTCGAGCACATGGTCGACGCGGTGCTGTATTTCGAGGGCGAAAGCGGCTCGCGCTTCCGCATCCTGCGCGCGTTCAAGAACCGCTTCGGCGCGGTCAACGAACTCGGCGTGTTCGCCATGGCCGACAAGGGCCTGAAGGAAGTCGCCAATCCCTCCGCCATCTTCCTGTCCGGCCATAGCCAGAGCGCGCCGGGCTCGGTGGTGCTGGTCACCCGCGAGGGTACGCGGCCGCTGCTGGTGGAAGTGCAGGCGCTGGTCGATCAATCCCCGCTCGGCAATCCGCGCCGGGTCACGCTCGGTCTGGAGCAGAACCGCCTGGCCATGCTGCTGGCGGTCATGCACCGGCATGGCGGCATCGGCGTCTCCGACCAGGACGTGTTCGTCAACGTGGTCGGCGGCATCCGCGTGCAGGAAACCGCGGCCGATCTGCCCACGCTGCTGGCGGTGCTGTCCTCGCTGAAGGACCGCCCGCTGGCGGAAAAGACCGTGGCGTTCGGCGAAGTGGGGCTGTCGGGCGAAATCCGCCCGGTACCGAACGGCGAGGAGCGCCTGAAGGAAGCCGCCATGCACGGCTTCAAGCGCGCCATCGTGCCGAAGGCCAACGCGCCCAAGCGCGGCCAGTTCGGCGATTTGGAAGTGATCGCCGTGGAACGGCTGATGGATGCGCTACAGGCGGCGTTTTAGCAAAGACTATTCTGTTGGCCGTTAATTGACTCGGCCACATATAAGTCGCCGTCGTCTTTCGGGAAAATACTATGCCATTTCCCCGCCTTGCAACGCCTTCTGACATGTTGGGAGAATTGCACGGAGTCTTTCAAGTTTCCCCTTCGCTTATTGCAGCATTGGCAAGCTGCAGCGATATTGGCGCGATTGGTTTTTCCTCCGAGGCTTTTGGGTAGCACGTGCTCTGCCGTGCATAAAAAGGCCATTGCTTGCCTCAAGGTAATTTGAGATTCCCGAGCGAATTTATCAGGGTTTTCGAGCCAGATTCGCTGTTTGCAGTATAGGCAGCGACCATTTTGGCTTTGATAAGCAGCGCGTTTGAGTTTGGCTTGTTTGGTCATGTGGGCTCCGATATTGGATTGAGCGCACATAGCGCGACTCAATCGGGAGCCAGTGACCAATAGTCAACTGGACCAACGCTTCTACTGAAGAAGTTGGCTTGCTCTAAGCAACTGGGATGTAATTTATTTCGAAATCCACGGCATTGTCAATGCGCGTCGCCGCCGGCTTAATTGATGGATTTGAAGCAAAGATGCAAATTTAGGGGCGCTGGTCAGTTCTTCTGAAGCAACAGTTCCAACACGAACTTCGAGCCGAAGAACGCCAGCGCCAACAGAGTGGCGGCGCCCAGCGTCCAATGCACGGCGCGGCGGCCGCGCCAGCCGTAGCGAACTCGGCCGATCAACAGCACGGAAAGTGCCAGCCAGCTCAGCGCGGTCAGCACCGTCTTGTGCCACAGGTTCTGCGCCAGCATGTCCTGCACGAACAGCACGCCGCTGACCAAGGTCAGGCTCATCAGCAGCCAAGTGCCGCCGAGCGTCTTGAACAGCAGATGTTCGGTCTGCACCAGCGGCGGCAGCGCGCCCAGCCAGGATTGCAGATGGCGGCGGCGCAGGGCGCGGTCCTGTAGCCAATACAGCACGGCCAGCAAAGTGGCGATGGACAGAGCGGCATAGGCCAGCAACGCGAAGCCAGCGTGCAGCTCCAGGCGCCAATCCAGCAGGTTCGGGCGGTGCACGCCCCATGCGGCGTTGGCCAGCAGCGACAGCGCGGCGATCGGATACACCAGCACGCCGAGTGCCGACAGCTGCCGGCGCGCGGTCAGCAGCGCGGTGATGGCGGCCATGGCCAGCGCCACCCACGACAGGGCGGCGAAGAAATGCAGGTCGGGGCCGTCGTTTTCGCGCCAGTACAGGAATTGCACGCATCCGTGCGCCACCAGCGCGACGGCGGCCAAGGCCTGGGGGATGCCGCCGTGCAGCCCCGTGCGCTGGCGCAGCACCCAGAACAGGGCGGACAGTCCGTAGGCGAGCAGGGCGGCGAGGGTGGCGGTTTCGACGGTCATGCGCAACAGTTTGGCATAGATTGCCGGCGCCACGCCACGCCCGGGGCGGCGTCCGGCCGGCGGGCGTATAATGGCGGGCTGAAACGAGGAATCGCCCCATGTTCGAATCGCTGACCCAACGCCTGTCCGGAACCCTGCAGCGCCTGCGCGGCAAGGGCCGGCTGACCGAAGACAACATCAAGGACTCGCTGCGCGAGGTCCGCATCGCGTTGCTCGAGGCCGATGTTGCGTTGCCGGTGGTGATGGCGCTGATCGAGCGCATCAAAGCGCGCGCGGTCGGCCAGGAAGTGCTGACCAGCCTGACCCCGGGCCAGGCCTTGGTGAAGGTGGTACACGACGAGCTGGCCGCGGTCATGGGCGCGCAGGCGGTCGAGCTGAACCTGAACGTGCCGGCGCCGGCGGTGATCCTGATGGCCGGCCTGCAGGGCGCGGGCAAGACCACCACGGTCGGCAAGCTGGCCAAGTTCCTCAAGGAAAAGCGCAAGAAGAAGGTGATGGTGGTCAGTTGCGACGTGCACCGTCCGGCCGCCATCGCCCAGCTGGAATCCCTGGCCAAGCAGGTCGGTGTGGTGTTCTACCCGAGCCGGGCCGAGCAGTCGCCGGTCGACATCGCCCGCGCCTGCCTGGACGAGGCGCGCAAGACCTATATGGACGTGGTGCTGGTCGACACCGCCGGCCGTCTGGCGATCGACGCCGCGATGATGGCCGAGATCCAACAACTGCATGCCGCGGTCAATCCGGTCGAGACCCTGTTCGTGGTCGATGCCATGACCGGCCAGGACGCCGCCAACACCGCCAAGGCGTTCAGCGACGCGCTGCCGCTGACCGGCGTGGTGCTGACCAAGACCGACGGCGACGCCCGCGGCGGCGCCGCGCTGTCGGTGCGCCACATCACCGGCCAGCCGATCAAGTTCATCGGCGTCGGCGAGAAGCCGGACGGCTTGGACGTGTTCCATCCCGAGCGCGCCGCCAGCCGCATCCTGGACATGGGCGACGTGCTCAGCCTGGTCGAGCAGGTGCAATCGCAGGTCGACCATGAAAAAGCCGCGAAACTGGCCGAAAAGGTCGCCAAGGGCAAGAAATTCGACCTGAACGACATGCGCGAGCAGTTCGTGCAGATGCAGAACATGGGCGGCCTGTCCGGCCTGATGGACAAACTGCCGGGCATGGCGCAGATCCCCGACCACGTCAAAAACCAGGTCACCGGCAAGGAAATGCCGCGCATGATCGCCATCATCAACTCGATGACCCCGCGCGAACGGCGCAATCCGGGCTTGCTCAACGGCTCGCGTCGGGCCCGCATCGCCCGCGGCTCAGGCACCACCCCGGCCGACGTCAACCGCCTGCTCAAGCAGTACCAGCAGATGGAGTCGATGATGTCCAAGCTGTCGCGCGGGGGCATGAAGGGCATGATGCGCGGGCTGAAGGGCATGATGGGCGGCTTCCCCGGCGGCTTCGGCGGCCGTTAAGCCGGCCGGCTTTCCAAGCGCCCCGATTGCGGCTATAATATCGGGCTAGCCGAGGCCTTGCGGCCCCGATTCCACCCAGAACTACAGAGCAAAGAATACTTATGGTCAAGATCCGACTGACCCGCGGCGGCGCCAAGAAGAGCCCGTTCTACCACATCGTGGTGACCGATCAGCGCAACAAGCGCGACGGCCGCTCCATCGAGCGCGTGGGTTACTACAACCCGGTCGCGCGCGGCAACGAGAAGCGCTTCGAGCTGAACACCGAACGCGTCAACCATTGGGTTTCCCACGGCGCCCAGCTGACCGAAAAGGTCCGCGCGCTGGTCAAGGAAGCCTCGAGCCAGGCCGCCGCCTGAGCCTTTCCTCGCGGCCATGACGCGAGGATCCGACATGACTCCGGAGCGCCGCATCCTCATCGGCAGGATGCTCGGCGCTTTTGGTGTGTCCGGCGAGATGAAGTGCCAGAGCTTCGCCGATCCGGAAAGCCAGTTGCTGAAATACCGGCCGATTATCCTCAGCCATAACGGCAGCGAGCGCGTCATCAAGCAGCTGAAGGGGCGGGTGACCGCCAAGGGCCTGGTGGTGCGCCTGCCCGACATCGCCGACCGCGACGCGGCCCAGGCCCTGCACGGCGCCGAGTTGTGGATCGTCCGCAGCCAGTTGCCGCCGTCCAAGCCGGGCGAATACTACTGGATCGACCTCGAGGGCCTGCGCGTGCGCAACCGCGAGGGCGTCGAGTTCGGCACCGTTTCGCACCTGTTCGAGACCCCCGGCAACCCGGTGATGGTGGTGCAGGGCGAGCGCGAGCGTCTGATTCCGTTCCTGCTCGAGCGCTTCGTCGATTCGGTCGACCTCGACGCCGGCGAGATCGTGGTCGACTGGGACGCCGATTTCTGATGCGTTTCGACGTCATCACCCTGTTTCCCGAATCGTTCCGCCAATGCCTGCAGATCGGCGTGGTCGGGCGCGCGTTCGAGCGCGGCCTGGCGCGGCTGGAGGTCTGGAACCCGCGCGATTTCACCCACGATAACTACCGCCGCATCGACGAACGCCCGTTCGGCGGCGGACCGGGCATGGTGATGATGGTCGACCCGCTGCAGGAATGCCTGCAGGCGGCGCGCGCCGCGGATGCCGCGCCGGCGCGGGTGATCTACCTGAGCCCGCAGGGCCGGCCGTTCACCCAGGCCAAGGCCCGCGAGTTGGCGGCCTTGCCACGCCTGATCCTGTTGGCCGGCCGCTACGAGGGCGTCGACCAGCGCTTTCTCGACGCCCAAGTGGATGAAGAAATCTCGATCGGCGATTTCGTACTGTCCGGCGGCGAGCTGCCGGCCGCGACGGTGATCGACGCCGTGGTCCGGCTGTTGGACGGCGTGCTGAACGACGCCGATTCCGCCACGCAAGACAGCTTCGAGGACGGTCTGCTGGATTGCCCGCATTACACCCGCTCCGAGTCCCTGGGCACCGATGGCGTGCCGGCCGAACTGCTGTCCGGCAACCACGCCCTGATCGCCCGCTGGCGGCGCAAGCAAAGCCTGGGCCAAACCTGGCTGAAACGCCCGGATTTGCTGGCCTTGGCCGAGCTGTCCAAGGCCGACCTTGCCCTGCTGGCCGAGTTCCAAGCTGAACAGGCCGCCGATTTGCCGGAAAAAGCCGGAAACCCCTAGTCAAATCCCGAACTTCCACGCTATAATGAGCGGCTAAACACGCCGAGAGGCGTCCCCAAGAACGACAGAATCGTGGTGTCCTATGAACCTCCTGCAAAAATTCGAAGCCGAACAAATCACCCGCCAGCTGCCTGAATTCGGCCCCGGCGACACCGTCGTGGTCAACGTCAAGGTCAAGGAAGGCAACCGTGAGCGCGTGCAAGCCTACGAAGGCGTGGTCATCGCGATCAAGAGCCGCGGCCTGAACTCGGCCTTCACCGTGCGCAAGATCTCGCACGGCTTCGGCGTCGAGCGCGTGTTCCAGACCCACAGCGCCGCCATCGACTCGGTCACCGTCAAGCGCCGCGGCGATGTGCGCCAGGGCAAGCTGTACTACCTGCGCGACCTGGAAGGCAAGAAAGCCCGCATCAAGGAAGACCTCAGTTACGGCAAAAAAGCCTAAGCTTTCTTCCCGAGATTCCGCCAACGGCCGCTTCTGCGGCCGTTCGCGTTTAGAGCCCGATGAACACCGAAAGCGAAACCCTCAGCGAAGTCCGCGCCGACATCTGGTTGTGGGCCGCGCGCTTCTTCAAGACCCGAAGCCTGGCCAAGCAGGCGCTGGCCGGCGGCAAGGTGCAGGTCGGCGGCCAGGCCATCAAGCCTTCGCGCATGCTGCGCGTCGGCGACGCGCTGAGCGTGACGCGCGCCAATGAACTGTACGAGATCACCGTGCGCGGGCTGAGCGAGCAGCGTGGCCCGGCGCCGGTGGCGCAGGCGTTGTATGCCGAATCCGAAGCCTCGCGCCTGAAGCGCGAAAGCGAACGCGAGCTCAAGCGCCTGGCCAACGCCGGCTACCGGCCGCCGCAAAGCAAGCCCGATAAACGCGCCCGCCGCCTGATCCAGGCGCTCGGCGACCTCGACGCGCTCTGATCAGTCCGCCTCGCCGCCGGCATAGATCGGCAATTCCGGATTGCGCCGGAACTCGAAGATCAGGTGCGTCTCGATATGCGCCACTTCCTCGCGTTGGGTGAACGCCGCCAATTCGAAGTCGCGCAGATGGCGGGTGTCGCGTACGCCCACGTGCACCAGAAAATCGTCCTTGCCGGCCACGTGGTAGAACGCCAGCACTTCCGGCAACTGCCGCAGGTGCGCTTGGAAGGCTTCCAGCGAATCGCGCGAATGCCGGGTCATGCGGATCGCCACCATCGCCTGCAGACCGATGCCGATGGCCAGGGGCGCCACTTCGGCGTGGTAGCCGAGGATCACTTTCGCTTCATGCAGCTTGCGTACGCGCTCGAGCGCGGTCGACGGCGCGATCTGCGCACGTTCGGCCAGATCCTTGTTCGGCATCCGCGCATTGTTCCGCAGCAGGCGCAGAATCCGGCGGTCGATTCGGTCAAGTTCCATTTTCCGGCCTTTTGGCGAAATAATCTTCGGATTATAGCTATCTAAGACAACGATTGGGCATCATCGGGGCTTTGATCCGACCGGAGCCAGTCATGTCCCACCTCGATACCCTCAGCGTCCACGCCGGCCGCGAAGACTTCAGCCGCCTCGGCGTGCATGCGCCGCCGATCGACCTGTCGACCACCTATCCGACGCCTGACTTGGGCATCGGAACCGCCAGTTTCGACGCCTTGGTGGCCGGCGAAGCCTCCGCCGCCAACCCGATCTACGCGCGCTTGCACAATCCGACCGTGGCGCGGGTGGAATCGGCCATCGCGCAGTTGGAAGGCATGGACGCCTGCGTGGCCTACGGTTCGGGTATGGCCGCGCTGACCGCCGTGCTGTTGGACGCCAAGAGCCGCGGCAACCATGTGCTGGCGGTGCGCCCGCTGTACGGCACCGCCGATCATCTGCTGGCCTCCGGCCTGTGCGGGCTGGAGACCGAATTCGTGGCGGCCGACGACATTGCCGCCAAACTGCGGCCCGACACCGCCCTGGTGATCATCGAAACGCCGGCCAATCCGACCTTGCAGTTGGTCGATATCGCCGCGGTGGTGGCCGCCGCCGGCAGCGTGCCGGTGCTGGTCGATTCCAGCTTCGCGCCGGCCTGCATCCAGCGCCCGGCCGAACACGGCGCGGCGTACGTGCTGCACAGCGCCACCAAGTTCCTGTCCGGCCACGGCGACGTGATCGCCGGCGTGGTCAGCTGCAGCGAAGCACGTGCTAAACCGCTGCGCACCGTGCGCGCCGCCACCGGCGCGCTGCTGCATCCGTTGGCCGCCTATCTGCTGCACCGCGGGCTGGCCACGCTCAACCTGCGGGTCGAACGCGCGCAGGCCAACGCGCAGACCATCGCCGAGCGCTTGGCCGCGCATCCGGCGGTGGCCGCCGTGCATTTCCCGTTGCTGCATGACGGCGCGCAGGCGGCGATCTATCGCAAGCAGATGCGCGGCCCGGGCGCGTTGCTGGCGTTCGAATTGGCGCAGGGCTATGCCGGCGCGGCGGCCATGCTGGCGGCGGTGCGTCTATGCACGCCGGCGGTCAGCTTGGGTTCGGTCGATACCCTGATCCAGCATCCGGCCGGTTTGACCCACCGCGTGGTGTCGGAAGCGGCGCGCGCGCAGCACGGCATCGGCCCCGGCCTGATCCGGTTGTCGGTCGGCATCGAACACGTCGAGGACATCTGGGCCGATCTGGCCCGGGCGCTCAACGCAGCTGTTTCAGCCGGTACAGCGCCTCGAGCGCTTGCTTCGGCGTAAGTTCGTCCGGCTCCAGCGCGTCCACGGCCTTGGCCAAGGCGTCGTCGGGCACGAACAGGCCGAGCTGTTGCGGATTATCCAAGGCCTCGGCCTGCAGGTCGAGTGCCGGCCGCGACTTGCTTTCCAGTTGCGTCAAGGCCTGCTTGGCGCGGCTCAGCACCGGTTTCGGCAGGCCGGCCAAGGCCGCCACCTGCAGGCCGAAACTGCGGTTGGCCGGACCGTCCTTGACCGCGTGCATGAAGATCAGCCGGTCGCCGTGCTCGACCGCGTCGAGGTGCACGTTGCGCACGCCCGGATGCGATTCCGGCAGCGCGGTCAATTCGAAATAGTGGGTGGCGAACAGGCAGTAGGCGCGGTTGTCGGCGCTCAGCGCCTCGGCGCAGGCCTGCGCCAGCGCCAGGCCGTCGTAGGTCGAAGTGCCGCGGCCGATTTCGTCCATCAGCACGAACGAACGGGCGCTGGCGTTGCGCAGGATGAAGCTGGTCTCGGCCATCTCGACCATGAAGGTCGATTGCCCGCGCGCCAGGTCGTCGCCGGCGCCGATGCGGGTCAGGATGCGGTCGATCGGGCCGATTTCGGCGGCGTCGGCCGGCACGAAGCTGCCGATGTAGGCGAGCAGGATGATCAACGCGTTCTGGCGCATGTAGGTGGACTTGCCGCCCATGTTCGGACCGGTGATCAGCAGCATGCGGCGTTCGCCGTCCAACACCAGGTCGTTCGGTTCGAACGGCTGTTCGCGCACATGTTCCACCACCGGATGGCGGCCGCGCAAGATGCGGATGCCGTCTTCGGCGCGCAGGTGCGGGCGGCACCAGTCCAGCGATTCGGCGCGTTCGGCGAAGCAGGCCAGCACGTCGCATTCGGCCAAAGCCTGGGCGCAGGCGCGCAGGGCCGGCAGATGGCCGTTCAATTCGTCCAGCAGTTGTTCGTACAACAACCGCTCGCGGGCCAAGGCGCGCTCGCGCGCCGACAGCACCTTGTCCTCGAAGCCCTTCAGTTCCTCGGTGATGAAGCGCTCGGCGCCGGTCAGCGTCTGCCGGCGGGTGTAGTGCGCCGGCGCCTTGTCGGCCTGCCCCTTGCTGATCTCGATGTAATAGCCGTGCACCCGGTTGTAGCCGACTTTGAGCGTGGCGATGCCGGTGGCGGCCTTCTCGCGCGCCTCCAGGTCGATCAGGAACTGGTCGGCATGGGTCGAGAGCTGGCGCAGCTCGTCCAGCTCGGCGTCGAAGCCGGGCGCGAACACGCCGCCGTCGCGCAGCAGCACCGCCGGCTGTTCCAGCAACGCGCGCTCCAGATGCGCGGCCAGTTCCGGATGCTGCACCATCACCGCGCACAGTTCGCGGATGCGCGGCGCGTCGCAGCCGGCGAGCAGGGCGTGGATGTCCGGCAGTTTCTTCAGGCCGTCGCGCAGGGTGCTGAGGTCGCGCGGGCGCGCGCTGCGCAGGGCGACGCGGGTCAGGATGCGCTCCAGGTCGCCGATGCCGCGGAACACGGCGCGCAGGCTGTCGTGCAGGCCGGCGTCCAGCAGGCTCTGCACCGCGGCATGCCGGTTGCCGACCACCGCCGCGTCGCGCAGCGGCCGATGCAGCCAGCGCCGCAGCAGGCGTCCGGCCATCGGGCTGCAGGTGCTGTCGAGCACGCCGAGCAGGGTATGCTGCAGCTGGCCGTCGAAGCGTTCGTCCAGCTCCAGATGCCGGCGGGTGGCGGCGTTCATGGCAATCGCCTCGTCGGCAATCTCCCATTGCAGCGAGCTCAGGTGCGGCAGACGCTGTTTCTGGGTTTCTTCCAGATAGCCGAGCAGGGCGCCGGCGGCGCCGATCGCCAAGGCGTTGGCCGCGCTTTTTTCAGCCAGCCCGAAGCCGGACAGATCGGCCACGCCGAAGAACTGCAGCAATTGCCGAGTGCCGGTGTCGGCGTCGAAATACCAGACCGGACGCCGGCGCAGGCCTTTGGTTCCGGCCAGCTGTTCGGCCAGCGTCTCGTCGTCGGGAATCAGGATTTCGGCCGGATTCAAGCGCGCCAGCTCGGCCGCCAACTGGTCGGCATCGCCCGCTGTGCTGAGCAGGAAACGGCCGGCCGCGACATCGGCCCAGGCCAGACCGTAGCCGCTTTTGCCGTGCGATACCGACAGCAGCAGCAGTTCGCGGCGGTCCTCCAGCAACGCCTCGTCGGTCAGCGTGCCGGGGGTGATGACGCGCACCACCTTGCGTTCGACCAGGCCTTTGGCCAACGCCGGATCGCCGATCTGTTCGCAGATCGCCACCGATTCGCCCAAGGCCACCAGCCGCGCCAGATAGCCGTCGGCGGCGTGGAACGGCACGCCCGCCATCGGGATGGCGTTGCCGCCGCTCTGGCCGCGCTGGGTCAGGGTAATGTCGAGCAGGCGCGCGGCCTTGCGCGCGTCGTCGTGGAACAGCTCGTAGAAGTCGCCCATGCGGAAGAACAGCAGCACATCGGGGTATTCGGCTTTGGCGGTGAAATACTGCCGCATCAGCGGCGTGTGCTGGGAGAAATCGTTCGAACTCATGGGGCTTTTCGCTTATGCTTGAGGCCTAAGTTTACCGCGAGGACGCCCGCTTGAACGCTCCTGAATACGCCACCGACGCGGCCTTGCAGGCCACCGCCCAGCAGTTGGGCGAGCGCCTGAAGGCCGAGCATCTGACGCTGTGCACCGCCGAGAGCTGCACCGGCGGCTGGATCGCCAAGATCCTCACCGACATTCCGGGCAGTTCGGCCTGGTTCGACTGCGGCATGGCGGCTTACAGCTACGAAGCCAAGCAGGCGTTGTTGCGCGTGCGTCCGGAAACCCTGATGGAACACGGCGCGGTCAGCAAGGAAACCGCGCTGGAGATGGTGTCCGGCGCCTTGATCACCTCGGGCGCCAGTCTGGCGGTGGCGGTCACCGGCATCGCCGGCCCGGGCGGCGGCCTGCCGGGCAAGCCGGTCGGCACGGTCTGGATCGCCTGGAAGCGGCGCGGCCAATATCCGAAGGCCGAGGTGTTCCACTTCGACGGCGACCGCGAGGCGGTGCGCCGTCAGACCGTGGCCGAGTCCCTGCGCGGCCTGATGGCGTTGGCTTGAGGCCTCAGCGGCCGTAATAGGCGGTGAAACTGGCCGAACCGAGCTTGTTGGCGTTGATCATGTAGCCGATCAGCGCGGCGGTGGCGCCCTCGGGAATCTCCAGCCGCTCGGTCTTCAGCGCGTGTACGGTGAAGATGTAGCGGTGCGGTTTGTCGCCGACCGGCGGGCAGGCGCCGCCGAAGCCGACGCTGCCGAAGTCGGTACGGCCTTGGGCCGCGCCCGCCGGCAATCCGGCGAAATCGCCGCTGCCGGCGCCTTCCGGCAGCGAATTCACCTTGGCCGGAATGTTGTACACCACCCAGTGCCACCAGCCCGAGCCGGTCGGCGCGTCCGGGTCGTACACGGTCAGCGCATAGCTCTTGGTGCCTTCCGGCGCGCCTTGCCACGCCAACGCCGGCGAGACGTTGCCGCCGCTGCAGCCGAAACCGTTGAACACCTGCGTGTCGGTCAGGGTGGCGCCGGGCTTGATCTGCGCACTGCTCAGGCTGAAATCCGTGGCCATGGCGGTCGAGGCGGCAAGGGAAAGGGCGAGGGCGGCGAGGCGAAGGCTCATGGCGGTACTCCGGTGGTTGATGACGATGAAACGGATTATAGAGCGGTGGCCGCCGGGAGCCTGTGAAAGCCGGCCGCCGAAAATTTCTGCTTGACAGATGCATTATTGTTAGTAGTATTACTACTCATGGATATCTCAAGCGCCCAACAAGCCATTCTCGCCTTCATCGCCCAACGCATTGAAGCGGAGGGCGTGCCGCCCTCGCAGACCGAAATCGCCAACGCCATGGGCTACCGCGGCGTGCGCGGGGCGCAATACCATTTGGATATCCTCGAACATGCCGGATACATCCGCCGCCTGCCCGGACAGGCGCGCGGCATCCGCCTGTGCCATCCGCAGTCCGATGAGGACGTGGAGATTCCCCTGCCTCGTCCTCGGGAGGAATCGGCCGGCGATGCCCTGCGTTTGCCTGTCTTAGGGCGGGTGGCGGCCGGCCTGCCCATCGGCGCCGACATCCCGTCCGACGATTTCGTGCTGTTGGATCGGGCGTTCTTCTCGCCGGCGCCGGATTACCTGCTGAAGGTCAAAGGCGATTCGATGCGCGATGACGGCATCTTCGACGGCGATCTGGTCGGCATCCACCGCACCCAACAGGCGGTCAACGACCAGATCGTAGTCGCCCGGCTGGACGACGAAATCACCATCAAGCGCCTGCGCATCGCCAAGAACGGCATCCGGCTGTTGCCGCGCAATCCCGATTTCAAGCCGATCGACGTCCGTCCCGACCAGGACTTCGCCATCGAAGGCCTGTATTGCGGCCTGATCCGCCCGTCGCGATGAACCGTTCACGCCCGTTTCCCGCATGCCGCGATACGCTGTTTTCCGACAGCGCGCCGGGCCGGATTCCGGTTCCGGCCGGCACCCGTCGCCCGAATACTGGTTTGCGTAGCGTCTCAGCCTATGCGATGGCCCCGCGCTACGCTTTCCCTACCACTTCCACACCCTGAGGAACCGCACCATGGATGAGAACAAGAAACGCGCCCTGGCCGCCGCACTGGCGCAGATCGACAAGCAATTCGGCAAGGGCACGGTCATGCTCATGGGCGACAAGAACGTCGAAGCTACCGAAGTGATCAGCACCGGTTCGATCATGCTCGACCTGGCGCTGGGCGTCGGCGGCCTGCCGAAAGGCCGCGTGGTCGAAATCTACGGTCCGGAATCCTCGGGCAAGACCACGCTGACCCTGCAAACCATCGCCCAGTGCCAGAAGGCCGGCGGCACCGCCGCCTTCGTCGACGCCGAGCACGCGCTCGACCCGACCTATGCGCAGAAGCTGGGCGTCAACCTCGACGACCTGCTGATCTCCCAGCCCGACACCGGCGAGCAGGCGCTGGAGATCGTCGATATGCTGGTGCGCTCCAACGCGGTCGATCTGGTCGTGGTCGACTCGGTCGCCGCGCTGACACCGCGCGCCGAAATCGAGGGCGAGATGGGCGAGATGCAGGTCGGACTGCAGGCGCGCCTGATGAGCCAGGCCCTGCGCAAGCTGACCGGCAACATCAAGCGCAGCAACTGCATGGTCATCTTCATCAACCAGCTGCGCATGAAAATCGGTATGATGATGCCGGGCCAGAATCCCGAAACCACCACCGGCGGCAATGCGCTCAAGTTCTACGCCTCGGTCCGCCTGGACATCCGCCGTATCGGTTCGGTCAAGAAGGGCGACGAGATCATCGGCAACGAGACCCGCATCAAGGTGGTCAAGAACAAGATGGCGCCGCCGTTCAAGCAGGTGGTCACCGAAATCCTGTACGGCGAAGGCATCTCGCGCGAAGGCGAGATCCTCGAGCTCGGCGTCGACGCCAAGTTCGTCGAGAAGTCCGGCGCCTGGTACAGCGCGCTCGGCGAACGCATCGGCCAAGGCAAGGAAAACGCCCGCCAGTACCTGAAGGACAATCCGAAAATGGCCGCCGAGCTGGAAGCCAAGATCAAGGAAAAACTGAAGCCGGTCATCGTGCCGCGCAAGCCGGTTGAAGACGCCGAAGCCTGATCGTGCGGAAAAAGGTTTCGGAGCTTCCGGCGTACCAGCAGGCCCTTGGTCTGTTGGTACGCCGCGAGCACTCCCGGCGCGAACTGAAACGTAAGCTGGCGCAGCGCGGCAAGGACGCCGGGGAAATCGACGCGGCGCTGGAAACGCTGTCGCGCCAGGATTTCCAGAACGACGAACGCTTCGCCCAGGCTCTGGCCAGGTCCCGGCAGTCCGCCGGTTACGGCCCGATCCGCATCCGGGCCGAGATGTCCCAGCACGCCCTGGACGGCGAAACCGTCGAGCAGGCCATCTCGGCCTTGGCCTGCGATTGGCTGGATATGGCCAAGGACCTGATCGAACGCCGCTACCTGCGGAAAATCCAGGCCGATCCTGCGCAGGTCCGAAAAGCGGTCGACTTCCTGCTCCGGCGCGGTTTCGACACCCGCACCGCCTACGCCGCGGCGCGGGTCGCGGACTGGGCCGATGGAGCGGAAAATCTCCCGGAAGACCCGTAATAAACGGCCGGAATGGTTTAAAATCAAGGGCTAGGGCGCCTGCCGCCGTTCCGCTTCGTTTCGGGTAAAACATGTCCAAATCCGCTCCGCGCTCGAGTGCGCAAATCCGCCAGGACTTCCTGGATTTCTTCGCGTCCAAAGGTCACACCGTGGTGCCCAGCAGTCCGCTGGTGCCCGGCAACGACCCGACGCTGCTGTTCACCAATGCCGGTATGGTGCAATTCAAGGACGTGTTCCTCGGCGCCGAGAAGCGCAGCTACACCCGTGCGGTCAGCTCGCAACGCTGTGTGCGCGCCGGCGGCAAGCACAACGACCTCGACCAAGTCGGCTACACCGCGCGCCACCACACTTTCTTCGAGATGCTGGGCAATTTCAGTTTCGGCGACTATTTCAAGAAAGACGCCATCGCCTATGCCTGGGAACTGCTGACCGGCGTCTGGCAGCTGCCGAAAGAAAAGCTGCTGGTCACCATCTATCACACCGATGACGAAGCGTTCGACATCTGGCACAAGGACATCGGCCTGCCGCCCGAGCGCATCATCCGCATCGGCGACAACAAAGGCGCGCCGTACGCCTCCGACAACTTCTGGCAGATGGCCGACACCGGCCCCTGCGGTCCGTGCACCGAGATCTTCTACGATCACGGCGAACACATCGCCGGTGGCCCGCCCGGCTCGCCGGACGAGGACGGCGACCGCTACATCGAGATCTGGAACAACGTGTTCATGCAGTTCGACCGCCAGCCGGACGGCACCCTGCTGCCGTTGCCGGCGCCATGCGTCGACACCGGCATGGGCTTGGAGCGCATCGCCGCGGTGCTGCAGCATGTGCACAGCAATTACGAGATCGATCTGTTCGAGCACCTGATCCGCCGCGCCGCCGAGCTCACTCACACCGCCGACCTCGGCAACAAGTCGCTGCGCGTCATCGCCGATCACATCCGCGCTTGCGCGTTCCTGATCGCCGACGGCGTGTTGCCGTCCAACGAGGGCCGCGGCTATGTGCTGCGCCGTATCATCCGCCGCGCCGTACGCCACCTCTGGAAGCTGGGCGCGCTGAAGGCCGACGGCCTGTTCTGGCGCATGCTGGCGCCTCTGGCCGAGAAGATGGGCGAGGCCTATCCGGAGCTGAACGCCAAGCGCGCGCTGATCGAGCAGGCCTTGAAGGCGGAAGAGGCGGCGTTCGCGAGCACCTTGGATGCCGGCATGCAGAAGCTGGACGGCATGCTGGCCGAGGCCGGCAACACCGTCTCCGGCGAGCAGCTGTTCCTGCTGCACGACACCTTCGGCTGTCCGCCCGATCTCATCCTCGACATCCTGCGCGAGCGCGGTCTGGAGCCGGTGGCGGATGCGATGCCGCAGTATGAAGCGTTGATGGACCAGCAACGCGAGCGCGCCCGCGCCGCCGGCAAGTTCGGCGGCAGCGTGGGTCTGCCGGCCGAGTTGGTGGCCAGCCTGCACCCGACTGAATTCAAAGGCTATGAAACGCTGGAGCTGGACGGCTGCAAGGTCGTCGCGTTGCTGAAAGACAACCAGCCGGTGCCGTCGCTGGCGGCCGGCGAACACGGCGTGGTGGTGCTCGACCGCACGCCGTTCTACGCCGAATCCGGCGGCCAGGCCGGCGACGCCGGCCTGCTGTGCTCGGGCGCGGTGCGCTTCGCGGTCACCGATACGCAGAAGCTGTCGGCGGTTTTCCACGGCCATGCCGGCCGGCTTGAAACCGGTTCAATCGCGCTCGGCGACAAACTCTCGGCACGCGTCGACGGCGCCCGCCGTCAGGCCACGGTGCTCAACCACAGCGCCACCCACCTGCTGCATGCCGCGCTGCGCAAGGTGTTGGGCGAGCACGTCAGCCAGAAGGGTTCGCTGGTCACCGCCGAACGCACCCGCTTCGACTTCTCGCACTTCCAGGCGGTCAGCGCCGAGCAGTTGCAGACCATCGAAGACCTGGTGAACGCGGAAATCCGCCGCAACGCCGAAGCCGAAGTGCATCACATGGGCATGCAGGAAGCGCTGGATTTCGGCGCCATGGCGCTGTTCGGCGAGAAGTACGGCGAACGCGTGCGCGTGCTGCGCATGGGCGAGTTCTCCACCGAGCTGTGCGGCGGCACCCACGTGCATCGTACCGGCGACATCGGCGTGTTCAAGATCCTGTCGGAGGCCGGCATCGCGGCCGGCGTGCGCCGCATCGAGGCCACCACCGGCGCCAGCGCCGTGGCCGCGTTCAAGCACAGTGAAGCCACGTTGCAGCAGGCCGCCGAACTGGTCGGCGCGCGCGGCGGCGACGTGCTCGACAAACTGTCGCAGCTGCTGGAGCGCCAGAAGAAGCTGGAGCGCGAACTGGAGGCCTTCAAGGCCAAGGCCGCCTCCGGCCAGAGCAGCGACTTGGCGGCCAAGGCCGCCGCGCTCGGTCCGTTCAAGCTGGTCAAGGCCCGCGTGGCGGGCGTGGACGGCAAGGGTCTGCGCGAACTGGTCGATAACCTGAAGACCCAGTTGCCCGACTCGGTGATCGTGCTGGCCTCCGGTCAGGACGGCAAGGTGTCGTTGGTGGCGGGCGTGCAAGGCGCAGCCCAGGCCACGTTCAAAGCCGGTGAGGTGCTGAGTCATATCGCCGTGCAGATCGGCGGCAAGGGCGGCGGCCGTCCGGATTTCGCGCAAGGCGGCGGCGAAGACGGTCCGGCACTGGATGCGGCCTTGGCCGGGCTCGATGCCTGGCTGGCGGCGCGCCTGACCTAGGCGTTTGCCCTAGCCCCGTTTTGGGGCTAGCATATGCGCGAAACCTGATATTCGATTCGATATTTTGGAGTTGGCATGTTAATCCTGACCCGGCGCGTCGGCGAGACACTGATGATCGGCGACAACATCACCGTGACGGTGCTCGGCGTCAAGGGCAATCAGGTGCGCCTGGGCATCACCGCGCCCAAGGACGTGGGCGTGCACCGCGAGGAGATTTACCAGAAGATCGGGCGGGAAACCCCGGCCGAGGACGAGCCGAAAGCGGATTGAGGTTTACCTCGGCGGCCAAAGGCCGTATCATAGGCGGACGCCGGAACTGCGTTCCGTCGTAACCCCGGAGAGATGCCCGAGAGGCCGAAGGGGCTCCCCTGCTAAGGGAGTATAGGGTCAAAAGCCTTATCGAGGGTTCGAATCCCTCTCTCTCCGCCATATTTTGATTAGTTGTCGTTCCCAGCGAAGTCCCCAGCGAACACCGCATCCATGACGATCCTTCAGCAAATCCGGGCAGCCAAATACGGTTTCCATGCGGCTTTGCTGCTCGTCTTCTGCCTGCTGAATGCCGGCCACTTCCAATCGGCCGCCGCGATGCCGATGCCGATGCCGGGCCTTTCCGCTTCCCCGCATTCGGCCGATTCCGGACACGCTGTTTATTCGGACGTTGAAGACCATGCGGCCGGCGGCCATTTCCCGCATGCCGCTGCTGAGTCGGACGATTGCGGTCCTGTCGATGCCTGCAAGGTGAAGTGCGCCTGGTTCTGCCAACTCGCGCAGGCCTTGGAGCCGCCCACGGCTGTTTCGTCCGCCTCAATCCGGGTCGCCAGTCGGCCGCCCGTTTATCACCCGCATATCCAGTCCAGCTCGCCCGTCGATTTGACGCTCAGGCCACCCATTTCCGTTTGACGAAAGCGTTATGCCGTGTCGGCTAAGATGCCGGCATCCGTTCGTCCACTATCGGAAAAAACCATGAAAAATATCCATTCCGGGCCCATCATGCCCGGCCGCCGCCGATTCGTGCAGGGTCTCGCCGCCGGCGGCATCGTCGCCGGTATCGGCGCTTGGCCGCACGGGTCATTCGCGGCTGCCATGCCGCCCGCCGTGCCGGTGCTCACCGGCACCGACTTCCATCTGCGCATCGGCGAATTGCCGGTGAACTTCACTGGCAAACGCCGCACCGCCATCACCGTCAACGGCTCCCTGCCGGCGCCGGTGCTGCGTTGGCGCGAGGGCGACACCGTCACCCTGCGCGTCGACAACGCCTTGCCGCCGGACTCTGTGTTCGGCGACACCACCTCCATCCACTGGCATGGCATCCTGCTGCCGGCCAACATGGACGGCGTACCGAGCATGAGCTTCGACGGCATCCGCCGCGGCGAGTCCTGGCTATACCGCTTCCAGCTCAACCAATCCGGCACCTATTGGTACCACAGCCATTCCGGCTTCCAGGAGCAGGCCGGCCTGTACGGCGCGCTGATCGTGGACGCGCGCGAGCCCGAGCCGTTCCGCTACGAGCGCGACCATGTGGTGCTGCTCAGCGACTGGACCGACCTGTCGCCGGCCGATCTGTACGCGCGTCTGAAGAAGATGGCGGACTTCGACAACACCTACAAGCGCACCGTCGGCGACTTCATTCGCGACGCGCAGAAAAAGGGCCTGTCGGCGACGCTCGAGGACCGGAAGATGTGGGGGCAGATGCGCATGACGCCGACCGACATCTCGGACGTCAATGCCAACACCTACACCTACCTCATGAACGGCACCACGGCCCTGGGCAACTGGACCGGGCTGTTCAAGTCGGGCGAGAAGGTGCGCCTTCGCTTCATCAACGGCTCGGCGATGACGTACTTCGACGTGCGCATCCCGGGCCTGAAGATGACCGTCGTGGCCGCGGACGGCCTGCCGGTGCATCCGGTCACCATCGATGAGTTCCGCATCGCGACGGCCGAGACGTACGACGTCATCGTCGAGCCCAGCGGGCAGGACGCGTTCACGATCTTCGCCCAGGACTCCGGGCGCACGGGCTATGTCTCGGGCACGCTCGCCGTGCGCGAGGGCCTGCGCGCGCCGATTCCGAAGCTCGATCCGCGCCCCATCCTGACGATGGCCGACATGGGCATGGCCGACCACGGCGCCCACGGCGGCGGCTCGATGGCGGGCATGGACCACAGCGCCATGGGCCACGGCACAGCGCCGGCCGCAAAACCCGCGGCGGCCAACGACATGGCCGGCATGGATCACAGCGGGCACGACATGTCGGCGATGGCCGGCAGTGCGCCGGCGGGTGGCTCGATGGCCGGCATGGATCATTCGTCGATGACGGGCATGGCCGGCATGCAGACGCATCCGGCGACCGAGAACGGCAACCCGCTGGTGGACAACCAGGCGATGACGCCGACCTCGCGCCTTGCCGATCCGGGCAACGGAATGGGCACGGATGGTCGCAAAGCGCTGAGCTACTCGATGCTCAGGAGCCTGTTCGACGACCCCGACGGGCGTGAACCCGGTCGCACGCTCGAGATGCACCTGACCGGCCACATGGAGAAGTTTGCCTGGTCGTTCAATGGCGTGAAGCACTCGCAGTCCGGGCCGATCAAGCTCAACTACGGCGAGCGCATGCGGATCACGCTGGTCAACGACACGATGATGTCGCACCCGATCCACTTGCACGGCATGTGGAGCGACCTGGAAGACGACAACGGCAACTTCCTGGTCCGCAAGCACACGATCGACATGCCGCCGGGCAGCAAGCGCAGCTACCGCGTGCGCGCCGATGCGCTCGGCCGCTGGGCCTATCATTGCCATCTGCTGTACCACATGGAGTCGGGCATGATGCGCGAAGTGCGGGTGGTCGGATGAGCGCGCTCACGTTGCGGATTGCCGTTGCCGCGGCCGCGCTGTTTTTGGCGGAGCAGGGCTTGGCGCAGGAGGTCGATCATTCGGCCATGGATCATTCCAAGGTGGACCATTCCCAAATGGACCATTCCGCGATGGGTCATGATGCGCCGCCGGAACCGACTCCGGCCGCTCATGACCATTCGACGATGGATCACGCGGCGATGGGCCATGGCATGGTTGCCGAGCCCAAAACCCCGTTGCCGGCCATCACCGACGCCGATCGCGCCGCGGCGTTCCCTGCATTGACCACGAGCCATGCGCACCACAGTCAGTGGTTCAGTAAGGTATTGGTCGACGAACTGGAGACCTGGGAGGCTGATGACGGTCGGGCCTTGCGTTGGGGCGCGCAGGCCTGGGTCGGCTCCGATTTGAACCGCGTCTGGCTACGTAGCGGCGGCGAGCGGGTCGGCGGCGTCACCGAAGCGGCCGATGTCGAGTTGTTGTTCGGCCGCGGCATCTCGCCCTGGTGGGATGTGGTAGCCGGCGTCCGCCACGACGTCCGGCCCGGCGACGGCCGCGACTACCTGGCGGTCGGCCTCATCGGCATGGCGCCGTACAAGTTCGAGGTCGATGCCACGGCGTATCTGGGCGAATCCGGCCAAAGCGCGCTGCGGCTGGAGGCCGAATACGAGGCCCTGCTCGGCGCGCGCTGGGTGCTGCAACCCAAGCTGGAAGCCGCTTTCTACGGCAAGGACGAGCCGGCGCGCGGCATCGGCCAGGGCTTGAACACACTCGAGGCCGGCCTGCGTCTGCGTTATGAAGTCCGGCGCCGCTTCGCGCCCTATGTGGGCGTCGCGTGGGAGAGGGCCTATGGCCAAGCCGCCCGTCTGCGCCGCATGGATGGCGCGGATGTCTCGGATCTGCATGTGGTGGCCGGGGTCCGGCTCTGGTTCTGAACGGCCGGCGTAAAATTTTGCGGCGGGATGGTTGACGCCTCCGCCGCTTTCGGCCATAATTTCACACCTCAGCGCGCCCGTAGCTCAGCTGGATAGAGCAACAGGCTACGAACTTGTAGGTCGGGAGTTCGAATCTCTCCGGGCGCGCCATTTTTTCAGGCATTATCCTGTCGGGGTTTAGCGCAGTCTGGTAGCGCATCTGGTTTGGGACCAGAGGGTCGGGGGTTCGAATCCCTCAACCCCGACCAAACCGATCCGCTCAAACGCTTCCCCGATGGCGCGGTTCGGTGCAAAATCCCCCTTGAGCGCCCGTAGCTCAACTGGATAGAGCACCGGCCTTCTAAGCCGGCGGTTACAGGTTCGATTCCTGTCGGGCGCGCCAACCTCCTGTGGTGGGAGTAGCTCAGTTGGTTAGAGCATCGGATTGTGATTCCGAGGGTCGTGGGTTCAAATCCCATCTTCCACCCCAATCTTATTTACGGCATAATAAGGGCGTCCGTAGTTGTTACGAAACGCCGCCTGCGGGCGCCCGCAGGGCATCCGTGCCGGGAATCCCGAAAGGTCCTTCCGGGTCGAGCCCCGGCGTCTGTTTCCATCTTCGGCCCATGCGAAAGTGGCGGAATTGGTAGACGCCCTGGATTTAGGTTCCAGTGGGGCAACCCGTGAGAGTTCGAGTCTCTCCTTTCGCACCACTTTCGTACGGAAGGGTGCTTCATTCATCAAGCCCGCTTCCCGCGGGTTTTTTCATTTTCAGCTGCGCCAGCCGCGCAGGTAGGAGTCGCAATGCAAGTTTCAGTCGAAAACACCAGCAGTCTCGAACGTCGCATGACCGTGTCCATCCCCGCCGACCGCCTGTCCTCGGTGATCGACGGCCGCCTGCGCGACATGGCCGGCAAGGCCAACCTGAAGGGCTTCCGCAAGGGCAAGGTGCCGACCAAGGTGATCGAGCAGCGTTTCGGCGACCAGATCCGTTCCGAGGCCTTCGGCGAACTGGTGCGCGCCAGCTTCGACCAGGCCGTGCGCCAGGAGAACGTGCGCATCGCCGGCCAGCCGAGCATCCAGGCCGACCCGGGTGCGGCCGAGAATGAAATCCGCTACACCGCGACCTTCGAGATCGTGCCGGACTTCGGCACCATCGACGTCAGCCAGCTGCAGATCGTCCGCGTGCACGCGCAGGTCGAGGACGCCGACATCGACCACATGATCGACACCCTGCGCCAACAACGCCGCACCTGGGAGCCGGTCACCCGCGCGGCGCAAGTCGGCGATCTGGTCGCGGTCGAGACCTTCGCCGCCACCGCGAGCGCGCGCGTGCCGGAAACCGGCGCCGAGAAGGGCGCCACCGTCATCGGTTCCGGCGTGATGTTCCCGGAACTGGAAGCGCAGCTGTCCGGCATGTCCGCCGGCGACGAGCGTGAAGTGGAAGTGACCTTCCCGGCCGACTGGCGGGTGCCGGCGCTGGCCGGCCAGAACGCCAAGGTCACCCTGAAGGCGACCCAGGTCTCCGAGCCGAAGGTGCCTGAAGCCGACGAAGCGTTCGTGAAAAGCTTCGGCGTCAAGAGCGGCAAGCTCGACGTGTTCCGCCAGGAAGTGCGCGCCAACCTCGAGCGCGAACTGAAGGGCATGCTGATGAGCCGTCTGCGCGCGGAAGTGGCGCAGAAGCTGGTCGCCGCCTACAGCCACGTCGAACTGCCGGCCAAGCTGATCGAAGCCGAGGCGCGCAATCTGGCCGCCAACGCCCAGCAGCAGGCGCGCCAACAGGGCCAAGCCGACGCCGTGTATCCGTTCGACCAGTTCATGGTGCCTGCCCGCAACCGCGTCGCCGCCGGCCTGCTGGTCGGCGAGATCGCGCGCCAGAACGGCCTGAAGCTCGACTTCAACCGCGTCAAGGAAACCCTGTCGCTGATCGCCTCGACCTACGAAGAGCCGAAGCAGGTCATTGAACTTTACCGCAACGACCCCAATCTCATGTCCGGACTGCAGAACCGCGTGATGGAAGAGCAGGTGATCGACTGGGTGGCCGAGCGCGCCCAATCGACCGACCAGAATCTGTCCTTTACCGAGGCGATGCGTCCGGTTTAACCTAGATTCGACGGTTCGACCCGAACCGAAGCCACGCATGCCCGAGGAGAACGCCATGGCCGCTACACAAGGACTCAACCTGATCCCCATGGTGGTCGAACAGACGCCGCGCGGCGAACGTTCGTACGACATCTACTCGCGTCTGCTGAAGGAACGGGTCATCTTCCTGGTCGGTCCGATCGACGACCACGTCGCCAACGTGGTGGTCGCGCAGTTGCTGTTCCTGGAAGCGGAGAACCCGGAGAAGGACATCAGCCTGTACATCAACTCGCCCGGCGGTGTGGTCACCGCCGGTCTGGCGATCTACGACACCATGCGCTTCATCAAGCCCGATGTATCCACCATCTGCGTCGGCCAGGCCTGCTCGATGGGCTCGTTCCTGCTCGCCGCCGGCACCAAGGGCAAGCGCCACATCCTGCCGAACTCGCGGGTGATGATCCACCAGCCCTCGGGCGGCGCCCAAGGGCAGGCCACCGATATCGCGATCCAGGCCAAGGAAATCCTGTATCTGCGTGAACGCCTGAACGCCGAGTTGGCCGCCAATACCGGCCAACCCATTGAAAAGATTGAACAGGACGTCGAACGCGATTACTTCATGGCCGCCGAAGAGGCCAAAGCCTACGGCATCGTCGACAGCGTGCTGGACCGTCGTCCGGCCGACAGCATCCACGCCGCCTGAGCCCTGACGCCCCTTTGATTTCCCCCCGAATGGCTTGTGCTATGCTCGTGGGGGAGTGCCCCTTTGCGAGGAAGACACTGCCATGACCGACGACCGCAAGCCCCGCGCCGGCGACACCACCAAAATCCTGTACTGCTCGTTCTGCGGCAAAAGCCAGCATGAGGTCACCAAGCTGATCGCCGGTCCGAGCGTGTTCATCTGCGACGAATGCGTCGCGCTCTGCAACGACATCATCCGCGAGGAGCTGCAGGAAAAGGGCGCCGCGGCGCGCAGCCAGCTGCCGAAGCCGAAGGAAATCCTCGAGGTCCTCGACCAATACGTGATCGGCCAGCCGCGCGCCAAGAAAACGCTGTCGGTGGCGGTGTACAACCACTACAAGCGCATCGAGTCGCGCGCCAAGAACGACGATATCGAGCTGTCCAAATCCAATATCCTGCTGATCGGCCCGACCGGTTCCGGCAAGACCCTGCTGGCCGAGACCCTGGCGCGCCTGCTCAACGTGCCGTTCACCATCGCCGACGCCACCACCTTGACAGAAGCCGGCTACGTCGGCGAGGACGTCGAGAACATCATCCAGAAGCTGCTGCAGAAGTGCGATTACGACGTCGAGAAGGCGCAGTCCGGCATCGTCTACATCGACGAAATCGACAAGATTTCGCGCAAGTCGGAGAACACCTCGATCACCCGCGACGTGTCCGGCGAAGGCGTGCAGCAGGCGCTGCTGAAGCTGATCGAGGGCACCGTCGCCTCGGTGCCGCCGCAGGGCGGCCGCAAGCACCCGCAGCAGGAGTTCCTGCAGGTCGACACCAAGAACATGCTGTTCATCTGCGGCGGCGCGTTCGCCGGCCTGGACAAGATCATCCAGCAGCGCAGCGCCGAATCCGGCGGCATCGGCTTCGGCGCCAAGGTCAAGTCCAGCGAACGCAAGCTGGACGTGTCCAAGCTGCTACATGACGTCGAGCCGGAGGATCTGATCAAGTTCGGCCTGATTCCCGAATTCGTCGGCCGTTTGCCGGTGGTCGCCACCCTCGAGGAACTGGACGAGGCGGCCCTGGTCAAGATCCTGACCGAGCCGAAGAACGCCATCACCAAGCAGTTCCGCAAGCTGTTCGAGATGGAGGGCGTTGAGCTCGAAATCCGACCGGACGCCTTGGCCGCCGTGGCCCAGAAGGCGATGAAGCGCAAGACCGGCGCGCGCGGCCTGCGCACCATCCTCGAGTCGGTGCTGCTCGACACCATGTACGAACTGCCGTCGCAGGAGAACGTCAGCAAGGTGGTGGTCGACGAATCGGTCATCAACCACCAGGCCGAGCCGTACCTGATCTATTCCAACGGTCCGGTGCCGAAAGCGGCCTCCGGCGACTGAGTCCGCGGCTGAACCCAGCATCACCGGAAAGCGGGGCATGCCCCGCTTTCCGCGTTTTCGGCTCTTGCAAGGCGGCCGGAAAAGCCCCATAAAGGAAGCAGGGCGGCAGACGCCGCCGAGGAGTGCGAAATGAATACCGAAACCCGCGACGAAACCCGACTGCCGGTGCTGCCGCTGCGCGATGTGGTGGTGTACCCGAATATGGTGATTCCGCTGTTCGTCGGCCGCGACCGGTCGATGAAGGCGCTCGATGCCGCGATGGCGGGCGACAAGCAGATCGTGCTGCTGGCGCAGAAAAGCCCGGACATCGACGACCCGGTCGCCGACGACCTGTACGCCATCGGCACCCTGGCCACCGTGATCCAGCTGTTGAAGCTGCCCGACGGCACCATCAAGGTGCTGGTCGAGGGCGTCCAGCGCGTGCGCGCCGAAGACGTCGCGCTGCACGATGACTCCCTGTCCGCCAAGGCCGTGCCGCTCGAGGCCGTGCTGGAAAAGGATGCGCGCGAGGCCGAAGTCGCGCAGCGCGCCCTGATGGGCCTGTTCGAGCAGTACGTGAAATCCAACCGCAAGCTGCCGCCGGAGCTGCTGGCCACCTTGGCCGGCATCGACGATGCCGGCCGCTTCGCCGATACCGTGGCCGCGCACCTGACCCTGCGCCTGGCCGACAAGCAGCGGCTGCTGGAGACGTTGGCGCCTGATGCCCGCATCGAGACCCTCATCGGCCTGGTCGAGGGCGAAATCGACGTGCAGCACATCGAGAAGCGCATCCGTTCGCGGGTCAAGACCCAGATGGAGAAAAGCCAGCGCGAGTACTACCTCAACGAGCAGATGAAGGCGATCCAGAAGGAACTCGGCGATTCCGACGAGGCGCCCAACGAGATCGAGGAGTTGGCGCGCAAGATCGCCGAGGCCGGTATGCCCAAGGCGGTCGAAGCCAAAGCCAAGAGCGAACTCAACAAGCTCAAGCAGATGTCGCCGATGTCGGCCGAAGCCTCGGTGGTGCGCAACTATCTCGAGTGGCTGGTCGGCGTGCCGTGGCAGAAGCGCAGCAAGGTGCGCAAGGACCTGAAATTGGCGCAGCAGGTGCTCGACGAGGACCACTACGGCCTGGAGAAGGTCAAGGACCGCATCCTCGAATACCTCGCCGTGCAGGCGCGGGTGCAGAAGATGAAAGGCCCGATCCTGTGCCTGGTCGGTCCGCCCGGCGTCGGCAAGACTTCGCTCGGTCAGAGCATCGCCAAGGCCACCAACCGCAAGTTCGTGCGCATGGCGCTCGGCGGCGTGCGCGACGAGGCCGAGATCCGCGGCCACCGCCGCACCTACATCGGCTCGATGCCGGGGCGCATCGTGCAGAACCTCAACAAGGTCGAAAGCCGCAATCCGCTGTTCGTGCTCGACGAGATCGACAAGATGAGCAACGATTTCCGCGGCGATCCGGCGGCGGCGCTGCTGGAGGTGCTCGATCCGGAACAGAACCACAACTTCAACGACCATTACCTGGAGGTCGACCTCGACCTGTCGGAAGTGATGTTCGTGTGCACCTCGAACTCGATGAATATCCCCGGCCCGCTGCTCGACCGCATGGAGGTCATTCGCATCCCCGGCTACACCGAGGACGAGAAGCTCAACATCGCCATGCGCTACCTGTTGCCCAAGCAGCTGAAGGCCGCCGGCCTGAAGGACGGCGAACTGCGCATCGACGCCGACGCCGTGCGCGACATCGTGCGCTATTACACGCGCGAATCCGGCGTGCGCTCGCTGGAACGCGAACTGGCCAAGATCTGCCGCAAGGTGGTCAAGGAAATCGCGTTAGCCGGTCCGGCCAAGCCGGCTAAAGGCAAGTCAGTGAAAGGCAAGTCGGTGAAAGCGGCCAAGAAACCCAAGACGGCGCTCAAATGCGTCGGTTCGGCCAATCTCGACGCCTATCTGGGCGTGCGCCGATTCGATTTCGGCCGTGCCGAGGAACAAAGCGAAGTCGGCTTGGTCACCGGTCTGGCCTGGACCGAAGTCGGCGGCGACCTGCTGCAGATCGAAGCCACGCTGATGCCTGGCAAGGGCCAGCTGATCCTCACCGGACAGCTCGGCGACGTGATGCAGGAGTCGGTCAAGGCGGCCTACAGCGTAGTGCGCGCGCGCAGCCAACAGCTCGGTCTCGACGTCGATTTCCACAACACCTTCGACACCCACGTGCACGTGCCGGAGGGTGCGACGCCGAAGGACGGTCCGAGCGCGGGCATCGCGATGGTGACCGCGCTGGTGTCGGCGCTGTCGAAGGTGCCGGTGCGCGCCGATGTCGCGATGACCGGCGAGATCACCTTGCGCGGCCGCGTGCTGCCGATCGGCGGGTTGAAGGAGAAGTTGCTGGCGGCCTTGCGCGGCGGCATCCGCACCGTGCTGATTCCCGAAGAGAACCGCAAGGACCTCGCCGACATTCCGGCCAACGTCACCCGCGACCTGGAAATCGTGCCGGTGAAATGGATCGATCAGGTGCTCGACATCGCGTTGGTCAAACCGCTTTCGGGCTCAGCGAAAGCCGCGGCCGCCGCGAAAAAAGCCGTGAAATCAAAGGCGAAGCCGGCGGCGAAGCATCCGGCGTCCGCCCGGCGCACGCATTGACGCCGGCCAAAGCCCTGCAACGCCCGAAAATAAAGGCTTGCAGGGTATTGCGCGGTGGATGGTTCACTGGTATAAATTGTTGCAACCGGGCTCTGGGCCGCTGTTTCCAAGGCTCCGGCGATCTGGTTAGGTCGGGGTTCGCCTGCACTTAATTTTTCACTTAAGCGATCAATCGCACTGGGAGATTTACAAAAATGAATAAAGCTGACTTTGTTGCCGCCGTTGCCGAAAAAGCTGATCTGTCGAAAGCCGCCGCCGCCGGCGCCGTCGACGCCGTGATCGAAGTGATCACCAAGGCCCTGAAGAAAGGCGACACCGTGACCCTCGTCGGTTTCGGCACCTTCTCGGTCCGCAAGCGCGCCGCCCGTCAAGGCCGCAACCCGCAGACCGGCGCCACCATCAAGATCAAGGCCTCCAAGAACCCGGGCTTCAAGGCCGGTAAAGCCCTGAAAGACGCCGTCAACAAGTAATCCGCATCGACGTCCGGGAATTTCGCGAAAGTAATTGTTGAAATTCCCGGGCGACTTGGTGTATGCTACGCATCCTTGCTTGGGGGTGCTTAGCTCAGCGGTAGAGCGTCTCCTTTACACGGAGAGGGTCGGGGGTTCGAAACCCTCAGCACCCACCAGCCCTTCCAAGCAAAAGAACTGGAGTGGTAGTTCAGTCGGTTAGAATATCGGCCTGTCACGCCGAGGGTCGCGGGTTCGAGTCCCGTCCACTCCGCCACTGTTGAAAAGGCACCTTCGGGTGCCTTTTCTTTTTGCGCTCCAAGCTAGTGCGCGTCTGCGGCAAAAGCCGCATAATAGGCCTTTGGCCATTTCGAGTCCGACACGCCCCATGCTGCAGAAAATCCGCGACAAATCCTCCGGCTGGATCGCCAAGCTGGTCCTTTTCCTGGTCATCCTGGTGATGGCGCTGTTCGGCCTCGAGCAGTACCTGGCGCCGAAGGTGGAGAATTACGCCGCCAAAGTGGTGTCGCCGGGCAAGCTCCTCGGGTTCGGCGAGCAGTCGGTCGAGGTTTCGGTCGATGAATTCCGCCAGCGGTTCGACCAGGTCCGCCAACAGGAACGCGCGCGCCAGGGCGAGGCGTTCGACGCCGCGGCTTTCGAGAGCCCGCAGAACAAGCGCCGCATCCTCGACCAGCTGGTCGACGAGGCGGTGATGCAGCTCGGCGCCGAGCGCGCCGGCGTGCGCATATCCGATGCGATGGTGCGCGAGGCGATCCTTTCCATCGACGCCTTCAAGGTCGACGGCAAGTTCGACGCCGCACGCTACCAGCTCGCCCTGCAGCAGCAGGGTTACACCACGGCCGGCTTCGAGGCCTTGGTGCGCCGTGACCTGCTGACCCGTTTCATGGTCTCCGAATACATCGCCGGCGGCTTGGCCGGCGAGGCCGAAGCCGAGGCGCTGATCGCCCTGCAAGAGGAGAAACGCGACCTCAACTACGTCGAGATTCCGCTGCCGGCGCTTGATCCGAACGCCACCGACGCCGAGCTCGCCGCCTGGTACAACAGCCACAAATCCGATTACCGCACGCCGGAGACCGCCACCATCGAATACGTCGAGCTGGACGGGTCGGCCGCCGCCGCCGATATCGCGGTCGACGAGACCGTGCTGAGCCAGCGCTACGAAGAGCGCAAGGCGCAATTCGGCACGCCGGAGCAACGCGTCGGCTCGCACATCCTGGTGGCCGTGCCGCAGGGCGCCTCCGCCGCAGCCGATGCCGCCGCCAAGGCCAAGGCGCAGACGCTCGCCAAGCAGGCGCAGGCCCTACCGAACCGTTTCGCCGAGCTGGCCAAGGCCTCCGACGACATCGCCACCAGCGCCAGCGGCGGCGACCTCGGTCCGATCGAGAAAGGCATCTACGGAGACGCCTTCGACAAGGCCTTCTTCGCGCTGAAGCCGGGCCAGGTATCCGAACCGGTGCGTCTGCCGGACGGTTGGCACGTGCTCTACTACCGCGAGCTGATCGCTGGCACCGTCAAGCCGTTCGAGGACGTGCGCGCCGAAATCGAGGCCGCCTATCTGGAGTCCGAGCGTGAGCGCGCCTTCAACGAGCTGGCCGGCAAGATGGTCAACGCCGTGAGCGAGAACGCCACCTCGCTCGAACCGGCCGCCAAAGCGGTCGGCAAGACCGTGTTGCGCAGCCAGCCGTTCACCCGTACCGGCGGCGACGGCATCGCCGCGCTGGAACCGGTGCGCAAGGCCGCCTTCGCCGAGGAAGTGCTGACCGAACGCCGCGTCAGCGACTTGGTCGAAATCGCGCCCAACCAAGTGGTGCTGTTGCGCGTGGTCGAACACAAGCCGGAAGCCGTGCTGCCGCTGGCCGAAGTCAAGGATGCCGTGCGCCAGGCCTTCGTGCGCGACCGCGCCATGAAAGCCGCCGAAGCCCAGGCCAAGGCATTGCTCGCGCGCCTGAACAAGGGCGAAACCCTGGCCGTCATCGCTGCGTCGCTGTCGCGTCCGGTGGTGCCGGCGCTGGGCGTCGGCCGACAGCCGCCGGTCCCGCAATTGGCGCCGGTGGTCAAGGAAGCGTTCCGTCTGGCGCGGCCGGTCGACGGCAAGCCGGGCGGCGGCGGCATCGTGCTGACTCCGGGCGGCGGTTACCTGCTGATGCAGCTGGTCGCGGTCAATCGGCCCGATACGGCGCAGCTTGACCCGGCGCTGAAAGCCTCGGCGGCCCGCAATCTGGGCCAGTTACGCGGCGACCAGCAGGCGCTGGAATACGTCAAGCGCCTGCGCAAGGACTTCCAGATCAAGATCGCCGAAGACCGGCTCTGATCCGATTGCGCGTTGAACCGAAAACGCCCGGCCATGCCGGGCGTTTTTTCAGTTGCCGTTATCCGGCACCGGTACCGGCGCCGGCGGCGCGTCGTCGACGTCGCCGGGCAGGGGCGTGAATTCGGCATCGACCGGCAATGCCACGCCGAAGCTGGCGGGATCGATGAAGAAGCAGGACAGCGCCTGGATCTTGCGTACGTAGGCGTAGGTGTGCGGCGCCAACCCGGTAGGCAGCCGCCGCTCGGCATCCGCCTGCGTAAGTTTCTGCCGCTTCAAGCCCATGCGCAGGCGGCCGTCGCCGGCGTTGTAGGCCATGATGCTGGTCGGCCAGTGGCTGAACATCGTCTGCAGCCGCTCCAAGTAGGCCAGCGCCGCGTCGGTGGATTCGATCACCGAGAAGCGCTGGTCGTTCTTGCCGCCGATGCGCAGGCCGAAGTGGCGCGCGGTGGCGGGCATCAGCTGCCACAGCCCGGTCGGACCGCCCTTGGCGACCGCTTTGGGCTGGAAGCGGCTTTCCACGAACGGAATCAGCGCGAATTCCATCGGCAGGCCGCGCTTGCGGGCCTGGACGCTGACGTGGTCGAGTATCGGCAGCAGGTCGATCAGCTGGGTGCGGAAGCGCGCGGGGTCATGGATGTATTTGCGCATCCATTGGCTTTCGGCCGCCGCCGGCGTGCAGGATTCCGGTTCGAGCGATTCAGCGATGCGCCGGAACACGTCTTGGCCGGTGCGCGTGGGCTCCGGCGGCGGTTGCGGATCTTCCGCCAGCGCCGGCGTGAGCCACAGCGCCAGACACAGGCCGAGCGGCAATGTGCGCATCAGAACCGATCCTTCCAGGCGCGCAGGGCGGCAAAGCGCGCCAGACGGTCGCCCGTCAGCCCACCGGATTGCGCCGCCAGCCCGCGCAATGTCTCGGGCCGGTCGATGCGCAAAAAGGGATTGCAGGCCTTTTCAATGCCGATGGCGGAGGGCAGGCTCGGCCGGCCGGCCGCGCGGCGGGCGCGGATGTCGGCCAGCAGGGCGTCGCGCACGGGGTTGTCCGGCTCGGCGGCTTCGGCGAAACGGGCGTTGGCCAAGGTGTATTCGTGCGTGCAGCAGACCAGCGTGTCGTCCGGCAACGCGGCGAAGCGGTCGAGCGCGGCCAGCATCTGCGCCGGCGTGCCCTCGAACAGGCGGCCGCAGCCTAGGCTGAACAGGGTGTCGCCGCAGAACAGCACGCGTCCGTCCCAATACGCCAGATGGCTGCGGGTATGCCCCGGCACCGCCCAGACCGTGAACGGCACGAAACCCGGCAGCGTGATGCGGTCGCCTTCGCCCACGATATGGTCGAGGCCGGCGATGCGCTCATCATGCGGGCCGTAGAACGGCGCGTCGCAGGCGGCGCGCAGGGCGGGTAGGCCGCCGATATGGTCGGCGTGGTGATGGGTGATGAGCACCGCGGCCACGCGCATGCCTTCGGCCATGGCGCGCAGCACCGGGCCGGCATCGCCCGGGTCGACCACTACGGAGCCGCCGCCGTCGCCGCGGTAGCACCAGATGTAGTTGTCGTCGAAGGCGGGCAGTGCGGTCAGGGTATCCATCGGTGATGACCAAACGCGCCGTTTGGCGCACAATGGGTGCAGTTTAAACGGTAGCGGCGCATGAGGGGCGAAAACAGCTGGTTCGAGACCGCGGCCGGCCAAGCCTTGGCGCTGGACGCCATCGCCTGTGCCGAACCTTGGCTGCGGCCGATCGTCGGCCATAAGGCCTTGGCCGTGTTGCCGTGCACGCAGGGCCTGCGTTTGCCGGAACTGCAGTGCACGCCGGTCATGCAACTGCAACGCGCGCGCGGCCGCCTGTTCGGCGAGTTCATCGCCGACGATGCGCGCATTCCCTTGGTCAACGACTGCCTGGCTCTGGTGTTCGCCGCCTTCGTGCTGGAAACCTCGGCCGACGGCGACGCCTTGTTGGCCGAATTCGAGCGTCTGTTGGTCGGCGAGGGCCATCTGGCGCTGTTGACGCTCAATCCGCTGGCGCCACGACGACCGGGCCGCTGGCGCGGCTTGGCGCTGGCCACGGCCGAGACGCAACGCGAACGGCTCGCGCGCGCCGGATTCGACGTGCTGCGGCAGGAATCCGTCGGCGCGCGCTATCGACCGCCGGCCCTGCGTCCGGTAAACTTCCTGTTGGCACGGAAGCGCAGAACCGCTCTGACGCCTATACGCAAAACCGCTCCGGCGGTGGCTTTGGCCAGGGAATCGACACCGAGATGAGCAAGCACGGCGATGCGGCCGCACCGCATATCGAAATCCACACCGACGGCGCCTGTTCCGGCAATCCCGGACCCGGCGGCTGGGGCGCGTTGCTGCGCTACGGAAAGACCGAAAAGGAACTGTCCGGCGGCGAGGCGCTGACCACCAACAACCGCATGGAGCTGTTGGCGGCGATCTGCGCGCTGGAATCGCTCAACCGGCACTGCCGGATCGACCTGTACACCGACTCGCAATACGTGCAGAAAGGCATCACCGAATGGTTGCCGGGCTGGATGCGGCGCGGCTGGAAGAATGCCAAGGGCGAACCGGTGAAGAATCAGGACCTCTGGCAACGCCTGCACCAGGCCAGCGCCGGGCACCAGGTGGTCTGGCATTGGGTCAAGGGCCACAACGGCCATGCCGACAACGAGCGGGTCGACGCCTTGGCGCGTCAGGCCGCCGAAACATTCAAATAGGCGCACGCATGCGGCAGATCATCCTCGATACCGAAACCACCGGCCTGTCTTGGGAGAAGGGCAACCGACTGGTGGAAATCGGCTGCGTCGAACTGGTCGGCCGGCGACCGACCGGCCGCACCTTCCAGCGCTATCTGAATCCGGAGCGCGAGATGGAGCCCGGCGCGGCCGAGGTCACCGGCCTGACGCTGGAGTTCCTGGCCGACAAACCGCGCTTCGCCGAGGTGGTGGACGACTTCCTGGCCTTCATCGCCGGCGCCGAACTGGTCATCCACAACGCCGAGTTCGACGTCGGCTTCATCAACTACGAACTGCGGCTGCTGGGCGACGCCCATGGCAGTCTGGAGCGTCATGCCGGCGTGCTGGATACCCTGAAGCTGGCGCGCGAACTGTATCCGGGCCAGCGCAATTCGCTGGATGCGCTGTGCAAGCGACTGGGCGTGGACAACAAGCACCGCCAGCTGCACGGCGCGCTGCTCGACGCCGAGCTGCTGGCCGACGTCTATCTGGCGATGACCTCCGGCCAGACCGGTTTCGGTTTCGACGCGGGGCAGGCCGTGCCGGAAGAGGCGGAAGCCTTGCCGGAGTTCGGGGCGGAGGGTTCCGCCTTCGTGCTCGAGGCCGGCGCGGCCGAGCTGGAGGCGCATGCCGCGCGCATGGCCAAGATCGCCAAGAAATCCGGCAAGACGCTCTGGCCGGCTTAAGCCCGGCGCAGGATCAACGCGCTGAGGTTCTCGTCGGCGTCGCCGCGCAGGGCCAGCAACAGCATGCGTTCGGCGGCCTCTTGCGCGCTGGCGCGGGCATCGCACAGGATTTCACGAAGATCCGCCGGCCGGCATTGTTCGAGCATGGCGTCGGTGCACAGGACCAGGGCCTGGCCACGGCGCCAAGGCAGCTCCGCGGCGGCGATGCGGAGTTTGTCGCCCGCGGTGATGCCCAGCGCCTGGATCGACGGCACGCTTTTGGCCGGTTGGCCCGCGTCGTCGGCTTCGCTGCCGCTGACTGCTTTGAGCGCATTGCCGTCCCAGAACAGGACGCGGCAGGTGCCGACCTGAGCCAATTCCGCGCCGTTGCCGTGCCAGCGCACGCATACCGCGCTGGCGCCGCAGGGATTGCCGGATTGCGCCGGGCGCTGGATGCGCAGGGCCTGGCCGGCGTTCATCAGCGCATCGGCCGGACTCTCGCCGGCCAGCAGGCCGCGGCGCACCTGATCGCGCACGAAGGCGCTGGCGATGTCGCCGGCGTCCGGCCCGCCCATGCCATCGACCAACACGGCCTGGCCGTTGGGCGCGTCGATGTCGTAGCTGTCCTCGTTCAGCGGGCGTTTCCGGCCCGGATGGCTGATGTGGCCGATTTCGATCATGATGTGGCTGCGGCATGGGGCATACCGTCCATTATGGCCTTTTTTGCCGCCGTCCGGCATCCGGCGCTAGCCAAGAACCGGCCTTGGACGCTATAATCTCCGCCTGACCGACACCCGGAGAGGTGGCAGAGTGGTCGAATGTACCTGACTCGAAATCAGGCGTACGTTTATAGCGTACCGAGGGTTCGAATCCCTCCCTCTCCGCCAGTTGTAACAAAAAGCCCCGCTTGAAGCGGGGCTTTTCTTTTCTGTTTCGGAATATCCGGTCAGGGCTTGATGGCCACCTTCAGCACGCCGTCGCGCTGGTGGGCGAACAGGTCGTAGGCGGCCACGATGTCCTCCAGCTTGTACTGGTGCGTCACCATCACGCCCAGGTCGATTCGACCGGATTGCACCACATTCATCAGCCGGCGCATGCGTTCCTTGCCGCCGGGGCAGAGCGCGGTGTTGATGCGGTGGTCGCCCAGACCGGCGGCGAACGCCGACAGCGGAATCTTCAGGTCGCCGGAATACACGCCCAGGCTCGACAGCGTGCCGCCCGGCTTCAGCACGCGCAGCGCCGATTCGAACGTAGCTTGGGTGCCGAGCGCCTCGATCGAGGAATCCGCACCCCGGCCACCGGTCAGTTTCATCACTTCGTCCACCACATCGCATTCGCGGAAGTTCAGCGTGATGTCGGCGCCCAGTTTCTTGGAGATGCCGAGCCGGTGGTCGTTGCCGTCCACCGCGATGATGGTGGTGGCGCCGAGCAGGCGCGCGCCGGCGGTGGCGCACAGGCCGATCGGGCCCTGCGCGAACACCACCACGGTGTCGCCGATGCGGATGTTGGCGTTCTCGGCGCCCTTGAAGCCGGTCGACATGATGTCCGGGCACATCAGCACCTGTTCGTCGGTCAGCCCGTCCGGAATCGGCGCCAGATTGGCCTGCGCGTCCGGCACCAGCACGTATTCGGCCTGGGTGCCGTCGATCAGGTTGCCGAAGCGCCAGCCAGCAGTGGCCTTCAGGCCGTGGCAGCCGCACAGGCCCTGCGGAATCAGGTAGCTGCCGTCCTGCGACGGCGCGCCGTCCTGCGCGGCGTAGGAATTGAAGTTCGGGCAGATGGCGCCGGCGATCACGCGCTGGCCTTCGCTGTAGCCCTGCACCGCGCTGCCGAGCTTCTCGATCACGCCGACCGGTTCGTGGCCGATGGTAAGCCCTTTGGCCACCGGATACTCGCCCTTCAAGATGTGCACGTCGGTGCCGCAGATGGTGGTGGTGGTGATGCGGATCAGCGCGTCGTTCGGACCCACGTCCGGAATGCGCTTGTCGATCACCTCGATGCGTCCGGGTTCGACGAATACCGCCGCTTTCATCATGCTCATGTCGGTTCCTTGCAGGTCTTGGAGTTATGTTTCGGAATCATGGATCAGCCGCGTTGCAGCACCCAGCCGTAGCCGGCGTTGAACGACTCGATCGGACAGGCCGGGTTGCGTTGGCCCAGGGCTTTTTCGTCGAGGAAATAGCGTTCGCCGATCAGATTGTTGAAGGTGTAGCGCCGGCAGGGCGGGGCGAAGCTCAGGGTCACCGCCGTGACTGCGTCGCCGGCGCCGGTCTTCAGTTCGCAGGCGGCGGCGGTGAACACCTCGGGATCGTCGCGGTCCTTGCGCACGTTCAGGGCGCATTGCGTGCCGCCGGTGACCACGATGGTGCGCGCGATCTCGGCGCCCGGCGGGTCCTGTTCGATGGCAACCGGCTGCGGGGCATCCACGGCATTGCCGCTGCAGGCGGCCAAGACGCAGAGAGTGAGGGAAGACAGCGTTAAGCGGGCGGAGAATCGCATCTGGACGTTCCTTGCACGGTGCCGTTACCCGAATCTTAGGGCACAAATCCGGTTTTGTGAACCGGTTCGCGTTTCCCCGGCCTGCCGCCAGCGACTATAATCAAGTCCCGCGACCCTAATCCGAGATTGCCATGTCCGAAATCCTGGCCCCCGTGTCCTTCGGCGAACTGCTGGACAAAGTGACCATCCTGCAGATCAAATCCGAGCGCATGAGCGACCCGGCCAAGCTGGCCAACGTGCGCCATGAGCTGGCCGCGCTGGAGCGCCTGTGGGCCGCGCACCCGGCCGCGCAGACCGACATCCGCGAGCCGATGGCGCGTCTGAAGGCAGTCAACGAGCGTCTGTGGGTGATCGAAGACGACATCCGCGTGCTGGAGAAGGCGCAGCGCTTCGACGACGAGTTCATCAAACTGGCCCGCTCGGTCTATTTCGAGAACGACGAACGCGCCCGCATCAAGAAGGAAATCAACCTGATGCTGGGTTCGGCCTATGTCGAAGAGAAGTCCTACGAGGACTACCGTCAGGCCTGATCAGCCCAGGCCGCGGTCGGCGCAGTAGCGTTCGAAGCGCGCGATCACGTCCTCGACCGTCACCAGATCCATGACGCCGGGGAATTCCACGCGCTTGCCCCAGGGCAGCTGTTCCGGGTGTTTGCCGAGGAAGCGTTCGGCTGCTTCGGCGTAGCAGTTCACCGTGTAGCGCCGGTCGGAATACGGGCCGGAGCGTTCTGCGTCGGTGCAGGCGTACAGCCCCAATACCGCGCTGCCCATGGCGTTGGCCATGTGCGCGGGTCCCGAGTCGGGCGTCAGCACCAGCTCGGCGCGTTCCAGCAGGGCCAGCAGCTGCTTCAGCGTGTCCTTGCCGATCAGGTCAATCGGCTTGACCGGCATCGCCGCCGCGATGGCGTCGCCGACCTCGCGTTCGAGCACGCTGCGGCCGCCGCACAGCACCACCTGCCAGCCGCGGGCGATGGCGTGGTTGGCCACCGCGGCGTAGCGCTCGGGCCGCCAGTTGCGCAGCACATGGCTGGAGCAGGGCGAAACCAGCAGACAGGGTTTGCCGCTTGGCCATTGCGCCGCCGCCCAGTCGCGGTCGGCCTGCGGCACCGGCATGTCCCAACGCACCGCGTCCTGGTGCAGGCCCAACGGCTCCGCGAACAGGCCGAACACGTCCAGCACGTGATGTTTATCGTGGCGGATGCGTTCGTTGATGAATAGCCCGTGGCCCTCCTTGCCGCGCTTGACGTCGTAGCCGATGCGGCGTTTGGCGGAAATCACGCCGGACACCAGATTGGCGCGCAACGCCAGCTGCATCTGCAGCAGCACATCGAAGCGGCGGCCGGCAAGCCGCACCGCCAGTTCGCGCATGCCTTTCAGTCCGGCCTTCTTGTCGAAGGCGATCAGCTCGACACCGTCCAAGCCCTCCATCAGCTTGGCTTCGCCCTTGCCCAGCACCCAGGTGATCGCGACGCCGGGCAGGCCGCGTTGCAGGGTGCGGATCAGCGGCAGCACATGGGTGGCGTCGCCCAAGGCCGAAAGGCGTAAAATGCACACGGACTTTACAGCGGCGGCGTCGTTCACTTGGTACACTCTCGGCATGGCGGATTCGGGCGACAGACAGGCGTTTGCGGCAGGCACATCGGCGGATCGGGTCTCGATCCTGCACGATGCCGCGTCATTGCCGGACGTCGGACCGGACCAGTTTAACGCAAGCGGCTATGCCGCCGCCGAGCCGGTGTCCGGTAGCGGCCGCGGCGGCGCCTGGTTCGTGCGCACGGCCGCCGGCGATGCCGTGTTGAAGCACTACCGCCGCGGCGGCAAGGCCGCCTGGCTGTCGGAAGATGCCTACTTCTATCTTGGCGATGCGCGCGTGCGCAGTTTCGCCGAATACCGTCTGTTGCGTCGTCTGCGCGAAGCGGATCTCCCGGTGCCGGAGCCTTTGGCGGCGTTCTGCCAACGCCGCGGCCTGAGCTATCGTGCCGCGCTGCTGACCCGTCGCATTCCGCAGGCAGCGTCTTTGCTGCAATCGGCCGATGCCGGCCATGCGCCATGGGCGGCGGTGGGCGAAACCCTGGCGCGCCTCCATCGCGCCGGCGCGCGCCATAGCGATCTCAACGCCCACAACATCCTGCTTGATGCCGATGGCGGCATCCATGTCATCGATTGGGACAAGGGCCGACTGACGGCCGGTCCCGGACCGTGGTGCGCACAGGTGCTGGAGCGCCTGGCGCGCTCATTGCGCAAGGATTGCCGCGTACCCGCGGATGAATTGATGCGTGGTCTGGATATTTTGCGCACGGCGCATGACGGAGCCTTGGCATGAGCTGGCAGTTGCGGTTTCTCGGCGTCGGCAACGCGCAGGCGGCGCCGGTGCTCGGTTCGGCCAGCGCCGTGTTGGAACAGGATGGCGCGCCGCAGCTGCTGATCGATTGCGGCCAGGAAACCCTGGACGCCTATCTGGCGCGCTACGGCGGGCTGCCGCAGGCGGTGTTCATCACCCATCTGCACATGGACCACATCGGTGGTCTGGAACGCCTGTTTTTCATGGCCTATTTCGATCCGGCCCTGCGCGGCCGCCTGCGTCTGTATGTGCCGGCGCCCTTGGTGCCGGCGATGCAGGGCCGGCTGGCCGATTATCCGGGTGTGCTGGCCGAAGGCGGCGCCAACTGGTGGGACGCGTTCCAGCTGGTGCCGGTCAGCACCGGCTTCTGGCATGCCGGCCTGCATTACGAGGTGTTTCCGGTCCGGCACCATCTGCCGGATTCGGCCTTCGGACTGCGCTTGCCGGGCAGTTTCGTCTGGACCGGCGACACCCGGCCGATTCCCGAGCGCCTGGCACTGTATGCCGGCGGCACGGAGCTGATCGCGCACGACTGCGGTCTGCACGGTAATCCCTCGCACACCGGTCTGGACGACATCCTGCGCGAGTATCCGGCCGAATGGCGTTCGAGTCTGGCGCTGTATCACTACGGCACTGAGGCAGACGCCGAAGCCATGCGCGGTCACGGCTTCCGCGTGGCGGAACGCGGGCAGGCGCTGGATTTAGCCGCGCCTGATCCGGAGCCGTTGCCGTGAACGCGGTACCGCAAGCGGTGCCGTCGGCGCCGGTGGCCGATGCGCTCGGCCGGCCATTGCGCGATCTGCGCATCTCGGTGATCGAGACCTGCAATTTCCGCTGCCCGTACTGCATGCCCGAAGACGCGGTCGATGACGCCGCGCTGGACGCCAAGTCGCGCCTGGATTTCGGCGATATCGAGCGCATCGCGCGCGCATTCGTGGCCAACGGCGTGCGCAAAATCCGCCTGACCGGCGGCGAGCCGCTGTTGCGGCGTGGATTGCCGGAGCTGGTGGCGCGGCTGAAAACGGTGCCGGGCCTCGAGGATCTGGCGCTGACCACCAACGGCTCGCTGTTGGCGCCGCAGGCGCAGGCGCTGAAGGACGCCGGCCTCGACCGTTTGACGGTGAGTCTGGACGCGTTGGCGCCGGCGCTGTTCCGGCGCATGAGCGGCAACCGCGGCGAGCTGGCGCGCGTGCTGGACGGCATCGACGCCGCCGAGCGCGCGGGCTTCGCGCCGATCAAGATCAACTGCGTGGTGCAGCGCGGCGTCAACGAGGACCAGATGCTGCCGCTGATCGCCGCCTTCGCGCCGCGCGGGCACATCGTGCGCTTCATCGAATACATGGACGTCGGCAGCTGCAACGGCTGGCGCGTGCAGGACGTGTTCGGCGTGCGCGAGATGCACGCACTGGTCGCGGCGCGGTATCCGCTCACGCCGCTGCAGCCGGAAGTGCCGGGCGAGGTGGCCGAACGCTATCGGCTCGACGGCGGCGGCGAAATCGGCTTCATCGCCTCGGTCAGCAAGCCGTTCTGCGGCGATTGCAACCGCGCGCGCATCTCGGCCGACGGCAAGCTGTTCACCTGCCTGTTCGCCGGCGCCGGCTTCGACCTGAAACCGTACTTGGCCGACGCCCGCGGTCTGCAGGCCGAAGTGCGCGCGCTCTGGCGCCACCGCGCGGACCGCTACAGCGAGATCCGCCACGCCGCGGCCGACCGGCGCAAAATCGAAATGTTCTTCATCGGAGGCTGATGTGACCCGAAGCAAAAGCGCGCCGTCCGGATTGACCCACCTCGACGCCCAGGGCCGTCCGGCCATGGTCGACGTCGCTGGCAAGGCGATCACCGCCCGCTCCGCCAGCGCGGTCGCCGAACTGCGTTTCCCGCCGGCCGTGGCCGACGCCCTGCGCGCACAGGACATGCGCTCGGCCAAGGGCGCGGTGGTGGATACCGCCATCGTCGCCGGCACCCAGGCGGTGAAGCACACCGCGCAGCTGATTCCGTTCTGCCATCCGTTGGCCATCGAGGGCTGCACGTTCGAGATCGACTGGCGGGGCGAGGACGTGCTGCGCATCGTCTGCACGGTGCGCATCACCGGCAAGACCGGTGTCGAGATGGAGGCGCTGACCGGCGCCAGTGTGGCGGCGCTGACCGTGTACGACATGTGCAAGGCGCTCAGCCACGACATCGTGATCGCCGAGGTCCGGCTGTTGGCCAAGCGCGGCGGCAAACGCACGGTGGGCGCATGAGCGTGACCGTGCTGTATTTCGCGGCCTTGAAGGAATCGGCCGGCATGGCGCAGGAAATCCTGCCGGTGCCGGACTCGTTGCCGGCGTTGTATGCCGCTTTGCGCGTGCGCCACGGTTTCGGCTACGAGCCGGCGGCGCTGCGGGTGGCTCTGAACGGCGCGTTCGCCGATTGGTCGGATCCGGTGCGGGCCGGCGACACCGTCGCTTTCATCCCGCCGGTATCGGGCGGCTGACATGCGCTTCGCCGTCACCGGGTCGGCCATCGACGCCGCCGCATGGCGCGCGGAACTCGACGATCCGCGCTGCGGCGCTTATGCCGCATTCGAAGGCTGGGTGCGCGACCACCATGACGGCCGTCAGGTTCTGGGCCTGCATTACGACTGCTATCCGGCGCTGGCCGAATCCGAAGGCGAAGCCATCCTGTCCGAGGCCTTGACCCGCTTCGCCATCGTCGACGCGCGCTGCATCCACCGCATCGGCGACTGCGCGATCGGCGAGATGGCGGTCTGGGTCGGCGTCACCGCCGCGCACCGCGACGCGGCATTCTCAGCCTGCCGTTGGATCATCGATGAAGTGAAGGCGCGTGTGCCGATCTGGAAGCGCGAACGCTACGCCGACGGCGAGGCGCATTGGAAGTAGGGAAGGGTGGCAGCCCCTGCCGGTTGGCCTCGTCGCCCGAATCGGTCAATACCGTTGCTGCCTTCCGGCCCTGGCGGGGTTTTCGACCTATCGTCGCGAGGGCCGACAGGGGCCACCATTGAAGCGTGGGCTGGGCCCTGAAGAAGTGGCGGAGAGAGAGGGATTCGAACCCTCGAAACGGGGTTTAGCCGTTTACACACTTTCCAGGCGTGCTCCTTCGACCGCTCGGACATCTCTCCGCAGATGTTACCGCCTGATGTGAACGCCGAATTATACGGTACGGCCGGTTTTTCCACAAGTTGCGGCGCGGTACTCAGTCCGGCCGCGATATGGCAAAATGGCCGTCTGCACACGGGAATCCGCATGTCCTATCTGGTTTTAGCACGTAAATGGCGCCCGAAGCGCTTCGCCGAGCTGGTCGGCCAGCAGCATGTGGTGCGGGCGCTCAGCCACGCGCTGGAGACCGGCCGGGTGCACCACGCATTCCTGTTCACCGGCACCCGCGGGGTCGGCAAGACCACCATCGCGCGCATCTTCGCCAAGAGCCTGAACTGCGAGTCGGGCACCTCGAAAGACCCTTGCGGCGTCTGCGGCACCTGCGCCGACATCGACGCCGGCCGCTATCCGGACCTGATCGAGATCGACGCCGCCAGCCACACCGGCGTCGACGACGTGCGCGCCCTGATCGAGAATGCGCAGTACATGCCCTCGCGCGGCCGCACCAAGGTGTATCTGGTCGACGAAGTGCACATGCTGTCGAAGAACGCCTTCAACGCCCTGCTGAAGACGCTGGAAGAGCCGCCGGAGCACGTCAAGTTCCTGCTCGCCACCACCGATCCGGAGAAGCTGCCGGTCACCGTGCTGTCGCGCTGCCTGCAGTTCAACCTGCGCCGGCTGGAGGTCGAGCAGATCGCCGGCCAGATGCGCCACATCCTCGGCGCCGAGGGCATCGCGTTCGACGACGAGGCCATCGAGCAGTTGGCCGAATCCGCCGACGGCAGCCTGCGCGACGGCCTGTCCTTGCTCGACCAGGCCATTGCCTACACCGGCGGCAGCCTGCAGGGCGAGCTGGTGCGCGCCATGCTCGGCACCGTCGACCGCAACCAAATCGAGCAGCTGCTGGCCGCGTTGGCCGCGCGCGACGGTGAGGCGCTTATGGCCGCCATCGAGCAGCTCGCCTCGTTCGCGCCGGATTTCGGGCAAGTGCTCGACCGCCTGGCGCAGGCCCTGCATGAAATCCAGCTGGCGCAGCTGGTGCCCAACTATCGCCCGAGTCTGACCCGCGTTTCGATCAAGACGTTCGCGCAGTCGCTGGAGCCGCAGCTGGTGCAGCTCTGGTACCAGATGGCCGTGGCCGGCCGCCGCGACCTGCATCTGGCGCCGGGCGCACGCACCGGTTTCGAGATGGCTTTGCTGCGCATGTTGGCGTTCGTGCCGGCCGATGCCTCGTCATCCGGCGACGCCGCGCGTCCGCCGGCGGCAGCGGCCGCTGCTCCGGTTGCCGAATCGCCCGCCGCCGCGCCGGTCGCACCGAAGCCGATGCCGGCCGAATCCGTCGCGCCGCCGGTGCCTGCTCCGGCGCCCGCTCCGGCCGCACCGCCGCCGCCCGAAGCGCCGGCAGCCGTCAGCGAATTGCCCGACAGCGCCGAAGACTGGCTGCAACTGATCAAGCGCCTGAGCCTGAAAGGCCCGCTCGGCCAGATCGGCGCGCACAGCGCTTTCATTGCACGCCAAGGCCGGCAGCTGACGCTGTCCTATCCCGCCGATCTGATCGACAGCCTGAGCGAGGGCCTGCGTGAACGTTTCCGCGAGACCCTGATGCAGGCCGTCGGCGGCGACGTGCAGCTGAAGTTCGAGAAATTGAGCGACGCGCCGGCGGAAACGTTGTTCGCGCGCGAGACCCGTAACCGGCAGAACCGGCAGAGCGATGCCGAGGCCGAGTTCCAGAACCATCCGGTCGTCCACGCCCTTCTGGCCGAAGGCGCGCAGATCGTGCCGGATTCCATCCGACCCTTGGAATGAAGTGAGGACGCCATGAGAGGCAATATCGCCCAAATGATGCAGAAAGCCCAACGCATGCAGGAAAACATGCAGAAGGTACAGGAAGAGCTCGGCCAGCTGGAAGTCACCGGCCAAGCCGGCGGCGGCGTGGTCAAGGTCACCATCACCGGCAAGATGGAGGCGCGCAAGGTCGCCATCGATCCGTCCGCGCTGGCCGACGCCGAGATGCTCGAGGACCTGCTGGTGGCGGCGCTGAACGACGCCGTGGCCAAGGCCAACGAGGAAAGCAACCGGCGCATGGCCGCGGTCACCGCCGGCATGCCGCTGCCGCCGGGAATGAAACTGCCGTTTTGAGCCAGAGCGATCTGCTGACGCAGCTGATGGAGTCCCTGCGCTGCCTGCCCGGTGTGGGCCAGAAGAGCGCGCAGCGGATGGCCTATCACCTGCTTGAACGCAACCGCGACGGCGGCCTGCGCCTGGCCGCGGCCCTGCAGGAGGGCCTGCAACGCATCGGCCACTGCGCGCTGTGCCGCGATTTCACCGAGCAGGAACGCTGCCCGATCTGCGCCAGCAGCGCCCGCGACGGCAGCCTGCTGTGCGTGGTGGAAACGCCCGCCGACCGGCTGGTGATCGAACAGGCCACCGGCTACCGCGGGCTGTATTTCATCCTGCAGGGCCGGCTGTCGCCGCTGGACGGCATCGGTCCGCGCGAGCTGGGCCTGGACCGCTTGGCCCGGCGCCTGGCCGAAGGCGAGGTGCGCGAGATGATCATCGCCACCAACCCGACCGTGGAGGGCGAGGCCACCGCGCATTACCTGGCCCAGCTGGCCCGCCAGTTCGAGGTCAAGCCTTCGCGCCTGGCGCACGGCGTGCCGATCGGCGGCGAATTGGAATACGTGGACCGCGGCACGCTGGCGCACGCCTTCGGTTCGCGCACCGACATGCCCTAAGGAGGCTCCCGTGACCGACAGCATCTTCGACCGCATCATCCGCCGCGAGATCCCGGCCGACATCGTGTTCGAGAACGACGAACTCATCGCCTTCCGCGACATCGCGCCGCAGGCGCCGGTGCATGTGCTGTTCGTGCCCAAGCGCGGTTTCGCCACGCTCAACGACGTGCCCGAATCCGAGGCCGCGCTGGTCGGGCGCCTGCTGCTGGCGGCGCGCGATTACGCCCGGCGCGAAGGCTTCGCCGAGGACGGCTACCGCGTGGTGATGAACTGCAACCGCGACGGCGGGCAGACGGTGTTCCACATCCACCTGCACCTGCTGGCCGGCGCGCCGCTGACCGGCGGCTTCGCCTGAGTCAGTCGGCGTAACCCCAGGGTGCCGGTGGCGCCGGCACCGGCTTGCCCAGGTCGAAATCGACGCGGAATTCGCGGCCCTCGCGCACCAGCCGGTAGGTGAATTTCGTCGGGTAGACGTACATCTGCCAGGTGTTGCCGTTCGACTGCGGGTTGCCGGCGGTGGTGAACAGTTCTTTCGAATAGGCATCGGCCGGAAACGACTGCGCGGTGGCCCAGCCGGCGTCCACGGTGTGGCCGCCGTACATGGTCGAGATGTCGCTGCTGCCGTCGGCGTGGCGGTGGTCGTGCTTGAGCTGCAGGCCGGAACCGGTCTTGCTCAGGATCCAGGTGCGCGAGCGGTCGTCGCCGACATGGAACGGGATCTGTAGCTGGCGGTCGCTGCATTTGCGCACATGCATCAGCAGGCGGCCTTCGAAGCCCGGCGCGGCCGGGTTATCGACCGTGACCTTGCCTTCGAAGGCTTTGCCGCAGTGCGCGCGCAGGGCTTCGAAGAACGCGTCCTGCACCGGAATCGACACCAACGGCGCTTCCGCTACGGTAGCGGCCGTGGCTGTGTGTGGGCCGAGCAGGGCGATGGCGGTGAGATAGGCGATGCGGCGCATGGCAGGACTCCTGGACGTAGCGGACCACTATAGCCGCTAAGCGCGGAGAGTTGTGCGGCTTCTTCAGCGCGCGCGCCGGATGCGGCGCGCCAGCGCGCGCAGGTTGTCGGCCAGCGCCCGGACGTCGCGCGCATCGACGGGTGTTTGGCCGTACCGCAGCGCGGTGTAACGGCGCGCGGCATCCGTCAGCGCCGGCGACCACGCAGCCCGTCCGGTCAGGCGTGCGGCGTAATCCGGCGCGGTTTCGTGTCGGCGCTTGCCGAGCCCGATCCGCTGCAGGCGCGCCAACAGCCGGCGCCAGGCTTTTTCCAGCGGATCCGACGGTTCCGGCACGCGGCGCGCCAGCAGGAACAGCGCATACGACAGCAGGGCGGCCAGCGTCATCAGCACCAGTAGCATCTGCCAGCGTTGCACCTCGGCCAGGCCCATGGCGCGGAACAGCTGCATCTGGCGCGCGGCGTTGAAGCCGACCATCCAGTCGTTCCAGCGCGTGCGCAGGAAATCGCCGACGTCCAGCAACGGCGACAGCGCGTCGCGGCCGCCGGTCGGCTGCTCGCCGGCGGCGGTGGTCAGGGTGTCGAGGACGTTCTCCGGCGCCACCGCTGCGGTTGGATCGACGCGGACCCAGCCTTCGCCCTCCAGCCAGACTTCGTTCCAGGCGTGCGCGTCGCGGCGGTACAGCAGCCAGTAGCCGCCATACGGGTTGCGGTAGCCGCCGGCGTAGCCGGTGACCACCCGCGACGGGATGCCGGCGGCGCGCATCATCAGCGCGAACGAGGAGCTGAAGTGCTGGCAGAAGCCGCGCCGGTAGCCGAACAGGAACTCGTCGACGCCGTTGATGCCGGGTTCGGGCGTATCCAGGGTATAGGCGAAATCGCGCCGGATCCACGCCAGCACGCGTTCGATGTAGGCGCGCTCGTCGTCCGCTTCCGCCCGCCATTGCCGGGCCAGGGCCTGGGTGCGCGGATTGAAGCCGCGCGGGAACGCCAGGGCGCGCTGCCGGCTTGCCGCATCCAACCGTTTGCCGTCAGGCGATGACGGCAACGCGCGCGCGCGGTATTGGGTCAGGCGTTGTATCGGTTTGTCGCTCCACGCGCCGTTGTCCGCGCTCAGGGAATAGCCGTCAGGCGCCGCGGCCGGCCAATCCAAGACCGGCAGATAGCGTTTCTCGGTCGGCTCCAGACTCACCGAATAGCTGATGCCGCCAGCGGCTTGGGCGTTGCCGTCGAGCGCCGGCGCCGGCGCGCTGTCCTGCCGGGTGCGGCGCCACTCCAGACCGTCGAAATCCCACAGCACCGGGCCGCGCCAGTAGCGCTGTTCGGGCGGCGGCGCCGGGCCGTCGAAGTTGACCCGGAACGCGATGCGGTCGTCGGCCAAGGTGTCGAGCCACTGTCCGGGCCGCATGCTGTCGCCTAGGCCGGCGCCGGTGTCGGACAGGCCCGGCAAGCCCCATAGCGGCGTGGCGATGCGCGGGAACAGCCAGAACAGCGCCGCCGCCAGCGGCAGCGCCATCAGCACCTGTCGGCCGATGCCCGATGCCAACTGCCGCCAACGGCCGCGCGGCCAGTCCAGCGAACCGGTGCTGGTGATTTGCAGCGCGAACAGCCAGGTCAGCATGCCGAGCAGGGCCAGCATCAGTGTCAGCGGCCCTTGGTCGTTGAGCAGGGCCGCGAACGGCAGGAACAGCGCAAAGCCAAGCAGGGCGCGCAAATCGCGCAGGCCGGTGGTTTCCAGGCATTTCAGCGCCATCATCAAGGCCAGCATGCCGGCGGCGGTGTCGCGCCCGAAGCGGCCGTGATAGGCCAGCAGCACCATCGCCAGCGAAACCGGCAACACCAGCAAAAGCACCAATCGGTGCGGTTTCGGCAGCAGATAACCGGCCAGGCACAGCAACAGCACCAGCACGCTCAGCAGCGGCGGCAATTGCGGCAACAGCGGCAACGCCGACAACGCGGCGCAGACTGCCGTCAGGCGGCGCAGGGCGGTATCCGGCTTATCCATGGGGCATCAAGGCCAAGGCTTGCAGGCACTGGTGCCGGTGCTCGGCGCCCGAATCGGCGGCGATGCGGACGCCCGGCAGCTGCAGGGCATAGCGCCGCTGCCGGCGCTCGGCCTCCAGCACCCAGAGCGTCAGCTGCGCGATGCGCGCTTCGTAATCGAGATGCGGCAGGTCGCGCCAGTCCAGCAGCAGTTCATCCGCGCTGGCGCGTTCGTATTCGCGCACCTGCAGTTGGCCGGTACGCGCGCTGGCCTTCCAGGCGATCTGCTTGCGCGCGTCGCCCGAACGGTATTCGCGCAGGTGATGCGGCTGGTCGCTGCGGTCGCGGGCGCTGCGGCCGATGCCGCCGTCGGCGGCCGGCGTCTGCATCGGCAACGGCTTGCCGCGCGGCGCGGGATACACCAACGCGCGTTCGTGCAGGTTGAGATGGCACCAAGCGCGCGCCAGACCCAACGGGTGGTGGGTCGAGACGGTGACGCGGTCGATGTCCTGCCAGCCGCGGCGCTCGGCGGCGATCGGCAACAGCGAGCGGCGTTCGGCGGCGTCGAGCGCCAACGCGCAGCGCGCCTCGCCGTGTTCCAACAGCAGCTGCCGCCCGTCCGGCTTGGCCGATTCGATCAGTACCGGCAGCTGCAGCGTCTGGCCGGCGAACACCGGCGCCGCGGATTGCGTGCGCAGGCGCAGGCCCAGCAACGACAGATGGCCGGCGATCAACGCGTTGTTGCACAGACTGATGACCACGAAGCCGAGCAGCAGCGCGGCGTTGTTGTTGTAGTTCAGGCTGCCGAGGTTCAGCACCGCCAAGGCCAAGCCGACGAACAGGCCGAAACGGGTCGGCAGCACGTAGATGCGCCGGTTGCCGACCGTGAACGGCTGCGCGTCGCGCGCGCCGGCCCGCAGCCACGGCATGCGGCGCCACCACCGGTCGAGACGTCCGCGCCAGGCGGCCAAGGCCGTCATTTCAGGCGACGGCGACGCTTTCGAGCAGGGCCGCCGCCAGCTCGCGGTTGCGGCCCTCGATGTCGGGATGGATCCGGTGCGCCGCGGCGTCGAGGAACACCGCCTGCACGTCGTTCGGCGTCACGAATCCGCGGCCGTCGAGGAAGGCGTTGGCTTTGGCCGCCGCCAACAGCGACAGCCCCGCGCGCGGCGACAGCCCGACGCGGATGCCCGGGAACTGGCGCGAGCGAGCGACCAGCTTCTGCACGTAGTCAATCAGGGCGTCCGAGCAATGCAGGGCCTGGGCCTGTGCACGCAAGGCCAGTACGCTGGCCACGTCGGGGAAGGCCGGCGCCACCGGCGCGCCGAGCGTGGCGCCGCCTTTCAGCAACGCGCGCTCATGTTCGGCCGGGATGTAGCCCATGCCGATGCGCAGGGTGAAACGGTCGAGTTGGGAATCCGGCAAGGCGAAGGTGCCGGACAGGTCGGTCGGGTTCTGGGTGGCGATCACGAAGAACGGGTCGGGCAGGGCGTGCGTGCTGCCGTCGATGCTGACCTGGTGCTCGGCCATCGCTTCCAGCAATGCGCTCTGCGTGCGCGGCGGCGCGCGGTTGATTTCGTCGGCGAGCAGGATCGAGGTGAATGCCGGCCCGCGATGCAGTTCAAACCGGCGCCGGTCCGGATCGTACACCGAGACGCCGAGGATGTCGGACGGCAACAGGTCGGCGGTGAACTGGACGCGCTTGAAGTCCAGCCCGAGCGCGCCGGCCAAGGCCCGCGCCAGGGTGGTCTTGCCCGTTCCCGGCAGGTCCTCGATCAGCAGGTGGCCGCCGGCCAAGAAGGCGATGAACGCCGACTTCACCGCTTGCGGGTTGCCCAGCACCTGCCGGTTGCAGGCCGCCAACGCGCGTTGCAGGGGGGTGAGGCTGGCGTCGGATGCCTGATGCAGGGGATTGGACATGGCGGATTCCGGTCAAAGAAGTCCATTCTAATACGCTGCCGTGCAGGGCAGGTCAATCCCGCCGGATTTCTGAAAACCCTTGAATTACAATTACATGCCGTGCGCTCCGGCGGCATTCGGGCGGCGTCGGCCGGCTTGCCGCATGGCCGATGCCGGTTCAGCCGACGGCAATCCGCCGGATTGACTTAGGTGGATGAATCCATTAGAATTTAGCGCTTATGTCTGCCACCTTGCCCCCGCAACTGGATGTTTGGCGCATGGTGGTGAACCAGCGCCGCTTCGAAGGAAGCCTGCCGTTGGCGCAGATGCCGCGCCTGATGGAGCTTCTCGCGGACGGCGAAGGCGACTGCCGCTACACGGTCGATTTCTACCGCGACCCGCTCAAGATCGATGTCATGCACATCCGCTTGCAGACGGTGTTCCACCTGGTGTGTCAGCGCACGTTGGAGCGCTTCGCACACCCGGTCGAAATCGACCAGCGCCTCGGTCTGATCAGCGACGAGGCGCAGGAAGCTTCCCTGCCGGAAGGCATGGAGGCGGTATTGATCGAAGGCAACGGCGAGGTCTCGCCGCTGCAGCTGATCGAAGACGAGCTTCTGCTGGCGGTGCCTCTGGTGCCGATCAACCCGGACGCTTCCGGCCTGGATCCGAAATGGAGCGGGGACGAGGCGGTCGAGGAAGAAAAACCCAATCCCTTCGCGGCCCTTGCGGCGCTGAAGGACCACACGTAACATCGCATTTCGTTCCGGAGTCTAACCATGGCCGTTCAAAAATCCCGTCGTACCCCCTCCACCCGCGGTATGCGCCGTTCGCACGACGCCCTGTCCGCCAAGCAGCTGGCCACCGATCCGACCACCGGCGAAACCCATCTGCGCCATCACGTGACCAAAGACGGTTTCTACCGCGGCCGCAAGGTCGTCGACGTCAAATCGGCGGTCGAAACCGAAGAGTGAGGCTTGCCCGGTCACCGGGTATGCTCTAAGGTAATTAAGGCGAGCTCGGCTCGCCTTAATTGTTTCTGAAACGCCATACGGGATTCCCACATCATGCCTATCTATTCGCGCATCGCCGGCACCGGCAGCTATCTTCCGGAGCGCGTGCTCACCAACGCCGACCTGGAGAAGATGGTCGACACCAACGACGAATGGATCGTCAGCCGCAGCGGCATCCGCGAGCGCCACATCGCCGCCGAGGGCGAGAACACCAGCGACCTGGCCTACCAGGCCGCGCTGAAGGCGCTGGAGGCCGCCGGTATGCAGGCGTCGGATATCCAATTGATCATCGTCGGCACCACCACGCCCGACATCGTGTTTCCGTCCACCGCCTGCCTGCTGCAGGACAAGCTCGGCATCGCCGGCTGCGGCGCGTTCGACGTCAACGCCGCCTGCTCCGGCTTCCTGTACGCGCTCAGCGTGGCCGACCAGTTCATCCGCGCCGGTACGGTCAATAACGTGCTGGTGATCGGCGCCGAGACCCTGACCCGCATCGTCGACTGGACCGACCGCGCCACCTGCGTGCTGTTCGGCGACGGCGCCGGCGCCGTGGTGCTGAAGGCCGATGCCGAGGCCGGCATCCTGTCCACGCACCTGCATGCCGACGGCGGCAAGAAAGAGCTGCTGATTTGTCCGGCCGGTCCGTCCAAGGGCTTCGACAACACGCAGGCCAACGCCGGCGTGAAAGTGCTGATGGCCGGCAGCGAAGTGTTCAAGCACGCGGTCAAGGCGCTGGATTCGGTGGTCGACGAGACCCTGCAGGCCAACGGCCTCGACAAATCCGACCTGGACTGGCTGATTCCGCACCAAGCCAACCTGCGCATCATCGAAGCCACCGCCAAGCGTCTGGAGATGTCGATGGATCAGGTCATCGTCACCGTCGACAAGACCGGCAACACCTCGTCGGGTTCGGTGCCGCTGGCGCTGGACGAAGCCGTCCGCTCCGGCAAAGTGCAACGCGGGCAACTGCTGCTGTTGGAAGCGTTCGGCGGCGGCTTCACCTGGGGCTCGGCGCTGATCCGCTACTGACCGGACTTGTGGGTACGGAGCGGCAACTGGTTTAATGTCGCCCTCAATCCATCCGGAGTCACCGTACGCATGATCAGCCAGCTGGCATTCGTCTTCCCGGGGCAGGGTTCGCAGAGCGTCGGCATGCTGGCCGAGCTCGCCGACGCGCACCCGTCCATCCGCGACACCTTCGCCGAAGCCTCGGACGGCGCCGGCGTCGATCTCTGGCAGATCAGCCAGGAGAATCCCGACGACCGCCTGAACCGGACCGAATTCACCCAGCCGGCACTGCTGGCCGCGAACGTGGCGTTGTGGCGCCTGTGGCAGATGCAGGGCGGCGCGCAGCCGGCCATGCTGTCCGGCCACAGCTTGGGCGAATACGCCGCGTTGGTCGCCGCCGGCGCGCTCGGCTTGGCCGACGGCGCGCGTCTGGTGCGTCTGCGCGGACAGTTCATGCAGGACGCGGTGCCGGCCGGCACCGGCGCCATGGCGGCCGTGCTCGGCGCCGAGGACGCGCAGGTCGAAGCGGTCTGCGCCGACAGCTCGCAGGACGGTTCGGTGGTGGTGCCAGCCAACTACAATTCACCCGGACAGATCGTCATCGGCGGCCACGCCGAGGCCGTCGACCGCGCCATTGCCGCCTTGCAGGCCGCCGGCATCCGCAAGACGGTCAAACTGGCGGTGAGCGTGCCTTCGCATACGCCGTTGATGCGCGCCGCCGCCGAACGCCTGCAGGACGCCATCCTGGCCGCCGCCTGGCGCGCGCCCGAGCGTCCGGTGGTGCACAACGTCGACGCCGCGGTGAAGACCGACGTGGCCGACATCCGGCGCGCGCTGGTCGAGCAGCTGTATCTGCCGGTGCAATGGACGCGCTGCACGCAGGCGCTGGCCGCGGCCGGCGTGCGCCACGCCGTGGAATGCGGACCGGGCAAGGTTTTGGCCGGCCTGGTCAAGCGCATCGATAAATCGGTTTCCACCTATAATCTGGCGTCGCCGGCCGACTGGCAGGCGACGCTGGCGCAAACCTTCGATTGAGGATTCGGGATGAGCATGGATTTGAGCGGTGAAGTGGTTCTGGTGACCGGCGCCAGCCGGGGAATCGGCGCGGCCATCGCCGACCTGTTGGCGGCACGCGGCGCCACTGTCGTCGGCACCGCCACCTCGCAGGCCGGCGCCGATGCCATCAGCGCGCGTCTGGCGCCGCACGGCGGCACCGGCAGGGTGCTGGACGTGACCGACGGCGCCGCCGTTGAAGCGGCCGTGGACGACATCGCCAAGACCTTCGGTCCGGTCAGCGTGCTGGTCAACAACGCCGGCATCACCCGCGACCAGATCCTGATGCGCATGAAGGACGAGGACTGGGACGCCATCATCGACACCAACCTGAGCTCGGTGTACCGCACCAGCAAGGCGGTGATGCGCGGCATGATGAAGGCGCGCAAGGGCCGCATCATCAACATCGCCTCGGTCATCGGCCTGACCGGCAACGCCGGCCAGTCCAATTACGCCGCGGCCAAGGCCGGCATCATCGCGTTCTCTAAATCGCTGGCCAAGGAAATCGGCTCGCGCGGCGTCACCGTCAACGTGGTGGCGCCGGGCTTCATCCAGACCGACATGACCGACGGCCTGCCGGAAGACGCCAAGCAGGCGCTGATGGCGCAGATCGCCCTCGGCCGCCTGGGCAGCCCGGCCGACATCGCCGAAGCGGTGGCCTTCCTGGCCGGTCCGGCCGCGGCCTACATCACCGGCGAAACCCTGCATGTCAACGGCGGCATGTACATGGCCTGAGCCACGGCCGCCGGAAACTGATAAAATACTCTAAAATCCCGCCAGCGCGAGTTCTGGGCCGAGCGCCGGCGGAAACCATTCAACAGCCCAATATCGTCACTCCGCGGGAGGAGAAAGTTTCATGAGCACTATCGAAGAACGCGTCAAGAAAATCGTGGTTGAACAGCTGGGCGTCAAAGAAGAAGAAGCCACCGCCAATGCGTCGTTCGTCGACGATCTCGGCGCCGACTCGCTCGACACCGTGGAGCTGGTGATGGCTCTGGAAGAAGAGTTCGAGTGCGAAATCCCGGACGAAGAAGCCGAGAAGATCACCTCGATCCAGCAGGCCATCGATTACATCAAGGCCCACGTCAAGGCCTGATCGCCCGCATACGGAACGCCACAGGGCCGCTTCATGCGGCCCTGTCTGCTTCCGGCCGGCCCCGCGCATGCCACTCGTCCGTGCCGCCGTTCTCACCCTGCTGACCGGGCTTTGGCTCTGGAGCGGCTCGGTGTTCACGCCCTGGGCCGAGGATCTCGATCCGCGGCTGTGGCTGTACGATCTGCGCTATTACGCCGGTTTCGGTCTGCTGTTCTGGGGCCTGGCCGAGCTCGCATTGCTGTTGCGGCGTGCGCGCCTCGGGCGTGAATCCCGCGTCCGCACCCTGGCCGGCCTGGCGTTGCTGTTGATGTCGGCGTTGCCGGCCTTGGGCGCGGCGTGGTTGGCACAGACCGAAGCCGGTTGGCGTTGGCGGGTACGTGCCAGTGCCGAGGCCTTGGCGCCGTTCGCGGCACCGGCGTATGCCGACCGCCGCCAGCGCGTCGGCTGGCTGCTGATTGACACCCAACGCATGCCCTGCGCCGGCCAAGCCTGGCTTTGGCTGGGGCGCCCGTTCGGCGGCGGTACCGGCACCAATACGGCCTTGGTGTACAGTCCGGATGCGGTGCCGAAATCGCCGCAGGCCGATGCCTTCGGCTTCCGCCCGGCCGCAGCCGGCTGGTGGTTGGCCTACCAGAACCCCGGCTCCTATTCCCCGGCGGTGGACGGTACAATGGCCTGCGTCGAGGGCCGGCGGCTGGCGTCGCATGCCGAAGGCCTCCGCTTCATCGATTCACCCTGAGTGCGGCGCGCCGGCACCGCCCGCGCTTACCCCGTCAACGCTTCCGGAGTTTTGCATATGAAACGTCGTGTTGTAGTCACCGGTCTGGGCATCCTGTCGCCGCTCGGCAACGACCTGGCCAGCAACTGGGACGCCGTGCTCAACGGCCGTTCCGGCATCGGTACCATCACCCATTTCGACGCCAGCGCGATGGCGACCCACATCGCCGGCGAAGTCCGCGACTTCGATCCCAAGGCCTGGTTCAGCCCGAAAGACGTGAAGAAGATGGACATCTTCATCCATTACGGCCTGGCCGCCTCGTTCATGGCGATGCAGGACGCCGGACTGGAGATCACCGAGGCCAACGCCGAGCGCGCCGGCGTGCTGGTCGGTTCCGGCATCGGCGGCATCCGCGGCATCGAGGAGACCGCGGTCGATTTGCATCTGGGCGGCCCGCGCAAGGTCTCGCCGTTCTACGTGCCGAGCACCATCATCAACATGATCTCCGGCCAGTTGTGCATCATGAAGGGCTTCAAGGGCCCGAACTTCTCGGCGGTCTCGGCCTGCGCCTCCAGCAACCACTCCATCGGCATGGCCATGCGCATGATCCAGTACGGCGACGCCGACATCATGGTCGCCGGCGGCGCCGAACACGGCTGCACGCCGACCGCGGTGGCCGGCTTCTGCGCCATGAAGGCGCTCTCCACCCGCAACGACGACCCGACCCGCGCCAGCCGGCCCTGGGACCGCGACCGCGACGGCTTCGTGCTCGGCGACGGCGCCGGTATCCTGGTGCTGGAGGAATACGAGCACGCCAGGGCCCGCGGCGCGCGCATCTACTGCGAACTGGCCGGCTTCGGCGCCAGCTCCGACGCCTACCACATGACCGCGCCGAGCGACACCGGCGAAGGCCCGGCGCGCTGCATGACCATGGCGCTGAAGGACGCCGGCATCAACCCCGACCAGGTCGATTACCTGAACGCGCACGGTACCTCGACGCCGTTGGGCGATCTGGCCGAAACCAACGCCATGAAGCTGGCGTTGGGCGACCACGCCTACAAGACCCTGGTCAGCTCGACCAAGTCGATGACCGGCCATCTGCTCGGCGCCGCCGGCGGCGTGGAAGCGGTGCTGTCGATCTTGGCCATGCAGCACGGCATCGTGCCGCCGACCATCAACCTCGACAACCCGAGCGAAGGCTGCGACCTGGACTACGTGCCGAACGTGCCGCGCGAGAAGAAACTCGATGTGGTGATGTCCAACGGCTTCGGCTTCGGCGGCACCAACGGAACCCTGGTGTTCCGCAAGATCTGAGCGCCGCGGTGCCGTTGATCCAGCGTCCCGTCGACGGTCCGATCGATCTGCCCGCCCTGCAGCGCCGCGATCCGCGGCGCTTTCCACTGCTGCTGCAGAGCGTGGCCGGCGGCAACGCGCTGTCGCGCTGGGACATCCTGTTCATCGCCGACGGCACGGGCCTGCTATTGCGCGGGGGCGAGACCCGCACCCTGGACGGCGCGCGCGTGGATATGCCGTTCCTGGCCGCATTCGATGCCGCGTTCGACGCCGCCCGCGGCGAGGCGTCGGACGAACTGCCGTTCTCCGGCGGCTGGGCCCTGTATCTGGGTTATGAGGCGGCGGCGCAGATCGAGCCCTCGTTGCATCTGCCGGCTTTCGATGGGCCCTTGCCCGATGCGCTGGCGCTGCGCTGTCCGACCGCATTGTTGTTCGACAAACACCGGAACCGCACCATCGCCATGGCCGAGCCCGGCCATGAGGCGCTGTTGGACGAGGCCTTGAGTCTGTTGGCGGCCGACGACAGCCTGCCGCCGCTACCGGCATGGCCGGAGCAGGGCGTCTGCCGCGAGGACGATCCGGCGCGCTTCACCGGCGCCGTGCGCCGCATCCTGGATTACCTGAAAGCCGGCGACGTGTTCCAGGTCAACGTCTCGCGCGCCTGGACCGGCCGTTATCCCGGCGCCGATCCGCACACGCTGTACGAGCGCCTGTGCCGCCTGAACCCGGCGCCGTTCGCCGGTCTGCTGCGCTTCGACGACTGGTCGCTGCTCAGCTCCTCGCCGGAGCGCCTGGTCTCGGTGCGCGGCGACGCCGTGCAGACCCGGCCGATCGCCGGCACCCGGCCGCGCCTGCCGGGCGACGACGAGCCCGCGCGCATCCGCGAGCTGGTCGGGCATCCCAAGGAGCGCGCCGAACACGTGATGCTGATCGACCTGGAGCGCAACGACCTGTCGCGGGTGTGCCGGCCCGGCTCGGTGCGCGTCGACGAATTGATGGCAGTCGAATCCTACGCGCATGTGCACCATATCGTGTCGAACGTCAGCGGCCGGCTTAGGCCGCAGGCCACGCCGGGCCAGATCATCGCCGCGGTGTTCCCCGGCGGCACCATCACCGGCTGCCCGAAGGTGCGTTGCATGGAAATCATCGCCGAACTCGAAGGCGGCGGCCGCGGCCCGTACACCGGCGCGCTGGGTTACGTGAACCGCAACGGCGACATGGACCTCAACATCCTGATCCGTAGCCTGTGGTTGCAGGGCGACACCCTGCAGCTGCGTGCCGGCGCCGGCATCGTGTTCGATTCCGAACCGGCGCACGAACTGCAGGAAACGCGCGCCAAGGCCCGCGGGCTGTTGCGCGCCTTGGGCGCGGCCGAATGAACGTGCGCGTATTCCGCGGCGAACAGCCCGTGCCGGCGCTGTCGCCGGCCGACCGCGGCCTGGCCTATGGCGACGGGCTGTTCGAGACGCTGCTGGCGGTCGATGGCGACATCCCCTGGTGGCATGCGCACTGGCGGCGGCTTTCCACCGGCGCCGCGCGTCTGGGCATCACGCCGCCCGACGAAGCGTTCCTGCGTTCGGCGGCTGACGATCTGCTGGGGCAGGGCCGGCAGGTGTTGAAACTGATCCTGACCCGCGGCGAATCCGGCCGCGGCTATCTGCCGGCTGACGGCCCGCCGACCAGCATTTTGAGCGTGCATCCGGCACCCGCCGCCGAGGAAGCGCCGCTGGCCTTGCATTGGTGCGAAACGCCTGTGGCGCGGCAACCGGCTTTGGCCGGCCTGAAGCACCTGAATCGGCTGGAAAACGTGCTGGCACGCGCCGAATGCGAACGCGTCGGCCGAGCCGAAGGCCTGATGTGCGATGAACAGGGCTATGTGCGTTGCGCCACCGCCGCCAACGTGTTCGCGCTGATCGATAGCGTCTGGCATACGCCGGATGCCGCCTTGGGCGGCGTGGCCGGTGTGGCGCGCGCGCAGTTGCTGGCCTTGGAGCCGGGCATCCGCGTGGCCGAGCTGAGCCGTTTGATGCTGGAAAACGCCGAGGCGGTTTTTCTGAGCAATGCCGTTCGCGGTATGATGGCGGTCGACCGAATCGGAGAAACCGCGTTCGCCCGAAGTGCCGCCTTCGACACGCTGAAACAGCGTTTCCTGGCCACGTATCCGGCGTTCGCCCGCGACTGACCCATGGCCAAATCCTCTTCCTGGCGCACCCGTTTCCTGTTGCTTGCCATGCTCGCCGCCTTGGCGGGCCTGTTGGCGTATCTGCATCTGGCCGATTTCGCCGACCGGCCGCTGAGCGTTTCGCCCGCGCCGGCGGCGCTGACCGTGGCGCCCGGCGATGGATTGAACAAAGTACTGCCCAAGCTGCGCGCCGCCGGCATCCGCGGCGGCATGGATTGGCAGTGGCAGCTGTTGGCCCGGCGCATGGGCATGGCCGGGCGCATCCATGTCGGCGATTACGAGATCGCTGACGGCAGCACGCCGGCGGCGATCCTGCGCAAGCTGGCCAGCGGCGATACCGTGCGCATCCGCTACACGCTGGTCGAAGGCCGCGCGTTCCGGCAGGTGCGGGCGGAATTGGCCGGCATCCCGGGCCTGCAGAACGACTTGGCCGATAAGCGCGATGACGAGATCATGGCGCTGTTGGGCCGCGCCGGCGTGCACCCCGAAGGCCGCTTCCTGCCGGATACCTACTTCGTGCCGAAATCCGGCAACGCCAGCGACCTGCTGCGGCAGGCCGCGGCCGCGATGGACGCCGCGTTGGCCGAGGCCTGGCAGCAGCGCGATCCGGCCGCGCCGTTGAAATCGCCGGACGAGCTGCTGATCCTGGCCTCGATCGTGGAGAAGGAAACCGGTGCCGCGCACGAACGGCCGCAGATCGCCGGCGTATTCGCGCGCCGCCTGCGCCTAGGCATGCGCCTGCAGACCGATCCGAGCGTGATCTACGGCATCGGCGAACGCTACGACGGCGACATCCGCACCCGCGATCTGCGTACCGACACGCCGTACAACACCTACACCCGGGCCGGCCTGCCGCCGACGCCGATCGCCATGCCGGGCCGCGCCGCCCTGCAGGCCGCGGCGCGCCCGGCGCCCGGCGACACCCTGTATTTCGTGGCCACCGGCAACGGCGAGCACGTGTTCAGCGCGACCTACGCCGAGCACAAGAAAGCCGTGGCCACCTACCAACTGAAGCGATGACATGGACGTGAAACGCGGCATATTGATCAGCATCGAGGGCGGCGAAGGCGCCGGCAAGAGCACCGTGCTCGGCGCCGTGCGCGATTACCTGCTCGGCCTCGGCCATGCCGTCACCGTCACCCGCGAGCCCGGCGGCACCGAGGTCGGTGAACGCATCCGCGCCCTGCTGTTGGCGCCGGATCACGCCATCGTGCCGGAAGCCGAGCTTTTGCTGATGTTCGCCTCGCGCGCGCAGCTGGTGAAGGAACTGGTCGAACTGGCCTTGGCGCGCGGCGAGACCGTGCTCGCCGACCGCTTCACCGACGCCAGCTACGCCTACCAAGGCGGCGGCCGCGGCATCGCGGTCGAACACATCCGCGAGCTGGAACGCCGTTTCGTCGGCGTGCAGCCCGACCTCACGCTGCTGTTGGACGTCGGCGTCGAACAGGGCATGGCCCGCGCCCACGGCCGCGGCCAGGCGCTGGACCGCATCGAACGCGAGCGCGGCGAGTTCTTCCACCGCGTGCGCGACGCCTATCTGGCGCGCGCGCGCGCCGAGCCGGAACGCATCGCGCTGATCGACGCCTCGCAGAGCGCCGACGACGTGGTGCGCCAGGTGCTGGCGGTGTTGGCCGGGCGCGTACCGCGATGACGCTGGCGCCCTGGCTGCAGCCCGCGTACGGTCAGGCGGTGAACGCCTTTCTGGCCGGCCGTTTGGGCCACGCGCAATTGCTGCAGGGCCCGGAGCGGCTCGGCAAGCTCGATCTGGCGCAGGCCTTGGCCGCTCGTCTGCTGTGCCAACGCGGCGACGCCGCCTTGCCGGCCTGCGGTGCGTGCACCGGCTGCCGGCGTTTGGCGCAGGGCAGTCATGGCGATTTCCGCCAGATCGGCATCGAACTCAACGAGAAGACCGGCAAGCTGAAGACCGCCATCGGCGTCGACCAGATCCGCGACATGTCGGAATGGCTGACGCTGACCGCGCAGCTGGGCGGGCCGCGCGTGGTGCTGATCGAAACCGCGCACCGGCTGAACCCGCAGGCCGCCAACGCCTTGCTGAAGACGCTGGAAGAGCCGATGCCGGGGCGTTACCTGATCCTGGTCACCGACCAGCCGAAGGCTCTGCCGGCCACCATCCGCAGCCGTTGTCAGCGTCTGGAGATCGGCCTGCCGGCGCGCAATGAGGCCTTGGCCTGGCTGGCGACGCAGGGCATCCGCGGCGAGCACGCCGCGCAGCTGCTGGCGCTGGCCGGCGGCAATCCCGGCCTGGCCGCGGACTGGGGCGAGGCCGGCTTGGCGCTGTATCAATCGGTGCGCGACGATCTGGCCGCCTGCGTCAAGAACCAGGCCGGCGTCAGCGAAACGGTGCGCCGCTGGCTGGACGATGCCGACGCCGAGCGCCGGCTGCTGTTCGCCGCGCAGGTCGCCTATGGCCTGGGCCGGACCTGGGCGCTGGCCGCCGCGCCGTCGCCGAAGACGCCGCTGGCCATGGGCCGCCTGCAGGAATGGATTGATGGCCTGAACCGTTTACGGTTAAGCTTAAGCCAACCCCTGCGCCATGATCTCAGCCTTGCCGGGCTTTTGGTCGAATGGCGCCAGCTGCTGCAGGACTCCCGTTAGGAAACCGCCATGGCCACACCCTCCGCCAAACAAGGCCTGCTGTCCCTCCAGATCAAGGACAAGCGCGAGCTGTACAGCGCCTACATGCCGTACGTGAAGGGCGGCGCCATCTTCGTGCCGACGCCCAAGCGCTACCACTTGGGCGACGAAGTGTTCCTGATGGTCAGCTTCCTGGAGGACAAATCGCGCCTGCCGGTGGTCGGCAAGGTGGTCTGGGTCTCGCCGATGGGCCAGATGGGCGGCCGCCGCCCGGGCGTGGGCGTGCAGCTCAGCGACGCGGCGGAGAACAACGAGATCCGCCACAAGATCGAAACCCTGCTGGCCGGCATGCTGGATTCCGACAATCCGACGCACACGATGTAAGCCCGCGCGATGACGGGATGAACATGCGTTACGCGATGGCCCTCGAATACGACGGCAGCCCGTTCATGGGCTGGCAGAAGCACCACACCGGCGCCACGGTGCAGGGCGAGGTCGAACGCGCGGTCTCGTTCGTGGCCGACGCGCCGACCGAGGTGGTCTGCTCCGGCCGCACCGACGCCCGCGTCTCGGCGCGTTGCCAGCTGGTGCATTTCGACAGCGGGGCCCGGCGCGACCCGCGCGCCTGGCTGCTGGGCACCAATACGCAGCTGCCCGACGCCATCCGTGCGCTGTGGGTGCAGCCGGTGGCCGACGATTTCCACGCCCGCTACAGCGCGCGCGCGCGCCGCTACCGCTACAGCCTGCTGATCCGGCCGGTGAAACCGGCGATCAACCGCCAGTTCCTGAGCTGGAGCCGTGAGGAGTTGGACGCCGCGCGCATGCACGAAGCGGCGCAGCACATCCTCGGCGAACAGGACTTCAGCGCCTTCCGCACCGTGCACTGCCAGGCCAAGCACCCGAACCGCAACCTGCACCGGCTCGATGTGAGCCGCGCGGGCGACACCATCTATTTCGACGTGCAGGCCAACGCCTTCCTGCACCACATGGTGCGCAACCTGGTCGGCAGCCTGATGCTGATCGGCAAAGGCGAACGGCCGGTGGAGTGGATGAAGACCCTGCTCGACGGCCGCGACCGCACCGTGGCCGGCCCGACCGCGCCGGCCGAAGGCCTGATGTTCCTCGGCGCGTTGTATCCACCGGAATGGGGTCTGCCGGCGGAAGTGACCCTGCCGTGAGCGTGCGCATCAAGTTCTGCGGCTTCACCCGTGCTGCCGACGCCGCGCTCGCCGCCGCGCTCGGCGTGCACGCCATCGGCGTGGTGCATGTGCCGGGCAGCAAGCGCCATGTGCCGCTGGACGCCATGCCGGCGATCCGTGCCGCAGTGCCCGCGCACATCGATCTGGTGGCCTTGTTCGTGAATCCCGATGCCGATACCGTACGCGCGGTGATGGCTGCGCTGCAACCGAGCCTGCTGCAGTTCCACGGCGATGAGGCCGATGCGTTCTGCACGCAGTTCGGCATGCCGTTCATCAAGGCGATGGCGATGGGTGAGGGTGCCGGCGATATCGGCCTGCGCCAGAAGGATTATCCCAGCGCGCAAGCCTTCGTGCTCGATGGCCACGTGCCCGGCCAGTTGGGCGGGCAGGGCGAACGCTTCGCCTGGGCCGGGCTGCCGATACTGGATAAACCGATTTACCTGGCCGGCGGCCTTCATGCCGGCAATGTGGCCGAAGCCATCCGGACCGTGACGCCGTTCGCAGTCGACGCGTCCAGCGGCATCGAGTCGGCGCCGGGCGTCAAAGATGCGGACAAAATGCGTGATTTCATCCGCGCTGCACGCGCGGATGGCCGATAATGGAAAACCTATGGATACCGTAAATACCCCCGCGCTGGATTACAGCCAATACCCCGACGCCGACGGCCACTTCGGCGTGTACGGCGGCCGCTTCGTCTCCGAAACCCTGATGGCGCCCTTGGCCGAGCTGGAACAGGCCTATGAAGCGGCTCTGGCCGATCCGGCGTTCAAGGCCGAACTGGCCTACGATTACGCGCATTACGTGGGCCGGCCCAGCCCGGTGTACGAAGCCAAGCGCCTGAGCGAACACGTGGGCGGCGCGCGGATTCTGCTGAAGCGCGAAGATTTGAACCACACCGGCGCGCACAAGATCAACAACACCATCGGCCAGGCCATGTTGGCCAAGCGCATGGGCAAGACCCGGGTCATCGCCGAAACCGGCGCCGGCCAGCACGGCGTGGCCTCGGCCACCGTGGCCGCACGTCTGGGCCTGAAGTGCGTGGTGTACATGGGCGCGGTCGACATCGAGCGCCAGGCCATCAACGTGTTCCGCATGAAGCTGCTCGGCGCCGAAGTGGTGCCGGTCACCTCCGGCTCGAAGACCCTGAAGGACGCGCTGAACGAAGCGATGCGCGACTGGGTCTCCAACATCCACGACACTTTCTACATCATCGGCACCGCGGCCGGCCCCAGCCCATATCCGCGCCTGGTGCGCGATTTCAATTCCGTGGCCGGTACCGAGGCGCGTGCGCAGATGCTGGCCGAATACGGCCGTCTGCCGGATGCGGTGATCGCCTGCGTCGGCGGCGGCAGCAACGCCATCGGCATGTTCCATCCGTTCCTGAACGACGCCGGCGTGGCGCTGATCGGCGCCGAGGCGGCGGGCGAGGGCCTGGAAACCGGCAAGCACGCGGCTTCGCTGGCCGCCGGCGTGCCGGGCGTGCTGCACGGCAACCGCACCTACGTGATCTGCGACGAGGACGGCCAGATCACCGAAACCCATTCGATTTCGGCCGGCCTGGATTATCCGGGCGTCGGCCCCGAACACGCCTTCCTGAAGGACACCGGCCGCGCGCAGTACGTGGGCGTGACCGACACCGAGTGCATGGAAGCTTTCCACCTGCTGGCGCGCACCGAGGGCATCCTGGCCGCGTTGGAATCCTCGCACGCCGTCGCGCAGGCGATGAAGACCGCCAAGACCCTGCCGAAAGACGCGCTGGTGCTGGTCAATCTGTCCGGCCGCGGCGACAAGGACATCTACACCATCGCCGCGCGCGAAGGAATCTCGCTGTGAGCGCCGTCTCGCGCCTCGACCGCCGGTTGGCGGAACTGGCCGGCCGTGGCCGCAAGGCTCTGGTGCCGTTCATCACCGCCGGCGATCCGGGCTTGGACGCCACCGTGCCGGTGATGCACGCGCTGGTGGCGGCCGGCGCCGACATCATCGAACTCGGCGTGCCGTTCTCCGATCCGATGGCCGACGGCGTGGTGATCCAGAAGAGTTCCGAACGCGCGCTGGCGCGCGGCCTGAACACGCCGGGCCTGTTCGCCATGGTGGCCGAGTTCCGCCAGCGCGACGCCGACACGCCGGTGGTGCTGATGGGCTACCTGAATCCGATCGAGCGCCGCGGCTGGGAATGGTACGCCGCGCAGGCGGCGCAGGCCGGCGTCGACGCGCTGCTGATCGTCGATCTGCCGCCGGAAGAAGCCGGCGATGCGCGCGTCGTGCTCAACCGCCACGGCCTGCAGCTGATCGCCCTGTTGGCGCCGACCACCGACGGCGCGCGCCTGCGGGAAGCCTGCGCGCAGGCCCAAGGCTACCTGTACTACGTGTCGATGGCGGGCGTGACCGGCACCGGTCTGCAGCACGCCGACGACCTGCGCCAGCGCGTCGAGTCGATCCGCGCCGCCGCCGGCGTGCCGGTGCTGGTCGGTTTCGGCATCAAGGACGCCGCCACCGCCCGCGCCTGCGCCGCCTTCGCCGACGGCGTCATTGTCGGCAGTGCTTTGGTGTCGGTGCTGGCCGAATGCGAGGGACCGGACGCCGCCGCTGCGGCCGCCCGGGCGTTCCTGGCACCGTTGCGCGAGGCCGTCGATCCGGCCTGAGCCCGCCGGTTTGCGATAAACTGTGCCCTTGGACCCATTCCAGGTGACACGATGAGTTGGTTAAGCAAACTGATGCCGGCGCGCATCCGGACCCAAGGCTCGGGCAAGCGCGGCGTTCCCGAAGGCCTGTGGGAGAAGTGCGACAGCTGCGGCACCGCGCTGTACGCCGCCGAGCTGGACGAGCACCTGCACGTCTGCCCGAAATGCAGCCACCACATGCCGATCGGCGCGCGCGAGCGCCTGGTGGCGTTCCTCGACGACGGCGAGGTGTTCGAGATCGGCGACGAGCTCGGCCCGACCGACGTGCTGCACTTCAAGGACCAGAAGAAATACGCCGAGCGCATCAAGGCCTCGCAGAAGGCGGTCGGCGAGAAGGACGCGTTGGTGTCCATCCACGGCAAACTGAAAGGCCGCGACATCTGCGTCAGCGCCTTCGAATTCCGCTTCATGGGCGGCTCCATGGGTTCGGTGGTCGGCGAGCGCTTCGCCTTGGCCGCCGAGCGCGCCATCGAATACCGCTGCCCGCTGGTCTGCTTCTCGGCCACCGGCGGCGCGCGCATGCAGGAAGGCCTGTTCTCGCTGATGCAGATGGCCAAGACCTCGGCCGCCATCGCGCGCATGCGCGCCCGTGGCCTGCCGTTCATCTCCGTGCTGACCCACCCGACCACCGGCGGCGTTTCGGCTTCTCTGGCGATGCTGGGCGACCTCAACATCGCCGAACCCAAGGCGCTGATCGGCTTCGCCGGCCCGCGCGTGATCGAACAGACCGTGCGCCAAACCCTGCCGGAAGGCTTCCAGCGCGCGGAGTTCCTGGTCGAACACGGCGCCGTCGATTTGATCATCGACCGCCGCCAGATGCGCGACCGCATCGCCGACCTGTTGGCGCTGATGATGAACCGGCCGATGCACGACAAGGGCGCCGCCTGAGCATGGCCCGGCGCTATTTCGGCACCGACGGCATCCGCGGCAAGGTGGGCGAGGGCAATATCTCGCCGGATTTCATGCTCAAGCTCGGCTGGGCCGCCGGCACCGTGCTGGCGCGCGGATCGGCCGGCAAGCCGCTGGTGGTGATCGGCAAGGACACCCGCATCTCCGGTTACATGTTCGAATCGGCCTTGGAAGCGGGTCTGGTGGCCGCCGGCGCCGACGTGCGCCTGCTCGGCCCGGTGCCGACCCCGGCGGTGGCGCACCTGACCCGTTCGTTGCGCGCCGACGCCGGCATCGTGATTTCGGCCTCGCACAACCCGCATTTCGACAACGGCATCAAGTTCTTCTCCGGCGACGGCGAGAAGCTCAGCGACGCCATGGAATCGGCCATCGAAGACCAGCTCGGCGAGGCGCTGAAGACGGTCGATTCCGACCGGCTCGGCAAGGCCAAACGCATCGACGACGCACACCACCGCTACGCCGAGTTCTGCAAGGGCACGGTGCCGGAAACGCTCTCCCTGCGCGGCCTGAAGATCGCGCTCGACTGCGCGCACGGCGCCACCTACGCGTTGGCGCCGGAAGTGTTCTCCGAACTCGGCGCCGACGTGGTCGCCATCGGCGTGCAGCCGGACGGCCTGAACATCAACCGCGGCGTCGGTTCCACCCACCCCGAGGCGCTGCAGGCGTTCGTGCGGGAAAGCGGAGCCGACCTCGGCATCGCCTTCGACGGCGACGGCGACCGCGTGCAGATGGTCGATTCCGACGGCAACCTGCATGACGGCGACGCACTGATCTATATCCTGGCCAACCATTGGCGTGAAAGCGGCCGCTTGAAAGGTCCGGTGGTCGGCACGTTGATGACCAACTACGCGATGGAGCTGCACTGCCAGCAGCGCGGCATCCGGTTCCTGCGCACCCAGGTCGGCGACCGCTACGTGCACCAGGCGTTGACCGAACACGGCGGTGTGCTTGGCGGCGAAGCCTCCGGCCACCTGCTGGTGCTGGACAAGACCTCGACCGGCGATGCCATCGTGGCCGCGTTGCAGGTGCTGGAGGCGTTGTCGGCCCGCAAGCAGACGCTGCAGCAGGCGTTGGCCGATTACGCGCCGTTCCCGCAGAAGACCGTGAACGTCCGCCTGCAACCCGGCGCCAAGCCGCTGGCGCACCCGAGCGTTCAGGCCGCGCGCGCCGTGGCCGAAGCCCGCCTGCAGGGCAAAGGCCGCCTGGTGCTGCGCGCCTCCGGCACCGAGCCGGTGGTGCGCGTGACCGTGGAGGCCAACGATGCCGCGCTGATGCAGGGCGTGCTCGACGATCTCGCCGCCGTGGTGCAAGCCGCGGTTTGACCCCAATCAAGTCCGGTTCATCGACCGGAGCCTATGCTTGTGCCCTGAATTCACCGGAGCCCGCCCCATGAGCCAGATCCCGACCCTCGACATCCGCCGTTTCGATTCCGACCGCGCCGCCTTCGTGGCCGAACTGGGCGCCGCCTACCGCGAGTGGGGCTTCTGCGGCATCCGCGGCCACGGCATCTCCGACGAGCTGATCCAAGGCGCGTACGACGCCGCCAAGGCGTTCTTCGCGCTGCCGGAGGAAGTCAAAATGAAATACCACCAGCCGGGCACCGGCGGCGCGCGCGGCTATACGCCGTTCGGCATCGAGACCGCCAAGGACTCGAAGTACCCGGACCTGAAGGAGTTCTGGCACGTCGGCCGCGAGATCGCGCGCGATTCCGAATACGCCGGCATCATGGGCGAGAACCTGTGGCCGGCGGAAGTGCCGCAGTTCAAGCAGTACCTATACGGCCTGTACAGCGCGCTCGACGCGCTCGGCTCGAAGGTGCTGTCGGCGCTGGCCCTGCATATCGGCCTGCCGGAAGACTACTTCGCCGACAAGACCCATTACGGCAACTCCATCCTGCGCCCGATCCACTACCCGGAAATCACCAATCCCGACGTGCCGAACGTGCGCTCCGGCGCGCATGAGGACATCAACTTCATCACCCTGCTGGTGGGCGCCAGCGCGGCCGGCCTGCAGGTGCTGTCGCGCAAGGGCGAGTGGATCGATTTCACCGCCGACGCCGACACCATCGTGGTCAACATCGGCGACATGCTGCAGCGCCTGTCGAACCACGTGTATCCGTCCACCACGCACCGCGTGGTGAACCCGATGGGCCCGGACGCGCGCAAGCCGCGTTACTCCATCCCGTTCTTCCTGCATCCGAACCCGGACTTCCTGATCAAGACCCTGTCGCAGTGCGTCTCGGCCGACAATCCGGACCGCTACCCCGAGCCGATCACCGGCCACGACTACCTGATGGAACGCCTGCGCGAAATCAAACTGGTCTGAAACGAAAAACCCGGCGCAAGCCGGGTTTTTCTTCGCGCGATTTATTCACGAGCTCTGTGGTGGAGTATCACTCCGCGTTGCGGAACTGCTTGGCCTTGCCGCCCACCAGCGCATTGCTGACGGCATCCGGCAGATAGCGCGCCATCCAGGCGATGAGGTTGTTGATGCGGCCGCTGATGACCCGCGTCTTGCCGGCTTCCACCGCGTCCACGCCGATCTTGGCGACCTGTTCGCTGGTCAGCCACAGCGCCTTTGGCAGCTTCGAGATGCTCTCGCGCATGCCGTTCACGTCGTGGAATTCGGAATAGGTGAAGCCGGGGCAGAGCGCGGTCACGTGCACGCCGCGCGGCTTGCTCTCCAGCGCCAGGCATTCCGAGAAGCGGATCAGCCAGGCCTTGCTGGCGCCGTACAGCGTGTGCCCGGCCGAGGCGTGCACCAGCCCGGCCAGGGAGGCCACGTTCAGTATGCGGCCGTGGCGCTGGGCTTCCATCGCCGGCAGGAACAGGTAGGTCAGCTCGGCGGCGGCCGTCTGCAGCACCTGGATGAAGTCGCGGTGGGTCTGCCAGGACGCCGACAGATAGCGGCCCGGCACGCCGTAGCCGGCGTTGTTGACCAAGGTATCGACTTTCAGGACGGCGGCCTGCACGGCCTCGAACAGGGTCTTGGGCGCGGCCGGATCGGCCAGATCGGCGGCGATGACGGTGACCGGCACCGAGCGGCCGAGCTCCGCGGCCAGCGCGTCCAGGCGCTCTTTGCGGCGCGCGGTCAGGATCAGCGGCTTGCCGCGGCGGGCGTATTCGCGGGCGATGGCTTCGCCGATGCCGCTGGAGGCGCCGGTGATCAGGGCGTATTGGTCGGTTTTCATGCGCTGCTCGGGTTCGGGTTAGAATGACGGCCTCAATTGTGCATCAACCTGGGGCAGGGGAGCGACATGCGGACCAAAATCGTGGCGGGCAACTGGAAATTGAACGGCAGCCGGGACGTCAACCGGGCCTTGCTGAACACCCTGGCGCCGACCCTGCCGTCGAACGTCGAGGTGCTGATCGTGCCGCCGCTGCCTTATCTGGAAGGCCTGATCCGCGAGTACGCCGGCAAGGGCTTCGCCTTCGGCGCGCAGGACGTGGGCGTGCACGTGCAGGGCGCCTTCACCGGCGACGTCGCCGCCGAGATGCTGGCCGACATCGGCTGCCGCTACGTGCTGGTCGGCCATTCCGAGCGCCGCCAGTACCAGCAGGAAAGCAGCGAGCTGGTGGCCGAGAAGTTCATGGCCGCCAAGCGCGCTGGGCTGGTGCCGGTGCTGTGCGTGGGCGAGAGCCTGCACCAGCGCGAGGCCGGCCATACCGAGTGGGTCATCGAGAAGCAGCTCAAGCCGGTGTTCGAACTGGGCGGCGCGCAGGCCTTCGCCGGCGCGGTCATCGCCTACGAGCCGGTCTGGGCCATCGGCACCGGCAAAACCGCCAGCAAGGAGCAGGCGCAGGAAGTCCACGCCTTCATCCGTGGCGAAGTGGCCGCGTTTGATGCTAAAATAGCCAGTTCATTGCCCATCCTTTACGGGGGCAGCGTGAAAGCCGCCAACGCCGCCGAGCTGTTCAGCCAGCCCGACGTCGACGGCGGATTGGTGGGCGGCGCCTCCTTGGTCGCCCAGGAATTCAGCGCCATCGCGGCCGCGGCCGCGGGCTAACCGGTTTAATTTATGATCGATACGATTCTCCAGATCCTGTACATCGCCATCGCCGTGGCCATGGTGGTGATGATCCTGCTGCAACGCGGCGCGGGCGCCCAGGCGGGCTCGGGCTTCGGCGCGGGCGCCTCCGGCACCGTGTTCGGCGCGCGCGGCTCGGCCAACTTCCTGACCAAATCCACCAAGTGGCTGGCTTTCGTGTTCTTCGGCCTCAGCCTGTTCATGGCCTGGAAGGCGGTCAACATCAACCGGCCGGCCGCGGCCGAAGCCGACATCGGCGTGATGGCCGACCTGCCGGCGGTGCCGCAATCGGCGCCGACGGTTCCCGCCGCCACCGTTCCGGCCGCGCCCGCTCCGGCGGTTCCGGCCGCCGCGACGCCGGCCGCAAACGACGCCGCGCCGGCTTCCGCGGGCGAAAAAAAGTAAGCGCGCGCAACCCGCGCTTGCTAAAATAGTTCACGTTTCAAGCCCAGGTGGCGGAATTGGTAGACGCACTACCTTGAGGTGGTAGCGCTTTCGGGCGTAGGGGTTCGAGTCCCCTCTTGGGCACCAACGAAAAACGCTTGCTCCGGCAGGCGTTTTTTTACGTCCGCGGGATGCGGAAAGCGGGCCGGAAAACCGCCGCATTCGTTGCCAATCGGGTGCCGGAAGGGCTATCATAGTGCGCCTGTCGCGAACGCGCGCGTCCGCCGGCGGGCAAGGAAGTCCAAACCCAATCAAGGAGCCGCATGTGCTGAATGCGTATGTGCCGATAGCATTGTTCCTCCTCGTCGCGGCCGGCGTGGGCGTCGCCCTCATGGTGCTCGGCCGCCTGCTGGGCCCGCAGCGTCCCAGCGGCGAGAAACTCTCCCCCTATGAATGCGGATTCGCGGCCTTCGAAGACGCGCACATCCAGTTCGACGTCCGCTACTACCTGATCGCCATCATGTTCATCGCGTTCGATCTGGAAATCGCCTTCGTGTTCCCGTGGGCGGTGATCTTCCGCGACCTCGGCTTCATCGGTCTGGTCGAGATGGGCATTTTCCTCGGCCTGCTGCTGCTGGGCTTCGTCTACGTCTGGAAGAAAGGAGCGCTCGAATGGGAGTGATCGACACCGTTTCCAAGGTGATGCACAACCCGATCCCGGTGGCCTCGGTCGACGACATCCTGCGTCCCGGCGGCGACAATCCGCTGGTCGAACGCGGCTTCGTCACCACCAACCTCGACACCCTGATCAACTGGGCGCGCACCGGTTCGATGTGGCCGGTGACCTTCGGTCTGGCCTGCTGCGCGGTCGAGATGATGCACGCCGGCGCCTCGCGCCTCGACCTCGACCGCTACGGCGTGATCTTCCGTCCGTCGCCGCGCCAGGCCGACGTGATGATCGTGGCTGGCACCCTGGTCAACAAGATGGCCCCGGCGCTGCGCAAGGTCTACGACCAGATGCCCGAGCCGAAGTGGGTGATCTCGATGGGCAGCTGCGCCAACGGCGGCGGCTACTACCACTACTCGTACTCCGTGGTGCGCGGCTGCGACCGCATCGTGCCGGTCGACGTGTACGTGCCGGGCTGTCCGCCGACCGCGGAAGCGCTGGTCTACGGCATCCTGCAGCTGATGAAGAAAATCCGCCGCACCAACACCATCGCGCGATAAGGACGGGCCATGACCGATCTTCCCAATCCCTTCGTGGAAAAACTGACCGCGCACTTCGGTGCGCGCGTGCAGGTGCTGCGCCAGCGCGACGAGGTCACCCTCGAGGCGGCGCCGGCCGATTACCTGGCGGTGATGACCGAACTGCGCGACCACGCCGACTTCGCCTTCGAGCAGCTGCTCGACCTGTGCGGCGTCGACTACCTCGGCTACGGCCAGGCCGAATGGGACACCACCGACGTGTCCTCGGAAGGCTTCTCGCGCGGCGTCGAGGGCCAGGGCCCCGGCCGCTTCAGCTGGGAGTCGCGCCCGCGCGGCGACGGCCCCGAACGCCGTTTCGCGGCGGTCTCGCACCTGACCTCGGTGCGCCATAACCGCCGCATCCGCGTGCGCTGCTTCGCCGCCGACAACGCCATGCCGGTGCTGGATTCGGTCACCGGCGTGTATCCGGTCGCCGACTGGTTCGAGCGCGAGGCCTTCGACCTGTACGGCATCATCTTCAGCGGCCATCCCGATCTGCGCCGCATCCTCACCGACTACGGCTTCGTCGGCCATCCGTTCCGTAAGGACTTCCCGCTGGTCGGCAACGTCGAAGTGCGCTACGACGAGGAACGCGGCCGGGTGGTGTACCAGCCGGTCTCGATCGAGCCGCGCGTCGGCGTGCCGCGCGTGATCCGCGAGGACTCGCGCTGGCAGCAGGCCCAAACCGAACAATCGCAGGTGAAACCATGAGCGGCCAGGAAATCCGCAATTACACGCTGAACTTCGGCCCGCAGCATCCGGCCGCGCACGGCGTGCTCCGCCTCATCCTCGAGATGGACGGCGAGGTGGTGCAGCGCGCCGACCCGCACGTCGGCCTGCTGCACCGCGGTACCGAGAAGCTGGCCGAGAGCAAGCCGTTCAACCAGTCGATCGGCTACATGGACCGCCTCGACTACGTGTCGATGATGTGCAACGAGCACGCCTACGTGCGCGCCATCGAGCAGCTGCTCGGCATCGAGGCGCCCATCCGCGCGCAGTACATCCGCACGATGTTCGACGAGATCACCCGCATCCTGAACCACCTGATGTGGATCGGCTCCAACGGCCTCGACCTCGGCGCGATGGCGGTGTTCCTGTACGCCTTCCGCGAACGCGAGGAGCTGATGGACTGCTACGAGGCGGTGTCCGGCGCGCGCCTGCACGCTACCTACTACCGCCCGGGCGGCGTCTACCGCGACCTGCCGGACAGCATGCCGAAATACCGCGAATCGCCCTGGCGCAAGGGCGAGGCGCTGAAGAAGTCGAACGCCTGGCGCGAGGGCTCGATGCTTGACTTCCTCGAGGCGTTCACCGACGACTTCCCGAACAAGATCGACGAATACGAGACCCTGCTGACCGACAACCGCATCTGGAAGCAGCGCACCGTCGGCATCGGCGTGGTGCCGCCGGAGAAGGCCCTGGCCTGGGGCATGACCGGCCCGATGCTGCGCGGTTCCGGCGTGGCCTGGGACCTGCGCAAGAAACAGCCGTACGCCGCCTACGACAAGGTCGATTTCGACATTCCGGTCGGCGTCACCGGCGACTGCTACGACCGCTACCTGGTGCGCGTCGAGGAGATGCGCCAGTCCAACCGCATCATCCAGCAGTGCGTGAAGTGGCTGCGCGCCAACCCCGGCCCGGTGATGGTCAAGAACTTCAAGGTCGCGCCGCCGTCGCGCGCCGAGATGAAGGAAGACATGGAAGCGCTGATCCACCACTTCAAGCTGTTCACCGAAGGCTATTCGGTGCCGGCCGGCGAAGTGTACTCGGCGGTCGAAGCGCCGAAGGGCGAGTTCGGCGTGTACCTGGTGTCGGACGGCGCCAACAAGCCGTTCCGCCTGAAAGCGCGCGCCCCGGGCTTCGCGCACCTGTCGTCGATGGACGCCATCGTGCGCGGCCACATGCTGGCCGACGTGGTGGCGATGATCGGCACCTACGATATCGTTTTCGGTGAGGTGGACCGATGAAAGCAACCGGTAATTTCGAAGCCTGCCAGCACGTCGATCCGATGCAGGCGCTGAGCGCGGAGACGCGCGCCCACATCGACCACTGGGTGGCTAAGTTCCCGGCCGACCGCAAGCGTTCGGCGGTGATCCAGTCGCTGATGGCGGCGCAGGAGCAGAACGGCGGCTGGCTGACCGACGAGCTGATGGCGGCCGTGGCCAAGTACCTCGGCATCCCGGCGGTCTGGGCCTATGAAGTGGCCAGCTTCTACTCGATGTTCGACCTGGCGCCGGTCGGCCGGCACAAGGTCTCGATCTGCACCAACATCAGCTGCTGGCTGAACGGCGCCGAAGACCTGGTCCGCCACGCCGAACGCAAGCTCGGCTGCAAGCACGGCGAAACCAGCGCCGACGGCCGCATCACCCTCAAGGTCGAGGAGGAATGCGTGGCCGCCTGCGCCGGCGCGGTGGCGGTGGTCATCGACGGCCATTACCACGAACGCGTCACCCCCAACACGCTCGACGAGCTGTTCGACGGATTGAAGTAAGGAATCGACATGGCGATTGGTCCCGCACCGCAAGCGCACCAGGTGGTCTATACCACCCTCCACCACGACACCCCGTGGGCGCTCGACAGCTACCTGAAGCAGGACGGCTACGCCGCCTGGAAGAAGATCCTGGCCGAGAAGACGCCGCAGGAACAGGTCATCGAGACCGTCAAGCAGTCCGGCCTGCGCGGCCGCGGCGGCGCGGGCTTCCCGACCGGCCTGAAATGGAGCTTCATGCCGCGCAGCGCGCCCGGCCAGAAGTACATCCTGTGCAACTCGGACGAATCCGAGCCGGGCACCTGCAAGGACCGCGACATCCTGCGCTACAACCCGCACGCGGTGATCGAGGGCATGGCCATCGCCTGCTACGCCACCGGCTCGACCGTGGCCTACAACTACCTGCGCGGCGAATTCCACCATGAGCCGTTCGAGCATTTCGAACAGGCGCTGAAGGAAGCCTACGCCGCCGGCCTGCTGGGCAAGAACGTGCTCGGCTCGGGCGTCGACGTCGACATCTACGCCGCGCTCGGCGCCGGCGCCTACATCTGCGGCGAAGAGACCGCGCTGATGGAATCGCTGGAAGGCAAGAAGGGCCAGCCGCGCTTCAAGCCGCCGTTCCCGGCCAACTTCGGCCTGTTCGGCAAGCCGACCACCATCAACAACACCGAGACCTACGCCTCGGTGCCGGCGATCCTGCGCAACGGCGCCGAGTGGTTCCTGAATCTGGGCAAGCCGAACAACGGCGGCCCGAAGATCTTCTCGGTGTCCGGCCACGTCAACAACCCGGGCAACTTCGAGATCCGTCTCGGCACCCCGTTCAGCGAGCTGCTGGCCATGGCTGGCGGCGTGCGCGCCGGGCGCAAGCTCAAGGCCGTGATCCCGGGCGGTTCCTCGATGCCGGTGCTGCCGGCCGAGACCATGCTGAATTGCACCATGGACTACGACTCGATCCAGAAGGTCGGTTCCGGCCTGGGCTCGGGCGCGGTCATCGTGATGGACGACACCACCTGTATGGTGCGCGCCTGCCACCGCATCTCGCGCTTCTACTACAAGGAAAGCTGCGGCCAGTGCACCCCATGCCGCGAAGGCACCGGCTGGATGTACCGCGTGCTGTCGCGCATGGTCGCGCACGAGGCGACGCTGGAAGACCTCGACATGCTGAAGGCCGCCGCCGGCCAGATCGAAGGCCACACCATCTGCGCCTTCGGCGAGGCCGCCGCCTGGCCGGTGCAGGGCTTCCTGCGCCACTACTGGCACGAATTCGAATACGCCATCCGGAACAAGCGGTTCTGGGTGGACGCGCAACTGGAGAACGCGGCATGAGCAGCACCGCCGACAAACCGCAAGCCGTCGACCTGGTCAACCTAGAGATCAACGGCCAGGCCGTGCAGGTCGCCAAGGGCTCGATGATCATCCAGGCCTCGGACGCCGCCGGCATCCCGATTCCGCGCTTCTGCTACCACGAGAAGCTGCCGATCGCGGCCAACTGCCGCATGTGCCTGGTCGACGTCGAGAAGACGCCGAAGCCGATGCCGGCCTGCGCCACGCCGGTGATGGAAGGCATGAAGGTCTACACCCAGAGCAAGCGCGCGCTCGACGCGCAGCGCAACGTGATGGAGTTCCTGCTGGTCAACCACCCGCTGGACTGCCCGATCTGCGACCAGGGCGGCGAATGCGAGCTGCAGGACGTGTCGATGGGCTACGGCCGCTCGGTCAGCCGCTACGTCGACCGCAAGCGCGTGGTGCCGGACGAGGACATGGGCCCGCTGGTGGCCACCGACATGACCCGCTGCATCCAGTGCACCCGCTGCGTGCGCTTCTCGGCCGAGATCGCCGGTACCTACGAGCTGGGCGGCATCTACCGCGGCGAGAACCTGCAGATCGGCACCTTCGACGGCAAGCCGTTGATGAGCGAGATCTCCGGCAACGTGATCGACGTCTGCCCGGTCGGTGCGCTGACCAACAAGGTGTTCCGCTACAAGGCCCGCGCCTGGGAGCTGATCGCCAAGGAATCCGTGGCCTACCACGACGCGCTCGGTTCGAACATGTTCCTGCACGCCCGCCGCGGCGAAGTGCTGCGCGCCGTGCCGCGCGACAACGAAGCGGTCAACGAATGCTGGCTGTCGGACCGCGACCGCTATTCGCATGAAGGCCTGTACGGCGAAGACCGCCTGAGCAAGCCGATGATCAAGGAAAACGGCATCTGGCGCGAAGCCGCCTGGGACGAAGCCCTGGCCGCCGCCGCCGCCGCGCTGCAGTCGGTACCGGCCGAACAGGTCGGCATTCTGGCGCATCCGGCCGCCAGCAACGAAGAGGGCGCCATGCTGGCGCTGCTGGCCAAAGGCCTGGGCATCGCCAATCTCGACCACCGCATCAAACAGCGCGATTTCGCCGATGCCGCCGTGGCCGAGCCGTTCGCCGTGCCGGTGGCCGACATCGCCAAGGCCAAGCGCATCGTGCTGGTCGGCTGCAACGTCCGCCACGAAATGCCGCTGCTGCACCAGCGCATCCATCAGGCCGTCAAGCGCGGCGCGCAGGTGCATGTGGTCAATCCGGTCGATTTCGACTTCACCTTCGCGCCGGCCGGCAAAGCCATCGTGCCGCCGTCCAAGTTGGCCGATGCGTTGCGCGCGCTGGGCGAAAGCCTCGACGCCGACGGTTCGACGGTGCTGATCCTCGGCGAGATCGCCGAGAACCATGCCGACGCCTCGCACATCCGCGCTGCCGCCAAGGCGCTGCAGGCCGCCGGCAAGGCCGCGCTCTGCCGCCTGCCGCAGGGCGCCAACGCCATCGGCCTGGCCCGTTACGGCGTGCTGCCGGGCGGGCAGGGCAAGGACGGGTTCGCCATGCTCGACGGTTCGCTGAAGGCCGCGCTGCTGTTCGGCATCGAACCGCAGTTCGACTTCGCCGACAACGCCCGCGCGCTCAAGGCGCTGCTGGCCGCCAAGACCGTGGCCTGCACCGCCTTCACCAGCGAAGCCCTGTGCGAGCTGGCCGACGTGCTGCTGCCGATCGCCGCCTTGCCGGAAATCCAGGCTACGCTGACCAACGTCAACGGCACCGAACAACAGGCCGAAGCCGCCGGCAAGGCCCCGGGTTCGGCGCAGAGCGGCTGGCGCGTGCTGCGCGCGCTGTACGAGCACTGCGCGTTGCCGGCGTTGGCGTTCACCGATATCGCCGGCCTGCGCGCCAGCGTCGCGCCGACGGCCGCGGTCTCGGGCAACGGCCTGTCGGCTCCGGCCGCGCGCGAGCAAGGTTTCGAGCGCATCGCCACCAGTCCGATCTATCGCATCGACGCGGTGACCCGCCGCGCGCCCGCGCTGCAGGCGCATCCGCTGAACGCGGGTCCGCGCGTCGTGATGCACCCGGAAGACGCCGCCAAGGCCGGCTTGGCCGAGGGCCAAATGGCCCGCGTCGGCGACGGCACCGGCACCGCCGTGCTGCCGGTCGCGCTGTCGTCCAAGATCGCGCCGTCCTGCGTCTGGATCGAAACGAACCATTCCGCCACCGCGCCGCTGTCGCAGACCGCCGCCTTGGCCATCGTGAGGGCCGCCCCGTGATCGATCTCATCCGCGAACCCCTGTTGCAGTTCGGTCTGGCCGGCGACTTGGCCTGGATGCTGCTCAAGATCCTGGTGATCATGTTGCCGCTGATCATTGCCGTGGCGTTCTACACCCTGTTCGAGCGCAAGGTCATCGGCTGGATGCACGTCCGCCAAGGGCCGCAGTACGTCGGCGGCGTGTTCGGCATCGGCGTCATCCAGGCCTTCGCCGACGTGTTCAAGATGCTGTTCAAGGAACTGATCACGCCCGACAAGGCCAGTCCGTTCCTGTACCGCCTGGCGCCGCTGCTGGCGCTGGCGCCGGCTTTCGCGGCCTGGGCGCTGATCCCGTTCGGCGAGACCGACACCGGCCCGCTGGTGCTGGCCGACATCAACGCCGGCATCCTGATGCTGCTGGCGCTGACCTCGATGGGCGTGTACGGCATCATCCTCGGCGGCTGGGCCTCGAACTCCAAGTACGCGGTGATGGGTGCCCTGCGCGCCGCCTCGCAGGTGATCAGCTACGAGATCGCCATGGGCTTCGCCTTGGTCGGCGTGCTGGTGGCCGCGGGCAGCATGAACCTGACCGCCATCGTCAACGCCCAGGCCGGCGACGCCGGCTTCCTGGAATGGTTCTTCATCCCGCTGTTCCCGCTGTTCCTGGTGTACTTCATCTCCGGCACCGCCGAGACCAACCGGGCGCCGTTCGACGTCGCCGAAGGCGAGTCCGAGATCGTGGCCGGCTTCCACGTCGAGTATTCCGGTTCGGCCTTCGCGATCTTCTTCCTGGCCGAATACGCCAACATGATCCTGGTCAGCTTCCTGACCTCGCTGCTGTTCCTCGGCGGTTGGCTGTCGCCGCTGCAGGGCTGGATCGCGGCGGATTCCGCGCTCGGCGTCCTGGCCGCGTCCGGTCCGTGGTGGCTGTTCGCCAAGGCGCTGTTCTTCGCGTTCTGCTTCGTCTGGTTCCGCGCCAGCTTCCCGCGCTACCGCTACGACCAGATCATGCGTCTGGGCTGGAAGGTGTTCATTCCGATCACCATCGCCTGGATCTTCTTCACCGCGGTGGCGGCCTACAACAACTGGTTCGTCCTGGGAGCATGAGGCCGATATGATCCGACTGTTCAATTACCTGAAAAGCCTGATGCTGGTCGAGTTCCTGCAGGGGCTCTGGCTGACGCTGACCTACATGTTCAAGCCGAAGTACAACGTCAACTACCCGTTCGAGAAGCTGCCGCAGTCGAACCGCTTCCGCGGCCTGCACGCGCTGCGCCGCTACCCGAACGGCGAAGAGCGCTGCATCGCCTGCAAGCTGTGCGAGGCGGTGTGCCCGGCGCTGGCGATCACCATCGACTCGGCCCCGCGCGAGGACGGCCAGCGCCGCACCACGCGCTACGACATCGACCTGTTCAAGTGCATCTTCTGCGGCTTCTGCGAGGAGAGCTGCCCGGTCGACTCGATCGTCGAGACCCACATCCACGAATACCATTTCGAGAACCGCGGCGAGAACGTGGTCACCAAGCCGCAGCTGCTGGCGATCGGCGACCGCTTCGAAGCCGAGATCGCCGAACGCCGCCAGGCCGACGCGGCCTACCGATAGGAGAGGGCGAGTGAGCTTTGAATTGATCGCGTTTTACCTGTTCGCCGCGGTGGCCCTGTCTTCGGCCGCCGCCGTGATCAGCTTCAAGAACCCGGTGCACTCGGTGCTGAGCCTGGTGCTGACCTTCTTCTCGACCGCCTGCCTGTGGCTGCTGCTGCAGGCCGAGTTCCTCGGCATCGTGCTGGTGCTGGTGTACATCGGCGCAGTGATGATCCTGTTCCTGTTCGTGGTGATGATGCTGGACGTGCACTCGGTGCCGAAACGCGAGGGCTTCATCAAGCACTTCCCGGTCGCCATCGCGGTGGCCGCGGTGATGCTGGCCGAGATCCTGGTGCTGGTCGGCGTCGGCAATGCCGATTCCGCGCTCGCTTCCGCCGCCGGCGCCGCCGCCTACGAAACGCAGATGGCCGGCTACGACAGCAACCTGCACTGGATCGCCACCGCCCTGTTCAGCCGCTACATGCTGCCGTTCGAGGTCGCCGCGGTGATCCTGACCGTGGCCATCGTGGTCGCGGTGCTGCTGACCCTGCGCCGCCGCGAAGGCACCAAGCACCAGGATCCCGCCCAGCAGGTGCTGGTGCGCAAGGCCGACCGCGTCCGCCTGGTCAAGATGGCGGCGGCCGGCAACGCCGCAGACGAAACCCCGGAGGCCAAATGATCACGCTCGAGCACTACCTGACCTTCGGCGCCATCCTGTTCGCGCTGAGCATCGCCGGCATCATCATCAACCGCAAGAACGTGATCCTGCTGCTGATGTGCATCGAACTGATGCTGCTGTCGGTGAACGTCAACTTCGTGGCCTTCTCGCGTTTCCTCGGCAACGTCGACGGCCAGGTCTTCGTGTTCTTCATCCTGACCGTGGCCGCCGCCGAGGCCGCCATCGGCCTGGCGATCCTGGTCACCCTGTTCCGCAGCCGGCGCACCATCAACGTGGCCGAGCTGGACTCCCTGAAAGGCTGATGCGATGCTGACCGAAACCACCCAATTGTCCCTGCCGATCCTGCTCACCATCGCGCTCGCGCCGCTGCTGGGCGCCATCCTGGCCGGCCTGTTCGGCCGCCGGATCGGCCGCGCCGGCGCGCATACCGCCACCATCGCGCTGGTGCTGCTGAGCTGCGCGCTGTCGTTCTACGTGCTCGGCCAGTTCATCTACGAGGGCGCGCTGCCGTTCAACCAGAACGTCTACACCTTCTTCGAATCCGGGAAGTTCTCGGCGCACGTCGGCTTCATGGTCGACCGCCTGACCGCGATGATGATGGTGGTGGTCACCTTCGTGTCGCTGCTGGTGCACGTGTACACCATCGGCTACATGCACGAAGACCCGGGCTACCAGCGCTTCTTCAGCTACATCTCGCTGTTCACCTTCTCGATGCTGATGCTGGTGATGAGCAACAACTTCCTGCAGCTGTTCTTCGGCTGGGAAGCGGTCGGCCTGGTCTCGTACCTGCTGATCGGCTTCTGGTACAAGCGGCCGACCGCCATCTTCGCCAACCTGAAGGCGTTCCTGGTCAACCGCGTCGGCGATTTCGGCTTCCTGCTCGGCATCTGCGGCGTGGTGTACTACACCGGCACCCTGGACTACGCCGAGGCCTTCGCGCGCGTGCAGGGCGTGACCCAGGCCGCGATCGAGCTGGTGCCGGCCTTCGGCCTGTGGGGCATGCAGTTCGGCGCCTGGGAAGTGTCCGCGGTCACCTTCATCGCCGTCTGCCTGTTCATCGGCGCCATGGGCAAGTCGGCCCAGGTGCCGCTGCACGTCTGGCTGCCGGATTCGATGGAAGGCCCGACCCCGATTTCGGCGCTGATCCACGCCGCCACCATGGTCACCGCCGGCATCTTCATGGTCGCGCGCATGTCGCCGGTGTTCGAGCTGAGCCCGACCGCGCTGCATTTCGTGCTGTTCATCGGCGCGACCACGGCGCTGTTCACCGGCCTGATCGGCATCATCCAGAACGACATCAAGCGCGTGGTGGCGTACTCGACGCTGTCGCAGCTCGGCTACATGACGGTCGCGCTCGGCGTGTCCGCCTATTCGGGCGCGGTCTACCACCTGATGACGCACGCCTTCTTCAAGGCCCTGCTGTTCCTCGCCGCCGGCTCGGTCATCATCGGCATGCACCACGAGCAGGATATGCGCAAGATGGGCGGCCTGCGCAAGTACATGCCGGTCACCTACTGGACCAGCCTGATCGGCACCCTGGCGCTAGTCGGCACCCCGTTCCTGTCCGGCTTCTATTCGAAGGACACCATCATCGAGGCCGCGCATTTCGCCACCCAGAGCGGCCATTGGATCAACACCTACGCCTACTGGGCGGTGCTGCTCGGCGTGTTCGTGACCAGTTTCTATTCTTTCCGACTGCTGTACCTGACCTTCCACGGCAAGGAGCGTTTCGATACGCATGCGGCGGAACACCACGCCGAGCCGCACGAGACGCACGGCAACGAAAACCATGACGACCACGGCCACCACGGCGGCCTGCCGCACGAGTCGCCGCTGGTGGTGACCGTGCCGCTGGTGCTGCTGGCGATTCCGTCCATCTTCATCGGCTTCTTCACCGTCGGCCCGATGCTGTTCGGCGGTTTCTTCACCGGCGCCATCGAGGTGTTGCCGCGCAACGACGTGATCGGCGCGCTGGGCGAGGAGTTCCACGGTCCGGTCGCGTTCGCCCTGCACGGCATGCAGATGCCGGCATTCTGGCTGGCTTTCGGCGGTTTCGCCCTGGCGACCTACATCTACCTGTTCAACATCAAGGTCGCCGAACGCGCCAGCCGCCTGTTCGCGCTGCCGATCCGCGTGCTGGAGAACAAGTACGGCTTCGACGACCTGTGGATCAAGGGCTTCGCCGGCGGCGGCATCGCGCTCGGCAAGCGCGCCTGGAAGTACATCGACGCCGGGCTGATCGACGGCGTGCTGGTGAACGGCACGGCCAACCTGGTCGGTCACGTCTCGCGCGCCGTCCGCGGCATGCAGACCGGCCGCCTGACCACCTATGCGTTCGCGATGATCCTCGGCCTGATCGTACTCCTGGCCGCGGTCGCCCGCCTGTTCGCCCTATAACGCTTCAAGGACATTCCGCATGGGCTTCCAACTGCCGCTCCTCAGTACCCTTATCTGGCTGCCGATCCTCGGCGGCCTGCTCACCTTCCTGCTCGGCGACCGCCGCACCGGCGGCGCCAAGGTGTTGGCCTTCGCGGTGACCATCGCCACCTTCCTGCTCAGCCTGCAGCTGTACACCGGGCTCGACCAGAGCTCCTCGGCGATGCAGTTCACCGAGCTGCTGCCGTGGCTGCCGGGCTTCAACATCAACTACCACCTGGGCGTCGACGGCATCTCGGTGGCGCTGATCATCCTGACCACGTTCACCACCGTGCTGGTGCTGCTGGGTTCCTGGAGCTCGATCGACAACCGCGCGCACCAGTACTTCGCCGCCATGCTGGTGCTGGAGGGCCTGATGGTCGGCGTGTTCTGCGCGCTCGACGCCGTGCTGTTCTACATCTTCTTCGAAGGCATGCTGATCCCGATGTTCATCATCATCGGCATCTGGGGCGGCCCGCGCCGGATCTACGCCAGCGTCAAGTTCTTCCTGTACACCTTCCTCGGTTCGGTGTTCATGCTGATCGGCCTGGTGTACCTGTACCTGAAGTCGGGCAGCTTCGCGTTGGCCGACTGGGCGCAGCTGCCGCTGAACGCCACCGAACAGATGTGGCTGTTCTTCGCGTTCCTGGCCGCGTTCGCGGTCAAGGTGCCGATGGTGCCGGTGCATACCTGGCTTCCGGACGCGCACGTCGAGGCGCCGACCGGCGGCTCGGTGATCCTGGCCGCGATCATGCTGAAGATCGGCGGCTACGGCTTCCTGCGCTTCAGCCTGCCGATCGTGCCGGACGCCTCGCAGGAGTGGGCCTGGCTGGTCATCGCGCTGTCGCTGATCGCCGTGGTCTACATCGGTCTGGTCGCGCTGGTACAGGAGGACATGAAGAAGCTGGTCGCGTATTCCTCGATCGCACACATGGGCTTCGTCACCTTGGCCACCTTCATCGTGCTGGCGATGGTGCGCGAGGACGGCAACCTGGAAGGCGCGCGCCTCAGCCTGCAGGGCGGCATGGTGCAGATGGTCTCGCACGGCTTCATCTCCGGCGCCATGTTCAGCTGCATCGGCGTGCTGTACGACCGCATGCACAGCCGGATGATCAAGGACTACGGCGGCGTGATCAACACCATGCCGTGGTTCGCCGGCTTCTTCGTGCTGTTCGCCATGGCCAACGCCGGCCTGCCGGGCACCAGCGGCTTCGTCGGCGAGTTCATGGTCATCATCGCCAGCTTCCAGTCGCACCCGCTGATCGCCTTCTTCGCCGCGCTGACCCTGATCCTGGGCGCCGCCTACACGCTGTGGATGGTGAAGCGCGTGATCTTCGGCGATATCGGCAACCGCCATGTCGCCGAGCTGCAGGACATCAACGCCCGCGAGGCCTGGATGCTCGGTCTGTTCGCCGTCGGCGTGCTGGCGCTGGGCGTGTACCCGAAACCGCTGGTCGACCTGATGGACGCGCCGATCGCGGCCCTGGTCGAACACCTCGTGCAAACCAAGTTGTGAGGACCCGCACATGATCCCGATTTCGTTCTCCCCCGCGGACCTGCACACCATCCTGCCGGAGCTGTTCCTGTGCGGCGCGGCCTTCGCCCTGCTGATGGCCGACCTGTTCATCGACGCCAAGCGCCGGGCGCTGATCCATTTCCTGGCCATCGCGGTGCTGGCCGCGGCCGTGCTGCTGACCGTGCGCGACATGGCCGCCGGCGCGGTGACCGCCTTCGGCGGCATGTTCGTGCGCGACGTCGCCGGCGACGTGATGAAGATCGCGGTGTATGCGGTGACCGCGTTCGGCTTCGTGTACGCCAAGCCGTACCTGGCCGAGCGCGGCCTGTTCAAGGGCGAATATTACGTACTCTGCCTGTTCTCGGTGCTGGGCATGGGCCTGATGATCTCCGCCGGCAATCTGACCGTGCTGTACCTCGGCCTGGAACTGCTGGCGCTGAGCTCCTACGGCCTGGTCGGCTTCGACCGCGACAATCCGACCGTGTCGGAAGCGGCGATGAAGTATTTCGTGCTCGGCTCGATGGCCTCCGGTCTGCTGCTGTACGGCATGTCGATGCTGTACGGCGCCACCGGCAGCCTGCAGTTCGACGCCATCCTGGCCGGCTCGGCGCAGACCGCCTCGCCGATGATGTTCAAGCTCGGCGTGGTGTTCGTGCTGGCCGGCATCGCCTTCAAGCTGGGCGCGGCGCCGTTCCACATGTGGCTGCCGGACGTCTATCAGGGCGCCTCCACCGCGGTCACCGCGTTCATCGCCTCGGCGCCGAAGATCGCCGTGTTCGCCATGGCCTACCGTCTGCTGGAGACCGCCGCCGGCGGCGCGGCGGCCGATTGGGTGCCGCTGGTGGCCGGCCTGTCGGCGGTATCGCTGGTGCTCGGCAACCTGATGGCGTTGGTGCAGTCGAGCTTCAAGCGCCTGCTGGCGTACTCCACCATCTCGCACGTCGGCTTCCTGCTGCTCGGCCTGCTGTCGGCCGACAACGCCGGCTATGCCGCCGCGATGTTCTACGCCATCAGCTACGCGGTCACCGCGGTCGCGGCGTTCGGCTCGCTGATCCTGCTCAGCCGCGCCGGCTTCGACGCCGACGCCATCGACGACTTCCGCGGCCTGTGGGCCAAGAGCCCGGGTTTCGCGTTCCTGATCCTGTTCGTGGTCGCGTCCTTGGCCGGCATCCCGCCGTTCCTGGGTTTCTTCGCGAAGCTGCAGGTGATCGTGGCCGCGCTGCAGGGCGGTTACCAGTCGCTGGCGATCCTGGCCGTGGTCTGCGCGGTGATCGGCGCCTTCTACTACCTGAAATTGATCCGCGCCATGTTCTTCGACAAGTCCGAAACCGAGTCCGCCGAGGTCAACGCCGACGGCCACCTGCGCGCCGCGTTCGCGGTCAACGCCGCGGCGCTGTTGGTGCTCGGCGTGTTCTCCAACGGCATCCTGTCGTGGTGCCTGCGGGCGTTCCCGGCGGCCTGACGGAACACTTGCGCGCCGGCGGGGAAGTCCGCTATAATGGCCATTCGCTGATGCGGGGTGGAGCAGTCTGGCAGCTCGTCGGGCTCATAACCCGAAGGTCGTAGGTTCAAATCCTGCCCCCGCTACCAGTTATTCAAGCAAGTGGCTCCGGCCGGTTGCATGGCTTGTCCGGAGTGCGGTACGGCTTCGGACGCCGGATCTAGGAAGTACCGGAAAAGGGCCGTCAGGCCCTTTTTTGTTAGCGGAAATCACCCGGCGCGAGGAGTCGGCATCATGGCAATGACCGGTAAAGCACTGGAATTGATGGAATTGTTGGCCCCGACCGTGCACAGCCTCGGTCTCGAACTGCTCGGCATCGAGTTCTCGCCGGCGGTCGGTAACGCCTTGGTGCGCCTGTACATCGACGCGCCCGGCCGTCCGGTCGGTATCGAGGACTGCGAAGCGGTCAGCCGCGAGGTCTCGGCCAATCTGGACGTGAACGACCCGATTGCCTCGCAGTACACCCTCGAGGTGTCCTCGCCTGGCATCGACCGGCCGCTGTTCACGTTGGCGCATTTCGCCGCGCAGATGGGCGAACTGGTCAAGGTCAGCCTGAACCTGCCGCAGGACGGCCGCCGCCGCCTGCAGGGCCGGGTCCGGGCGGTGACCGACGGCAACGTAATACTGGACGTCGACGGCCGCGAATTCAGCGTCGCCATCGGCAACGTGGACAAAGCCAGGCTGGTGCCCGATCTGGTCGCCCTCGGTCTGGTCGCGGCACCCAAAGGCGGACGCAGGAAGCCTGCGCCCGATAAGCGATAATCTCGGCACAGCCGACGGATACGGAGTTTCATTGTGAGCAAAGAACTGTTGTTGGTCATGGAAGCGGTGGCGAACGAGAAGGGCGTCGACCGCGGCGTGATAATCCAGGCGATGGAATCGGCCTTGGCCTCCGCCGCCAAGAAGCGCTACCACGACGAAGACGTGTCCATCCGCGTCGCCATCAATCCCAAGGACGGCACCTACGAGACCTTCCGCCGCTGGGAAGTGGTGGCCGACGACGTAGTCATGGAGTCCCCGGACCGCATGATCCGCCTGATGGACGCCGTCGACGAGGATCCGGACGCGCAGGTCGGCGACTTCATCGAGCAGCAGGTCGAGAACCCGGAGTTCGGCCGCATCTCGGCCCAGGCCGCCAAGCAGGTTATCGTGCAGCGCGTGCGCGAAGCCGAACGCGCGCTGGTGCTGGAGCAGTGGAACGACCGCGTCGGCGAGCTGGTCAACGGCGTGGTCAAGCGCGCCGAGCGCGGCAACGTCTACGTCGACCTCGGCGGCAACGCCGAAGCGATCATCCCGAAAGACAAATCCATCCCGCGTGACGTGCTGCGCCCGGGCGACCGCGTGCGCGGTTATCTGGCCGAGACCCGTGCCGAGACCCGCGGTCCGCAGCTGGTAATCTCGCGCGTGGCGCCGGAATTCATGATCGAGCTGTTCCGCCTGGAAGTGCCGGAAGTCGGCCAGGGCCTGGTCGAGATCAAGGGCGCCGCCCGCGATCCGGGCGACCGCGCCAAGATCGCCGTGCTGGCTCACGACCATCGCACCGATCCGATCGGCGCCTGCATCGGCATGCGCGGTTCGCGCGTGCAGGCGGTGTCGAACGAGCTCAACGGCGAACGCGTCGACATCGTGCTGTGGTCCGACAACCCGGCCCAGTTCGTGATCAACGCCATGGCGCCGGCGGAAGTGCAGTCGATCATCGTCGATGAAGAGAAGCATTCGATGGACATCGCGGTGGCCGAGGACAAACTGGCCCAGGCCATCGGCAAGGGCGGCCAGAACGTGCGCCTGGCCAGCCGCCTGACCGGTTGGCAGCTGAACGTGATGACCCAGGACCAGGTCGCCGCCAAGAGCGAGGCCGAGCAGGCCGCCGCCCGCGCGGTGTTCGTCGACAAGCTGGAGGTCGACGAAGAGATCGCCGGCATCCTGGTCGGCGAAGGTTTCGGCACGGTCGAGGAAATCGCCTATGTGCCGGCCGCCGAGCTGCTGGCGATCGACGGCTTCGACGAGGACATCGTCGAGGAACTGCGCGCCCGCGCCCGCGACGCCCTGCTGAACGAGGCCTTGGCCGCGGAAGAGGAGATCGAGGAACACAAGCCGGCCGACGACCTGCTGTCGCTGGACGGCATGACCGAATCGGTCGCCTACGCGTTGGCCGAGCGCGGCGTCTCCACCCGCGACGACTTGGCCGAACTGGCCGCCGACGAGATCTCCGACATCGAGGACATGGGCATCGAACAGGCCTCGGCCCTCATCCTGGCGGCCCGCGCCGCCGAAATCGCCCGCTTGGAACAGCTGAACGGCTGAGCGGCACGTATATCCGCGCCGCATGTTGCATCACAAATTTGAAGGATTGACACATCCATGTCAGAAGTAACCGTAGGATCGTTGGCAAAAATCGTGGGACTCCCGGTCGACAAGCTGCTCAAGCAGCTGGCCGACGCCGGCATGGAGTTTTCCGGCCCCGATCAGGTCGTCAGCAGCACCGAGAAGATCAAACTGCTCGGCTTCCTGCGCCGCGCGCACGGCAAGGCCGAAGCGCCGGCCGAGGCCGCCGGCGCGCCGAAGAAGATCACCATCGCGCGCCGCAAGACCGAAGAGCTGACGGTCGCCGGTTCCGGCAAAGCCAAGACCACGGTCGCCGTGGAAGTGCGCCAGAAGCGCACCTACGTCAAGCGCGACGACGTCGAGGCGCCGGTCTCCAGCGAGCGCGAGGAAGTGCTGCGCAAGCTCGAGGAATCCAAATCCCGCAACGCCGAAGAACAGGCGCGCCTGAGCGAGCTCGACCGCGCCCGCCGCGAACAGATCGAGGCCGAGAAGGCGGAGAAGGAACGTCTGGCCCGGGAAGCGGAGGAGAAGGCCCGCACCGCCGTCGAGGTCGCCGGCAAAACCGCCGCCGACGCCGGCCACGAGTCGCGCCGCGAACGCGACGAGAAGCACGGCCACAAGCCGCACAAGACCGAGGCCATCCGCCACGAACCGGCCAAGGCCGTCAAGGACAAGGCGCCGGTCCGCGCGCCGGCCGCCAAGCACAAGGTGCGCGGCTCGCACGCCATGGTCGACAACGACATCGACGACGAGTCCGGTCTGCAGAACATCAGCGGCCAGCTGCACCTGACCGCGGCCGAGCGCGAGCGCCGCGCCGGCGCCAAGAAGAAGCCGCGCGCCAAGCCGATGGAAGCCTCGCGTACCGCCTCCGGCCAGCACGGCTTCTCGCGTCCGACCGCGCCGATCACCCGCGAAGTCGCCCTCGGCGATTCGATCGTGGTCTCCGAGCTCGCCAACAAGCTGGCGATGAAGGGCTCCGACGTGGTGCGCGCGCTGTTCAAGATGGGCATGATGGTCACCATCAACCAGGTCATCGACCACGACACCGCGGTGCTGGTGGTCGAGGAGCTCGGCCATAAGGCCGTGCGCGCCAACGACAACGACGCCGAACTGGCGCTGGTCGCGCATCTGGACGAAGTCCGGGGCGACAAGACCGTGCGTCCGCCGGTGGTCACCATCATGGGCCACGTCGACCACGGCAAGACCTCGCTGTTGGACTACATCCGCCGCACCAAGGTCGCCACCGGCGAAGCCGGCGGCATCACCCAGCACATCGGCGCCTATCACGTCGAGACCCCGCGCGGCGTGATCAGCTTCCTCGACACCCCCGGCCACGCGGCGTTCACTTCGATGCGCGCCCGCGGCGCCAAACTGACCGACATCGTGGTGTTGGTGGTCGCGGCCGACGACGGCGTGATGCCGCAGACCGTCGAAGCGGTCAACCACGCGCGCGCCGCCAAGGTGCCGCTGATCGTCGCCATCAACAAGATGGACAAATCCGAGGCCAACCCCGACAACGTCAAGCAGGGCCTGGTGGCGCTGGAAGTGGTGCCGGAGGAGTGGGGCGGCGACGTCCAGTTCGTGCCGGTATCGGCCAAGACCGGCGACGGCGTCGACAACCTGCTGGAATCGATTCTGGTCCAGGCCGAACTGATGGAGCTGAAAGCCACGGTCGATGCCCGCGCCACCGGCGTGGTCATCGAATCCGCGCTCGACAAGGGCCGCGGCCCGGTCGCCACCGTGCTGGTGCAGGAAGGCACCCTGAAGAAGGGCGATTACCTGGTCAGCGGCCTGCAGTACGGCCGCGTGCGCGCGCTGTTCGACGAGAACGGCAAGCAGACCGACAGCGCCGGTCCCTCGATTCCGGTGCAGGTGCTCGGTCTGTCGGGCGTGCCCGACGCCGGCGACGATTTCGTGGTGGTGGCCGACGAGCGCCTGGCACGCGAAGTGGCCCAGCAGCGCGAGACCAAATACCGCGAATCGCGTCTGGTCAAGCAGCCGGGCTCGCGCATGGAAGACGTCATCGCCCAGATGGGCGCCGGCCAAGGCCAGCAGGTGCTCAACCTGGTGGTGAAGGCCGATGTGCAGGGCTCCGTGCAGGCGCTGCGCGAATCGCTGACCGGCCTGTCGAACGAGATGATCCGCATCAACGTCGTCGCCTCCGGCGTCGGCGGCATCACCGAGTCGGACGCCACCCTGGCGGCCGCCTCCAAGGCGGTGGTGATCGGCTTCAACGTCCGCGCCGACGCCAGCGCCCGCAAGATCATCGAGAGCAACGGCGTCGACCTGCGCTACTTCTCGATCATCTACGACGTCATCGACCAGGTCAAACAGGTCGCTTCCGGCCTGTTGGGCGTCGAGATCCGCGAGGAGATCATCGGCATCGCCGAGGTGCGCGACGTGTTCCGCAGCTCGAAGTTCGGCGCCGTCGCCGGTTCGCTGGTGGTCGAAGGCACGGTCAAGCGCAACAAGCCGATCCGCGTACTGCGCAACAACACCGTGGTGTTCGAGGGCGAGCTGGAATCGCTGCGCCGCTTCAAGGACAACGTCGACGAGGTCCGCAGCGGCACCGAATGCGGCATCGCGGTGAAGGCCTACAACGACGTCAAGCCGGGCGACCAGATCGAGTGCTTCGAGCGAATCGAAGTGGCGCGCAGCCTCTGATGGCGAAGAAGAGCTTCCACCGTACCGACCGCGTCTCCGCCCAGCTCCGCCGGGAGCTGGGCCTGATCGTGCACGCCAGCGTGCGCGAGCACGGTCTGCCGTCGGTCAGCGTCTCCGACGTGGAAGTGACCCGCGACATGGCGCACGCCAAGGTGTTCGTCACCGCGCTGCTGCCGGAGTCCTCGCGGGCGGCGGTCAAGGCGCTGAACGAACTGGCGCCGGAGATGCGCTTCCAGCTGGCGCATGCGGTCAAGATGCGGCATGTGCCGGAGCTGCATTTCCACTACGACGATTCCGTCGACCGCGGCGAGCGCATCGACCGCCTGCTGCGCGACGCGCCCAAACCCGAACAGACCTGACCGCCTCCGGGCGGTTTTTTCGGCATGAAGAAAACCCAATTCACCTTCCCGCGCCGGCCCGTCGACGGCCTGATCCTGCTCGATAAGCCGCAGGGCCTGAGCTCGAACCAGGCGCTGCAGAAGGTGCGCAACCTGCTGCGCGCCGAGAAGGCCGGACACACCGGCGCGCTCGATCCGCTGGCCACCGGCGTGCTGCCGATCTGCCTGGGCGAGGCGACCAAAGCGGCCGGCATCCTGCTCGGCAACGACAAGGCCTACGAGGTCGAGGCCCGGCTGGGCGCGACCACCGACACCGACGACGCCGAAGGCCAGATCCTGCGCGAGCGTCCGGTGCCGGTCTTCACCGCGGCCGACATCATGGCCCTGCTGCCGCGCTTCACCGGCGATATCCAGCAGGTGCCTCCGATCTATTCGGCGCTCAAACAAGGCGGCGAACCGCTATACGTGAAGGCCCGTCGCGGTGACAGCATCGAGCTTGAGGCGCGGCCGGTCAGCATCCACGCCATCGAGCTGCTGGATATCGGGCCGGAGTCCCTGCGTCTGCGGGTGACCTGCGGTTCCGGCACCTACATCCGCAGTCTGGTGCGCGACTTGGGCGAAGCCCTGGGTTGCGGCGCGCACGTGACGGCGCTGCGACGCTTGTGGGTCGAGCCGTTCCAGGACCTGCCGCTGTGGACGATCGAGGCCCTGCAGGCGTTGGCGGAGCTGGGCGAGGCGGTGCTGGATGCGGCGGTGCTACCGGTCGAGCAGGCCCTGCGCGCGGTGCCGAAACTGATGTTGGACGCCGAGCAGGCCCGGCGCCTGGGCATGGGCCAGCCGGTGCGCCTGCCCGAGGCGGCGGAAACCGTCGAGCCCGTTCAGCTTTGCGATGAAAGCGGCCGAAGCCTCGGCTTGGTCCACATCGGGCCGGACGGCTTGGTGCGCGTGCAGCGCCTGTTCCGTTGGGCCGCCATCAACTGAGGCCGGCGGCCCCCATCGGGGCCGGCTTCGGGTATAATACGCGGGCTTCGCGCCGTAATCGGACGAGGCTCCCTTAACCGGCGGTCCACGCGGTCGCGCAATGGCGCGCTTCTGCCGGATTCGCATCGAACAGAGAAAACACCATGTCCATCGACACCAACAAGATCATCGCCGAGCACGCGCGCACCGCCAACGACACCGGCTCGCCGGAAGTCCAGGTCGCCCTGCTCACCGCCCGCATCGAAGACCTGTCCGAACACTTCAAGACCCACAAGAAGGACCACCACTCCCGCCGCGGCCTGCTGACCATGGTCAACCAGCGCCGCAGCCTGCTGGCCTACCTGAAGAAGAAAGACGGTGAACGGTACCGCGCCCTGATCCAACGCTTGGGTCTGCGTCGCTAACCACCCGACGCGGCGCTTAGGCGCCGCGTTGTTTTTTGCAGTACATCAAAGCCGGGCATGTGGCCCGGCTCGCGGAAATCAAAGAGGATAGAACAGTGGCAAAAATCGTGAAAACCTTCCAATACGGCAAGCACCAGGTCAGCATCGAAACCGGTGAAGTCGCCCGCCAGGCCAGCGGCTCGGTCATCGTCAGCGTCGAAGGCACCGTGGTGCTGGTCACCGCTGTCGCCGCCAAGAGCGCGCGCGAGGGCATGGACTTCTTCCCGCTCACCGTCGACTACCAGGAGAAGTTCTACGCCGGCGGCCGTATCCCGGGCGGTTTCTTCAAGCGCGAAGGCCGCGCCACCGAGAAGGAGACCCTGATCTCCCGCCTGATCGATCGCCCGATCCGTCCGCTGTTCCCGGAAGGTTTCCGCAACGAAGTGCAGATCATCGCCACCGTGATGTCGCTGAACCCGGAAGTCGACGGCGACATCCCGGCCCTGATCGGCGCCTCCGCCGCCCTGGCCCTGTCCGGCGCGCCGTTCAACGGCCCGATCGGCGCCGCCAAGGTCGGTTTCGCCAACGGCCAGTACATCCTCAACCCGACCGCCGCCGAACTGGCCACCTCGCAGCTTGAGCTGGTGGTCGCCGGTACCGCCAACGCGGTGCTGATGGTGGAATCGGAAGCCGCCCTGCTGTCGGAAGAGCAGATGCTGGGTGCCGTGATGTTCGGCCACCGCGAAATGCAGGCCGCCATCACCGCCATCAACGAGCTGGCCGCCGAAGCCGGCGTGCAGAAGTGGGACTGGCAGGCGCCAGCCAAGAACGAGGCGATGATCGCCGCGCTGAAGGCCGCCGTCGGCACCCGTCTGGAAGCCGCGTTCGCCATCCGCGAGAAGCTGGAACGCCGCGACGCCATCGCCAAGATCAAGGCCGAGGTGCTGGAAAGCCTGAAGCCGCAGGCCGAAGCCAACGGCTGGCCGGTCGCCGACCTCGGCAAGGAATTCGGCGAGCTCGAATACGAAACCATGCGCGCGTCCGTGCTGAAGACCAAGATCCGCATCGACGGCCGCAACCTGGACACCGTGCGTCCGATCAGCGTGCGCACCTCGGTGCTGCCGCGTACCCACGGCTCGGCCCTGTTCACCCGCGGCGAGACCCAGGCCCTGGTGGTCGCCACCCTCGGCACCGCCCGCGACGGCCAGATCATCGACGCCGTGTCCGGCGAGTACAAAGAAAACTTCATGTTCCACTACAACTTCCCGCCGTATTCGGTGGGCGAGTGCGGCCGTTTCGGCGCGCCGAAGCGCCGCGAGATCGGCCACGGCCGTCTGGCCAAGCGCGGCGTGCAGGCCGTGATGCCGAACATGGAAGAATTCCCGTACACCATCCGCTGCGTGTCGGAAATCACCGAATCCAACGGCTCCTCGTCGATGGCCTCGGTCTGCGGCTCCTCGCTGGCCATGATGGACGCCGGCATCCCGCTGAAGGCGCCGGTCGCCGGCATCGCCATGGGTCTGGTCAAGGAAGGCGGCGACTTCGTGGTGCTGTCCGACATCCTGGGTGACGAAGACCACCTGGGCGACATGGACTTCAAGGTCGCCGGTTCCGACAAGGGCATCTCCGCCCTGCAGATGGACATCAAGATCGAAGGCATCACCGAGGAGATCATGAAGATCGCCCTCGACCAGGCCAAGCACGGCCGCCTGCACATCCTGGGCGAGATGAACAAGGTGCTGTCGGCGCCGCGTCCGGAAATGTCGGAATACGCCCCGCGCCTGATGACCATCAAGATCCACCCGGACAAGATCCGCGAAGTGATCGGCAAGGGCGGCTCGGTGATCCAGGCCATCACCAAGGAAACCGGCACCCAGATCGACATCCAGGACGACGGCACCATCACCATCGCCTCGGTCAACAACGCCGCCGCCGAAGCCGCCAAGGCGCGCATCGAGTCGATCACCTCGGACGTCGAGCCGGGCCGCATCTACGAAGGCAAGGTCGCCAAGATCATGGATTTCGGCGCGTTCGTGACCATCGCCCCGGGCAAAGACGGCCTGGTGCACGTGTCGCAGATCTCCAACGAGCGCGTCGAGAAGGTCTCCGACAAGCTCAAGGAAGGCGACATCGTCAAGGTCAAGGTGCTGGAAGTCGACAAGCAGGGCCGCATCCGCCTGTCGATGAAGGCGCTGGACGAAGACGCGGCCGAATAAGCCGCTGTCACCGGCATACGGAAAAGCGGGCTTCGGCCCGCTTTTTTGTTGCCCTTCGACAACATTAGGGCGCACATCCGAATGATCCAAGGTTCAATCGGGCTACAATCGGGGCATGGATACGCATCCGGCACTCCGTTACGCCGCGTTCGCGCTTGGCAGCCTGTGGGCCTTGCCGATGACCGCAGTCGGTCTGGTGCTGGGCTGCGGCGCGCTGGCGCTGGGCGCGCGCGTCTCGTTCTCGGACCACGCGCTGCTGTTCTCGCAGGTGCGCTTTCCCGGCCGCGGCGCGCTCACGCTCGGGCAGGTCATCCTGCACACTGGCCGAAGCCTGGACGAATCCGCCAAGACCTACCACTGCGCCGCGTTCGGCGGCAACGAGTGCGTGCGCATCGGCAGCCACGAGCGCGCGCACGTGTACCAGTACATGGCGCTGGGCGTGCTATTCCTGCCGCTGTATTTCCTGCATGGCGGCATCCACCACAGCAACCGCTTCGAGCAGGCCGCCGACCGCTACGCGCTGACGGGCAGGGGCTGGTGGCCGTATAACTGGTTTCTATAACAGATAAGAAAAAGTCTTATGGACTATAAGGTGGTAATCGGTATTATCGATTTTAATGGACAAGTTAATCAGTCACATAATGGTCAGCTCATGACCTTAGTCGATAATTAAATTTTTAGCAGTACAAGATCATCGACTTGATTTAGCTAAGGATAATACAATGAAATACTTAATTTTAATGTTGAGTTTTTTTCTTGCGGGATGCAATAAGTCTGATCTTGATAAAGAACGCGATGCTAGAGAATATTTACAGGCTGGAATGATTGATAAGGCTGAAAAATATTATCAAGATTTGATTCTTTCTGAAGACGAAAATATGAAGCATGCAAATTGGTTATGGAAAGATCAATTGCTGCAACTATATTTAAAATCTAATCAGCTAGATAAAGCTGATAGATATATGGCATTCGTTATTTTTATCGATTCTAATGGCATGCTCGATTATGAATTAATGTCCAGAAGCCACTCCGAGGTGGCAAAATCCCTGTATAACGAAAAAAAATATAGCAGAGCATATTTCCACTATAAAGCTAGTGCTGATTACAAGGTTGCTGATAAAAACAGAAATAAAGAAGAATGTAGCACTGAGGCAATTGAATTTTTTGCTTTAGCGTATGATTCAGCTAAGAAAGCTGAGTTGTCCTCAGAGTTTTTGCAATTAACTAGCTCTGCAAATGCTTTAATAAACGAGAAGAGCTGTTTAAACAATCAACTTGCCAGAGAATACTTAAATTATTTTCAGAGCTAGTAAAAACCCCTCGAAACGAGGGGTCTTTATTAATTGGTACCGGTGATAGGACTCGAACCTACACTATGTCACCATAAGCGGATTTTGAGTCCGCCGCGTCTACCATTCCGCCACACCGGCATGTGTTCGGCCATTATACCCGAGCGCGGGCTTCAGTCACAGTCCACCGGGTCCAGGCACAGCTGCTTGCTGCCCTTGGCGTACCAGCCGTCGCCCAGCGGCTCGTAGATGGCGCATTCGCCCATGCTGTCCTTGTAGATGTGCAGGGAGATGGCGATGCGCTTCGGGTCCGGGTTGCGGATGGTGTGGTACTCGTGCGGCGGGATGATGCAGCCCGAGGAGCCGACGCCGCCCATCATCGGTTCGTGGCGCAGGAAGCGGACCTTGCCGTCCTTCTGCTCCAGCAGTTCGTACTGGGTTATCTCGATCTCGCCCTGCCAGACGCCTTCCACGCCCCACAGGCCGCAGTGGTCGTGGATCGGGGTGCCTTGGCCCGGCGCCCAGGTCATCGCCACCACGCTGACGCCGCTGTCCGGGCATTTGTAGATCTCGCGGCGGGCGTAATGGCCTTCCACCGGTTCGAACACGCATTCGGGCAGGAACAGCGCCTTCTCGTTGATCAGCCGGATCATGCCGTCGCGCAGCACGCGCACGGTCTCGTCGCTGTCGGTGCGGCCGCAGGCGTCGCGGAGCAGGGCCAGCAGTTTGTCCTTGCCGGTGAAGTCGAGGTCGTTCATGCGGTGTCCTTGAGGTCGTCGAGGAAGCGGCGGATGGGCGGCGCGAACCGGTCGATGTCGACCAGGAAGGCGTCATGGCCCTGGTGCGAGTCCAGCGGCACGAAAGTGGTGCGCGCCCCGCCGCGGGCCAGGCCGTCGGCGATCTGCTGCTGCTGGTGCAGCGGGAACAGGATGTCGGTGCTGGCGCCCAGCACCAGCGCGCTGCCGACGTGGATGCCGGACAGCGCCTCGGTCAGGTCGTCGTCGCTGTGCGCGCAGCTCCGGCAGAAGTCGAACCAGTCCATGGCGCGGCTCAGGTACAGGTAGCAGTTCGGGTCGAACTGGTCGACGAAGCGTTCGGCGTGGGCTTCCAGATAGCTTTCCACCGCGAACTCCATGCCGAAGCGGTCGTTGTCGCCGGGGTCCTCGTTCAGCCGCACGCGGCCGAAGCGGCCCTCCCATTCCACCGCCGAACGGTAGGTGACCACGCCCAGCTTGCGCGCGATGCGCATGCCATTGCGCGGGTAGTCGCCGTCGCCGTAGCGGCCGTTGTTCCACTGCGGATCGAGGCGGATGGCCTCGCGCTGCAGCGAGCGGATGGCGATGGAGAACGGCAGCGCCTGCGCGCTGCCGGAGACGTTGATGTGGCTGCGGGTGAACAGCGGGAACTGCTGCAGGAACGACAGCGCCACCATGCCGCCCATCGAGTTGCCGATCAGGCAGGCCAGCGATTCGATGCCGAGATGGTTCAATACCGCCTTGGCGGCCTTGGCGCAGTCCTCCACCGACAGGTCGGGGAAGTCGAGGCGGTAGGGCTGGCCACTGTCGGGGTCGATCGAGGCCGGACCGCTGGAGCCCTTGCAGCTGCCGAGGGTGTTGACGCAGACCACGAACCAGCGCTCGGTGTCGATGGCCTTGCCGGGCCCGAGCATCGCTTCCCACCAGCCTTTGTCGGGGTTATCCGGCGAGCCGGCGGCGTGCGCGTTCGGCGACAGGCCGGTCAGGATCAGCACGGCGTTTTCGCCCTTGGTGTTTAGCGCGCCCCAGGTCTCATACGCCATCCGGCCCTGCTTCAGGCTGCCGCCGCGCCGGAAGGCGAACGGCGAGGGCAGCGGGGCGAAGCGGGTGCCGGGGGCGATGAATTCCGTCATGGTTGTTTGCGCAGAACCAAAGTGACCGGAGCCAGTTTATCCGATTGCACCGTCAGCGTTTCGCTCTGCCAGTCGCCGGCGCCGGCTTCGGCGCTGCCGCTGGCCGAAATGCGCGCGGACAGCGTGAACGCGGCTTGGCTGGACAGCGTCGCGGTCGGCATGATCGAGTCGGCGTCCGACAGCGCCAGCTGCACCGGGAAGGCCGAGACCGGCAGGCGCTTGGCCGCCACCGGCGGACCGCCGCCGTCGACGCGCTTGGCGAACACGAACAGCACCGCGCCCGGCGGCGTGGCGGCACGCAGGGCCGGGTCGAGCTCGACGGTGACCTGTACGGTCATCGCGGCCGGCAGCACGGAGTCGGCCAAGGGCGGCTGGCCGGCTTGGACGCGGGCCTGGTTGATCTGCGGCAGCAGGGCTTGCGCGGTCTGCCGGTCGAGTTCCGGCAACAGCGCCTCCCAAGCCTTGGCGGCCTCGGCGGCTTGGCCGGCCTGCAACAGCAGGATGCCGCGGAAGAAGCGGGCGCGCTGGTTGCCCGGTTCGGCGGCGATGGCCTTGTCGATCCATTCGCGCGCGCGCGCATCGGGCACGTCCGGCTTGCCGGCGCGGAAGAGGGATTCGGCGTAATCGACCATCAGCGCGGCGTTGCCGGCGTCGCGCGCCAGCGCCTCGGCGAAGTGCGGCTGCGCCTCGGCCGGACGGCCGAGCTGCATGTAGCTGCGCGCCAGCAGCACGCGGGCCTCCTGGTTGGCCGGTTCGGCGCGCACCACCGCTTCCAGTTCCGCCAAGGCCTGGTCGAGCTGCTGCGCCTGATCGACTTGCGGCGACGGCGGCGGTACGTAGCCGATGGCTTCCGGCCGACCGAGCAACAGATACAGGCCGAGCACGGCGGCGGCCGAGACGCCGCCGATGCCCAGCGCCAGGCCGCGTCGTGCCGGCCATAGCGGATACAGGGCGAATGCCAGCACGGCGAGGGTGAACAGGGCGGCGATGCCGATGAAAAGAGCCATTACCATTCCTCGTTGTCGGCGGCGGGCGCGGCCGCGGCGGGTTGCTTGCGCCGGATGATGCGATAGACGGCGATGCCGCCGGCCAGCAGGATCAGGAACGGCCCGACCCACAGCAGCCAGTTGCCGCCGCGCATCGGCGGTTCGTACAGCACGAAGTCGGTGTAGCGCTCCACCAGATACTGCTTGATTTCGTCATTGCTGCGGCCTTCGCGCATCAGCGCCAACACCTCGCGGCGCAGGTCGTGCGCGATCGGCGCGTTGGAGTCGGCGATGCTCTGGTTCTGGCACATCACGCAGCGCAGTTCGGCGGTCAGCGCCTTGAAGCGCTGTTCTTCGGCCGCACTGCGGTAATCGACCGGCTCCAGCGCCGCGGCGGTTTGCCCGAGCAACAGGGCCAGCAACACCAGCAGCGTCCTCATGGCGTGTCCTCCAGCAGCGGGCGGATCCTGTCCTGCACGATGTCCGGCGTCAGCGGGCCGATGTGCTTGAAGCGCACGATGCCCTCGGCGTCGACCACGAAGGTCTCCGGTGCGCCGTAGATGCCCCAGTCCAGCGCGGCCTGGCCGTCGGCGTCCTGCACCACCAGCGCGAACGGGTTGCCGAACTGCGCCAGCCAACGGCTCGCGTCCTCGGGCGTGTCCTTGTAGTTGTAGCCCACCACCAGCGCGCCGGATTTGGCCAGCTCGGTGATCACCGGATGCTCGACCCGGCAGCTCACGCACCAGCTGCCCCAGACGTTCAGCACATAGGGGCGGCCGCGCAGGGCGTCCACCGCGATGCGCGACTCCGGCAACGGCAGTTCCGGCAACGTCAGTGCCGGCGCCGGTTTGCCGATCAGCGGCGAGGGGATGGCGGAGTTGTCCTTGCCCGAATTCATGCGCACGCCGACGAACAGCAACGCGGCCAACAGCACGAAAGCGATCAGCGGCAGCAGGCGGTTCATGCCGCGCCGCCTTGGCGCCGAAAGCGCTTGTCGAAGGTCACCAGCAGCGCGCCGAGCGCCATCATCAGCGCGCCGAACCAGATCCAGCGCACGAACGGCTTGACGTGCAGGCGCAGGGCCCAGCCGCCGGCATCGTCGATCGGTTCGCCCAAGGCCACGTACAGGTCGCGGGTCAGGCCGCCGTGCATGTCGGCTTCGGTCATCACGCTGCCGCCGGAGGCGTAGCGGCGTTTTTCCGGATGCAGGCGGGCGTCGACGTTCTCTCCCTGGCCGACCAGGATGCTGCCGCGGTCAGCGACGAAGTTCGGGCCCTGCACTCGCTGAACGCCTTCGAAAGTGAAGCGGTATTCGCCGATTTCAAAGCGTTGTCCGGGCTTGGCAGCCACGTCCTTCTCCACGCTCAGGCCTTCGGTCATCAGCGCGCCGAAGCAGAACACCGCCACGCCGGCGTGCGCCAGGGTCATGCCGGCCATTTCGGCGGTGAAGCGGCCTTGCGCGTGCTTGATGCGCTGCCAGACGAAACGCGCGGTGCCGAGCAGAAGCCACAGGCCGGCGAACCAGGCCATGGCCGCCTTCAGCGGATGCTGCGGCGCGCGGAAATACGCGACCACGGCGGCCAACGCGGCCAGCGCCAACCAGGGCAACAGCCAGCGGCCGACCGCACCGAGGTCTTCCTTCTGCCAGCGGCTGAGCGGGCCGAACGGGATCAGCAGCACCAGCGGCGCCATCAAGATCAGGAACAGCTTGCCGAAGTAGGGCGGACCGACCGAGACCTTGCCCAAGCCCAAGGCTTCGGCCAACAGCGGATACAGGGTGCCGAGCAGCACCATCGCCGCCGCCGCCGACAGCAGCAGGTTGTTGACCAGCAGCAGGCTTTCGCGCGATTGCCACTGGAACGGCTTGCCGGCTTCCTTCGGCGCGCGCCAGGCGAACAGCGCCAGCGAACCGCCGACCACCACGCACAGGAAGGCCAGGATGAACATGCCGCGCTCCGGGTCGGAGGCGAAGGCGTGCACCGAAGTGAGTACGCCCGAGCGCACCAGGAAGGTGCCGAGCAGGGAAAGCGAGAACGCCGCGATGGCCAGCAGCAGGGTCCAGCTGGAGAAGCTGCCGCGCTTCTCGGTGGTAGCCTGCGAATGCAAGAGCGCCGCGCCGACCAGCCAGGGCATGAAGCTGGCGTTCTCGACCGGATCCCAGAACCACCAGCCGCCCCAGCCCAGCTCGTAATAGGCCCAGAAGCTGCCGAGCGCGATGCCGAGGGTCAGGAACGCCCAGGCCACATTGGTCCAGGGCCGCGCCCATTGAATCCATCGCGTGTCGATGCGGCCGTCGATCAGCGCCGCGATGGCGAACGCGAACGCGACCGAGAAGCCGACGTAGCCGATGTACAGCAGCGGCGGGTGGAAGATCAGGCCCGGATCCTGCAGCAGCGGATTCAGGTCGTGGCCTTCCAGCGGCGCCGGCAGCATGCGCTCGAACGGGTTGGAGGTGATCACCGTGAACGCCAGGAAGCCCAACGCCACCATGCCCATCACCGACAGCACGCGCGCGCGCACGGCGTCCGGCAGGCGTTTGGAGAACAGCGCCACCGCGGCGATCCACAGGCACAGGATCAGCACCCACAGCAGCAGCGAGCCTTCGTGCGCCCCCCAGACCGCCGAAATGCGGTACATCGGCGGCAGCAGGGTGTTGGAGTTCTTGGCGACATAGGCCACCGAGAAGTCATGCAGTTCGAACGCGACGGTCAGCAATACATAGCTGACCGTGACCGCCGCCAACAGCGCGTAGGCCAGCGGCCGCGCACTGCGCATCAGGGCCTCGTGCCCGCGTTGCGCGCCGAGCAGCGGCAGAGCGGAAAGCAGCAGGGCCAGCACGAAGGCCAGCAGCAGGGCGAGTTGTCCGAGTTCGGGCAGCATCAGGGCGCTCCGCAGTCGATGGTGTGCCGGGCGTCGCCGCCGCTGTTCATCTTGGCCAGCATCTCCGGGTTCATGCTCTTGGCCACCTCTTCCGGCATGTAGGTCTCGTCGTGCTTGGCCAGCACTTCGGTGGCGGCGAATTCATTGCCGTCCAGCTTGCCGGTGGCGATCACGCTGGTGCCTTCCTTGAACATGTCCGGCAGGATGCCGTTGAAGTGCACCGGCACATGGCGTTTGCCGTCGGTGATGTTGAAGCGCACGTCGAGCGTGCCCTCGGTGCGTTGCACGCTGCCTTGGCAGACCACGCCGCCGAGGCGGAAGCGGCCGTCGGCCGGGGCCTTGCCGGTGCGCACTTCGGTCGGGGTGTGCAGGTAGTTGATGTTCTCCTGCAGCGCCAGGGTGATGAACACCGCGGCCACCGAGGCCGCCAGCAGCACCAGGCCGACTAGGATCAGGCGGCGTTTGCGGACCGGGTTCATGCCTGGCCTCCTTTGCGCTGCTTCAGGCGGATGGCGCGCATCGCCCGGCCGAGGGCCATGCGCGGCGCGGCGTAATCCCACAGCATCAATGCGGCGAAGGCGCCGTAGGCCATCAGGATGTAGTTCCAGTGGTTCATTTCACGTCTCCATAGCGCTCGAGCGTCCATTGTTTCCGGCTTTCCTGCTGCAGGTTGAGCACGCGCGTGCGCACCAGCAGCGAACCGATGTACCAGAGCTTGGTGGCCACCAGCAGCACCAGCAGCGGCCACATCATGCTGGAATCCATTTTCGAGGGGCCGATCAGGCGGATGGTCTCGCCCTGGTGCAGGGTGTTCCACCAGGTCACCGCGAAATGCACGATCGGCACGTTGACCACGCCGACGATGGCCAGGAAACCGGCGGCGCGCGCGGCGGCGCGGCGGTCCTCGATGGCGGCATACAGGCCGATCACGCCCAGATACAGGAACAGCAACACCAGCTCGGAGGTCAGGCGCGGATCCCAGGTCCACCAGGTGCCCCAGGTCGGCTTGCCCCAGACCGCGCCGCTGATCAGCGTGATGGCGGTGAACAGCGCGCCGACCGGGGCCGAGGCCATGGCCAACAGCTCGCACAGTTTGATGCGCCAGACCAGGGCAATCACGCTCTGGATGGCCATGATGACGAAAATGGACATGCTCATCCAGGCCGCCGGCACGTGGATGTACAGGATGCGGAAGCTGTCGCCTTGTTTGTAGTCGGCCGGTACGGCGAACAAGGCGCCGTATATGCCGATGGCCATCAGCACGAAGGCGGCGAGGAAGCTCGGGCCGGCCCAGCGCGTGGCGAATTCGTCGAAGCGGGGCGGCGAGCCGGTCTGGTTGAACCACAGGATGATTTTGTTCATAGGTCAGCTCAGGGCGAGTCGCAGGGCGGTGGCGGCGGCCCAGGGCGCCAGCACCAGAAGAAGGGCGAGGCCGGCGCACATCAACCAGATGGCGCCCAGCCAGGGCAGGCCTTGCGCGGCCGACCACACGCTGCCGGCGCCGAACACCAGCACCGGCACGTACAGCGGCAGCGCCATCAAGGCCAACAGCATGCCGGAGCGGCGGATGCCGAGCGTCAGCGCGGCCACCACCGCGCCGATCAGGCTCATCAGCACGGAGCCGACGGTCAGGCCGAGCATCAACACCGGCAGCAAGCCGTCCGGCAGGAACAGCATCTGCGCCAACAGCGGCGTGACCAACAGCACCGGCAGGGCGGTGGTCAGCCAGTGCACCAACACCTTGCTGGCGATCACCAGCGGCAGCGGCACCGGCGCCAGCAGCAGCTGTTCCAGGCTGCCGTCCTCCAGATCGCTGCGGTACAGGTTGTCGAGCACCAGCAGGCCGGCCAGCAGATGCGCGACCCAAATCACCGCGCCGGCGCTTTGCGCCAAGCGCGCCGGTTCCGAACCGAGCGCCAGCGGAAACATCACGCACACCATCAGCGCGAACAGCAGCGGCTGCGCGGCGTCGCCGCGGCGCTGCCACATCAGCGCGGTGTCCCGGCGCAGCAGGGCGAGGAATTCAGCCATGGGCCGCGCTCCGCCGGATGTCGAGCGTGCGCACCGGCACCGCCGGCGCGGCATAGGCGCCGTGGGTGCTGATCAGCGCCGCGCCGCCGGATTCGATATGGCGCTGCACCAGGGCGTTGACCCAGGCGATGCCGGCCAGATCGAGGTTGGCGTAGGGTTCGTCCATCAGCCACAGCGGGCGCTCGCCGGCCTGCAACCGCGCCAGACTCAGGCGTTTGTTCTGGCCGGCCGAGAGCTTGCCGGCCGGCGTGTCTTCGTAGCCGGCCAGGCCGCAGTCGGCGATCAGGCGTTCCAGCAAGGCTTCATCGTGCCGGCCCTGCAGGGCGGCCGAGAAGCGCAGGTTCTGCAGCACGGTCAGTTCGGCCTTGTGCCCGTGCCGGTGGCCCAGATAGGCCGCCAGTTGCACGAAGCCGTCGCGCCCGAAGTCTTCGCCCTGCAGGCGGATCCGGCCGGATTCCGGCGGCAACAGGCCGGCCAGCACGCGCAGCAAGGTGGTCTTGCCGGCGCCGTTATCGCCTTTCACCAGCAAGGCTTCGCCGGCGTCGATGCGGAAATCCAGCGGCCCGAAGATGCGCTCTTCGTTGCGCGAGAAGCACAGCGCATCGGCTTCAATCAGGGCGGCGGCGGCAACGGGCATCGGGGTCCACGGGCGGGCATCGGATTACCCGGCCATTTTAACGGTTTTACAATCACTTAAACGCTAAAATCGGGTGAAAATGCGCCGGCTGACGCATACTATTGACCTGAATCAATCCGGAACCCGCTGATGATCCCGCAAACCAAGCTGCCGAAGGTCGGCACCACCATTTTCACCGTGATGTCGCAGATGGCGATGCAGCATCAGGCGGTCAACCTCGGCCAAGGCTTTCCCGACTTCCCGGTGCCCGATTTCCTGGTCGAATCGCTGGCGCGCGCCATGCGCGACGGCAAGAACCAGTACGCGCCGATGATGGGTGTGCCGGCGCTGCGCGAGGCGATCGCCGAGAAAACGCTGGCCTGCTACGGCCATACCGCGTGTCCGGACTCGGAAATCACCGTCACCAGCGGCGCGTCCGAGGCCATCTTCGACGCCGTGCTGGCGGTGGTGCGTCCGGGCGACGAGGTCATCGTGCTCGACCCCTGCTACGACTGCTATGAACCGGCCATCGACCTGGCCGGCGGCGTGTGCGTGCACGTCGCGCTGGACCCGGCCGATTTTTCGGTCGACTGGCAGCGCCTGCGCGCGGCGGTCACGCCGCGCACCCGGATGATCTTCATCAATTCGCCGCACAATCCCTCCGGCGCGCTGTGGACCGCCGACGACATGCAACGCCTGATCGAACTGGTGCGCGGCACCGACATCGTGGTGCTGTCGGACGAGGTGTACGAGCACATCCTGTTCGACGGCGCCCGGCACGAGAGCGCGCTACGCTATCCGGAGCTGGCCGAGCGCAGCTTCGTGGTGTCCAGCTTCGGCAAGACCTACCACTGCACCGGCTGGAAGATCGGCTACTGCGTGGCGCCCAAGGCGCTCAGCGCCGAATTCCGCAAGGTGCACCAGTACAACACCTTCTGCAGCTTCGCGCCGGCGCAGTGGGCGTTCGCCGAGATGATCCGCCAGCACCCCGAGCACCACGCCGAACTCGGCGCGTTCTATGAAAGCAAGCGCGATTACCTGCGGACGCAACTGGCGCGCACGCGCCTGCGGCCGTTGCCGGTGCCGGGCGGCTATTTCCAACTGGTCGATTACTCCGCCATCTCCGATCTGCCGAATGCCGAATTCGCGCGCTGGCTGTGCGTGGAGAAGGGCGTGGCGGCGATTCCGCTGTCGCCGTTCTACGAGCGCCCGCCCGAAGGCCAACGCCTGATCCGCCTGTGCTTCGCCAAGAACGCGGAAACCCTGGACGCCGCCATCGCGCGCCTGGAGCAGGTATGAGCGCGTCGGACCTGAACGTGGCCATCGTGCAGGCCGATACCGTCTGGCACGATCCGCCGGCCAACCGCGCCCGCTACGCCGAACGCTTCGCGGCGCTTTCGCCGGGCGTCGACCTGGTGGTGTTGCCGGAGACCTTCACCTCGGGCTTCTCCAATGAAGCGCTCGAGCGCGCCGAAACCATGGCCGGCGAGACCGTGGCCTGGTTGCGCGCGCAGTCGGCCGAACACGGCTTCGCCATCACCGGCAGCGTGCAGATCCGCGACGGCGATGCGGTGTACAACCGTATGCTGTGGGTACAGCCCGACGGCAGCGTGCGGCATTACGACAAACGCCACCTGTTCCGCATGGCCGGCGAACATACCCGCTACGCCGCCGGCGCCGACCGGCTGCTGGTCGAATACAAGGGCTGGCGCATCTGTCCGCTGGTCTGCTACGACCTGCGCTTCCCGGTGTTCTCGCGCAACCGGTTCGGCCACAGCGTGCCGGACGCCTGCGACTACGACCTGCTGATTTACGTGGCCAACTGGCCGAGTCCGCGCCATTTCGCCTGGCAGACCCTGCTGAAGGCGCGCGCCATCGAAAACCTGAGCTATGTGATCGGCGTCAACCGCACCGGCACCGACGCCAACAACCTGCATTATCTGGGCGGCAGCGCCGTGCTCGATTTCCTCGGACAGCCCCTGGCCGAAGCCGACGATACGCCGCAGGTGTGCAGCGCGCGGCTGTCGTACGCCGAGCTGAGTGCCTTCCGCCAGCGCTTCCCGGCCTATCTGGATGCCGACCGTTTCACCTTTGACGATTGATCTGCCGGAGCCCGCCATGAAACCCGTTCTGCTCGCCGTTGCCCTCGCCGCCGCCGTCGCCTTGCCGTTGAACACGGCCGAAGCCGCCAAGGCGGTCAAGTCCGCCGATTACACGTTGCTGGTACAGGAACTCAACACCGGTTTGAAATCGCCTTGGGGCATGGCGTTCCTGCCCGACAAACGTATTCTGGTGACCCAGAAGCCGGGCACGATGCTCATCCTGTCGGCCGACGGCCAGCGCGTGGAGCAGACGCTGGCCAACCTGCCGGCGGTGGCGGCGCAGGGCCAGGGCGGCCTGCTCGATGTGGTGCTGGATCCGGATTTCGCCCGTAACCGCACCATTTACTGGAGTTATGCCGAACCCGGCACCCGTGCCGAAAACGGCCTGTCAGGCACTGCGGTGGCACGCGGCGTGCTCGGCAAGGACGGCTTGTCCGGCATCCGCGTGATCTACCGGCAGGTTCCGAAAGTGAAGGGCAACGGCCACTTCGGTTCACGCCTGGTGTTCGGCCGCGATGGCAACCTGTTCGTCACCCTCGGCGACCGGCAGAAGTTCACGCCAGCGCAGGACATGGCGCAGAGCCTGGGCAAGGTCGTGCGCATCACCCGCGAGGGCCGCCCGGCGCCCGGCAATCCGGCGTGGAAAACCGCCGGCGCGCGTCCGGAAATCTACAGCCTCGGCCACCGCAATCCGCAGGGCGCGGCCCTGCATCCGGTCACCGGTGCGCTGTGGCTGAACGAGCATGGCCCGCAGGGCGGCGACGAGATCAACCGCGTGCAGGCCGGCCGCAATTACGGTTGGCCGGACGCCAGCTACGGCTGCAACTACGGCCAGCCGATCGGCGACAAATGCCGGCTCGGCGGCGGCACGCACGTGCCGAAATTCGTCGAGCCGCTGAGCACCTGGACCCCGGTTTCGGTGGCGCCGGCGGGCCTGCTGTTCTACACCGGCAAGGCCTTTCCGGCCTGGAACAACGACGTGCTGATGGGCTCGCTGGCCGGCCAGTCGCTGTGGCGCCTGCGCTTCAACGGCGACCGCGAGACCGCGCGCGAGCGCCTGTTGGCAGATGTCGGCGAGCGCATCCGCGACATCGAGCAGGGCCCCGACGGGTTCCTGTACCTGCTGACCGATTCCGGCAAGCTGCTGCAGATCAAGCCGCTGGGCAAGTAGGCCTAGGGTTCGCGGCGCGTGCCGCCGGCAATGAAAAAGCCCGCAATCGCGGGCTTTTTCGTGTCACTCAGTCGTCCGACGGGAAACCGTCTTCCGGTTTGCGCCGTTTGAACGGCGGGCGTGGGCCCTTGGCCGCGAACGGACGGTCGCCCTGCGGCTTCGGGCCGCGCGGCTTGAACGCGCCGCCGGCCGGTTTGGGGCCACGCTGGCCGTATGGACTGTCGCCCTGCGGACGCGGACCTTTGGGCGCGAACGGACGATCACCCTGCGGCTTCGGACCGCGTGCGGCGTACGGACGGTCGCCTTCCGGACGCGGACCGCGGTTGCCGAACGGCTTGGCGGTACGCTCACCAAAAGGCTTGGACGGACGTTCGCCGAACGGTTTGGGCGCACGCGGGGCGCGCGGCGGCGCCACGCGCGAACCGGTATCGACGCCTTCCGGCACATACCAGGATTTGAACTCGCCGCCGGGCTGGGCGCCTCCGGGGCGCGGGCCTTTGCCGAAACGCGGCTTTTCGGCGCGGTTGCCGAAGTTGTCGTCGCGCGGCGGGCGCGGGCCCTTGGCGAACGGCTTGCCGGCACGCGGCGCGCGGTTGCCGGCGTTGTCGTTGCCGAATTTGCCGCCACCACCGGGCTTGCCGAACGGCTTCTTGGCGCCGGCGCCGGGACGGCCGCGGCCGCGCGGACGGTCCTCGCGGACGTGGTCGAAGCGGCGCAGTTCGCGTGCCTCGTCGTTGACGTGGCCGTTGACGTAGGCGCCTTGGGCGCGTTCGCCGCCGACGCGGATTTCGGTCGGCTTGGATTTGCGTTGGCCGATCACCGGCTGCAGGGTCAGCACCGGCACGTTGTTGTCGAGTCCGAAATGGGCGCGCAGGGCGTCGACTTTCGGCTGCTCCAGCTCCACGCATTGGCCGCGTTTCAGCAGGCGCGGCAGGGTGATGTCGCCGTAGCGCACGCGCTTCAGGCGGCTGACCTGGTAGCCCTGCGATTCCCACAGGCGGCGCACTTCGCGGTTGCGGCCTTCGGTGATCACCACCTGAAACCAGGCATGCGAGTCGCTGGAGCCGATGCGTTCGATCTTCTCGAACTTGGCCGGGCCGTCCTCGAGCGCGACGCCGCGCGCCAGGCGGTCGACCACGTTGTCCGGCACCTCGCCGTGGATGCGGCAGACGTATTCGCGTTCGATGTTGCCCGACGGGTGCATCAGGGCGTTGGCCAGCTCGCCGTCGGTGGTCAGCAGCAGCAGGCCGGTGGTGTTGATGTCGAGCCGGCCGACGGCGATCCAGCGCGCGCCTTTCAGGCGGGGCAGGGCGTCGAACACGGTCGGGCGGCCTTCGGGGTCTTCGCGGGTGGTGACTTCACCCTCGGGCTTGTTGTAGATCAGCACCGAGCCCGGTTCGCTCAGGGCGCTGGCGACGAAGGTCTTGCCGTCGATCTCGATGCGGTCGCCGCTGGCGACCGACTGGCCGGTCTGCGCGGTGGCGCCGTTGACCTTGACCGCGCCCTGCGCGATGCGCTCCTCCAGCAGGCGGCGGGAGCCGAGTCCGGCCTGGGCCAGCACTTTGTGCAGGCGCTCGGAGGCTTTGGTTTTGGATGCGGTATCGGTGCCTTTCAACGAAAGGACTTTGCGAGGGGTCTCGCTCATTCAGTGATTCTCCGGCGCGTGGCGCCTCAGTGCTGCGTATCGTCTGTCGTCGTCTCGACGGGGTCTTCCGATGCGTCGTGTTCGGGGGTGGCGGATGCGTCTCCGGCCTCGGCTGGCCCGCTCGGCTCCGTGTGCACGGCGGCCTGAGCCGGGATGGGCTCGGAAATGTCGAAAGACAGCTGCGGTTCCAGTTCCGGGTATTCCTTCAATTCCGCCAAGGGCGGCAATTCGTCCAGGCTCTTCAGGCCGAAATAATCGAGGAAGGTCTTGGTGGTGCCGAACAATTCCGGGCGTCCGGGCACGTCGCGGTGTCCGAGAACGCGGATCCACTCGCGTTCCTCCAGCGATTTTATCATAGATGCGCTGACGCTGACGCCGCGGATCTGCTCGATCTCGCCGCGGGTGATCGGCTGGCGGTAGGCGATCAGGGCCAGGGTCTCCAGCGTGGCGCGGGTATATTTGCCCTGCCGTTCGGTCCAAAGCCGCGCCACATACGGGTGCACATCGGCCTTGACTTGGTAGCGCCAGCCCGAAGCGACCTCGACCAATTCGACTCCGCGGCCCTCGCAGGCGTCTTTAAGCGCGGTTAAGGTCTGTTCGATCGAACCGGGCTTGGGCGGCGCGTCGCCGAACAGTTCATACAGCTGTTTGACGGTCAGCGGCTGCGGCGAGGCCAGCAGGGCGGCCTCCAGCATCGGCGGCAGATTCGGTTCGGTTTCGCTCATGGCAGGTCGTACTCAGGTCGACGGTTGGTCGAATTCGGATTGGAGGAGGTCGCGCTCGGCGGCCTCGGTTTCTTCGGCGGTCAGTTCGCGCGCGCGCACGAAAATCGGCGCCATCGGGGCTTCCTGCACGATTTCCAACAGGCGCTCCTTGGCCAGCTCCAGGATCGACAGGAAGCTGACCACCACGCCCATGCGGCCCTCTTCGGGCGTGAACAGGGTCTCGAAGCCGTGGAACTGGCCGTCGGACAGACGTTCCAGCACGCGCGTCATGCGCTCGCGCACGCTCAGCGCCTCGCGCTTGATGGCGTGCCGGCTGAACAGGTCGGCGCGCTTGAGCACGTCGCGCAGGGCCAGCAGCATCTCCTTCAAATCCACGTCCGGCGGCGCGCGGTGCACGATGCGGTCGGGCATGAAGGCGTGCGCCACGCTGGTGTCGCGTTCCAGGCGCGGAATGCCGTCCAGGTCCTCGGCGGCTTTCTTGAAGCGCTCGTATTCCTGCAGGCGGCGCACCAGCTCGGCGCGCGGGTCGGCGTCGGTGCCGTCCTCGGCGGGCGGGCGCGGCAACAGCATGCGCGACTTGATCTCGGCCAGGATGGCGGCCATCACCAGGTATTCGGCGGCCAGCTCGAAGCGCAGCTCCTCCATCACCCCGATGTAGGACACGTATTGCTTGGTGATTTCAGCGACCGGGATGTCGAGGATGTCGAGGTTCTGGCGGCGGATCAGGTACAGCAGCAGGTCGAGCGGGCCCTCGAAGCTTTCCAGGATGACTTCCAGCGCGTCCGGCGGGATGTACAGATCCTGGGGCATCTGCAGCACCGGTTGGCCTTTGACCAACGCCAAGGGCATTTCCTGTTGTTGCGGCGTCTGGGCGTGAACGGGCTCAGCGGCCTCTGGCACGGGCGTTTGGGTCATGGAGAGTCGTCGGGTCGGCGAGTGTGCGCCGCGGAGGATTTCAGGGTAAGCGGAAAGCCGGGGCTTGTAAAGGAACGTGCCCGCAAACCGGCATTATATCAATCAAAACAAGGCGTCACGCAGCTTGAACCAGGCCATGGCGGCCACCAGCAGGGGTGTGCGCAACAGCCGGCCGCCGGGGAAATCGCGGTGCGGAATGCGGGCGAAGGCGTCCAGTCGTCCGGCTTGGCCGCGGATGGCCTCGGCCAGAATCCGGCCGGCCAGGCCGGTGGCGGCGATGCCGTGGCCCGAAAAGCCTTGGGCGTAATAGATGTTCTGGCCCAATCGGCCCCAGTGCGGCGCACGGCTGAGCGAGATGTCAACGTAGCCGCCCCAGACATATTCCATCTCGATGCCGGCCAGGCGCGGGAACACCCGTGTCATCCGGCGGCGCAGGGTTCCGGCCAAATCCGGCGGCGGCAGGGTGGAGTACGAGGCGCGGCCGCCGAACAGCAGCCGGTGGTCGGCGCTGAGCCGGAAATAGTCCAACGCCCAGTTCACGTCGGCCACCGCCATGTCGTTGCGGATCAGGTCGCGGGCCAGGGCTTCGCCCAAGGGCGCGGTGGCGCCGATGTAGGTGCCGACCGGCATGATCTTGGCATCCAGCTCCGGCGCGATGCCGTGCACATAGGCGTTGCCGGCCAGCACCGCGAAGTCGCAGGCCACCTCGCCGTGGGCGGTCTTGAAGCGCGGCGTCGGGCCGCGCTCCAACGCCGTCACCGGCGAGTCTTCGAAAATGCGCACGCCGAGCGCCAGAGCGGCCTTGGCCAAGCCCTGCGTGTACTTCAGCGGGTGCAGATGGCCGCTGCGCGGATCGAACAGGGCGCCCAGATAGCGCTCGTTCGGCATCACCGCCTGCAACTGTTCCCGTTCCCACCACTGCAGCGGGTAGCCGAAGTTATCGGCCAGGTCGCGCTGCCAGGCCTTCAGTTCGGTGATGTGGCGCGGCTTGATCGGCACGTGCGCATGGCCGTCGCGCCAGTCGCAGTCGATGCCAAATTCGGCGCAGCGGGTTTTGATCAGGTCCAGGCCTTCCAACGACCAGTCGAACAGGCGTTTCGAGTCGGCCAAGCCGACCGCCTGGGTGATCTTGGCCTGGTCGCAACCGAAGCCGAAGATGGCCTGGCCGCCGCTACGGCCCGAGGCGCCCCAAGCCACGCGCTTGGCTTCCAGCACGATGACCGACAGTCCGGCCCGGGCCAGTTCGATGGCGGTCGACAGGCCGGTGATGCCGGCGCCGAGGATGCAGACATCGGCGCGCTGCGTGCCGGCCAACGCCGGTTGGCGCGGAAACGCCGGCGCCGAGGCCGCGTACCAGGAACGGATGTGCTCGCTGCCGGACATCGGGTGTGCCGGCTCAGACCGAACGCAGGTACCAGTCGTATTCGAGGGTGGTGACTTCGGTGTAGAAGCTGCGCATCTCCTTCAGCTTCTGCTGGCCGAACACGTGCTGGAATTCCGCGCCGAACATGTCCTTGATGAAGGTGCTGGCCATGAAGTCGTTGATGGTGTCGCGCCAGAACAGCTGGCGCTGCTCGGTCTGCTCGTAGGCGTTGCCGACGATGGCGGGGCCCGGGTCGCCTTTGGCATCGAGGCCGTGCAGGATGCCGGCCAGCACCGCGGCGGTGACCAGGTACGGATTGGCGTCGGCGCCGGCGATGCGGTGTTCGATGCGCACGTTCTTGGCGTCCGAATGCGGGATGCGCATGGCCACCGTGCGGTTGTTGAAGCCCCAACAGTCGTTCAGCGGCACGAACGCGTTCAGCACGAAGCGGCGGTAGCTGTTGGCGTGCGGCGCGAACATCAGCATGCAGTCCTTGGATACCTGCTGCAGACCGGCGATGGCGTGCTTGAGCGCCGGCGCGGGGGCTTCCTTGGTGCTGGCAAAGATGTTGTTGCCGTCCTTGTCGAGCAGGGACACATGGATGTGGGTGCCGGAACCGGCTTGATCCACGAAAGGCTTGGCCATGAAACTGGCCAGCATGCCCTGCTGCTCGGCGATCGATTTGATCGCGCGCTTGAGCATGATGGCGTCGTCGCAGGCGGCTACGGCGTCGTCGCGGTGCTTCAGGTTGATCTCGAACTGGCCCGGCGCGTATTCGGCCACGGCGGTGTCGGCCGGGATGGCCTGGGCCTTGCAGGCGTCGGCGACGGTATCGGTGAAATCCTGATAATCGTTCAAATCACCCATGTAATAGACCTGGGTGGTGCGGTTGCGTTCGCCGGTGGCCGGGTTGATCGAGGTCTGCGGCCGGCCGTCGGGGGTCAGTTCGCGGTCGAGCAGATAGAACTCCAGCTCCACCGCCACCACCGGGGTCAGGCCGCGGTCGGTGAATTTCTGCACCACGTTCTTCAGCACTTCGCGCGGGTTGGCCGAGAACATGCCGCCGTGGAAGCCTTCCATGCTCAGCAGGCACTGCAGCATCGGGCGGCCCTGCCAGGGAATCGGGCGCAGGGTGCCGGGAATCGGGCGGCAGATGCGGTCCTCGTCGCCGATGTCGTAGCCCAGGCCGGTCTCTTCCACGGTATTGCCGGTGACGTCGGTGCCGATCAGCGACATCGGCAGGCAGACGCCGTTCTGGTACACCTTCTCCAGCGCGTCGCGGGTGATGCGCTTGCCGCGCAGCAGGCCGTTCATGTCGGGCAGGATGAGGTCGATCAGTTCGGCGTTTCCGTATTCGGCCAGCACGTTGGCGTCGGCCGGATGGAGGGTGTTTTCGGTCATGATGGGGCATCCGCAGTCGTTGCAGGGATACTAGCAGACATTTTTGGACGTGTAAAAAATATTCATCAGGCGTGGCGGTTTCACCCCGGCGCGGCCGACTCCGTGCGTTCCGGCGGCCTTTTCGGAATGCATCCCAAGCGCCCGTTTGATGGGCAAAACCGCGGAAATACGGGGCCTCCAAGGCCACAAAATTTCTGTTGATAAAATTTTACAGGCGGGTTAGGGTAATCGCTCTACACATCGCGATTTCCGGTTCACGCATGATTTTCGTCGGTATCCCTGCAGACAGCAGAATGCTCGGCCCGCACCCGTTCCAGGCGGTGGGCGAGAAATACATCCGTGCCGTGCTCGACGGCGCCGACGCCCAGCCGCTGCTGATTCCTTCGATGCACCGTGGCCTGGATCTGGATGCCTTGCTCGACCACCTGGACGGCCTGCTGTTGCCGGGCTCGCCGAGCAACATCGAGCCGCACCATTATTCCGACGAGCCCAGCTACGAGGGCAACCTGCACGATCCGGCGCGCGACCTGACCACGCTCAACCTGATTCCCAAAGCCATCGCCAAGCGCGTGCCGGTGTTGGCCATCTGCCGCGGCTTCCAGGAAGTGAATGTGGCCATGGGCGGCAGCCTGCACCAGAAGGTGCACGAGGCGCCGGGCCTGATGAACCACAAGGAAGACCTGAGCCAGCCGCTGGACGTGCAGTACGCGCCGGCGCATCCGGTCAGCCTGCTGAAAGGCGGCCTGCTCGAGCGCTTCGCCGGCGCCGACAGCGTGATGGTGAACTCGCTGCACGGGCAGGGCATCAACCGGCTGGGCGAGAACCTGATCGCCGAAGCTATGGCGCCTGATGGACTGGTCGAGGCCGTCCGTCTGGATTGCGAGGACACCTTCCTGTTGGCCCTGCAGTGGCATCCGGAATGGAAGGTGACCGAAAATCCGTTCTACCTCGAAATCTTCAAGGCCTTCGGCGCCGCCTGCAAAGCCCGCGCCGAACGCCGCAACCGGTGACCCATGAGCAAGAAAGCCGCGAAACCCGCCAAATCATCCGCCAAGCCGACGAAGGAAGCCAAGCCCGTCAAGAAGCCGGTGCGCAAAGTGCTGCCGGCCAAACCCGACAAGCTGGCGCCGCCGGCCAAGCCGATCAGCGCCAGCGCGCGCGAGGAGAGCGACCTCAAGCGCTGGCTGCGTGAGCACCGCATCACCGAGGTCGAATGCCTGGTGCCGGACATGACCGGCAACGCCCGCGGCAAGATCATCCCGGCCGCCAAGTTCTCGCATGACTTCGGCACCCGCCTGCCGGAAGGCATCTTCGCCACCACCGTGACCGGCGAATACATCGATGAATACGACGAGATCGTCAGCGCCTCCGACTCCGACATGTACCTGCGGCCGGACGCGCACACCCTGCGCGTGGTGCCGTGGGCCTCGGATCCGACCGTGCAGCTGATCCACGACTGCTATACCAAGGACGGCAAGCCGCACGATCTGGCGCCGCGCAACGTGCTGCGCCGGGTCATCGAGCGCTACGACGCGCTCGGCCTGAAGCCGATCATCGCGCCCGAGCTCGAGTTCTATCTGGTGCAGAAGAACACCGACCCGGATTTCCCGCTGCAGCCGCCGACCGGCCGCAGCGGCCGGCCGGAGACCGCGCGCCAGTCCTATTCGATCGACGCGGTCAACGAATTCGACCCGATCCTCGACCTGATGTACGACTACTGCGAGGCGATGGAACTGGACGTGGACACCCTGATCCACGAATCCGGCGCCGCCCAGCTGGAGATCAACTTCATCCACGACGATCCGCTGTCGCGCGCTGACCAGGTGTTCCTGTTCAAGCGCACCATCCGCGAGGCGGCGATGCGCCACGACATCTACGCCACCTTCCTGGCCAAGCCGATGGAGAACGAACCCGGCAGCTCGATGCACATCCACCAGAGCATCGTCGACGCCAAGACCGGCCGCAATGTGTTTGTCGGCAAGGACGGCGCCCGCCACAGCGAATTGTTCATGAACTACCTGGGCGGCCTGCAGCGCTACATCCCGGAGGCCATGGCGTTCTTCGCGCCGAACGTGAACTCCTACCGCCGGCTGATTTATGGCGAGGTCTCGCCGAAGAACGTGCAGTGGGGCTACGACAACCGCACCTGCGGCCTGCGCGTGCCGTTCGACTCGCCGGAGAACATGCGGGTCGAGAGCCGCTTCGCCGGCTCCGACGTCAACCCCTATCTGGCCATCGCCGCGACCTTGGCCTGCGGCCTGCTCGGCATCGAGCAGAAGTTGCAGCCGACGGCGCCGTCCACCGGCTATACGCACAGCACCGGTTTCGAGCTGCCGAAATCGATGCAGGACTCGCTGGAGTACCTCGAGCGCTCCGAGGCCCTGGCCGACATCCTCGGCGAGCGCTTCTGCAAGGCCTATGTCTGCATCAAGCGCAAGGAATACGAGACCTTCTTCCGCGTCATCAGCTCTTGGGAACGCGAGTTCCTGCTGCTCAACGTATAACCAAAGAACGGAACGCACGCCATGACCCACAGCTACCAGCATCTGCAGCGCCTCGACGCCGCCCACCATATCCATCCGTTCAACGACAACGCCGAGCTGGCCAAGAAGGGCACCCGCATCCTGGTCAAGGGCGAGGGCTGCTACGTCTGGGACGCCGAGGGCAACAAGCTGCTGGACGCCTTCGCCGGCCTGTGGTGCGTCAACGTCGGTTACGGCCGCAAATCGATGGCGGACGTCGCCGCCCGGCAGATGGAGCAGCTGGCCTACTACAACACCTTCTTCCAGTGCTCGACCGAGCCGGCCATCCACCTGTCGGCCAAGCTGGCCGAGATCTCGCCGGCCGACCTGAACCACGTGTTCTATTCCAACTCCGGCTCGGAAGGCAACGACACCGTGCTGCGCATGGTCCGCCACTTCTGGGCGGTGCAGGGCCATCCGGCCAAGAACGTGGTGATCGGCCGCCACAACGGCTATCACGGCTCGACCATGGCCGGCGCCAGCCTGGGCGGCATGAAGGGCATGCACGCGCAGGGCGGCCTGCCGATCCCCGACATCCACCACATCGATCCGCCGTTCTTTTTCGCCGATGGCGGCGAGATGTCCGAGGACGAGTACGGCCTGGCCGCGGCCCGCCGGCTGGAAGAGAAAATCCTGGCGCTCGGCCCCGAACGCGTCGCCGCCTTCATCGGCGAGCCGATCATGGGCGCCATCGGCGTGTACATCCCGCCGCGCACCTATTGGCCGGAGGTGGAGCGCATCTGCCGCAAATACGACGTGCTGCTGGTCGCCGACGAGGTGATCTGCGGTTACGGCCGCACCGGCGAGTGGTTCGGTTCGCAGTATTTCGGCTTCACCCCCGACATCATGACCACCGCCAAGGGCCTGACCTCCGGCTACATCCCGATGGGCGCGGTGTTGTTCAACGAGCGCGTGGCCTCGGTGCTGCGCCATCAGGGCGGCGAGCTGGCGCACGGCTACACCTATTCCGGTCACCCGGTGTGTGCCGCGGTGGCGCTGGAGAACATCCGCATCCTGCAGGACGAGAAGATCGTCGAGACCTGCCGCACAGATACCGGCCCCTACCTGGCCGAGCGCTGGCGCGAGCTCGGCGAGCATCCGCTGGTCGGCGAGGCCCGCATCGCGGGCATGGTCGGCGCGCTGGAACTGGTGCCGGACAAGGGCGTCCGGCGCTTTTTCGAGGAGCGTGGCAAGGTCGGCGCGTTATGCCGTAATATTGCCCTGAAGAACGGGTTGATCCTCCGGGCCACCTACGATTCGATGTTGCTGTCGCCGCCGTTGGTGATCAGCCGCGACGAAATCGACGAGCTGTTCGAGAAGGCTTGGAAGTCGCTGAACGAAACCGCGCGGGAAATCGCCTGAGCGGTGGTTGGGGCCGCCGGTGACGGCGGAATGGTTTAAATCAACATACAACGAGAGAGAGAAAACCATGAAGTTGAAACTACTCGGTATCGCGGTCACCGGTCTACTGCTTGCGTCCTGCGGCAAGAAAGACGGCGACGCCCCGACCGCGAAAGGCGGCGAGGAAGAGAAAGTCCTGAACGTCTACAACTGGTCCGACTACATCGCGCCGGAGACCATCGCCAATTTCGAGAAGGAGACCGGCATCAAGGTCACCTACGACGTGTTCGACAGCAACGAAGTGCTGGAGACCAAGCTGGTCACCGGCAACACCGGTTACGACGTGGTGGTGCCCTCGCTGACCTTCCTGGCCCGCCAGATCCAGGCCGGCGTGTTCATGCCGCTCGACAAATCCAAGCTGACCAACCTCGGCAACATGGATCCGGCCATCCAGGCCAACATCGCCAAGCTCGACCCGGACAACGCCTACTCGGTGAACTACATGTGGGGCACCACCGGCATCGGCTACAACGTCAAGAAGGTCAAGGAAGCGCTGGGCGAGGATGCGCCGGTCGACAGCTGGTCGCTGGTGTTCGACCCGGCCAACCTGGCCAAGCTGAAGTCCTGCGGCGTGTATTTCCTCGACACCCCGTCGGAAATCATCCCGCCGGTGCTGAACTACCTGGGCGAGGAGCCGAACAGCTTCGACCCGGCCGTGATCGCCAAGGCTGAGGCCCTGCTGAAGCAGCTGCGCCCCTCGATCACCCAGTTCCACTCCTCGGAATACATCAACGCCCTGGCCAACGGCGACGCCTGCGTGGCGGTCGGCTGGTCCGGCGATATCTTCCAGGCCAAGTCGCGCGCCGAAGAGGCCAAGAACGGCGTCGAGATCGCTTACGTGATCCCGAAGGAAGGCGCGCCGATGTGGTTCGACATGATGGCCATTCCGAAAGACGCCAAGCATCCGGACAACGCGCACAAGTTCATCAATTACATCCTGCGTGCGGAAGTCGGCGCCGAGATCTCCAACTACGTGGCCTACGCCAGCGCCAACAAGGCCTCGATGGACAAGGTCGATCCCGAGCTGAAGGCCAACACCGGCGTGTATCCGACGGAGGAGGCCAGCAAGGGCCTGTTCTCGCTGGCCGTGCTGCCGCCGGAAGTGGACCGTCTGTTCAACCGCATCTGGACCGGCCTGAAGACCGGCCAATAAGGCGTACCGGGGCAGGCCGAAAGGCCTGCCCTTTCTTTATCCATCGGAACGGGGACCCAATGAATTCAGCCATCCAAACCCAGGGCAACGGCAAGCCGGACAAGGCGCGGGCCGAGAACTACGTGTGCATCGAGGGCATCCGCAAGGAGTTCGACGGCTTCGTCGCGGTCGACGACGTCAGCCTGAGCATCCGCAAGGGCGAGATCTTCGCGTTGCTCGGCGCTTCCGGCTGCGGCAAGTCCACCCTGCTGCGGATGCTGGCGGGTTTCGAACGGCCGACCGCGGGCACCATCGTGCTCGACGGCCAGAAGATGAACGACATCCCGCCGTACGACCAGGCGGTGAACATGATGTTCCAGAGCTACGCCCTGTTCCCGCACATGACGGTGGAGCAGAACGTCGCCTTCGGCCCGACCCAGAAGAAGATGCCGAAGGACGAGGTCGCCCGCCGCGTCGAGGAGATGCTGGCGCTGGTGCAGATGGGCAAGTTCGCCAAACGCAAGCCGCATCAATTGTCCGGCGGCCAGCAGCAGCGCGTCGCGCTCGCGCGTGCGATGGCCACCAGTCCGAAGCTGCTGCTGCTCGACGAGCCGATGGGCGCGCTCGACAAGAAGCTGCGTTCGCAGATGCAGATCGAACTGGTCAACATCGTCGAGCGCCTGAACGTGACCTGCGTGATGGTGACCCACGACCAGGAGGAGGCAATGACCATGGCGCACCGCATCGCGGTCATGGACGCCGGCCGCATCCTGCAGATCGGCACCCCCGACGAGATCTACGAACAGCCGAACTGCCGGTTCACCGCCGAGTTCATCGGCTCGGTCAACCTGTTCGAGGGCAAGGTCGAGGAGGACGAGAAGGATTACGTCACCATCCGCACCCCGGCCCTCGATGCGCCGATCTACGTCGGCCACGGCATCACCGGCCACGAGGGCATGAGCGTCGCCTTCGCCATTCGGCCGGAGAAGATCGCCATCTCCAAGGACGAACCGGCGCAGCAGTACAACAAGGTACGGGGCGTGATCGAGGAGATCGCCTACTTCGGTTCGCATTCGGTGTACCACGTGCGCCTGCCCGGCGGCACCAAGGTGCTGTGCAACTTCGTCAACCTGAAGCGTTGGGCGTCCGAGGACTTCACCTGGAACGACCCGGTCTGGCTGAGCTGGCAGGACAACGCCGGCGTGGTGCTGACTTCATGAGCCGGCTGCTGCGGAGCGTCAAAAAGCGCCTGCCCGGCTCGCGCTGGGGCGTGATCGCGGTGCCGTATCTGTGGATGCTGCTGTTCTTCGCCATTCCGCTGGCCATCGCGTTCAAGATCTCGTTCTCGCAGGCGGCCATCGCGATGCCGCCGTACACGCCGCTGATCGACTGGAGCGGCGGCCAGCCGAGCCTGGACATCCACCTCAAGAACTACCTGTACCTGTTCAACGATTCGCTGTACGTCAACGCCTATCTGAGTTCGATCAAGATCGCGGTGATCTCCACCTTCCTGTGCCTGCTGGTCGGCTACCCGATGGCTTACGCCATCGCGCGCCTGGACCCGGCCACCCGCAACATCGCGCTGATGCTGGTGATCCTGCCGTCCTGGACCTCGTTCCTGATCCGCATCTACGCCTGGATCGGCATCCTGAAGAACAACGGCCTGCTCAACAACCTGCTACTGTGGCTGGGGGTCATCGACCAGCCGCTGGCGATCATGCACACGCCGTTGGCGGTCTACATCGGCATCGTGTACGCCTACCTGCCGTTCATGGTGCTGCCGCTGTACGCCAACCTGGTCAAGCTCGACCTGCGCCTGCTGGAGGCCGCCAGCGACCTGGGCGCGCGGCCGTGGAAGGCTTTCCTCAAGGTCACCCTGCCGCTGTCCAAGGCCGGCATCATCGCCGGCTCCATGCTGGTGATGATCCCGGTGGTCGGCGAATTCGTCATTCCCGAGATGCTCGGCGGCCCGGACACGCTGATGATCGGTCGGGTGCTGTGGCAGGAGTTCTTCAACAACCGCGACTGGCCGGTGGCCTCGGCGGTGTCGATCGTGATGCTGCTGCTGCTGATCGTGCCGATCACGATCTTCCACAAGGCGCAGGCCAAGGAAATGGAGGCGAAACTCGCATGAGCCGGCACGCACGCGTATCCCGCTTCAGCCTGGGCATGTTGGCGCTCGGCTTCCTGTTCCTGTATGTGCCGATCCTGAGCCTGATCGTGTACTCGTTCAACGAGTCGAAGCTGGTCACGGTCTGGGCCGGGTTCTCTGTCAAATGGTATTTCGAGCTGTTCCGCGACCAGCAGATGATCGACGCCGCCAAGGTCAGCCTGAAGCTGGCGTTCCTGACCGCCTGCGCCGCGGTGGTGCTCGGCACCATGGCGGCCATGGTGATGACGCGCTTCCGCAGCTTCCGCGGCAAGACCCTGTTCAGCGCCCTGATCACCGCGCCGCTGGTGATGCCGGAAGTGATCACCGGCCTGTCGATGCTGCTGCTGTTCGTCTCGCTCGGCGACTGGTTCGGCTTCTTCCAGCAGCGCAGCGTGGCCACCATGTGGATCGCGCACGTGACCTTCACTGTATCGTTCGTCACGGTCATCGTGTCCTCGCGTCTGGCCGAGCTCGACCGTTCGCTGGAGGAGGCCGCGATGGACCTGGGCGCCAACCGGCTGAAGGTGTTCTTCGTGATCACCCTGCCGATCATCGCGCCGGCGCTGTTCTCCGGCTGGCTGATGGCGTTCACGCTGTCGCTCGACGACCTGGTGATCTCCAGCTTCACCTCCGGTCCGTCCTCGACCACGCTGCCGATGAAGATCTTCTCCTCGGTGCGCATGGGCGTCAGCCCGAAGATCAACGCCCTGGCGTCGCTGATGATCCTGGTGGTGGCCTTGGCCGCGGTGATCGCCTGGTGGTCGATGTGGCGCAGCGAGCGCCGACGCCAGCGCGACATGCAGCTGGCCCTGCAACAGAATTGAGGAACATGCCATGACCGTCGAAACCGTCAATCCCTGGACCGGGCAGGTCGAGTACCGCTACGCCTATTTCGATGCCACCGAGACCGAGGCCCGTCTGGCTGCCGCCGCCAAGGCCTTCCCGGCCTGGTCGGCGCTGTCGTTCGCCGAACGCGCGGCTTATCTCGAACGCGTCGCCGCGCTGCTGCGCGAGCATAGCGGCCGCATCGCCTCGATCATGACCGCCGAAATGGGCAAGCTGCGCCGGGAGGCGCTGGCCGAAGTCGAGAAGTCGGCCGGCTGCTGCGAGTTCTACGCACGCCAGGCCGAAGCCTACATGCGCGACGAGCCGGTGGCGACCGACGCCAGCCGCAGCTTCGTGGCCTATGAGCCGATCGGCTGCGTGTTCGCCGTGATGCCCTGGAACTTCCCGGTCTGGCAGGTGTTCCGCTTCCTGGCGCCGGGCCTGATGGCCGGCAACGTGGCCCTGCTCAAGCACGCCACCAACGTGCCACGCTGCGCCGATGCCATTGCCGAGGTGCTGGCGTTGGCCGGCGTGCCCGAGGGCGTGTTCGGCGTGCTGCACATCGACAACGACACCGCGGCGCGCGTCATCGCCGATCCGCGCGTGCAGGCGGTGACCCTGACCGGCAGCGAGCGCGCCGGCAAGTCGGTGGCCGCCACCGCCGGCGCCAACCTGAAGAAATCGGTGATGGAGCTCGGCGGCAGCGATCCGTTCGTGGTGCTGGACGACGCGGACCTGGACAAGGCGGTTCCGATTGCCATCGCCTCGCGTTTCGGCAACGCCGGCCAGACCTGCATCGCCGCCAAGCGCTTCATCCTCACGCCCGGCATCGCCGACGAGTTCGTGGCCCGCTTCACGGCCGCGGCCTCCGCGCTCGCCGTCGGCGATCCGAACCACGAGGCCAGCACGCTGGCGCCGATGGTGAGGTCGGATTCCCGCGACCAGCTGCACGCGCAGGTCGAGGCCAGCGTCCGCGCCGGCGCCAAGGTCCTGCTCGGCGGCGCCAAGGGCGCCGGCCCGTGCGAATATCCCGCCACCATCCTCGACGGCGTGGCGCCCGGCATGGCCGCCTATTCCGACGAGCTGTTCGGACCGGTGGCCAGCATCATCCGCGCCAAGGACGCGGACGACGCCGTGCGCATCGCCAACGACACCGCCTTCGGCCTCGGCGCCAGCGTCTGGACCCGCGACACCGCCAAGGGCGAGGCCGTCGCCCGGCGCATCCAGGCCGGTGCGGTGTTCGTCAACGCCTTGGTGCGTTCCGACGTGCGCCTGCCGTTCGGCGGCACCAAGGCCTCCGGCTTCGGACGCGAACTGGCCGAGCACGGCATCCACGAATTCATGAACATCAAAACGGTGTATGTCGATTGAGCTGAGCCAATCGGCCCTGCAAGCCCACTTCGGCGCGGTCTGTACCGCGCCGATTTTCCTTGCGCATTGCGATCGGGCCGAGCCGGACATGCCGCTTTCGGACGGGGAAAGCCTGGCCGGCGAGGGCATGGCCTCGGAAAAGCGCCGCGCCGAATATCTGCTCGGCCGTTGCGCGTTGAAGGCGGTATTGGCCGGTCTGGGCCGCGACGCGGATACCGCGGCCATCCGCTGGCCCAGCCCGTTCTGCTCGCTCAGCCACAGCCACGGGCATGCGGTGGCGGTCGGTCTGGCGGGCGGGCAGGGCATCGGCATCGACCTGCAGCTGCAGAAAAAGCCGCCGTTCGCCGTGGCCGAACGCATCCTGACCGGCGCCACCGCGGCTTACTGGGACGGCCTGCCTGATGCGGACAAAGCCGCCGCCCTGCAGCGCTTCTGGACCGTCAACGAGGCCGTGTACAAAGCCTGTCCGGCGCCGCAACCGGCCTATTTCCGGCACTACCGCATGCACGCGCCGGCGGCGATGGACGGCGAGGTCTCGATCGACGGCACCGACTACCGCTTCCGGGTGCATACCGCCATGCTGACGGACGGTTTCGTCAGCCTGGCCCTGCGCCTGTGAGGTCCTTGCATGGCAGGACGGGATTTGCTTAGATAGGCCCATCAGGGGACGGCAAGACGCCGAGCAAAGGGGAATTCACGCATGGGTAGCTTGGTCTGGACGGTGGTGATCGGTTTCGCGGCCGGCTTGATTGCGCGCGCGCTGAAGCCGGGCAGGGATGCGCTTGGCATCCTGATGACCAGCCTGCTCGGCATCGCCGGCGCCTTCACCGCGACCTACATCGGCCGGGCGTTCGGCTGGACCGCGGAAACCGGCCTGTCGCGCTTCGTGGCGGCGGTGCTCGGCGCGGTGCTGCTGCTGTCCGTGTTCGGGCTGCTCAAGAAGAAATGACCGCTTCGGCTGGCGCGGCGGCGCGTGATCCCATCCGGCGCCGGACGCCGATGGGAGCGTGGCCATGCTGAAGCGTCTGCAGGCCGATTTCCAGCTTACCATCGTGCTGCTGTTCGGGTTCTTCTCCTCGGCGCTGATCACGCCCTTCGCCGTCTACCGCTTCCTGACCGGCAACACCGTGGTCGGCGTCCTGGATACGGTACTGGTGGCGATCATCGCCGGCGTGGTGGCGTATGGCTGGAAATCCGGGCGCACCGAACGCACCGGCCGTTTCCTGGTGATCATCAGCGGCCTCGGCGCGATGATGAGTTCGGAGCTGCTCGGCGTGGTCGGCGTGTTCTGGATGTACGTGGCCATCGTCGCCAACTTCTTCCTGACCACCAACCTGCGTTTCGCCGCCGCGTTCACGCTGCTAATCATCGCGCTGCTGGCGGTCACCGGCCACAGTTTCGACACCCTGGCGCAGATGTGGTCGTTCCTGGCCACCAGCCTGCTGCTGTCGCTGCTCAGCTACATCATCGCCGACCAATACGCCAGCCAGCACGCGCGCCTCAAGCACCTGGCCACGGTCGATCCGCTGACCGGCGCGTTCAACCGCCGCAACATGGAGCTCGAGCTCGACCTCGCGGTCGAGGAGTTCGCCCGCACGCGCGCGCCGATGGCGGTGGTGCTGATGGACATCGACCACTTCAAACGCATCAACGACCGGCACGGCCATGACACCGGCGACGGCGTGCTGTGCCGCTTCGCCCGTCTGGTCCGCGACCACAGCCGCCACATCGACCGCTTCTACCGTTACGGCGGCGAGGAGTTCCTGATGTTGCTGAAGGGCGCCGGCGCGCATGAGGCCGCCGAGCTGGCCGAGAAGGTCCGGCGCGCCTGCGAACGCGAACTGCGCGATCCGGCCGGCGCGGTCACCGTATCGCTAGGCGTGGCCGGCCTGCGCCCGGGCGAGAGCTGCCAGCAATGGCTGGCGCGCGCCGACGCCGCGCTGTACCGCGCCAAGCACGACGGCCGCAACCGGATGGTGTTGGCCGATTGAGCCGCGGCCACGGGCGTGGCAGAATGGACCGCATCCCGTTTTCCACCGCATCCCGTTTTCCACCGCATCCCGTTTTCCACCGCATCCCGGAGCCCCGAATGAACCGTCCGCTCAAACCGATCGTCGCCTTGGTGCTGGCGTTCATCGCCGCCGCCGCGTCGGCGCAACAGACGCCGGCCACCACCGTGCTGGTCGCCGACCGCCTGTTCGACAGCCGCACCGGTCGCATCGTGGCCAACCCGGTGATTACCGTGCGCGGCGAGCGCATCGTGGCGGTGCAGTCCGGCGGCGCGTTGCCGGCAGCCGACCGCGTGATCCAGCTCAAGGGCATGACCCTGCTGCCGGGCCTGATCGACATGCACACCCACATCGACGCCGATCCGTCCTACGGCGGCTATACCTCGTTGCAGTTCGGCGACCGGTTCTGGTCGATGATCTCGGTGCCGAACGCCTGGAAGACGCTGCAGGCCGGCTTCACCACCATCCGCAACGTCGGCGCCGGCGACTGGAACGACATCGGCCTAAAACAGGCCATCGACCAGGGCAAGGTGCCGGGCCCGCGCATCGTGCCGGCCGCGCACTCCTTCGGCGCCACCGGCGGCCACTGCGATTCCACCTTCTTCCCGCCGTCGATGGACCAGAAGAGCCCGTTCAACGTCGATTCGGTGGACGAGGCGCGTAAATCGGTGCGTACCGTGCGCAAGTACGGCGCCGAAGTGATCAAGATCTGCGCCACCGGCGGCGTGTTCTCGCGCAACACCGAGCCCGGCCAGCAGCAGATGAGCCTGGAGCAGATGAAGGCGGTGGTCGACGATGCCCACATGTACGGCCTGAAGGTCGCCGCCCACGCGCACGGCGCCGCCGGCATCAAGGACGCCATCCGCGCCGGCGTCGACACCATCGAACACGCCAGCCTGATCGACGACGAAGGCATCGCCTTGGCCAAGAAGCACGGCACCTGGCTGTCGATGGACATCTACAACACCGAGTACACGCAATCCGAAGGCCGCAAGAACGGCGTGCTGGAGGATAACCTGCGCAAGGACCGCGAGGTGGCCGACGTGCAGCGCGAAGGCTTCCGCAAGGCGCATCGCGCCGGCGTGCGGATGGTATACGGCACCGATGCCGGCGTGCATCCGAACGGCGACAACGCCAAGCAGTTCCGGTGGATGGTGCGTTACGGCATGACGCCGGCGCAGGCGATCCAGAGCGCCACCGCCAACGCCGCCGAGGCCCTGGCTCGCGCCGATGTCGGCGTCATCGAGGCCGGCCGCTATGCCGACATCGTGGCGGTATCCGGCGATCCGACCCAGGACGTGACCTTGCTGGAGAACGTCGGTTTCGTGATGAAGGGCGGCGACGTGTACAAACAGTCGCCCTGATCGGGCTTTTCGTCTGCTGCAACCCGCTGAAAAGACCCGGCTTTCCGGGTCTTTTCGGTTTTCCGGCAGAAGATTTGACTTGAGTCAATATCACGATTTCTTAACGCCGGATAATGACTTCATGATTTCAACCCAAGGAGAAAAAATCATGAAGAAGTCCACCCTGGCCGTCCTGCTGCTCGCCGGCTTCGCCGCCCAATCCGCTTCCGCCGCCGACTGGTTCGTGCGTGGCGGCCTGACCAACGTCAATCCGAAGTCGGACAACGGCACGGTCAATTCGGCTAACGCCACCATCGACAGCAACACCCAGCTCGGCCTGAGCTTCGGTTACCACATCAACCCGAACGTCGCCATCGAAGTGCTGGCCGCTACGCCGTTCAAGCACGAAGTCGCGCTCAATGGCACCACCGTCGCCGAGTTCAAGCACCTGCCGCCGACCTTCTCGGTACAGTACTACTTCAATCCGGAAGCCAAGGTCAGCCCGTTCGTCGGCGCCGGCCTGAACTACACCCTGACCTTCAGCGAGAAGGAAAAGGCTGTTCTGGGCAACAACAACATCTCGATCGGCAACAGCTTCGGCCTGGCTGCCCAAGCCGGCCTGCGTTTCCAGGTCTCGGAAGATTGGGACATGACCGTCGACGCCCGTTGGATGGACATCGACGCCGACGTCAAGCTCAACGGTACCGACATCGGCACCGCCAACGTCGATCCGATGGTGTACTCGGTGATGTTCGGCAAGCGCTTCTGATCGAACCGCGCCGTAACGGAAAAAGCCGGGCATTGCCCGGCTTTTTTCATGCCCGCAGATGCCGGCTCTGGCGTTCCGGCGTGTGCCCTTTGCGCCGCGCCGGCCGCGGCGGCGGCAATTCGGCGTCGCCGTCCTCGAAGCGCAGGCGGCTGCGGCCGCCGGTGCCGCGGTAATCGGCGATCAATGCGGCCGAGGCGTCCGCCTCGGCCATGCCGAGTGCGGAGATCAGGTACTCGTGCAGCAGGTGCACCAGGCGCTCGTGCGCCAGCGCATGGGTCTGGCCGGTGCGCGCGTACAGCCAGCCGGAGAACGCCAGGAAGCGGCGGAACGGCGAATCGCCGAGCAGCAGGGCCAGTCCGCGCGGGAAGCGCCCGGAGTTGGCCAGGATGTCCCAATAGCGCGAGAAGCGCGCCAATTCCTGCATCTGGCCGAAACCGATGCGATCGGTGGCCAGAATGTTGTAGGGCGGGGCGGGATTGAAGCGCAGGCCGAAGTCGGCGGTGTGCCGGGCGATCGGCGCGCCGCGCAGACGCTTCAGGATGCCGAACTGGATCTCGTGCGGCTTCAGCGCCACCAGCCGGTCGAAGCCGTCGGCGAAGCTGTCGATGTCCTCGCCCGGCAGGCCGGCGATCAGGTCGACGTGCAGATGCGCGCCGCTGTGTTCGCCCAGCCACAGGATGTTGTCGCGCGCGACCTCGTTCTTCTGCCGGCGCGAGATCAGCGTCTGCACCTCGGGGTTGAAGGTCTGGATGCCGATTTCGAACTGCAGGGTGCCTTCCGGGAAGCGCCCGATGGCCTCCTTCAGCTTTTCCGGCAGATGGTCGGGCACCAGTTCGAAATGCGCGAACGGCGGATCGTCCGGGTTCTCCGCGATCTTGCCGAGGAAGAACTCCATGATCCGCAACGAGGTGTCGACCTTCAGGTTGAAGGTGCGGTCGACGAACTTGAACTGGCGCGCGCCTTTTTGCCACAGCATTTCCAGGTCGGCCAGGAAGGCCTCCAGCGGAAACGGCCAGGCGGTCTTGTCGAGCGCCGATAGGCAGAATTCGCACTTGAACGGACAGCCGCGCGAGGCCTCGACGTACAGGTGGCGCTGGCGGATGTCCTCCTCGGTGTACTCGCCGTAGGGCGAGGCCAGGTCGTCGAGCTTGGCCTGGATGCCGGGGATGATCCGGCCTTCCGGCGCTTCGCCGGCCAGGATCTGCGCGCACAGCTGGCCGAAGCTGACGTCGCCCCAGCCGGTGATGGTGTAGTCGGCGGCGGCGCAGATGGCCTGCTCGCCGGTTTCATAGCTCACTTCCGGCCCACCCAACACGATCACCAGCTCCGGCCGCAAGGCCTTCAGCATCAGCACCAGCTTCAGGCTTTCCTCGCAGTTCCAGATGTACACGCCCAAACCCAGGATGCGCGGGTTTGCGGCCAGGATCGCCTCGGCCAGTTCCTCGGTCTTCTGACCGATGACGAATTCGCGGATGGCCGAGCGTTCGCGCAGGGTGCCGAGGTTGGCGCGCAGGCAGCGCAGGCCGAGCGAGGCGTGGCTGTAGCGGGCGTTCAGGGTGGACAGCAGGATGTCGGGCATGCCGCCATTATCGCACGCCGGCCCGGCGCGGCCGCCGCCACGGGTACAATAGGGGTCTTTTCCCGCTCCGGACCGCCCATGCCCCTGCTCAGCCTCAACCGCGTCGATTTCAGCGTCGGCGGCCCGCTTCTGCTCGAACAGGTCGAGCTCGGGCTCGACAAAGGCGAGCGCATCGCCCTGATCGGCCGCAACGGCGCCGGCAAATCGACCCTGCTGAAGCTGATCGCCGGCGACCTGCAGCCCGATGACGGCGAGATCCTGCGCGGCAACGCCAAGATCGCGCGTCTGGAGCAGGAAGTGCCGGCCGACCTGCACGGCAGCGTGTTCGACGTGGTGGCCACCGGCCTGGGCAATCTCGGTGCCGACATCGCGCTGTACCACCACCTCAGCCACCAGGACGTATTCGACGCCGATGCGCTGGCGGCGGTGCAGGAGCGCATCGAGGCCGGCGGCGGCTGGAGTTTGGAGCAGCAGGTCGGCGAGACGCTGGAGCGCATGCAGCTCGATCCGGAGCTCGATTTCGCCGGGCTGTCCGGCGGCATGAAGCGGCGTGTGCTGTTGGCGCGCGCCCTGGTGGCGCAGCCGGACGTGCTGCTGCTCGACGAGCCGACCAACCACCTCGACATCGAGGCCATCGACTGGCTGGAAAAGAATCTGCTGCAATGGGACGGTTGCCTGGTGTTCATCACCCACGACCGGCGCTTTTTGAAGAACCTGGCCACCCGCATCGTCGAGATCGACCGCGGCCAGGTCACTTCCTGGCCGGGCGACTGGGCCAACTACCAACGCCGTCTGACCGAACGGCAGAACGACGAAGCGGTCAACAAGGCCCGCTTCGACAAATTCCTGGCGCAGGAGGAAGTCTGGATCCGGCAGGGCATCAAGGCCCGCCGCACCCGCGACGAAGGCCGCGTGCGCCGGCTGGAGGCGATGCGGCGCGAACGCGCGCAGCGCCGCGAGGCGGTCGGCAACGTCAAGATGCAGGCGGCGCAGGCCGAGAGCTCAGGCAAGCGCGTGTTCGACGTCAAGGACCTGAACTTCGGCTTCGGCCCGGACCTGCTGGTGCGCGATTTCTCCACGCGCGTGCTGCGCGGCGACCGCATCGCCCTGATCGGTCCGAACGGCAGCGGCAAATCGACCCTGCTGAAGCTGCTGCTCGGCCAGCTGGCGCCGCAATCCGGTTCGGTCGAGCAGGGCACCAAGCTGCAGATCGCCTATTTCGACCAATACCGCAACACCCTGCGCGAGGACTGGAACGCGCTCGACAACGTGTCCGAAGGTCAGGAGTTCATCGACATCAACGGTTCGCGCAAGCACGTGCTCGGCTATCTGCAGGATTTCCTGTTCAGCCCGGAACGCGCGCGCGCGCCGATCACCCGGCTGTCCGGCGGCGAGCGTAACCGGCTGCTGCTGGCCAAGCTGTTCGCGCAGCCGTCCAATCTGCTGGTGATGGACGAGCCGACCAACGACCTGGACGTGGAGACCCTGGAACTGCTGGAGGAGCTGCTCGACGGTTATCCGGGCACGCTGCTACTGGTCAGCCACGACCGCGACTTCATCGACGCGGTCGCCACCTCCTGTCTGGTGATGGAAGGCGGTGGACGCATCGGCGAATATGTCGGCGGTTATAGCGATGCCATGCGCCAGAGCCGCGCCGCAGCGCCGCGGCCTGCCATTGCGCAACCCGCATCGGTCGCGCGCAAGCCGGCCGAATCGGTGTCGCCGGCCGCCGCCGCACCGGTCAAGAAGAAACTCAGCTACAAGGACGCGCGCGAACTGGAACAGCTGCCGGCCAAAATCGAGCAGCTGGAAACGCGTCTGGCGGAATTGACCGGACGCATGCAGGATGCAGGTTTTTACCAGCAAGCGGCCGAGGCGATCGCCGCGCATGGCCAGGACATGGCGCAGTGCCAGGCCGAATTGGACGCCGCCTACGCGCGCTGGGCGGAACTGGACGGCTAGACCAGCAGCTCTTCGATGGCGGCCAGCACGGTGCGCACCGGTTGCTGGCGGTCGAAATCGCGGTATTTGCCGGCGAAGGCCTCCGCCGCCTGCCGGTAGCCGGCGTCGCGCGACAGGGCACTCAAGCCTTGATGGAACTGGTCGGCGGTCTTTTCCACATAGGAGAGGCCGGCGCCCATCAGCTGCAGATGCCGGCCCATAATGGCTTGTTCCGCGTGCAGCGGCAGCACCAGCGACGGCAGGCCGGCCAGCATCAGCTCGCAGGTGGTGCCGTGGTTGCCGTTGTGGATGGCGAAGTCCGCGGTCTCGCCGATGCGCGGCATGTCCAGCGGCTTATCGACGAATTTCAGCGTGGCCGAGGCATGTTCGCGCATCAGTTTTTCGGGAATGCCGTCCGGATAGATCAGGGTGCGCAGCTGCTTCTGGTTGAGCTGCATGAACAGCTGACCCAGGGTCGGGAACGGCTTGAGGTAGGCGAACACCTTGGCGCCGCCGCCATCCGGCCACTCCGGTTCGACGCCGCGCACCGCGTTCAGCGGCCCGATGTATTCCACAGGCTCGCGCGCCGGGTAGTGGTCGAGTTCCTTGAAGGTGGTGAACAGCTTGCGCTCGGCCTGTTGGGTTTCCTGGAACAGGCCGACCTTGGCCATGCCGTTGAGTTCCAGCGCGGCGTTGATATGGCTGAGGATCCGGTTCTGGAAGCCGAAGATGTTCGGGTCGTCGTGTCGCATGCCCTGCAGTTCGGCCAAGGTCGGAATCCGGCCTTGGGTCGGCACCTGGAAGAAGCCGTTGCCGATTTGCAGGCGCGGGATGCCGGACTCGCGCGAGGCCAGCACCGCGGTCGGGCTATAGTCGGCCACGATCAGATCGGGCTTGACCAGCTCGAACAGGTTGAGCCAGGCGCGGATCATGCCGGCCAACTGCGGCACGTTGCTGTAGCCGCAGTTGTTCAGGATCTTGGCGAAGCTGTCGATCGGCGCGGCCTGTTCGGCCGGCGCGCTCTGCACGTACGGCGCCTGCAGATAGCGCACCCGGGTGCCGGCGAACAGCGGGAAGGCGCGGCTGATGTACTTGCAGGCGAAGCTGACCTGATGGCCGCGCGCCTCCAGCTCGCGGATCACCGCCAGATAAGGCGCGATATGGCCGGAGCCTTCGCCGATCTCCCAGGTGAACAGGATGGACGCCACGTCGTGTGCCTCAGCAGCCTTCGCGGCAGGAGGCTTCGGGGTTGTGGCGGATCAGGCGCACCAGCAGGCTACCCGGCTCGCGCACCGGGTCGGTGGCGATGGAGGCGACGCGGCCGTCTTCCGGCGCGGTGTAGCGCGCCGTGATGTCGCCGAAGCCGTTGCGTTGCACGGCCAGCTCCTGGCCGGCCTTGACGTCCTGGCCGAGCGTGACCAGGATTTCCGCGAAGCCGCCTTGGCGGGCCTTGACGCTGAGGGTCTGGTTGCCGACGAAGGTCTTCTGTTCCTTGGCGGTGCGGCCGGGCTTGCCGGCCAGCAGGCCGTAATGCTTCAGCATGTTGTCGATGCCGGTCAGGCTGCGGGCGATCAGTTCCGGCTGGTAGACCTTCGGGCCGCCCACTTCCAGGGTGATCGAGATCATGCCGACGTCGTTGAAGGCCTGTTCGGCCGCCGCCGGTTCGCCAGTGTCGACCTTGATCATGTCGGCCGGCACCAGTTCCGCCAGCTCCTTGACGCCGGCCACGCGGTAGTCGGCGTAGATGTACAGCGGATAGGTGGTGCCGGTGCTCTGCGTGTGCAGGTCGACCACGATGTCGCTGTTGCCCTTCCAGACGCCGTTGAACAGGCGCCAGACGTGCTGCTCGGCGGCGTTGCCTTTTTCCTTGCCCGGCCAGATGCGGTTGAAGTCGACGCCGCCGCCGCTGTCGCCCTGCAGCTGGTAGTAGCGGCTGTTGGCCAGGATGCCGGTGCTGTTGGCGGCGACCACCGCGATCACGCTGCCGCTGAGCGCGGTCGGGTCGAGGCGGTCGAACAGGCGGTGCACTACCTGAGTGCCGTTGATCTCATCGCCGTGCACGCCGGTCTGCAGGCCGAGCACCTTGCCGGGCTTGGCGCCCTTGGCCACCATCACCGGGATGTACCAATGCTGGCCGATGCTGCTGTCGGCGCCCTGCAGGTAGAAGCGGTGCATCTTGCCCGGTTCGAGATCGTCGACATCCAGGCGGTTGATGACGGGTACGCCATCGATGCGGTCGCCGGTGTATTCGGTGGCGGCATGGGCGCCGGATACGGCGGTCAGCAACAGGGTGGCGGCAAGCAGTGGTTTCATGGGGCGGGCTCTCGGGTCAGGGATTGAGTTTGGTGCTGAGGAAATCGAGGAAGACGCGGATCTTGGCCGGCAGCAGGCGGGTTTCGGTCAGGGCGTACACCGGCACTTCCGGCGGGCACCAGTCCGGCAGTACGCGCACCAGGCTGCCGTCGGCCACCGCCGCGCGCGCCATCGGTTCGGACAGCACGGCGATGCCGGCGTCGCGCAGCACCAGGCTTTTCAGCAGGCCCATGCTGTTGGCGGCGTAGGCCGGGTTGCGGATCTTGTGGCTGACGCGTTGGTTGCCCTTGGCCAGGTGGAAATCCAATGCCGACAGCTGCAGGCAGGCGTGGTGCTCCAGGTCCGCCGGCGTCTTCAGCTTCGGCGCGCGCTTGAGATAGCCGGGCGACGCGTACAGGCCGACCTTGAACATGGCCAGTTTGCGCGCGATCAGGCCGGAGTCGGTGATCTGGCCCATGCGGAAGGCGATGTCGACCGAATCGGCGATCAGGTTGGCCCGGCGCGGATTGATGTCCAGCTCGAAGCGGATGCCCGGATGCAGGCGGCGGAATTCGGGCAGCAGCGGAATCAGGTAGTCGGTCGCGAACTCCTCCACCATCGACAGCCGCAACAGGCCGGTCGGCGATTCGGCCGCCTGGCTGAGCTCTTCGTGCGCGCTCTGGGCCTGGGCGATGATGCTCTGGCAGCGCTCGAAATAGGTGCGGCCGAGTTCGGTCAGCTCGATCTGGCGCGTGGTGCGGTGCAGCAGGCGGATGCCGATGCTTTTTTCCAGATGGCTGACCCGCCGCGACAGGGTCGAGGTCGGCATGTCCAGCACGTCCGCGGCTTTGCGGAAGCTCTTGGCCTTGACCACGGCCACGAACAGGGCGATGTCGTTCAGGTTGTTGAGCATTGTTGCGGATATGGAACAATTATTTGGCCTTCGCCCACTTTATCAGATTCCCGATTCGGCGGATGATGGGCCCACACGACACCGGAAGGGCATCCCATGATCGACATCCGCGCCGCCGCAGACCGCGGCCATTTCAACTTCGGTTGGCTGGACACCAAGCACACCTTTTCCTTCGGCCAATACCGCGATCCGAAGCAGCAGGGCTTTTCCGACCTGTTGGTGATCAACGACGACATCGTCCAGCCCGGCATGGGCTTCGGCACCCATCCGCACCGCGACATGGAGATCTTCACCTACATCCTGTCCGGCGCGCTGGAGCACAAGGACTCGATGGGCACCGGTTCGGTCATCCGTCCGGGCGATGTGCAGATGATGAGCGCCGGTACCGGCATCCAGCACAGCGAGTTCAACCACTCCGCATCCGAGTTGGTGCATCTGCTGCAGATCTGGATCGTGCCGGACCGCCGCGGCGTGGCGCCGCGTTACCAGCAGGTGCACTTCGACGCCGCCGAAAAGCGCGGCCGGCTGCGCCTGATCATCTCGCCGGATTCGGCCGACGGTTCGCTCAACGTCTATCAGGACGTGCGCGTGTACGCCGGCCTGTTCGACGGCGGCGAGCGGGCCGAACTGACGCTGGCGCCGCAGCGCTATGCCTACGTGCACGTCGCGCGCGGCACGCTCGAGGTCAACGGCCGCACGCTGTCGGCCGGCGACGGCGCGCGCATCCGAAATGAGGCGAAACTGGAATTCGCCAACGGCATGGACGCCGAAGTGCTGGTCTGGGATCTGCGCCCGAACGAGCTGCCGAGCTATTGACTAAGGCGGAAGGCCTCAGTTGATGGCGGACAGGTCGGCGGGCTTGACTTGTTTGCCGATTACCCGGATGCCCTTGAGGTGCTTGCCGGCGCTTTCTACGGCCGGTTCCTGCATGACGGCTTTGCCGGCATCGGCGATGTACTTGCTCAGGCGGCGGATCCGGTCCTGGTTGTATTCGGTCATCCGGCGGGCGAACTCCTGGTTGCTCTGCGAGTGCAGCAGGTCGCGCTGCGCGTCTTCGAGTTCCTGCTTGGCCAGTTCCAGCGGGCTGGATTTCCGGAAGATTTCGATGAGAGCCTTGATCATGTGTTCGCCTTTTCCGGCACGCCCCCTACGCATGCCGTATTGATGATGTGGTTGTCCGGGCGCTTGGCCGGCTTCGGTTTTCGAGTGCGTCTAGGATAGCAAAGGCCGTGAATGCGACCAATCCTTCCGGCCGCCGGATTTTCCTTTCTAATCAACGCTGTTACCATCGGTTACCGGGCGGTGGGCCGGGTTTCGGGCGGCAGTATCTCCAAGACCGTCTCCGGCGGCCGGCACACGCGCGCGCCCCAGGGGCCGACAACGACCGGCCGATTGAACAGCGCCGGGTGCGCGGCCAGTGCCGCCAGCCGCTCGGCGTCGGTGCAGGCCGGTGCATCCAGTCCGAGTTCGGCATAGAGGGCGTCGCCGGTGCGCATCAGTGCGTTCACCGGCAGCGCGAGGGCCGTGAGCAGGCTCTCCAGCTCCGCATACGAAAGCGGCGTGTCCAGGTATTCGATCACGCGCGGCTCGATGCCGGCGGCGCGGATGAGCGCCAGGGTCTCGCGCGATTTGCTGCAGCGCGGGTTGTGGTACAGGGTGATGTCGCTCATGGTTCGGTCTTTGCAACCGCCGAGCCGGCGGTTTGCCGTCGATAGAATACCCGCCAGCCCAGCAAGGCGGCCAGTATCGCCGCATACAGCAGCGGTTCGCGGATATCCGACTTCACCAGCCACCAGAAATGCAGCACCGCCAGCACGGCGATGGCGTATACCAGCCGATGCAGGCGTTGCCAGTTCTTCTTCAGCCGCCGCATCATGGCCTGGGTCGAGGTCAACGCCAGCGGCAACAGCAGCAGCCAGGCCGCGAAGCCGACGGTGATGAACGGGCGTTTCAGGATGTCGGCGCCGATCTGGGACCAGTAGCTGCCGAGGTCGAGCAACAGATACACCGCCAGATGCAGGCTGGCGTAGAAGAATGCGTACAGGCCGATCAGGCGGCGGAAGCGGATCGGCCAGCTCCGCCCCCCGATTTGCCGTAGCGGGGTCATGGCCAGCCCGAGCAACAAAAGACGCAGGGCCCAATCACCGGTACCGTGGGTCAGCGCCGCCACCGGATCGGCGCCGAGGCCGTCATGCCAGGCGCGCCAGAACAGTAGCGCCGCCGGCGTCAGCGCCATGGCGTGCGCCAACGCCTTCAGCCCGAACCATCGCCAGTCGATCCGGCTCAATACCACCGGCGCAGATCCATGCCCTTGTACAGATGCGCCACCTGCTTGCCGTAGCCATTGAACGGCAGGGTCGGAATGCGCTTGGCGAACAGCTTGCTTTCGGTGCCGGCGATGCGGCGCTCGGTGGCCTGGCTCCAGCGCGGGTGGTCCACGGCCGGATTGACGTTGGCGAAGAAGCCGTACTCCTCGGGCTGCAGCCGGTTCCAGCTGGTCTGCGGCATCTTCTCGGTGAAGTCGATGCGCACGATCGACTTGATGCTCTTGAAGCCGTATTTCCAGGGCACCACCAGCCGCAGCGGCGCACCGTTCTGGTTCGGCAGCGGCCTGCCGTACATGCCGGTGGCCAACAGACTCAGCGGATGCATGGCCTCGTCGATGCGCAGGCCCTCGCGATAGGGCCAGTCGATGCTGTTGTAGGCCATGCCCGGCATCTGTTCGTAGTCCGCCAGTGTGGTGAACGCCACGTACTTGGCCTTCGAGGTCGGCTTGAAGCGCTTCAGCAGGGCCGCCAGCGGAATGCCCTGCCAGGGGATGACCATCGACCAGCCTTCGACGCAGCGCAGCCGGTAGATGCGGTCTTCGATGGTCTGCTCCTTGAGCAGGTTTTCCAGGTGGAAGCCGCCGGTGATTTCGGCCTCGCCGCCGATCACCACCACCCAAGGTTTGGTGCGCAGCGTATGCGCGGTCTTGGCCGGATCGGCCTTGCCGGTGCCGAATTCGTAGAAGTTGTTGTACGAGGACGCATCCGCGAAGCGGGTCTGCACATCCGCGGTGCGGAAGCCGTCCGGGCTGTCCTTCGGCAGGCTCGGCGCCGCGGGCGCCTTGGCCTCGGTACAGCCGGCCAAGGCCAGTAAGGGACTGGCCAAACCGGCGCCGATCAGTTCGCGCCGGCTGCGGTAGACGGCTTCGGGGGTGATCTGTGAAGCGGGAATGGCGGGGCCCAGTGCGTCGGACATGCGCGTTCTCCTGTATTCACGCCACCATAACCGAAAGCCGGCAAAATGGCGTGAACCTAGTGGAACCCAATCCATGAACCAATGCGCCATCCCCGGCCTGAATCTTTGCATTCCGCCGGATCGTCTTCCAGCGCCGGCGTTGCCGGCCGAACCCGACAGCGGCGTGGCCGTGCTGGCCGGCGGTTGCTTCTGGTGCACCGAGGCGGTGTTCGCCCAGCTCGATGGCGTGCGCTCGGTCGAGCCGGGTTATGCCGGCGGCCACGCCCTGCGCGCCAACTACGAGGCGGTCTGCAGCGGCGTCACCGGGCATGCCGAGGCCATCCGCATCGGCTACGATCCGGCGCGCATCGGGTTCGGTACCTTGCTGCGGGTGTTCTTCGCGGTGGCGCATGACGCCACACAACACAACCGCCAAGGCAACGACATCGGCAGCCAGTACCGCTCGGCCATCTTCCCGCAGGACGCGGCGCAGCAGGCCTGCGCCGAAGCCTACATCCGCCAGCTGTCCGAAGCGGGGGTGTTCCTGGCGCCGATCGCCACCACCATCGAGTCCGGCCATGCGTTCCATCCGGCCGAGGCCTATCATCGCGATTACGCCGCGCGCAATCCGCAGCAGCCCTACATCCGCGCGGTTTCGGCGCCGAAAGCCGCGAAGCTGCGGCAGTTCTTCCCGGCTTTGCTGAAACCGGACGGCTGAGCGCGGCCGGGCTCGGGCTATAATCGGGCGAGGGCGCAGACCCTTCCCGAAAACCCCGAAGAGAGAGTTCCGATCGTCATGACCCGTTCCCTGACCGCTTTTCTGCTGCTCGGCTTGGCCGGCGTGGCGTCCGCCGCCGAATACATCGATTACGCCGCCTTGGGCCGCATCCGCCAGGAGGGTTTCACCAATTCCAAAGTGATGGATACGGTGACCACGCTGACCGAGCGCATCGGTCCGCGCCTGACCAATTCGCCGCAGATGGACGCCGCCAACGAATGGACCCGCAAGCAATTGGCCGAGTGGGGCCTGAGCAACGCCCGTCTGGAGGCGTTCGGCCCGTTCGGCCGCGGCTGGGAATACCAATCGGCCTCGGTGCACATGACCGCGCCGCGGCAATTCACCTTGAGCGCGCTGCCCAAGGCCTGGACCCCGGGCACCGAGGGGGCGGTGACCGGCGAGGCGATGCTGCTGGTGGCCAAGACCCAGGCCGATCTGGACAAATACAAAGGCAAGCTCAAGGGCAAGATCCTGTTCATCAGCGACGCGCGCGAGATCAAGCCGAGCGACAAGCCGGACTTCGTGCGCTATGACGAAGACAAGCTCAAGGAACTGCAGTCCTTCGCCATTCCCAAGCCGGCCGACGCCGCCAAGCGCAAGAGCGACGCCGAGGACTTCCTGCGCCAGCGCGAACTGACCCAATACAGCAACCGCTTCCTGGCCGAAGAGGGCGTGCTGGCCACGGTCAGCCTGAGCTCGTGGGACAACGGCATCATCCGCGTCACCGGCGGCGGTTCGCGCAAAGCCGGCGAGCCGGTCGGCGTGCCGGCGCTGACCATGATCACCGAGCATTACAACCAGGTGCTGCGCCTGCTGGAGAAGGGCGAGGCGGTCAAGCTGACGCTCGACATCAAGGCGCGCTACACCAGCGACGACGACCGCGTGGCGCACAATACCGTGGCCGAACTGCCGGGCCACGGCAAGAAGGACGAAGTGGTGATGATCGGCGCGCACCTGGATTCCTGGCACGGCGGCACCGGCGCGGCCGACAACGCCGCCGGCGTGGCGGTGATGATGGAGGCGATGCGCATCCTGAAGGCGACCGGTCTGAAGCCCAAGCGCACCATCCGCATCGCGCTGTGGAGCGCCGAGGAGCAGGGCCTGCTCGGCTCGGCCGCGTACGTGGGCACGCATTTCGCCGAACTGCCGGTGCCGGCCGATCCCAAGCTGAAGGACCTGCCGCGCTCGCTGCAGGAAAATCCGTTGCCGCCGGTGCTGAAGCCGGCGCATGGCAAGGTGTCGGCGTATTTCAACTACGACAACGGCGGCGGCCGCATCCGCGGCATCTACGCGCAGGAGAACCTGGCCGCGGCCGAGGTGTTCCGGCAGTGGATCGCGCCGCTGGCCGACATCGGCGTGACCACGGTCACCAGCCGCAACACCGGCAGCACCGACCACGTCTCGTTCGACCGCGTCGGCATTCCCGGTTTCCAGTTCGTGCAGGACAACCTCGACTACTTCACGCACGTGCACCACACGCATCTGGACGGCCTTGACCACATCCAAGCCGAAGACCTGCGCCAGTCCGCGGTGGTGGTGGCGAGCCTGGCCTATCTGGCCGCGATGCGCGACGAACCGATGCCGCGCAAGCCTCTGCAACCCTGAGCCGGAGCGCCGACATGCCCGTATCCGCCCTGCGCCGAACCGTGTTGCCGCTGTTGCTGTGGCCGGTGTTCGCCGCCGCGCAGATTCCCGGACTGACGCCGAAAGCCGCGCCGGCCGCCGAGCCGGCGTCGGCCGCGCCCGAAACCATCGCCATCGCCGCGATCCCGCAGCGCATCGAGCGCGACCAGCGCCTGCTACAGGACATCATCGAACGCAGCGCCGCGGTCGGCACCCAGGCCGCGCGTCGGGACGAGCTGGCCACCATCCGGCGCAATGCCGATACGTTGATCCGCAAGACCTCGCCGGGCAATCTGCGCGCCTTGCCGATTTCGGGCCTGGTCGCGTTGGAGCGCCATCTGCTGTTCCTCGACCGCGAGCTGGCGGCCTGGCAGGATGACCTGCAGGCGGCGGCCAAGCCGCTGTCGGAAGACGCCGCGCAGCTGGCGCAGATGCGCGAGGTCTGGCTGCGAACCCGCGGCGGCTCCGGCGAGCTGTTGGTGCCGGCCATGCAACGGCGCATCGACGACCTGCTGACGCAGTTCGGGCAGGGTGAACGCGCGGTCTCGGCACCGCTGTCGCAGCTGCTGGATGCCGGCTACGAGGCCGGCGTGCTGCAGAATCGGGTAGCGCGCGGCCTGCGCGACGTGCGCGGGCGCATCGCCAGCATCGACCGCGGCCTCTGGCAATTCGACGCCGAGCCGCTGCATGCGGCATTGGCCGAGCCGTCCGCGGGCGCGGCCGCCGGTGACGCGCTCGGCAACGGCCTGAAGGCCGAGCTGGCGTTCATGCAGGAATACGACCGGGTCACGCGCGGCCGCACCAACGCTTTCCTGGCGTTGTGCCTGCTGCTACTGCCGCTGTTCCTGTGGCTGTCGCGCCAGGCTAAGCGGGTTCTGGCCGAAAGCTCGCCGCTGGCGGATTACCGCAAGACCCTGACCCGGCCGGTGTCGGCCTGGTTGCTGCTCAGCATCCTGGGCTTGTTGTTGCTGCAGATCGACGGTCCGGCGTTGCGTCTGCAGCTGCTGTTGATCGTGGCCTGGCTGCCGGTGATGCGCCTGCAGCCCAAACGCCTGCTCGATCATGTCGGGCACTGGATGTACCTGACCGCGGTGTTCTTCCTCGTCAACCTGTTCGGACAGGCCGTTTCCAACCAACCGCTGACCTTCCGCCTGGTGCTGCTGGTGAACGACGCCCTGATGCTGGGCGCCCTGGCCTGGTTGCTGTACCGCACCGTGCAGCGCCTGCGGACACAGCCTTCGCGCCTGCTGCAGGGCATGCGCGCGATGGCCGCGCTCGGCGTCGGCGTGATGGCGCTCGCCATCGCCGCCAACCTGGCCGGCAACGTCACCTTGGCGGCGATGCTGACCGACGCTACATTGAACAGCGCCTACCTCGGCTTGTTCCTGTTCGCGGTCGGTACCGTGGTGCGGGCGTTCACCCGCCTGCTGCTGCGTTCGGCCATGGAGCGTCTGAAATCGCACACCCAGCATGCCGGCGGCCTGGTGCCGGTGGTGTCGCAGCTGTTCAATCTGGCGCTGGTGCTGTCCTGGCTGTTCGGCACGCTGGACGGCTTCCGCCTGTTGCGGCCGTTGCTGGAATGGGTCAAGACCCTCTCGGCGTTCGCCGTCGGCTACGGCAGCCTGTCGGTCACTCTCGGCGGCATCGTGCTGTTCGGGGTTTCGGTCTATCTGTCGTTCTGGCTGGCGCGCACCCTGCGCGGGGTGCTGTCCGAGGACATCCTGCCGAACATGGCGTTGCCGCGCGGCGTGGCCAACAGCGTGTCCTCGCTGTCGTATTACGCGCTGCTGATCCTCGGCCTGCTGCTGGCCCTGGCGGCGGCCGGTTTCCACATCTCGCAGCTGGCCATCGTGCTCGGCGCGCTCAGCGTCGGCATCGGCCTGGGTCTGCAGGACGTGGTCAAGAACTTCGTATCCGGCCTGATCCTGATGGTCGAGCGTCCGGTGCAGCCGGGCGACATCGCGGAAGTGTCCGGCACCATCGGCAAGGTGCGCGAGATCGGCATGCGCGCCACCACCTTGACCACCTTCGAGGGCGCCGACGTGATCGTGCCGAACGGCATGCTGCTGTCGGAGAAGATGGTCAACTGGACGCTCAGCAGCGACAAGCGCCGCATCGACATCCCGGTCGGCGCGGCCTACGGCAGCGATCCGAAGACCGTGTTGGAGATCCTCGAAGCCGTCGCCGCGCGGACGCCGGGCATCACCCGCAATCCGGCGCCGACCGTGGTGTTCAGCGGCTTCGGCCAGAGCGCGCTGGAGTTCAGCGTGCGCGCCTGGACCGACAACTACGACGACGCCGTGTTCGTGCGCAGCGCGATGGCGGTCGCCATCCACGACGCGCTGCGCGAGGCCGGTATCGAAATCCCGTTCCCGCAACGCGACCTTCACATCCGCTCGATCGATTCCGCCATACTGGAGCGGTTGACACGAGGGGAGCAGTCATGAGCCACGACACGCCGGCGCTGCCGCAGCCGATCATCGACCTGTACGACGAGTACACCCACGCGCCGCTGGACCGGCGCGATTTCCTGAAACGGCTGAGCACGCTCGCCGGCGGCACCGCCGCGGCTTACGCGCTGCTGCCGGTACTGGAGAACAATTACGCGCAGGCCGCGCTGGTGGCGTCCGACGACAGCCGCCTGGTGTCCGAGGACGTGACGTTCGACGGCCCCAACGGCGCGTTGAAAGCCTACCTCAGCCGGCCGAAAGCCGGCGGCCGGCGCGGCTCGGTGCTGGTCATCCACGAGAACCGCGGCCTGAATCCGCACATCCGCGACGTCGCGCGCCGGGTCGCGCTGGCCGGCTACAACGCCTTGGCGCTGGATTTCCTGAGTCCGCTCGGCGGCACGCCGGCCGATGAAGACGCGGCGCGCGCCCTGTTCGCCAAGCTCGACCGCGCCGATGCCGCCGAGAACGGCTTGGCCGCGTTGGCGTTCCTCAAATCGCTATCCGGCAGCAATGGCCGGCTGGGCGCCGTCGGTTTCTGCTGGGGCGGGGCGATGGTGAACCAGCTGGCGGTGTTCTCGCCGGATCTGGATGCCGCGGTCTGCTTCTACGGCATGGCGCCCGAGCTGCTGCTGGTGCCGCAGATCAAGGCCCGCATGCAACTGCATTACGCCGGCGTCGACGAGCGCATCAATGCCGGCCGCGACGCGTTCGAGAACGCGATGAAGGCGGCCGGCGTGCGGTACCAGAGCTATCTGTACGAAGGCAAGCAGCACGCCTTCCACAACGACACCAATGCCGGCCGTTACGACAAGGCCTCGGCCGAACTCGCCTGGTCGCGTACCTTGGCGTTGTTCGCCGACACGCTGTAAGCGGATCGGTCCGGCTTACAGCGCCTGTTCCAGCAGGCGGGCCAGACGCACGCCGCCGAGGTAGATGCGGTCGTACACCACCGGCAGGAAGCGGTAGCTGTATTCGTAGCCCAGTTTCGGCATCGCCTCGGGCGCCACGTTGCGTTCGCAGTAGGTCAGCCGGCTGACCGGCGCGGTCGGCGCCACCACTTCCGGCGGATAGGCTTCGGCGCGCAGTTTGCGCGATTCCGCGGCCCAGTCGCGCGGCGTGCCGGCCTGCCAAGCCTTGGTCTGTTCCCGGCTCCGGCCTTCGCTGGCGAAGTCGGCCAGTTCGGTATAGCTCAGTTCGGTCTGGCCGATGATGTCGCCGTCCCAGACCGAGTGCAGGTTGGTGGCTTTTCCGTGCCAGGTGACCTTGCAGAAATTGCCGCCTTGGTCGCCGCCGCCGCCGACGTGCATCGGCTGGTGCAGATCGCCGATCAGATGCACCGCGAACTTCAACGCCTGCGCCTTCTCGGCTTTGGCGGCTTTGGCGTCCTTCAGGATGGCGAACTGGCGTTCGACCTGGCTGAGCAGGAAACCGCTGTCCTTGTTCTCGTGGCCGGCGTGGAAGGCTTCGTCCCCGTCGCTCCAGGTGGTGTAGTGCCAGGGGAACGAGTAGCCGTAGGTCTTGGGCTCGGAGCGGATCTCGTCGGCCCAGGTCGAGGCCTGCGACAGGCTGTGGCCGTCGAGCAGGGCTTCGGCCTTGCGTACCGCTTCGGGCGACATGTGACGCTCGGCGACCAGCGCCACGGCGCGGTGGCCGGTCTGGCCCCAGGCCAGCAGTTGCGGGGAGGCCAGGCCCAGCAGGGCGGCGGCGAGGGCGGGGCGGAGCAGGTTCATGGCGGTACTCGTGATGGCGGGTTGCGGTTTCATTATCGCCGAACCGGCATGACTATGGCATGACAGCGGCTGAACGCGGCGCCGTGCGCCGCGGTCAGGGCTGCCAGGCGTAGGCGAGCTTGAGGAACAGCGAACGCCCGGTCTGGAAGCTGTCCACGCTGTCGCTGCCCACATAGCTGTCGCTGTAACCGGCGTAGAACACCGTGCGCGGATCGATCTTGTACGAGTACACCAGCTGCGTGCCGATGTCCGACAGCTCGCTGTCGGACATGCCCGGGTTCAGCAGCGTGTCGAAGTCGGTGCGGCCGGTCTGCACCGCCAGACGCAGGCGCTGGCGTAGGTTGAACTGCCAGGACAGCCGGGTGTCGAGCAGTCGGGCATGGTACACCGTGCCGCCGTCGCGGCGCAGCGCCTCGTCGATGTAGCCCAGCTTCAGGCTGCCGCGTTCGGCGAAGGTGCCGGTCACGCCCGCCTCCAGCGCGAAGATGCGTCCCAGCGCGTCGTTGCGGAAATCGATCTGGTCGCCGCCACGCAGGTACAGCGAGTATTGCCAGGCCTTGTGCGGCGTGGCTTCGCCGTAGAAGCTGACGTAGTTCTCGTCGTAGTAGGTTCCGTTCCAGAACCGGCGGCGGGTCAGGCCGCCGAGCTCCAGATAGCTCTGCATGCGGCCCTTGGCGCTGAGGTAGGCCTCGATCTCGCGCTCCATCAGGCGTTCGACGCTGATCTGGTGCGTGATGTCCCAGTCGCCGTTGACGCGGATCTGGCTGAAGAAGCTGTCCTGCGGATACCAGCGGTAGCTGCCGCCGACCACCCAGCGTTCGTAATCGACCTGGCCGACGAAGCCCATGTCGGCGCGGAAGCCCGGGTCATGGCGGCGCTTGCCGATGTTGAACGACTTCTGGCGGTCCTGGTACTCGTAGTTCAGCAGGAACGCGTTGCCGGTGAACGGCGTGGCCGAGTAGCCCAGGGCGTCCTCGGTATCCGAATGCATCAGCTGGGCCAGCACCGTGTGCGCGCCGTGCTGCCAGCGGCCGTCCAGGTCGACCAGGGTATTGTGGTAGCCGTCGCCGCTGCGCTGCGTCACCAGTCCGCCCACGGACGACGTGCTGTCCAGGCTGTAGCGGTAGGTGCCGACCCAATCGGTGGAGCCGCCGGCGATGGTGCCGAAGCGCGAGCCGTACGGTCCCGGCCGCAGCACGTTGGTGATCACGTCGTCGGCGCCGAACAGGCCGTAGGTGTGGTCGCCCTGGCGTCCGGTGGCGCGCACGCCGTAGTCCGGATCGGCGATGTTGCGGGTATAGACCAGCTGGGTCGGGCCGTTGAAGAAATCCGCGCTTTCCAGGAAGAACGGGCGTTTCTCCGGATAGAACAGCGCGAAGCTGGTGTTCACCGCCAGTTGCGCGCCGTCGATCTCGATCTGCGAGAAATCCGGGTTGTAGGTCAGGCTCAGGTTGTTGCTGGGCGAGGGCGCCCAGCTCAGGTCGAGCCCGAAATCGACGTCGGTGCCGTTGCTGGCGAACGGCTGGCCCGGCTGGTCGCGGAATTGGCCGTAGCCGGCGGTCAGGGTCGGATTGAGCAGCAGGCCGCGGCCGGGATCGGCGTGCGCGAAGCCGGTCAGCTTGTTCTGCTGGCACAGGTCGCATTTCTCGTTGCGGTCGTCGGCGTTGCTGGAATAGGTGTAGCGGTGTTCGCGCGGGCGGATGCGCAGGAACTGCACGCTCCATTGCTGGTCGACGGTGCCGTGCTTGAACTTGAGGCTGGCGTAGGGGATTTCCATTTCCACCGTGTAGCCGTCGCCGCCGATCACGGCGCCGGAATCCCAGATCGCGTCCCAGGAGTCGTCCTCGTCCTTGTTGGATTCGTCATAGGTCAGGTCCATCTGCACGCCGCGGGCGCTGACGAAGAACTGGTAAGCGCGCTGCTGGGTGTCGAAGCTGTCCAGGCGCAGGCCGACGAAATCGTCCGAGTAGGCGCTGTCGCGGTCGCGCAGCGGCGCGACGATCTTCGACACGTCCGGGTCCATCGCCTTGAACGCGATGCGCAGGCTTTTGCCCGAATCGGCGATCAGGACCGTGGTGCGGACCCCCGCCGGCGTGCTTTCGCCGGGGTTGATCTCGAAGGGCAGCTCGCTGACCGCGGCCTGCTGCCAGAACGGCTCGTCCAACACGCCGTCGGCCTGCATCGGCCCGTACACGCGCGGGACCGCGGTGGCGGGAAGGGTCTGCGCGGACAGCGCGGTCGACAGACCGGAGGCCAGCAGGCCGAGGGCGAGGGTGCGGGGCAATGGCTTCATGCGGGAGGCTCGTCGGGACCAGTGCCGGTATTTTGCGGGGTGCCCGCGGCCGGCTCGCGTGCCATTGGTCATGCCGCTTGCTGTATAGTTGGATTCAGGGGGAATCGTTAAGCGCGTCGCAAAACCGAAAGGGGTCGGCTATGCAGTGGTTCCAGAACTATTTCCTGAACGATGGCACGCGCGGCCTGCCGGTTTTCGACGGCCAATACGAGCCCGGTTACGTCATCCTCTCGGTACTGATCGCGGTTTCGGCTTCTTTTTTCTCGTTCGAGATGGCCGGCCGCTTCGCGCTCCGCGGTCACCGCCGGATTTGGTTGCCGTTCGCCGCCATCGTGCTCGGCGTCGGCATCTGGTCCATGCATTTCATCGGCATGATGGCCTACCGGCTCGAATGCGGCACCAGCTATGACCCCTGGTTGACCGCTTTTTCCATGCTGCCCGGCGTGCTTGCCGCCGGCGTGGCGCTCAGCATCGGAGCACGCAGGGACGCCGGCCTGCCCCGGCTGCTGCTGGGATCGCTGGTCATCGCGCTCGGCGTCGGTGGCATGCACTATACCGGCATGGCGGCCATGCGCATCGACGGCATCATCCGCTACGACCTCCGGCTGTTCCTGCTGTCCCTGCTGGCCGCTTTCGTGCTGGCGGCGGTGTCGGTGTTCGCCCGGGCCTGGATCATCCGCCGCAACGGCGGCCGGTCCAACTGGTTGTCGTCATTAGTCGCCGGCATCATCCTGGGCGGGGCGATCTCGGCGATGCATTACATCGCGATGGAGGCCGCCGCGTTCATCGATGCCGGGATGCCGCGCGGTGCGCTGCGCGACTATGCCGACGCCTACCACCTGTCCCTGGTCATCAGCATCGTCACCGCCGCCTTGATCCTGATCGGCATGCTGTTCGGGTTCCTCGGCCAGCGCCTGCTGGCCACACAGGAGCGCATCCGCTCGATTCTATCGGCGACCAGCGAGGCCTTCCTGCTGTTGAACGCGCGCGGTGTGGTCGAGGACTGCAACGAGGCGGCCAAGCAGCTTTTCTCCCGGCCGGAAGGCCTACGGGGCGTACCGCTGGCGGAGTTGATGTCGACGGCGGAAATCGGACGCTCGTCCGGGAATGCCGCATTCGAGACCTCTTTCACGCGCGCGGACGGAAGCCAGGTGTTATGCCTGGTGCATGCCAACGACATCTTCGACGAGCGCGACCGTCTGGTGAACCGGGTCATGCTGTTCAGCGACATCGGCGACCGGTTGCGGATCGAGCAGCAGCTGCGCGAACAGGCCGCCCTGTTGGAGCAACGCGCCAAGACCGAAACCGAGCTGCGCGAGCAGCTGTGGCGTGAGTCGGCCATGGCGCGTTCGATCATCGCCAACGCCGGCGAACCGATCGTCGCCACCAATCTCGAGGGTACCATCCAGGTGTTCAATCCCGCCGCCGAACGCATGCTGGGCTATTCGGCGGCGGAAGTCGTCGGCCGGATGACGCCGGAAGCGTTCCACGACATCGATGAGCTGGTCGCCGAGTCCGAGGCCAGCGGCCAGCCCGGATTCAAGGCCTTGGTGCACATGGCCGGCGATGATGTCGTCGATATCCGTGAGTGGACCTACGTCGCCAAGGATGGACGCAAGATCCCGACCCTGCGCACCATGACCGCGCTGCGCGACACCGGCGGCCACCTGCTCGGTTACCTGGCCATCTACCGCGACCTGACCGTGGCCAAGGAGGCGGAGCGTTTGTTGAAGTCCGCCAAGGATGCGGCGCTGGAGGCGGCGCGGGTGAAGTCCGATTTCCTGGCCAACATGAGCCACGAGATCCGCACGCCGATGCACGCCATCACCGGTCTGACCCATCTGGTGCTGAAGACCGGCCTGGACGAGCGCCAGCGCGATTACATCCACAAGATCCAGGCTTCCGGCCGCCACCTGCTCGGGCTGATCAACGACATCCTCGATTTTTCCAAGATCGAGGCCGGCCGGCTGACCTTGGAGCATATCGATTTCGAGCTCGACGCCGTGCTCAGCGACGTGTCCGGCCTGGTGCGCCAAAAAGCCAAGGACAAGGGGCTGGAGCTGGTGTTCGACGTCGAGGCCTCGGTGCCGGTCAACCTGATCGGCGATCCGCTGCGCATCGGACAGATCCTGATCAACCTGCTCAGCAATGCGGTCAAGTTCACCGAAACCGGTGAGATCGGCGTCATCGTCCGCAAGCTGGCGGATGCCGGCGACGCGGTCGAGCTGAAGTTCATGGTCACCGACACCGGTATCGGACTGGGTCCGGAGCAGATCGAACGCCTGTTCCAGTCGTTCCAGCAGGCCGACAGCTCGACCACCCGCCGCTTCGGCGGCACCGGACTGGGGCTTGCCATCAGCAAGCAGCTGACCGAGCTGATGGGCGGCAAGGTCGGCGTGGAATCCGAGCTCGGAAAGGGCTCCCGGTTCTGGTTCACGCTCAAGCTCGGCAGGTCGAGCAAGCGCCGGCGCATGTTGCTGCCGGAGCCTGATCTGCGCGGCCGCCGGATCCTGGTGGTGGATGACAACGAATACGCCCGTACCGTGCTGAGCGACCTGCTGCTGTCGATGTCGTTCAAGGTCGATCAGGCCGATTCCGGGCAAGCCGCCATCGATGCCGTGGCCGCCGCCGGCCGCGGCGAGCCGTATGACGTGGTGTTGACCGATTGGCAGATGCCGGTCATCGACGGCATCGAGGCCGCGCGCCGGATACGGGCGCTGGACTTGCCGCGGACGCCGAAGATCGCCATCGTCACCGCCTTCGACCGCCAGGAGGTGCTGGACGCCAGCGCGGAATGCGGCATCGACGAGGTGCTGATCAAGCCGGTCAGCGCCTCGACCCTGTTTGACGCCATCGCCCGCCTGTTCGGCCGTGGTTCCCAACCCGACAATGCGATGGCGGCGGAACCCGCGCCGCCGCCGGTTTCGGAGGCGCTGCGCGGCAAGATCGTGCTGCTGGTCGAGGACAACGACATCAACCAGGAAATCGCCCGCGACCTGCTCGAAGATCAGGGCGTGACGGTCGACATCGCCGAAAACGGCGCGGTGGCCCTGGAGAAGCTGCGTCAATTCCGCTATGACCTGGTGCTGATGGACATGCAGATGCCGGTGATGGAAGGCCTCACCGCCACCCGGGAAATCCGTAAAAATCCGGCTTTAGCCGATCTTCCGATTGTGGCGATGACCGCCAACGCCATGTCGAGCGATCGTGAGGCCTGCTTGGACGCCGGCATGAACGACTATATGTCCAAGCCCATCGATCCCGACTTGATGTGGCGCATCCTCGGCCGGTGGCTGTCGCCGGCGTCGTACCAACATCCAGTCAGCGCTCCGGTCGCCGCCGCCGTGCCCGCCGAAGCGTCCAATCCGCCGACGATGACGCCGACGGGCTTGGATGTGGCGCGTGGACTGGCGCTGATGGGCGGCAAGGCCGCGCTGTACCACAAGATCCTCGCGCAATTCCGCGAACGCCAGGCCGATGCCCCGGCCAAGATCCGCGAGGCCTTGGACGCCGGCGATGCCGTCGCCGCGCAACGCATCGCGCATACGCTGAAAGGTCTCAGCGGTAACATCGGCGCGACCTCACTGCAGAAGGCCTGCGCTTCGATCGACGCCCGCATCCGCAACGGCGACACCGGCGGCGATTTCGGCGCCAGGCTGGCCGATTTGGCGGCTGATCTGGCTGCGGTAGTGGCCGCCATCGGGCCGGTGCTGCAGGCGGCCGAGCCCGAAGCTGCACGGCATCCGGCGCCGGTCCAAGACGCCGGCGAGCTGCCCAAACGGATGAACCGCTTGGCTGAAATGCTGTCCGACGCCGATGCCGCCAGCCTGGACTTCTTCCATGCCCACGCGGACGGCTTCAAAAGCGCCTGGCCGGAGGCCTTCGAAGCCATCCGCGAGGCCATCGAGTCCTTCGATTTCGAATTGGCCTTGACCGAAATCAGGCAGGCCTTGAGCCATCACCGGGAGCATTGAGCGTGGAAGACAGAGCGACGGAACACCCCTCGATCCTGGTGGTCGACGACGCGCCCGAGAACCTGATGCTGATGAGCACTTTGCTGAAGGACCGCTACCGGGTCAAGGTCGCCAACGGCGGCGTGCGCGGCCTGTCTTTGGCCAAGACCGCCCGGCCGGACCTGATCCTGCTCGACATCATGATGCCGGACCTGGACGGCTACACCGTCTGCGAACGGCTGAAGGCCGATCCGGAGACCGCGCACATCCCGGTCATTTTCCTGACCGCCAAGGCCGAGACCGAAGACGAAAAACACGGACTGGAGCTCGGCGCGGTCGATTACATCACCAAGCCGATCAGCGCGCCGATCTTCCTGATGCGGGTCCAGAACCATCTGACGCTGAAGAAGGCCTCGGATTTCCTGCGTGACCAGAACGCCTTCCTGGAAGCCGAGGTGCGCACGCGCACACGCGAGATCAAGGCGGTGCAGGACGTCACCATCCAAGTGGTGACCTCGCTGGCCGAGACCCGCGACCAGGAGACCGGCAAGCACATCCGGCGCACGCAGCTGTATGTGAAGGCCTTGGCCGAGCAGCTCAGCGGGCATCCGCGCTTCGCCGCGGCGCTGGCGCCGGCCGAGATCGAGAGCATGGTCAAATCGGCGCCCTTGCACGACATCGGCAAGATCGGCGTGCCGGACCGGATCCTGCTGAAGCCTGGCAAGCTCACGCCGGAGGAATTCGAGGTGATGAAGACCCACACCACGCTCGGTTACGAGGCCATCGTGCATACCGAGCAGGAGTTGGGCGTCGATGTCGGCTTCCTGCGGCATGCCAAGGAAATCGCGCTGTCGCACCAGGAGAAATGGGACGGCAGCGGTTATCCGCAGGGCCTGAAAGGCGAGGCGATCCCGCTCTCGGCCCGCTTGATGGCGGTCGCCGACGTGTACGACGCGCTGATCAGCCGGCGCGTGTACAAGGAGCCGATGCCGCACGAACAGGCGGCGGCGATCATGCGCCAGGGCCGCGGCAGCCACTTCGACCCCGACGTGCTGGATGCCTTCTTCGCGGTCGAGTCCGCCATCCGCGCCATCGCCGAGGTGCATGCCGATACCGAGGAGGACATCGCCGCCAAGCGGGTTCTGCTGGAGCGGACCGCGCACGAGTGACGCCGCCCGGGCACCGGCGCTTTGCTATCATGTCGGCATGGAAAACGCCCCGATCCGCCTCACCGAATACAGCCACGGCGCCGGCTGCGGCTGCAAGATCTCGCCTCAGGTGCTGGATACCATCCTGGCCTCGAAGCTCGACCTGAAGACCGACCCGCGCCTGCTGGTCGGGCACAGCAGCAAAGACGACGCCGCCGCCTTCGACATCGGCGGCGGTCAGGTCATGCTCAGCACCACCGATTTCTTCATGCCGATCGCCGACGATCCGTTCGACTTCGGCCGCATCGCCGCCACCAACGCCATCAGCGACATCTACGCGATGGGCGGCACGCCGCTGATGGCGATCGCCATCCTCGGCTGGCCGGTCAACCTGCTGCCGGCCGAGGTCGCCCAACGCGTGGTCGACGGCGGCCGGCAGGTCTGCGCCGATGCCGGCATCGCGCTGGCCGGCGGCCACAGCATCGATTCGCCCGAGCCGATCTTCGGCCTGGCGGTGACCGGACAGGTGGCCAAGCCCCATCTGAAGCAGAACAACACCGCCGAACCCGGCTGCCTGCTGTATCTGACCAAACCGCTGGGCGTGGGCGTGCTGACCACCGCGCAGAAGCAGAAGAAGCTGCGCCCGGAGCACGAAGGCCTGGCCATTGAGGTGATGTGCCGGCTGAATGCGGTCGGCACCCGCTTGGGCCGGCTACCGGGCGTGACCGCGATGACCGACGTCACTGGCTTCGCGCTGATGGGCCATCTGCTGGAGATGTGCGAGGGCAGTGGCGTCGAGGCCGAACTCGATTTCGCCGCGGTGCCGGTGCTGGCGCCGGTCGCCGACTATATAGCGATGGGCTGCGTACCCGGCGGTACCGCGCGCAATTTCGCCAGTTACGGCCACAAACTCGGCGCCATGGACGCCCTGCAGCAAAGCGTGTTGTGCGATCCGCAGACCAGCGGCGGCCTGCTGGTGGCGGTGCGGCCGGAGGCCGCGGCGGAACTGGAAACGGTGTTGGCCGAGGCCGGCATCGCGCCGCATCGCATCGGCCGTCTGCTGCCGCGCACCGACGGTCCGTGGGTGCGTCTGCGTTGAGCCGGCCGGACAGCGCCGATTTCGCCACGATTTTCCTGTCCGGCGCGCCGCTGATCGACGCCCGCGCGCCGGTCGAATTCGCGCAGGGCGCGTTCCCCGGCGCGGTCAACCTGCCGCTGATGACCGACGAAGAGCGCGCGCAGGTAGGCACCCGATACAAGCAGGCCGGCCAGCAGGCCGCCATCGCGCTCGGCCACCAGCTGGTCGCCGGTGAAATCAAGGCTGCGCGCGTGCGCGCCTGGTCCGAATTCGCCGAGGCGCATCCCGACGGCTACCTGTACTGCTTCCGCGGCGGCCTGCGCTCGCGCATCGCGCAGCAATGGCTGGCCGAAGCCGGCGTGCCGTATCCGCGCATCATCGGCGGCTACAAGGCCATGCGCCGTTTCCTGCTCGACAACCTCACCGCGCAGGCCGGCGAGCGCCGCTTCCTGGTGCTGTCCGGCCAGACCGGCTGCGCCAAAACCGACCTGTTGGCCGAGATCCCCGGCGCCATCGATCTGGAAGGGCTGGCCAACCACCGCGGCAGCGCGTTCGGCAAGCGCGTCGGCGGTCAGCCCAGCCAGATCGGTTTCGAGAACGCGCTGTCGATCGCCTTGCTGCGCAACCGGCAGACGCATGGCGATGCGCCGCTGTTGCTGGAAGACGAAAGCCGCCTGATCGGGCGCGTTGCCGTGCCGGAAGATCTGCGTGAGCGCACCTTGGCCGCGCCGGTGGTGGTGTTGGAAGTGCCGTTGGAGGAGCGCGCGCGGCATACCCACCGCAACTACATCCTGCGCAACTTGCAGGACTGGCAGGCCGCGCTCGGCGAGGCGCCCGGCTTCGACGCCTTCGCCGAGGAGCTGCAGCAGTCCCTGACGAACCTGAGCCGCCGGCTCGGCGGTCTGCGCTATGCGCAGCTGGCCGCGCAGATGGCCGCGGCGCTGGCGGCGCACCGGCAGGGCGATCCGGAGCCGCATATGCGGTGGATCCGCGAGTTGCTGGCGGATTACTACGATCCGATGTACGCCTACCAGCTGGATCAGAAGGCGGCGCGTGTGGTGTTCCGCGGCGACCGCGCCGCGGTGCGTGATTACCTGCGCCACGCCATGGCCTGATTCCCGCAACACTGATTTGCAGCCGCGCCGCTGACGGCCGACGGGTCGGGCGCTAGACTGGGCGGAAACCCACCGCAAGGAGTCCGTCATGGACCAACGCATGCCGGCGCTGTTCCTCGGTCACGGCAGTCCGATGAACGCCATCACCGACAACCCGTTCCGCGACGCCTGGCGCCGCCTCGGCGGCGAACTGCCAAGGCCGCGCGCGGTACTGTGCGTGTCGGCGCATTGGGAAACCGACGGCGCCAGGGTCTGCGCGGCGGCGCAACCGGAAACCATCCACGATTTCGGCGGCTTTCCGGCCGAGCTGTTCGCCGTGCGCTATCCGGCGCCCGGCAGTCCGGCCTTGGCGCAGGAAGTGGTGGCGCTGGCCGGCGGCGAGGTCGCGGCTGATATGCGTTGGGGTTTGGACCACGGCGCCTGGCAGGTGCTGATGCATCTGTTCCCCGACGCCGACGTGCCGGTGGCGCAACTGAGCCTGCCGCGCGCCTATGGCGGGCAACAGCATGTGGCGCTGGCGCGCAAACTGGCGCCGCTGCGCGAGGCCGGGGTGATGGTGCTGGGCAGCGGCAACATCGCGCATAATCTGCGGCTGCTGTCTCCGGGCGGTACGCCGGCTTGGGCGACGGCATTCGACACCGCCGTGGCCGAGGCCATCGACCGCCGCGACCTCGAGGCCTTGATCGATTGCGGTCGTTTGCCCGGCGCGGCGCAGGCGGTGCCGACGCCCGAACATTACTGGCCGCTGCTGTACGTCCTGGCCATGGCCGGCCCCAACGAGCCGCTGCGGATGTTCAATACCGACTACGATTGGGGTTCGATCAGCATGCGCAGCCTGCGCGTCGGCTGAGCCTTACAGCGCGTCGAGATCGGCGCGCAGGGCGTCGGCGCGCTGCCGGATGGCCGCGGTTTCGGCCGCGTCCATGCCGGCCAGATTGCGGTACACCATGCCGATGCGCGGATTGCGCGACAGTTTTTCCGCGTGGCGCAGATGGAAATCCCAGTACAGCGCGTTGAACGGACAGGCGTCCGGTCCGGTGCGCCGGTCGCGCCGGTAGGCGCAGCCGCGGCAGTAGTCGCCGCCCATCCGGTGGATGTAGGTGGCGCTGGCGGCGTACGGCTTGCTGGCCAGCAGGCCGCCATCGGCGAATTGGCTCATGCCCAGCGTGTTCGGCAACTCCACCCACTCGAAGGCGTCGATGTAGACGCCGAGGTACCAGCGATGCAGGGCCTGCGGGTCGAGGCCGGCCAGCAGCGCGAAATTGCCGATCACCATCAGGCGCTGGATGTGGTGCGCGTGCGCGTACCGCAGCGAATTGCCGACGGCATCGGCCAGGCAACGCATTCCGGTCTTGCCGGTCCAGAACCAGTCCGGCAGCGGCGTATCGTGCTGCAGCACATTGCTCTGTTCGTAGCCGGGCATATGCGCCCAGTACACGCCACGGATGTATTCGCGCCAGCCCAGGATCTGCCGGATGAAGCCTTCCACCGCCGCCAACGGCGCACGGCCTTCGCGCCAGGCGGTTTCGGCGGCGTCGATGACCTCGCGCGGATGCAGCATTTTCACGTTCAGCGCGAACGACAGCAGCGAGTGGAACAGGCGCGGCGCCGACGGACTCATCGCGTCCTGGTAATCGCCGAAATAGGGCAGCGCGTCGCGGATGAAGGCATCCAGCTGGCCGAGCGCCTCGGCGCGGTTCACGGGCCAGCGGACATCGTCTGCGCACGGATCGCCGAACGCGGCCACGCCGGCGGCTTGGATCTGCCGCCACAGTGCCGAGTGGTCATGCCGTGGCCGCAGGTCGGCCGGCTCGCCGGGCTCGCCGCGCCAGGGCTTGCGGTTCTCGGCGTCGAAATTCCATTGCCCGCCGACCGGTTCGCCGTCCGGCTCCAGCAGCACGCCGTGCGCGCGGCGCATGTGCCGGTAGAAGATTTCCATGCGCCACTGCTTCTTGCCGGCGAACAGGCGCTTGGCTTCGAAGCGGTAGCCGAGGAAATGCGCGCTGGAGGTCTTGCCGCCGGCCAGGCCCGAACGCGCGAACCAGTCGTCCAGCTGCGCGTCCAGCCGGTATTCGTCCGGCGCCTGCCATTCGAAGCGGGTGGCGCCGGTATCGGCGATCAGCGCGTCGAGGTTTTCGGTCAGGCTCTGGCGGTTGTCGGCGTCATCGATGGCGATATAGCGCACCCGATGCCCGGCCTCGCGCAGCCCGCGGGCCAGTTCGCGCATGCCGGCGAAGATCGCCAAGATCTTCTGCGCGTGGTGCAGCACGTAATCGGTTTCCTGGCGGATCTCCATCAGCACATACCGCACATCCGGGTCGACCTGTTCGAACCACGGGTGTTTGGGATTGAGCTGGTCGCCCAGGATCAGGCGCAGGGTGCTCATGCGCGCTCCGGTGCGCGCCGGCAGCGCTCGGAACAGTATTTGACCTGCTCCCAATCGCGTTCCCATTTTTTGCGCCAAACGAACGGGCGCCCGCAACGTTGGCAGGGTTTCTGCGGCAGGAAGGGTTTGCGGTGCATGGCGGGGCTCCGAATCAGGCCGTCAGACTAGCCGAAACGCCGTGGCAGCCGGGTGAACGGCGTTCAGTCCGCTTCCGCGGGCGCGAGCTGCAGTTCCAGTGCGGTTACGCCGGTTTGGCCGTGCGGGCCCTGCCAGATGCGCGATTCCGGCGTCAGCCGCACATCCAGCCGAAAGTCGAGCGCCTGCAGCCGGGTGTGGGCATGGTTGCCGCCAGCCATGTCCCAGACCGCGGTGCGTAGCGCCGTGGGCTGCAGGGCATCACCGCCGGGCCGGATGTCGGCCGTCCGCATATCTGACGGCATCGCGGCCTCGGGGGCCTGCATGCGGCCCTCGCGCCAGAACAGGGGGGCACCCGGCGCCAGGTAATGCCCGCGCAGCGACCAACCCCCGGCGGCGGTGCGCGGGCTCGGCCGCTCGAACCACCAGGCGCCGGATTGGCCCAAGGCTTCCAGTTGCATGCCGCCGTCCTGCAACTGCAGCAACAGACCGCTGGTTTCGTCGACGCCGATGCCGGCCTGCAACGGCGGCGCCGGCGTGGCGGCGATGTCGGTCATCAGGGTGATCAGGCGCAGCTCGCGCCGGCGTTCGGCCACATGGGTGTCGATCAGATAATCGCCGAGCAGGCCGAAGCCGCCGCCATGCCACCAGGTCAGATCGTCTTCGCGCAATGGCATCGGGCAGCGCTTGGCGCGCTCGCAGCCCTCGGGCATGCTGCCGCGCATGGCGATGGCGCCGGTGCGCAAGGCATTCGTACTCAGGCCGTTGGTGACCATGCCGCCGGTGCCGGACTGGATGGCGGCGCCGGCGCTGGTGCCGGACACCACCAGCTCGCCGCGCGCGAAGGCGGCGCGCAGAGCGTGCAGCCAGCGGTTCGGTTGGCCGTCGGCGGCGAAGAAGGTTTCGCGATGCAGCCATTGGTCGCCGCCGTCGAAGAACAGACCCTGCACCTGCTCGGGCACCGCGGCCAAGGCGTCGGGGTCGCGGCAGGCGGCGGCTTGCCGCGCATGCAGATCCGGGTACACCCGCTCGCGGCCGAGTTGCGATTGCAATTCGCGGCGCAGCGGAATCAAGGCATCGCAGCCACGGCCGCCGTTGACCGCCGCGTTCATCGCGGCGTCCACCGGCCACCAGATCACCTCGGCTCCGGCCTGTTCGAGCAGGCCGATGTTCAAATCGACATAGTAGAAGCTGTCGTTCGAGGCCGAGGTCACGAATGCGATGCGCGGCCGTTTGCCCGGCGAGCGCTTGGCCGCTTCGGCCACGAAACGGCGGAACAGGGTGGCGTCGTGCCCGGTGGTGTCGCCGTCCAGGCGCACGCCTTCGACCAGCCGCTTGCCGCGCGTGTCCAACTGCGGCAATTCGAACGCCGACAGGATCAGATCTCGCTCCAGCGCCAACAGCCGGTTCCAGGTGTCCGGGTCGGCGCTTTCCAGCACTTCGCCCAGCCGCTCGGCACCTAGGCTCGCGCCTTTGGCCTGCTGCTGCGCGCGCCGGAGCAGGGCGGCGATGCGCTCGGGCGCGGGCGCGCCGGGGCGCGCGGCCCAGAAGCCGGCGTCGAGGATGTCGTCGAATACGGCGGGATCGATCCGGTACAGCGGCTGCTGCCGGGCCCCGGGGAACTCGCGCTGGTCGGCGCGGCAATCGTCAGCGTCCAGGCTGGAGCAGGTCTGGTAGGAGCCGCCCATCAACAGCAGAGTGGGCGGGTGGGCGGCGAGCGGTGAACAGGCCAGCAGGGCCGGCAGGGCGAGGCGGTAGGGCTTCATCGGCGTCAGGCGGAAACGGAAACCCCCATCCTACCGCATCGGCTGCGGCAGGATGGGGGCGTCGCGTGCGCTCAGGCCGTGGCCGAAGAGCGGATCAGGTGGTCGAACGCGCCGAGGGCGGCGGTGGCGCCGGCGCCGGTGGCGATGATGATCTGCTTGTACGGCACAGTGGTGCAGTCGCCGGCGGCGAACACGCCCGGCACCGAGGTCTGGCCGCGGGCGTCGATCTCAATCTCCCCGCGCGGGCTGAGCGCGACCGTGCCTTTCAGCCAATCGGTGTTCGGCAGCAGGCCGATCTGCACGAAGATGCCTTCCAGATCCAGGCGCTTGAGCTCGTCGGTGGCGCGGTCGCGGTAGCTCAGGCCGTTGACCTTGCTGCCATCGCCGTGCACTTCGGTGCTGAGCGCGTTCAGGATGACGTCCACGTTCGGCAGGCTGCGCAGCTTGTCCTGCAGCACCGCGTCGGCGCGCAGCTTGGTGTCGAACTCGATCAGGGTGACGTGCGCGACCACGCCGGCCAGGTCGATGGCGGCCTCGACGCCGGAGTTGCCGCCGCCGATCACCGCCACGCGCTTGCCCTTGAACAGCGGGCCGTCGCAGTGCGGGCAGTAGGCCACGCCCTTGTTGCGGTATTCGGCTTCGCCGGGCACGTTCATCTCGCGCCAGCGCGCGCCGGTGGTCAGGATCACGGTGCGGCCCCGTAGCGAGGCGCCGTTGGCCAGCTTCACTTCGGTCAGCTCGCCGGGCACCAGTTCCACCACGCGCTGGCCGTTCATCACGTCCACGTCATAGGCTTTCACATGTTGCTCCAGCGCCATCGCCAGCTTCGGGCCGTCGGTTTCGGTTACGGAAATGAAGTTCTCGATGGCCAGGGTGTCCAGCACCTGGCCGCCGAAGCGTTCGGCCGCGATGCCGGTGCGGATGCCCTTGCGGGCGGCATAGATGGCCGCGGCCGCGCCGGCCGGGCCGCCGCCGACGATCAGCACGTCGAACGCGTCCTTGGCGCGGATGGCTTCGGCCTCACGTTCGGCCGCGCCGGTGTCGAGCTTGGCGACGATTTCTTCCAGGGTCATGCGCCCGCTGCCGAAGTCGTCGGCGTCGCGGTAGACCTTGGGCACCGCCATCACCTGGCGCTGCTCCACCAGATCAGAGAACACCGCGCCGTCGATCATGACGTGGCTGTAATTCGGGTTGAGCACGGCGATCAGGTTGAAGGCCTGCACCACGTCCGGGCAGTTATGGCAGCTCAGCGAGACGAAGGTCTGGAAATCGGCCTTGCCGGGCAGGGCGCGGATCTGGTCGGCCAACGCCGGTTCGATTTTCGGCGGGTGGCCGCCGGTCTGCAGCAGCGCCAGCACCAGCGAGGTGAATTCGTGGCCCATCGGGATGCCGGCGAAATGGATGCGCGGCGATTCGCCCTGCGCGGCGACGCCGAACGAGGGGCGCAGCGCGTGGTCGCCGTCGTACCGCAGGGAGACCTTGTCCGACAGCGGCGCGATGGCCTCCAGCAGTTCGCGCAGTTCCGCGGACTTGGCGCCGTCGTCCAGGCTGGCGACCAGTTCGATCGGGCGCTGCAGTTTTTCCAGATAGGCTTGCAGTTGGGATTTGATGGCGGTGTCGAGCATGGGATTCTCCGGAATTCGGGCCGCAAGGAACCGGAGCCGCCCGGAATCGGGCGGCTACGGGAAACGCGTCAGGGTGCCGCCCTTGGCCCGCGCCACCTTGCGGGCAGCGGCGCGGACCGGAATCGGGCGGCGGCGGGACTCAGATCTTGCCGACCAGGTCCAGCGACGGGGCGATGGTCTTCTCGCCTTCCTTCCACTTGGCCGGGCAGACCTGGCCCGGGTTGGCGGCGGTGTACTGGGCGGCTTTCAGCTTGCGCAGGGTTTCGCTGATGTCGCGGGCGATTTCATTGGAGTGGATTTCGGCGGTCTTGATGACGCCGTCCGGGTTGATCACGAAGGTGCCGCGCAGGGCCAGGCCTTCTTCCGGAATGTGCACGCCGAAGGCGTTGGTCAGGGTGTGGGTCGGGTCGCCGACCAGCGGGAACTTGGCCTTGCCGACGGCCGGCGAGGTTTCGTGCCAGACCTTGTGCGAGAAGTGGGTGTCGGTGGTGACGATGTAGACTTCCGCGCCCAGCTTCTGGAATTCGGCGTAGTTGTCGGCGGCGTCTTCCACTTCGGTCGGGCAGTTGAAGGTGAAGGCGGCCGGCATGAAGACCAGCACCGACCACTTGCCCTTCAGGCTGGCTTCGGTGACTTCGATGAATTTGCCGTTGTGGTAGGCTTGGGCCTTGAACGGCGGCACGCTGGTGTTGATCAGGGACATGGTTATCTCCAGTGGGGTTGTGAATCAAACTTGGGATTATGATAGGTCTAGACTATATATAATTCCAATTGATTGATTGTATTTTAACGATAGTTTTAAGCTATCAGAGAGGATGCCATGGCCGGAGGCTGGAGCCGCGACGGCGCGGTGCAGGACCAAATCGACGCCAGCGTCGAAGACGCCATCGCGCGGGCGCGCGGCCGCTTGCCGCAGGGTGAAAGCCTGAGCCGGTGCGAGGAGTGCGAAGCCGAGATTCCCGAGGCCCGCCGCCGTGCCGTACCGGGCGTGCGCCTGTGCGTGGCCTGCCAGAGCGAGCAGGATGCCGCGGGCGCCTTCAGCGCCTACAACCGGCGCGGCAGCAAGGACAGCCAGTTGCGCTGAGCCCTCACCGATACGGAACCGACCATGCCCCTGAAACGCCTGCCTTTGGACACCGTCAACGGCTGGAGCCGGAACACGCTGATGCAGACCCTGGGCATCGTCTGCGTCGAGCTCGGCGACGAGCATCTGGTGGCGCGGATGCCGGTCGACGCCCGCACGCACCAGCCGATGGGCCTGCTGCACGGCGGCGCCAGCATGGCCCTGATCGAAAGCATCGGCTCGATGGGCTCCTGCCTGCTGCTCGACCTGGCGCGCGAGCAGCCGGTGGGCGTGGAAATCAACGCCAACCACGTGCGCGCGGTCACCGAAGGCTTCGTGCGCGGCACCGGCAAACTGGTGCACGCCGGCAAGCGCACGCACCTGTGGCAGGTCGACATCCACGAGGAGGCCACCGGCAAACTGGTCTGCACCGGCCGGCTGACCGTGATGGTGGTGCCCAAGACCGGCTAAAATAGCCGGCATGGAATCCCTATTCGTCTCCACCGGAGTCGTCGCCTTGGCTGAAATCGGCGACAAGACCCAGCTGCTCGCCTTCCTGTTGGCCACCCGCTTCAAGAAACCGTTGCCGATCATCGCCGGTATCCTGGTCGCCACCATCCTCAACCACGCCATGGCCGGCGCGCTCGGCGCTTGGATCACCGCCACACTCAGCCCGGACATCCTGCGCTGGATCCTGGGCCTGTCCTTCCTCGGCATGGCGGTCTGGACCCTGATTCCCGACAAGATCGAGGAAGAGGAGATGCAGGTGGCCAGGAAATTCGGCGTGTTCGGCGCGACGCTGATCACCTTCTTCCTGGCCGAGATGGGCGACAAGACCCAGATCGCCACCGTGGCCATGGCCGCGCATTATCCCGATCCGGTGCTGGTGGTGATCGGCACCACGCTCGGTATGCTGATCGCCGACGTGCCGGCGGTGTTCATCGGCGACCGCTTCGCGGCCCGCATCCCGATGAAGCTGGTGCATGGCATCGCCGCCGCGATGTTCGCGGTGATGGGTCTGGCTACGTTGTCCGGCGCCGGTTCCTCGCTCGGGTTCTGAGCCCCGCCGTGTTGCATTGATGCAACGCTGATATCCGCTGCGGTCATGGTCAGGCGCCGGCCGCGGCGCTACAGTGGATGTCTGCCACAACCGGAGTTGCGTCATGGAAAACCCGATTACCCGCCCACGTTCGGTCGAGCGCCTGGTCGCCGGCCAAGCCACGTCCGATGGCGCCGGGGTCAAGCTGACCCGGGTGCTGACCCAGGACCTGCAGCGCCGGCTGGATCCGTTCCTGATGCTGGACGCGTTCCGCAACGAGAATCCCGAGGATTACATCGGCGGCTTCCCGAACCACCCGCACCGCGGCTTCGAGACCGTGACCTACATGATCGCCGGGCGCATGCGCCACCGCGACAGCGCCGGCAACGAAGGCCTGCTCGGTCCGGGCGGCGCGCAGTGGATGACCGCCGGCAGCGGCCTGATCCACTCCGAACTGCCGGAACAGGAAGAGGGCCTGATGGAGGGTTTCCAGCTCTGGCTGAATCTGCCGGCCAAGGCCAAGATGTGCGCGCCCGGCTATCGCGACATCCCGCCGCCGGCGATTCCCGAATACGTCGACGGCGCCGGCGTGCGCGTCCGGGTGATCGCCGGCGACAGCGGCGGCGTGGCCGGTGCCGTGCGGCGCCCGGACACCGAGCCGCTGTTCCTCGACCTGCACCTGCCGGCCGGTGCTGGCTTCGGGCAGGCGTTGCCGGCCGGCCACAACGCGTTCCTGTACGTCTACCGCGGCAGCGTCATCGTGCGGGGCGCGCCGGTCGCCGACCGGCACATGGCGATCCTCGGCAACGACGGCGACGGCGTGGTGCTGCAGGCCGACGGCGACAGCCGCGTACTGCTGGTCGCCGGACGCCCGCTGCAGGAGCCGATCGTGCAGTACGGCCCGTTCGTGATGAACACCGCCGAGCAGATCCACCAGGCCGTGCGCGATTACCAGGCCGGAAAGTTCGCGGCGGCGGCGGTGCAGGCGTTCTGATTCCGCCGGTCAGTGCGCCGCGGCGCCGCGCACGAAGGCTTCGAAGCGTTCCGGATCGAGCGGCTTGCTGTAGTGGTAGCCCTGGATTTCGTCGCAGCCGTTGTCGCGCAGGAAATCCAGCTGCGCCTGGGTTTCGACGCCCTCGGCGATGGTGCTCATGCCCAGGCTGCGCGCCATCTGGATGATGGCGACCACGATGGCCTGGTCCTCGCCCTTGACGCCGATCTCGTCGACGAAGCTCTTGTCGATCTTCAGCTTGTCGATCGCGAAGCGCTTGAGGTAGTTCATCGAGGAGTAGCCGGTGCCGAAGTCGTCGATCGACAGCCGGAAGCCCGAGGCGCTCAATTCGTCCATGATCCGGCGCGCCGCCTCGGGATTCTTCAGCGCCACCGCCTCGGTCAACTCCAGCTCGATGTGCTCGGGCGCCAGCCCGATGTCCGTGACCTGCTTGGCGATGGCGGCGGCCAGTCCGGGTTGCACGAACTGCACGGCCGAGAGGTTGACCGCGACGGTTTCCACCGGCAGCCCGGCATCGCGCCAGCGCTTGAGCTGATAGGCGGCCGTGCGCAGCACCCAGTCGCCGATCGGCACGATCATGCCGCTGCTTTCGGCCAAGGGCACGAACTCGGCCGGCGAGACATCGCCCCATTGCGGACTGCGCCAGCGCAGCAGCGCCTCGGCGCCGACCAACCGCCCGTCCTTCAAGGACATCTGCGGCTGGTACACCAGATGCAACTCGCCGCGGGCCATGGCGTGCTTCAGCGCGCTGGTCAGCGCCAGCCTGCGCGAGGCCTGCTCCTGCATGTCCGGCGCGAAGAAGCGGAAGCCGTTGCGGCCGTCCTGCTTGACCCGGTACATCGCCGATTCGGCGCACATCTGCAGCGCGTCCAGGGTCTCGCCGTCGTTGGGGTACATGGCCACGCCGATCGAACCGCTGACCAGCAGCTCGGTATCGCCCACGTCGATCGGCAGCTGCAGCACGCTCAACAGGTCGGCCGCGGCGGCCGCGGCGGCGTCCTGGTCCATGCCCGGCAGCACCAGGGTGAAGTCGTCGCCCGATTGCCGGGCCAGCACGTCCTGGTCGCGCAGTTGGCCGCGCAGGCGCTGCGCCACCTCGCGCAGCAGGATATCGCCCAAGCCGTGGCCGATGGCGTCATTGACGTCCTTGAAGTTGTCCAGGTCCAGCCACATGAAGCAGAACGGGTGCTTCTGGCGCTTCATCTGTTCGAGCACGCCGCGGAAACGCTGCTCCATCAGCACCCGGTTCGGCAGTCCGGTCAGCTGGTCGTAATGCGACAGCTGCTGGATGCGCTCGGCCGAGGCCTTGCGTTCGGTGATGTCTTCCTTGTGCGCGATGTAGTGGGTGATACGGCCCTCGGCGTCGCGCAGCGGATAGATCAGCGCCATTTCGGTGTATTCCTCGCCGTTCTTGCGGCGGTTGATCAGCTCGCCCTGCCAGGGTTCGCCGCGCGACAGCCGACTCCACATCTCGGCGTAGGTCGATGCCGGCGTCTTGCCCGATTTCAGTATGCGCGGGTTGCGGCCGAGCACTTCCGGCAGCGTATAACCGGTGATGTCGGTGAAAGCCGGATTGACGAATTCGATGCGAGCCTTGGTGTCGGTGATCACCAGCGAGTTCGGACTCTGTTCGATCGCTTTCGACAGACGCCTGAGCTCGGCGTCCCTTCGGTGGCTATCGGTGACGTCGCGGCCGGTGGCGAAGACCAGGTCGCCGTTGGATTTGGAACGCCAGGCGATTTCCCGATAGCTTCCGTCCCGGCAACGCCAGCGGTTCTCCACATCCACCACATCGCTGCCTGCCGCCAGATTCTGCAGTTGCCGTTCGGTCTCGTCGACATCGTCAGGATGCACGAACTCCATGAATCGCCGTCCTTCCAGCTCGTCCGGCGTGTAGCCCAGCAGATGCTTGAAACCTTGGTTGACGCGGCGAAGGGTGCCGTCCAGATTGCCGATGCACAGCAGTTCCAGATTGGTATCGAAGAAGTAATTGACCTGCTCCTGTCTTTTTGCCACCTCGCCGTCCAGCCGGCGCCGCAGCACCGATTGCCAGAGGGATTTTCCGAATACCTGCAGGATGCTGATGTCCTGCTCGGTGTATGCCTGCGGCTTGTCGCCGACGGCCAACAGCAACCGCACCTGTTCGCCGTCGAGTATCGGCAACAATAACGCCCGCCGCCAGCCACGGCACGACTCCGGAAGTCCCAGTTCCGCCGGCCGGTCGATGCCTGTATCGATGACGACCGCTTTCCGGCCGTGGATGGCATGCAAACAGGCATCGGACGCCGGCATCGGCTCCTCTGCACCGATGCCGCTGCCGTGCGGCCATACGCAGGCGAGCGAGGCCGGATCATCCCTGACGGTCAGGCACAGAAAGGATGCCGGACTGCCGGACAGCTGCTCGATGATGCCCAGGCCATGACGCAGAAATGCGGCTTCATCCAGTTCTCCGGCCGCATCGGGAATCTGCAGCAGCGCGGCGTTGAGCTGGGCTTCCAGTGCGATGGCCTGCTCTTGCTCCACGGTTTCAGTGACGTCACGCGACAGAATCAGATAGGTATGGCTGCCGTCCGGTTTATCTCGACGCGCCACCGAAAGGCCGAAGTGGCGATGACCCTCCGGCACATCCAGGGTAATCCGGGTTCCGCGCGACTTGCCGGTCTGCTTGGCTTCGATGATGGCTTTCAATATGCTATCCACCGCTTCTGCGGGCATCACATCGCGGATATTGCGGCCACGCAACTGCTCCGGTCGTGCGGCCAGCTTGGCCGGTTCGCTGGCATGAAAATCGACGTAAGTGCCGGATTCCTCGATTTCGAACAGCAGGTCGGGCAGGGCATCCAGGGTCAGCGCGAGGTTCTGTTCCGACTCCTGCAGCTTCTGGTAGGGGCCTTCCACGGTTTCGGTGAACAGCGCCTCATACAGGAACACATAGGCCACGATCTTGAACAGGTGGCCGAGCAGATTGTGGAAATCGGTCATGTTGACGTACAGGGTGAACAGGTATTCGCTCATCGCGATGATGCCGGTCGCCGCCAGCAGGGCCGAGGCGTTGAAGACGCGAGGAACCCGCAGGTACTGCAGGCACAGTACTGCGACAGTCAGATGTATCGCCATCAGGGCATACTCGAAAGCGATTTTGAAGCTTGTCAGGCCTTGGCCCTGGATATATGTGGCCGGTAACCAGTCCGGGCGGAATGTCAGCAGGACGCAGATCGGCAGCACCATCACCAACACCAGGCCCACCAGCAGGCTGCGCGGCAGCAGGGCCGGTTTTTGCCAGGACAGGGTCACGGCGGCTAGCAGCGCCAACGCCGCGAAAGTCCGAGCCGCCAGCCAGAAGTCGATGGCTTTCTGCGGAGTGCTCGGGGTGATGAAGTCCGGCATGCTGCGCAAGGTCAGCAGGTGCATCAGGTCGAGGATGGCGATGCCCAGGAACAGGCTGGAGACGACCAGCACCGCGCGCGGACCGTAATGCCGGCTGCTGCTCCAGCCGATGGCGAAAATCAGACCCGCCACCACGACCGACAGCACCTCCATGATGCTGTGGATCGGCACGTAGAAATCCATGCTGTATCCGAGCTTGTCGCCGGGCAGCGTCAGGATGGCGAGCAGGAACAGACCGAACAGGGCCAACGCGCCTAGGGCGCGCCGTGCTTCGGATGCGTGGCTCGGATGGATCATTCCGGCATCATAGCCCATTCCCGGCGGCTTGTTCGGCCCGGGGCGCATGGAACACCTCGGTCCGGCCCAGTCCCCGGGACTTTGCCCGATACATGGCCTGGTCGGCATGGGCGACCAAGGCCACCGCATCCTCGCCATGTTGCGGGTACAGGGCGATGCCGATGCTGGCGCCGCAGGCGATCCGGTGCGTGTCGAGCTCGAACGGCGTCTCCAGCGCGGCATGGATCTTGCCCGCCACGCGTTCGGCGTCGTCGCGCAGGCTCACCCGCCGCCGCAGCACCACGAATTCGTCCCCGCCGATGCGCGCGATCAGGTCCGATTGCCGCAGCGCCGTGCGCAGCCGCCCGGCGACCTGCTTCAGCACCGCGTCGCCGAAGCCGTGGCCGTAGCGGTCGTTGACTTCCTTGAAGCCGTCCAGGTCCAGGAACAGCAGGCCGAAGCCCTCCTTGTTGCGCTTGGCCGTGGCCAGCTCCGCGGCCAGATGGCTGTCGAACACGCTGCGGTTGGGCAGGTCGGTCAGCGCGTCGTGCAGGGCCAGGTGCCGCAGGGTGCTGCGCGCCCGTTCGTTGTTCATGATCAGCAGGCCGACGGTGATCAGGATTACCGTCACCATCGCGCCGCCGAGGTGGATGGCCTCGGTCAACGCCGCAGGGCCGGAAAGCTCGGGATGCCCGGCCTGGTTGGCCACTTCCCACATCCGCCACAGGATGATCGCGACCAGCGCGAGCAGGCCGGTGGCGATCAGCGGCCGACCGCGCCCGACGTCTCCGGTCTGCTTGGCGTTCAGCAGATGCAGGGCTAGCAGGATCTGACCGATGAGCAGCAGACTGCCGAGCACCACACGCAAGGCGAAGTTATCCGCGGTCAGGGCGAACACCACGCCCGCCAAGGCTACCGGCAGCCAGACCAGCCAACGGCGCGCGGGATTGGCATGGAACTGCATGAGGCCCTGCCCGAGCAGGGCATAGGAACCCGAAAGCAGCATATTGGCCGCGTATATCCGGACCGCCAACGATTCCGGGCCGCCGATGCCGCCGATGATCAAGCTCAGCGCGTAAGCGGCCAAGGCCACGGCCCACAGCCGGATGCCGGCCGCCTGGTGGTGGGCGGCGAACAACAGCACCGCGGCGAGAGTAAGGCTGATCAGCAGGAAGCTCAGGGCAAGGGTGGGAACGTGGGCGGTCATCGGCAATGTTCGGTGGCGGGTGGCAGCATGCCGCGCGGAGGGCGCACGGCATGATTTCAAGCCGCCATGCTAGCGCCTGCCGCGCCGCCATGTCTTGACCCAAATCATTGCCGACGTCCCCCGGTCGGCCTAGACTCGCCTCAGTCTACAACGGGAGCGTGCCATGAAGCAGGTAAGATTTGTGGGGATTTTGGCCGCCGCCATCGCCTCCGGGCTGGCGCACGGCGCCGAGGGCGATGCCGGAAAATGGCTGTTCGAGGCCCGTTGGCGGCTGGAGAACGTCGATGATGCCGCCTTCGCCCGCGACGCCGAAGCCGATACCCTGCGCCTGCGCGCCGGTTATCGCACCGCCGTACACGCAGGCTGGAGCGCCGTGATCGAGGCCGAGGCCACCCGGCACCTGTTCGTCGAGGACTTCAACAGCAGCGCCAACGGCCGGACCGCGTTCCCGACCGTGGCCGATCCGGACAACACCGAGCTCAACCAAGCCTATGTGCGCTACGCACCGGACGCCGATACCCGGCTGACGCTCGGCCGGCAACGCATCCAATGGGACAACCAGCGTTTCTTCGGCAACGTCGGTTGGCGCCAGAACGAGCAGACCTTCGACGCCGTCGATTTCAGCCATCGTTTCGGCAGCGGCTGGACCTTGCGCTACGACTATCTCGGCCGGGCCCAGCGCATCTACGGCGCCGACCATCCCAATCCCGACATGGGCCGTTACCTGCTGGACGCGCACCTGCTCGGGCTGAGCCGGCCGCTGGGGCCGGGCACGTTGAGCGGCTATGCGCATTTCATCGACAACGAAACCCTGCCGGCCGGTTCGCACCGCAACCTGGGCCTGCGCTACGCTGCCAAGAAGGACGTGCCGGACGGCCTGGGCTGGACGGCGACGGCCGAGTACGCCCGCCAGGACGCCTACGCCGACGGCAGCGATCTGATCGACGCCGATTACCGCCTGCTGGAGGCCGGAGTCGTCTGGCGCGGCCATAACCTGAAGGCCGGCCGCGAGGTGTTGGGCGGCGATGGCCGCTATGGCTTCGCCACCCCGTTCGCCACCTTGCATGCCTTCAACGGCTGGGCCGATAAATTCCTGACCACGCCGGCCGGCGGCCTGCAGGACACCTATCTGGGCTGGAACCGGAAGTTCGGCAAGTTCAACGCCGCCGCCGCATGGCACGACTTCCGCGCCGATGCCGGCAGCGTCCGCTACGGCAGCGAGTGGGACGCCTCGCTCGGCTACGCCTTCGATCCGCACTGGAGCGGCCTGCTGAAGCTGGCCGATTACCGCGCCGACGGTTTCGCGCGCGATACCCGCAAGCTCTGGCTCAGCGTCGAATACGTGTACTGAGGTTTCATATGTAATCACCCGAAAAACCGCCGTCAGGCGGTTTTTCATGGGCATAATGGCGGCCTGCCCATCACCGGGAATCCCGTATGCACGGCTACATTCTGTTGCTGCATCTGCTCGGCGCCTCGATCTGGACCGGCGGCCATCTTCTGTTGGCGCTCACGGTATTGCCCAAGGCGCTGCGCACGCGTTCGGTGGAGGAGGTGGCGCGCTTCGAATCCGGATTCGAGCGTATCGGCGTTCCGGCCCTGGCCGTGCAAGTGCTCACCGGCCTCTGGCTGGCCCATGCGGCCTTGCCGGACGTTTCGTCGTGGCTTGATCCCGATGTGCCGGTGGCGCGGCCGATCATGGTGAAGCTGGCGTTGTTGGCGTCGACCCTGGTCTTGGCGGCCGATGCCCGTCTGCGTGTGATTCCCCGGCTGTCGGCCGATACCCTGAACGGTTTGGCGTGGCACATGGCGGCGGTCACACTGATCGCCGTTTTGTTCGTGGCGACTGGCGTGTCGTTCCGCAGCGGCTGGCTGTATTGATCCGGATTCCTGCCGGCCAATGAAAACCCCGGCCGGAGCCGGGGTTTTCGGGGTGACGCGGCGGGCCGGACTCAGTAGATGTCCTTGCCGGTATTGTAGACGTTGAACTTGCCGGTCGGGGTGATCAGGCGCGGATCGCGGATGACCGCCTTCAGCGTGCGGGTCTTGTCGTCGACCACCACCAGCGCGGACTTCTGGTCCTTGCCGTTCCAGACCGAGAACCAGACTTCGTCGCCGGCCTTGTTGTACTCCGGCTGCACCACGCGTTTCGGGCCTTCGCCCAGATCGGCCCACTCGGCGATCGGCAGCACCTGATAGCCGGCTTCCGGGTTGCGGGTGTCGAACACCGCCACGCTCTGGCTGACTTTCGGATCCGGGTTCAGCGTGGTGTCGACCCACAGGTTGCTGGACTTGGGATGGGTCTTGACGAACAGCGAGCCGCCGCCTTGGCCTTTCAGCACGCCGACCGCCTTCCAGGCGTATTGCGGATGCCGTTCCGGATCGGTGCCGACCATGGTGACCTTCTCGTTGCCGAGCGCCGAGGTGACCCAGACCGGACCGTAGGTCGGGTGGGTGAAGTTGGCGCCGCGGCCCGGGTGCGGGATCTTGTCGACGTCGACCAGGGCCGCCATCTTCTGCGTGCGCGAGTCGACCACGGCGATCTTGTCGCTCTGGTTGGCGGCGGTCAGGAAGTAGCGGTGCGTGGAATCCCAGCCGCCGTCATGCAGGAAGCGGGCGGCCTCGAGCGTGGTGATCTTCAGGTTCAGCAGGTCGCGGTAGTCGACCAGCAGGATGCGGCCGGTCTCCTTGACGTTGACGATGAACTCGGGATGCTCGTGGCTGGCCACGATGGCGGCCACGCGCGGTTCCGGGTGGTATTCCTGGGTGTCCACGGTCATGCCGCGGGTCGACACGATCTTCTTCGGCTCCAGGCTCGGGCCGTCCATGATCACGAACTGCGGCGGCCAGTAGGCGCCGGCGATGGCGTACTTGTCCTCGTAGCCCTTGTACTTCGAGGTCTCCACCGAGCGCGCTTCCAGGCCGATCTTGATCTCGGCGACGCGGTCGGGTTTGGCCATCCACAGGTCGACCAGGTCGATCTTGCCGTCGCGGCCGATGGTGTACATGTAGCGGCGCGAATCCGACGGACGCGAGATGTGCACGGCATAGCCGGTCTTGATGATGTTGATGATCCGCTTGCTGGCGCCGTCGATCAAGGCGATCTCGCCGGAATCGCGCAGGGTGACCACGAAGATGTTGTCGATGTCGTAGTCGTTCATCTTGTGGGTCGGACGCTTGTCGACCGGCACGATGACCTTCCAGCTCTCGCGCATCTCCTTCATGCCCCATTCGGGCGGGCTGGCCGGATCGTGCTGGATGTAGCGCGCCATCATGTTGACCTGCGCCGGGGTCAGGTCGCCGGAGGTGCCCCAGTTCGGCATGCCGGCCGGCGAACCGAAGCGGATCAGCGACTCCAGATACTGCGTGCCTTTCTTGCGGGTGATGTCCGGCGTCAGCGGTTTGCCGGTGGCGCCTTTGCGCAGCACACCGTGGCAGCCGGCGCAGCGTTCGAAGTAGATCTTGCTGGCCTGCGCGAATTCGGCCTTGCTAATCGGCGGCGCGTCCGGGTTGATCACCATTTCCACGCCTTCCGAGCCGGCGGTCGAGGGCGCGCCCTGATAGTTCATCACGCCTTCCTTGGTCGAGGGGTGGCGTTCGCCCTGGGCCGGATCTTCGGATACCGCCAGGCGTTCGCGCGCTTCCTTGACCTGGTCGCGCTCGATGCGCTTGCCCGGGTTGCCCCAACTGCTGTAGACGTAGCTGGCGATATTGGCGATTTCGTCATCGGACAGGTGGCTCATCGCCGGCATCACGCCGTCGTATTCGACGTTATTGACCTTGAGTTTGCCGGAGATGCCTTTCAGGATCGAGGACAGCACGGTGGCCGGGGTGTTGGCGGTCAGGAAGTCGGAGCCGGCCAGCGGCGGAAATGCGCCGGCCAGGCCTTTGCCATCCGGCTGGTGGCAGGCGGCGCAGTTGGCCAGATAGGCGGCCTGTCCGGCTTCCATCACGTCCTTCGGCGGCCGTTCGTTGCTGATGTCGCTCATCGCGACCACGCCGCCGATCACGCCAAGGCCGATCGACAGCACCAGCAGTTTCTGTAGGGGGTGTTTCATGGGATGTCCCTCGCTTCCGTTATTGGATTTCTGCGCATCGTTGTGATGCCATGTAATCATACTATGCCGCCAGTCTGCGCCGTTCCCTGACCTAGGTCAAGCCGCGGGGTTTTTCCGCCAGCGATGGCGGCGTAAGGCTTTATCGAGGCACGGCTTTGCCGTAGTCTGATGGCATACATCTGCCTGCATCGGGAACCGCCATGAGACATCCGCTCGCCGCCGCCATCGCCCTTGTCCTGTGCCAGAGCGCGCAGGCGCAGACGCCGCCGCGAGAAGCCGACTTGCTGGACTCGGTGGTGGTGGTCGGCCAACGCCGGCCGGAGCCGATCGAACAGGTGGTCGGCGCGGTGTCGCGGCTCGACCGCGAGCAGTTCCAGCGCCGCGGCGTGCAGGACATCAAGGACATGGTGCGTTACACGCCTAGCGTGGAAGTCACCCAGGACGCCAACCGCTTCGGCAGCCAAGGCTTCAACATCCGCGGATTGGAAGGCAACCGGGTCAGCATCGAGATCGACGGCGTGCCGTTGCCGGACGCGTTCTCGGTCGGCCAGTTCGCGTCGGCCGGCCGCGATCTGGTCGAACTCGGCGTGATCGACCGGGTCGAGATCCTGCGCGGTCCGGCTTCCACGCTGTACGGCAGCAAGGCGTTGGCCGGCGTGGTGGCCTACCACACGCTGGATCCGGCCACTGCCGATTTTTCGGGGCGTGCCTGGCGGGTCGGTGCCTCGCTCGGCACGCAATCACGCGACGACAGCCAACGCTGGGCCGCGCAGTGGATGACGCAGGGCGGCGACGGCCGCTTCGATCTGCTGCTTGCGGCCGGCCGCCGCAGCGGCCACGAAACCGCCAACGCCGCCGAGGTGCCCGGCGATCGGGCCAACCCGGCCGATTACACGCGCGACAGCGCGATGCTGAAAGCCGGCATCGACCTGGCCGAGGCCGGTCGCTGGCAAATCGCGTTTGATCGCAGCCAAGGCCGGCAGCTGACCGACGTGCAGTCCCTGCTGTTCGGGCCGGGCCGCTTCTCCACCACGTATGCACTCACGGGTGACGACCGCTATACGCGCGACCGCATCAGCCTGCAGGGTAGCGTGCCCGCCGTCGGTGCGTTCAGCGACGTATCCGTGCTGCTGTACCGGCAGGACAGCCGCACGCGCCAGGCCAGCGAACAATACCGCCTGGCCGACCGCACCACGCGCTTTCCGTCCCTGCGCGAACGCGATTTCCATCTCGACCAGACCAGCATCGGCCTGGAACTCAACGCGCAATGGCGTGGGCACTGGTTGGGTGTCGAGCATTGGCAGATCGTCGGCGTCGATGCCGCGCGCCACGACTACCGCAGCATCCGTTACGGTACCGAAGTCAATCTGAATACCGGCGCCGAGAGCCAGGTCATCCTCGGCGAGGTGCTGCCGGTTCGCGATTTCCCCAACAGCCGCGGCGAAGAGTTCGGCCTGTTCTGGCAGGACGAGATCCGCCTCGCGCCGGCGTGGGCGCTGGTGCCGGGCCTGCGCTGGGAACGGCAACGCACGCGCGGCTATAGCGACGCCGTCTGGGCGGCCGATAATCCGGGCGCTGCCATCGCCGCCACCGAGTCCGAGGCGTTCACGCCCAAGCTCGGCCTGCGTTGGCAGGGCGGCGATTGGTCGAGCTATCTGCAATATGTGCGCGGCTTCCGTGCGCCGCCGTTCTCCGACGTCAATATCGGCCTGAACCTGCCGGCCTTCAATTACGTGGCCTTGCCGAATCCGGACCTGAAGCCGGAACGCAGCCACGGCCTGGAGTGGGGCCTGCGTTACGGCAACGGGCCGCTGCAGGCCAGCGTCGCGCTGTACGACAACCGCTTCCGCGACCTGATCGAATCGCGCGCCAACCGCGGCGTCAACGGCGACGGCCAGCTGGTGTTTCAGTCGATCAACCGCGACACGGCGCGCATCGTCGGCGCCGAATTCGATGCCCGTCTGGGCCTGGATGCGTTCTGGCCGCAGGCCGAGGACTGGCAGTTGTTGGCCTCCGGCAGCTGGTCGCGCGGCGACGACACCGGCCGCGACCTGCCGCTGAACTCGATCATGCCGGCGCGCGCCAGCCTCGGCCTGGGGTATGCGCCCGGTCATGGCCGTTGGGGTGCGGAACTGCTCGGCACCGGCGTGGCGCGGGTCTCGCGTGTCGACCGCAGCAGTGCCAATCTGTTCGCGCCGCCGGGTTATGCCGTGCTGGACGCCAATGTCTGGTTGGCGGTCACGCCCGAGCTGCGTCTGAATCTCAGTTTCGGCAATCTGGCCGACCGCCGCTATTGGCAATGGGCCTCGATGCGCGGCGCCTTGGCCACCGCCACCGACTTGGATTTCTACAGCGCCAGCGGCCGCAGCTATGCAATCAGCCTGAACGGCGATTGGTGAGTCAGTAGAACCAACCCAACGGCTGATGCGTGCGCGCCACCGAATACATGAAAGCGTACACCGTGATTGCGGCGACGAAGCACACCATGCGCGTGTGCCGGTTGCGGCCGCGTTTGAGCGCGAAGCTGCCGAGCAGCACGTATAGCACCAACAGCATCAGCTTCACCGCCAGCCAGCCGTTGGCGAATACCGCGCCCGGCAGCATGGTGGCCAGCATCAGCGCCGCGGTCAGCAAGACGGTGTCGATGCTGTAGCTCAGATAGCGCAGCGGCGCCGACATCGCCCAGGCGCGGCCGCCGAGCACTAACAGGCCGCGCAACGCGAACAGGCCGCCGCTGGCCAACACGGCCGCGACGTGCACCGATTTGATAGGTACATAAAATTCGATCATGGCGTCATCCCGGTTGTCCGTCGGCGCGCGGCGTCAGGTAGATCCACAGCGAGCGCATGCCCCAGGGCAGGAATGCCAGCAGCCACAGCAGTCCGGCCGCGCCATGCCAGAGCAGGATATCAGACGCCAGCTCGGCGCCGATGCGCGCCACGGCGGCCAGCTGCACCACGATGAAGGCGAAAGCCGCCACGCCGCCCAATTGCAGCGGCCGGCCGGAGTGGCCTTGGGTCACGCGCGTCACCATCGCCACCAGCAGGCTGCCGAAGAAGCCGATGAACAGCGCATGTGCCGGCGCGCGGCCGAGCAGGAATTCACCGGTATTGACCAACCACAGGCTCTGCAGCGCATACAGCAAGGCGGCTGCCGGCAACCAGGCGAAGCCGAACATCAGCACCGACAGCAGCGCGGGCATGCGCCGGCGCGGCCACCAACGCCATAGCAGCCAGCCCGAGAGCGCCGCCAACGGCAGGTCGACCAGCCACAGGCCGGCATAGGCATGCGCCAGTTCCAGACCCAGATGCGCCATCGCCAGCAACCAGAACACAGCCAGCGCCGGCATCGGCCGATAGGCGCGGTAGCCCGGCAGGGCGGCGCCGGCGAAGAACGGCAGCATCCGGTGGCAGACGGTGAAGTACACCGGCAGCAGCAGGCCGAAGCCGCCGAATTTGATGGCGGCGAACATCCAGTGCGGGTCGCGGCTGAACAGATAGGCGAACACCAGGCCGATGCCGATCAAGCCCAGCAGCAGCGCCGCGAATGCGCTGATGGCGTGCCAGGTGGTGTTCGGGTCGCGCCACAGCAATATCGCCAGATACACCACGCCGGTCAGCCAGCCGGCCAGGGTCAGCAGCCAACCCAGGAACAGCAGGTGCTCGAAACCGAACAACGACACCAGGGTCAGCGCCTGTCCGGCCAACAGGCCGAAGCCGACCGGCACATAATGCCAGCGGCTGAACGCCGACAGGCCCATCCAGCGCGGGAACACCGTGAGCAGGAATCCGAAGATGAAGGACGGCAACACCTGGTACTGCATGATCAGCGCGTGCATCCAGCCGGCCGGTATCGCCAGTTGCGGAACATCCAGCAGGGTCCAGCGCGAATTGATCAGCCAAAATGTCCACCAGGCCATGGACAACAGCACATTGCCGGCGCCGACGAAGAACATCAGCCGATGCGGCGCGGCCGCCAACAGACGCAGGTCGGGCAGGTTCTTGAGTTCGCTTTCGATCGACATGACGCGCTCCTGACCGTGCGGCTCAGCCGCCGCAACCGCCGCAGCATTCCGACGGCAAGCCTTCCAGCGCCGAGGCCTCGATCGGGAAACCGGCATCGGCCATCAACGCCAAGACCTCACCGCCACCGAGGCAGGTGGCGAAGCGCAGCAGAGCGCGGCTCGGATCGCGGTCGACCACGCCGGCCGGATCGCGTTCGCCCAGCGCGGTTTCGATGGCGGCCAAGTCGAGCTCGGGCAGTCGTTCGGTGCGGATCTGGTATTTCATGGCATGCGTCCTTGTCGCCGCGGCGCGGCTGCGTTCAGGCCATAGCATGCGCCCGTGTCGGCCTGCGCGCGCTGACGCAGGTCAAGCGCAGCTGCCGCGCGCTTAGCCGAAGCTGCGGCCTTCGCCCGCCTCCTCGTAGGTGACGCCGTCGCGGATGTGGTAGATGCGCTTGAAGGTTGGGATGATCTTTTCGTCATGGGTCACCACGATCACCGCGGTCTGGAACTGCCGCGCCATGTCGTTCAGGATCCGGATCACGGCCATCGCCCGGACGCTGTCTAGCGGCGCGGTCGGCTCGTCGGCCAGAATGACCGGCGGACGGTTGACCAGGCCGCGCGCGATCGCCACGCGCTGCTGTTCGCCGCCGGACAGTTGGCTGGGCATCGCGCCTGCGCGGTGCGCCACATCGAGCGCGGTCAGCAGCTCGACGGCCTGTTGCCGGGCCTGTGTATTGCCGTGTCCGGCCAGCATGCGCGGCAGGGCGACATTGTCGGTGACGTCCAGGAACGGTATCAGGTACGGCGCCTGGAACACGAAGCCGATCTTGTCGCGGCGCAACGCGCGCAGATCCGGAATGTGCCAGCCGTCATCGTAGATGCGCTCGCCGCCCAATGTCATCCGGCCGGCGCTGGGGTCGATGACCGCGCCGAGGCATTTCAGCAAGGTCGATTTCCCCGAGCCGGACGGCCCGATTAGGCCGACCACCTCGCCGGGCGCGACCGTCATGTCGACTTTGCGCAGCGCATCGACGGCGGTATCGCCCGAGCCGTAGCGCTTGCTCAGGCCTTCGATGCGGATACCTCGGGCGGAATCGTCAGCCACCGATCGCCTCCGCCGGGTCGATTTTCAGCGCGGCACGAATCGCCAGCAGGCTGGCCAGCGCGCAGATGCCGAGCACCGCCGCCAGGCCGCGCAGGGCGTCGCCGGGTTCGAGCAACACATATTTCGGGAAGTAGGGCGCCCACAGCGTGGCGACGATCTTGCCGATCACGAAGCCGATTGCCCCCAGCGCCAGCGCCTGTTGCAGGATCATCGAGGCGATCGTCGCGTTGCGGGTGCCGATCAGCTTCAGGACCGCGATTTCGCGGATCTTGCCCATGGTCAGGGTGTAGATGATGAATGCCACGATGGCGGCGCTGACCACGGCCAGGATCACCAGGAACATGCCGATCTGCCTGGCCGAGGTGGCGATCAGTTTGGCGACCAGGATTTCCCGCATCTGGCCGCGGGTGTATACGGTCAGCCGGGTCGCGTCTGCGATGGCGCGCGCCGTGGCCTGTTCGGCCGCGCCGGGCGCCAGCTGGACCAGCACCGCGTTGACATAGCCGTTTCCGTTCTGAGCGGCCAGCACCGCTTCTAGCAGGTCGGGGTTGCCGGGCCGGTTGAAGGCCTCGACCTGCGCGGTCCGCGTCCGCTGCCGAACGATGGCGTCGTTGTCCTTGAGGAACTGTTCCTGTTGCGCGTCCTTCAGGGCGATGAACAGCATCGGATCGCCGCCGGAGGATACCATGCGCCGGGTCAGGCCGACCACGGTGTAGTCGTTGCGCCGCACGCGCACGCGGTCGTCCAGCGCGAAACCGGTCGAAACATCGGCGACGGCCTCGTAATGGCTGCGCGCCAGATGGCGTCCGGCCACCAGATGCTCCGGTTGCCCCGGCTGGCCGGCGGCGCCCGGTTCAATGCCGACCACCATGGCGCGCACGTCGTGGGTGCCGCCGCGCGTCTGCTGCCGGACCTGCATGGTATGGTAGGTGACGTTGGCGGCGCGGGCGACGCCGTCGATGCCGAGTACGCTGCGGTAGACGTCGTCGTAGATGCCGGACGGCTCGGCGTAAGGCCCCAGCGTGTCCTGCTGCACCACCCACAGGTCGGCGCCGCTGTTGTCGAGCACGGCATTGGCGTCGTCAATCATGCCGCGGTACACGCCGGCCATGGTCAGGGTCACGCCGATCAGCAGGCCCAGTCCGACGCCGGTGAACACGAATTTTCCCCAAGCATGCAGGATGTCGCGGCCGGCCAGGCTGATCACGGCTCCTCCTTCGCGCTGACTTTCACCCGGCTGGCGGCGGTCAGCGGATGTTCGCTGTACAGCACGACGGTTTCCCCGCCGCGCAGTCCGCGGGTCACTTGCAGCTGGCCGTCCAGATCGGATGCGCCGGTTTCGATCGGCATGAAACGCAGGTCGCCGTGTTCCAGCAGCCAGACGCCGAGCACGCCGTCGACGCGGTGGATGGCCGCATTCGGCAGTACCGGCGCTACCGGTAAGGACGGCAGGACCACGGCGGTTTCGGCGACTTCACCGATGGCTGGCCAGCGGGCCGGCGGCGGCGCGAACGCGACTTTCACCAGCAGCTCCTCGGTCACGGCGTCCGCGTACGGCTCGATCCGCGCCACCGTGCCGGAAAGCGCTGAACCGGCGCGCGAACGCAGGGAGATGCGCGCCGGCAGGCCGGTGCGCAGACCGTGTCCGTTTTTCTGGTCGATCCGGGCGTTTATCCAGATTTCGGCCGGATCGACCACTTCCAGAACCGTCTGGCCGGCCACTACCGTGGTGCCGGGATCGGCGTCGCGGCGGACCACGATGCCATCGATCGGGGAGATCAGGCGCAGGCTGTCGAGTTGGCGCTGCTGCCCGCCGCGTTCGGCCTGCAGGCGCGCGAGTTCCTGCCGGGCGGCATCGCGGCCGGCGTCGGCGGCGCGCTGTTCCTGCCGTTTGGCTTCCGCCGACTCGGCGCTGACCAGGCGCGACCGGCCGAGTTCGCCGTAGCGCGCGGCCTGCGCGCCGGCGAATGCGGCCCGCGCCTCGGCTTCGCGCAGCTGCGCCTGCGCGCGCGCGATGGCGGCGGTCTGCGCCGACAGCCGGTCCTGCAGGTCGACCGCGTCCAGTTCGCCGAGTATCTGGCCGGCGCCGACCGCGTCGCCGGGCTGGACCGCCACCGTCTTCAGCCGCCCGGGGTAGATGGCGCCGATCTTGTGGCTTCGGCGGGCCTCGACCAGGCCGATGCCGCTGACCGCCGGCGACAGCGCCAGGCGCTGCACGGTCGTCGTGGTCACCGGAACCGGTGCCAACGGGCCGGTGCGCACGGCGACGTACACGAACACCGCGCCGATGGCCGCCAGGAAGATGGTGAGCCAGAATTTCTTGCCGGTGTTCGAAAGCAGGGTTTTCATCTCAGGTGCGCACTCCGCGTAGGTACAGTTCAAAGACTTCATCCGCGCTACGGCGGATGTGCCGGTGGTCGCCGAGCATCATCGATTGCATCACCAGGCCCTGGATGCTGCCGATGAACATCAGCGCCGCGATGCGCGCGTCCAGATCCGGCGACGCCTCGCCGCAGGCTTTCGCGCGTTCAAACAGGACGCACAGCCGTTCGGTGTACTTCTCCAGCAGGCGTTGCGCCATCTGCCGCGCGGGGCTGGCGGCTGGCTTCTGCAATACGCCGAACAGCATGCGCGGAACGCCGGGATGCTCGGACACGAACTCGATGTGTGCCATGAATATCGCGCGCACGCCGGCCAGCGGCGATTCCAGCCCGGCACCGGCGCGCTCCGTGCGCGCCAACAGCTGCCCTGCGACCCAGTCCATGACCGAGCCCCACAGGGCGTCCTTGCTCGGGAAGTGCCGGAACAGCGCGCCCTGGGTGACCTGCATGCGTTCGGCGATGGCGGCGGTGGTGATGTCGCCAGGATCCTGTCCGGCCGCGATGTCCAGAACCGCCTGCACGGTGACTTGGCGGCGTTGGTCGGCGCTCAGGTTTTTGCTACGTTCTTTCACGGCAAATTCCGTAAGATAGTAATCAGTTACTATCTTATCGGAATTAATCCAAAAGGCAAGTCCTACCTGCAGGGCAAAAAAAGGGCCGCTTGCGCGGCCCTGGAGGAGGCAATCGGATGGCTGTGTTATTTGCGCGGCGCGACCCACAGCCGCAGCACGAACCAAGCCAGCAGCAGGGCGCCGATCGAGAAGAGGGTGTCGCCCGGCACCCGCATCCAGACCAGCAGGTCGATGATCGGACGGCCCATGAACTCGGCCGAGCGCGCGAACCAGTAGCCGTGTTCGAGCGCGGCGTCCAGCTGCAGCAGGCCCATCGGCAGCAGGGTCAGCAGCGCCATCAGGCTCAGACCGATGTTCAGCGCCCAGAAGCTGCCGCGCAGCCATTTCTCGTTCCAGACCACGTCCGGCTTCAGGCCGCGCAGGCAGAACAGCAGCAGGCCGATGCCGAGCATGCCGTACACGCCGAACAGGGCGGTGTGGCCGTGCAGCGGGGTCAGGTTCAGGCCCTGCATGTAGTACAGCGCCAGCGGGGTGTTGATCAGGAAGCCGAACAGACCGGCGCCGACCAGGTTCCAGAACGAGACCGCGATGAAGAACAGGATCGGCCACTTGTAACGCGCCATCCACGGCGTGGCTTTGCTGTGCGACCAGCTCTCGTAGGCCTCGAAGCCGATCAGCGCCAGCGGCACCACTTCCAGCGCCGAGAACGAGGCGCCGAGCGCGACCACCGCAGTGGTGGTGCCGGTGAAGTACAGGTGGTGGAAGGTGCCGAGGATGCCGCCGGCCATGAACACGATGGTGGCGAACAGCACGTTGACGGTGGCGGTCTTGCCGCGCACCAGGCCGAGCTTGACGAACAGGAAGCTCATCACCGCCACGGCGAACACCTCGAAGAAGCCTTCGACCCACAGATGCACCACCCACCAGCGCCAGTATTCCACCATGGAGAGATGCGTGTGCTCGCCCCACATCAGGCCGGCGGCGTAGAACATGCCGATGGCCACGGTGGACAGGAACAGCAGGCCGACGATCGAGCTCATCTCGTCCTTGCGGCGCAGCGCCGGCCACAGGGCGCGGCCCATCAGCACCAGCCACAGCATCAGGCCGACGAACAGGAAAGCCTGCCAGAAGCGGCCGAGGTCGACGTATTCCCAGCCTTGGTGGCCGAACCAGAAGTTGTCGGCCAGCCCCAGTTTCTGCATCACCGCGAACCACTGTCCGGCGAAGCCGCCGACCACGATGATCAGCAGGCAGACGAACAGGAAGTTGACGCCGGCGCGCTGGAATTTCGGCTCATGGCCGGAGATCGCCGGCGCGATGTACAGACCGGTGCCGAGCCATGCGGTGGCGATCCACAGCACCGCCAGCTGGGTGTGCCAGGTACGGGTCAGCGCGTACGGCAACACCTCGGCCAGGTTGATGCCGTAGAAGTTCTGGCCTTCCACCTGGAAGTGCGCGGTGGTGGCGCCGAGCAGGATCTGCACCAGGAACAACGCCAGCACCACCCAGAAATACTTGGCGGTGGCCTTCATCGACGGCGTCAGCGCCAGGCCCTTGAGCGGGTCGTTGGCCGGCGGCGTCGGCGCGCCTTCGCGGCCGTGGTACACGGCGTAATGCCAGCCGAGCAGGGCGATGCCGGCGATCATGAACAGCACGCTGAACACCGTCCACAGGAAGGTGCTGGAGGTCGGTTTGTTGCCCACCGCCGGATCGTACGGCCAGTTGTTGGTGTAGCTCATGGCCTGTCCCGGGCGCTCGGTGACCGCGGCCCAGGAGGTCCAGAAGAAGAATGCGCTCATCTGCCGGCGGTGCTCGGCGGTATCCACCGTGCCGTTCTTCATGGCGTAGGTCTCGCGCAGGTCGGCGCCGGCCGGGTCGTCGCTGAACACCGTCTCGTAGTGCGACGCCACCGCGGCGATGGCCTCGGCGCGCTGGTCGGGAACGGTCAGCGTGGCGGTGGCCGGGTCATAGCGGTTGGCGCGGATGTCCGGCTGCAGTTCGGCCTGCAGTTTGGCCTGCTCGCCCTTGCCCAGTTCCGCATACGGCTTGCCGAAGCCGGCCTTGGCGCGCAGGTCGAGCCAGGCTTGTGATTCGCGGTGCAGCCAGTCCGCGCTCCAGTCCGGCGCCACCAAGGCACCATGGCCCCAGATCGAGCCCAACTGTTGGCCGCCGATGCTCTGCCAGACCTGACGGCCGGTTTCGATGTCGGCGCGGGTGAACACGGTCCGCCCGCTTTCGGTCACCACCTGTTGTGGTATCGGCGGTTGTTGACGGTGGATTTCCCCGCCCATCCAGAGCAGGACCCCGAAGCCGATGGTCAGCAGCGTCAGCAGCCCCACCCACAGTTTTCTTGTCGTATCCATCACACAATCCTCGTTTGAGTCGTGTCATGGTCGCGTGCCGGGCCGGCCGGACGCATTGACGCAGGTCAAGCGCGCTCAATCGCGCAGGACGGGCTTGGCCAGGGCTTCCAGGGCAGGGCGGTCGCGCAGGCTGAATTCGCGCCGGTCGACCGCGATCAGGCCGCCGTCCTGCAGACGGCGCAGCACGCGGCTGACGGTTTCCGGCGCCAGCCGCAGGTAGTTGGCCATGTCGGTCCGGCTCATCGCCAGCAGCAGTTCGCTCGAGGAAAAGCCGCGCGCGGCATAGCGCCGGGCGATCGAGATCAGAAACGCCGCCATGCGCTGTTCGGCGCTGTAATCGCCGGCCAGCAGCGCGGCCTTGTTGATGTCCTGCGACAGCAATCGGAACAGATGCGCCTGCAGACCGGGCATCTTGGCCGCCAACAAGGCCATCTTGGGGAACGAGAACCGGCACAGCATCACGGTGTCGAGCGCGACCACGTTGCACGGATAGCGGTTCTGGTGGATGGCGTTCAGGCCGACCACCTCGCCCGGCAGGAAGAAACCCAGCACCTGTTCGTCGCCGTTGTCGTCCAGCACGGTGGTCTTGACCGTGCCGGCGCGCACCGCGGCGATGGCCTTGAACTCGTCGCCCTCGCGGAAGATGACGTCGCCTTCGTGGAACGGGCCGATGTGCTCGACCAGCACGTGCAGATCCATCAGCGCCGATTTGTCCAAACCTTCCGACAGGCAGGCCTGCGAGAACGCGCAGGTGCTGCAGAAACGCAGGGCGTCGCCGTCGTCGGCGGGCGCAGGCTGTTTGCGGGTGGGGGTGTAGGTCATGCCGGCCACCGGTCCTGCCGGTTCAGGGCGAAGTGCGGGCGGCGGCGGGGCGACACGGAACGGAGGGGCATGGGCCTATTATACGCAAACCGCTGGCGGGGGATATTCAGGTCAGCCGGCGCTGGATGTCGGCCACCATGTTGCGTGCCAGCTCGCGCTCGCCCAGGAATACCGTGGCCAGGCCTTCGTGTTCGAACAGCGCGGCCTCTTCGGCGTTGTGGGTGCGCGCCACCACCGCGATGCCCGGGTTGAGCGTCTTGGCGGTGTCGATCATCTGCCGCACGCCGACGGTGTCCGGCACGGCGATCACCAACAACGCGGCCTCCGGCACGTGCGCCTGGCGTTGCACATCGGGGCTTTCGGCGTCGCCGTACACCGCCGACAGCCCGTCCTTGCGCAGGTCGTCGACGCGTTCGCGGTTCTGATCGACCACCACATGGCGCACGCCCTGTTCGCGCAGGGCGCGGCTGATGCGGCGGCCGACCCGGCCATGGCCGATCAACACCGCGCGCACTGGTTCGCCGGCCTGCGCTTCCCGGCCGCTCAACTGGCACAGCGGATCGCTCGGCGGCGCCTCGGCGCTGCCCGCCGGGAACAGACCGCGTAGCAGGCGTTCCATCGGCGCGATGCCAACGAAGGTGGCGGCGTTCAGCGCGATCGACACCAACGCACCGGCCAGCACCAGGCTCTGGCCTTCCGGCGGCAGCAGGCCCAGCGCCACGCCCAGGCCGGCCAGGATGAAGCTGAATTCGCCGATCTGCGCCAGGCTGGCGCCGACGGTGAGCGCGGTGTTCAGCGGATAGCGGAACAGCAGCACGATGGCGACCGCCGCCACGGTCTTGCCGACCAGGATGATGGCGACCGTGGCGACCAGCTTGCCCGGCTCGTTCCAGACCACGGCCGGATCGAACAGCATGCCGACCGAGACGAAGAACAGCACCGCGAAGGCGTCGCGCAACGGCAGCGATTCGTCGGCGGCGCGGTGGCTGAACTCGGATTCGCGCATCATCATGCCGGCGAAGAAGGCGCCGAGCGCGAACGAGACGTCGAACAGCTTGGCGGCGCCGAACGCGAAGCCGATGGCGACCGCCAGCACGCTGAGCGTGAACAGCTCCTGCGAGCCGGTGCGGGCCACGAACCAGAGTACCCGCGGCAGCACGCGCCGGCCGACCAGCAGCATGAACGCGATGAACGCGACGACCTTGGCCAGGGTGATGGCCAGCGTCTGCCACAGCGCGCCGGAATCGGCCGGTGCGGCGCCGGCTTCGGGCGCGCCGAGCACGCCCGACAGCGCCGGCAGCAGCACCAGCACCAGCACCATCACCAGATCCTCGACGATCAGCCAGCCGACCGCGATGTTGCCGTTGATCGAGCTCAGGATGCCGCGCGTCTCCAAGGCGCGCAGCAGCACCACGGTACTGGTCACCGACAGGCACAGCCCGAACACCAACGCGCCGCCGGGGCTCCAGCCCCACCACAGCGCCACGCCCATGCCCAGTGCCACCGCCACCGCGATCTGCACGATGGCGCCGGGCACCGCGATGCGGCGCACCGACATCAGGTCTTCCAGCGAGAAGTGCAGACCGACGCCGAACATCAGCAGCATCACCCCGATCTCGGCCAATTGCCCGGCCAGCCCCACGTCGGCCACGAAACCGGGTGTGGCCGGCCCGATCACGATGCCGGCCAGCAGATAGCCGACCAGAGGCGGCATGCGCAGACGGGCGGCGATGAAGCCGAAGATCATGGCCAGGCCGAAGCCGGCGGCAAGGATGGCGATCAGGCTGACGTCATGGGGCATAGGCGTTTCTCGGGAAGGCGGCGTCGCCGGGCCGTGGCAACGCCGGCGGCGGTCCGGGTCGGCCCGTTGCGGGTCGAAAGGAAGTGTTTCACTCTATCTCAAGACCTTGAATCGGAAGTGAAATTCCGGTTAGTCGAGTGGTTTTTTGAGATATAGGCCGCCAGCAGGCTCTCGGGATATTCCGCCGCAGTTACGAAAAAACCCCGCCGGAGCGGGGTTTTCGATTGGTGGAGGTGGGGGGAGTTGAACCCCCGTCCGAAAGCGCGCCATTCCCGGCACTACATGCTTAGTCCGTTGTTCGATCTCGTCGGCAGGCAACACAACGTACGAAGCACACCTGCAGACATACCCGCTTTATTTAATCCCGGACTGACGGGTCGCCATCCGAAACGGTTCCGTGATAATGACCCTACACCGGCGAGCACGGACACAAGCGGGTTCGGGGCTAGGCCTTAAGCGGCCAGAGCGTAGTTGTCGTCGTTGGCAACTAGAGTTTTGCTACTGGATTAACGAGGACAGTCGCCCCCTCGGCATGCGCCAGACAACTTTGCAACCCCCGTCGAAGCCAGAACACCCCCGAAGGTGGAACGAAATCGTCCAACACCGTCAGTATGGGGGCGGCGCGCGTCGATGGCAAGGCCGGTCTTGAACGCGTCCTGAACCGGAATCGCGGCGGCTTGCATCGGCCGGCCGGCCGGTGCTTAATGGAAAGCCGCAATTTCACCCGCAAGGAGCCTGCCATGAAACGACTGCACGCCATCCTGTTCGCCGCCGCCGGTTTCGCCGTCAACGGCGCGGCCCTGGCCAAGAAGCCGGACGATGCCGGCCCGCCGGCCCACGCAATGCAGGGCAAACACGACGACGACAAAGGCCGGCACGGCGGCAAAGGCCACGACGACCGTCGCGAATCGGCGCTGCGTTACGCCGGCATTTCGGTCGGTGACGCCCGCAAATGGAAAAAGCAGTACCGCGTGGGCGGCTACAAGCCCTTGCCGCCGGGTATCCGCAAGAATCTGGCGCGCGGCAAGCCGATCCCGCCGGGCATCGCCATGACCCGCCTGCCGGACGGCTACGTGCGCCATCTGCCGCGTTACGAAGGCTACGAATGGCGCGGTTACGGCACCGACCTGGTGCTGGTGCATCTGCTCAGCAACAAGATCGCCGACGTGATCCTGGACGCGCTGGACTGAGCGCCGCCGCCGAAACCGGAAGCCCCGCAGCGCAGGGCTTCTTCGTTCAGGCGTATTTGTTCTTGGCGCGCATGGCCTGCTGCTTCTCGCGCTGCCAGTCGCGGTCTTTGCTGGCCTGTCGCTTGTCGTGCGCCTGCTTGCCCTTGGCCAGCGCGATTTCCAGCTTGACCTTGTTGCCTTTCCAATAGCAGGCGGTCGGGATCAGAGTGTAGCCGTCGCGTTCGACCTTGCCGACCAGCTTGTCGATTTCATGCCGGTGCAACAGCAGCTTGCGCGTGCGGCGGTCGTCGGCGATGACGTGCGTCGAGGCCTGTATCAGCGGCGTGATCTGCGCGCCGAACCACAGGATCTCGCCGCCTTTGACCACCGCGTAGCTTTCGCCCATCGCCAGCCGGCCGGCGCGGATGGCCTTCAGCTCCCAGCCCTGCAGACTGATGCCGGCCTCATAGCGGGCCTCCAGATGGTATTCGTGGCGCGCGCTTTTGTTCAGGGCGATCGTCTTTTGGCCCTGGCTTGCGCTATTCTTGTCGGTGTTCTTCTTAGCCATCCGGCTATTGTCGCCGATTCGCCTCAGGTACGCCATGCCACAGATCCAACGCCACGCCCTGGTCCGCCATTCCGCCAAGCGCATGTACGATCTGGTCAACTCGGTGGCGCGCTACCCGGAGTGGTTCCCCTGGTGCACAGGCTCCGAGGTGCTGGAGCACGGCGAGGAACTGATGCGCGCGCGGCTGGAGCTGCGCGTAGCCGGCATCCGCAGCGCGTTCACCACCCGCAATACGCTGGAGCCGCCGCACCGCATCCGCATGCAGCTGGAGGAGGGTGCGTTCAAGCACCTGCGCGGCGAGTGGATCTTCCACGTGCTCAGCGAAGACGCCTGCAAGGTCAGCCTGAGCTTGGACTTCGAGGCCAACGGCTTGGTGGCGCCGGCCTTCGCCATGGGCTATCAGGGCCTGGCCGACAAGATGGTCGACGATTTCTGCCGGCTGGCCGACCGCGATGTCTGAGCCGATCGAGATCGAAATCGTCTACGCCGAACCGCAGCGCTACTGGTGCCAAACGCTGCGCCTGCCGGCCGGCAGCCGCGTGCAGGATGCCTTGGCGCGTCTGGATCCGGCCGCGTTCCCGGACGGATTGACCTGGGATGCCGAGCGGCTGGCGGTGTACGGCCGCAAGGTCAAGCCGACCGAGCCGTTGCATGCCTTCGATCGCATCGAGCTGCTGCGCCCGCTGACCCGCGACCCGAAGGACACCCGCCGCCTGCGCGCCGCCGCCAATCCGCTGAAACGGCCGTTGCCGAGGCCATGAAAAAGGCGGCCGAAGCCGCCTTTTCGCCAATCCTGCACCGATCAGCGCTTCTTCTTGTCTTTGTCCTTCGGCAGGTTGCCGAATTTGGCCATTTCGGCCGCCAGCGCGGCGTCCTGTTCCGGGAAATACTCGCCTTCCCAGCGCGCCACGGCATCGCCTTCGAAATGCACGGTGAAGGTCTTGATTTCGGTTTCGCCGTGGCCGCGGCGTTGGCTCGCCACGTAATCCCAACGTTCGGCATGGAACGGGTCCTGCACCGAGGGCGAACCGAGCAGGGCGAACACCTGCTGGCGTGTCATGCCGGCGGCCAGTTGGTCGACGTTGGCCTTGTCCAGCAGGTTGCCTTGGAACACCGGCTGGCGGTACACCACGTGGCAGGCGGAGAGCAGCAGGCTGAGCAGGGCGAGGGCGAAGAGACGGCGCATGGGCTTGTTCACAGGGGAATCCGGTTGGCTTCAATGATACACTAGCTTCCGACCGGAAAAAGCGGAAAAAGTTGCCCGAACATGACCGATCAAAGCCACGACCTGAAGAAGCTGGGCCTGAAAGTGACCCATCCGCGCATCCGCATCCTGGAGATCCTGGGCGCGGACGGCGTACGCCACCTCAGCGCCGAAGACCTGTACCGCCGGCTGATGGCCGATGGCGAGGATATCGGTTTGGCCACGGTATACCGGGTGCTGACCCAGTTCGAGGCCGCAGGCCTGGTGGAGAAGCACAATTTCGAGGGCGGCACCGCGGTGTACGAGCTCGACCGGGGTCAGCACCACGACCACATGGTATGCGTGGAGACCGGCAAGGTCATCGAGTTCGCCAACGCCGAGATCGAGGCGCTGCAGAAGCGCATCGCGGCCGAGCACGGCTACGAAATCGAAGACCACAGCCTGGTCCTGTACGTTCGCCCGAGAAAATGACCCGGTAGGGGCGCTACTTGCTACGCCCTTTTAAATTGTTTCCGATACATCAAATCGGGCGCAGCAAGCAGCCAAATCGGGCGCAGCAAGCAGCGCCCCTACGATTACGGATTGCCGGCCTGTGCCAGCATCGCCTCGGCGTGCGCCAGGGTCTGCGGCGTCAGGGTCACGCCGCCCATCATGCGTGCGATTTCGCGCACCCGGGCCTCGCCGTCCAGCGCCGTAACCTGGCTTTCGGTGCTGTCGCTGGCGATGCGTTTGGCCACCTGCAGGTGCTGATGGCCCAGGCTGGCGACCTGCGCCAAGTGGGTGACGCACAGCACCTGGCAACGGCCGCCGAGCGCGCGCAGCTTGCGCCCGACCACTTCCGCCACCGCGCCGCCGATGCCGGAGTCGACTTCGTCGAACACCATGGTCGGCGTCGGATCCAGGCCGAGCGTGGCCACTTCAATGGCCAAGCTGATGCGCGCCAGTTCGCCGCCGGAGGCGACCTTGCGCAGCGCCCGCGGCGGCTGGCCGGGGTTGGCCGAAACCAGGAATTCGCAGCGCTCGCCGCCCTGCGCCTGCGGCGTGGCGTCGGCGTTGGCTTCCAGTTCGACCACAAAACGGCCGCCGGCCATGCCCAGTTCGTCCATCAACGCCGACACCGCCTGCCCCAGACGTTCGGCGGCATCGCGCCGGCGGGCGGAAAGGGCGGCGGCCGCCGCGCGCCAGGCTTCGGCTGCGTCCTTGAGTTCGGTTTGCAGCCGCACGGCGGCATCGCCGCTGCCGCGCAGCTGTTCCAGCTCGGCGTCCAGCGCCTCGCATTTGGCCTGCAGTTCATGCAATCCGACCCGGTGCTTGCGCGCCAGTTCGTGCCAGTGCCCGAGTTGGGCGTCCAGTTCGGCGATTTCGGCCGGATCCAGCTCGATGCCGTCCTGCAGGTGGCGCAGCTGCGACAGCGCCTCCTTCAGCTGTACGTCGGCCGATTCCAGCAGACCGTGCACCTCGGCAAGGCCGGCGTCGCTGTCCTGCCAGCGGGCGATTTGCGCCATGCCAGCGCGCAACAGGGCCAGCGCCGAGGTGCCGTCCTCGCCGTCCAACAGGCTGGCGGCGGCGGCGCAGGCGGCCAGCAGTTGGCCGGATTGGCTTTGGCGTTTGTGCCGCATCACGGCGGTTTCGATGTGTTCCGGTTCCAGCGGTTGGCGGCGCAGTTCGGCCACTTGGTGCTGCAGGTAGTCGATGCGCTCGCCGACGTCGCCGCGGCGCTGCAGGTCATCCAGCGCCTGCTTCAGCGACAGCCAGTGCCGGTGCGCGGTACGCACCGCTTCGGCTTCAGCCTGGCATTGCCCGAAGGCGTCCAGCAGGCCCAGTTGCTGCCGGCGATCCAGCAGGCGCTGTTGTTCGTGCTGGCCGTGAATCTCCAGCAGCAAGCCGCCGAGTTCGCCCAACTGCGCGGCGGTGGCGGCGCGGCCGTTGATCCAGGCCTTGGAGCCGCCGTCGGCGCGGATCACCCGCCGCAGCTGGCAGGTGTCGCCGTCATCGAGTTCGTTCTCGCGCAGCCAAGCCAAAGCCTCGGGCGCATCATTCAAGTGGAATTCCGCGCTGAGTTCGGCGCGTTCGGCGCCGTGCCGGACCATGCCGGATTCGGCGCGCGCGCCGCTCAGGCACAGCAGGGCGTCCACCAGCAGCGATTTGCCGGCGCCGGTCTCACCGGTGACCACGGTGAAGCCCGGCCCCAGCGGCAGGCCGTGCGCCGAAACCACGGCGAAATTGCTCAATGCCAAGTGCGTCAACATGCCGCTATTTTGCCCGATTTGGCGGCGGAAAAACCGGCACGGTTCCGAATCGCGGCTCGGAATTTTCCGCGACGCCCTTGCCATCGCCTAGCTTTGCCCTAAGCTATAGACCATGTTGCCGCTCGACCCCCGCGCCCGCCGCCTCCTGCACGCCCTGATCGCCCAGCACATCCGCGAGGGCGCGCCGGTGCCCAGCCGGGTGCTGGCCAAACAGGCGGGGCTGGAGGTCAGCCCGGCTACCATCCGCAACATCATGGCCAATTTGGAAGACGTGGGCCTGCTGGCCGCGCCGCACACCTCGGCCGGCCGGGTGCCGACGCCACAGGCCTACCGCCTGTTCGTGGATTCCCTGCTGGAGGTCGCGCCGTTGCGCGAAACCGAGATCGAACGCCTGCGCGAGCACATCGCGCCCGGCGTGGGTACCCAGACCCTGCTGGCGCAGGCCAGCGAGATGCTGTCGGCGATGAGCCAGTTCGTCGGCGTGGTCACCGTGCCGCAGCGTCTGCAGTCGGCGTTCAAGCACATCGACTTCGTGGCGCTGGACGACAACCGGGTGCTGGTGATCCTGGTGTTCCCCGACAACGAGGTGCAGAACCGCATCCTGCAGCTGCCGCGGCCGATTGCGCCGGAGGCGTTGATGCAGGCCGCCAATTACCTCAACCGGCATTTCGCCGGACAGGGCTTCGCGCAGATCCAACGCCAGCTGCTGGCCGAGATGCAGCAGGCCAAATCCGAGATGGACGGCCTGCTGAACGCGGCCTTGGACATCTCCGGCCAGCTGATGGCGGCCGAAGCGCGCCCCGAGGACATGGTGCTCAGCGGCCAGACCCGGCTGATGGGCGTCGACGGCCTGTCGGACATGGAGCGCCTGCGCGGTCTGTTCGAGGCCTTTTCGCGCAAGCGCGAGATCCTCGGTCTACTGGAATCCTGCGCCGGCGCCGAGGGCGTGCGCGTGTTCATCGGCGAGGAAAGCGGTTTGGCGCCGCTGGCCGGCTGCACGGTGATCACCGCGCCGTACGCCAGCGAGGGCCAGGTGCTGGGCGTGCTCGGCGTCATCGGCCCGACCCGCATGCCGTACGAGCGGGTCATCCCGATCGTAAAGGCCACCGCCGACCTGCTCGGCGACGCCTTGAAACCGGCCTGAGGCGTCCCCAAATCCGGAAAGCGCCCCGGATTGGCGGGCGGTTTTCCCATGGACGCAACATGCACGCAGACAACGACATCCCGGACATCCCCGAAACCACCGCGGCCGCGGCCGACGCCCAGCAGCAGCTGCTCGGCGACCTTGAACAGCTGAAGGCCGCCGTGGCGCAGATGCAGGAAGAACGCCTGCGCGAACGCGCCGAACTCGACAACCAGCGCAAGCGTCTGGCGCGCGATGTCGAGCAGGCCCGCAAGTTCGCCAACGAGCGCCTGCTCGGCGACCTGCTGCCGGTGTTCGATAGCCTGGACGCCGGCTTGGCCGCGGCCGGCACCGAGCCCAATCCGTTGCGCGAAGGCCTGGAGCTGACTTTCAAGCAGCTGCTGAAGGTGGCCGGCGACAACGGTCTGCAGCGGGTCGATCCGGTCGGCCAGGCCTTCGATCCCGATCGCCACCAGGCCATCAGCCGGACCGACAGCGCCGAACATGCGCCCGACACCGTGGTGCAGGTGTTCCAGAAAGGCTACCTGCTGAACGACCGCTTGCTGCGTCCCGCGCTGGTGGTGGTCTCGGGTTCTTGAAATCCGCGGCGCGCACCCCACATCCGGTAACAGGGGCGGCGACGCCGGACACATTCGACATTTGAGGAGACAGACAATGGGCAAGATCATCGGCATCGACCTGGGCACCACCAACAGCTGCGTTTCCGTGATGGAAGGCGGCGTCGCCAAGGTCATCGAAAACTCGGAAGGCGACCGTACCACGCCGTCCATCGTGGCCTTCACCAAGGACGGCGAAGTCATCGTCGGCGCCTCGGCCAAGCGCCAGAGCGTGACCAATCCGAAGAACACCTTCTACGCGGTGAAGCGCCTGATCGGCCGCAAGTTCACCGACGCCGAAGTCAAGAAGGACCTCGACCTGGTGCCGTATTCGATCGTCGCGCACGACAACGGCGATGCCTGGGTCGCCACCGCCGACGGCAAGAAGATGGCGGCGCAGGAAATCTCCGCGCGCGTGCTGGAGAAGATGAAGAAGACCGCCGAAGCCTATCTGGGCGAAGCCGTCACCGAAGCGGTGATCACCGTGCCGGCCTACTTCAACGACTCCCAGCGCCAGGCCACCAAGGACGCCGGCCGCATCGCCGGCCTGGACGTCAAACGCATCATCAACGAACCGACCGCGGCCGCGCTGGCCTACGGCCTGGACAAGAAGGGCGGCGACCGCAAGATCGCGGTGTATGACCTGGGCGGCGGCACCTTCGACGTCTCGATCATCGAGATCGCCGAAATCGACGGCGAGAAGCAGTTCGAAGTGCTGGCCACCAACGGCGACACCTTCCTGGGCGGCGAGGACTTCGACATCCGCGTCATCGACTTCCTGGTCGAGGAGTTCCAGAAGGAGCAGGGTATCGACCTGCGCAAGGACCCGCTGGCCCTGCAGCGCCTGAAGGACGCGGCCGAACGAGCCAAGATCGAGCTGTCCAGCTCGCAGCAGACCGACGTCAACCTGCCGTACGTCACCGCCGACGCCTCCGGTCCGAAGCACCTGAACATCAAGCTGACCCGCGCCAAGCTGGAAGCCCTGGTCGAGGACCTGGTCAAGCGCACCATCGAGCCCTGCCGCACCGCGCTGAACGACGCCGGCCTGAAGGCTGCCGACATCTCGGAAGTGATCCTGGTCGGCGGCATGACCCGCATGCCGAAAGTGCAGGCGGCGGTGGCCGAATTCTTCGGCAAGGAGCCGCGCAAGGACGTCAACCCGGACGAGGCCGTGGCCATCGGCGCGGCGGTGCAGGGCGGCGTGCTGGCCGGCACCGTGAAAGACGTGCTGCTGCTCGACGTGACCCCGCTGAGCCTGGGCATCGAGACCATGGGCGGCGTGTTCACCAAGATCATCGAGAAGAACACCACCATCCCGACCAAGGCCTCGCAGGTGTTCTCGACCGCCGAGGACAACCAGAGCGCGGTGACCGTGCACGTGCTGCAGGGCGAACGCGAACAGGCCCGCTTCAACAAGTCGCTGGCGCGCTTCGACCTGGCCGGCATCGACGCCGCGCCGCGCGGCATGCCGCAGATCGAGGTCAGCTTCGACATCGACGCCAACGGCATCATCCACGTCTCGGCCAAGGACAAGAAGAACGGCAAGGAACAGCGCATCGAGATCAAGGGCGGTTCCGGCCTGAGCGAGGAGGAGATCCAACGCATGGTGCAGGACGCCGAGGCGCACCGCGAGGACGACCGCAAGTTCCACGAGCTGGTCGGCGCCCGCAACCTGGCCGACGCGGCGGTGCACAGCACCCGCGCCGCGATCAAGGACCACGGCGACAAGGTGCCGGGCGAACAGCTGGCCGCCATCGAGACCGCGCTGTCCGAGCTGGAGACCGCGATGAAGGGCGACGACAAGCCCCAAATCGAGGCCAAGACGGAATCGCTGAGCCAGGCCGCGCAGTCGCTGTACGCCGCCGCATCGGCCGCCGCGCAGCCGGAAGGCGAGGCCCAGGCCAAGCCGGCCGGCGACGACGTGGTCGACGCCGAGTTCACCGAAGTCAAGGACGACCAGAAGTAATCCCGCCGTACCCGACCCACGCCGGTTCTCCGCCGGCGTGGGTTTTTCCGTGAACACGAACCGGATTTTTCCCGAGCATGAGCAAGCGCGACTATTACGACATCCTGGGCGTGGCCCGCAACGCCTCGGACGAGGAGTTGAAGAAGGCCTATCGCCGTCTGGCGATGAAGCACCATCCCGACCGCAACCCCGGCGACGAGAAGGCCGAGCACGCGTTCAAGGAAGCCAAGGAAGCCTATGAAGTGCTCAGCGACGCCGGCAAGCGCCGCGCCTATGACGCGCACGGCCACGCCGCGTTCGAGCACGGCATGGGCGGCGGCGCCGGTTACGCCGACATGGGCGACATCTTCGGCGACATCTTCGGCGACATCTTCGGCGGCGGCCGCGCCCAGCGCGGTCCGCGCCGCGGCTCGGATCTGCGCGTGGTGCTGGAACTGGACCTGGAAGAGGCGGTGGCCGGCGTCGAGAAGCGCATCGACATCCCGACCTTGGTGGCCTGCGAGCCCTGCCACGGCTCGGGTTCGGAAGACGGCAAGGTCGAGACCTGCAAGACCTGCCAAGGCCGCGGCCAGGTGCGCATGCAGCGCGGCATCTTCGCCGTGCAGCAGCCATGCCCGAACTGCGGCGGCCGCGGCGAGACCATCGCCAAGCCCTGCAAAGCCTGTCACGGCCAAGGCCGCACGCAAAGCCAGAAGACGCTCAGCGTCAAGATTCCGGCCGGCGTCGATACCGATGACCGCATCCGCCTGCAGGGCGAGGGCGAAGCCGGCCCGGCCGGCGGCGTGGCCGGCGACCTGTACGTGGAAGTGCATGTGCGCGAGCACGCGATCTTCCAGCGCGACGGCAACGACCTGTACTGCGAAGTGCCGATCCGTTTCAGCCAGGCCGCGCTCGGTGCCGAACTCACCGTGCCAACCCTGCAGGGCGAAGCCTTGGTCAAGGTCCCGGCCGAAACCCAGACCGGCAAGGTGTTCCGCCTGCGCGGCAAGGGCGTGAAATCGGTGCGCAGCCACGCCACCGGCGATCTGCTGGTGCGGGTGGTGGTGGAAACCCCGGTCAACCTCACCGCCAAGCAGCGCGAGATGCTGGCCGAGTTCGAAAGCACCTTCGCCGGCGAAGAGGGCGCCAAGCACTCGCCGAAATCGAGCACGTTCTTCGACGGCGTGAAGTCCTTCCTCGACCGGATGATGTCGTAATCGCATCTGCCGTGTTGTTGCCGATACTGTGCGCGCGGTCACGCGGTGGCTGCGCCGTGCCCATCGGTTAACTCTATCTTAATGAATTCATTCAGGTTTATTCAGGATTCCGGCTTGTGTTCAGGGCCGGTATTGGCTACTGTGTCCAGAATGCGTTCTTTTTCCGCGAGGTATCGCATGCGTCCATTGTTCCTGCTGTCCGCCGCGTTGGCGTTGCCGCTGTCGGCCCATGCCGATGAGGCCGCCCTGATCCAGCGTCTGGCGCCGAAACTCAGCCCGGCGGTGGTCAAGGAAGCGCTGACCGCCATGCAATGCGCCCAGAACCACGGCGTCGGCCAGCTCGCGAGCCGCTTGGCGATCATCGATTACACCATCCCGTCGCGCCTGCCGCGGCTCTGGGTGTTCGACCTGAAAGCGCAGAAGCTGCTGTTCGAGGAACACGTGGCGCACGGGCAAGGTTCCGGCGAGGACGTGCCGAAGGCCTTCTCCGACCGTGAAGGCAGTCACCAGACCAGCCTCGGTCTGTTTTACACCGACACCACCTACCAGGGCGGCAACGGCTATTCGCTGAAGCTGCACGGCCTGAGCAAGGGCTACAACGAATCGGCCATGCGCCGTCTGATCGTGATGCATGGCGCGCCGTATGTGAATCCGGCCGCGGCGCCGGCCAAAGGCCGCTTGGGCCGCTCCTGGGGTTGTCCGGCGGTGCGCACGGCGGTGGCCAGGCCGATGATCGACACCCTGAAACAGGGCCAGTTCATCTACGCGCATGGCCCCGGCACGCAGGTGCTGTCCGAGTGCCGCACCGAGAACCTGTCGCTGGCGTCCCTCACGCCCGGCTCGCGCGAACGCGCCCGCTGAAAAAAACGCCCCGATTGGGGCGTTTTTTTCAGGGCGGAAATTACGGCTTCGGCGCCGGCGAGAACCGGTAGATGCCGCCGTCGGCCATCAGCGCCACGTGCAGTTGTCCGTCCTTCAGCACGAACGAGCGCACGTACGGCATGTCCTTGCGGATGCGGTCGTACAGCGAACCTTCGCCGCAGAACGCCAAGGTGCTGCGCAGCATGCCGAATTCCAGCCCGGACGGCGGCGTGTAGGTATAGCGGCCGCCGAGCGTGTTGCAGTCGGCCTGGATGCTGACGTTGCCCTCGGCGTCGAACGCGATGCCGTAGCGGCGGGCGCCGTCGGGCGTGACCGTGGTGTCGTCCATGTACTCGATGCGTTCAAGCCGCCAGGCGCTGCCGGCCAGCGGGTCGGCCGGTTTCGCCGGTACCCCGGCGCAGGCACCCAGCAGGGCGGCGGACAGCAACGGCAAAGCGATACGGACGCGGTGACGCATGGCAGGCTCTCCCTAGGCGGCATTGGCCGCCATCATGCCACGGCCGCGGCCGACGCGCGAGTTCAGGCCGCGCCGGCGCTTTGTTCGAACTGCAGGCGGGCCAGTTCGGCGTACAGGCCGTTTTCGGCCATCAGGCTCTGGTGCGTGCCGGTGGCGACCACGCGGCCCTTGTCCATCACCACGATGCGGTCGGCCTTCAGCACGGTGGCCAGGCGGTGCGCGATGACCAGCGTGGTACGGCCGCGCATCAGGTGCTCCAGCGCGGTCTGCACCGCGCGTTCGGATTGCGCGTCGAGCGCGCTGGTGGCCTCGTCCAGCAGCAGGATGGGCGCGTTCTTCAGCAGCGCGCGGGCGATCACCAGCCGCTGCTGCTGGCCGCCGGACAGGCGCGCGCCGCGTTCGCCGAGCTCGCTGTCCAGTCCCTCGGGCAGGGCCTGGATGAAGTCCCAGGCCTCGGCCGCGCGGCAGGCGGCGATCACCGCGTCGTCGTCGGCGTCCAGGTCGCCGTAGCGGATGTTGTCGCGCGCGCTGCCGGCGAAGATCACCGGGTCCTGCGGCACGATGGCGATGCGTCCGCGCAGGTCCGCCGCCGGCCATTGCCGGACATCGAGTCCGCCGACCGAGATATGGCCGGATTGCGGGTCGAAGAAACGCAGCAGCAGCTGGAACACCGTGCTCTTGCCGGCGCCGGACGGTCCTACCAGGGCCACGGTTTCGCCGGGCCGGATATCGAGGCTGAAGCCGTGCAGGGCGCGTTCGTCCGGCCGGCTCGGATAGCCGAAGGCGACATCCTCGAAGCGGATCGGCAATTCGCCCGCGGGCAGGGCATGCGCCTGCGCCGGCGCCGTCAGGGCGCCGGTGCGGGCCAGCAGTTCGCCGATCCGGTTCATGCCGCCGCCGGCGCGCTGGACCTCGGCCCAGACTTCGGCCAAGGCGCCGACCGAGCCGGCGCCGATCATGGCGTAGAACACGAATTGGGTCAGGGTGCCGGCGCTCATCTGCCCGGACACCACGCTGCGCGCGCCCGACCACAGGATCAGGGTGATGCCGCCGAAGATCAGCAGGATCACCAGCGCGGTCAGTCCGGATTGCATCGAGATGCGCCGGCGCGCGGCCTTCAGCGCGTAGTCGATGGCCGAATCGTAGCGCGCGGTTTCGAAATCCTCGCGCGCGAAGCTCTGCACCGTGTGCACGGCGGCGAAGGCTTCGCCGGCGCGGGCGTTGGCGTCGGCCAGGCGGTCCTGCGCGTTCTGCGAGGCGCCACGCACGCCGCGTCCGGACAGCACCATCGGCAGCACCAGCAGCGGGATGCCGACCAGCACGAACACGCCCAGGCGCGGGGCGGTGACCACCATCATCACCGCGCTGCCGATCACGGTGATGCCGCTGCGCAGCGCCACCGACATGCTGGAGCCGATCACCGAACGCAACAGTTCGGCGTCGGCCGACAGCCGCGACAGCAGTTCGCCCGAACGCGTCTCCTGGAAGAAGCCCATGTCGAGCCGGATCAGGTGCGCGTACAGGCGCTTGCGCAGGTCGGCCACGACCTTCTCGCCGAGCAGCGACACGAAGAAGAAGCGCGCGGCGGTGGCCAGCGCCAACAGCGCGGCGACCGCGAACAGCAGGATGAACCAGCGGTCGATGTCGCCGTCGCGCGAGAAGCCCTGGTCGACCAGATGCTTGATGGCGACCGGGAAGAACAGCGTGGCCGCGGACGACAGCGCCAAGGCCGTCAGCCACAGCGCCAGCAGCGGACGATGCGGACGCAGATAGGGCAACAGGCCTTTCAGCGAGGTGATCGGGGAGTTCGGTTTATCGGTCATCGGAATTCACGGTAAGGGACAGGCTGCCGTCGGCCAGGCGCGCGTCGAGCCGCTGGCCGGGCGCGGTTTGGCGGACGGAGTGGATGACGCGGCCGTCGCCGTCGCGCAGGATGCTGTAGCCGCGGCCCAGGGTGGCCAGAGGGCTCAGCGCGTTCAATGCGCCGCCGGCCTGCTTCAGGCGCGCCAGCCGGGCATCCAGCCCGCGTTGCAGACCGCGGTGCAGGCGCAGCTGCAAGCCAACCACGCCGGCGCGTTGCAGGGCGATCCGGTGCTGCGGTCCGGCCCGCTCCAGACGATGCGCGCAACGGCGTACCGCTTCGGCCTTGCCGGCCAGCCGTTCGAGCAAGGCGTGCCGCAGACGCAGGTGCAGGCCATGCAGGTTCTGCCGGCCGGCCTGCAGGCGTTGCGCCGGACGCAGGGCCTGCAGGCGCAGATAGGCGATATCGCAGCGTTGTCCGGCGTCGCGCAGCCGGGTATCGAGCCGTTCGGCGAGTTTGCGCCGGCTGTGGGCAATACGCGCCAACAGTTCGGTGCGGTCCGGCGACAGCAGTTCGGCCGCGGCCGAGGGCGTCGGCGCGCGCAGGTCGGCGGCGAAATCGAGCAGGCTGACGTCGACCTCGTGGCCGATGGCCGACACCACCGGCACCGGGCTGTCGGCCGCCAGCCGGGCCAGGGCCTCGTCGTTGAACGGCCAGAGGTCCTCCAGCGAGCCGCCGCCGCGGGTGATCAGGATGGCGTCATAACGGCCGCTGGCGATGGCGGCCTGCAGGCTGGCGCGGATCTGCGCCGCGGCATCGCTGCCCTGTACCGGCACCGGCCACAGCTCCACCGGCAGCAGCGGGTGCCGGCGCGCCAATACCGTCAGCACGTCGTGCACGGCGGCGCCGCGCGGCGAGGTCAACAGCGCCAGCCGGCGCACGAAGGCCGGCAGCGGCTTCTTGCGCGCCGGCGCGAACAGGCCTTCGGCCTCCAATTTTCGTTTCAGCGCCTCGAACGCCTGCTGCAGCGCGCCTTGGCCGGCGGGTTCGATCGACTCGACCGCCAGTTGGTAATCGCCGCGCGGCTCGTACAGGGTCACGCGCGCGCGCACCAGCACCTGCTGGCCGTCCTTCACCGGTTGCGGCAGATACAGGGCGCGGCTGCGGAACATGGCGCAGCGCACCTGGGCCTGGCTGTCCTTCAGGGTGAAATACAGATGGCCGGAGGCCGGACGCGCCAGATTGCTGATTTCGCCCTCGATCCAGATCTGGGCGAAGTTCGATTCCAGCAGATTCTTGGCCAAGGCGTTGAGCTGGGCCGGTTTCAGCACGCGCCGCGCCGGCGCGGTGGGGGAGGATTCGTTCACCGCCATAGGATACCCGAGCGAGCCGGCCCCGGCGATTTCCATTAAACTACCGGCATCAGGAGGGCGGCATGTCGCGAGCGTACAGGGAATTGTCGGAGGGCCTGCCGCCGGGCGCCGTGACGGCCAACCCGGCGCCGCCCGCCGGCGGCCGCGCGCTCAAGCAATGGCTGGACAACCTGCCGCGCCAGAACATCGTGCGCACCGGCGAGTTCCTCCGCGACGCCGGCTTCTCCGCGATGTCGACGCCGATGTCCGGCGCCGACCGCTTCAACCAGCTCGAGACCCTGCGCACGGTCGCGATCGAGACCATCCTCTGGCTCGAGCGCCAGTTCCTCAACAGCCCCTTGCCGCTGACCGACGAACGGCTGTCGGCGGCAGCGCTGGCGCAGCAATTGCACATGGCCTTGGCCGACGGTTACCGCATGGCCTGCGCCGAGATCTGCCACCCGGACGGCAAGGTTCCGCTGCTGCGCGGCGGCAACGTCGCGGTCGCCATCGGCCGCGGGCTCTGGCACTACACCCAGGCCCTGCAGCTGACCTGGAAGATCTACCGCGACCCGCCCGAGGGCGTCTGGCTCGGCCTGCACCGGCTGTACCGGTTCGCCGCCGAGTGCAAGCTGCACCAGAAGACGGTCGACGACCCGCTGGTGCCCGGCGGTTACCGGCCGCAGCTGGAATACACCCAGACCGCGCTGCTGGCCTTGGTCAATCCGCTGGCGTTCGCGCCGGCCGAACAGGACCGCATCCGGCAGCTGGTCAGCGAATGCGACGGCCACTGCGTCATCGTCGGTCCGTCCGGCGTCGAGCATCGCGCGCCGCTGCCGCAGGACGAGGCGCGCCCGGTCGAACTCGACGAAGACGCCGGCTACATCGATTTCGCCCAGTTCTATCAGACGCTGTCCGATGCCGCATCCGCCGCGCAGGACGGCGTCTCGGTGTTGACGCCGCCGAGCGGCCGCGTCGAAGCGCCGGTCGCGCTGTTGCGGCGCATGCTGCGCGCGCTCGGCCAGGCCGCCGCCCGCGGCGCGCCGCGGCTGCCGGGCGGTTTCGCGCTGGAAACCACGGTCGGTCTGAGCGCGGTGCATTATTTCGCCGCCGGCCGCATGGATTTCGACAGCTACATCCAGAATCTGTCGCGCCTGGGCAGCCAAGGCATCCGCCTCGGCGCCGATTGGCTGCATGCCGGCGACAGTCCGCTGCACCGGCTGCTGCCGGCGCAGGTGCTCGATCACGGGCTCGGCGGCTACCGCCTGCTTTGGCCGGCCGGACAGCAGCCGCGCGCGCGCATCGGCGAGCTGGTGGGGCTGAACGGATCGGCGCCGGGCCTGGAACCGGATTGGATGCTGGGCGTGATCCGCTGGCTGCGTTACGGCGCCGACGGCGGCCTGATGGCCGGCGTGGAACTGCTGAGCCGGCGCTGCCTGGCGGTGGCCGTGCGTCCCGGCGGCGACCATCGCGGCCAGCCCCTGCGCGCTCTGGCGCTGCAGCCGTTGGACGACGGCATCGCGCCCGGCTATGTGCTGGCCGGGCGTCTGGACGCGCCGAAATCCGGCTTCGACGTACTGTACGGCTACGAACCCTTCCGTTTGGGGCCGCCGACCGGCATGCGCACGGTCAAGGCCTCGGTCGCGCATGCGGCACTGGCCATGGATTACACCCTGCTCACCGAAGAATCCTGAGGAAACCCCGTTCCGATGAATGCTGAAACCCGCACGGCCGCGCGCCGCGCCTGCCATACCGTCACCGTCGGCCGCGTCCGCGTCGGCGCCGACGCGCCGATCATGGTGCAGTCGATGACCAACACCGACACCGCCGACGTCGCCGCCACCGTCAAGCAGATCGGCCAGCTTTGGCGCGCCGGTTCGGAAGTGGTGCGGGTCACGGTCAACAACCCCGAGTCGGCCAAGGCCGTGCCGCACATCGCCGACAAGCTGGCGATGATGGGCATCGAGGTGCCGATCGTCGGCGACTTCCACTACAACGGCCACCAGCTGCTGACCGCCGAGCCGGCCTGCGCCGAGCGTCTGGCCAAGTACCGCATCAATCCCGGCAACGTCGGCTTCGGCAAGAAGCGCGACAGCCAGTTCGGCGCCATCATCGAGCTGGCCAACCGCTACGACAAACCGGTGCGCATCGGCGTCAACTGGGGCTCGCTCGACCAGTCGCTGGCGCAGCAGCTGATGGACGAGAACGCGCAGCGCGCCGAGCCCTGGGACGCCGGCCGCGTGCTGCGCGAGGCCCTGGTGCGTTCGGCGCTGGATTCGGCCGAGCAGGCGCTGCGGCTGGGCATGCCGCACGACCGCATCATCCTCTCGGCCAAGGTCAGCGGCGTACAGGAGCTGATCGCGGTGTACCGCGACCTGGCCCGGCGCTGCGAATATCCGCTGCATCTGGGCCTGACCGAAGCCGGCATGGGCAGCAAGGGCATCGTGGCCTCGACCGCGGCGCTGGCGGTGCTGCTGCAGGAAGGCATCGGCGACACCATCCGCATCTCGCTGACGCCGGAGCCGGGCGCTTCGCGCACGCAGGAGGTGATCGTGGCGCAGGAACTGCTGCAGACCATGGGCCTGCGCGCGTTCACGCCGCTGGTCACCGCCTGTCCGGGCTGCGGCCGCACCACCTCGGAATTCTTCCAGGAACTGGCCAAGACCGTGCAGGAACACGTGCGCGCCAAGATGCCGGAATGGAAGATCAGCCATCCCGGCGCCGAGAACCTGAGCCTGGCGGTGATGGGCTGCGTGGTCAACGGGCCGGGCGAATCCAAGCACGCCGACATCGGCATTTCCCTGCCGGGCACCGGCGAGGCGCCGGCCGCGCCGGTGTTCATCGACGGCGAACGCAAGATGACCCTGCGCGGCGACAACATCGCCGCCGAATTCGTGGCCCTGATCGACGACTACGTGGACAAACGGTTCCGCGCGCGCTGAGCGTCAATCGGCTGAGGCCCGCCTCGGGTTCTCCAGGATGTAGCTACGGACCACATGCAATTCGGCCTCGCTGCGGATGATGCGTTCCCAGTAGTTGCGTTGCCAGAGCCGGTCTTCGAAACCGGGCCAGCCGTTGCGCCGGACGCCGTCGATGTAGGACAGGGTGGTGATCGATTTGAACGCCTGCACGATGCGGCCCAAAGAGCCATCCGCCGTTCCGTAGGGGCGAACCTTGTGTTCGCCCTTGACGGACGTGGGGTGGATGCCATCGGCCATCGCCGTGCATTTCGGGGTGGGGTAGGTGAACGGTTCACGTTCGGATTCGACGCGTATTTTGGCCGGGCGAACACAAGGTTCGCCCCTACCTAGGTGAATGATGCCGTGGAAATGGTCCGGCATCACCACAAAGGTATCCAACATGATGCCAGTGAACCGGTTGGTAAGATCCCGCCAGCAAGATGCCACTTTTTCGCCGACGCCATTTCGCCGCATCGTGCCGTGGTGCAATTCGCCGAACAAGGGCTGCCGTCCGTGCAGGCAAAGGGTCACGAAATAGGTGCCTGATCCGGCATAGTCGTGGCCAGCCAAGCGGATGCTGCTACGTCGGTGTCGGTCCGGGTCGAATCGCATAGCGCCGACTGTAAGGATGCCCAGGGCGCAGGGCAGTCGGATGGCGGCTCGGCGAGGTGTCGGAAAACGCCCTCAGCGCCAACCGGCCACGGCCAGCGCGGCGAAGAACACGCCCAGGTGCAGCCAGGACCAGCGCCGGAAACGCGCCGCCAGCTGCGCGGCGGAATAATTCGAGATGATGAACGCGCCGCCGGATTTCGGCCGGCGGATCTGTTGCTCGGCCCGTTGCGGCCGGTGGCCTCCGGTCAGTACCTCCCGCTCGGCCTGCCGGCGCGCCGCTTCCCATTCGTGCGTGTCGATGACGCCGTCGCCGTTGCCGTCGAAGCGCTGCGTCAATGCCGCTTGGTCCTGCTTCCATTCCTGCAGCAAGGCGCCGGCCTGACGCTCCAGGCGGTGGCCGTCGGATTCGGTCCAGTCGTGCGCATATTCGCCCAGCACATACAGCGGCTCGCCGGCCAGCAGCACCGATTCGGTATACAGTTCATCGCCGCTGCGCCAGCGCTGCCGGTGTCGGGAGATCACCTGCGCGCCTTCGGGCAGCACCATCGCCTGTCGGTCGCCGTCGCGCAGGGCGAACGGCAGGGTGCTGGTGTCGGCGCGCACCACGCGCCGTTGCCGGCCCTCGCCGCGCTCCACGGTGTAATCGAACCACAGGCAGGGCAGGCCGGTCAGCGGGCTGTGCACCGGATACTCGGGCATCGGCGCGCCGCTGCCCTGCAGTTCCACCCGACCCTGCGGCGCCGAAGCCAGACGCACGGTCGGGATGTCGGCGATCTGCCGGTAATGGTGGCGGGCGCGGATCCAGGCGGTCAGGGCGACCGCGGCGCCGGCGTAGCCGAAGCCGGCCAAGCCGGTGCGCAGGCCGGCGTACACCAGGAACGCGCAGGCGACGCCCCAGCCGGCCTCGCCCCAGAGCAGGGGCGAGCGCCAGTTAGCCGGCCACAGGCGCTCGTTGCCGCCGGACACGTGCGGATCAGCGTTTGAACAGGTGCGCGATGTCGACGTCGGCGGTCCGTTCGCGGCTGAAGCGCAGCAGTTTGAACGGGCCGAAGCCGAACAGGCGGGCGATGACGGTGTCCGGGAAGTGCTCGATGCGCACGTTGTTGAGGTTGACCGAGTCGTTGTAGAACTCGCGCCGGTCGGCGATGGTGTCCTCGAGCGCGGTGATGCGTTCCAGCAGATGGCGGAAGGTGTCGTTGGCCTTCAGCTCCGGATAGGCCTCGACCACCGCATTGATCCGGCCCAGCCCTTCGCGCAGGCTGGTTTCGGCGCTGCCGAGCGCCTCGATGTCGCGGCTGCGGCCGGCGGCGAACACCGCCGAGCGCGCCTGCATCACCCGCTCCAGCGTGCCTTGCTCGAACTGAGAGTATTGCTTGCAGACCTCGACCAGCTTCGGCAGCTCGTCGTGGCGCTGGGCGAGCAGTACCTCGATGTTGGCGAAGGCCTTGGATACGTTGTGCTTCAGGCCGACCAGGGCGTTGTACGCCATCACCGCCCAGACCAGCGCGACCGCCAGCAGCCCGAATCCCAGCAAAGTAGCCATTGCATCCCCCGATGTGGTTTTCCGACAGTGTACCCGATGCCGCCGCGGCGTTGCGGCGCCGGATTCAGCGCTGCGAGGTTTCCGAGGCGATGTCCGGATCGGTGACCGTGCGCTGGTGCAGGCGGGTTTCGCGGTGGGCGATGTACAGGATGGAGGCGAAGATGATGCCGGCGCCGGCGAAGGTCCAGGCATCGACCCGTTCGCCGAACAGCCACCAGCCGAACAGGCCGACCACCAGCACCTGCAGGAAGCTGATCGGGGTCAGCATCGACGCGTCGCCGAGCTGCAGCGCGCGGGTCCAGCACATGTGCGCCACGGTGCCGAACAGGCCGGCCAGCACCAGCCAGAGCCAGGTGATGCCCGACGGCCACTGCCAGACGAACAGCGCCGGCAGCAGCGACATCGGCACCCACAGCAGGGTGGTGTAGATGACGATGGCGTCCGGCTTCTCGGTGCGGGTCAGGAACTTGATCGAGATCGCCACGCTGGCGCTCATCACCGCCGCCAACAGCGCCACCAGGCTGGCGGCGCTGAAGTTGCCCGGGCCCGGATGCATCAAGACGATGACGCCGACGAAGCCGACCAGCACCGCCGCCCAACGCCGGGCGCGGACGGTTTCGCCCAGGAACCAGACCGCGCCGATGGTCACGAACAGCGGCGTGGAATACGAGATGGCCACCGCCTGCGCCAACGGCAGGTGCACGATGGCCCAGAAGCCGGACAGCATGCCGACCGTGCCGATGGCGCAGCGCAGCAGGTACAGCGGCAGTTTGCGGGTGTGCAGGATGCCGGCGCCGTGCCGCAGCAGCAGCGGCAGGGTGAACAGCAGGCCGAACAGGTTGCGGAAGAAGGCAATCTCGAACGGATGCTGGGTGTCCGAGGCCAGGCGGATGGCCACCGCCATCAGTCCGAACAGCACGGTGCTGAACGCCATCAGTGCCACGGCGCGCGCAATCGGATGCCGGCGCCGCGAGGGCATCACATCGCCGCTCCGAGGATGCGCGGTTCGGGCTCGAGGGTGATGCCGAAGCGGGCGCGGACGGTGTCGATCACGGTGCGCGCCACCGTCAGCAGCTGCGCGCCGGTGGCGTGGCCGTGGTTGACCAGCACCAAGGCGTGCTGGGCGGCGATGCCGGCGTCGCCGTCGCGGTAGCCTTTCAGGCCGGCCTGTTCGATCAGCCAAGCGGCCGAGAGCTTGCGCAGGCCGTCCTGTCCGGCCGGATACACCGGCAGGCCCGGGTGCGCGGTGCGCAGGGCCTCGGCCTGGGCTTCCGGCACTAACGGATTCTTGAAGAAGCTGCCGGCGTTGCCGAGCAGGGCCGGGTTCGGCAGCTTGCGCGTGCGCAGCCGGCTGATGGCTTCGGCCACCTGCACGGCGCTGGCGTCGGCCGCGCCCATCGCGGCCAGTTCCTCGGGCACGCCGGCGTAACCGGTCTGCAGCGGGCGATGGCGGCCCAGGCGGAATTCGACCGCGGTCACCACCCAGTCGTCGCGCTCGCGCTTGAAGCGCGAATCGCGGTAGCCGAACGCGCACTCGGCGTTGTCCAGGCGTTTGATGCGGCCGCTGGCGCGGTCATAGGCCTCCACGGTTTCGATCAACGAGGCGACTTCGACGCCGTAGGCGCCGATGTTCTGGATCGGGCTGGCGCCCACGGTGCCGGGAATCAGCGCCAGGTTCTCCAGGCCGTTCCAGCCGCGCGCCAGGGTCCAGTGCACCAGATCGTTCCAGCGCATGCCGGCGTCGGCGCGGATCAGCGCGCTGTCGCCGTCCTCGGACAGCACGCGGCAGTCGTCGAAGCCCAGGTGCAGCACCAGGCCGGGGTAATCGCCGGCGAACAGCACGTTGCTGCCTTCGCCCAGCACCAGCACCTCCAGGCCCTTCATCTGCGCCAGTTCGAAGGCTTCCGGCAATTGATCGGCCGAGCGCACGTCGCACATCGCCGCGGCGCGCGCGGCCACGTGCAGGGTGTTGCGGCCCTGCAACGAGACGTCGTCGGCCCAGCGCAGGCCCTGCATCAGCCTTCGCCCAGCCGGCGCCGGCGCATGGCGTCGACGCATTCGCCGATCAGCTCGGGGCCGCGGTACACCAGGCCGGTGTAGAACTGCACCAGCTGCGCGCCGGCCGAGACCTTGCCGAGCGCGTCGGCGCCTTCGGTGATGCCGCCGACGCCGATGATCGGGATGGTGTTGTCCAGATGCAGGCGCAACCGGCGCAGGGTATGCGTGGATTTCTCGTACAGCGGCTTGCCGGACAGACCGCCGACCTGGGCGGCCAGCGGGTGCTCGATGACCGGACCGCGGTCGACCGTGGTGTTGCCGGCGATGACGCCGTCGATGCGGGCGGCGTTGAACACGCCGGCGATGCCTTCGATCTCGGCTTCCGAGAGGTCGGGCGCGATCTTGACCAGCAGCGGCACGCGGTGGCCGCGCACCGCGGCTAGGTCCTCCTGCGCGCCGCGCAGTTCGTTCACCAGCACGCGCAGCGCCTCTTCGCCCTGCAGGTCGCGCAGGCCGGCGGTGTTCGGCGAGGAGATGTTGACGGTGACGTAATCGGCGTAGTCGTACACCCGTTCCAGACAGTACAGGTAGTCGTCGACCGCCTGTTCGTTCGGGGTGTCCTTGTTCTTGCCGATGTTGATGCCGAGGATGCCTTCGCGCTTGGCGCGCTCGACGTTGCGCACCAGGGCGTCGACGCCGGCGTTGTTGAAGCCCAGGCGGTTGATCACCGCCAGATGCTCGGGCAGGCGGAACATGCGCGGCTTCGGATTGCCTTGTTGCGGCCGCGGCGTGACCGTGCCGATCTCGACGAAGCCGAAGCCGAGCGCCATCAGCGCGTCGATGTGCTCGCCGTTCTTGTCCAGCCCGGCGGCGCAGCCGACCGGGTTGGGGAATTCGATGCCGAAGGCCTTGGTCGGCAACGGCTTGGGCTTGGTCGCCAAGGTGGAGACCAGGCCGCAGCGGTAGGCGGCCTCGAGCCCTGCCAGGCCGAGCGCGTGCGCGCGCTCGGCGTCCATCCGGAACAGCAGGAGCCGGGCCAGCGAATACATCAGACGTCGAACTTGATGCCCTGCGCCAGCGGCAGCGAATCCGAGTAGTTGATGGTGTTGGTCTGGCGGCGCATGTACACCTTCCAGGCGTCGGAGCCGGATTCACGGCCGCCGCCGGTTTCCTTCTCGCCGCCGAAGGCGCCGCCGATCTCGGCGCCGGAGGTGCCGATGTTGACGTTGGCGATGCCGCAATCCGAGCCGCTGGCGGCCAGGAAGGCTTCCGCCGCCTTCAGGTTGGTGGTGAAGATGGCCGAGCTCAGGCCTTGCGGCACGGCGTTCTGCAGCGCGATGGCTTCGTCCACGGTCTTGAAGGTCATCACGTACAGGATCGGGGCGAAGGTTTCGGCCTGCACCACGGCATCGGAATTCTTGATGTCGCCGATGATGGTCGGCAGCACGAAGTTGCCGCGGCCTTCGATGGCCGCGCCGCCGGTCAGCACCTTGCCGCCGGCCGCTTTCGCGCCTTCGATGGCCTTCAGGAACTGGGCCACGGCTTCTTGGGAGTTCAGCGGGCCCATCAGGGTGGTCGCCAGGGTCGGGTCGCCGATCTTGGTCTCGACCTGCTTGTAGGCGGCGACCAGCTTCTCGATCACGGTATCGGCGATGGATTCGTGCACGAACAGGCGGCGGGTGGTGGTGCAGCGCTGGCCGGCGGTGCCGACCGCGCCGAACACGATGGCCGGGATGGCCAGCTTCAGGTCGGCGGTCTCGTCGACGATGATGGCGTTGTTGCCGCCCAGTTCCAGCAGCGAACGGCCCATGCGCTGCGCCACGCGCTCGCCGACCAGGCGGCCGACGTGGGTGGAGCCGGTGAAGCTGATCAGCGGGATGCGCTTGTCGTCGACGAAGTTCTGGGCGATTTCGGTGCCGGCGTCGTTGAACAGGAAGAAGATGTCCGGGAAGCCGGCCTTGGCCAGGGCTTCGTTGCAGATCTTCATCGAGGCGATGGCCGAGAACGGGGTCTTCGGCGACGGCTTCCAGATGCAGACGTCGCCGCAGACGCCGGCCAGGAAGCTGTTCCAGGCCCAGACCGCGACCGGGAAGTTGAAGGCCGAGATGATGCCGACGATGCCCAGCGGGTGGTACTGCTCGTACATGCGGTGGCCCGGGCGCTCGGAGTGCATGGTCAGGCCGTACAGCTGGCGCGACAGACCGACGGCGAAATCGCCGATGTCGATCATTTCCTGCACTTCGCCGTCGCCTTCCGGCTTGATCTTGCCCATCTCCAGCGCGACCAGCGAACCCAAGGCGTCCTTGTGGGCGCGCAGGGCGTCGGCGCACAGGCGGATGGCTTCGCCGCGCTTCGGCGCCGGCATGCTGCGCCAGACCTGGAAGGCTTCCTGGGCGCGTTCGACGATGATGTCGTAATCGCTCTGGCTGGAGGCGTAGACCTTGCCGATGACTTCGCCGGTGCTCGGGTTCACCGGTTCGAGCACGCCGGCGTCGGTGGTCTTGGACCATTCGCCACGGCCGAGGTAGGTGCCGGATTCGGTGCTGGACAGGCCAAGGGCGGCGAGGACGGGATGGGTCATTACGGGCTCCAAACAGGGGAAGAAAACGCCCATTTTACCCGAAATCACGCCGAATTTCCCCGATTTTCCCAAGGCTTGCGGCGCTCGGGCAAAAAAGAAGCCACCGTGTGACGGGTGGCCGAGGCGGAGAAAATCCGAAGGAGAGAGCGAACAATGTCTAAGTTGTTCACCGCGCACTCTACGCCGGGTTTGTGACAGCCGTATGAAAGCCGGTCATATTCCGCCTTCAGCGCAACAGCTCCAGCCGCGGCACGCCGTCCGTTTCGATCCACAGCACCGCATTCTGCCCGAACACCGTGGCCAGGCCGCGCAGGGCGGCTTTGCCGATGCCCAGTACCAGCAGGCCGTGCTCGGTCGGCCAGTGGCCGCCCGGATCGGTGCCGTCGCAGGGCAGGGCGGTCAAACCCATCGACTTCAGTACGTCTTTCAGGGCGGCATGCGCGGCACGGTTTTCTTCCGGGTCGCAGGGCATGCTGTAGGGGTTGTAGGCGGTGATGACGGCGGCCGTTTCCGCCCCGACCTGCGCCAGATACGCCGCCAGCGCCGGGCAGGGCGCATCCACGCGCAGGGTCGCCGGGCCGTCCGGCAGCTTGGCGAGGTAGTCGGTGCCGCGGTAGGCGGCGATCAGCTCGGGCGTGATGTCGGTCATGGCGGGTCCGGCGGAGGAATCGGGTATGCTAACCGCAACCCCTTTGCCCGCGCCAGACGGCGCCACGAGCCCCCATGATCCTGCGCTCCCTCGTCTTTGCCGCCTTGGCCGTCTCGGCTTCCGTGCACGCCGCTTCCGGCCCGAAACAGATCGGCCTGAACGCCAGCGGTGCGTTCTTCGGCATCTACCGCGAGCAGGGCATTGCCGGCGCCACCGCCGCCATCCGCAACTGTTACGACAAGGCCAATTCCGGCGAAGCCTATCTGTACTGCCTGGCCATGGACACCCAGGCCAAGCGCATGGACGAAGGCGTGGCCAAGCGCCTGAACGCCGAACCGAGCGCCTATTTCAGCGACGAGGAATACGGCCAGCGCGTGTCGGTGATGCAGCGCTGGTACCGCGACGCCAACCAACGCGCCTATGCCATGAACGCCATGATGGACGGCGTGGATGCCGGGCTGGAAGCGGAGTTGGCGCGTATTCAATGAAAACAGGGACGGAGGTACCTCCGTCCCCGAATTTTCTTACGCTTCGCTCCGTTTCCGCCTGTAGCGAGGAGTTTCCTGCCACGGCATGCTGACTCCAGCCACACAGGAGTCATAGCATGCCACGCGCCGCCAGAGTCGAGCTGCCTTTCGTGCCCATGCATATCACGCAACGGGGCATCAACCGCTGCCCGGTGTTCCTCGACGATGAGGATTTCCAGCACTTCCGGCAAACCCTTGTCGAAGAGCTGAGGGAGGCTGGAATCGCACGGGTTCTACCCCGTTTCCGCGGACAGTTGAGTTAAGACACTGAACTTCCGATCCTGAGCATCCAGCCTACGCTGCATCCAAGGATTGTGGAAGCGCTCGATATAGTCAAATACGTCCGAGCGGGC
>NZ_BMFO01000003.1:0-205826 GCF_014638745.1 Arenimonas maotaiensis
CATCGCTTCGCCTGAGCCGTAACAATCTCGCTGATGGGGTCTAACTAATCATCCAAGCGGACAGCCGCCCCGTTACTTGGTATTCTGAGCCTGTTCGCGGCGGCAGCCGCTTAATTCAATCGTTAGGCCTCGGAGGTAGCTTCATGCTTGCTCGTGAATACGGGATCATGTGTCGGTCGGACGATGAGAAGATTCTGGTTCGAAACGTCAACACGTTTCTTGCCGGTATCGGCTACCGCAAGATGTACAAGAGCATTCCTCGCGGCATTCGCAACCCCGATAGCACTGAGCCACAGCCGCGCTACTCTCACTACTACAACCAATTCCTCAAAGAGCATCCCCGCTGGTACTTTGACCTGTACCCCAACGTGGATCTCGATGGCCGCGCGCGATTTCCGCACAACCTTGAGTGCGGCTGGACTTTGTTTGTGAACAAAGTCGCGGCTGAAAATAACACCACATCAGATGATCAGGCGTTAGAGACATTTTTCACAGAGTTGTCGCGTGGCACCGGCTTTGAGATAACGGTTCTCCATACTTATGCGTCAGGCGAGAACAGAAAATAGGCCGAGGCCTAACAATTCATTCAAGCCGAACCCGCTTCGCGGGTCGGCTTAACTCAGGCGTTTGGCACGAACGATACGCAAGGTGATTTTATGACGCGTAGACTCGTTTTTCTTGCCTTATGTTTCGTTGCCGGACTGGCGCCGGCCACCGCAGTCACGGCCAAAGAAAGCAATTCAGGCATTACCATCCGGACGGAACAGTATCCGCGGCCGCCGTATTCGGAAGCCAAATACTTCATCTACGAGAAAGCCGGCACAACCGTCTGCGCCAAGCTTCAGGTGTGCAACAAGTACGACGAGTGCCAATCCAGCTATCGCCGCGGCAGCTACAAAGCCGCCACCGGCCGGAAGACCGGCGAACCCTACGGCACGTCGCTTGCTGTGCCCATCGCGCCAAGCGAGCTGGGCAAGCATGTGTGCCTGGTGCGCTACAAACTCGTCGGAACCCGATAATCCGCTCAAGCCAAAGCAATTTTGTGGCGCAGTTTACTTTCGACCAACCTTGCCACGCAAACCGTCTCCGTGTCTAATGCGGAAATGACCAATCAAGCCATTCCAACCCGCCGCCGCTTCATTCATTCCACCGCCACGCTGGGCGCGCTGAGCGCATTGCCCTGGGGCCGCGCCGCGGCCACCGACTGCCGAACGGCGGATGGCCCGTGGATTCCCGACGAGGAGTTTCTTGCCGAACTGCCGCGCATCATGCAGGCCTTCGCGGTGCCGGGCGTGGGCATCGCGGTGGTGGAAGACGGCAAGCTGGCCTGGAGCCGCGGTTTCGGCGTTCGCCACGCGCTCACCGGCGCGCCGGTGGACGAACGCACGGTGTTCGAGGATGCCTCGCTGAGCAAGCCGGTGTTCGCCTATCTGGTGATGCGGCTGGCGGACCTGGGCCGGATCGACCTGGACCGGCCGCTGGTGCGCTACCGCCGGCCCGATTACCTGGCCGCGCATGAATGGATCGGGTTGATCACCGCGCGCGACGTGCTACGCCACACCACCGGCCTGCCGAACTGGCGCGCCAAGCCGGCCACCGAGAAGCTGGTGCCGGCGGTCAAGCCCGGCACCCGCATCGACTACTCCGGCGAAGCCATCTTCTGGCTGCAGCTGGCGGTGGAATCGATCACCGGCCAAAGCCTGGATCAGGCCATGCAGGAACACCTGTTCGGCCCGGCCGGCATGGCCGACAGCAGCTACACCTGGAACACGGACCTGGCGGCACGCTCGGTATACGGCCACCGCGCGCACGACCAAGCCGGCGACGGCATGCCGCCGCAGATGTTCCGCGAACAATGGACGCTGGCGCAGCAGGTGGCCGATGCCTGGGGCAAACCGCTGTCGGCATGGAAATATGAGGACGCCGAACGCGCCCTACCGCAGGTGATGGCCAAGGCTCCGCCCGGGCTGGTGACCTGGCCGGGCGACATCGTGGCCAACGCCGCCGCCAGCCTGCGCACCACGGTGCAGGACTACGCCCGCTTCCTAGCGCTGATGACCGAACGCCGGCCGCGCGCGACCTGGGAGATCTCCGACTCCGCGCGGCAGGCCATGCTCACGCCGCAGATCAAACTGCCCGGCCGCTGGACCGAAAAAGGCCTGGGCTGGAACATGGAACCGACCCGCGACGGCCCGCTGTTCTACCACTCGGGCAGCAACGGCGGCATCTTCAAGAACTTCGCGGTGGGCGATGCCAAGCGCCGGCGCGCGCTGGTAGTGCTGACCAACGGCGGCAGCGGCGGCTACGTGTACCGGCGCGTGGTGCGCGCAGCCACCGGCGTTGATTTGCTGTCGTACGATCTGTAAACGAACGGCGGGGGTTTGGGTTTACACTGGCCTCGTCCGTGGCACCGCCACCCGCCCCGAGGACCGAACCATGAAATACGCACTCGCCGCCGTGATTCTGCTGTTATCGGCCTGCCAGAAACCGCCGCAGGCGCCCGCCTCGTTCGCGGAGCGCGTAGCCGCCGCCGAAGCGCAGGAGAACTCGCCCACCGGCGTGCTGTACATCGGCGCGGTGGTCAAGGAACACGGCGAGCGGCTGGAGTCCTTCATCGGCAAGTGCTACGGGCAAAGCGGCCTGGACAAGGACTCGTTCCAACTGGTGGCCGACATCGCGGCCGACGGCCAATTCGGCAACGTGGTGGTGCGGCCGGAAACCGTCCCGGCCCGCTGCTACGCCGGCAAGATCGACGCGTTGCGCACCAGCGCGCCGCGCCCGGTCGGCTACGGCGAAAAGCCGTTTCCGCTGTTCATCAACGTCAATTTCAACCGATAACGCGCCGCGCGCAGGCGCACGGAGACCCGCATGATCAAGCAAGTAGCCGGCGTCACGATTCAACCCAAGCACCGGGCTTCCTGCCATTGCGGCGCCGTGGTGCTGGAACTGGACCTGCCGGACGGCATCGTCGATCCGCGCCGCTGCGACTGTTCCATCTGCCGGCGCAAGGGCGCGGTGGTGGCTTCGGTGCCGCTCGCCGGCATCCGCATCGTACAAGGCGAGGAACACCTGACGCTGTACCGATTCAACACGCACACCGCCAAGCACTACTTCTGCGCGCGCTGCGGCATCTATACCCACCACCAGCGGCGCTCGAATCCGCAGCAATACGGCTACAACGTCGGCTGCCTGGAGGGCATCAACCCGCTGGCCATTCCCGACGTGCCGACCAACGACGGCGTGAACCACCCGGCCGACCGGCCGAAGCCCGGCTGAGCCGACCATCGAGAGGAGCCTGTGCATGATTCCATCGCCGGATTTTCGGACCGGAACGCGCCATGGACCGTGACGGCGGCTGCCTGTGCGGGGCGATACGGTATCGGCTAAGCGGTACGTTCGTCGATGCCGGTTTCTGCCATTGCCGGCTGTGCCAAAAATCCAGCGGCGCGCCGCTTATGGCCTGGCTGACATTGCCCGCCGGCGGATTCGAATACCTGCAGGGCGAGGCCTCGATCTTCCATTCCAGCGAAAGCCACCAACGGGAGTTCTGTTCCCGCTGCGGCACCCAATTGGCGTTCAGGTTGAAGCAGCACGCGACTACGGTCGATGTCACCCTCTGCTCGCTCGACGACAGTTCCGCGGTCGCGCCGCAGTACCATATCTGGTGCCGGAGCAAGGTCGGCTGGCTGCATATCGGCGACACGCTGCCGCAATTCCCGGACGCCGGGCCGGATGCGTGAATGGGGACGGAGGTACCTCCGTCCCCGATGTGTCGCTATACTGGCCGAAGACGCGGATTCATTAAGGGGATGCGATGCGCAGGGGAATTCTCATATCGGCCGTGGCGGCCGCGGGTCTGGCGTCGGCGTTCGCCGCGCAGGCGCAGAGCGGATTCGAGTATCTGGGCAGCCGGCAGTTCAGCTGCCGCTTGGACACGCCGCATGCCGAAGCCCATTTCGTGCAATTCGCGTTCGGGCCGGGCAACACCGTCACCGGCAAGATGGGCATCGCGGTCTGGCTGGACGGCACGCCCTACACCCAAGTCTACGACGTGACCGGACGCACCGACCGCTTTGGCGAGAACACCTATAAGGTCTATATCGAAAACTACACGCGGGTGTCCTCGGACGCGCTGCCGGGCGACTATTTCTGGCATTACCGCAGCCTGGACGAATTCACCCTGTATACCGCGAACGGCAACCGGCTGACCGGCCGGCACACCACCGTCAGCCCGTCGACCGCCAACAACGCTTCGACGCGCGCCACCTACGATTCCACCTGCAGCGAGCACAATCGGGGTTGATCGTGCCGGAACCCGGATGCGGACATCGGCCGCCGGATAGCACATTCCACCCCGCCATCGAAGGAGAGTCTGCATGAACGCATCGCCCACGTGGTTCAAAGCCGTTTCCGTCCTTGCCCTGCTCTGGAACCTGCTCGGGTGCCTGGCCTTCGCGGCCGACCTGCGGCTGACGCCCGACGATCTGGCCAAACTGCCCGAGGCGCAGCAAGCGCTGTATGCCGCGCGCCCGGCCTGGGCGCTGGCCGCCACCGCCACGGCGGTGCTGGGCGGCGCACTGGGTTGTCTCGGCCTGCTGTTCGGCAAACGCTGGGCGCAGGCCCTGCTTTGGCTGTCGCTGCTCGGCATCGTGGCGCAGGACATCGGCTTGTTCCTGCTGGTCGACGGCGCCCGCCTGGCCGGCCCGGCCGCGGTGGTGATGCAGTCCATCGTACTGCTGGTCGGCATCGGCCTGGTGGCGCTCGCCCGCCGGGCGGCTGCCAAGGGTTGGCTGGCCTAACCGCCGGCGTTCACGCCCGCGCCACCGGCCATGGCCGATGATGGCGCGCATGGCCGTCCAACTCGTCTGGTTCAAGCGCGATCTGCGCACGCACGACCACCTGCCGCTGTGCGAGGCCGCGCGGCGCGGCCCGGTGCTGCCGCTGTACATCGTGGAACCGGATTACTGGCGCGGCGCGGACGCCGGCGCCCGGCACTGGCAGGTGTTGCGCGAATCGCTGCTGGAACTGCGCGATGCCCTGCATGAACTCGGCCTGCCGTTGATCGTCCGTCGCGGCGAGGCGGTGGCCGTGCTCGAGCGGCTACGCCGCGAGCTCGACGTCGCGGCGCTGTGGTCGCACGAAGAGACCGGCAACGGCTTCACCTATGCCCGCGATTTACGCGTCGCCGGCTGGGCAAAGGCTAACGGCATCGCTTGGACCGAGATTCCGCAGTTCGGCGTGGTGCGCCGGCTGAAGCGCCGCGACGGCTGGGTGACGCAGTGGGAAGCGCATATGAACCGGCCGGTGCAAGCCCTGCCCGAGCGCATCGCCGCCGCGCCGGACTGCGCCTCGGACCCCCTGCCGGACGCCGCCGACCTGGGCCTGGCCGACGACGGCTGCACGCACCGGCAACGCGGCGGCCGCCGGCTGGGCCTGAAATACCTGGACAGCTTCTTCGCCGAACGCGGGCTGGAATACCACTACCGGATGAGCAGCCCGAACACCGCGCCGCAGGCCTGCTCGCGGCTGTCGGTGCCGCTGTCTGTGGGCGCGCTGTCGATGCGCGAGGTGCTGCAACGCACCGCCTGGGAACGCGAACGGGCGCGCGGCACGCCGCGCCTGCGGGCGTTCACCGCGTTCGAGGCGCGCCTGCACTGGCACTGCCATTTCATCCAGAAGTTCGAATCCGAGCCCGAACTGGAATTCCGCAACATGAACCGCGGCTTCGACGGCATGCGCGAGGCCGAATTCGACGCCGCGCGCTTCAACGCCTGGGCCGAGGGCCGCACCGGCCTGCCGTTCGTGGACGCCTGCATGCGTCGGCTGCAGGCCACCGGCTGGATCAACTTCCGCATGCGCGCCATGCTGGTGTCGGTGGCGGCCTACCAGTTCTGGCTGCATTGGCCGGCGGTGGCGCAGCATCTGGCGCGGCTGTTCACCGACTACGAGCCGGGCATCCACTACCCGCAGGTGCAGATGCAAAGCGGCACCACCGGCATCAACATCCCGCGCATCTACAATCCGGTCAAGCAATCGCAGGACCAGGATCCGGACGGCGGCTTCATCCGCACCTGGCTGCCGGAACTGCGCGGCCTGCCGGCCGCCGCCATCCACACGCCTTGGCGGCTGGACGCGGCCACGCTGAAACGCCACGGCGTGGTGTTGGACGGCAACTATCCGCGGCCGCCGGTGGAACCGGAATCCGCCGCGCGCGAGGCCAAACGCCGCTACACCGAATGGCGCAACCGCCTGCAGACGCGCGAGCTCGGCCGCGTGGTACTGGACAAGCACGGCAGCCGCAAGAAGGCGCCGATGCGCCGACCGGCCGCGAAGAAACCGGCACCGCAAGGCGACCTGTTCGGCTGACGCGGGCCGCGCGGCGGTATCCTATAGCGACGATTTCCCGCACGGAGCGCCGCATGCGCCAACTCGACTTCCGCTGGGCGCGCCTGCCCGAACTCACCGCGCTGGATTGGCACGCGGTCATCGCCGCGCGCGAACGCGTGTTCGTGGTCGAGCAGAACTGCCCGTACCAGGACGCCGACGAACTCGATTTGGCGTCCTGGCATCTGATCGGCACCGTCGACGGCGCGGTGGCGGCCTATCTGCGCGTGGTCGATCCCGGCCGCAAATCGGTGCACGAAGGCCGGTACTACGCCGAGCCGTCGATCGGCCGGGTGCTGACCGCGCCCGGTTTCCGCGGCCACGGCTTGGGCTTGGCGCTGATGCGCGAAGGCATCGCCGGCTGTGCGCGCCTGTTCCCCGGCCAGGGCATCCGCATCAGCGCGCAGTCGTATCTGCTCGATTTCTACACCGGCTTGGGGTTCGCGGTGGTCGGCGAAGAATACCTGGAAGACGGCATTCCGCACCACGAGATGCTGCGTCCGGGGCGCTGAGGTTTATTTCGCCAGGAACCAGCCGGTCACCGCCAGGCGGTCGGCGCCGGCCCAGGGCGACACCAGACTGACCGTATGCGCCTGCGGCACGCGGAACAGCGACAGCGTGTTCCAGTACGGCACGAAGGTGTCGACCAGGCGTTTGTGTTGGTCGTGGAACTGCAGCAGGCCGCCCCAGTCGCTGTCCCAGTCCTTGCTCAGGTTGATGACGAAGGCGCAGACGCGGCCCTCGTTCACCTCCTGGTCCTCATGCCGGGTCAGGAACTGGCCGGCGCGGTAGCGCGTGCCCTGCGCGGTCACCGTGTTGATGCCCGGCTCGCCGGTCAGCCGGCGCGCGAACACCAGGAATTCGGGCGAATTCAGGAACTCCAGCACGCCGTGCAGCAGGTTGGGCGTCCAACCTTCCTTCACCGCACGAACGATCATGTAGCTGTCGTAAGAGAACTGGAAGCCGTCGCGCGCGGCGACATAGGCTTTTTCCAACAGCGCCCGGCGTTCGGCATCGCTCATCGCCGCGTAGGTGGCGGCGTCGACGGTGCGCGAGGTGCCGGTCGAGCGTTCGGCCAAGGCCCACGGGGTGTCTTCGCGCAGGCAGCGGTGGATGGCCTCGGCGGCATCAAGCTGCAGGAAATCGGGGATCTGCACGCGCGTGCGCTGCACCAGCTGCTGGCGGTGGCGGTTCAGGTCGAGGGCGTCGTTGATCATCGGCGTTCGGAACTCAGTAGCCGGCGGCTTGGCCGTCCTTGCGGCTTTCGCTGGCGCCGATGTAGCCGCCCTGGGGATTGACCATGATCGCCTGGTAGCCGCCGTACGGACCGTCGGCGAAGCGCACCGAGTGACCCTTGCGCATCAGCGCGCGCACGGTGGCATACGGGAAGCCGGTTTCCAGGTCGAGCTCGCCGCCGTCGCTCATGGCCGTGGCCTGGCCGGCCGGATCGGTGCTGCCGTCGTGCTGGATGCGCGGCGCGTCGCCGGCTTCCTGCAGGTTCATGCCGAAGTCGACCAGGTTGATGACGATCTGCGCGTGGCCCTGCGGCTGCATGGCGCCGCCCATCACGCCGTAGCTGAGCCAGGGCTTGCCGTCCTTGGTGACGAAAGCCGGGATGATGGTGTGGAACGGACGCTTGCCGGGCGCGAAGCTGTTCGGGTGGCCCTTCTTCAGCACGAACTGCTCGCCGCGGTCTTGGAAGATGAAGCCCAGGCCCGGCGCGGCCATGCCGCTACCCATGCCGCGGTAGTTGGATTGGATCAGCGACACCATCATGCCGTCCTTGTCGGCCACGGTCAGGTAGATGGTGTCGCCCTCGTTCAGTTCGGGGATGATGCCGGGTTCGGCCGCCTTCATCGCCTTGTCCATCGAAATCAGTTTGCCGCGCTCGCGCGCGTACTCCTTGGAAATCAGGCGCTCGACCGGCGTGCGGTAGAAATCCGGATCGGCGTAGGACGCGGCGCGGTCGGCGAAAGCCAGCTTCTTGGCTTCGGCGAACAGGTGCACGTGCTCGGGGCTACCGAAGCCGTAGGATTTCAGGTCGTAGGGTTCCAGCAGGTTCAGGATCTGCAACGCGGCGATGCCCTGGCCGTTCGGCGGCAGTTCCCAGACGTCGTAGCCGCGGTAGTTGGTGCTGACCGGGGAGACCCACTCGCCGCGGTGCGCGGCCAGGTCCTCGTAGCGCAGGAAGCCGTCGTTGGCGCGGAAGTAGGCGTCGATGGTACGCGCGATGGCGCCTTTATAGAACGCGTCGCGGCCCTCGCGGCCGATGGTCTCCAAGGTGCGCGCCAGGTTCGGGTTGCGCCAGGTCTCGCCCTTGCGCGGGGCGCGGCCGTTCATGGTGAATTGTTCGCGGAAGCCCGGCCACTTCGACAGCGTCGGCACGCTGCGGTCCCAGTAATAGGCGATGACCTCGTGCACCGGATGACCGTTGCGGGCGTAGGCCACCGCCGGCGCCAGGTTCTGCGCCATGCTGCGGCGGCCGAATTTGGCGTGCAGCGCGAACCAGGCGTCGACCGTACCCGGCACCGTGACCGGCAGCGGGCCGTGCGCCGGGATATCGCTCAGGCCGCGGCGTTCGAATTCCTCCAAGGTCAGCGCCTTCGGCGAACGGCCTGAGCCGTTGTAACCGTGCAGACGCTTGCTTTTCGGATCCCAGACGATGGCGAACAGGTCGCCGCCGATGCCGTTGCCGGTCGGTTCCATCAGGCCGAGCGCGGCGTTGGCGGCGATGGCGGCGTCGACCGCGCTGCCGCCGTCCTTCAGCACGTCGAGCGCGATCTGGGTCGCCAGCGGATGCGAGGTCGCGGCCATCGCGTGCGGCGCCATCACCTCGGAGCGGGTGGCGAAACCGGCACCGGTGACGCGGTCGGCGGCAGTGGCGGACAGGGCGGAAACGGCGGCGAGCAGGGCGGCGGACAGACGCAGGACAGACATGGAGCGATCCTCGGCGGGTACGGGTGGGCAATCACCGAAGTGTACGCCAAGCCGGCACGGATCCGCGGATTTTTGGCAGAATGGAGGACATCCCCGCCCGCGAATGTGACCCATGGCCCAGATCAATCCGCTGTTCAGCGTCCCGTTCGGGCTCGAGCGTCTGCCGGACTGCGACGGCCTCAATCGCGAGCTGCGCGAGCTGTTCATCCGGCGCGAGGCGCAGGGTGCGCGCTTCGCCAACCCGAATCCGTACACGCCGCGCAACAAGGAGCTGTTCGAGAGCAACTTCGACCTGTTCACCTGGCCGGACGCGCCGGTCGCGCGCCTGCGCGAATTCTGCCTGTCGAACCTGGCGCGGCTGGTGGCCGAGATCAACGGCTACGACGCCGCGCGCATGGCACGCCTGCAGATCGTCACCGACGCCTGGTTCCACATCACCCGGCGCGGCGGCTTCTTCGGCGTGCACAACCATCCGATGGCGTCCTGGTCGGGCGTGTACTGCATCAGCCCCGGCGTACACGACCCCGACCAGACCGACAGCGGCCGGCTCAGCTTCATCAATCCGTTCGCGCAGATGTACCTGGATGCCGGCAACGCGCAGCAGCAGTTCCCCTACCAGCTCGGCAACTACGCCTTCGACCTGCAACCGGGCCAGCTGGTGCTGTTCCCGTCCTGGGTACAACACCAGGTGATGCCGTTCTACGGCGAGGGCGAGCGCATCACCGTGGCCTTCAACTGCGCGATGAGCCTGCGCTGAGGCATGCCCGCCGCACGATCTGACGCCGCCTGGGTGCTGTATCTGCTGGAATGCCGCCGAGGCGAAAGCACGGTGTACTACGCCGGCATCAGCAACGACCTGCCGCGCCGGCTGCAGGCGCACCGCAACGGCAAGGGCGCGCGCTTCACCCGCGCGCATCCACCACTGGCGCTGGTGGCCACGCGCGCTTATCCGGACCGCTCCAGCGCCTCGAAAGCCGAAGCGGCGCTGAAGAAACTGCCGCGCGCGCGCAAGCCGGCGTTCTTCGCCGCCGATTGACCGGCCACCACAAGATACGGCAGGATGCGGCATACGCCATGGGGAACGCCGATGCACACCGAACGCAGCTTGGACGAACAACGCGCCGAATTCAGCCGTAACCGCTTCCTGGCCATGCCCTTGGCCGGCCTGCTGGTCTGGACCCTGCTGCTGATACCGGGCTTTCTGCTGCCGACGCCGTCGGCGATGCTGGCGCTGTTCATCGGCACCGGCTGCATCGCCTATGTCGGCATGGGCCTGTCGAAGCTGACCGGCGAGGACTTCCTCGACAAGAGCCGCCCCAAGAACGCGTTCCAGTCGCTGTTCTTCCACGGCATGGGGCAGGCCATCCTGGTCTACGCCATCGTCATTCCGCTGGCCATCCTGGAGCCGCGCGCGGCGCCGATGGGCGTCGGCATCCTGGCCGGCCTGATGTGGGTGCCGATGTCCTGGATCATCCGGCACCCGATCGGCTGGTGGCATGCCGGCGTGCGCACGGCGGCCCTGTGCGCGGGCTGGTTCCTGTGGCCGGACCGGCAGTACGTGGTGGCGCCGTTGATCGTGATCGCCTGCTACCTGTTCACCATTCCGGTGCTGGAGCGGCGCTGGCGCCGGGCCAATGCCTGAGGCCGCCACGCACCGGTTGCTGGCTATCGGCAGCGTGCTGACGCTGCTGTTGCTGGCCATCTCCGGCCTGCAACCGTACGACCGCGCGACCTGGGTGATGGAAACCCTGCCGGTGATGCTCGTGTTGCCGGTGCTGTGGGCCAGCGCGCGGCGCTTCCCGCTGACGCCGCTGCTGTACGCACTGATCTTCCTGCATTGCGCGGTGCTGATCGCCGGCGGCGCCTACACCTACGCGCGCGTGCCGTTGGGCGACTGGCTGCAGGATGCGTTCACGCTGGCGCGCAACCCGTACGACAAGATCGGTCATTTCTTCCAAGGCCTGGTGCCGGCCGTGGCCGCGCGCGAGATCTTCCTGCGCCGCCGCGTGGTCAACGGCCGCGCTTGGCTGGCGTTCCTGTGCGTGTGCGTGGTGATGACGGTCAGCGCCGGCTACGAATTGCTGGAATGGGCGGCGGCGGTGGCCATGGGCCAAAGCGCCGACGAATTCCTCGGCCTGCAGGGCGATGAATGGGACGCGCAGTCCGACATGTTAACCGCCTTCATCGGCGCGTTGACGGCGCTGGCGACGCTGACCGCGTGGCACGACCGGCAGTTGGCCCGCCTGCCACGCGGCTGAGCGGACTCAGGGCTTCCAGCGTTTCAGCAGCAAGGCGTTGCCGACCACGCTGACGCTGCTGAACGCCATCGCCGCGCCGGCCACCACCGGGCTGAGCAGGCCGAACGCCGCCAACGGAATGCCGACGACGTTGTAGGCGAAGGCCCAGAACAGGTTCTGCAGGATCTTGCGGTAGGTGCGGCGCGAGATGTCGATGGCGTCGGCCACCAGCGCCGGATCGGCGCGCATCAGGGTGATGTCGGCGGCGTGCATGGCCACGTCGGTACCCGAGCCCATCGCGATGCCGACATCGGCCGAGGCCAGCGCCGGCGCGTCGTTGATGCCGTCGCCGACCATGGCCACGACGTGGCCCTGCGCTTTCAGCGCCGCGATCTGCGCCGCTTTGTCGGCCGGCAACACCTCGTAGCGCACCGTGTCGATGCCCAGTTCGGCGGCGGCGGCCTGCGCGGCGCCGCGGCCGTCGCCGGTGATCATCACCGTGGTGATGCCGAGCGCGCGCAGCTTGGCCACGGCCGATGGCGCGGAATCCCGCACACGGTCGCCGAACGCCATCAGCGCCAGGGCCGTACTGCCGTCGGCCTCGGCCAACCACGAGACCGTGCGTCCGGCATCGGCATGCCGCTCCGCGGCCAGCGCCAGCGCGTCCGGCAAGCGCACGCCCTGTTCGCGCATCAACCGTGCGCTGCCCAACCAGTAACGCCGGCCGTCGATGCAGCCGGTGAGGCCGCGGCCGGGCAAGGCCTGCACCGACTCGGCACGACCGGCTGCCGCGCCGCGTTCCGACGCCGCCTGCAACAGCGCGCGCGCCAGCGGGTGTTCGCTGCCGGCCTGCAGCGCCGCGGCGATGCGCATCGCCGCATCCGCATCCGCGTTATCAGCGGCGGCTTCGAACGCGAGGAGGCGGAAACTGGCTTCGGTCAGCGTACCGGTCTTGTCGAAGGCGACCGCGCCGATGCGGTGCGCCTGTTCGAGCGCTTCGGCGTCCTTGATCAAAATGCCGCGGCCGGCGGCGACGCCGGTGCCGGCGATGAGCGCGGTCGGCGTGGCCAGACCCAAGGCGCAGGGGCAGGCGATGACCAGCACCGCCACGGCGTTGATCACCGCCTGCGTCACGTCGGCGGCGAGCCACCACCAGCCCAGGAAGGTCAGTACGGCGAGCGCCAGCACCGCCGGCACGAACACGGCGCTGATGCGGTCGACGGTCTTCTGGATCGGCGCTTTCGCCGCCTGCGCGCTTTCCACCAGGTGGATGATGCGGGCCAGCGCAGTTTCGGCGCCAACGGCGTCGGTGCGCACCAGCAGCAGACCTTCGGCGTTGATGGCGCCGCCGGTCACCCTGTCGCCGGGCGCTTTCGGCACCGGCCGGCTTTCGCCGGTGAGCAGGGACTCGTCGGCGTGGCTGTCGCCTTCCAGCACCGTGCCGTCCACCGGCAGGCGTTCGCCGGGGCGGACCACCACCTGATCGCCGACGGCGACGGCCTCGATGGCGACCTCTTCGTCCTGCCCGTTACGGCGCCGACGCGCGGTCTCCGGGCGCAGGCGATGCAAGGCGCGGATGGCCTCGCCGGTGCGTTGCTTGGCGCGCGCCTCCAGCCATTTGCCCAACAGCACCAGGCTGATCACCGCCGCGGAGGTTTCGAAATACAGGTGCGCGGCATCCGGCATGGCCAGCAGCTGATACACGCTCAGGCCGTAACCGGCGCTGGTGCCCAATGCCACCAGCACGTCCATGTTGGCGCTACCGGCCCGCAGCGCGCGCCAGCCGGCGACGTAGAAGCGCGCGCCCAGCCAGAACTGCACCGGCGTGGCCAAGGCCAGCTGCAGCAGGCCCGGCAACATCAGGTGCCCGCCGGACAGATCGACCAGCATCGCCACCACCATCGGCAGGGACAACAGCGAGGCCAAAACCCAGGGCCGCCAATCGGCCGGCGGCGGCGCTTCACCGCGGGCTTGCGCCGGGGTTTCGAGCTGCGCGCCGTAGCCGGACGCGACCACCGCCGCGACCAAGGCCGCGTCCGATCCGGCCGCGCCGGTGACCGTGGCTTTTTCGGTGGCCAGGTTCACGCTCACCGAGGTGACGCCGGGCACCGCCATCAGGGCTTTTTCGATATGCGCGACGCAGCTGGCGCAGGTCATGCCGCTCACGGCCAAGGTGGTGACCGCCGCATCAATCGATGGCTTGCCGTTCACGGGCCAGACTCCGGCGAGGACGGGACGACCGGCCGGGCCTGATAGCCGATGCGCGCCAGTGCCGCGGACAGTTCGGCGGCATTGCGCGAACCGTCCACCGACACGGTGCCGGCGGCGAGCTCGACGCGGACCTCGGCCCCGGCGTCCAACTCATGGACGGCCTGGTTGATTCGGGCGACGCAACGGCCGCAGTGCATGCCTTCCACGCGGAGCGTGATCATGGCTTTGTCCTCCTTTCTCGTCCGGCCGGATAGCCGTCACGGCATCATCGGCCTTGCCATCGTGGCAAGGTCAAGCGGGATTTTCCCGACGCGCCGGCGCGGTGCGGAAGCGTTCAGCAACGCCGGACTTGACACCGCAGGCGCCGGCCGGTGCACCATAGGCCCGAAAGGCGACCGGAGACACGCGATGAACATCGGCCAAGCGGCCAAGGCCGCGGGCGTATCGGCCAAGATGATACGCCACTACGAGCGCATCGGCCTGTTGCCGGAAGCCGGACGCAGCGTCGCCGGTTACCGGCTGTACGGCACGCAGGACATCGCCACCCTGCGCTTCATCCGGCAATCGCGCGAGCTCGGCTTTTCCCTGAGCCGGATCGGCAGCCTGCTCGGCCTGCGCGACAACCGCGGCCGCAAGAGCTGCGACGTCCGGCGCCTGGCCGAGGAGCACCTGGCCGACATCGGCCGCAAACTGGCCGAATTGCAGGCCATGCAGGACGCCCTGCGGACGCTGGTGCAGGCCTGCCACGGGGATGACGCGCCCGACTGCGCGATTTTGGACGGACTGCAGAACCCGGATGCCCTGCCGCGCCGGAGCTGAGCGTCACGTATTAATCCGGCAAATACCTTAAGGCGGGCATGCAACGCGGGCATTAACAGCCGGCCGCGCGCAAAGCCGCGCGGGGCTTGGCCTGCGCCGGCCTGTTATAATTTCGAGTCTTTACTCAACCGGCTTTGCCATGTCCCCGATCGCCCCGCACACCGCCAGTCTCGACCTGGATTACACCCTCGACCACAAATACAGCCGCGAGCAGGGCCGCATCTACCTGTCCGGCGTACAGGCCTTGGTGCGCCTGCCGCTGATGCAGCAGATGCGCGACCGCGCCGCCGGCCAGCACACCGCCGGCTTCATCTCCGGCTACCGCGGCAGTCCGCTGGGCGGCTTCGACCTGGAGCTGTGGAAGGCCAAGAAGCATCTGGCGGCCTCGGATGTGGTGTTCACCCCCGGCCTGAACGAAGACCTGGGCGCGACCATGGTGTGGGGCACGCAGCAGACCAACCTGTTCCAGGGCGCCAAGTACGACGGCGTGTTCGCCATGTGGTACGGCAAGGGCCCGGGCGTGGACCGCTGCGGCGACGTGTTCAAGCACGGCAACGCCGCCGGCACCTCGCCGCTGGGCGGCGTGCTGGCGCTGGCCGCCGACGACCACGCCTGCCGCAGCTCGACGCTGCCGCACGGCTCGGAGCTGGAGTTCGTGTCGGCGATGATGCCGGTGCTGAACCCGGCCGGCGTGCAGGACATCCTCGACATGGGCCTGCTCGGCTGGGCCATGAGCCGCTATACCGGGCGCTGGGTCGGCTTCAAGACCATCGCCGAGACGGTGGAGTCCTCGGCTTCGGTCAACGTCGATCCGCACCAGCTCGACATCGTCATCCCGACCGACTTCGCGATGCCGGCCGGCGGCCTGAACATCCGCTGGCCGGATCCGCCGCTGGACCAGGAGATGCGCCTGCACCAGTACGCGGTCGACGCCGCGCAGGCGTTCGCGCGCGCCAACCGCATCGACCGCACGGTGATCGACTCGCCGAAGGCGCGCCTGGGCATCGTCACCACCGGCAAGAGCTACCTGGACGTGCTGCAGGCGCTGGAGAACCTGGGCATCGACGCCGCCATGGCTTCCGAAATCGGCATCCGCGTGTACAAGGTCGGCATGACCTGGCCGCTGGAGCCGATCGGCATCCGCGAATTCGCGCGCGGCCTGGAGGACATCATCGTGGTCGAGGAGAAGCGCAGCTTCATCGAATCGCAGATGAAGGAATACATGTTCAACTGGGACGTGCGTCCGCACGTGGTCGGCAAGTACGACGAAGCCGGCGAATGGATCCTGCCCAGCACGCACGAGCTGACCCCGGCGCGCATCGCGCGGGTGATCGCCAAGCGCTTGGGCCGCTTCTTCCGCTCCGACGCCATCGACGACCGCCTGACCTTCCTCGCCGCCAAGGAGAAGGAGCTGGCGCAGCCGCGCGCCGAGTTCCCGCGCGCCGCGCACTACTGCTCGGGCTGCCCGCACAACACCTCCACCACCGTCATCGAGGGCTCGCGGGCGCTCGGCGGCATCGGCTGCCATTACATGGTGACCTGGATGGACCGCAAGACCGACACCTTCACCCAGATGGGCGGCGAAGGCGTGACCTGGTGCGGCCAGGCGCCGTTCACCGATGAAAAGCACGTGTTCCAGAACCTGGGCGACGGCACCTATTTCCATTCCGGCAGCCTGGCCATCCGCCAGGCGGTGGCGGCCAAGGTCAACATCACCTACAAGATCCTGTACAACGACGCGGTGGCGATGACCGGCGGTCAGCCGGTGGACGGCACGCTGAGCGTGCCCGACATCGCCAAGCAGGTGCGCAGCGAAGGCGTGCGGACCATCGTGGTGCTGAGCGACGACATTGAGAAGTGGTCGGACCGCTCGATCTTCCCGGACGGCGTCGAGTTCTTCGACCGCGACGAACTGGACAGCGTATCCAAGCGCCTGCGCGAAACGCCGGGCACCACGGTCATCATCTACGACCAGACCTGCGCGGCCGAGAAGCGCCGCCGCCGCAAGCGCGGCAAGATGCCGGATCCGGCCAAGCGCACGGTGATCAACCCGGCCGTGTGCGAAGGCTGCGGCGACTGCGGCGAAGCCTCGAACTGCGTCTCGATCCTGCCGCTGGAGACCGAATTCGGCCGCAAGCGCGAGATCGACCAGAGCAACTGCAACAAGGACTTCAGCTGCGTCAAGGGCTTCTGCCCGAGCTTCGTCACCGTCACCGGCGGCGGGCTGAAGAAGCGCAAACCGAACGCCGCGATGGATTTTGACGCCCTGCCCGATCCGGTGTTCAAGACCGGCCTGGAACAGCCCTGGAACATCCTGGTGACCGGCATCGGCGGCACCGGCGTGGTCACCATCGGCGCCCTGCTCGGCATGGCCGCGCATCTGGAGAACAAGGGCGGCAGCGTGCTTGACCAGACCGGTCTGGCGCAGAAGGGCGGCGCGGTCACCACCCACGTGCGCATTGCACGCGACCCCTCAGACATCCACGCCGTGCGCATCGCCGCCGGCGAGGCCGACCTGGTGCTGGGTTGCGACATGGTGGTGGTCAACGACTACTGGGCGCTGTCCAAGATCCGCGCCGAGCGCAGCCATGTGGTGCTGAACGACTACCAGGCCATGCCCGGCACCTTCACCCGCAAGCCGGACATGCAGTTCCCGGCCAACGACATCGTGGCCGCGGTGCGCACCGCGCTCGACGGCCGCGAGCCGCTGCAGCTGGCCGGCACCGAGCTGGCACTGGCGCTGATGGGCGACGCCATCGCCACCAACCTGCTGATGCTCGGCTACGCCTGGCAGCAGGGTCTGGTGCCGCTGTCGCTGGAGTCGATCCTGCGCGCCATCGAGCTCAACGGCGCCGCGGTGGAGATGAACAAGAAGGCCTTCGCCTGGGGCCGCATGGCGGCGCACGATCCGGCCGCGGTGCAGGCCGCCGCGGGCTTCGGCGGCGGCGCCAAGGCCGTCGATTTTCTGGACGACGCGCACGCCGCCACCGAACTGGCGTTCGTCGGCGAAGGCAGGCTCAGCCGCTCGTTGCAGGACACCGTGGCGCTGCGCGCCAAGTTCCTGACCGAATACCAGGACGCGGCGTACGCCCGGCGCTACACCGACTTCGTGGCCGAGGTGCGCGCCGAAGAGGCCAGGCACACGCCGGACTACACCGGCGTCAGCGAGGCCGTGGCCAAGTACCTGTTCAAGCTGATGGCCTACAAGGACGAGTACGAGGTGGCGCGCCTGTACAGCAGCCCGGCGTTCCGCAGGCAGATCGAAGACACCTTCGAGGGCGACATCAAACTGCACCTGAACCTGGCGCCGCCGCTGTTCGCGAAAAAAGACGCCGACGGCCATCTGCTGAAGCGCGAGTTCGGCGCCTGGGCGCTGCCGCTGGTGCGCGGCCTGCGCCACCTGAAGTTCCTGCGCGGCACCGCGTTCGACGTGTTCGGCAAGACCGAAGAGCGCCGGATGGAACGCGCGCTGATCGCCGACTACATGCGCGACGTGCGCGCGGTGCTGGTCAAGCTGAGCGTGGCCAACCATGCCGACGCGGTGCGCTTCGCGCGCCTGCCCGAGCACATCCGCGGCTTCGGCCACGTCAAGGAACGGCACGTCGCCAAGGTCAAGGCGCAGTGGACGGAACTGCTGTCGAAGCTGGCCTGATCATCGCCCACCCACGCTGTACGGAAAGCGCCCTGCCGGGCGCTTTTCCGTTTCGGGACCGGGCAAAATGCTATAGTCGAAACTTCCGACCGCCAACGCACGAGACATAGGGGATGTCGAACCGCACACCGGAACCCGCCGCCGAGCATGCCGCCGTCCTGTTGGACAAACTGGTCCGGTTGGCCGAATGCGGCAGTTCACAGGACATCCTGACGCTGCTGGCGGCCGAAGTGCGGCAGAACGGGCAGTATGCCGCCGCGCGCCTGCTGGTGCGCGACGACGAAGGGCGCTTCATGCCCTGCCACGACCACGACCCGCCGCCGGCATTGGACTGGCTGACGGCCCTGCCGGATCCGCCCGGCGTGGCCGCCCGCGACGACGGCCGCGAACTGGTGGTCAGCCTGAGCCGCACGCGGCCGACCCTGCTGTGGGCGGCCTTGCGCGAACCGGCCGAGCGCGCCGCGTTCCTGGTGCCACTGAGCGTGCTGCTGCACGCCGCCGGCCGGCAGCTCGAGCACGCCTACGCCTTCGAATCGCTGCAGGCCGCGCTGACCCGGCAGGAGCATTCCGAGCGCCTGCAGCGCGCGCTGTTCGACATCGCCGACCTGGCCGGCGCCGACCTGGCGATGTCCGACATGCTGCGCCGCATCCACGCCATCGTCGGCACGCTGATGTACGCCGAGAACTTCTTCATCGTCCGGCACTATCCGGAAAGCGGCTGGATCCGTTTCCTGTACTACGTCGACGCGGTCGACGACGACCCGCCGGCGCCGGATTTCGAGATCCCGATGCGGGCGGTCGAACACAGCCTGACCTGGCACCTGCTGCACGGCGGGCGCGCGCTGATGGGCAGCAGCGAGGACCTGCGCCACAAGATCGAAGGCCCGGTGAAGGTGATCGGGCCCGACAGCTTCGACTGGCTCGGCGTGCCGATGCTGCGCGAAGGCCGGGTCGAAGGCGGTCTGGTGGTGCAGCGCTACGAGCCCGGCACGCGCTTCACCGAAGAGGACCGGGCGGTGCTGGAATTCGTCGGCAGCCACATCCTGACCGCGCTCGAACGCAGGGAAAGTAAAGACGCGCTGGAGAACCGCGTGCGCGTGCGCACCGCCGAGCTGGCCCAGGCCAATGCGGTGCTGACCGACGAGATCGAAGAGCGCGAGCGCGCCGAGAAGCTGCAGGCCGCGCTGTTCCAGATCGCCCAGCTGGCCGGCGCCGACATCGACCAGGACGCGTTCTACCGGCGCGTGCACGCCGTGGTCGGCGAGCTGGTGGACGCGCGCAATTTCTTCATCGCGCTGCTGTCGGAGGACGGCGCCCAGCTGGAATTCCCGTACTACGTGGACGAAACCGGCGGCGAAGCGCTGCGCACGCGCCCGCTCGGCCGCGGCTTCAGCGAATACGTAATCCGCAGCCGGAACCCGCTGCGCGGCACCAAGACCGAACTGCAGGGCCTGATCGATTCCGGCGAGGTGGTGCCGGTGGCCAATGGCCTGCCGTCCGAGCACTGGCTGGGCGTGCCGCTGTTCGTCGGCGAGGAGGTCATCGGCTTGATCGTGGTGCAGAGCTATACCGCCGACACCGCCTACGAGCCGGCCGACCAGGAGCTGCTCGGCTTCGTCGCCTCGCAGATCGCCAACAGCCTGGACCGCCGGCGCCAGGCCGAACTGCTGCGGCGCGCCAACGCCGACCTGGAACGGCGCGTGGAGGAGCGCACGCGCGAGCTGCGCGAGGAGATCCGCATGCGCGAAAGCATGCAGGAGCAGCTCAAGCACCAGGTGATGCACGACGCGCTGACCGGACTGCCCAACCGCGGCTACCTGCGCGACCGGCTGGAACGCCTGCTGGCGCGGCTGAAGCGCGAGCCCGGCCACCGTTTCGCGCTGCTGTACCTGGACGTCGACCGCTTCAAGGTCATCAACGACAGCCTGGGCCATCTGTCCGGCGACGAGGTGCTGAAGGAGGTCTCGCGCCGGCTGCTGGTCTGCCTGCGCGCGCAGGACATCGCCGCGCGCCTGTCCGGCGACGAGTTCTGCATCCTGCTCGAGGAGATCGACGTGCCGACCGCGGTGCGCGTGGCCGAACGCGTGATCAAGACCGTGGCCGAACCGGTGCGCGTGGCCGGCAAGACCCTGGAGCCCTCGATCAGCATCGGCATCGCCGTGTCCAACGCCGAGTACCACACCGCCGACGAGGTGCTGCGCGACGCCGACATGGCGCTGTACCGCGCCAAGGAGACCGGCCGCCACCGCGTGGTGCTGTTCGACGAATGCCTGCAGAAACGCGCGGTGGACGTGCTGCTGCTGGAAAGCGAACTGCGCACGGCGCTGGCCGAGGACCAGTTCCTGCCGTATTTCCAGCCGATCGTACGGCTCGACAGCGGCGCCGTGGTCGGCTACGAGGCGCTGCTGCGCTGGCAGCATCCCACGCGCGGGCTGCTCGGCCCCGGCGAATTCCTGAGCGTGGCCGAGGAATGCGGCCTGATCGAGGCCATCGACTGGCGCATGTTCGAGCTCAGCTGCAAGCAGGCCGCCGTGCTGTGCGCGGGCGGCGGCCACATCAACATCAACGTCTCGGCCCGCCACCTGCGCCGGCCGGACCTGCACGAGCGGCTGATGGAGCTGCTGCGCGCCAACGGCCTGAACGGCTCGCAGCTGATGGTGGAAGTGACCGAGGGCATGCTGCTGGAGCAGCCGGAGCTGGTGCGCGCCACGCTGGAGAAGCTGGCCGCCGACGGCGTGCACGCCGCGCTCGACGACTTCGGCACCGGCTATTCCTCGCTGAGCTACCTGCACACCTTCCCGCTGCGGGTACTGAAGCTGGACCGCAGCTTCGTGACCGAACTGGACCGCGACGGCCGCGGCAACAGCACGGCGGTGGTGACCGCGGTGGTGCAGCTGGCGCGCGCGCTGGGCATGGAAGTCATCGCCGAGGGCATCGAAACCGAATACCAGCGCGACGCGATCACCGCCATGGGCTGCTGGCTGGGCCAGGGCTATCTGCTGGCGCGGCCGGCGCCGATGGCGCACTGGCTGAAATGAAATAGGGTGCGCTATAGCACACCCTATGAAATTTAAACTCCATGCATTAGGCGGATTGATACTGCAAAAAGCGGAAGAAACATAACCAGTGCAATAACCGCCAAACATCCTGAGCCTTTACCCCGATTACTGCTATAGCTTTCACGCTCATGTCGAGGACGGTCTTGAAGCCATTTCATATGGCAAGACTGACAAAAAAATTTGGTTTTTCCATTGCGCCATGCCTCTGATGTCCGATCACTGTGCATGGAGAAAGAACGGCATCGTGCACATTTAAAAGATTTTTGAGGCGGCTTTCTTTTCGGAATCAACTTGGTCAGGATTGAAAAACCAACAAATACAACCACTACGATTCCGAAAATCATTTCAGGGCTCATAAGCGAACCTACTTATACCTAACGGATATTGAGATATGAATAGGTCATTTAATCCTCTCAATCGCCTCGGGTCTATAAGAGTATTTCTTGGGTCCAAGCGCAAAAACGCCCCCCGATCGGGGGCGTTTTCGTTACGACGGACTCAGCGGCGCTTTACTTGATGCCCACGCACTGCAGGAATTCGGCGCGGGTGCGGGCGTCCTCGCGGAAGCTGCCCAACAGCTTGCTGGTGACCATGCTGACGCCGGTCTTGTGCACGCCGCGGGTGGTCATGCACTCGTGCTTGGCCACGATTACCACGCCCACGCCCTTGGGCTTGAGCACGTTCTGGATGCAGTTGGCGATCTGCGCGGTCATCTTCTCCTGCACCTGCAGGCGCTTGGCGTAGGCTTCCACCACCCGCGCCAGCTTGCTGATGCCGACCACACGGCCGTTCGGGATGTAGCCCACGTGCGCCACGCCGATGATCGGCGCCATGTGGTGCTCGCAGTGCGATTCGAACTCGATGTCGCGCAGGATCACCATCTCGTCGTAGCCTTCCACTTCCTCGAAGGTGCGCTTCAGGTAGTCCTCCGGCTTCATGGCGTAGCCGCCGAACCATTCCTTGTAGGCCTTGGCCACGCGCTTGGGCGTATCGATCAGGCCTTCGCGCGCGGGGTTGTCGCCGGCCCAGCGCAGCAGCAGGCGGATGGCGTCTTCGGCCTGGGCCTGGCTGACGGCGGGCGTTTTGGCGGCGGTTTTCTTGGCGGCCATGGCTGGCTCCTCGGTTAAGTCGTTTCAGTATGCGCCTGCGGCCGTGAAGGCCGCATCCACAGGGTGATCAGGTACACCGCCACGAGCGCGGCGCCCAGCAGCAGCGCGGCCAGCAGGAACGGCGCGCCGGGCAGATGCAGCGGCCCGTGCGCGGCGATGCCGAACGCGAACAGATGGGTGAACAGCAGCGGCGCGGCGATGCCGGCCAGGCTGTTCATCGAGGCCACCGCGCCCTGCAGGCGGCCCTGTTCGTCGGCGTGCACCTGGCGGGTGATGATGGCCTGCACCGACGGGCCGGCCAGGCCCCACAGCGCCATCAGCGGAAACGCCGGCAAGGTCAGCAGGCCGCTCGGCGCCAGACCCAGCCAGGCGAAGCCGAGCAGGCCGCAGGCGAAGCCGACCAGCGCCGCGCGGCGTTCGCCGATCTTCGGCACCAGGCGGCGGATCAGCAAGGCCTGCACCAACACGTTGCACACGCCCACGCCGGCCAGCACCAGGCCCACCTGCTGCGGATTCCAGCCGTAGCGGTAACCGCCGTACAGCACGAACACGCTGGGCAGCACGAAGTGCGCGAACTGGCTGAGCAGCACCACGCCGAGCAGGCCGAGCACCGAGCGGTAATGGCGCAACAGCAGCAGCGCGCCGACGGGGTTGGCGCGGCGGAGGTCGAAACGCGGACTGCGTTTCTCCGGCGGAAGCGATTCCGGCAACACCAGCAGGCCATACAGGAAATTGAGCATCGCCAGGCCGGAGGCGATCCAGAACGGCAGGCGCAGGTCGATGCCGCCGAGCAGGCCGCCCAGCGCCGGACCGATGACGAAGCCGACGCCGAACGCCGCGCCGAGCAGGCCGAAGGCGGCGGCGCGCTTTTCCGGCGGGGTCACGTCGGCCAGGTAGGCGTTGGCGGTGCTGAAACTGGCCGAGGTCAACGCCGAGACCACGCGGCCGATGAAGAACATCGGCAGGGTCTGCGCCAGCGCCATGAACGCGAAGTCGACCGCCAACCCGAAACAGGAGATCAGGATCACCCGGCGCCGGCCGAAGCGGTCGGACAGCGCGCCCAGCACCGGCGCGGCCAGGAACTGGATGGCCGAGAACGCCAGGCTGAACCAGCCGGACACGATCGCGGCGCGCCCGAAATCGAAGCCGCCGACGTGCATGATCAGGTTCGGCAGCACCGGGATGATCAGGCCAAAGGCCAATACGTCGATCAGCACGGTGAAGAACACGAAGATCAGGGCCGCGCGGCGGGCCGGCGCGGCGGTGGCGGTATCGGTCATCCGGCGTCCTTAACGGGTCGGTCCGTCGAAGTGGCTGTCGTCGCTCTCGTCGGACAGCACGGTCATGCCCTTGCCGTCGTTGGCGCGGCTCAGGTGTTCGTCGGTCAGCAGCAGGGTGCTGCCGGGCTTGAGCTCGCGGTACACCCGCTTGGCGAAATCGACCGGCAATGCGATGCGTGCCACCGCCTCGTAATCCAGGCCCTTGGCCGGCGAACCGGCGGGGGCGTCGCTGCCCGGCAGCGGAATCGCCAGCCAATTCAGCGCCGGCAGATCCGGCACCAGCCGGCTGGGCGTGCCGGCGTCGCCGTCCAGCACCACGTACGCCTGATTGCCGAACGGCGCGTCGCCGACGATGCCGATCTTGGCGCGCCCGATCTCGATGCCGTTGCGCAGCACGATCACACGCTGGTCCTTGGTGCTGACCAACACGGTCATCGGGCCGAACTCGGATTTCTCCGGCTGCCAGCGGTAGGCCTCGAACAGCGACAGGTTGGGCACCTGCACCGGACGGCCCTTGGCGTCCATGGGCTGCACCAGCACTTTCGGGTCGACCACGTTCTCCGGCACCGCCTCGGCGTCGCGCGTCACCACCACGGTCATGCCCAGGCTGGTCTCGGCGAACAGGCGCCGGGCGAAGCCGTCCGGCATGCGGATGCAGCCGTGCGAAGCCGGGTAGCCGGGATCGCGGCCGCTATGCAGGGCCACGCCGTCCCAGGTCAGCCGTTGCATGTAAGGCATCGGCGCGTCGTCGTACAGGTTGGACTTGTGGTCCTTGTTCTTCTGCAGGATGGTGAACACGCCGGTCGGCGTTTCGTGGCCCTTTTTGCCGGTGCTGACGCTGGTGACGCCGACGCGCACGCCGTTGCGGTACAGGTAGGCCTTCTGCTGCGCGATGCTGACCACCAGCAGCATCGGGCCTTCCGGCGCGGCCTCGGCGTACCAGATCCACTCGCCGGGCTTAATCGCCTCGATCGGCGTGCCGACCGGCAGCGATTCCTTGGCGCCCTGCGCATGCGCGCTGCCGAAGACGGCGGACAGCATGGCGGCGAGCAGAATGCGGCGCATGGCGGTCAGAACACCCGGCAGAACACGGCCTTCAGGTAACGGCTTTCCTTGACATGCGCCATCACCGGATGGTCGGCGCCGGCGCCGGCCACTTTCAGGATCTGCACCTGGCGGCCGGCGAAGAACGCGGCGCGGCGGATCATGTCGAGGAACTCCTCTTCGCCGACCAGGCCGGTGCACGAGCAGGTCAGCAGGATGCCGCCGGGCTTGACCACCGACATCGCCAGCTTGTTCATGTCGTTGTACTTCTTCAGCGCCGAAATGACCTGCTCGCGGTCGCGGGTCAGCTTGGCCGGATCCAGGATCACCACGTCCCACTCGTCGCCGCGGGCGGCGGCGTCGCGCAGGTACGGGAACAGGTCGGACTGGGTGAACTTGACCTTGGCGTCGTTGAGGTAGGCGTTCTTGCGCGCGATCTCCAGGATCTCCTCGTCGAGATCGATGCCGGTGACCTCGGAGGCGCCGCCGCGGGCCTTGGCGTAGATCGCGAAGCCGCCGGAGTTGCAGCAGATGTCGAGCACGGTCTTGCCTTCGCACAGACGCGCCAGGTATTCGCGGTTGTCGCGCTGGTCGGCGAAGAAGCCGGTCTTGTGGCCCGAACCGGGGCTGGCGCGGAACTTCAGGCCGTATTCGGTGATCACGCTCGGCTCGGGCGCCTCCGGCGCGCGGAAGTCGAAGCTTTCCTGCTTCTGCACGTGCTCTTCGGCGAAGGCGTAGAACCGGCAGCCGGGGAACTGCGCGCGCAGTGCCGAGTAGATCCACTCGCGGTGGCGGAACGCGCCGGCCGAGAAGAACTCGACCACCAGCAGGTCGCCGTAGCGGTCCACCACCAGGCCGGACAGGCCGTCGCCTTCGGAATGCACCACGCGCCAGCCGTCGGAGACGCTGTCGAGCTTCAGCACCTCGCGGCGCAACGACACCGCCTCGGCGATGCGGCGATGGAAGAAATCCTCGTCGACCGCTTCCTCGAAGTCTTCGGTCAGCACCCGCAGGGCGATGCGCGAATGGCCGTTGTAGAAGCCGCGGCCGACCCAGTGCTCGGTGGCGTCGACGATGTCGACGATGCTGCCGGGGCGCGGCTTGACCTCGGGCTTTTCCACCATTTTCTGGAAAATCCAGGGATGGTTGGACTTGCGCTCGATCTTCAGGCGCACTACGGGCAGTTGTTGGGAATTCATGGGCGTATTGTAAGCCCAAACGGCGCGGGGCCGGCGGCGGTGCGCCTAAAGAGTCCGTGAGGGGGGCCGGCTAGGGGGGTGCCAACCGCCCCTCACGTTCTCAGGGGAAAGACCAGTGGGGGACGACCGACCGCTTTCAGTTAGCCGGCCACCCCCCACGTAGGGGACTGGAGGCACCGCGCGCGATGCCATGGACCCACTGTACGCAGGTTCATGGAGATGTGTGGTAACCGTGTGTAACGGAGGCCTACCAGGCGTCGGGATTGAACAGATAGCCCTTGCCGCGCACGGTCTTGATGCGCTGCGCCGCCAGCTCGGCGCCGCCCAGACGCTTGCGCAGGCGCACGATCAGCATGTCGATCGAGCGGTCGATGCCGTCGTGGCGGATGCCGCGCTGGAGCTCGAACAGCATGTCGCGGCTGACCGGCCGGCCGGCGTTGGCCGCCAGGTGCCAGAGCGCGTCGAATTCGGCGGACGTCAGCGGCATGGCGACGCCGTCGAGCGTGGCGCGCCGCGCCGAGGGATCGATGTGCAGGCTGCCGAAATGCAGGGGCTGCAGGCGGCTGGCCGCGGCCTTGTCACCGCTCTGCGCGCGGCGCAGGTGCGCGCGCAGGTGCGCCACCACCACCGGCGGCGCCACCGGTTTGGTCAGGTACTCGTCGGCGCCCAGCTCCAAGCCGAGGATGCGGTCGGTGTCCTCGTCCATGCCGGTCAGCATCATGATCACGCCGTCGTAGCGCGAACGCACGGCCTGGCAGATGGCGAAACCGTCCTTGTGCGGCAGGCGCGCGTCGAGGATCACCGCATCGCAGCCGAGCCCGAGGATGGCGGTTTCGGCCTCGGCGCCGTCACCGCAGACGTGCACATGGTAGTGCTCGCGCTCCAGATGGCGCTTGAGCAGCGTGGCGAATTCGGCATTGTCGTCGACAATCAGTACGCTCGCCTGTTTCATTCTCATAATTCTCCGGTTATCCCCCCCGGCTGCGCAGAACGGCATCGATTTCGTCCTGCAGCGTATCCAGCGCACAGAGTACCTCGGCGAAGCCCTCGCCGGCTAGTCCACCGGCGCGCAGATGCCGTTCCTGCTCGGCCATACGCGCAGCCGCTTCCGGGTCACACAGCAGTGCGGCGCAGCCGCGGATCGCATGCAGGGCCTCCCAATCCGGCGCAGGGCCGCGCAGGGCCGGCAACAGGCGCGCGAGCAGGCTGCGGGTCAGCGCCAGGCCTTCGGCCGTTTCCTCGCCATCGCCGAAGGCCTCGCGGGCGCGGGCCATGTCCAGCACCGCGCCGGGCGCGCGGTTTTCCATCGGATTTTCACGCATCGTCCACTCCCGCCGGATGACAAGCCGGCCGCACTGCCCTATCATAGCCGGCGAAGGGGAGTAGCTCCCGCTATCGCATCGTCAGCACGGGGTTGCAACGCCCCCGGTTCGATAGGCAGATTCCTGTCAGCAAGACCTTCGCCAAGCCCCGGTTTTCCGGGGCCCGTATGCATTTGGCAACCCAAGGAGCTGACATGTTAAGCATCGCCACCCCCACCATGTGGGCGGTCTTCATCGTATTCGTCATCATCGCCCTGGCCGTCGACTTGCTGGTGCTGAAAGCCAACGGCCCGCACAAGGTCTCCACCCGCGAAGCCCTGCTCTGGAGCCTGGCCTGGATCGCCTTGGCCGCCGCGTTCAACGCCGGCCTGTGGTGGTATCTCAAGGAATCCGGCAATCCGGACGCCAACCGCATCGGTCTGGAGTTCCTGACCGGCTATCTGGTCGAGAAGGCGCTGGCGGTCGACAACATCTTCGTGTTCCTGATGATCTTCAGCTACTTCGCGGTGCCGGCGCCCTCGCAGCAGCGCGTGCTGATCTACGGCGTGCTCGGCGCCATCGTGCTGCGCGCCGTGATGATCTTCGTCGGCGCGGCGCTGATCCAGAAATTCCACTGGATCCTGTACCTGTTCGGCCTGTTCCTGCTGGTTACCGGCGGCAAGATGCTGTGGGCCGCCGGCCAGGAGCCGGACCTGGAGAAGAACCCGGTGCTGCGCTGGATCACCAACCACCTGCCGCTGACCCGCCAATACGCCGGCGAGGCCTTCACCCTGCGCGAAGACGGCATCAGGAAGTACACGCCGCTGTTCGTGGTGATGGTGATGGTGGCGTTCACCGACGTCATCTTCGCGGTCGACTCGATCCCGGCCATCTTCGCCATCACCACCGACCCGTTCATCGTGTTGACCTCGAACGTGTTCGCGGTGCTGGGCCTGCGCGCGCTGTACTTCCTGCTGGCCGGCATGGCCGAGAAGTTCCACCTGCTGGCCTACGGCCTGGCGCTGGTGCTGATGTTCATCGGCGTGAAGATGCTGATCGTGGACTTCTACAAGATTCCGGTCGGCGTCTCGCTCGGCGTGGTGGCGGCCCTGATCGCCTCGGCCATGGCGTTCAGCCTGGTGTTCAAGCCCAAGCCCAGAAAAGCGGCGGTCGGCGAAGAGTACCTGCTCAAGGACTAAGCCCGGCCCTTGGCGGGCCGGATCGCCGGCCCGCCTTGCGCTTTGTCCATCGGCCCCCATCTTGGAAATCATGGACGCCGAAACCCTGTACGCCAGCCAGCAAGCCGCCTATATGGGCCGGCTACGCGCCAACTTCAGCCGGGCGCTGACCGTGACCCTGGCCTGGGTGGCGCTGCTTGGCGCGGTGTTCTTCGCCCAAGACCGCCTGTTCGACACCCAAGCCCTGGCCATCGCGCCCCAGCGCGCGGACGGCCTGCTCGGCGTATTGACCGCGCCGCTGCTGCATGGCGACTTCGGCCACCTGAGCGCGAACGCGTTCGCCATTCTGGTGCTCGGCAGCATCGCCGGCAGCCTGTATCCCCGCGCCAGCCTGCGCGCCTGGCCGGTGGTATGGCTCGGTTCGGGCCTCGGCACCTGGTTCATCAGTATGGGCGGCCACCACATCGGCGCCAGCGGCATCACCGTCGGCCTGATGTTCTTCCTGATCGCCCAAGGCCTGCGCCGGCGCGACCGCAGCGCGCTGACCGGCCTGCTGTTGGCGATGTTCTTCTTCGGCGGCATGGTGTTCTCGGTGCTGCCGCAGCAACAGGGCGTGTCCTGGGAATACCACCTGTCGGGCGCGGTGTTCGGCCTGATCACCGGCTTGGCCTTCGCCGGGCTGGACGAACGCGCGCCGAAACGCCTGTACAGCTGGGATCTGGAGCCGGAGCAAGACACGCCGGCGATGGAGGCCGAACTCGACCTGCCCGCACCGCGCGACGTGCCGGTGCTCTGGCACCGTCCGCCGCCGCCCGAAGGCGGTAAGATCCTGCCGTTCCGGCGTCCGCCACCGTCTTGATCCGGATCACGCCGACGGCCGGCCGGCGCGGTAAAATGCCGGAACCGCACCGCCAGGCACCGCCATGACCACTCCCCAGCGCGTTGAACATCTGCAGACCGACAAAGGCTCGGTTCCGGTCTACACCACCGCCGTGGTCGAACAGCCGTGGCAAAACTATTCGGAGACCGACCACGCCGTCTGGCGCACGCTGTTCCGCCGCCAGCAGGCGCAGCTGGGCGAACAGGCCTGCCGCGAATTCCTGGACGCCACCGCGGCGATGGGCATGTCGGACGCCGCCATCCCGAAGTTCAGCGAACTCAACACCGTGCTGCAGGCCGCCACCGGCTGGACCCTGGTCGGCGTCGAAGGCCTGCTGCCGGAACTGGATTTCTTCGAACATCTGGCCAACCGCCGCTTCCCGGTGACCTGGTGGATCCGCCGACCGGAGCAGCTCGACTACCTGTCCGAGCCGGACCTGTTCCACGACTTGTATGGCCACGTGCCGCTGCTGATGAATCCGGTGTTCGCCGACTACATGCAGGCCTACGGCCGCGGCGGCCTGCGCGCGCACGCCATCGGCCCGGAGGCGCTGGCGCAACTGACCCGGCTGTACTGGTACACGGTCGAGTTCGGCCTGATCGACACCGCCGAGGGCCTGCGCATCTACGGCGCCGGCATCCTGAGCTCGAAGGGCGAGTGCGACTACAGCCTGAACTCGCCGGCGCCCAACCGCATCGGCTTCGACCTGAAGCGGGTGATGAACACCCGCTACCGCATCGACACCTACCAGAAGACCTACTTCGTGATCGACGGCTTCCGACAGCTGTTCGACGCCACCTTCGCCGATTTCGGCCCGATCTACGCCGACATCGCCGGCCGCGACGCGGTGCCGGCCGGCGCGGTGCTGGCGACCGACCAGGTGTTCCACCGCGGCAGCGGCGAGGGCTGGCTGGCCGACGGCGACATCTGAGGCAGCTCAGGCTCAGGCTCAGGCTCAGGCGCAGACGCGGTCGCGGCCCTCGTCCTTGGCCTGATACAGCTTCTGGTCGGCGCGCTTGAACAGCGCGTCCAGGTCGGCGTCGCCGGCGTGCCATTGCACTACGCCGATCGACACCGTGAGGCCGAGCTCGCCGCCGTTTGCGAGCGGCAACGACAGGCCGGCGACCGTGCGGCGGATGCGCTCGGCCACCATCGCGGCGTCGGCGATGCCGGTATGCGGCAACAGCGCGGCGAACTCCTCGCCGCCGGTGCGCGCGAACAGGTCGTGCGGACGAAGCTGCTGCAGGCAGGTCCGGGTCAGCAGCTTCAGGGCCTCGTCACCGATGTCGTGGCCGTACTCGTCGTTGATGCGCTTGAAGTGGTCGATGTCGAGCATCAGCAGCGACAGCGGATCCTCGATCCGGCGGGCGCGCGACAGCTCGCGTTCGCCGAACAGGTAGAAGTGGCGGCGGTTGAAGGCGCCGGTCAGTACGTCGGTATGCGCCTGATGCTCCATTTCACGCACATGACGCACGCGCTCGGCACGGGCCGCGGCCTTTTGCACCTGCAGTTGAGCCAGAATCCAGCTGAGCACCGCCAGCAGCAATACGATCAACGCCAACCCGATCTGACCGCCCGGTTGCGCCAACACGGTGTAACGGCGCCAGCTGATTTCCGGCATGTAAACGGCCATGATGCCGTGCCAGTGGAATTGGCTGCTGTGCGTACCGTCTTTGAGTTGGGTTTTATCGTATTCCATGGCGGCATGGAAGGGATCGAACTGACGGAACAGGTAAAGACCGTCATGGGTACGGATTTCGCCGCGTGGCTGCGTCCGCATCGTGTGCCATATATCCGGCTGCTGTACCGCCAGGCTACGCTCGGGATGCCCCAACATCCAACCCCATTCGTTATCGGGCTCGACGTCCGAGACCCAATAGCCGCCAAAATTGAGCAGCATGCCGCGCACCGGCTTGTACAGGCCCATCGAAGTCTTGAATTCGGCGAGGAATTCGCTAGGATCATGGTTCATCACCAAGATGCCGCGCGGAATACCGGCGTTATCGGTCACCTTGATCGCCAGCCGCTGGGTCGGCCGATGCGGCTGTTCAAGGCGCCCGTTTTCGATATTGAGGTCCAGCGGTGCGGCATAGACCTCGCCCGGCGACAAGCGTAGGGCTTCTTTGAAGTAGTAGCGGTCGTTTTTGTTCTGCAGTTCGGCGGCCGGCACCGATTGGGTACGGCCACCCCGGTGATTGATTCGAATCAGCTCGTTACCCTCCAAATCGAGGATGCGAATCTGATCGTAGTGCTGGTAGGTCTTGGCGGCCTTAAGCAAAAAGGCCTCGACCTCGGCGCGGTCGGCGGCGCTACCGGTCGTCATGTACTGCCGGATGCTCGGCACCAGCACCTGCATGCGGATATCGCTGTACAGCTCGCGGTAACGCTGTTGGATCAGGCGCTCGTTGACATCGGAGAAACCCTGCAGGCGCTCGACCAGGATGCGTTCGCGCGACTCCACGTTCTTTCGGTACGCCGGCCAGGCCAGCGCCAAAAAGACGGCCAAGCTGGCCAGAAAGTACAGCATGAACCGATACATCACCACGGAGACATCCGGTTTGCCTGAAGGCTTGTCGACCATTCCCGCCCCCTCAGCGCTTGGATGCCACAAGTAGCTGCATTGTAAGTCGCGGCTAGGCGCTTTGGAATAGGAATCAGCCCGAAAGCCAGGCGGTCAGCGCCACCACGGCCAGCATCACCGCCATCGCGCCGCCGAAGCGCAGGCCGAAGTCGCGGCCGCCGGAGGCCCAGGCGATGCCGGTCTTGACCGAAGCACTGACCGCCATCACGCCGAGGAAAGCCCAGTGTCCGCGCGTTCCGTCCAGATCACCGGATTGCACCAGCTGGGCGATGCCGACCAAAGACGCCTGCAGTTCGGCGCTGGCCGCGAACAGGGTCATCGCCACCGCCCACTCCGGGCCGAGCGCGCGGCTGAGCACCGCGCTCAGCAGCAGAATCAGGGCGATGGCGGCGACCAGCGCCAAGGCATGGCGGATGCGGAACATGCGGCGTTGCGCCACCGGCGACTCCGGAACCTGTGCCGGCGCGCCGCGCAGGCCGAACGCGCTCAGCAGCAACAGGGCGGAAAACGCGGCCGCCAGCTCGAAACGGATGGCCTGCAGGTATTCCGGCGCCATGGCCAACAACACCGGCACGAACAAGCTGACCGACGCGGCATTGGCCAGCAGCGCCGCGGCCAGCGCCGGCGAAGTCAGGCCCGGTGCGGTGCGCGCCAGCTGCGCCGAGCTCAACGTGGCGGCGGTGGACGACACATAGCCCGAGAAGAAGCCGGCCAGCGGCAGACCCCAGCGGTTGCCGACCAGGCGCAGCGCGATGTGGGCGATGGCGCCGACCAGCATCACCAGCACCACCAGGCGCCAGAGCTTGGCCGGATTGAGCACGCCGTACGGATCGACGGCCGCATCCGGCAGCAGCGGCAGCACGATCAGGGCGCTGGCCAGCAGCACGATGCCGTCGTGCACCTCGCGCTCGCTGAGCACCTCTTTGGTGAAACGATGCAGCGGCGTCTTGGCGTACAGCAGGCCCGCGCACAACGCGCCCAGGCCGGCCGCCAACGCCGCATCGGTGACCGCCAGCGAACCCAGCAGCGCGCTCAGCATCAGCGCGATCTCGCCGGTCAGGCCGGGGTCGTGCTGCGAGGAGCGCCAATACGCCACCGCGACCAGCGCCACCAGCATCGCCAACAGCATCAGGAACGCGCCCATGCCCAGGCTGGTGGCCAATACCGCGGCCATCGCGGTCAGGGCGTGCGTGCGCACCCCGGCGAAGGTCTCGGCATGCGCGCGCTCGCGCACGGTGCCGATCATCAGGCCGACGCCGAGCGCGGTCATCAGCGCCGGCAACAGGGGATAATCGGAAAAAGCGTCCATCAGGCCTCCGCCCGCGATCCATCAGGCATTACAATACGGCAAATCCCCGGAGATTTCGCGCATGAAACCGACCGCCCTCTCGCGCCATCTGATCGAGGCGCAGCATCAAGGCCATATCAACGCCGACCTGCGTCTGCTGCTGGAAGTGGTGGCGCGCGCCTGCAAGAGCATCGCCACCGCGGTCGGCAAGGGCGCGCTCGGCGGCGTGCTGGGCGACGCCGGCACCGGCAACGTGCAGGGCGAGGCGCAGAAGAAACTGGACGTGCTCAGCAACGAGATCCTGCTCGAGGCCAACGAATGGGGCGGCCACCTGGCCGGCCTGGCCTCGGAGGAGATGGACCACGCGCACGCCATTCCGAACAACTACCCGCGCGGCAACTATCTGCTGCTGTTCGATCCGCTGGACGGCAGCTCCAACATCGACGTCAACGTCTCGGTCGGCACCATCTTCTCGGTGCTGCGCTGCCCGGACGGCGTGACCGAGCCGCGCGACGAACACTTCCTGCAGCCGGGCACCGAACAGGTCGCCGCCGGCTATTGCGTGTACGGTCCGAGCACCATGCTGGTGCTGAGTTTCGGCCGCGGCACGCATGCCTTCACCCTGGACCGCGAACAGGGCAGCTTCATCCTGACCCGCGCCGACATCCGCATTCCCGAAGAGACCCAGGAATTCGCCATCAACATGTCGAACCAACGGCACTGGGAAGCGCCGATGCAGGCCTACATCGACGAGCTGCTGGCCGGCAAAACCGGCCCGCGCGGCAAGGACTTCAACATGCGCTGGGTCGCCAGCATGGTGGCCGACGTGCACCGCATCCTGACCCGCGGCGGTGTGTTCATGTATCCGGTGGACGCCAAATGCCGCGACAAGGGCGGCCGCCTGCGCCTGATGTACGAGGCCAATCCGATGGCCTTCATCGTCGAGCAGGCCGGCGGCGCCTGCAGCACCGGCCGCGGCCGCATGCTGGAGGTCACGCCCGAAGCGCTCCACCAGCGCGTGCCGGTGTTCCTCGGCTCGAAGAACGAGGTGGCGCAGGCCGAACGCCACCATCGCGAGCACGACGCCCGGGCATGACCGCCGGCGATTTCATCGGCGTGTATCCCGGCCTGCTGGCGCCGGAACGCTGCCGTGAGATCACCGAGCGCTTCGATGCCAGCGGCCTGGCCACGGCCGGCCGCGTCGGCGGTGGCGTGCTGCCGGAACTCAAGCACAGCCGCGACATCCAGCTCAACCAGCACGCGGACTGGCTGGCGGTCGAGAAGGAACTGAACACCGCCATGTTCCGCGCCCTGTTGGCTTATGCGCGCGAATATCCGTACGCGCTGATCGCGCCGCTGCTGCTGCAGCGGCAGTTGCCGGACGGCACGGTCACCCGCTACGGCCACGACGATATCCGCGCGCTCGACGACCGCGCGCTGGCCGAGCTGCTGCGCGCGGTGTTCCGACCCGGTCCGGTCAACCTGCAACGCTACGAAGCGGATGAAGGCGGCTATCCGTACTGGCACAGCGAGCATTACCCGCGCGACGAGGACAGCCTGCACCGCGTGCTGCTGTGGACGGTGTACCTGAACGACGGCTTCGGCGCCGGCGAAACCGAATTCGTGCACCAGAACCGGAAAATCGCGCCGCGCGCCGGCAGTTTCCTGATCGCGCCGGCCGGTTTCACCCACACCCATCGCGGCAATCGGCCGACCGGCGGCGCCAAATACATCGGCACCAGCTGGATCCTGTTCCAGCGCGCGGAAACCCTGTACGGCCGACGCTGACATGGACGCCCTGGCCGCCGGCTGGCAGCATCTGCAGGCGATCTGGCCGAACCTCTCGTTCGTGCTCGGCACGCTGTGGCTGGCGTACATCGCCCTGCTCGGCGGCTGGATCCTGCTGCAGAAACGCGAACCGATCGCGACCCTGAGCTGGCTGCTGTCGCTGGCGCTGCTGCCGGTGGTCGGCTTTCTGATCTACCACTTCCTGGGCCCGACCCGCATCCGCCGCCAGACCCTGAAACGCAGCCGCGCCAAGGCCGGCCTGTCGCCACCGGGGCAAAACGCGGCGGCGGCCGGGGCCAGCGCGCTGATGCGGCTGAACGCGGCCAGCTCGGGCTTCGCGCCGGCCAGCGCCGAGCGCGTCGATTGGCTGGTCGACGGCGCGGCCACCTATGCCGCGCTGGAAGCCGCAATCGACGGCGCGGCGCACCACATCCACCTCGAGTACTACATCTTCGAGCCGGACCGCACGGGCATGCGCATCCGCGACGCGCTGACGCGCGCCGCCGCGCGTGGCGTGGCCGTGCGCCTGCTGCTTGACCGGCTCGGCTCGAAACGGATCGACGACGCGTTTCTGACTCCGCTCAGGGCAGCCGGGGCGCAGGTGCTGTTCTTCCATCCGTTCCGCTTCAAGCACATCTGGCGGCCGCAGATCAACATCCGCTCGCACCGCAAGATCGTGGTGGTCGACGGCACCGCCGGCTTCACCGGCGGCATCAACATCACCGACGAGGAGAACGAGGCGCTGCGCGCCGACGCCTACGTCGACCTGCACCTGCGCATCGAAGGCGATGCCGTGCGCTGGCTGCAGCTGGCCTTCGTCTCGGATTGGCTGTATGCCGGCGGCAGTGTGCCGGCCGACCCGGCGCACTTCCCGTCGCCGCCGGAAGCGGCCGGTCCGATTCCGGCGCAGGTGCTGGCGGCCGGCCCCGACACGCCCTGGGAGCCGATCCACCGCGCGCAGGTGGCGGCCATCAACGGCGCCGAAAGACGCGTGCTGCTGGTGACCCCGTATTTCGTGCCGAGCGAAGCGGCGCTGATGGCGCTGACCTCGGCCGCGCTGCGCGGCGTGGATACCGCGCTGGTGGTGCCGCGCCGCAGCGACAACGCGGTGGTCACCTTGGCCGCGCGCTCCTACTTCGACGCCCTGACCGACGCCGGCGTGCGCGTGTATGAATACCCGCGCATGTTGCATACCAAGGCGCTGCTGGTCGATGACGGCACGGTGATCGTCGGCAGTTCGAATTTCGACCACCGCAGCTTCCGGCTGAACTTCGAGCTGTCGCTGTTGCTCGAGCATGCCGGCAGCGCCGATGCGCTGGCGCGCGTGCTGTACGGCTACCTCAACGCCTCCGCGCGCTTCGACCCGAAGGCGCCGGTGCCGCTGGCCAAGCGTCTGGCGCAGGCGCTCGCGCGGCTGTTTTCGCCCTTGCTATAATCGCCGCAACCGCTCCGGAGTCCGCCATGTACCTGCTCTATTTCGCGCTCAGCCTCGGCTGTCTGGTCGCCGCCTTCATCGCCGAAGTGGGCGTCGGCGGCGTCGGTTTCCTGCTGCTGATGACCGCGCTGTTCGGCCTGATGGGCGCATGGAACCTGATCCGCACCAAGGTCGAAGGCCAACGCCGGCCGGAACGCCACATCATCAGCGCCGAGGAGCTGCGCCAGCTGCGCGAGCAGGCCGAACAGGCCAAGGCGCGCAAAGCCGCGGAAAAAGACGGCGGCGAAGCATGACCGCGCTCAGCGTCAACGTCAACAAGATCGCGGTGCTGCGCAACTCGCGCGGCGGCGACGAGCCTTCGGTGCTGCGCGCGGCGGCCTGCGCCATCGATGCCGGCGCGCATGGCATCACCGTGCATCCGCGCCCTGACCAGCGCCATATCCGCCCCGACGACGTCGATGCGCTGGCGGATCTGTGCCGGCAACGCGACGTCGAATACAACATCGAAGGCAATCCGTTCGCGCCCGCGCGCGGCGAGTATCCCGGCTTGATGGAACTGATCCGGCGCACGCGCCCAGCGCAGGCCACCCTGGTTCCCGATGGCGACGGGCAGATCACCTCCGACCACGGTTTCGACCTGGCCGCCGATGCCGGACGGCTGGCGCCTTATGTCGCGCAATTGAAGCAGTGGGGCGTGCGCGTCTCGGTATTCATGGATGCCGGCACCACGGATCTCGCCGCGGCCAAGGCGCTCGGCATCGACCGCATCGAGCTGTACACCGGCCCGTACGCCGAGGCCTTCGCGGCCGGCGATGCGGCCGAGGCCTTGGCGCATTGCCGGCATACCGCGCAACAGGCGCAGGCGCTGGGCATCGGCGTCAATGCCGGACACGACCTCAGCCAAGCCAATCTCGCTACCTTCCTGGCCGGCGTGCCGGACGTGCTGGAAGTCTCCATCGGCCATGCGCTGATCGGCGAAGCCCTGTACGACGGGCTCGACGCCACCATGCGGAATTATCTGGCCATCTGCCGCGGCGCCTGAGCCGCGTTGCCGCGCACCCCCGCGCGCCCTATTCTCGGGCCATCGAAATCCGGGAGTTGCCGCGATGACGCTCATGACCGCCCTGCTGCTCACCGTATCCGCCGGCAGCGCCGCGCCGCCGATTCCGGCGGCGGTCGAGGAAAAAATCCGGTGGCTGCGGCAATGCGAGCGGGCGATATCGGCCAACCGCGATGACCGCAAGGCCTTGGCCGAACTGTTGCCCAAAGACAGCCTCAACGCCGCCAAAAACCGCGAGGCCTTGGCCGCACGCGAGGATTTTCTGGCCCGCCATGCGGCCTGGCGCGAGCTGTTGCAGCTGCGTTACGGCACCGGACGCGTGCTGGAATGGTTGCCGGAGACGCCGGCCGCATCGCCGCAGGCCGGCAACAAACGATACGATGAAGCGGCATTGAACGCCCGCATCGTCGGCAGCGAGCGGCTCAGCAACAACTGCATCTTCGACATACCGGCGTTCGACGCGGCGTTCAAGGCGCCCTGACCGGCGCGGAATTCAGACCGGTGACAGGCGTTGCCAGCCCTGCCAATGACCGCCGGCCGGCACCGCGACCGGCACGACGGCCGACGCCGCCTCGACGCACAACATCCGCCGCCAATCGTCCGCCGGCATATCGGTGAACGCGGCGGCCAATTGCGGGCCCGGACACCAGACCACGGTATCGGCGAACCCGCCCTGCGCGATGTCCAACGCGGTTCCGTCGCCGTAATCCAGGCGCAAGGGCGATGGTGCGCCGGCGAATACCCGGTCGACTTCATCGGTCACGCGCAGCGCGCCGTCCAGCCGCTTGAACGCGCTGCCGTCGGCGGCGTCTTCGTATTCGCGGCCCTGCAGGCCATGCACGGCGCAGGCGGTCACCTCCGGCACACGCAGATAGGTATGCAAGGCACCGGTGAAGGCAAACGGCGCTTCGCCGCGGTTGCCGACATCCAAGGCGATCGACAGGCCGCCGGCATCCAGCACCACGGTCTGCACCAGCTCGAACGCATGCGGCCAGAGCGCGCGGGTGGTGTCGTCATCGCCGATGGCGAGGATCAATGCCGATTCGGTACGCGCCCGCAACCGCCAAGGCAAAGTACGCACCAGGCCATGCTTGGGCAAGCTACCGCGGCCGGAGAACTGCGGAAAGCAGACCGGTACGCCGCCGCGCAGGGCGCGGCCAGGCTGTAGAATCGGGTTCGGCGGGGTATACAGGCGCTCGCGGCCATCGGCTGTGCGCCAGGACAGCACCTGTCCGCCGTATTCGGACACGGAAACGGTGCCGAAGGCGTTATGCAGAGTGTGGGTATCGGGTGTCATGGCGGAGATTGGCGCGCCCGGAGGGATTCGAACCCCCGACCAATGGCTTCGGAAGCCACTACTCTATCCGGCTGAGCTACGGGCGCAACAGGCTCCATTTTAGCAGATTGGCCGGGGGATTACTGCCGCAACAGGGCATGCACGCGCAGGCCGCCGCAGTTGGCGATGCGGACCGCGCCGCCCAAGGCCAGAACCCGATCGCGGATGGAGTGGAAGCCGGCGCGGATCGCGGTTTCGTACACGCCGATGCCGTCGTCGCGGATATCCAGCACCAGCACGATGCCGCGGCGGTTTACGCCCCGCCGGCCGACACGCAGGCGCACGCCGACCCGCCGGCAACGGGCGTATTTGACCGCGTTGTTGACCGATTCCTGCACGATACGGTAGGCCGCCAGCGCCGTGGCCGGCTGCAATTCGTTCAGCAGCATGCCGTTGCCCTGCAGCTCGACCTGGTAGCGGATGCCGGCCAATTCGCACAACTGCGACGGCGAGCCGTAGACCAGCGATTCGTACAGGCCGATCTGGTTCAACTCGTTCGGACTCAGCGCGTTCACCACCGAACCCAAGGACTGGCGCATGCGCGCGCCCAGGCGTTCGAGCGCGGCGATGTCGGGGTTGACCGCGGACTCCGCCAGCCGCAGCTGCATCGCGGTCAGCAGCTGGCCGAGCTCGTCGTGCAGCTCGTGCGCGATGCGCTTGCGTTCCAGCTCCTCCAGCTCGATGTTGCGCCGGCTCGATTCGGCCAGGGCCGACAGGGCTTCCTGCAGCGTGTTCTTGTCGGCCTGCAGCGCCGCTTCATTGCTCCGCAGTTCGTCGATGCTGGCGCCGAACAGCAGCGCCATCGCGGCCATAACCGCCATCACCAGCTGCAGCACCACCGGATCATCGGCGCTGCCGTGCAGATGGTCGTCGATGCCGATCAGCGTGCTGACCAGGAGCATCGACAACGCCGTGCCGCGCCAGCCGTGGCGGAAGGAAAACACCACCACCAGCACCAGCAGGCATCGGCGCAGATAGCGATCGACGCCCTGCCCGGCGAAGAGCGCCATCGGCACCGACAGCAGCAACGCGATCGGCAGCAGCCAGACCAAACCGGCACGCAGGATTTTCGCCGTACCGGGCCGGTTCATCAAGCCGGTCAACCACAACATGCCGGGCATGATCAGGATGATGCCGAGGAAGGCGCCCATGAAATGGTTGATGCCGTAATGCGCCAGCGCCGGCAGCGTAGGCGCTTGGGTTTGGACGGCGGCGGCGTGACGGACGTCATCGCCGGACGGATGCCGGACGCCAAGCAGATCCGTCAGCATGACCAAGAGGGCGGTCAAGACGGCGGCCAGCAGCAGGTCGAGGATCCGCACCGGCTTCACCATGGCGTCAAGGCCCATGCGGCGGGCGAGGAGCGCGCCGAGGAGCGCCGGCAAGGGCTCCAGGACCGCGCTTGGCAGATGCGGCCCGATACCGCCGGCGGCGCCGGCGTCATCGAGCAGGCATGCCGCGGCGACGGCGGCGCAAAACCATGGCCAGTCACGGCCCGGCCTGGACCAGAACACCGCGAACAGCACGCCGACGCCGACGTACCAATGGCGGAAGCCGATCTGCAGGCAGAGCCAATAACCCGCCATCAACAGCAGGCAGGCCATGGCGGTTTGCAACGGACGGGAGCTCGCCGCGGGCGCGGTGGCAGACATCGGATTCACGCCGGGAAAACGAAGGGATGCCACGCAGTCTAGCCTGAAAGCGCACGGCCGTGACCGGAATTTTCCGCGCGGCGCGCGGCAAGCCGCGCTACCATAGGCGGCATGATCCGCATCGTGCTCCTGGATGACCACGCCATCGTCCGCGAAGGCATCAAACGCCTGCTCGAGAACGAGCCGGACATGACCGTGTGCGCCGAATGCGGAACGGTCAACCAGGCCCTGAGCCACCTGCAGCGCTTCGGCCCGGACGTGCTGGTGGTCGACATCAGCCTGGCCGAGGGCAACAGCTTTTCACTGGTCGAAAACCTGGCCAAGGCCGGCATCGGGGTCAAGGTGCTGATGCTCAGCATGCACGACAGTCCGGCCTTCGTCGGCAAATCGCTGTCGCTCGGCGCCGCCGGTTATGTGACCAAGGCCGCCGCCGCCAAGGAACTGGTCTCGGCCCTGCGCCGCATCATGGCCGGCGACACCTACGTGTCGAGCGACATCCGTCGGCCGGCGCCTTCGGTCGCGCCGAAACTGACCCAGCGCGAGTCCGATACGCTCAAGCTCCTGCTGCAGGGGCTGTCGGCCAAGACCATCGCCGCGCGCCTGGGCATCAACGACAAGACCATGTACGGCCATCGCGCCAACATCATGCTGAAGCTGCAGGCGCGCGATCTGACCGACCTGCAGGAAAAGGCGGTGCGCCTGGGTCTGCTGGATTGAGTGCCATCCGCAGACCCTAAGAAAAGTTCCTATATCCGCAGACGCAGCGCATCTCTAGAATTCCGGATAGTCCATCCTCCGGAAACAGTCATAGCACCCCGCGCCAGCCTTGTGGTTTCGATCATCGACCATCCGCAGCTGGCCGAGCGGCCGGAAATGGTCAAATCGGCGTTGGCGGTGCTGTTCGGACCGGAACGGGCCGCCGCCTTCATCGACCGCTTGGGTGAAAAGGAGCCGGCCGAGGTCACATCGGGACGGCTGCGCAGCGACACCGCCATCCTGGCGCGCACCCTGCGTGCGCAGGGCTTCCGTGTCGAGGTATCGGAGCGCGGCGCGGTGGCGGGCCCGGGCTAGTCGATCCGGGCGACGGGAACCGGAACCCAAGGCCGGTCCGGATTTTTTTCGCCGATCAGCTTGGCTTTGTTGCTGCCCCAACAGTAGATTTTCAGGCTGCGGCCGAGCGCACAGGTGCTCCACTCGTTGGGCGCGATTTCCAGCGCCGGCTCCGGAAGGGTCACCGGCCGCGGACGGGTGACCGCCGGATAGCGGCGGGTGTCCTGCCCCGCGCCGCCGAATTCGTTGTAACCCCAGCAAGACACCCGGCCGCCGGAATCCAAGGCGCAGGTATGGCTGGCGATGGCCAGCTGCACGATATCGGCCAACCCCGGCACGCGCGCCGGCCGGAGGCGGCGGTCGTCCTCGTACGGGTGTTCCGGGCCGTTGCCCAATTGGCCTTGGCCGTTCCAGCCCCAGCAATACACCCGCCGGCTCGCGCCGATGGCGCAGGTATGCATGTAGCCAGCGGCCACGCGGGTGATTTTTTCCGGAAGATGGCGGACTTTCACCGGCGCCATCCGGTCGATGGTCGAGCCGTCGCCCAACGCGCCGTTGGCATTGAAGCCCCAGCAATACACGGCGCCGGAAACGCCGACGGCGCAGCCATGATGGACGCGGAACGACAAGTGGCTGGCGGGTTCCGGCAGCGGCATGCGTTGCGGCGTGCGCAGCACCTTGAACTCGCGCGAGCGCAGCCGGCTGTTGCTGCGGCCGACGGTTCCCCAGCAATACACCGCGCCGTCGCGGATCAGGGCGCAGCTGCCGTCGTAACCGGAAGCGATGCGTACCGCCCTGCCGATGCCCGGCACCGGCTGCGGCCTGACGATGGTGTTGGTATAGGAGCCGCCGTCGCCCATCTGCCCCATGCTGGCATCGCCCCAACACCAGATACGGGCATCGTCGGCGACACCGCAGGTATGGCCGTTGCCGCCGGAAAGCATCCGGAAGGCGCGTGACAGACGTACCCGCTGCGCCGGCGGAATGGCCAGGATCGGGTCGGCGATGATCTGGTCCCAGGTATTGTTGCCCCAGCAGACCATGGCGCCGCCGCGGCTGCGGTAGCACAGATGGTTGGTACCGGGGTTGAGGTACCGGGTGGCCGGTTCGAGCATGGCATGCGACGTGGCGGCGGACGCGGGTCGGCCGCCATCCGGCCGGTGAAGCCAAGCCGACAGGAATACCCCCAGAAAAACGGCCAATGCCGCCAGAATCAGGATGGCCGCGCGTTTCATCGGGCGGGCATCCGGAAATGGAAGGCCATCTTCTTGAATTCCGGACACAGGCAATGATGGAAGCGGCCGCCCAGATCGGCGCCGGTCGCCATCAGGTTCTTCAGGCCCATCGAATCGACGCGGCGGAAATCGTAGTAATTCGCGGTGTCGCTGTCGCTGATGGAAATCACCACATAGCTGCCACCACTGTTTTGCCGGGCCAACAGCTGGATGCGGCAACGCCCGGCGCGGCTATGGCGCAGCAGATTGGTCACCGATTCCTGACAGAAGCGGTAGATGAAGCGCCAGTGCACGGCGTCCAACTCGTGCCAGGCCGGCGAATGCGGGCTGACCAGAAGCCGGTAGTCGATGCCCGACGCCTTCAGCAGCATCGCGATGCGGCCGACGGCCAGCTCGGCGTGGATGGCGCCGAAATCGATGTGCTCGTCGGCCAGCTTGTTCAGTACCGCGCGCATGCGTTTTTCCGCGTACTCCAGCATTTCGGAAGCCTTGCCGGCCGCCTCCAGCGCGCCGGGATCCTGCGTCCGACCCTGAAGCACGCGCATGTACAGGTTGGCGGCGACCAGGCCCTGGCCGACGTCGTCGTGCAGGCTGCGGATGATGCCGTTCACGTATTCGGCGTTGCGCGCCTCCAGCGACAGCTCCAGCTCCTGCAGGTTGCGGATCAGGTTGCCTTCGCGCTGGGCCGACTGCAGCAGGCTGCGTTCCGAGGCGCGCATGCGCTCGGCGTAGATGGCCGTGAACAGGCAGCTGACGGTGAACAGCAGCAGGTACATGGCATTGGCATGCCAGGTGTTGAGCGACCAGCCGTTGTGGGCCGCGGAAAACAGCACGATGCACATGAAACTGACCGCGATGGCCGGCATCCGGCCGTAACGGAACGAGAAATACACCGAACCGAGCAGGAACAGGACCAGGAACAGGAAGACCACCGACAGGTTTCCGGACAGGTCGAACAGCCGGTACATCAGCGCCAGAACCGCGAGCGGCAACAGCGCCATGACGAGGGTGGCGGCCGCGCGCCCGGGAATGACGCGCGGCCGCGCCCTCGCGAATACCGCATAGATGCCGAACAGCAGGGCCGTGGTGACATAGACGTTGAGCCGCGCGAAAGCGGCGCTGACCAGATAGGATGGTTCGCCGCCGGCCGACAGGTATTCGGCGAGCACGACGGCGGCGCCGGTACCGGCCGACAGGGCGGCCAGCACCGTGCCCAGCGCGAGCGGTGCGCGTTCGATCCGGCTGCCGATACGGTCGATGTACGCGCGCAACAGCCAGGCGCAGGAATAGGTTGCCGCAACGCCCGCGCCATGCACGAACAGCGTCTCCGGATTGAAGGCGCCGACATAGGGAAACAGGCGCTCGTACGGATTCAGCGCGACCAGCGCCAGCTCCAGCAACGCGACGACCGGGTAATACGCCGGCCGCAGGTTGAATACCGCATAGACACGCAGGCCGAACAGCACGCTGACATAGACGCCCTCGATGTTCAGCGCCATGAACAACGGCAAGCTGGCGAGGGCCAGGGCCGGCCAAAGCCAGATCGGATGGGAGGCCGTCACGGCCCGGATTTTTTCCATATCAATACATTCCAGCATCTGCATGGAATCGGCTATAAGAATTTTTCTAATACCAAAACTCGCAGGTCTACCGCATCATGGCGCGATGAGCCTCATTACGCTACTGGAAGACCACTCGATTGTCCGCGATGGATTGCGATACCTGTTGGAACAGGAAGGCCATCGGATCGAAGCGGAGTTCGGCGACCCGGACGATCTGTTCCGGCGTATAGGCGAACTCCGGTCAGACATCCTGATCACCGACCTGGATTTCGCCAACTACAAATTCACCGCGATACTGGAACATCCGGCCCGCATCACCGAACGCTTCCGGACCATCGTGCTGTCGATGCACACCGGGCCGAACGTGGTGCGCCAGGCCATCCGCCAGGGCATCGCGGCCTACGTCAGCAAGGGCCGCGGCGCGCAGGAGCTGCTGTCGGCCGTGCAGGCGGTGGAGCGCGGCCAGCCCTATTTCTGCGACGAGGCGCGCAAGGCGGCCGACAGCCACAGCCCGCACATCACCCCGCGCGAGCGCGAGGTGCTGGAACTGCTGGTCGCCGGACTAAGTCCGAAGGATGTCGCCAAAAAACTCGGCATCTCCGACAAGACGGTGTACGTGCACCGCATCAAACTGCTGCAGAAGTTCAAAGCGCGCTCGGTGTTCGAGCTGCAAAGCCGGGCCCGCGAACTGGGCATATGAAAAAGCCCCGCTTGACGGGGCTTTTTGATGAATCAGGCCGCCAACAGCGCCTTCATTTCCTTCAACCAATTGGCCTCGAACTGGTGGATACGCTCGGCCGACCATGGGTTACTTTTTGTTACTTAATTTAAACCGAACCTAGAAAAAATCCAATATTAATCGATTAATAAAGCGAACAAAATTCGATTTATTTTCGATTAAATTTAAATGATAAAGATATGTATTTTTGCAGAAAAATTTAAATGTGAAATAAAATCTATACTTTCAAATAATCGTGAAATCACGATAATTCATGAGGATCAAAGCCCTTGCTTTTCATCGCTTTCGCTTTCACATTCCTCCGATTATATTTTATTATTCGAAGCATATTCGGATTCTTTCCTTGAAAAGGATTTTCAAGTTTTGAAAGAGACTTTGAGCAGCAACATCAATCTTAAGGCTGTCATTATCTATGACCAGATTAATAATCTGTTTATTAAAAAATTGCTTGATGCTGGAGTTTTTGGATTTGTTGAATATAGTCAAATCAATAACAAATTGATCTCTGCGTTACATCGTGTCTTTTGCGGATACTATTATCTTAACAATGACTTGAAATCAGCTGTTTTCAAAAAAAGACGAGCACTTAATTATGTAGAATCGCAAGTTTTAAAATTGCTTTTAGATGGTGAAAATGCCCAGCAAATTTCCCATAAAATCAATATCGAAATTAAAGACACTTACATTATTCGTGCGCGCTTAATGGAAATATTTGAGTCAAATAATTTAAATGAACTGAAAAATAAAGTAACTAATTAATCAAACTGCTGTATCAAGCAGCAAAGAGCGCCTTCATCTTCTTCAACGCGTTGGCCTCGAGCTGGCGGATGCGCTCGGCGGAGACGCCGTATTCCTCGGCCAACTCGTGCAGCGTGGCCTTGTTTTCGGCCAGGAAACGCTTCTGCAGGATCTCGCGCGAACGCGGATCGAGGCCGGCCAGACCGTCGCGCAACAGCTCCAGCTGGCTGTCTTCGTGGCTCTCGCGCTCGTAGGCGGCGGCCGGATCGGCATTGACCGCGACCAGATAGGCCGACGGCGACGGCGGCGCATGGTCGTCGTCGTCGTCATCCGGCGCGTCGAAGGCGACATCGCGGCCGGACAGGCGCGATTCCATCTCCAGCACCTCGCGTTCGGACACATTCAGGTCCTTGGCCACGGCCGAGACTTCGGCGGCGTTCAGCCAGCCCAGGCGCTTCTTCGATTTGCGCAGGTTGAAGAACAGCTTGCGCTGGGCCTTGGTGGTGGCCACCTTCACGATGCGCCAGTTGCGCAGGATGAATTCGTGCATCTCGGCGCGCACCCAGTGCACGGCGAAGCTGACCAGGCGCACGCCCTGGTCGGGGTCGAAGCGCTTGACCGCCTTCATCAGGCCGATGTTGCCTTCCTGGATCAGATCGCCCATGCCCAGGCCGTAACCTTGGTAGCCGCGGGCCACGTGCACCACGAAGCGCAGGTGCGCCATCACCAGATGGCGGGCGGCGTCGAGGTCGTCGTTGTCGCGGTAGGCGCGCGCCAGCTTCTGCTCGTCCTCGACCGACAGCACCGGCACGCGGCTGACCGCGTTGATGTAGGCGTCCAAGGAACCGAGGGCGCTGGGAATCGGCAGATTGTGGCTGATCAGGGCTTGGCTGGTCATGGCGTTCTCGTTCATGGGTTTAGTCTAGCACTCTAGCGATTAGAGTGCTAATCGGCCCGGAAAGTTCCCCGAGATCGGCTTTGATGACCTGGAACAAGAAATATTCAATTATAAATCAATGAATTATGGAATACGCCAATCTATCGCCGGCTGGCCGCGGCCCTGCAAGTAGCGGTTGGCGGCGGAAAAATGGCCACAGCCCAGAAAGCCCCGGTGCGCCGACAGCGGCGAGGGATGCGGCGCGCGCAGGATGCAGTGGCGGTTGCGATCGATTTTGACGCCCTTGGCCTGGGCGTAGGCGCCCCAGAGCATGAACACCAGTCCTTCACGGCGGTCCGACAGCGCCCGGATGGCGGCGTCGGTGAATTCTTCCCAGCCCTTGCCTTGATGCGAGCCGGCTTTGCCGGCTTCCACGGTCAACACGGCATTGAGCAGCAGTACGCCGCGGTCGGCCCAAGGCGTGAGGTTGCCGGTGGCCGGCATCGGCAAGCCCAGATCGCGCGCCTGTTCCTTGAAGATGTTCTGCAGCGAGGGCGGCGGCGGCACGCCGTCCGGCACCGAGAAACTCAGGCCATGTGCCTGGCCCGGGCCGTGGTACGGATCCTGGCCGAGGATGACCACCCGCACCGCCTCGAACGGGGTGTGGTTGAAGGCGTTGAAGATGAGCGGACCGGGCGGATAGACCGCTTTGCCCTTGGCCTTCTCGGCGCGCAGGAACGCGGCCAAGGCCTGCATTGGCTCGGACGCCAAGAGGCCGCCGAGATGCGGCTGCCAGGAGTCGGACAAGCGACCGTCGACGCTCATGCGCCGCGCTGGCGGTTCCGGCGGCCCATGCGCAGCTGGAACAGCAGTTTGGTGATCAGCAGGCGCTCTTCGATCGGTTTCTGCACCAGGTCGTTGGCGCCGAGCTGGATCAGCTGGCTCTGGTTGGCCGGGTCGGCGTCGCCGGTCATCACCACGATCGGCAGGCGGTTCTTGCCCAGGCCACGCTCCTCGCGCACGATGCGCAACAGGTCCATGCCGGTCAGATCGCCTTTCAGGTAGACGTCGCTCAGGATGATGTCGGGCAGGCCGTCGCCGTGATCGAGCAGGGCGACCGCATCCTCGACGCAGACCGCATGTCGCACGCCGAGGCCGTGCTTCTTCATCATGCGCGACGTGGCGGCGGCGACGACCTTGCTGTCCTCGACGTACAGCACCTCGCCGCTGACTTCCTCATCGGGCGCCAGATAGCCTTTGACGAACGCGGCCAGCGCGTCCATGCCCCAGGTCTTGTCGAAATAGTCGGTGACGTGCGGGCTCAGGCTGCGCTGTTCCAGACGCGACTGCACATCGCCCGACACCGCGATGACCGGGAAATACGATTGCGTGCTCTGCTCGCGCGCGAAACGCGCCAATTCGTCGCCGTCCATGTCCGGCAGCACCAGGGCGGTGACCAGCAAATGCACCGGCTGCGAAACCAGCACCGTCTTGGCCTGTTCGCCGCTCTCGCATTCGGTGACCACGGCGTCCGGCAAGGTCTTGGCCATCAGGCCGAGCAGCACCTTGCGTACCAGCTTGGAGCCGTCCACCACCACCAGGTGGGGATGTTGCAGGTCGAGCGGCAGGAACGCCAGCGCGCTCACAGATCCACCGGGCGGGTCAGGCGCAGATAGTGGCCGACCGCCAGATACGCGCCAAGCACGCCGAGTCCGACGGCGCCGGCGACCACCGCGGCCGGCGACCAGAGCGGTACCGGCGCGAAGCGGAAGCCGCTGCCGTAACTGCCGATCAGCGCGAGCAGGCTGGGCTGGATATAGGCCGCGGCGGCGATCAGGATGGCCAAGGCCAACACGCCGGCCGACAGGCCCAACAGGCCGCCGGCGTACAGGAACGGACGGCGGATGTAGCCGTCGCTGGCTCCGAGCTGCTGCAGCACGGCGATTTCGGTTTCGCGCGTGGCGATGTCGAGGCGGATGTTGTTGGCCACGGCCAGCACCGCGCCGAGCGCGAACACCGCGCCGAGCAGGATCAACAAGCGCGAACCGAAACCGAGCCATGCCTGCAGGCGGCGTTGCCAGACGCCGTCATGCTGCACGAACTCGACATCCGGCAGCTGCTGCAGGCGCGCCACCAGCGCGCGCTCGTCGCCGTCGGCCGGCTCCACCACCAGCACCGGCGGCAACGGATTTTCGCCCAAAATCGACACCGCGTTGGCCAGTTCGCTGCTGGCGCGGAATTCCTTCAGGCCCTGCTCCGGGGTCTTGACCCGCACGGCGGCGACCGCGGCATCGGTGCGCAGGCCGTCGGCCAGGCGCTCGGCCTGCGCCACGGCGGCGTCCGGCAACAGGAACACATGGATGGCGCGCGAGGCCTGCACCCGCGACGCGAGTTGTTCCATCTGCAGCAAGGACCACGCCAGCGCCAGCGGCAACGCCAAGGCGATGGCCATCACCCCGAGCGACAGGCCGCTGGAGAACGGCCGGCGGGCCAGCCGGCCGAAGCTGGCGGCGAACGCGGCGGCGTGCTGCGCGCGCCAGGCGGCGAAGCGGGAGTAGGACTCACTCATCGGCCAACTCCTCGGGCGAGATGTCGTCCATCAGCCGGCCTTTGTCGATGACCAGCACGCGCTTCTTCATGCGCTTCACCAAGGCCAGGTCGTGGCTGGCGATGACCACCGCCGTGCCCTGCCGGCACAGGCCGACCAGCTGGTTCATGATGTCGGCCGCCAAGGACGGATCGAGATTGCCGGTCGGTTCGTCGGCCAGCAACAGGGCCGGCTGCAGGGCCATGGCGCGGGCGATGCCGACGCGCTGTTGCTCGCCGGTGGAAATGTCGGTGGAACGGTGGCCGGCGCGTTCGGCCAAGCCGAGGCTGTCGAGCGCATGCCGGACCCGACGTTGGATTTCGGCCGGCGCCAAGCCGGCGATCAGCAGCGGCAGGGCGACGTTGTCGGCCACGGTGCGGTCAAGCAGCAGGCAGTGGTCCTGATGCACCACGCCGAGCCGGCGGCGGTGCAGCGCGACCTGCTTGCCGCGCACGCGTTCGAGGTTCTTGCCGTCGAACCAGACCGAACCGGCGCTGGGCCGCTCGGACAGGTGCGCCAGCTTCAGCAGCGTGCTCTTGCCGGCGCCGGAGTGGCCGGTGATGAACACCATCTCGCCGGCCTGCACGGAAAAACTCAGATCGTCCAGGGCCCGGTGGCCGCCCGGATAGGTTTTGCCGACGCCGTCGAAGCGCAGAAGAGTCATCACGCCTTCCCTGAAAGAACTCCCCCCTAGTGTGCCGTATTACCGCGTCGGATTCGAGGGGGTGAACAGCGATTTGATACGCGCGCCCAGACGACGCAGCACCGAGGGTTTTTCATGCGGCGTGACGGCCGGCGCGGCGGTGGCCGGCGCCGCGGTGTCGATCGGCTTGCGCCGGCGGCGGCGCGGTTTGCGCGCGGATTCGGCGGCGGGCACGCCGGCATCGGCCGGCATGGCCGATTCGGGGCGTTCGCCGCGGGGGTTTTCGCCGCGCGGCTTATCGGAACGTGGCTTATCGGCGCGTGGGCGGTCGGAACGGGGCCGGTCGCCACGCGGGCGCTCGCCGCTGCGTCCGCCGCGGCCGGAACCGGACTTGCCGCCGCGGCGCTCGTCTTCGGCGGCCTTGGCCTCGCGGGCCTCGCGGAAGATGGCGCTGACGCTTTCGCCCTCGTCTTCGCCGGCAACGCGCTCACGCGGCGCGCGCGGCACCGGCACCAGCAGCTCCTTCTCGATCTGCGCCACCGGCAGCTTCTGCTCGATGTAGGACTCGATGTCGGGCAACGACATGGCGTAGCGTTCGCAGGCGAAGCTGATCGCGTCGCCCTCGGCGCCCAGGCGCGCGGTGCGGCCGATGCGGTGCACGTAGTCCTCGGCATCGAACGGCAGGTCGTAATTGTAGACGTGCGAGACCCCGTCGATGTGCAGGCCGCGGGCGGCCACGTCGGTGGCCACCAGGATGTCGAGCTGGCCCTTCTGGAAGCGGGCGAGAAGCGTTTCGCGCTTCTTCTGCGGCACGTCGCCCGAGAGCACGCCGACGCGGAAGCCGGCGCGCTCGAGCGCCTTGGCCACGCGCTCGACCCAGACCTTGGTGTTCACGAACACCATGGTGCGGTGGCCCTCGCTGCGGGTCAGCAGGCCGATCAGCAGCGGGATCTTCTCTTCGTCGGCCGGGAAGTAGACCACCTGGCGCACCTTGGCGGCGGTGATGAACTCGGTCTCGACCACGAGCTTCTCGGGATCGTTCATGTGCTCGTAGGCCAGCTCCAGCACGCGCTGGCTGAGCGTGGCCGAGAACAGCAGGGTCTGGCGCTCGGTACGGATCGGCATGCGCCGCAGCAGGAAGCGGATGTCCTTGATGAAGCCCAGGTCGAACATGCGGTCGGCCTCGTCGAGCACGCAGATCTCGCAGGCGTGCAGGGACACGACCTTGTGCTGCTTGACGTAGTCGATCAGGCGGCCCGGGGTGGCGATGATCACGTCGACGCCCTGCTGCAGCAGTTCGCGCTGCTTGTCGTAATCGACGCCGCCGTAGACCAGGGCGAAGCGCAGGCCCAGGTCGGAACCGAACTTCACCGCGTCCTTGTGGATCTGGATGGCCAGTTCGCGGGTCGGCGCCAGGATCAGCGCGCGGGGGTCCTCGGGCTTGCGCTCGGCTAGGGCAGGACGGGTCAGCAGGCGGTTGATCAACGCCACCAGGAAGGCCAGGGTCTTGCCGGTACCGGTCTGGGCCTGGCCGGCGACGTCGCGCCCGGCGAGGGCGATCGGCAGGGTCAGGGCCTGGATGGGGGTGCAACGCGAGAAGCCGGCGGACTCGAGGCCCTGGAGCAGCACGGGGGTGATGTCGAAATTCGAAAAAGGTATATCGGTCAGTGCTTTATCTGTCATTTTTGGGATTCCGCGGCGCCTCGGCCGCTTGCAATACGCCCCCGCTCGGCGCACACTGCGCAGGATATTCGGGCGATTTCGGGATGGATTTTCGTTTCAGCGCCCCCATTCTACCCTAAAGCCCGTACCCGCACGGTTCCGCGCCATTTTCAAGGAGTATTTCGTGAGCGATAAAGTCCACCACGTCACCGACGCCAGCTTCGACGCCGACGTCCTGAAGTCATCCACCCCGGTCCTGGTCGACTTCTGGGCCGAGTGGTGCGGCCCCTGCAAGATGATCGGCCCGCTGGTCGACGAGCTCGCCGACAGCCACGCCGGCAAGGTCAAGGTGGTCAAGATCAACATCGACCACAACCCCGGCACCCCGCGCCAGTTCGCCGTGCGCGGCATTCCGACCCTGATGCTGTTCAAGGACGGCAAGGTCCAGGCCACCCAGGTCGGCGCCGTCGGCAAGGCGCAATTGGCCGCGTTCGTCGATTCCAACATCTGATTGCCTGAACGTCCGGCGGCGCAAAGCCGCCGGATGCTTGCCCCGCAAGGGCTTAAGTGCTACTTTAATGCCGAACGCGCGTTCCGCGCCCCGGCTTTACGCATCCCCATCCCCTTCTCTCCCGCTCGCACTCGCGAGGAATCCCCTGTGTCAGAATCCGAAAACGAAAGCGGCGACGCCGTCGCCAAGAAAGTCCGTAAACCCCGCCTGAGCAAAACCGCCAAGCCCGCCGCCGACGCGCCGGCCGAAGTGGTCGTGCACGTCGATCCGGAGCCGGCCGCGCCGCAGCGCGCCGAACGCGCGGAAGCGGCCGAGCGGACCCCGGCGCCGAACGCGCAAGGCGAAGCCCCAGCCGGCCAGGACGGTGAAGGCCAGCCGCAAGGCGGCCAGGAACAGCGCCCGCGCCACGGCCATCAGCACAACAACCGCCGCGACCGTTTCCAGCACCGCAACGAGCGCAACCGCGACCGCTTCCAGCACCGCAACGACCGCCAAGGCGGCGACGAGGGCGAGGGCGAACCGCGTCAGGCCTACCAACCGCCGCAGCTGCCGCCGGACTTCCCGAACTACTCGTTGACCGAACTCAAGCGCATGCCGATGCATAAGCTGCTGGAGATGGCCGAGCAGCTCAACCTGCACGAAGGCGTGGCGCGCATGCGCCGCCAGGACGTGACCTTCCAATTGCTGAAGGTGCTGACCCGCCATCCGGCCGGCGTCGCCGCCGAAGGCGTGCTGGAGATCCTGCCGGACGGTTACGGCTTCCTGCGCTCGGCCGATGCCAGCTACCTGGCCGGCCCGGACGACGTGTACATCTCGCCGAGCCAGATCCGCCGCTTCAACCTGCGCACCGGCGACCACATCACCGGCCGCATCCGCAACCCGAAGGACGGCGAGCGCTACGTGGCGCTGAACGTGCTCGATACCATCAACGGCGAGCCGCTGGAACACTCCAAGAACAAGGTGCTGTTCGAGAACCTGACGCCGCTGTTCCCGCGCCGCCGGTTCGTGCTCGAGCGCGGCAACGGCTCGACCGAGGACATCACCGGCCGGATCATGGACCTGATGGCGCCGCAGGGCAAAGGCCAGCGCGCGCTGATCGTGTCGCCGCCGAAGGCCGGCAAGACCATGATGATGCAGAACATCGCGCAGGCCATCATCAACAACCACCCGGAAGTCCACCTGATCGTGCTGCTGATCGACGAGCGCCCCGAGGAAGTGACCGAGATGCAGCGCACCGTGCGCGGCGAAGTCATCTCTTCGACCTTCGACGAGCCGGCCGCGCGCCACGTGCAGGTCGCCGAAATGGTGATCGAGCGCGCCAAGCGCCTGGTCGAGCACAAGAAGGACGTGGTGATCATGCTCGACTCGATCACCCGTCTGGCGCGCGCCTACAACATGGTGGTGCCGAGCTCCGGCAAGGTGCTGTCGGGCGGCGTCGACGCCAACGCCCTGCACCGCCCCAAGCGCTTCTTCGGCGCCGCGCGCAACGTCGAGGAAGGCGGCTCGCTGACCATCATCGCCACCGCGCTAATCGACACCGGCTCGAAGATGGACGAGGTGATCTACGAGGAATTCAAGGGCACCGGCAACTCGGAGGTCCATCTGGACCGCCGCATCGCCGAGAAGCGCGTGTTCCCGGCGATCAACATCAACCGTTCGGGCACCCGCCGCGAGGATCTGCTGATCGATCCGGACATGCTGCAGAAGATCTGGATCCTGCGCAAGCTCATCCACCCGATGGACGAGATCGCCGCGATGGAGTTCATGCTCGACAAGATGAAGACCACCAAATCCAACGACGAATTCTTCAGCGCGATGAAACGCGGCTGATGCGGAAAACGGAGATACGTATACGATGACCCCGAACCAAGCCCCCCGCCTGAACGCGCTGCAGGCGCTGATCTTCAGCTCGCGCTGGCTGCAGCTGCCGCTGTACCTCGGCCTGATTGTGGCCCAAGGCGTGTACGTGGTGCTGTTCATCAAGGAGCTGATCCACCTGGTGCACGGCGCCACCAGCTTGAGCGAGCAGGACATCATGCTGCTGGTGCTGGGCCTGATCGACGTGGTGATGATCTCCAACCTGTTGGTGATGGTGATCGTCGGCGGCTACGAGACCTTCGTCTCGCGCCTGAACCTGCAGGGCCATCCGGACCAGCCGGAATGGCTGAGCCACGTCAACGCCAGCGTGCTGAAGGTGAAGCTGGCAATGGCCATCATCGGCATCAGCTCGATCCACCTGCTGAAGACCTTCATCGCCATCGGCAACCTCGGCGGGCCGGGCTCGACCTATACCGAAGCCGGCGTGATGTGGCAGACCATCATCCACGTCATCTTCATCCTGTCGGCCATCGGCATCGCCTACACCGACAAGTTGATGGGCGCGACGGCCACCAAGAAGCACTGAAGCCAAACCCCGCTCCGGCGGGGTTTTTTCATCGGGGCGATTAACGCCGGCTGACCGGTTCCGCCGGAAAAGCGTTGCCTGCCGCGGAAATCAATGCTAATCATGGGCCACCCGCATCCATGAGCCCGCCCATGACCCGACTCCGTCTGCTGTCCGTCCTGCTCGCCCTGTCCGTCGCCGCCGGCGCACAGGCCAAGGAAACCCCGAGCCACCTGACGCCGTTCGCCAACGAGGCCGCCTTCCAGGACTATCTGGCCAAGGTACGCAAGGCCGAGCAGAAGCGGCAGGCCGAACAGGAGCGCAAGTGGCGGCGCGAACGCGCCAAACAGGGCCAAATGATCTATCCGGCCCCGATGAGCCCGCCACCGCCGCCACCGCCGGCTCCGCCGGCCGCCGCGGAAGCCGCGGCACCGGCAAGCGACGCCATCACCAACGTGCAGACCGCCGGCGTCGAGGAGGGCGGCATCGTCAAGAAGCTCGGCGACTATCTGATCGTGCTGCGCCGCGGCCGCCTGTTCACCATCAAGGCCGGCCCCGACGAATTGCGCCCCGTCGACAGCATCGACGCCTTCGGCCCCGGCATCGATCCGGGCGGCGCCTGGTACGACGAGATGCTGATCAGCGGCCGCACCGTGCTGGTGATCGGCTACAGCTACGCGCGCGGCGGCACCGAAGTCGGCCTGTTCCATGTCGACGACGCCGGCCGGCTCAGCTACCGCAACACCTATCATCTGCGCAGCAACGATTATTATTCCTCGCGCAATTACGCCAGCCGATTGGTCGGCAAACAGCTGGTGTTCTACTCGCCGATGCGTCTGGGCGTAATGGGCGATGCACCGATGCTGCCGGCGGTACGGCATTGGCGCGACGGCGGCGGCGAATTCAAACGCATCCTGCCGGCGACCCGCATCTACGGTTCCGGCCAGGAACTGCAAGCCTACGACGCCACCCTGCATACGGTGACGGTCTGCGACATCCGCGACGGCGCCGAGCTCGACTGCCGCGCCACCGCCGTGCTCGGCAGCAGCGGCCGGGTGTTCTATGTCGCGGCCGATACCGTCTATGTCTGGTTGGCGCCGGTTCGCACGCCGCGTTGGCGCGGCGCACCGATCGGCGATAGCGCATTGCTGCGCATGCCGCTGGGCGGCGGCGAACCGCAGGCCTTGCGCGTGGCCGGTGCGCCGATCGACCAGATGTCGTTCCTGGAACGCGACGGCCACATCAACGTATTGGTCGGCCGCGATGCCGGCGGCGAAGGCATGTGGCGCTCGGACGGCAAGACCGGCCCGATCGCCCTGTTCCGCGCGCCGTTGCGCCTGTTCGGCGGCGCCCAGGCGAGCTCCGCGCCGGAACACTACCGGCCGTTGCCGGGCGTGGGCGGCTGGAGCCTGCAGAACCGCTTCGTCGGCGATTGGCTGCTGTACGGCAACCCGTATAGCGACGCGCCGGCGTATGCGGTGGCGTACGCCCGCACGGGCCAACCGGTGGCGCTCGACCTCGGCCATCGCAGCGAACGCATCGAAGCCCTGGGCGGCGATGCGCTGATCGTCGGCAACCGCGGCGGTGACCTGGTGTTCTCCTCGATCCGCCTGGACGGCACCGCGACCGCGATGACCGGTTACATCGAACGCAACGCCGCGCAGAGCGAAAGCCGCACGCACGGTTTCTTCTACCAGCCCAAGGGCGTGCGCGAAGGCATCCTCGGCCTGCCGATGCTGACCGGCGGCGACGGCCGCGGCGGCGCGGCGGTGAAATACCTGCGCAACCGCGACCTGCGGCTGGGCGACCTCGGCCAGCTGGCGGCCTCGCCGCAAGGCCGACTGGACGACGGCTGCCGCGCCAGCTGCGTGGATTGGTACGGCAACGCGCGCCCGATCTTCGTCGGCGAACGCGTGTATGCGCTGATGGGCTATGAACTGGTCGAAGGCCGCATCATTGACGGCGCGGTGACCGAACGGCGACGGGTGGACTACTCGCCACGCGGCAACGGCCGCTGAGCCTGAAATGAAAAACCCCGCATCCGCGGGGTTTTTCATTTGTGCGGATCGCATCCCGGATCTACTGCAACTCCAACCCGCCTTGGCTCACATACACGGTCTTGGCGCGCACGGCGTCGGTCAGCCAGTCGGCCGCATCGGCCTGTACTTTCTCCTGGCGGCGCCAGGGCAACGTGTTGTTGGCCTGCACGAACTCGACGCGGGTCAGGAAATGATCGCGGCCCTGCAGCAGCGCCAAGGCGTTCTTGTTGGCCCAAGCCAACGCCGCCGGCGCGAACTGCTGCTTGCCGAGGTTCAGGGCGCGGTTCAGCAACTTGCCGTTCTGCGGACCGTACAGGTACAGACTTTCGAGCACCGCCTCGGCGCCGGAATCGGTCTTGCGCAGGGCGATGTAGGCCTCGGCGCTAATCGGCATGGCGGCCAAGGCCGGGTCGGCGGGCAATATGGCCGGGCAGATGACGTCGCCGCGCGGGGCGGCATCGGCTTGCCGGCAATAGGCCTGCTCGTCCGGGCCGGCGCCGCGGGCCGCGGGCTGCACGCCCTGCGGGAAGAATTCGACGCGTTTGAGCGTGTAGGTGCGCTCTTCCAGGCTGGGGCGCATCAGGGTCAGGCTGAACTCGACCCGGAGCGTCTTGCCGCCGGACGGCGGATTGAAGCGCCAGGACTCGACCAGATTGCCGAGGCTTTGGTCGATGGCCGGCGCGCCGGCGGGTTGCATGGTATAGGTCAGCACCTGGCCGGCGGCGGAAACCTCCATGCTGCCGGTGACGCGGCGGCTGTATTCGGTCTGGGCCGAGGCGGCGGCGGTGACGGCGGTCAGCAACAGGCCGAAAGCCGCTCTCCGGATGGACGTCTGCATCGTGTTTTCCCCTGGATTTTCGTTCTCGTTATGGTGCGCGGTCCGGCGGGCCGTCGCGCGATTTCACTTTAGCAGAAATGGCGGCGGCGTTTATACTGGAACCGGCCGCCGGATGCGGCGGAGAATACTGAATGGCGCATTCCGGCCTGATCGACCTGCTGTGGTTCCTGTTGGCCTCGGTGCTGGCGGTGCCGCTGTTCCGCCGCCTGGGGCTGAGCGCGGTGTTGGGCTACCTGTTCGTCGGGCTGGTGCTGGGGCCGTTCGGGTTGCGGGTGATCTCCAGTCCGGAAAGCATGCTGACCATCTCCGAATTCGGCGTGATGATGATGCTGTTCGTGATCGGCCTGGAACTGTCGCCGACCAAACTCTGGCAGATGCGGCAGCGGATTTTCGTGGCCGGCAGCCTGCAGGTGGGCTTGAGTGCGCTGGGCCTGTTCGCCGTATTGCGCCTGTTCGACCTGTCCTGGCAGAGCGCGCTGATCCTGGCCGTCGGCCTGGCGCTGTCCTCGACCGCCGTGGTGCTGCAGCTGCTCGCTGAACGCAAGGAGCTGGCGGAGCCGCACGGCAAATCGGCGTTCGGCATCCTGCTGTTCCAGGACATCGTGGCGATTCCCCTGCTGGCGGCGATTCCCCTGCTCGGCCAAAGCCGCGCCAGCGGCGGCGGCTTCACCGGCACGATGGTGCTGGAAGCAATCGGCGTGCTGTTGCTGGTGGTGTTGCTGGGCCGATTCGCCATGCGCCGGCTGTTCCGTGCCGTGGCCTGGACCCAGATGCGCGAGATCTTCACCGCCACCGCGCTGCTGCTGGTGATCGGCACCGGTTGGCTGCTGCACTCGGTCGGGCTGTCGATGGGTCTCGGCGCGTTCCTGGCGGGCGTGCTGACCGCCGATTCGGAATTCCGGCACGAGATCGAAGCGCAGGTCGATCCGTTCAAGGGCCTGCTGCTCGGCCTGTTCTTCATCTCGGTCGGTATGACCATCAATCTGCCGGTGATCGCCGGCGAGCCCGGGCTGATCCTGGGCGGCGTCGCCGCCTTATTGGCGATCAAAGCGCTGGTGCTGTACGCGCTCGGCCTGCGGCAGGCCGGCATCGGCAGGCGGCAGGCGCTGCTGCTGGCCGGCAGCATGGCGCTCGGCGGCGAATTCGCCTTCGTGGTGTTCGCCGATTCGGTCAAATACGGCCTGATCGAAACCGTCTGGCGCGACCGTCTGGTGGCCGTGGTCGGCATCAGCATCGCCTTGACCCCGTTCATCCTGATCGGTTTGCAGGCGCTGTTCAAGCGCAACCCGGAGCCGGAGGCGGCGGAACCGGCATATGACGCCATCGAGGATTCGCATCCGCGCGTGGTCATCGCCGGCTTCGGCCGCATGGGCCAGATCGTGGGACGCATGCTGAGCGCGCGCCGCATCCCGTTCATCGCGCTGGAAAGCAGCGTCGACCAGGTCGCGATGTCGCGCAAATTCGGCAGCATGATCTACTTCGGCGATCCGAGCCGGCTGGAGGTGCTGCGGTCGGCGCATGTGGCGCAGGCCGAACTGCTGATCATCGCCGCCGACAATCCGGAAGTGAACCTGAAGATCGCGCGTCTGGCGCGGCGGCATTTCCCGCACCTGCGGGTGATCGCGCGCGCGCGCAACCGCCAGCACGCCTTCCGGCTGATGGACCTGAACGTGGCCGCCATCCGCGAGACCCTGTACTCGAGCGTGGAAATCGGCAAGATGGCGTTCATCGGCCTGGGCATGCCGCAGGACGAGGCCGAACGCTCGGCCAAGCTGTTCCTGGAGCACGACGAGCACATACTGGCCGAACAGTATCTGGTGCATGACAACGAAGCCGCCCTGGTGGCCAGCACCGAAGAGGCCTATCGGGAGCTGGAAGCGCTGTTCGACGCCGACCGCAAGAACCGCGACGGCGCTCAGCCCTGATCTTTCTTGACCAGCAGGCTGGCGATGTCGACGCGCTCGGGGCGGTCCTGCAACAGGTTCGCGGTTTCCGAAAAGCCGCCCATCACCGCGAAATCGTAAGCGCTGCGGCCGAGGTTGTCGCGCCGGCTGCGGTCGGCGCCGGCAGCCAGCAGACGGCCGACCAGACGGCCGTAGCCGCGGGCGGCGGCATGGTGCAGCGGGGTGAAACCGCGCGCGTCCGGGGCGTCCACCGCCGGTGATGCCTGTAGCAGGCGATCCAGCGCCGACAGCGCCAGATCCTCCTTCAGCGTCTGGCCCTTCTGCAGGCCGGCGCCGCACAGCAGATGCATCGGCGTCTGGCCGTATTTGTCGACGGCATCGACCGCGGCGCCGGCGCGGATCAGGCTGTCGACCAACACCACCGACTCCAGCCGCGCGCGTTCCGACGCCAGATATCCGCAGCAGGCGTGCAGGGCGTTTTGGCCTTGGCCGTCGACGGCGCCGATGTCGGCGCCGTGCTCCAGCAACAGGGCGACCGGTTCGGGATCGCCGCCGACGCAGGCCAGGTTCAAGGGCGGGAATCCGGCGACGGCCTGGTTGACTTCGATGCCGTGCGCCAGCAACGCGCGCAGGACTTCGCCGTGCATCTGGCTGAGTGCGGCCCACAACGGCGTCACGCCGCCGCGCGCGGGCTTGCCGGCGTCGGCGCCGTTGGCCAGCAACAGGGCCACGGTATCCAGCCGGCCTTGGCCACAGGCGTGGATCAACGCGGTCGAACCCTTGGCATCGACGCCGTCGACCGGCACGCCGAGCGCAAGCAACCTGGCGACGGCATCGTGGTCGCCGGCGGCGGCCGCGGCCGACAGGTCGCCGCCGTGCAGACGGCGGCCGGGCAGCGGCCAGCGCGGCCAAGACAGCCAACGCGCGGCCTCGGCGTGGGCATTGATCAGAGCCGAGCCGAGCGGCGTCTGGCCGTCGCCGGCCCGGCGCTCGGCATCGGCACCGGCCGCGAGCAGCGTCTTCAACAAACCGGTATTGCCCGATTGCGCGGCGAAATGCAGGGCGGTCAATCCGGCCGCATCCGGCGCATTGGCGTCGGCGCCGAGCGCCAACAGCGCATCGCACAGGCGTTGCCAACCCAGGCGCACGGCGGTGACCAGCGGCGGCGCCATGCCGCCTTCGGCCGCGGCGAAGGCATCGGCGCCCTGGGCCAGCAACTGCAAGGCGAACTGCTCATCGGCGCGGCGGCCGAAATCGTTGTGCAGGCAGCAATCCAGATAGGCCGCCAACGTACCGTTACCGCTGACCGTCTCGCCTGCGGCCAGACAATGCGACAGCAACGTGGACGGATTCTGTGCACCCTGCAACAGGCGGCGGTAGACGTCGCGGCCATGCGCGTCGCGGCTGAACAGATGCGCGCCCTGGCGGCGCAGCCAGGCCAGCACGTCGCGGCGATCCTGCTGGCAGAACAGGAAGTACAGCTCGGCCAGCTCCGGGCCGCCCGGCGCCAAGCCGGCCTGCAGCAGATCGGCGGCGGCGGCGAAATCGGCGTCGGACAGCACATGGAACAACTGCTGGCTGCCGGTCACCCGGTGCTCGCGTTCGGGCTCGCGCGCCAGGTGCTCGGGCAGCGCGTAATCGGGATCGATGCAGGCCACCGCCGACCAACGGCCGTTGGCCAGGGCGTGATCGAGCGCGGTCTTGCCATCCTGGTCGGTCGCCTGCGCGTTGAGCCGCGGCGATTGCTGCAGACGCTTCAACACGTCGACTTCGCCGGCCTTGGCGGCCAGCATGTGGGCGCTCAAGCCGGCATCGTCCTGCAGGTTGATCTGCGCGCCGAGTTCGAGCAGCACCGCGACCACCTCGACCAGACCGGCTTCGGCCGCGACCATCAGCGCCGTGCGGCCGCCGCTGCCACGGGCGTCGATCTTGGCCTTGTGCTTGTGCAGCAGCCGGATGCCGATCTCGTCGTCTTCGGCACCGGCGGCGGCGATGATCACCGGCTGTGCGTCGGCCGGATCGGTCTTGGCCTTGCGCTCCAGCATGTAGCGCGCCACGCGCCAGTTGGCGGCCTGGCAGGCCAGGGCCAGCGGCGTGAAGCCGTCGCGGTTGACCGCCTCGATGTCGGCGCCGGCGTCCAGCAGCAGCGCCGCGACCGCGGCATCGGTGCTGCGCATGGCGTGGTGCAACGGCGTGTTGCCGTCGCGGTCGACGACCTCGGTACGGGCGCCGTTGGCCAGCAGCATGGTCACCGCTTCCGGCCGGCCGTGCCAGCTGTCGCGGGTGGCGCTGAGCAGGGCGTTCAAGCCGCCGTGGAAGGCGTTGACGTCGACCCCGTGCGCAATCAGTCCGCGCAGCAGACGCAAGTCTCCCAAGGTCGCGGCGATCATCATCAGGCTACGCTGGTCCTTGGCGCCGCCGGCCGGCAGTTGATGGGGATTGGCGCCTTGCTCGAGCGCGTCCAGCGCGATATCGACCTGACCGTCGTGCACCGCCTGCAACAGGCGCAGATCGGGATCCAAGGCCAACACCGGCGTGGCGCGGCCGGTTGTCGGGGCGGATGCTGGCGTTTCGGCCAAGCGCGGCAAGGGCAAGGCCGAGGCGACGCCATGCCAGAGCGCGGCAAGCACCACGTACGCGCACAGCCACAGACGGAAATCGGCGGCCCAGAACGCCCAGCCGGCCGCCTGCAGCACCGCCGGCGCGGCCAAGGCCAACAACACGCCGCCGGCCAGGGCCGAAGACCAGAAACGGAATGCCGCACCGCTGGAATCGAGCGCGGGCCAACCTTGGCGCCAATCGCGCTGCCACTGCGCCCAATTCGGCCAAACGCGCTGCAGGCCAATCACCAATAAGCCGGCGGCCAGCGCCAACGTCAGCGCCGACCACAGGCTCTGGGTCTGCTGCACGGCGCGGATCGGCCAAAGCAACAGACCGCCGACGGCGAGCTGCAGCACGAACCAGGCGGCGGCGACGGCGCCGAAGGACTGCACGGAATCCAACAGGCGCCAACGGCCGCGGCGCACGACGGCCTTCGCCAGCTCGGCCAACACGGCCTGCAGCAACGCCAGCTGCGCGGCCGCGAACAGGAACTCAACCATCGCCGACGCCTCCGGCCACCAGCGGATCGAGCACGGTGGGGGGGAATTGCAGATGGAAGCCGCGTTCGGCCAGATTGCGCGCGAGCACGGCGGCATCGACCCGGGCCAGGCGGCGGCCGGTCGTCAACTCGAATTCAAGCACGAACTGCCAGGGTTTCAAGGGTGCTTGCACCGCCTCGGGCACGGCTCCGAAAGCGTCACGTGCCGGCACATACAGGTAGGTATCCGGTTTGCGCAGGGATTTGTAGACGAACACGGGCATACGCGGTCCAAGGCCTTTGCGTCATTGTCACCCACATCGCCGTTTCAGGAAAGGCCTATTTGTTGTTAGGCTATGGGGGTTTACCGTCGAGGAATCCCGCATGTCCGCACGTCTTCCGCTTCTGCTTTCGGCCGCCCTGTTGGCGGCGTCCGCGTCCGCGCAAACCCCGATCACGCTCGACCAGGCGATGGCCCATCCGGACTGGATCGGCACGCCGGTGGAATCGGCTTGGTGGAGCGCCGACTCGCGTAGCGTCCTGTACCGCCAGAAGCTGGCCGGCAGTCCGGTGCGCGGCATGTTCCGCATCGATCCGGCCGGCGGCGCGGGCGAACGCGTGGACCAGAGTGCCTGGGCCGACGTCGACGAAGCCGCGCAGCGCTTCGACCGCGAACGCCGGCGCGCGGTGTTCGTGCGCCAGGGTGACGTGTTCCTGCGCGAGCTCGGCACCGGCAGGCTGCAGCAGCTGACCCGCAGCGCCGAGAACGAATCGGCCGCGATGTTCGCCAGTGACGCCCGGCGCGTGCTGTTCCGTCGCGGCAACGACTGGTTCGCCTGGAACACCAACGGCCTGATCGAACCGGTGCTGCAGCTGAAGACCGAGAACGATCCGGACAAGGCGCCGCCGGCCAACGCCGCCACCGCGCACGAACTGCGCCTGATCGCCACGCTGGCGCGCCAGAAGGCCGAACGCGAGGCGCTGAAGGCCGACCGCGAGGCGCGGCGCACCGGCGACGGCAGCGGCGCCGCGTTGCCGGTGTATCTCGGCAACAAGGTGACGGTCGAAGCGAGTTCGCTGTCGCCGGACGGCCGCTACGCGCTGGTGGTGACCGCCGAGAAAGGCGCCGACGAAGGCCGCACCGGCAAGATGCCGCTGTACGTGACCGAAAGCGGCTTCGAGGAGTTCGAGGACGTGCGCACGCGCGTCGGCCGCAATCCGCCGCTGCCCCACAAAGTCTGGCTGGTGGACGTGGCCGCCCGCTCCGTGCGCGAACTGGACGTTTCCGCTCTGCCCGGCATCAAGACCGACCCGCTGGCCGACCTGCGCAAGGCGCAGAAGCTGGAAGCGCTGAAAGGCAACCGCGCGGTACGCGCCGATGTACCGGCGGTGTGGAGCGACGACGGCTCGCAGGTGGCGTTGATGCTGCGCGCGGTCGACAACAAGGACCGCTGGCTGGTCGGCGTCGACTTCGCCGCCGGCACGCTGCAGGTGCGCCACCGCCTGACCGACCCGGCCTGGATCAACTGGAGCTTCAACGAATTCGGCTTCCTGCCCGACAACCGCTTCTGGTTCCTGTCCGAACAGAGCGGCTACAGCCATCTGTATCTCGGCGACGGCAAGACCGCCAAAGCGCTGACCGCCGGCAACTACGAAGCCAGCTCGGTGCAATGGAACGCCGACGGCAGCCAGGCCTATTTCCTGTGCAACCGCGCCTGGCCGGGCGATTACGAGGTCTGCCGGGTCAACCGCGACGGCTCCGGCCTGCGCGAAGTGACCGCGCTGGACGGCGTCGAGGACTTCAGCCTGTCGCCGGACGGCACGCGTCTGGCCGTGCGCCATTCGGCCAGCTACACGCCGGCGCAGCTGGCGGTGGTCGATGCCGCCAGCGGCGACACCCGCCGCCTGACCGACACCCGCAGCGCCGAATTCAAGGCGCGTGAATGGATCGAACCGGAATACGTGCAGGTGCCGTCCAAACACGGCGCCGGCGTGATCTGGGCCAAGCTGTACCGTCCGAAGAACGCGGAAGCCGGAAAGAAATATCCGATCGCGCTGTTCGTGCACGGCGCCGGCTACCTGCAGAACGTCAGCGCGCGCTACCCAAACTACTTCCGCGAACAGATGTTCCACAACCTGCTGGTGCAGAACGGCTACATCGTGCTCGACATGGACTACCGCGCCTCGGAAGGCTACGGCCGTGACTGGCGCACCGCCATCTACCGGCAGATGGGCCACCCGGAACTGGAGGATTACCTGGACGGGGTCGATTACCTGGTGGAAAGACACCAGGGCGACAAGGCCAACGTCGGCATCTACGGCGGCAGCTACGGCGGCTTCATGAGCTTCATGGCGCTGTTCCGCGCTCCCGAGACCTTCAAGGCCGGCGCCGCGCTGCGCCCGGTCACCGACTGGACCACCTACAACCACGAGTACACCGCCAACATCCTGAACACGCCGGACGTCGATCCGGAGGCCTACCGCAAATCCTCGCCGATCGAGTACGCGCAGAACCTGAGGGGCGCGCTGCTGATCAGCCACGGCATGATGGACGACAACGTGTTCTATCAGGATTCCGTGCGCCTGTCGCAACGCCTGATCGAGCTGAAGAAGCCGAACTGGAGCTTCGCATCGTATCCGCTGGAGCGGCACGGTTACGTGCAGCCGGAAAGCTGGTACGACCAGTACCGGCGCATCTTCGAGCTGTTCGAGCAGAACCTGAAACCGTAACGGGAATCAGTCAGGAAAAGGCGCCGCAAGGCGCCTTTTCTCATGCGCGCGGTTGTTACACAGGGTTACACCAATGTGCTCGGCTGTTACCCATTGTTACCGCGTACTCTGCGATAGTGGCGGCATGAATCAACCCATCAACAACAGCCGGCGTCCGGAATTGGACGTGGCCGGCATTCTGTCGCGCTCCGAACGCATGCTGCGCGATCTGGAGCAAACCAATGCCGACCGCAGCCAGCTGCCGGCCAAGTCGCTCGGCTGGGCGATGATGGTGGTCGGACTGGTGCTGACGATTGCCGGCGTGGTGCTTCTGGTCGGTCACGAAACGGTGGGTGGCGGATTGCGGAATCCGGCCGCCTCGATCCTGATCGGATCGGCCATCGTCGTGTCCGCCCTGTACATGATCGTGTTCGTCAGGCGCCTCAGCCAACGGGTGAAGGTGCTGGTTTCGGCGCTTCTGTTCTGTTGCTACATGGCCTCGATACTCATCAACGGCGCGATGCCGACCCTTCTGCTTCCGGCGGTGGCGGTCATGTTCCACCTGTTCTTCAGCGCCAAACGGGCGTTGGCGATGTCGTTTCTGTCCGGCATCGTGTCCGTCGGTGCCATGCTCCTCGATGGCTCGGTGAGCGGAGCGGTATCCGCCCGGGTGATGCTGAGCAGCCTCGTCATCGTCCTGATGATGCAGGTGCTCACGCGCCAGGTGACGCGGTCGTACATCAGTTCGCTCAAGGTGTCCGACCAGCTGTCGTCGCTGGTCACCCGAATGGACCGAATGCTCAAGGACAGCCACAACGAGCTCGAAACGGCATTGCAGACCGATCCCGGATCCGGCCTGCTGAACGCCACCGGCTTCAACGAAGCGCTCAACAGCCGGCTCGCCAACGCGCCGGCAGGCGTACGCCATGCCGTGCTGTGCGTGAAACTCAAGGGCCTGGAAGTCTCGAAATCGGTGCTGGACGAATGCGAGCGCAAGACCCTGTTGAAGATCCTGTCCCAACGCTTCTGGCGCATCGCCGGCAGCGACGGCATAGTCGCCCGCACCAGCTATTCCGACTTCCTGATATCGCTCAGGCTGGAGGACATCGGCGACCACTATGACGATCTGCGCCTGACGGGGATCCTGAAAAACCTGGGGCAGCCGATCCAGCTGCACAAGCACAGCATCCCCTGCAATCCATTCATCGGCGTCAGCATCTGGCCGACCAGCGGCGGCCACGCCGAGGAGCTGCATCGGCAGGCGGAAACTGCGGCGCATACGGCGGAGTTTAACGATACCAATCATGTCCTAATTTACGATGCTTCTATACACGCATCGATACGTAACCGCCTGAAAATCATTTCCGGAATCGAGGCCGCCATCGCGATGGATCAATTCGAGCTGGAATACCAGCCGGTGTTCGACCTAGGCTTGGACCGTTTCCACAAGGTCGAGGCGCTGATCCGCTGGAACCACCCCGAACTGGGCCGCGTGCCGCCGAATCAGTTCATTCCCCTTTTGGATTCCGAGCAGCTGGTGGAGATTACCGCGTGGGTAATGAACACCGTCAACGCCCAGATGAAAAAGTGGCATGCGGAATATGGGATGCGGCTGGATGTCGCGGTCAACATTCCGGCCGCCTACCTGCACCACAGCATCGCCAACCAGGAACTGTTTTTCAGGCGTCTGAACGGCTTTGACCGAAATACCGGCAACCTGATTTTCGAGATCACCGAAAGCAGCCTGTTCGAGGCCGGCGAAGACGCCTTGGAGTTCCTTACCGAGGTGCGCGGGCGCGGCTTTCACGTCGCGCTGGACGACTTCGGAACCGGCTTCTCGAATCTGCTGCAGCTGGAGACCCTGCCGCTCGACATCCTGAAGATCGACAAGTCGCTGATCGACGAAATCGACGCTTCCGAACGCAAGATGGCCCTATGCGGCTACGTCATCCGGCTCGGCCATGAGCTGGGCATGAAGGTGGTCGCCGAAGGCATTGAAGCCGAGAAACAGCGCGACGCATTGATATGGGCCGGCTGCAATTACGGCCAAGGCTACCTGTTCTCGAGGCCGGTGCCGGCCGGACGAATCCCGGAACTCTTCGACGCCGGCCAGCAGGCCATCGCGTGAAAAAGGCGCCTCAGGGCGCCTTTTTCATCCAGAGCAATCGGCGGGAAACACGCCTTCCAGCTCCACCGCCAACTCGCGGCGGCAGACGTCGCCGTGCAGGTAGACGATGTGCCGCGGCGGGATACCGCCGGTTTCGAACACGGCGCGCACCGTATCGATCTCGGCAGGATCGCGCACGTACACCCGCAGGGCGCGGCAGTCGGCGAAGCGGAAGCGGGCGCCGCAGCGGCGCTCGCCTTCGTCGAGCAGGGCCTGCAGGTTGCGCAGGCTCTCGCGGCACTGTTCGGCGGTGTCGCCGATGTGTACCGAGGCATGGCCGACGATGCTGGCGGTGCCGGACGCGAGCAGCACCGGCGCAGCCGAACCGGCGTTCAGCACGGCGCCGCGCGAGAAGCCCGGCGACACGCGGCCGTACTGGCGTGGATACTGCCAAGCCGGCGTCTGGCGCGGATTCTCCAGCGCCACGGCAGGGCGGTTCGAACACAGGGCGATGACCCGCAGGCCGTCGTCGCGCGGCGAACCGATGGCGGTCGCCGCCGGCGGCGGATCGTTGAACTCGGCGTCCACCGCCTGCGCCCGGCCGACGCAGAACTGCCGGTAGCGTTCGGCATCCTCGTCGCCGCGGTTGATGTCGGCGAAATAATTCCAGATGCGGATCAGATACGGATGGCTGGAACCGCGCACCTGCGCCAATAGACCGGTATAAAGGCGGCGGGTATCGGCCACCAAATCGCCGGTCTCGCCGGCGCGCAACGCGATGAAACGGAAATCCGGACCGACCCGCCAGGCTTCGGGATCGGCGTTGCCGGCCAGATATCGACACGGCACGGCGTCTTCACCGGCGAAGGCGAAGCGGTGCTCGGCGGCGGTGTCGGCGGCGAAGCGGATGTCGGGCAGGATCGGGTCGGAATGCATCGCGCTTATTATAAGCGCGGCCGGCGCGGTATCATGGCGTTTTGCGATGCCCGGAACCGCCATGGACGCCTTCGATACCGTCAGCACCTATCTGAAATCCCTGCAGGACCGCATCTGCGCGGCGCTGGAACGCGCCGACGGAACCGGCTGTTTCGCCGAGGACACCTGGCAACGCGCCGAAGGCGGCGGCGGCCGTTCGCGCGTGCTGAAGGCCGGCGCGGTGTTCGAGCAGGCCGGCGTCGGCTATTCGGAAGTGTCCGGAACTACCCTGCCGGCTTCGGCTACCGCGCATCGGCCGGAATTGGCCGGCGCGCCCTGGAAAGCGGTCGGCGTATCCTTGGTAATCCATCCGGAAAACCCGTACGTGCCGACCTCGCACGCCAACGTGCGCTTCTTCCAAGCCACGCCCGAAGGCCGCGAGCCGATCTGGTGGTTCGGCGGCGGTTTCGACCTGACCCCGTTCTATCCGTTCGACGACGACGTCCGCCACTGGCATACCGTGGCGCGCGACCTGTGCGCGCCGTTCGGGCCGACGCGCTACGCCGAGCACAAGGCCTGGTGCGACCGCTACTTCTTCCTCAAGCACCGCAACGAGACCCGTGGCGTGGGCGGCCTGTTCTTCGACGACCTGAACGCCGACGGCTTCGACAAGAGCTTCGAGTACCTGCGCGCGGTCGGCGACGGCTACCTCGATGCCTATGTTCCGATTGTGGAGCGCCGAAAAAACACGCCGTATGGCGAACGCGAACGCGAGTTCCAGCTGTACCGGCGCGGCCGCTACGTGGAATTCAATTTAGTATGGGACCGCGGCACCCTGTTCGGCCTGCAGAGCGGCGGCCGCACCGAAAGCATCCTGATGAGCCTGCCGCCACGCGTGCGCTTCGAATACCAATACGCGCCGGAAGCTGGCAGCGCCGAGGCGAAACTCAATGACTATCTGGTGCCGCGGGAGTGGTTGTAGGGGCGAACCTCGTATTCGCCCGATTTCCGGTATCGAACGGATTGCAATGACGTAGTGGCAGATCTGCGTGTCTGCCCAGAACGGGCACGCGGTGTGTTTCGAATCTTTTTACAACGCATCCCCATCCAGCTCGCCGGTGCGGATGCGCACCACGCGTTCGAGTTCGTACACGAAAATCTTGCCGTCGCCGATCTTGCCGCTGTTGGCCGAGGTCTGGATGGCCTCCACCACGCGGTCGAGCTGGTCGTCGCCGACCGCGACCTCGAGTTTGATCTTGGGCAGGAAGTCGACCACGTACTCGGCGCCGCGGTACAGTTCGGTATGGCCTTTCTGGCGGCCGAAACCCTTCACTTCCGTCACCGTCACGCCGGTCACGCCGACCTCGCTCAGCGCCTCGCGCACGTCGTCGAGCTTGAACGGCTTGATGACGGCCATCACCATTTTCATATGCGTCTCCTTGTCCGCCCCCAGAATAGCGAAAATCGCCGCGGCGGTGGGCTTTCGGACGGAATTATAGGAAAATACCGGAGCGCGCCGGAACCGGTTCCGACAGACCCGGCCCGGCCGCGCCGGCAGACTGAGCCAAACCCCAATGGAGCACGACCCATGATCGACCTCGCCGCCATCGACGATTTGGCCCGCCGCCTCAGCAACCTGGTGCCGCCCGGCATGCAACAGGCACGGGAAGACCTGGAACAGAACATCAAGGCCACCCTGCAGATGAGCCTGTCCAAGCTCGAACTGGTCACCCGCGAGGAATTCGACGTGCAACGCGCCGTGCTGCTGCGCACGCGCGAGAAGATGGACGCGCTGGAGCGCACCGTCGAACAGCTGGAAGCCCGCCTGCGCGCGCAAGACGCCGCCGAATAAACCCCGCCGAGGTTCCCGATGTCCCTAGCACTGGTCCACAGCCGGGCCCGATCCGGCGTGCAGGCCCCGGCTGTGCGCGTGGAAGTCTATCTCGCGGCCGGGTTGCCCGTCCTCAACATGGTCGGTCTGCCGGAAGCGGCAGTACGCGAAAGCCGCGACCGCGTGCGCGCCGCCATTTCCTGCGCACAACTGGAATTCCCCAACCGCCGCATCACCGTCAACCTGGCGCCGGCCGACCTGCCCAAGGACGGCGGCCGCTTCGACCTGCCCTTGGCGCTCGGCATCCTGGCCGCCAACGGCGCCATCGACGCCCGCGCGTTGGACGAGTACGAGTTCATCGGCGAACTGGCGCTGACCGGCGAACTGCGCGCGGTGGACGGCGTGCTGCCGGCGGCGTTGGCGGCCAAGCAGGCCGGCCGGCGCATGATCGTGCCGCTCGGCAATGCCGCGGAAGCCGGGCTGGCGCGCTCCGAACACATCTATACGGCGCGCACGCTGATGGAGGTGGTGCACCACCTGCGGGGCGACCGCCTGTTGCCGAACGCGGCGGCGCAACTGGAGTTCATCGAGGCGCCGATGCCGGACATGGCCGACGTGCGCGGCCAACACAGCGCGCGCCGGGCCTTGGAAGTGGCGGCCGCCGGCGGCCACCACCTGTTGCTGATCGGTTCTCCCGGTTGCGGCAAGACCTTGTTGGCCTCGCGTCTGCCCGGCATCCTGCCGCCGGCCTCCGACGACGAGGCGATGGAAGCCGCCGCCATCGCCTCGGTATCCGGCAAAGGCCTGGACCTGACCCGCTTCCGGCAACGGCCGTTCCGCAGCCCGCATCACACCGCCAGCGCCGCGGCCTTGGCCGGCGGCGGCACGCAACCCAAACCCGGCGAGATTTCCTTGGCGCACCAAGGCGTGCTGTTCCTGGACGAACTGGCCGAGTGGGACCGCAAGAGCCTGGAAGTGCTGCGCCAACCGCTGGAGTCCGGCACCGTCAGCATTTCGCGCGCGGCGCACAGCGCCGAATTCCCGGCCCGCTTCCAATTGGTGGCGGCGATGAACCCCTGCCCCTGCGGCTGGTACGGCGACGCCTCCGGCCGCTGCCGTTGCACACCGGACGCCATCGAGCGCTACCGCGGCAAACTGTCCGGGCCGTTGCTCGACCGCATCGACATCCATCTGGCGATGACCCGGCTCAGCCATGAGGAACTGCATCTGAACGCGCCGCTGGGCGAAGCCAGCGCCGACATCCGCGAACGCGTGGTGCGGGCGCGGCACCAGCAGATCGGGCGACAAGGCGTATGCAACGCGCACCTGCCGCAGGGCGACCTGAAAGCGCATTGCCAGCTCGGCGATGCCGGGCAGGACTTGTTGGACAAAGCGATGGCCACGCTTCAGCTGTCGGCGCGCGCCACCTTCCGCATCCTGCGCGTGGCCCGCACCATCGCCGATCTGGCCGGCAGCGCCGATATCGGCCTGCCGCATCTGTCGGAAGCCATCCAGTACCGGCAGTTGGATCGCGCCTTGGCCTTGCCGAAACGGCGGAGTTAGTTCACGGCCGACATGTTCAACGGTCGTTTCGACAAGCTCAACGACCTTCCGGTATTCCGTAAACCGCTCCCCGAGCCTGTCGAGGGGAGCCCTAGGCCTCGCGCCGCCGCAGATACACGTAATACAGCAGCGGAATCACCACCAGGGTCAACACCGTACTGACCAGGATGCCGAAGATCAGCGCGATGGCCAGGCCGTTGAAGATCGGATCGTCGAGGATGAAGAACGCGCCCAGCATCGCCGCCAGTCCGGTCAAGGCGATCGGCTTGGCACGCACCGCCACCGATTCGATCACCGCCGCACCCAGCTCCTTGCCCTCGGCCAGCGACTGGTTGATGAAGTCGACCAGCAGGATCGAGTTGCGCACGATGATGCCGGCCAGCGCGATCATGCCGATCATCGAAGTGGCGGTGAACTGCGCGCCGAGCAGGGCGTGGCCGGGCATCACGCCGATCACGGTCAGCGGAATCGGCGCCATGATGATCAGCGGCACCAGGTAGTTCTTGAACTGCGCCACGATCAGCAGGTAGATCAACAGCAGGCCGGCGGCATAGGCCAGTCCCATGTCGCGGAAGGTCTCGTAGGTGATCTGCCACTCGCCGTCCCACTTCACCGCATAGGCGGCCTCGCTTTCGGGCTGCGAGATGAAATACTGGCGCAGGCGGTCCGGGCCGTCCGGCAGGTCGGCCAGCTGACCGACCACGTCGAACATGCCGTACAGCGGGCTGTCGAACTCGCCGGCCTCATCGGCGGTGACGTACACCACCGGCAGCAGGTCCTTGTGGTGGATGGCGCCGTCCCACGGCAGGGTGCGCACCTGCACCAGCTCCGACAGCGCGATGACGCGGCCGGAGGAGGACTTCACGCCCAACTGCAGGATGCGCGCCATATCAGCCTGGGCCGAAGCCGGCAGGCGCAAGCGGATGGCTTTCGGATAACGCGAACGGCCGTCCTGCAGGTAGCTCACATCGGCACCGTCGACCGCGGCCAGCAGGGTCTGGGTGACGGCTTCACGGCTGACGCCCAGACGCGCGGCGCGGGCCTGGTCGATGATCAGCTGTTCGCGTTGCGCGCCGGCGGCTTCCACCGTGCTGTCGATGTCGACCACGCCCTCGGTGTCGCGCATGCGCTGCTGCAGTTGCGTGGCGATGGCGCGGCTACGCGCGTAATCCGGGCCGTAGATCTCGGCCACCAGCGGCGCCATCACCGGCGGACCGGGCGGCACTTCCACCACCTTCAGCGACGCGCCGTACTTGGCCGCCGCGGCCTGCAAGGTCGGGCGCAGCGCCAAGGCGATGTCGTGGCTCTTGCGCGAACGTTCGTGCTTGTCGGCCAGGTTGATCTGCAGATCGCCGACCAGCGGACCTTGGCGCAGGAAGTACTGGCGCACCAAGCCGTTGAAGGTGACCGGCGCCGAGGTACCGGCATAGGCTTGGTAATTCAACACTTCCGGCAACTTGTCGACCTGCACCGCCAGCTCGCCGAGCAGGGCGTTGGTCTGCTCCAGCGTGCTGCCTTCCGGCATGTCGACCACCAGCTGGATCTCGGACTTGTTGTCGTTCGGCAACATCTTCAGCACCACCAGCTTGACCACCGCCAAGCCGGCCGACAGCGCCAACAGCACGGCGATGGCCAACCACAGCATCCGGCGCTTGTTCGCGGCCTGCGGGCCGACGATGAAACGGCCCATCACCGATTCGGCCACGGACTGCAGTTTCGAGGGCTTGTCTTCGCCGTGCGCGTGCGCGCCGTGCGCCAGCAGCTTCAGGCTCAACCACGGCGTCACCACCAGCGCGATCAGCAGCGAAATCAGCATGCCGACCGAGGCGTTGATCGGGATCGGACGCATGTACGGGCCCATCAGACCGGACACGAAGGCCATCGGCAGCAGCGCCGCGATGACGGTGAAGGTGGCCAGGATGGTCGGCGCGCCGACTTCGTCGACCGCCAGCGGAATGGCCTCGCGCAGGCTCTTGCCGCCGAGCGCGCGGTGCCGGTGGATGTTCTCCACCACCACGATGGCGTCGTCGACCAGGATGCCGATCGAGAAGATCAGCGCGAACAGCGACACCCGGTTGAGCGTGAAGCCCATCGCCCAGGACGCGAACAGGGTGATGGCGAGCGTGAGGATGACCGCACTGCCGACCACCACCGCTTCGCGCCGGCCGAGTGCGAACAGCACCAGCAGCACCACCGAGAGCGTGGCGAAGATCAGCTTCTGGATCAGCTTGGCGGCTTTATCGGCGGCGGACTGCCCGTAGTCGCGGGTGATCTCGACCTGCACGCCGTCGGGAATCACCTGCGCGCGCAGGCCGTCTAGGCGTTCGCGCACAGTAGCGGTGATGTCGGCGGCGTTGCTGCCGGGTTTCTTGGCGATGGCCACGGTGACCGCCGGCGCACGGCCGGTGGCCGGGCCGGCGCGGCCGGCCGGTGCGCCGTGCCACACCAATTGCGTCGGCGGCTCGAGGCCTTGGCCGATGCGGGCGACGTCCGACAGTCGCACGGGCTTATCGCCGGACAGGCCGATGACCAACTCGGTGACTTCGGCGTTATCGGCCAGGAAGCGGCCGGCCTGCACCGGCGTGGCGCCATCGGCGCCGACGCGGTCGCCGGCATGGCGCGCTTGGTTGCTGGCCTGCAACGCCTGCGCGACTTCATGCACCGACAGCCCGTAGGCGGCCAACCGCCCCGGATCGAGCTCGACGGTGACCGCTTGGTTGTAGGCGCCGAGGGTGTACACGTCGCGGGTGCCGGGCACACGCTTGAGTTCGGTTTCCAGACTATGCGCGACCTGCGCCAAGGCCTGGCCGTCCACGGCCGGATCGTCGCTCCACAGCGTGAGCGCCATCACCGGCACGTCGTCGATGCCCTTCGGCTTCACCAGCGGCTGGCCGACACCGACGCCGGGCGGCATCCAGTCCTGGTTGGAATACACCTGGTTGTACAGGCGCACGATGGCCGGCTGGCGTTCGACGCCGACGGTGTATTCGACGGTAAGCAGCGCCATGCCCGGACGCGAGATCGAATACACGTGCTTGACGCCTTCGATCTCGGATAATTTCTTTTCGAGCGGGAAACTGACCAGCTGTTCGACCTGGCGCGCATCGGCGCCGGGGAACGGCACGAACACGTTGGCCATGGTCACGTCGATCTGCGGCTCTTCCTCCTGCGGCGTCACCAGCACCGCCACCAGGCCGAGCAGCAGGCCGAGGATGGCCAGGATCGGGGTCAGCGGATTGTCCTGGAAGCGCGCGGCCAGCCGGCCGGAGATGCCGAGTTTGCCGGTATCCGCCATCTCAGCGCTCCTGTGCGGCGCGGAATTCGGCCAGCGCCTGCGCGGCGCGCACCGGATCGGCGGCCACGCGTTCGCCCTTCGCCAAGCCGGACAGCACTTCGACCCGGTCGCCGCGGCGTTCGCCGACGCGCACCTGACGCAGCAGCAGGCGGTCTTTGCCCAGCACATACACGCCGGTCAATTCACCGCGCTGCCAGAGCGCGCTCTGCGGCAGCCAGACCGCGCCGGCACCGGCGCCGCCGGCCGGGAACCGCACCGAGGCGACCTGACCGGGCATCAGCGCGCCGGCATCGGCCGGCAGCTGCACGCGCACGGTCACGCTGTGCGCATCGGCATCGGCGCCGGGATACACGATCACTTCCGAGGCGGCCAACACGCGGCCGTCGGCCAAGGTGATGTCGGCCTGCGGCGCGGCGCGCAGCGCCGCCGCCACGCCCTGCGGCACCTGCACCTGGATGCGGAAACGACCCGGGTTGAACACCCGCAGCAGCGGCTGGCCGGGCGATACGCTTTCGCCCGGCTCCACCAGTCGTTGCGCCACCACGCCGGCGTACGGCGCGCGCACCTGGGTGTAATCAGCCTGTTGCATGGCCTGCGCCACGTTCGCTTCGGCGGCGCGAGCCGCGGCCTGCGCGGCATTGCGCGCCGCCAAGGCCTGGTCGAGCTGCTGTTCCGACACATACTGCTGTTGCGCCAAGCCGGCGAAGCGGCGATACGTCGCTTCCGCCTCCACCGCCTGCGCACGGGCCGCCGCCGCCTGCGCGCGCGCGGCCTCGGCGCCGGCACGTTGCTCCACGCCGGTCAGCCGCAGCAACACCTGTCCGGCCGCGACCCGGTCATTCACATCGACCGCAACCGAGGCCACCCGGCCGGCGGTCTGCGCGGTCAGATCGGCCTGCTGCGCTGCTTCGATGACGCCGTCCCAACGGCTGCCGGCATCACTCGAGGCGGCCTGCGGGGTGACCGCGGCGATGGCCTTCAAATCCATGCCCGGCGCACTCGGCGGCGGGGCGGAACAGGCGGCAAGGGCGGCGCTCAGGGCCAGGGCAAGTACGGTGTTCTTCATGTCGGATGGCGGCTCGTGCGGATGGGGTGGATTACTTGAAGTGGCTGCCGGCAGGCACGCCGAACAGCTTGAACAGCCACGCGGCCGGACAGAAGCCGGTCAGGCTGGCCTGGAACAGGTTCAGACCGATGAACACGGTGAACCAGACGAAGTTGGGGTGCACATAGTGGGTCAGCAGCAGGCTGATCAGGATCATGACACCGGCGAAAGCCATCACGGCACGGTCGAGATTCATGGCAAAACTCCTTTCGGTTGGTTACGGATTGAGGTATCGGTTGCGGATCGGATTCATTTCAGGCGTTCGATGCCGAGCGCGCTCAGCACGTGCTTTTCGTAGATCGGCTCGGAGGTGCCGTTGCGCATCTTGTACAGGAAGTACTTCTCGAACGCGATTTTGGCGTAATGCACCCACTTGCCCATCTTGGTCCAGGTCACGTTGCGCGGCGGGATCTGCGGCAGCGCCACGAACGCGGCGCCGGTGTCGCCCATGTCGGCCAGGCAGACCGCGTTCCAGGTGCCTTCGAAATCGGCCGGCTTGCCGGCCAGTTCGGCGGCGATGTTCTCGACGATGGTGGTCACCATCGATTCGATCATGAAGCCGGTCTTCGGCGCGCCGGTCGCCACCGGGGTTGCCTCCACCGGCGGGATGGCGACGCAAACGCCGGCCGCGAAGATCTCGGGGTACTTGGTGGAGCGCATGTGCTTGTCGGTCAGCACGAAGCCGCGCGGGTTGCACAGGCCCTCGACCGCGGCCACGGCATCGACGCCCTTGAACGCCGGCAGCAGCATGGCGAACTTGAACGGCACGTCGTGCGTCTTCTTCTCGGCACCGGCGTCGTCGCATTCGCTGACGTGCATCACACCGGCTTCGACACCGGCGACCTTGGCGTTGACCAGCCACTTGATGTGGCGTTGGCGCATCTCGCTTTCCATCAGGCCCTTGGAATCGCCCACGCCGCCCAGGCCCATGTGGCCGATATAGGGTTCGCTGGACACGAAGGTCATCGGAACCTTGTCGCGCAGCTTGCGTTTGCGCAAGTCGGCGTCGAGGATCATGATGAATTCATAGGCCGGACCGAAGCAGCTGGCGCCCTGCACCGCGCCGATCACGATCGGACCCGGATTCTTCAGGAATTCCTGGTAACGCTCCCAGGCCAGGGCCGCGTGCGGTGTGGTGCACACCGACTGGGTGAAGCCGTCGTGCGGACCGGTGCCGGCCACTTCTTCGAAGGCCAGGCGCGGGCCGGTGCAGATCAGCAGGTAGTCATATTCGTGCACATCGCCTTGGCCGGTGGCCACGGTCTTTGCCGCGGCGTCGATGCGCTCGATGCGGCGCGGCACGAAACGGATGTTCTTCTTGGCCAGATGCTCGTTGGCGTCCAGGGTAATCTGGTCCGGCTGGCGCCAGCCGACCGCCAGCCACGGGTTGGAGGGGGTGAAGCTGAAGCGTGGACCGTCACCGAATACGGTGATTTCCGCGCCGTCGCCCAATTTGTGACGCAGTTCATAGGCGGCGCTCATGCCGGCCAAGCCGGCACCCATCACGATGATCCGCTTCATTTGCTGTCCCTCTCCGCCGTGTCCGGCCGTTTGAATTAAAGGCATGATAATTAGATATTGCTAATTTAGTCAAGCTTATTGTAAAATGCCTCCGATGAACACTCTAAACCCCACTTTCGCCGGCGACGCCATGGCCGCCCAAGCCGATGCCGCCGCCGACCTGCTGAAAGCCCTCGCCAATCCGCAACGGCTGCGCATCCTGTGCCTGCTGATCGAAGGCGAACGCAACGTGTCGCAGATCAATGAACAGGTGCAGGTCAGCCAATCGGCGCTGTCGCAGCATCTGGCGGTATTGCGCGAGAAAGGCTTGGTCGATACCCGCAAGCAGTCGCAGGCCGTGTTCTACCGCGTGGCCGAGGGGCCGGTGCACCGGATCATCCAGACCTTGCACGATATCTATTGCCCGGTCGGCATCGATGCCGAACCGGCGTCGCTCTGCGGTTCATGAACATGTTCTCCATCTTCAAGAGGTTGTTCGCCATGTCCAAATCCGTCTCCGTCAACGAAGCCGCCGAACGCGTAAAAACCGGCGCGGTGCTGGTCGATGTCCGTGAAATCGAGGAATTCCGCGCGGTATCGGCGCCGGGCGCGGTCAACGTGCCGTTGTCGCTGATCCAGAAACTCGGCAAGGACGCCTACCGCAACCTCGGCGTCGATCCCGACCAATCCGATCTGCTGGTGATCTGCCGCAGCGGCGGCCGTAGCGGCATGGCCTGCGGCGGCCTGGGCGACAACGCCATCAACGTCGACGGCGGCATGCTGGCCTGGGAAGCCGCCGGCCTGCCGACGCGCTGAACCGAAACCCCTCGACCGGCCGGCTTGAGTACGATCAAGCCGATTGGTGATGTCACGGACTAGACTGTCCACCGTGAACCGCTTGCGCAAACCGATGCCCCTGATCCGTGCCATGGCGCTTTTCACGGCGCTGTTGTTGGCCTGCGCGCCGGGCATCAGCCGTCTGCTCGCGCACGCGGGCGAATCCAACGGCTGGGTCGAGCTGTGCACCAGCGAGGGCCTGCGTTGGGTGGCTCTGGCCGCCGATGAAGCACAAACGCCGGCCGATCCGTCACATCATGCCGATGCCGACTGCGGTTACTGTCCGCTGTCGACCGGCACTGCACCGCCGCCGCCCTTGCCGGTTGCGGCTTTGGTCCATCCCGATGATTCCCGGCCAGCGATTGCCTATCGTGCGCCGACTTCATCGCGCACGCCGCAATCAAGCTTAGGCTCGCGCGGTCCGCCCACTGCCTGAAATCCGCCTCCGTCGCCGCCATCGAGATGGCGGCCGTCATTTTTCGATTTCAGGAATCCCTATGCGCATCTCCCCATTGGCGGCGGCCGTGGCCGCCGCCCTGTGTTTGCCCGCTCACGCCGTTAACGGCGTGATTCCCTCCACCAAGCCGGCGGAAACGCTGGACGCCGTGCAGGTACACGGTCAACGGCCGACGCCTCTGCCGCAGGCCGGCAACCTCCCTGATGCGGATACGCTCGCGGCCGGTACCGCACGCAGCGACGACAGCGCGGCGTTGCTCGACGGATTCGCCGGCATCGCCCTGCAGGGCGCAGGCGGCGTCTCGGCCCTGCCCAGCCTGCGCGGCCTGGGCGATGACCGCGTGCGCATCAAGATCGACGGCATGGATCTGGTCTCGGCCTGCGGCAACCACATGAACCCGCCGCTGTCCTACATCGCGCCGAGCCAAGTCGGTGAGGTGGCGGTGTTCGCCGGTATTACGCCGGTCAGCCTCGGCGGCGACAGCATCGGCGGCACCATCGCGGTCAGCTCCGAAGCGCCGCGATTCGCCGAGCCCGGTGAAGGCGTGTTGCAGACCGGCGAACTCGGCCTGCGCTACCGCAGCAACGGCGAGGCCTTCGGCGCCGATGCGGCGCTGAATCTGGCCGGCGAACGGCTGGCATTCCGCTACCAGAGCGCGTTCGCGGATGCCGGCAACTACCGCGCCGGCGCGGCGTTCAAGCCGACCGGTGCGGCGGCCGCCGGGCGGGATATGCTGGATGGCGAAACCGTCGGCTCCAGCGCGTACCGCAGCGTCAATCACCGCATCGGACTGGCCGTACGCTTCGACGACCAGCGCCTGAGCCTGGAGTACGCCGTGCAGGACATTCCGCTGCAGGGCTTCCCGAACCAGCGCATGGACATGACCCGCAACGACAGCGAACGACTCAATCTGGGCTATGACGGCCGCTTCGGCTGGGGCACGCTGGCGGCACGCGCCTACCGGGAGCGCACGCGGCACGCCATGCAGTTCGGCGACGACAAGCTGTTCTGGTATGGCCCGCCGGACGGCGTGCCGGGTACGATCTGCGGCACCGCGCCGGGCTGCGTGGCGGCCGGCATGCCGATGGACACCAAAGGCCGCAACACCGGGCTAGCGCTGAAGGCAGACGTCGCGGCTTCGGGACGCAGCGTGCTACGCGCCGGCGCCGAATGGCAGCACTACCGGTTGGACGACTACTGGCTGCCATCCGGCAAGATGATGTGGCCGGATACGTTCTGGAACATCCGCAACGGCCGGCGCGATCGCTTGGCCGCATTCGCCGAGTGGGAAACGGCGTGGAACGTGCGCTGGCTGACGCAATTCGGCCTGCGCCGCGAGAACGTGCGCATGGACGCCGGCCCGGTGCAGGCCTACAACGGCCTGTTCAGCCCGATCGATGCCGCCGCTTTCAACGCCGCCGAACGCGAACGCCTGGACGCCAACCTCGACCTGACCGCCTTGGCGCGCTTCACGCCGTCATCGGCGCACAGCGTGGAGTTCGGCTTGGCGCGCAAGACCCGTTCGCCCAATCTGTATGAACGCTACGCCTGGTCCGCGCACGGCATGGCGATGCGCATGGTCAACCTGGCCGGCGACGGCAACGGCTATGTCGGCAACCTGGCGTTGCGGCCGGAAACCGCGCACACGGCCAGCGTGAGCGCGCGCTGGCAAGGCGCCGGCGAAGACGGCTGGCAGCTGACGCTGACACCGTACCTGACGCATGTCGATAATTACATCGACGCCGAACGCTGCATGTCGGCCACGCCGTACGGCATGTCCTGCACGGCGCAGAACCTGAGCCGCGAGAGCGGATTCGTCTATCTGCGTTTCGTCAACGCGCAGGCGCGGCTGACGGGCATCGACGCCCAAGCCGAACTGCCGCTGACACGCTCGACGCGTTTCGGCGAATATCGGCTGCGCGCAGTGATGAGCGCGGCGCACGCCGAAAACCGCGACACCAATGACGGCCTGTACAACCAGATGCCGATGAACGCCAAGCTGGCGTTGCAGCGCCGACAGGGCCGTTGGACACAGACGCTGGAAGCCGAACTGGTGGACGCCAAGACCGACGTATCAGCCACGCGCAATGAACTGCGCACGGCGGGCTACGGGTTATGGCATCTGCGCGGCGGCTATGAACATGGCAGCCTGCGTGTCGATCTCGGTGTCGACAACCTGTTCGACCGCTTCTACGCGCATCCGCTCGGCGGCGCGTACCTGGGCCAAGGCAAGACCATGTCGGCCGCTGATGTGCCCTGGGGCGTGGCGGTACCGGGCAAAGGCCGCTCGCTGTACGCGGGCTTCAGCTGGCGCTTCTGATCGGGAACAAAAACGGGATGGCGCAAGCCATCCCGTTTCCGTTGCCTGCAGCGTCAATCAGGCCGCGGCGGTGAACTGCTCTTCTTCGGTCGAACCTTTCAGCGCGGTGGTCGAGCTGGTGCCGGCCTGGATGGTCTGGGTCACCGTGTCGAAATAACCGGTGCCCACTTCGCGCTGATGCTTGACTGCGGTGAAGCCGCGCTCGGCGGCGGCGAACTCGCGCTCCTGCAGTTCCACGAACGCGCTCATCTGGCGGCGCGCGTAGCCGTGCGCCAGATCGAACATGCCGTAGTTCAGGCTGTGGAAACCGGCCAAGGTGATGAACTGGAACTTGTATCCCATGGCGCCCAGTTCCTTCTGGAATTTGGCGATGGTGGCGTCGTCCAGGTTCTTCTTCCAGTTGAAGCTCGGCGAACAGTTGTAGGCCAGCAGTTTGCCCGGGAATTTGGCGTGGATCGCCTCGGCGAACTTGCGCGCGAATTCCAGATCCGGCTTGCCGGTCTCGCACCACACCAGATCGGCGTACGGCGCGTAGGCCAGACCGCGCGATATGGCCTGGTCGATGCCCGGCTTGGTCTTGAAGAAGCCTTCCACCGTACGTTCGCCGGTGCAGAACGGCTTGTCGTTGTCGTCGATGTCGGAGGTGATCAGATCGGCGGCTTCGGCGTCGGTGCGCGCCACCAGCAGGGTCGGCACGCCCATCACGTCGGCGGCCAGACGCGCGGCGATCAGCTTCTGCACCGCCTCTTGCGTGGGCACCAGCACCTTGCCGCCCATGTGTCCGCACTTCTTCACCGAGGCCAACTGATCCTCGAAGTGCACGCCGGCAGCGCCGGCTTCGATCATCGCCTTCATCAGCTCGAACGCGTTCAATACGCCGCCGAAACCGGCTTCGGCGTCGGCCACGATCGGCTGCAGCCAATCGATGCCGTCGTTGCCTTCGGCGTGATGCAACTGGTCGGCGCGCAGCAGGGTGTTGTTGATGCGCTTGACCACCTGCGGCACCGAGTTGGCCGGATACAGCGACTGGTCGGGATACATTTCGCCGGCCAGATTGGCGTCGGCCGCCACCTGCCAGCCGCTGAGGTAAATCGCCTTCAGCCCGGCCTTCACCTGCTGCATGGCCTGGTTGCCGGTCAACGCGCCGAGCGCGTTGACGAAATCTTCGGTATTCAACGATGCCCACAGCTTCTCGGCGCCGCGGCGCGCCAGCGAATGTTCAACCGGCACGGTGCCGCGCAGGCGAACCACCTCGGCGGCGGTGTAGCCGCGGGTGATGCCGGTCCAGCGGGCGTCGGTCCGCCAATGCTGTTCGAGTTGTTCGGTGCTGAGGGTCTGGGTGTTCATGGCGTGGCTCCTGGGGTCAAAGGGATTCGTAGGCGGGCAGGGTGAGGAAATCGGCGAGTTCGGGCGAACGCACCAGGGTTTCGAGCAGGGCGATGGCTTCGCCGACCTTGTCGTGGCCGAGCACCGCTTCGCGTTGCAGGCGGCCCGGCAGCGCCAACAACGCGGCGTCGAACAGGCCCCAGCACAGCAGGGTGCCGTCGCTCAGATGCAGGTTTTTCTTGTGCAGCCACAGCCAGAGTTGGCTGCGGCAGATCTCGGCGGTGGCGGCGTCTTCCATCAGGCCGTGGATGGCCACGCAGCCGGTGCCCGACAGCCAGGCCGCCAGATAGCGTACGCAGACTTCCACGGTGTCGTTGAAACCCTCCGGCGTGATGCTGCCATGGCAGGGCTTCAACAGGTCGGCGGCGGCGACGTCGCCGTCCGGCATCACCTCGAGCTGGTTCGAGCCCTCGAATGCGGCGTCGAACACCGCGCGCGCCACCGGAATCAGGCCCGGATGCGCGACCCACGTACCGTCGTGGCCGAGCCCGGCTTCGCGTTGTTTGTCGGCACGCACCTTGGCCAGCGCCGTCTCGTTGGCGGCGGCGTCGCGCTTGTTGGGAATCTGCGCCGCCATGCCGCCCATGGCCAGGATGCCACGCCGGTGGCAGGTCTGCACCAGGCGCGTGGCATAGCTGTGCAGGAAATGCCGGGTCATCGCGATCTGGCCGCGCTCCGGCAGCATGAAGCCCGGTTGGCTGTGCAAGGTCTTGATAGCCGAGAAGATGTAATCCCAGCGCCCGCAGTTCAGGCCGACGATGCGTTGGCGCAGGGCGTGGATGATTTCGTCCATGGCGAACGCCGCCGGCAGGGTCTCGATCAGCACGGTGACCTTGCATTGCCCGGCCGGCAGGCCGAGCGCCGATTCCAGATGCGCCAGCACCGACTCGATCCATTGCGCTTCGGCGGCCGACTGCAGTTTCGGGATGTACAGGAACGGGCCGCGGCCGCGTTCGGCCAGGATGCGGGCATTGTGATAGGCGAACAGACCGAGGTCGAACAGGGTCGCCGACAGCCGCACGCCGTCGATTTCGACATGCTTCTCGTCCAGATGCAGGCCGCGCGGACGCACCATCAGCAACGCGGCATGCGCCGGCTCGAGCGCGTATTCCGGCGCATCGGCAGTTTGCCGCCAACGCAGCTCGCCGCGCACCGCCGCCTGCAGCACGCGCTGGCCGGACAGCACATTGGCCCAGGTCGGCGCGGTCGAGTCCTCGAAGTCGGCCATGAACACGTTGGCGCCAGAATTCAACGCGTTGATGACGGTCTTGGCGTCGACCGGGCCGGTGATTTCCACCCGCCGGTCGCGCAGGATGTCCGGCACCGGCGCGGCGCGCCAGTCGTCGGCGCGCAGATTTGCGGTATCCTCGGCGAAGGCGGGCAGCCGGCCCTTGTCCTGTTGGCGCTGGCGCAGCAGCGCCTGCCGGCCTGGCTCGAAGCGGTGATGCAGGTCGCGCAGGAACGCGAGGGCATCGGCATTCAGCACGGCGCTATCGCCGGCCACGGGCAAGGGCGCGTGGCGGAGGTCGGAGAAATCCGGTTCGGGCTGTTTTTGGGCGAGGGACATGGCAGGGCTCCTTTGTTGAAACCCTAGACCCTCGATTGATTATTTGACAAAGCAAATATTTCAATAAATACTATTAACCAAGATTATACAAATACCAAAAGGTAGGATAATCATGGCCAAGACGCCGAGCAAACCCGCCAAAAAAAATGCTCAGCCGCGCTTTTATTACAAAGCCGACCGCCTCAAACCGTTGCGCGCTTTCTGCCAAACCGCGCGACTGGGTTCGGTATCGCGGGCGGCTGAATCGCTGTTTTTGAGCCAACCGGCGGTGACCTTGCAACTGCAGGCGCTGGAACGTGAATTCGGCACCCGGCTGTTCGAGCGCTTCGGCCGCCGCTGGACCCTGACCCAGGAAGGCACGGCCCTGTATGAGCTGGCGCGGCCGCTGGTGGAGGGCCTAGACCGGATCGATAAGGACTTCCAGGAAAAGGTCGGCAACCAGGAAACCGCGGAACTGCACATCGCCGCCGGGAGTTCGACGATTTTGTACTTACTTCCGGAAATCGTGTCCAAATTCCGCGAAAAACACCCTAAAGTACAGCTTTTTCTGCACAACGTGACCGGCCAGGATGGCCTCGGCCTGCTCCGCAACGATGGCTGCGACCTGGCCGTGGGCTCGGTGTTGGACGTACCGAGCGATTTGATCTACAACCCGGCCTACAGCTTCGACCCGATGCTGATCATGGCCAAGGACCACCCGCTGGCCAAGAAAGACAGCATCAAGCTGGCCGATCTCTCGCCCTACGGCCTGATCCTGCCGCCCAAGCGCCTCAGCACCTGGCGTCTGGTCGATCTGGTGTTCCAGAAGAACCGCGTGCCCTACACCGTGGCGTTGGAGGTCGGCGGCTGGGAAGTGATCAAGCAATACGTAGCGATGGGCCTGGGCATCTCGATCGTGACCGGCATCTGCCTGAGCGAGGCCGACAACGAGCGTCTGGTGATGCGCAACATGAAGGAATATTTCCCCTCGCGCAGTTACGGCGTGGTGATGCGCAAAGGCAAACTGCTGTCGCCGGCGGCGCAGGCGTTCGCGGAACTGGTGAAACCGGGCACCATCCCCAGCCGCAGCTATTTCGAAAGCGGTCACTCCGAGCGCTGAATCAATCGCCTTTGCAATTCGGGCTGCGGCCCAGGGCGCGCTCCAGTTTGCTCGCCTCGCACACCGGCTCCGGCGCGGGTTTGACGGCGCGCTGGCGTTCGGCCATGCGCGCCTGCTGCCATTGCGCCACCTTGGCGCGGATCTGCGGCAAGGCCGCCAACGCGGCTTTTTCGCCCTCCAGGATGGCACGCTGGCGCTGTTCGAAGTCGGCCGGACCGATATCGCCGACACGCGGCCGGATGATGACATCGGCGCGCGCCAGCTCCTGTTCGCCGAGCCGTTGGCCCATGATGGCGATGGACTGGTTGACGATGCCGAGCATGCCGTCCGGCTTGGCGCCGGTGGCCTTGGTCGAGATGTCGACCGCGATCACCAGATCGGCGCCGAGGCCGCGCGCGGCATCCACCGGCACCGGGCTGACCACGCCGCCGTCGACATAGGTGAATTTGCCGATCGGCACCGGCTCGAACACGCCGGGGATGCTGCTGGAGGCGCGCACCGCCTGGCCGGTGTTGCCGCGGGTGAACACGGTGCGCTTGCCGGTCTCCAACTGCGTGGCGACCACCGCCAGCGGTTTGCGCATGCGCTCCAGCGGCTTGCCGCCGACACCGGCGTTGACGTAATCCTGCAGCTTCTGGCCTTTGATCAGGCCGCCGGAGAACAGGCTGATGTCGCGGATTTCGGCTTGGTCCAAGGCCACCGCCTGGCTTTGCAGACGGAACGGATCCATGCCGCTGGCGTACAGCGCGCCGACCACGCTGCCGGCGCTGGTGCCGGACACCACCACCGGTTCGAAGCCGTTGGCTTCCAGCATCTTGATCACGCCGATGTGCGCGAAGCCCTTGGCGGCGCCGCCGCCCAAGGCCAGGCCGATGCGCGGCTTCGGCGGCGGCATGGGTTTGGCGACGACGGCCGGCGCCTCCGGCGCGCTCGGGCGCGTGGGCGTGCAGGCGGCGAGCAAGGCGACGGCCAACAGGCAGGCGCCGAGCGGCAGCAATCGGGAAGCATGAGCAATCATGGCCTTAGTGTAGCCCAGGCCCGATTCGCCAAGGCCGGGCCGCGCGGCTAAAATATAGGCCTCATTCATCCGGAACACCGAAGCCATGTCCGACACCCCGCCCGACCGCCTGGCGCTCGACCGCCGCAGCCCCTACTTCGACGAAGCCGCCCTGGAACGCGGCATCGGCGTGCGCTTCAAGGGCGTGGAGTACACCAACGTGGCCGAATACTGCGTGTCGGAGGGTTGGATCCGCCTGCCGGTCGGCAAGTCGCTCGACCGCCGCGGCAACGCCATGACCTTCAAGCACACCGGCCCGGTGGAAGTCTGGTATCTCACCTGAATCCTGAACCGTCATTTGATGTAGGGGCGCTGCTTGCTGCGCCCTTTTGCGCCGGCAAAGTCGATTGAATCCACAGGCCGCGGCCACGCACCATCGAATCACCGGAATCCACGAGGCGCAGCAAGCAGCGCCCCTACGCCATAAACCGAATAATCCGACATCCGCCCACGACCACACGCGTCATCGTGGCGCATGGCCTATCAACCCGAAATCCATCATCGCCGCAGCATCCGCCTTCGCGGCCATGATTACCGCCTGCCGGGCGTGTATTTCATCACCGTCTGCATGGAAGAGCGCGAGCCGCTCTTCGGGCGGGTTTCGGCTGGGAAAATGCATGCAAGCGATGCCGGACGCCTGGTGCAATCGATATGGCATGAAATCCCGACATGGTTCCCGCATGTGGCTTTGGATGAATTCATACTTATGCCTGACCACATTCATGGCATTTTGCGGGTTGAACACCCGGATTCATGGGGCGCGGCAAGCAGCGCCCCTACGATCGGAATCCTCCTGCGCCGGTTCAAATCCTGTTCGGCGATTGCCGTGAACCGGCTACTCGGGCGCGCCGGCAGGCCGCTATGGCAACGGAATTATTGGGAACGGATCATTCGCGACGATGCCGAATTGCAGGCCACACGCCGGTATATCCGCGATAACCCAAGGCGACGGCATTCGGCCGAGGACGGATTCACGTAGGCTTGATGCGATCGGAAATGCCACTCGGTAAGCGCATCAAGGCTCATTTGCACGTGCAAGAAAATTCAACGGCTGTGGCATTCCCGCGCGCACCAGCGGCAGCCGTTGATCCGCCGCGGAGGCCAATTGCGGCGGGCTTCGGCCAGGGCGCTTTGGCAATGCGGATGCGCGCCCAGGTCGAGGCGGTGCGACTCCGGCGGCATATAAGGGCACCCGATAGTGATGTTATGGACTTCGTGCTCGTCGTTGAACTGTGTGCGGGTACTGATGACGAATCGGTGCATCGCCGGTGGATTTCCTTGAATGACGCGGAATCGGAGCCGAACAGCTGGCGCCTATCCTGGCCTCGGGGACGAGTCCGGTCAATTGGAAAAATTCCTAGTCGATGACGATCGGGGCTAACGCAGAGTCGGGCAACGGCTACGTCCCGTTAAGGGGGCGTGGTTGCGGTCGTGCGGCAAGCATCTCATGGAGCGCGGAGGGCGCGCTTATTTATCGCCTTCACAGACCGCCACCAGGATCTTGCAACTCTTGACGCTGCAGGTATCCAGCGCCTTGCGCGCGGCCGCTTCGCGGTCAGCGCCCCAGCCGATGCCGAAATATTTTTTGGATTCGGCATAGGCCCCACAAGTTTCGAACCACACCATCGCCTGGCAGTCGGTGCCGCCGACTTGCTCAAACCCCCCGGTGCTTGCCCTTGATCGGCACGTACCAGGCGCGGATTTTGGCGATGTCGGCGTCCATGTCGTCGCTCAATTCGATCAACGGACCGGTGCCGATGGTCTTGTTGGCGTAATCGAAATACACGCACAACACCGGCACGCCGGCCTTCTTGGCGATCTTCCAGAAACCGGTCTTCCACTGCGTGACCGGCTTGCGGGTGCCTTCCGGCGCCAGCACGAACCACATGCGCTCGGCGGCGATCATCTGCTTGGCCACCTGGTCGGCGATGCCGCCGGGCGCGGCGCGGTTGACCGGAATGCCGCCCAACCATTTCATCAGCGGCCCCAGCGGCCAGACGAAGGCCTCCTGCTTGCCCATGTAGAAGATGTGCAGGTCCATCGCCACCTTCGCCAGCAGACCCCAGATGGCGTCCCAGGCCGAGGAATGCGGCGCGCCGATGATGACCATCTTGCTGAGATCCGGCCATTCGCCGGCCATTTTCCAGCCGGCCAGATCCAGTGTTTTGGTGGCGGCGGCTTTCAGCCACTTCGGGGTGTTGGCGCGCGGGGCGCGCTCGGGCAGGGGCAGTACGGTCGGCATTACTCGTCGCTCAGGTGGCGTTTGCTTCGATCCTGCTTGAGTGTGCCATGCAGGCGCTTGGTTTCCAAGCGCTTGCGCTGCGAGGAACGGGTCGGTTTGGTGGCCACGCGCGGCTTCGGCGGCTCGAGCGCGGTGCGTACCAGCGCCGCCAGGCGCGCGCGGGCGTCCTCGCGGTTCTGTTCCTGGCTGCGGAAGCGTTGCGCCTGGATGATGATCTCGCCGGCTTCGGTGATGCGCTGGTCGCGCTTTTTCGCCAGGCGCTGCTTGACCTCGTCCGGCAAGGCCGACGAGCCCCAGATGAAGAAGCGCAGCTCGATGGCGGTGGACACCTTGTTGACGTTCTGGCCGCCGGGGCCGCTGGAACGGATGGCGCGCTCGATCAGCTCATGCTCCGGGATGGCGATGCGTTCGCTGACCGCGATCATGCCGGCTCCGACAGACCGAAGAACGCGCGGGCGGTGGCGGTGCTGGCGGCGGCGGTGCGTTCGGGCGTCTCGCCGCGGTCGCGCGCCAGCTCCTCGACGATGTGGCGCAGGTACACCGGCTCGTTGCGACGGTGCGACGGCATCGGCCGCACGCTGCGCGGCAGCAGATAGGGCGCATCGGTCTCCACCATCAGCCGGTCGGCCGGGATGTTCTTGACGATCTCGCGCAGATGCAGGCCGCGGCGTTCGTCGCACAGCCAGCCGGTGATGCCGATGTGGTAATCGGCGTCGAGGTAATCGAACAGCTCTTCGCGCGTGCCGGTGAAGCAATGCACCACGGCCGGGCCGATGCGGCCCTCGAATTCCTTCATCACGCCCATGAAGTCGGCGTGGGCGTCGCGTTGATGCAGGAACAGCGGCTTGCCGGATTCCGCAGCCAGTTCCAGCTGGCGCTCGAAGGCGCGGCGCTGGGCCGGACGCGGCGCGAAATCGCGGAAGTAATCCAGACCGCACTCGCCCACCGCCACCACCTGCGGATGCGCATGCAGGGCGCGCAACTCGGCCAGGCACTCGTCGGTCACCTCCACCGCATGGTGCGGATGCACGCCGGCGGTGGCATACAGGAAGCCCGGATGCGCCTGGGCCAGTTCCAGCGCTTTCGGCGAGCCGGCGCGCGAGGCGCCGGTGACCACCATCTGCGCCACGCCGGCCGCGCGGGCGCGCGCGAGCACCGCGTCCAGGTCGTGGTCGAAGCTTTCGTGGCCGAGGTTGACGCCGATGTCGATCAATTGCATGGCGGTATTGTACCGTTGTGGAGGCCGCCTGTTGGGGCGCAGCAGGCAGCGCCCCTACGTCATGCGCGGGAATTCATGGGCGAACACAAGGTTCGCCCCTACAATATCGTCATGCCCGATTTTCCGATCCAATCCCTGCTGCCGGATATCCTGTCCGCGCTCGATGGCCACGCCCGGCTGGTGCTGGAGGCGCCGCCCGGCGCCGGCAAGACCACCCAGGTGCCGCTGGCCCTGCGCACGGCCGGCTGGCTGCAAGGCCGCAAGATCCTGATGCTGGAACCGCGGCGGGTGGCCGCGCGCGCGGCCGCCGGCTTCATGGCCCGGCAACTGGACGAGGCCGTGGGCGAAACGGTCGGCTACCGTATCCGCTTCGAGTCCAAGGTCTCGGCCGCGACCCGCATCGAGGTGCTGACCGAAGGCCTGCTGACCCGACGCATCCAGGACGACCCGCTACTGGAAGACGTGGGCGCGATCGTGTTCGACGAATTCCACGAACGCCATCTGGCCGGCGATCTGGGCTTGGCCTTGGCGCTCGACATCCAACGCCAGCTGCGGCCGGACCTGCGCATCCTGGTGATGTCGGCCACGCTCGATGGCGAACGCTTGGCCGCGCAACTGGACGCGCCGCGGTTGAGCAGCGAAGGCCGCAGCTTTCCGGTCGAGATCGCGCATTTCGCGGCCCGTAAGGACGAGGTGCTCAATTTCCAGGCCAAGCGCGCCGTCGAGCAGGCGCTGCAACAGCACCCGGGCGACGTGCTGGTGTTCCTGCCCGGCCGGCGCGAGATCAATGCCCTGCAGGACGCCCTGGCGGCATTGGCCGGAGCAGCGCTCGAAATCCTGCCGCTGCACGGCGATTTGCCCATCGAGCAGCAGACGCGCGCGCTGGAGCCGGCACCCGAGGGCGTACGCCGCGTGGTGTTGGCTAGCAACGTGGCCGAATCCAGCGTCACCCTGCCGGGCGTGCGCGTGGTCATCGATTCCGGTCTGGCGCGCGAACCGCGCTTCGACCCGAACTCCGGTTTCAGCCGGCTGGAAGTCACCGCGATTTCGCAGGCCTCGGCCGACCAACGCGCCGGGCGCGCCGGACGCGTCAGCAGCGGTTGGTGTTACCGGCTATGGCCGGCCTCGCAGCGGCTGGAACCGATGCGCCGCGCCGAAATCCAACACAGCGAACTGGGCGCCCTGGCGCTGGAACTGGCGGCCTGGGGCAGCATGGATCTGCCGTTCGTGGACGCGCCGCCGAGCGGCGCGCTGCAGGCCGGCCGCGATCTGTTGCAGTCCTTGGGCGCGCTCGATGACAGCGGCCGCATCACGCCGCTGGGCAAGCGCATGCTGGGGCTGGGCACGCATCCGCGCCTGGCCGCGATGCTATTGGCCGTGCACGATGAACAGGAAAAAGCCTTGGCCTGCGATCTGGCCGCGCTGATCGAAGCCCGCGATCCGCTGCTGGGCGCGCGGCGCGACGATTGGCAGGCGCGCTGGCAGGCGTTGGCCGATTTCCGCGCGCGCAGATCGGTGCCGGGCGCCAACGCGGCGGCACTGAAACAACTCGACCTGACCGCCGCGCAGTGGCGGCGGCGGGTGCGCTGCGAGGCCAAACCGCCGGCTTCGGTACCGGCGCATGCGCTCGGCGACGTATTGCTGCACGCGTTTCCGGACCGCATCGCCAAGCAGCACGACAGTGAACCGCTGCGCTACCAGCTGGCCAGCGGCCGCATGGCCCGCCTGCACCCGGAAAGCAGCCTGTACGGCGAGCCCTGGCTGTGCGCCAGCGAACTGCGTTTCGAGGCCAAGGAGGCCCTGGTGTTGCGCGCGGCGCCGATCGACGAACACCGGCTGCGCGATGATTTCCCGGAGCGCTTCCGCGAGGACGACGTGGTGCGCTGGGACGAGACGCGCAACGCCCTGCTGTCGCGGCGCGAAAAGCGCTTCGCGCAGATCGTGCTGTCCAGCCAATCCTTGGGCAAGGTCGATCCGGAACTCGCGGCCGCGGCACTGTGCGCGGTGGTGCGGCAGAAAGGACTTTCCGTTCTGCCGTGGAGCGGCAAAGCGGCGCAGTTCCGCGCGCGCGTCGGGTTCCTGCGGCGCGCCATGCCGGAACTGGGCTTGCCCGATTGCGGCGATGCGGCATTGCTCGACGGCTTGGAAACCTGGCTGAAGCCGGCGCTGCGCGGCAAATCGCGCTTGGACGCCTTGGATACCGGCGATTTGGGCGAGGCGTTGTACGCGCTTTTTGATTGGAACACGCGCCGGCAGGTCGACCGCCTGGCGCCGGCCGCTCTGACCGTACCGTCCGGCCTGGAGCGCACACTGAGCTACGACGAAGACGGCCCGCCGGTGCTGGCGGTGAAACTGCAGGAGCTGTTCGGCCTAGCCAAATCGCCGAAGGTGGCCGACGGCCGGGTGACCGTGATGCTGCATCTGCTCTCGCCCGGCGGCAAGCCGCTGCAGATCACCCAGGACCTGCGCAACTTCTGGAACAGCACCTATGCCGAGGTCAAGAAGGAAATGAAAGGCCGTTATCCGCGCCATCCCTGGCCGGACGACCCCTGGAATGCCCCGGCCACGCACCGCGCCAAGCCTCGGGGAACCTGATAGGCTGACGGAGCGGTCATGCCGGCCGCGCCGGGGAATGCCATGATACGACACATCGTCTTCTGTCTGGGTCTGTGCGCGGCGAGCGCATCGGCCGCACCATCCGAAACCTGCCCGGCGCCGCCGGCGCCCTTTGTCGCAACAACAGTCGACACGGTTGCACTCGACGCCTACATCCAGCAAGGACTGCGCGACTGGAAACTGCCTGGGGTCTCGGTGGCGGTGGTGAAAGACGGCCGCCCGGTGTACGTGAAGGGCTTCGGCACGCGCTCGCTGCAAGACGGCGGCGCAGTCGACGGCGACACCCTGTTCGGCATGATGTCGACCACCAAGGCGATGACCGCGCTGGCGTTGGCGATGCTGGTGGACGAAGGCAAGCTCGGCTGGGACGATCCGGTGACCACGCACCTGCCCGGCTTCGCGCTCTCGGATCCGTACGTGACCCGCGACCTGCGCGTGCGCGACCTGTTGACCCACAACAGCGGGTTGGGTAACACCGATCTGCTCTGGGCGCGCGGCGACTTCGACGCGCGCGAAATCATCGCGCGCCTGCGCGGCCTGCCGCTGTCGTATCCGTTGCGCGGCGGCTTCGCCTACCAGAACGTGATGTACCAAGTGGCCGGGGAAGTGATCGGCACGGCATCCGGCATGTCCTGGGCGGATTTCGTCGATACACGCATCCTGAAGCCCTTGGCCATGACGCGCTCGTATCCGACCTTGGCGCGCATGCAGGCGGCCCGCGACGGCAACGTCTCGGCGGCGCATTTCGAGATCGACGGCAAGCTCCAGGTCATCGCCGAATCGCCGGTGGATGCGGTGCCGGCCGCTGGCGCCGCCTGGTCGAGCGCCGCGGACACCGCGAAATGGCTGACGTTCATGCTCGGCGACGGCTGCATGGGCGGTACGCGTCTGGTGTCGACGGCCAATTTCCGCGAACTGCTGAAACCGCAGGCGATGGTGCCGGCCGGCGAGTTCTATCCGACCGCCAAATTGACCCGACCGCACTGGACGAGCTACGGCCTGGGCTGGTTCCAGCAGGATTACCTCGGCCGCTTCGTGGCCATGCACACCGGCTCGATGGACGGCCGCACCGCCATCATCGGCCTGATGCCGGAAGAAAACCTGGGCGTGTACGTGTTCGGCAACCTGGACCATGCCGAATTCCGGCACGCGCTGATGTGGAAACTGTTCGACGCCTACACCGGCGCGCCGGCACGCGATTGGAGCAAAGAGCTGCTGGCGCTGTACGGCGGGATGCACGCCGACGCCAAGGCCGCGCAGGCCAAACAGGACGCGGCGCGTGTGCGCGGCACCAAACCCTCGCATGCGCTGGCGGCATACGCCGGCACCTACCGGCATCCGGTCTATGGCGATGTCACCATTACCCGTACCGGTAACGTACTGCATCTGGCCATGGGCCCGTTGCCGGACAATGCCGGCATCCTGCAGCATTGGCATTACGACAGCTTCCGGGTGAAGCTGGGCGACGGCCGCTACGGCTGGAATCCGGTGATTTTCCGCGTTGGCGCCGACGGCGGCATCGCGGCCCTGCGGCTGTTCGACGACAGCAGCGACGCGCTGGAATTCACGCGCGTGGCCAAGCCCTGAGCCGCCGGGAAAACCCGCGCATCGCGGGTTTTCCGGTCAACCCGGCTCCTGCCGCCAGTGTCCGGGCGGCAGGCCCTCCAGACGGTGCGGCCCGACCGAAATGCGCACCAGCCTCAGACACGGCAAACCGACGGCGGCGCACATGCGCCGCACCTGCCGGTTGCGGCCTTCCTTGATGGTGAGCTCGATCCAGCCGTCCGGCACACGTTTCCGGAAGCGCACCGGCGGATCGCGCGGCCATAGCCAATCCGGTGCGTTGGCGAGGATATGCGCCTGCGCCGGCAAGGTCGGTCCGTCGTTCAGCGTGATGCCGGCGCGCAGTTGCGCCATCTGCGCCTCCTCGGGTACGCCTTCCACCTGCACCAGATAGGTCTTCGGCCATTTGAATTTCGGCGAGGAGATCTGCGCGATGCGCGCGCCGTCATCGGACAGCAGCAACAGGCCTTCGGAATCGGCGTCCAAGCGGCCGGCGGCGTACACGCCGGCCGGCAGGCCGAAGCCGGCCAGGGTCGGACGCGGCGGCTCGCTGCGGTCGGTGAATTGCGTCAGCACGCCGTACGGCTTGTTGAAAGCGATTAACATAAGCCCAGTGTAAACCAATCCCAAGGCCGCCATGACCGCCACGCATCCCCTGCGCCGCCTGCGCGTGTTCGCCGGGCCGTACCGCGCCCGCATCCGCCGCGGCGTGGCATTCTCGGTGCTGAACAAGTTCTTCGACGTGCTGCCCGAGATATTGATCGGCGTCGCGGTCGATGTGGTGGTCAACCAGCGCGATTCGTTCCTGTCGCGCTTCGGCATCGCCGATCCGATGCAGCAACTCTGGCTGCTAGTCGTGCTCACCGTCGTGGTCTGGGTCTGCGAATCGCTGTTCGAATACCTGCATGCGCTGACCTGGCGCAACCTCGCGCAGAACCTGCAGCACGACCTGCGCCAAGCCGCTTACGCGCATGTGCAGAAACTGCCGCCGGATTTCGTCGGCCGCGAGCGTTCCGGCCGGCTGATGGCGGTGATGAACGAGGACGTCAACCAGATCGAGCGCTTCCTCAACACCGGCGCCAACGACCTGATCCAGGTGTTCGTGTCGTCCCTGCTGGTCGGCGCGGTGTTCTTCACCCTGACCGCCAGTACCGCGGTGTTGGCGCTGCTGCCGGTGCCGTTGATCCTGGCCGGCGCGTTCTGGTTCCAGAAGCGCCTGTACCCGCGCTATGCCGCGGCGCGCGAGGCGGCGGCCGGGGTCTCCAACCGACTGGCCAATAACCTGCACGGCATGAGCACCATCCAGGCCTACACCGCCGAGGATTTCGAAGCCGAGCATCTGCGCGCCGCCAGCGACGCCTACCGCGCCCGCAACGCCGACGCCATCCGCTTCGCGGCGGCAATCACGCCGGTGATCCGCATGGCGATCCTGGCCGGGTTCGTGATGACCCTGCTGTACGGCGGCCATCTGGTGCTGCAGAAGCAGCTCGGCGTCGGCAGCTATTCGGCGCTGGTGTACCTGACCCAACGCCTGCTGTGGCCGATGACGCGCCTGGCCGACATGACCGACCTGTACCAGCGCGCGATGGCCTCGGTGAACCGGGTGATGGACCTGTTGCAGACCGAACCACCGGCCAACGGCACGCATCCCGGGGTGCTGCCGGCGCGCGGCGAGCTGCGCATCGAGCAGGTGCGCTTCGCCTACGATGGCCAGCCGGTACTGCACGGCGTCAGCCTGGACGTACCGGCCGGACAAACCGTGGCCCTGGTCGGCGGCACCGGCAGCGGCAAGAGCACCTTGATCAAACTGGCGCTCGGCTTCCTGCAGCCCGATGCCGGACGCATCGCGTTCGACGGCGTCGACTTGCGCGAACTCGATCGTGCCGCCTTGCGCGCGCGCATCGGTTACGTGGCGCAGGAGCCGTTCCTGACCGACGGCAGCGTGGCCGAGAACATCGCCTATGGCCAGATGCCTGACCTGCCGCGGGTGATTGCGGCGGCCAAGGCCGCGGAAGCGCATGGCTTCATCTCGGTGTTGCCGGCTGGTTACGACAGTCCGGTCGGCGAACGCGGCGGTCTGCTGTCCGGCGGGCAACGCCAGCGCGTCGCGCTGGCGCGCGCGCTGTACCGCGATCCGGCGCTGCTGATCCTGGACGAGGCGACCTCGGCGGTGGACAACGAAACCGAAGCGGCGATCCAGCGCTCGCTGGCCAAACTCAACCACAGCCGCGCGTGCCTGATCGTGGCGCACCGGCTGTCGACCGTGCGTTTCGCCGACTGCATCCATGTGATGGAACACGGCCGCATCGTGGAATCCGGCACGCACGAGGATCTGCTCAAACAAAACGCCGCTTACGCGGCGCTTTGGCGGCTGCAGACCGGCGAAGCGGTTTAAGGCTTCACGAAACGCAGGGTCATGCGGTCGCTTTCGCCAATGGCGGCATACTTGGCACGATCCTTGTCGCCCAGCCGGTAGGTCGGCGGCAGGGTCCAAACGCCGTCCGGATAATCCTTGCTGTCGTTGGCGTTGGCGTTGATCTCGCTGCGGCCGGCGAATTCGAATCCGGCCTGCTTGGCCAGCGCGATCACCTGCGCTTCGGACACGTAACCGGATTTGTCATCGGCCGGCACGTCCTTGTCGGCGCGGTGTTCCACCACGCCCAGGGTGCCGCCCTTCTTCAGCACCGCGAAGAAGGCCTTGAACATGCCCTCGGCCTGGTTCGACATGCGCCAGTTGTGCACGTTGCGGAACGTCAGCACCACATCGGCGGAGCCGGGCTTGCCCAGCACCGGCGCGGCCGGATCGAATTCCTGCAGTTGGGCTTTGCCGAACACCTCGGGGTTGGCCGCGAACTTGTCGCGCAGCGCCTGGTTCTGCTTGGCGTAATAATCGCGCGAACGCTCGCTGGCCATCTTGGCCGGATCGTTCACGGCGCCGGTGTAGGTGCCGTGGTGCGTGACATACGGCACCAGGATATCGGCATACCAACCGCCGCCCGGCCACACTTCCACCACCTTGCTGTGCGGCGTGACGCCGAAGAACGCCAGCGTGCCCAGCGGATGGCGATAGGCGTCGCGCGCCTTGTTGGCGTCGCTGCGCCAGGCGCCGTCGATGGTCGACTGCAGCATCTGTAGATGATGCGCCTGCATCTGTTCGGCGCTCATCGTCATGCCTTTGCCGCGCATGCCGGCTTTGCCGTCATGTTGCATCGTCATGCCGTCCGGCTTGGCGGCAGCGGCTGCCGGCGCTGAATGGTCGTGCTCTTGGGCGATGGCACAAGCCGAGGCCAATAGACCGGCGGCGGCGAATGCGATGGCATACTGTTTCATGTATCGGTTCCCCTGTGGATTGGCTTAAGTCTACTGCATCGCCGTGAAGCCGGGGTAGAGCCATGGCAAAGAAAAACCCCGGCCGAAGCCGGGGTTTCCATCCGCAATGGGAAACGGATTTACAGCGCGGCCAAGGCGGCGTTGAAGGTGGCGCTCGGGCGCATGGCGGCGGCCAGCTTGGCGGCATCCGGGTGGTAATAGCCGCCGATATCGACCGGCTGCCCCTGCACCGCGATCTGCTCGGCCACGATTTTTTCCTCGTTCGCGGTCAAGGCCGCGGCCAACGGCGCGAAGCGCGCTTTCAGGCCGGCGTCGGCGTCCTGCGCCGCCAGAGCTAGGGCCCAGTACATAGCCAGGTAGAAATGGCTGCCGCGGTTGTCGATGCCGCCGACCTTGCGCGACGGCGACTTGTCGGTGTCCAGGAACGTGGCGTTGGCGGCGTCCAGCGCGTCGGCCAGCACCTTGGCGCGGGCGTTGCCGGTGGTGTCGGCCAGGTGTTCAAGCGAGGCGGCCAGCGCCAGGAATTCGCCGAGCGAATCCCAGCGCAAGTAGTTCTCCTCGACGAACTGCTGCACGTGCTTGGGCGCGCTGCCACCGGCGCCGGTCTCGAACAGGCCGCCGCCGGCCATCAGCGGCACGATCGACAGCATCTTGGCGCTGGTGCCCAGCTCCATGATCGGGAACAGGTCGGTCAGGTAATCGCGCAGCACGTTGCCGGTCACCGAGATGGTGTCCTGGCCGGCGCGGATGCGCTGGAGCGACAGCTGCATGGCTTCCACCGGCGACAGGATGCGGATGTCCAGACCGGCGGTGTCGTGGTCCTTCAGGTACCGTTCGACCTTGGCGATCAGGTTGCGGTCGTGCGCGCGCTGCGGGTCCAGCCAGAACACGGCCGGCGTGTTGCTCAGGCGCGCGCGGTTGACCGCCAGCTTGACCCAATCGCGGATCGGCGCGTCCTTGGTCTGGCACATGCGCCAGATGTCGCCGGCCTGCACGGCATGCTGCATCAGCACGTTGCCGGCTTCGTCGACCACGCGCACGCTGCCGGCGGCGGCGATGCGGAAGGTCTTGTCGTGGCTGCCGTATTCCTCGGCCTTCTGCGCCATCAGGCCGACGTTCGGCACGCTGCCCATGGTCGCCGGGTCGAACGCGCCGTGCGCCTTGCAGTCGTCGATCACCGCTTGGTAGATGCCGGCGTAGCAGCGGTCCGGGATGATGGCCTTGGCGTCCTGCAGCTTGCCCTCGGCGTTCCACATGCCGCCGCTGTCGCGGATCATGGCCGGCATCGAGGCGTCGACGATGACGTCCGACGGCACGTGCAGGTTGGTGATGCCTTTGTCGGAATTGACCATGGCCAAGGCCGGGCGCTCGGCGTACAGGGCGGCGATGTCGGCTTCAATGGCTTCGCGCACGCCGGCGTCCAAGGCCGGCAGACGGGCGTACAGATCGCCGATGCCGTTATTGGCGTCGAAACCGGCGGCCTCCAGCGCGGCCGCGTGCTTGTCCAGCACCGGCGCGTAGAAGCGCTTGACCGCGATGCCGAACATGATCGGGTCGGAGACCTTCATCATGGTCGCCTTCAGGTGCAGCGAGAACAGCACGCCACGGGCCTTGGCATCCATGATCTGCGCGTCGATGAACGCCGACAGGGCGGCGGCGCCCATCACCGCGGCATCGACCACTTCGCCGGCACCGACCTTGACCGCCGGCTTGAGCACGCTGACCACGCCGTCATCGCCGGCGAACTCGATGCGCAGGCTGCCGGCCTGGGCAATCACCGCCGACTGTTCGCTGCCGTAGAAATCGCCGGCGTCCATATGCGCCACGTGCGATTTGGAATCCGCCGTCCATTTGCCCATGCGGTGCGGATGCTTGCGGGCGTAGGCCTTCACCGAGGCCGGCGCGCGGCGATCGGAATTGCCTTCACGCAGTACCGGATTGACCGCGCTGCCCATGGCGCGGCCATAGCGCGCTTTGATCTCTTTCTCGGCGTCGTCGCGCGGCTCTTCCGGATAATCCGGCAGCGCATAGCCCTGCGCTTGCAGTTCGGCGATGGCGGCCTTCAGCTGCGGCACCGAGGCGCTGATGTTCGGCAGTTTGATGATGTTGGCTTCCGGCGTGGTGGCCAACTGGCCGAGCTCGGCCAGGTCATCGGCCGCTTTCTGGTCGGCGCGCAGGCGCTCGGGAAACTGGGCCAGGATGCGGGCCGCCAACGAGATGTCGCGGGTTTCCACGCGGATGCCGGCGGTGGCGGTGAACGCCTCGACGATCGGCAGCAGCGACTGGGTCGCCAGGAACGGGGCTTCGTCGGTCAGGGTATAGAGGATTTTCGGGGTATCGGACATGGAACGCTCGTCTCGGGTGTACGGAAGTGGCTTATTGTCGGTGATTTCGGGGCCTTTGGGAAATGCCCGGCACTGCCATACCGGGCATCCGCAGCGATGTACTATGATGGCTTGACGACCCACAAAGACCCCGCATCGATGCCCGAATTCGCGTTCGTGACCACCTGCAAAGGCCGTCTGCACCATTTGCAGCAGACCTTGCCGTTGATCGTGGCCGAGGCGCCGGATGAGATCGTGGTGGTCGATTACGGCTGTCCGCACGGCAGCGGCGACTGGGTCGAGGCGAATTTCCCGCAGGTCGCCGTGGATGCGCGGCAACGTCCGCGAACGGCGCTTCTACCGGCAGGCGCCGGTCGACGGCAAACGCGATCCGGAGGCGTACGGCACCGTGGTGTATCCGCGCCGGGCGTTCAACGCCATCGAAGGCTACGACGAGCTGTTCACCGGCTGGGGCGGCGAAGACGACGACCTGTACGAGCGTCTGCTGCTGGCCGGGCTGAGCATGCAGCATTATCCGGCGGAGATGGTCGATCCCATTTCGCACGGCGACGGTGAACGGCTGGCGTTCCACGCCCTCAAACACAAAGACCTGCAGCACATCATCAACATGTTCTATCGGACGGCGAAGCTGCAGGTCATGGCCTTTCGCGGCATCCGCACCGAACTGCCGTTGCCGGCGCGCCGTGAACTGCAGCGGATGGTCGGATTGGCGGTGATGCAATGGAGCGGCGATGCCGGAAAACCGTTTCCGAGTATCCGCCTCAGCCTGAAGGACGCTTGGTGGCTGCCGCCGCCCTACCGGTTGTCGACCAGAGCGGAACTGACCCTGACCATGGATCTGGCGCAGGAATCCTAGAGCCGTTGCCGGCTATTTGCCGATGCAGAAACTACCGAAGATCCGGCCGAGCAGGGCGTCGGCGTCCATGGTGCCGGTGATCGATCCGACGGCATCGTGCGCCAGGCGCAGTTCTTCGGCCGCCAGTTCGGCTTGGGCCTGATTGCATAGACCCATGGCCTGTTCCAGATGCGCCGCGGCCAGATCCAGCGCCTCCAGATGACGGGCGCGGGCGCTGAACGCGCCGGTGCCGGCCTCGCCCAGACCGGCGGCGCGCGCCAATTCCTGTTTCAGCGCCGCCAAACCGTCGCCGTGCTTGGCCGAAAGCCACAGGTGCACGCCGTCGTCGCGGGTTTCGCGCGCGATGGCATGGCCGGACAAGTCGGCTTTGTTGTGCAGCCAGAGCACGCTGCCGCTGGCGACGCGCAGTTCATCGGCCAAGGCGTTGTGGCCGGGTTGGCTGTCGTCCAGCACCGCCAGGATCAAGTCGGCTTTATCGAGTTCGCCGCGGGCGCGGCGGATGCCTTCGTTCTCCACGCGGTCCTCGGTCTCGCGCAGGCCGGCGGTGTCCACCAAGGTCAGCCACAGGCCGTCGACCTGCACGGTCTCGCGCAGCACGTCGCGGGTGGTGCCGGCGATCTCGGTGACGATGGCGCGGTCGCTGCCGGCCAAGGCATTCAACAGCGAGGATTTGCCAGCGTTGGGCGCGCCGACGATGACCACATGCAGGCCGTCCATCAGGCGTTTGCCCTGTTCGGCTTCCGCGCGCAGTCGCGCCAGATCGGCATGGCAGCGGTCCAGCAGGTTTCGGATTTCCGGCGCTGCCAGGAAATCGATTTCTTCGTCCGGGAAATCCAGTGCCGCTTCCACGTACACGCGCGCGTGCACCAGCTGTTCGGCCACGGCCTCGCAACGCTGCGAGAACACGCCGTCAAGCGAACGCCGGGCGGCGCGGGCGGCGGCTTCGGATTGCGCCGAGATCAGGTCGGCCACCGCTTCGGCCTGGGCCAGGTCGAGCTTGTCGTTGAGGAAGGCGCGTTCGGTGAATTCGCCCGGGCGGGCGTCGCGCGCGCCCAAGCGCCGGCATTCGCGCAGGATGGCGTTCAACAGCGCCGGGTTGCCGTGCGCCTGCAATTCCAGCACGTCTTCGCCGGTATAGGAATGCGGTGCCTGGAAATACAGCACCACGGCGTCATCCAGCACCTCGCCGGCGGCGTCGCGCAGATGCGCGTGCAGCGCGTGGCGCGGTTTCAGCGCCTGGCCGGCCAAGGTTTCGCCGATGGCGCGCGCCTGCGGGCCGGACACCCGCACGATGCCGACGCCCGCCGAACCGAAGGCGGTGGCGAGCGCGGCGATGGTGTCGGCGGCCGTCATCCGCGCGTCCGGCTTATTTCGCGGGCGCGGCGTGGTGGTGCGTGTGGCTGCCGTACTTCTTGGTCATCCACCACTGCTGGGCCAGGCCGAGCAGGCCGTTGGTGACCCAGTACAGCACCAGACCGGCGGGGAAGAACGCCATCATCACGCCGAAGATCAGCGGCATGAAGGTCATCATCTTCTTCTGCAGCGGATCCATGCCCGGGGTCGGGGTCAGCTTCTGGGTCAGGAACATGATCACCAGGTTCAGCACCGGCAGGATGAAGTACGGATCGGCGTCGGTCAGGTTCTGCACCCAGCCGATCCACGGCGCCTGGCGCAGTTCGACGGATTCCACCAGCACCCAGTACAGCGCGAGGAAGATCGGAATCGGAATGAGCATCGGCAGGCAGCCGGCGGCCGGATTGATCTTCTCTTTCTTGTACAGGTCCATCTGCGCCATGGCGAACTTCTGACGGTCGTCGCCGTAGCGTTCCTTCAGCGCCTCGATGCGCGGCTGGATGGCGCGCATGCGCGCCATGCTCTGGTACTGCTTGGCCGACAGCGGGAACAGCAGCAGCTTGAGCACGATGACGATGGCGATGATGGCCCAGCCCCAGTTGCCGAGCAGGCCGTGCAGCACGGACAACAGCCAGAACAGCGGCTGCGCCAGGAAGCTCAGGATGCCGTAGTCCACGCTCAGGTCGAGCGTCGGATGCACGGCGGCCATGGTCTTCTGCGCCTTCGGGCCGGCCCACAGCACGTCCTCGCGGCTGAGCGCCGCGCCCGGCGCCACCGTGCTTTCGCCGGACACGCCGCGGATCAGGTAATACGGATTGGCTGGGTTGCCTTCGGTGGCGGTGCTGAAGGTCTGCGTGTCGCCTTTGGCCGGCACCCAGACCGAGACGAAATGGTGCTGCAGCATGCCGAACCAGCCGTCGGCGACCGCCTTGTTCGGGCTTTGCAGCACGCCGTCATCGAGGTAATCGGCGAACTTCACTTTCTCGAATTTGTCGGCGGCGCTGTACCAGGCCGAACCGACGAAGCTGAAGGAGTCCGGATTGGTCAGGCCGGCGTGCTTCGGCGGCGGCGGCGGCGCCAAGCGCTTGAGTTGCTCGTAGGCGTAACCCGACCACGGCGCGCTGCCGGCGTTGCGGATTTCCTGGCGTTGGCGGATGGCGAACTCGCCGCGACGCAGCACCAAGGTCTTGGTCAGGGTCAGGCCGTTGCCGTCCTGCCAGACGAACGGCACCGACAGTTCGTCTTGGCCGGCGGCGAGCACATAACGCGACTTGCCGTCGGCGGTGCGGAACACGGCGTCATGCGTCGGCGCCTGGCCGGTTTTGGTCAGCCAGCCCGATTGCGCCACGAAATACGCGGCCGGATCGTCGTTCAGCAGCAGCACGTTCGGGCTACCGGCTTTCTTTTCCTTCGGATAGGTCAGCAGTTCCGAACGCAGCAGGGTGACGCCCTTCAGGTCCACGGTCAGCCGGTAGGTATCGGTGACGATTTCCACGGTCTGCGCCGGCGAGATGGCAGTGGCGGCGCCGGGCAACGCCGGCAAGGCGCCGGTCGCGGCGGCCGGGAGGCTCGGCAGCGATGAGCCGGCATCGCCGGTGACACCCGGAGCGATTGGGGCAGCCGGCGCCGCGGCTTGCGGCGCTTGCGCCGGAGCCGGGCTTTGCCATTGTTGGAACAGCAGGAAGGCCACGGCCAGCCAAGCGATGAACAGGAAGGTGCGGGTTTGGTTCATTGGAGGATTTTTCGCAACGGGCCCAAAAGGCAAGACGGCAATTTTACTGTGTTTGGGGCGCTTGCGCCGTTTTCAAACGCCGGAAGGCGCGGTGGCGGCGAGCAGGCGGGTCAGCTCGGCGCGCAATTGGCTGTTGTCGGCGGTGGCGGCACGGCGTTGCGCCACCAGCACGTAGTCGCCGGACGGCAGGACGGCGGCAAGGCGGAAGCGTTCGCGGCAGACGCGCTTGATGCGGTTGCGCGCCACCGACAGCGGCACCGCTTTTTTCGGCACGGCCATGCCCAGACGCGGACGGCCGGCGGGATTCGGCAGGAAATGCAGGCGAAAAAATACGCCCGAGTGCTTCAAACCGCCTTGGAAGACGGCTTGGAACTCGGGCGCGGCACGCAAGCGTGCGGATTTCGGATAGCTATGCGTCGAAGGACCGATCATAGCCGAGGCGGCACGGAGCCGCCCGGGGTCAGACGCAGAGGCGGGCGCGGCCTTTGGCGCGGCGACGGGCCAGGACCTTGCGGCCGTCGGCGGTCTTCATGCGGGCACGGAAGCCGTGGTCACGCTTGCGTTTCAGGTTGCTGGGTTGGTAGGTACGTTTGGTAGCCATGGCGGCACCTCGATAAAATGGGGTGTAGTGAACCCGAAAGTATAACGGGTTCAATCGTCTGCCGTCAAGTCGATTGGCGCTTGGCAGAACGCGTGGCAACAGGCTAGACTGGTCAGCCGCTTGAGTTATCCACAGAAGAACCCCACCCGAATGAACGTTTGGCCGCAATGTCTGGCGCGTCTGGAGCAGGAATTTCCCGCCGAGGACGTACACACTTGGTTGAAGCCCCTGCACGCCAGCCGGAACAGCGACGAACTGCATCTGTACGCGCCGAACGCATTCGTGGTCGAACAGGTCCAGAGCCAGTATCTGCCCCGGATCGAGGAGCTGGCGCGGCACTTCGCCGGCGGCCCGCTGGCGGTGAAGATTGCCGTCGGTTCGCACCAGAAATCCGCGCCGGCGGCCAAGCCCGCGGCCAAAAAAGCGGCGGCCGCGGCCGCCGAATTCCAGGGCAACGTCGATCCGCACTACACCTTCGACAACTTCGTGGTCGGCAAATGCAACCAGATGGGCCACGCCATGGCCTTGCAGGTCGCCAAGAATCCCGGCAAGGCCTACAACCCGCTGCTGCTGTACGGCAGCACCGGCCTGGGCAAGACCCATCTGATGTACGCCGCCGGCAACTACATGCGCGCCCACAACCCCGGCATGCGCGTGCTGTACATGCGTTCCGAGCAGTTCTTCAACGCCATGATCAAGGCGCTGACCGACAAGAACATGGCGCAGTTCAAGAAGCAGTTCCAGCAGGTCGACGCGCTGCTGATCGACGACATCCAGTTCTTCGCCGGCAAGAACACCACCCAAGAGGAGTTCTTCCACACCTTCAATACCCTGGTGGACGGCAAGCAGCAGATCATCCTGACCTGCGACCGCTACCCGCGCGAGGTCGAGAACCTGGAGCCGCGGCTGAAGTCGCGCCTGGGCTGGGGCCTGTCGGTGGTGCTGGAACCGCCGGACGACGAGACCCGCGCCACCATCCTGATGGACAAGGCGCAACGGCGCGGCATCGCGTTGCCGACCGATGTGGCCTGGCAGATCGCCAAACGCCTGCATTCCAGCGTGCGCGATCTGGAAGGCGCGCTCAACACTCTGGCGGCCCGCGCCAACTTCACCGGCAACGCCATCACCCTGGATTTCGCCCAGGAAACCCTGCGCGACCTGATGCGCGCGCAGGCTTCGGTGATCTCCTTGAGCAACATCCAGAAAACCGTGGCAGACTACTACCAGCTGAAGTTGACCGATTTGCTGTCGCAACGCCGTACGCGTTCATTGGCGCGGCCGCGGCAGGTGGCGATGGCGCTGGCCAAGGAGTTGACCGAACACAGCCTGCCGGAAATCGGCGAGGCGTTCGGCGGACGGGACCACACGACCGTGTTGCACGGTTGCCGGGTCATCCAGGGCTTGCGCGAATCGGATGGGAAAATCCGCGAAGATTGGGATAAATTAGTACGTAAGTTGACCGAATGACGCGTGGGGTAAATTGTGGATAATGTGTGGTTGAAACCGAGCGGCCGAAGTTATCCACAATTGCCGCACAACCCTCGCAGCGACTTTCCGGCCGCTTTGAAGACGAAATAAATCAAATAAAATCAAATGGTTAATAGGGTTATCCCACGGTTTGTGCGACACTACCACCACCACGTTTTAATAATTAACTTTAGTTATTGGAAATCCTCCTATGCGTTTTAGCCTCTCCCGCGAAGCGTTTCTGAAGCCCCTGCAACAAGTCGTCAACGTCGTCGAGCGCAGGCAAACGCTGCCGGTGCTGAGCAACCTGTTGGTTCATGTCGAAAACGGCCAACTGTCGCTGAAAGGCACGGACCTGGAAGTGGAGCTGACCGCCCGCAATTCGGTCGATGACGGCCAGGACGGTGAAGTCACCATTCCCGCCCGCAAACTGTTCGACATCGTGCGTGCCCTGCCCGACGGCAGCAAGATCACGCTCAGCCATAGCGGCGACAAAGCCACCATCCAGGCCGGCAAAAGCCGTTACACCCTGGCGACCTTGCCGGCGCGGGATTTCCCGGAGAACGACCAGCTCGCCATCATCGAGCGCATCCGCGTGCCGGAAGCGGCGTTGAAGGAATTGATCGAACGTACGGCGTTCGCCATGGCGCAACAGGACGTGCGTTATTACCTGAACGGCCTGCTGTTCGATTTGAAAGGCAAAACCCTGCGTTGCGTTTCCACCGACGGCCATCGCTTGGCGCTGTGCGAAACCGAACTGAATGAAGGCATCGACGGTCGCAAGCAGATCATCATGCCGCGCAAAGGCGTGCTGGAACTGCAGCGTCTGCTGGAAGACGGCGAAGGCGACATCGAGCTGGAAGTGGGCAACAACCACCTGCGCATCAGCCGCAGCGATGTCACCTTCAGCACCAAGCTGATCGAAGGCAAGTTCCCGGACTACGAGGCGGTGATTCCGATCGGTGCCGACAAGGAAGTGAAGGTCAACCGCGACCTGTTCCGCAACGCCTTGCAACGCGCCGCCATCCTGTCCAACGAAAAATTCAAAGGTGTGAAACTCGACATCCATCCGGGCGTGCTCAATATCGTGGCGCACAACCCGGAACAGGAAGAAGCCCAGGAAGAGATCGAAATCGAATCCGTGATTGACGGCATCAGCATCGGCTTCAACGTCAATTACCTGCTCGAGGCCCTGTCGGCGTTGCGCGAAGAGAGCGTGCTGATCAAGCTGCGCGACGGCAATTCATCGGCCCTCGTGCGTGAGGCCAGTCACGAGCGTAGCCGCCATGTGGTCATGCCGTTGCGCCTCTGATGCAGCTGATCCGGTTGCAGGCGTTCGACCTGCGGTGTTTTCAGGAGTTTGATTTAACGCCCGTTTCGGGCGTTAATCTTTTACTGGGTGCCAATGGTGCAGGCAAGACCTCCATCCTCGAGGCCATCCATATCCTGGGTTATGGCCGCAGCTTCCGCGGCCGGATCCGTGATGGTCTGATTCGGCAAGGTGCGGGACAACTTCGGATTCAGACCCGGTGGCTGACCGATACCGGCATGGCGCAACAGGCCGGCATCCAGCATACCGGTTCCGATTGGCAGGCCCGGATGAATGGCGCGGATGTCGATAATCTCGGCCGCTTCTGCGAGCAATTCCCGGTGCTGAGTTTCGACCCGGGTAGCCATGAACTGATTATTGGGGCCTCTGAGGTACGGCGGCGTTTCGTGGATTGGGCGTTGTTCCACGTGGAACCAGAATTCCATCCCGTTTGGCGTCGGTTCAATCGGGCGCTGAAACAGCGCAATGCCCTGCTCAAAACTCAGCCCGGCACGCAGGAACTGGCGTCCTGGGATCAGGAGTTCGCCGAAGCCGGAGATTCCCTGCACCACTTACGTAAACTCTATCTGAAAACCCTGGAACCTGTGATGCAGCGCATCCTGAGCCGGTTTCTCCCCGAATGCGGCGATTTGAGCCTGAGCTACAGTGCCGGTTGGCGGGAGCAACAGATGAGCCTGTTGGATGCCTTGCGCCTGAATCGGGACCGCGACATCCAAAGTGGCTTCTGTGGCGTCGGCCCACACCGTGCCGACTGGCAACCCAGCTTGGATGGCCGCCTACACCAAGGCCATTTCTCCCGGGGCCAAGCCAAGCTCTTGGCCTTGGCGGCCTTGTTGGCGCAGACCGAAGATTTCGTCGCTAAAAAGGGCTTTTGGCCGATTCTGTGTTTCGATGATTTGGCGTCGGAGCTGGATCAAGCTCACTTCAGCCAGGTGCTCACGTGGTTGGCGGAAAGCCAGGCGCAAATCTGGATCAGCGGTACGGAATCGCTGCCCGTTTATCAGGAGCGGTTTCCGCGCGCGAAACTGTTCCACGTGGAACATGGGCAAATCCAGACGCCCGCGGGTGAATAGGACTTGCTGGCCACTTGGTGTATAATGAAGAGTGCTTTATTTACCCAAAATATTCTCAATAAATCAATGATTTATTGAAACAACCGGGAACCCAGACAGCGTATGACCGAACAAGAACGCGCAGCGCCGGAATCGACCTACGATTCCAGCCGGATTACCGTCCTCCGTGGCCTGGAAGCCGTGCGCAAACGGCCGGGCATGTACATCGGCGACGTCCATGACGGCACCGGTTTGCACCACATGGTGTTCGAAGTGGTCGACAACGCCATCGACGAGGCTCTGGCCGGTCATTGCGACACCGTCACCGTTACCTTGCACAACGACGGTTCCTGTTCGGTCTCCGACAACGGCCGTGGCATTCCGGTCGATATCCATAAGGAAGAAGGCGTGTCCGCAGCCGAGGTCATCCTGACCGTGCTGCACGCCGGCGGCAAGTTCGACGACAACAGCTACAAGGTCTCCGGCGGCTTGCACGGCGTGGGCGTGTCGGTGGTCAATGCGCTGTCGTCCTCGCTGTGGCTCGACATCTGGCGTGACGGCGGCCATTTCCAGCAGGAATACGCGTTGGGCGAACCCAAGTATCCGCTGAAGAAAGTCGCCGATTCCGGCAAGCGCGGCACCACGCTGCGCTTCCTGCCGAGTCCGGAAATCTTCACCGACATCGAATTCCACTACGACATCCTGGCCAAGCGCCTGCGCGAGCTCAGCTTCCTGAACTCCGGCGTGCGCATCGAGCTGGTCGACGAGCGCGGTGAAGGCAAGCGCGACCTGTTCCAGTACGAAGGCGGCATCGCCAGCTTCGTGCAGCACCTGGCGCAACTGAAGACGCCCTTGCACGGCAAGGTCATCGCCGCCATCGGCGAGAAGGACGGCATCGTGGTCGACGTCGCCCTGCAGTGGACCGATTCCTATCAGGAAACCATGTTCTGCTTCACCAACAATATCCCGCAGAAGGACGGCGGCACGCATCTGATCGGCTTCCGCGCCGCGCTCACGCGCACCATCGGCAACTACATTGAACAGAACGGCATCGCAAAGCAAGCCAAGATCGCACTGACCGGCGACGACATGCGCGAAGGCATGATCGCCGTGCTGTCGGTGAAGGTGCCCGATCCGAGCTTCTCCTCGCAGACCAAGGAAAAACTGGTCAGCTCGGAAGTGCGTCCGGCGGTGGAAGCCGTCATCGGCCAGAAGCTCGAAGAGTTCCTGCAGGAGAACCCGAACGAGGCGAAAGTCATCGCCGGCAAGATCGTCGATGCCGCCCGCGCCCGTGAAGCGGCGCGCAAAGCGCGCGACCTGACCCGCCGTAAAGGCGCGCTGGACATCGCCGGCCTGCCCGGCAAACTGGCCGATTGCCAGGAGAAGGATCCGGCGCTGTCGGAACTGTTCATCGTCGAGGGCGACTCGGCCGGCGGTTCCGCCAAGCAGGGCCGCAACCGCAAGAACCAGGCGGTGTTGCCGCTCCGCGGCAAGATCCTCAATGTCGAGCGCGCCCGCTTCGACCGCATGCTGTCCAGCGCCGAAGTCGGCACGCTGATCACCGCGCTCGGCACCGGCATCGGCAAGGAAGAGTACAACCCCGACAAGCTGCGTTACCACCGCATCATCATCATGACCGACGCCGACGTCGACGGCTCGCACATCCGCACCCTGCTGCTGACCTTCTTCTACCGGCAGATGCCGGAGCTGCTGGAGCGCGGCCACGTCTACATCGGCCTGCCGCCGCTGTTCAAGATCAAGCAGGGCAAGAACGAGCTGTACCTGAAGGACGTGCCGGCGCTGAACGCCTACCTGATCAGCAATGCGGTCGACAACGCCGAACTGGTGCCGGCCGCCGGCGCGCCCGCCATCCGCGGCGAAGCCCTGGAAAAGCTGATGCTGCAGGTGGTCGCCGCGCAGGACGTGATGGCCCGCTTCGCCTACCGCATCGACACCGATGTGCTCGAGGCGATGATGGACAGCCGCCCGCTGACGCTCGAGGATTTCCGGCAACCCCAAGCCTTGGCACCTTGGTTGGCCGACCTCGAGGGCAAGCTCAACGGCCGCGGCGCCGGCAAGCCGCGCTATGCGGTCAGCGTGCAGGCCGCCGGCGACGAACAGCAGGGTGCGCTGGTCATCGAAAAGCAGCACAACGGCCTGCAGGTCATCCAGACGGTGGCCGCCGGCCAACTGGTGCACGGCGAACTGCGCCAGGTCACCGAAGTGGCCCAGGTGCTGCACGGCCTGATCCAGGACGGCGCACTGGTCCAACGCGGCGGCAAGAACACGGCGGTGTCGCGGTTCATCGAAGCGCAGGCCTGGTTGCTGGAAGAGGCCAAGCGCGGCCGCACCATCCAACGCTTCAAGGGCTTGGGTGAAATGAATCCCGAACAGCTGTGGGAAACCACGGTCAATCCGGAAACCCGGCGCCTGCTACGGGTCAAGATCGAAGACGCCGTGGCCGCCGACCAGATCTTCTCGACCCTGATGGGCGAGCTGGTCGAACCGCGCCGCGATTTCATCGAGGAAAACGCGTTGAAGGTCGGCAATCTCGACGTGTGACGGGTTGCTGAATGGCCCAAGCCCCGCCCGGTAAAGCGGGGCTTGAGCGAAAACCGTGGAGGAATTACTCTATCCCTCCGGTTTATCGCTTTAGGACTCCCTCATGAAGACGCAAAAAATACTCGGCGCCGCGCTGTTCGGTACGGCTTTGCTGTTGTCCGCCCAGGCATCCGCCCAATCCGGCGGCGCCCGCGACCGTCTGAGAGCCGAAAAGTGCTATACCACCGACGGCAAGCCGATTGATTGCGAACAGCAGGCTAATGCGGCGGCGGCCGTGGTGGAGAAGTATCCCAATGCCACGCGCGTCACACCCGAAATGCCCAAGACCAAAATCAAGAAGGAATGGGATGTCCTGGTCAAGGCTTCCAACGGTACCGATGCCGCCGTGCTGATTGCCGCCGGTGAAGCGGTGTTGAACCACCCCGATGCCAGCGTCAACGAAAAGTCCGAAGCCGCTAACCAGATTGCGCAGGCCTATCTGCGCCAGCGCCAGGACAATTACCTGAAGCCGATCCAGTACGCCAAGCAGGCGGTCGATCTCGGCGGTCTCAACAACAACACCCATTACGCATTGATGCTGATACTCGGCCAGATGCTGGTCGCCGAGAAGCGCTACGAAGAGGCCGTCACCTATCTCGAGCGCTTCAGCACCGAAACCGGGGTCGCCGACGACCTGAATCTGCTGAAGAACAAGGGCAACGCCTATTACCGTCTGGCCAAATATCCGGAAGCCATCGGGCAGCTGGAAAAAGCGTATGCCATCGACAAGGGCGCCGACGCCAACATCGCGGTCATGCTGATGGACGCGTACAACAAATCCGGCCGGAAGGCGGATGCCGACCGTCTCGCGGATGAAGTGGCGAAATCCGCAGCCGCTTCCGGCGACCCGGGCGCCGCATCGAAGCAGCTGCTGGTGTACGCCAATGCCAAGCAGTACGAAAAGGCCGCCGCCGCGTTCGACGCGCTGTATGCCAAGGGCCAGATTTCGACCCTCGCGGAATACGAAGCGGGCTACGTGTCCTACTCCTACCTGGAAGGCAAGGAGGCGCAGGCGATCAAAATCATCAATGAGGGCATCGCCAAAGGCGTGATCAAGCCCGATGCCGCGGTCTACAACATCCTCGGCCAGTCCTATTATTACAGCGGCGACGCCAACGGCGCCATCGGCGCCTGGGGCAAGGGCGCGGCCCTGTCCAAGAACGGCGAGCAGGATCTTCTGCTGGCCCGCGTCCTGGGCGAGGAGAGCGAATACGCGAAGTCGAAATCGGCCGCTCAGCTGGCGTTAAGCAAAGGCGTCGAAAACAAGGGCGACGCCTACCTCATCATCGCCGAGGCCGAATCCGAATTCGGCCTGGATGACCGCGCTGCGATGATTTCCGCGTTGCGCGAGGCCGCGAAATACCCGGAAAGCCAGGCGGAAGCGAAGAAACGCCTGAAGCAGGCGGGTGCTAACTAGCACTTTGCACCACCGGATTCCTGTTGTAAACTCCTAGGTTCCCGCGAATGCGGGTCGCGGCGCAACAGCGCCATTGAACACACTATTAGCAGAGCCGCCGCCACATGACGGATTTGAAATCAAAATACGAGCAGCAGAACAAGATCAGCTGGCCCCGGGTGACGGCGAACTCCGCCGCCATCGCCGTGCACGTGTTGATCTTCATGATGCTGATGGCCCCCGTTTCCGCTCCCGACTCCAAAAAAGGCGAGGAGACGGTGACCATGGTGTCCTTCTCGGAACCGCCGCCGCCGCCGCCGCCGCCGCCGCCGCCGCCGCCGGAACCGCCGAAGGAGCTCAAGAAGCAGATCATCCAGACCACGCCGCAGAAAAATGTGCCGCCGCCGCCGGAAGAGACCGTCACCTACGATACCCCGGGTCCGATGGACACCCCGGCTCCGCCGCCTTCGCCGCCGGCTCCGCCCGCTTCGCCGCCGGCCGATTTCGGCGGCGGTGACGTCGACGCTTCGACCCGCGCCCAGTTCCCGGTCAAGTACCCGCCTGCCGCCCTGCGCGCCGGCGTCACCGGTACCGTCATCGTGCAGGTCACCTACGACGCCAACGGCACCGTGACCGACGCGTCGGTGTACAAATCCAGCCGCAACCGTGACCTGGACCGCGCCGCCGTCGCCGGCGTGCGCAAATGGAAGATCAATCCGGGCAAGAAAAACGGCCAGAACGTGGGCGGTTCCGCGCTGGTCACCGTGGATTTCACGCTGTAACCGCAATTTGGCTGTCGTAACGTTTCACTTCTTCTTTAACTAACTTAAAAGGTATTCCTTATGTTGCAGGACCTCATCTTAACCGCTACTGCCGCCGCTCCCGCTGCGGGCGGCTCGTCCAACAACGCTGAAGCCCTGCAGCAGATGGGTTTCAGCCACATGGTGCAGAACTTCGACGTGGTCGGCTGGGTGGTGTTCGTCACCCTGATCGTCATGTCGATCGGTTCCTGGTGGTACACCGTGGTCAACGCCATCAACAACAACCGCATCAGCTCCAACGCCGACCGTGTCGTCGACACCTTCTGGTCGATCAAGAACGCCAAGGAAGCCCGCCAGTTCCTGGAAGAGCAGAAAGCCAGCGAGCCGTTCTCGAAAATCGCCCTGGATTCGATCGAAGCCGCTTCGCACCAGGAAGGCAACGCCCTGGCCCAGAGCCTGAGCAAATCCGAGTTCGTCGACCGCGCCCTGCGCCAGGCCGTGACCCGTGAAAGCGCCAACCTCGAAAACGGCCTGACCTGGCTCGCCACCGTCGGCGCCACCGCGCCGTTCGTCGGCCTGCTCGGCACCGTGTGGGGCATCTACCACGCCCTGATCCGCATCGGCGCCACCGGCCAGGCCTCGATCGACGCCGTCGCCGGCCCGGTCGGCGAAGCGCTGATCATGACCGCGTTCGGCCTGTTCGTGGCGATTCCGGCGGTGCTGGCCTACAACGCCTTCAACCGCAGCAACCGCAACATCTACTCGAAGTTCGATACCTTCGCGCACGACCTGCACGACTACTTCGCCACCGGCTCGCGCGTCGGCAGCAAGTAATCAACCCCACGTTTCGAGGACTTCACCATGGCTTTCAGCTCCAACTCCTCCGGCGGCGCGATGTCCGACATCAACGTGACTCCCTTGGTCGACGTGATGCTGGTGCTGCTGATCATCTTCATGATCACCGCGCCGCTGATGTCGCATAAAGTGAAGGTCGAGCTGCCGACCGCCACGCTGGACAAGAAACCGGAAATCCTGGTTCCTCCGGTGACCGTGGCGATCAAGGCCAATGGTGACGTCTATTGGAACGATCAGTTGATGAACGACGCCTTGCTGGAACAGAACCTGGCGGTCACGGTCGCCCGTGACCCCCAGCCGCAGGTCGACATCCGTGCCGACAACGAGACCAAGTACAGCATCATCCAGAAGACGGTGAAGACCATTCGTGGAACTGGTATTCGCAAGGTTGGTTTCGTTTCCATGCCCGAGCGCAACTAAGGACGTACGAAAATGGCATTCAGTTCCAATTCCTCCGGCGGCGCAATGGCCGACATGAACGTGACCCCGCTGGTCGACGTGATGCTGGTGCTGCTGATCATCTTCATGGTGACGGCACCGCCGATGACGTACCAGATTCAGGTCGATCTGCCGCAGAACTCGAGGACCCCCCCGCCGCCGGTCGAGAACCCGCCCGAGCCGATCCGCATCCACGTGCAGACCGGCGGTACGGTGGCCTGGAACGGCAGCCCGGTTCCGATGGGCTCGTTGCAGGCGCAGTTCGACGTCGAAGGCGCCCGCGACGTGCAGCCGACCATCGAGATCACCACCGATCCCGACGCGGAATACGAAACGCTCGCCAAAGTACTGGCCCGCACCAAGAACGCGGGTCTGCAGAAGATAAGTTTTGTTGAAGAAGCCGAATGAGAAAACGCCCCGCAAGGGGCGTTTTTTTTCCCGATGATGAAGACTTCCGCCAAAATCCTGCTGCTGACGCTGGCCGTGCTGACGGGCGGCTGCCTGTCGTTCAACAAGCGGCCGGACCTGGATCTGCTGTACCGGTCCAGCCACCTGAACGACAACAGCACGCCGGTCATCATCATCCCCGGGCTGATGGGCACCACCCTGGTCAACGGCAAGGGCGAGGAGGTCTGGCCGAAATCGGTCGGCAACATCGCGTTCAGCCGCTTCGACGACATCGCCCTGGACGAGAACAAGGACATCCGCCCGGGCGGCCTGTTCGATGCGATTGCCGGGGTCGATTTCTACGGCACGCTGGTGACCACCCTGGAAAAGGCCGGCCGCTATCAGAAGGGCGAGCCGGGCACGCCGGTCATGAACAAAAACCGGCGCCGTTATTACGTGCTGCTGTATGACTGGCGCAAGAGCAATTTCGACGCGGTCAACCAGCTGCACGCGCTGGTCGAGCAGATCCGTCACGATTACGGCAAGCCCGACCTGCAGGTCGACATCATCGCGCACAGCAACGGCGGACTGATCGCGCGCTATTACCTGCAGTACGGCCCGCAGGACGCCGCCAGCCGCATCAAACCGACGCCGTGGAACGAGGGCGATTCACGCATCCGCCGCATCGCCATGCTGGGCACGCCGAACCTGGGCTCGGTCATCAGCGTCAGCCGCCTGTACCGCGGCTTCCGGCTCGGCCTGCGCGAGATTCCGCCGCATATCCTGAGTTATTTCGCCACGCCGTTCGAGACCCTGCCCAACCCCAAGGCCAACGCCTTCATCGACGCCAACGGCACCACGGTCGACCTCGACATCTACGACGTGTCGCTCTGGCATAAGAACCGCTGGTCGGTGTTCAGCGAGGAGGTCAGGCAGCAGGTCCGCCGTGAATATCCGGACGCCGAGCGCCGTCTCGCCCTGTTGGACGAGCGCTTCATCACCAACCTGGAGAACGGCCGGCATTTCCAATCCGCTTTGGCGGTTCCGCTGGCCGACGGCCGCGTGCAGTTCGCGGTGTTCGGCGGCGATTGCGAGCTGACCGCGTCGCGTGCGGTGGTCGAGGCCAACGGCAAAGGCTTGCGTCTGGCGTTCCAGGAAAGCGAAATCGCCGGTAAACGCCGGAACGTGGATTATGCCCGTCTGATGCAGGCGCCCGGCGACGGCCTGGTGACGCGTGAATCGCAGCTGGCGCGGGCCAGCAACATCTACCTGAACCAGTCGATGGACCGCGATCTGTTTCCGGTCTCGCAGACCATGTTCTTCTGCGAGAAGCACGACCGTCTGACCAGCAATCCCTATTTCCAGAACAACCTGCTGTATTTCATCCTGCACTGAGCGCGGCCAGGCCGTTCATGCGCCGGATATCGCGGCCGAGCGCGGCGCGCAGGCTGTGTTCGCTCGCGGCCACGGTCAGAGCCTGCTTGGCGCGGGTGATGGCGGTATACAGCAGCGATTTCGACAGCAAAGGGCAATCCGCATCGGGCAGCAGCACGTCGACATGCCGGTATTCCGAGCCTTGCGCTTTGTGCACGGTCAAGGCGTAAGCCGGTTCGTGCCGAGGCAATTTGGCCAGCGGTACGCTCAAGAGTCCGCCGGAAAGGCGGAAGCAGGCGTTCAGTCCATTTCCGTCGCGCCAGAGCAGGCCGGTGTCGCCGTTGGCCAAGCCCAGCGCCGGTACGTTCTCCAACACCATCACCGCTTCCGCTTGCCGGTTGTGCGCGTGTCCCAGACGCCGGCCGATTTCCGCATTCAAGGTTTCGCTACCGACCGGACCTTGACGCAGAGGCGTCAGGATCACGCGCTCGCCCAACATCGACAAAGCGGTTTCGACGTCGGCGGCCTGCGCCAGACGACCATGCCACTCCGCCGTTTCGCCAAGAATACGCGGCAATGCGGTCATCGTATTCTCATGGAATGCCACGCCCGGGTAGCCGCCCGCGCGCAGCCGGCCGATGACCGTATCGGCGTCGGCCATCAGCACATCGGCCGCGAAGCTGGCGAGCCCGGGTTGCGCCGCCTGACGGTGGTTGCGGGTGAGTTGCAGGTGCGCGTTGCGCAATTCGCGTGCGAAAACCGAATCGGCCGGAGATTCGAGCAAAGCGCCCAGCACGTTGCCGATTTCGATCGACGGCAGCTGGTTCGGATCGCCGACCAGGACCAGCACGCATTCCGGGCTCAGCGCCTGCAACAGCGCCTTCAGCATCGGCATGTCGAGCATCGAGGCTTCGTCCACCACGACCAGATCGGCCGGCAGACGTCTGCCCTCGGCATAGCGTCCACGCCGGGTGAGCGGATCGATACCGAGCAACCGGTGCAGGGTCTGTGCGTCCTGCGCCAGCGCCGGTTGAAGATCGGCCGGCAGGCGCCGGCAGAGCGCCGGCATCTGCGCTGCCCAGGACGCGTTCATCCGTGCCGCGGCCTTGCCGGTCGGCGCGCACAGACGGATGCGCGGCAGGCGGGCGTGTTCCGCATGGAAATCCCGCAGCCAAGGCACCAACGCCCCGGCGATGGCGGTGGTCTTGCCGGTACCCGGGCCGCCGGTCAGCAACGCCAAGGTCTTGTGCCGACATACGGCGGCCAGATCTTCGGCGGCATCGCCGCTACGTGGCAATTCGCGGGCATCCACGCGTTGCGCCAATGCGTCGATCACCGCATTTTCCAGTCGCCAGTATTTGCGCAGGTAGAGCCGGGAGCCGTGCACTACCAGGAGGCCGGTGGTATCGCCGCCGCCGGGATTGCCGGCATCGATCACCAGCGGGTTGTCGGCGAATACGCGCGCCAAGGCGACGGCGTCGATGTCGATATCCGCCAACGCCTGCGGATAAACGGCAGCCACGCGCGCGAGATCGAGACAGCTATGGCCTTCGCCGGCGGCATGAAAACACAGCGCGGCCAAGCGGCCGGCCAAGGCGCCGTCATCGGATTGCCGGCGCCGGATTTCGACGCCGAATGCCAACGCCGCCGGCGTCGGTTTGAAGAATCCGTCGTCACGCATCGGTTACGGCCTCCGCGTCGAAGCAGGCGTCCAATGCCATGATCAGCCCGGCGTCGGGCCGGTCGCGGAAGATGCCGTTATCCGGATGCGACGGATCGATGCCGCGCGAGAACAGATAACGCACGCCGCCGAAATGCCGCTCATAGCGGTAACCGGGCATCCGTCTACGCAGCCAGCGATGTACCGCCACCGTATACAGCAGGTATTGCAGGTCGTATTCCTGCGCGCGTATGGCCTGGCGCAGGCCGTCTTCGCCGTAATCCGGAAGGCGGTTGGATTTGTAATCGAGCAGGAACAGTTTTTCGCCGTGCCGGTACAGCAGGTCGATCTTGCCGGTGAGCAGGCCGTTCAATCCGGGCGGCGGTCCGAGCCGCGTGCGCTGCAGGCAATAGCCGAAGCGGTGCAGCAAGGCGAGGACGTCCTCGCCGCCGGCACGCCGCAGGCTCAGGTGGAATTCCATTTCGTGGCGTTTATCCTGCGGCGGCAGGTCGATTAACGCCGCGTCTTCCGGCAAGCGCGCCTGCAGCGTGGCCTGCGCCAGGCGCATCAGCACCGCCGCGCCGTTGCGCGCGGCATCGGCATCGAAACCGAACGCCGACAACGCGGCGCGGCATTGCGCCAAGGCCGGCTCACCCGGACTCCGCCAATCGGCGGCCTGCGCAATTTCCAGCACCGCATGCAAGGCGTTGCCGAAAGCGGCGCCCTGATAGGGGCCGGGATCGGCATCGCCGTACACCGGCCGCTCGTCATCTGCCGCATGCACGAAATCGGCTTCGCGCTCGCGGTGCAGGCCCGAAAAGCTGTGTACCTGCCAGAGCTCCGGCATCCGTTTGTTCGCCGGCAGCGCCGGCATCTCCGCGTTGCGCGGCGCCGGCGGCAAAACCGGCGCCGTCGGAATGTCATCGGCCACCGCATAGCCCGCCAGGGCATCGTCCAATGCCTGCGCCGGGTCACCCAGCAACAGGTAGCCGAGCGCGGAATCGGCGAAGCCCTTGATGTCGCCGAGTACGCAATGCAGGGCGAACTTCGCCCGGGTCATGCCGACGTACAGCAGACGCAGGCTTTCCGAACGGTGCTCGCGCTCGACCGCATCTTTCACGGCGTCCCCCGCATCGTCCAGGTCGATGGCTAGGCAGCGTGCGCCGTCCTCGACGTAGCGCGCGAAGCGCTTTCCGGGCTTGCGCGCGATGGCGCTGAACGGCAGGAATACCGCGCCGAACTCCAGGCCTTTGCTCTGGTGCAGGGTCATGATGCGCACGCGCGGCTGGCTGGATTCCAGCCGCGGCGGCGCGCGGTCTTCGGCGTCGGCGGTGCCGGCCAGCGCGATCTGCCGTCCCAGCCAATCCAGATAATGTGCCGGTTCCGGCGTCGGCCGGTACTGCGCCTGCACCGCTTCCAACACCTGCGCGTACTGGCCCAGATGCCGTTCGCTGTCCGCATCGCGCGTCAGCACCGGGGCGGCCGCATCCAGTATCGGCGCGATGGCCGCCCACGGGCCCTGCTTCAGCAGGCGTGTCGCCAGTTCCGGCAGGTCGGGCGCATAGCCTGCCGCATGCGCGGCCGACAGCAGCAGGCCGCCGGCTGCGGTGCGCTCGGCCCGGTGCGAACCGGGCTGCAGCAGATGGTGCAGCAGGCCGAGGATGTCACGCGCGGCATGGCTTTCGAACACGCTGTCGCGGCGTACGCAGACCGAATCGACGCCGCGTGCCCGCAACCGAGACTGCATCAGCATGGCTTCGCGGTTGGTGTGCACCAGCACCGCGATGTCGGCTTCGGCCAGCGCCCGTTGCGAACCGCCTTCGAGCACCTGCGCCTCGCCGATTCGACCGGCGTGCAACAGGCCGGCGAGGGTGTCGGCGCAGCGGTCGGCGGCGGCCAGGCGGGCCGTACCGATGTTCAATGGCTTGCCGTCCTCGGCCGCGGGAAGACGCAGGAAATGCAGGGACGGAACGGGCTCTCCACGCAGGCGCAATTCCGCACCCGGCCGTCCGGCCTGCACCGGCGTGAACGCCATGCCGTCTTCCATGAACGGATGCGGCCGCCGGCCGATGAATACACGCTGGATATCGTCGAGCAGGCGCTGGCTCGAACGGAAGTTCTCCGTCAAGCCGGCATGCCGTTCGGCCAGCGCTTTCACCGCCAGATAGGTGTGGATGTCGCCGCCGCGGAAGCCGTAAATCGCCTGCTTCGGATCGCCGATCAGGGTCAACGGCGCGTGTTCGCCGCGCCGGTACACGCGCTCGAAGATCCGCCATTGCCGGCTGTCGGTATCCTGGAATTCATCGACCAGCGCCACCGGCCAGGCGGCGCGGATCTCATCGGCCAGGCTGCCGTCGTCGTCCGCTTCCAGCGCCGTATGCACGGCATCGATGATGTCATCGAAACCGACAGCGCCGGCCTGCTGTTTGAGCAGCGGCAAGCGCGTGCGCGCGTATTCCGCCAAGCGGTGGTGCAGGGCGATGGCGGCCTGCCGATGGTGCGTCTGCCAAGCCTCGGCGAAAGCGTTCCAGTCGTCCAGCGCCCGCAACAACGGACTGTCCGGCTGCGGTTTGCCTTTCTTCACCTTGATCCGGCTGAATGCGATCTTCGCGAACGCCGGCGGTGCGCAGGGGTCGGGGTCGCGCAGATACCCGGTGATTTCGGCGAACGCGGCGCGGATGCTTTCCGCGCTGCGTAGTCCGCTTTTGTTCAGCGTGTCGTCGTCGAAGGCCGACAGCAGCAACGCTTCGCTGGCGCCGGCATCGGCGGTATGGCGCTCGCGCAATGCCGCAAGTGCCGAATCGAAATCGGGCGCCGTCGCATTCGACGGCAGCGGCGTCAGCCGTGCGTGCGACAACAGATGCGGCAGGGATTCGGCCATGGATTCCGGGTTGCCGAACGCCGCATCCAGCCGCCGGGCCGTCGCCATGTCGGCGCTTTCGCGCCGCCAGAATTCCTCGCAGACGCGCAGGCGCAGCGCGGTTTCGTCCTCCATCAGCGCCGGCGCCGGAATCGGCTGGCCGGTGCGCAAGGCGAAGCGCTGCAGCAGGCGCTGGCAGAAGCCGTGGATGGTGAACACCGCGGCGCGGTCGATATTGGCCAGCGCGGTGTTCAGGCGCTGCAGCATCAGGCCCATGTCGATGTCGTCCGGTGCCGCGCTGAACAGGTGTACGATGTCGCCGTCGCTGAATTCGCCGGCGGTACGGAAGTGTTTCAGTTCGGCGTCGATCTGCAGCAGGAAGGCGCGCAGGCGCTGCTTCAGTTCCGCGGCGGCGGCGTTGGTGAAGGTCACCGCCAGCACCCGCTCGATGCCGTGGCCATGCCACAGGATATGGCGTGCCATCAGCCGCACCAGGGTGTAGGTCTTGCCGGTGCCGGCGCTGGCTTCGATCAGCACGGTGCCGTCCAGCGCCAGCCGGTAGGCCAAGGGTACTTCAGCCATCGGCGTCCTCCCCGAACAGGGCGGCGTGCACGCGCAGCGCGGTGTCGTGGAAGTGCTGCGGATGCGCCAGGGCCACCGCTTTCAGGAAGCCGTCGCCGTGGGTCAGGAAGCGGCCGAAGGCGTCGTATCCGCCCTGCTCGCTGTTCTGCTGCTCCGCCCATTGGTGTTCCAGCCAGCGTTGCGCCGTAAGCGCCGGCGTTTTCCGGTATTGCGCCGCCCAGTCCAGGCTGAGCTCCGGATCGAAGCACAGGATGCGCGCGCGGCCTTCGCGGTATAGCGCCAGCAGATCCGCCAACCGGCGCATCGCATCCTCGGCAGCGGGCGGCGGGCCCGCCGGCCGCAAATCGTCGGTGTAAACGAACGCCGGCAAACCATGGCCGGCCGCCGCCGCCGCCAAGCCACGGATGGCGGCGTCGATGCGGTCGCGGGCCTTGGGCGCTTTGCGGTGCAGGGCCAGCGTGACCAAGCCGCAGCGGAAATGCTGCCGCAGTTCGCCATCGAGCACGCCGTCGGCCAAGCGCAGGTCGATCGGCCAGCGCACGGTCTCGATGCGTTGTCCGGCCAAGTCCGCCAAGGCCTCGCGCACAGCCGCGTACAGGCTCAGCAATCGGCTGCGCCCGGCCGCGCCCGGCGCCAGCTGGCCTTCGGCCTGCAGGCGCGCGAGCAGGTGTTCGATGTCCGGCTGCGGGGTGTCCCATGTGTGCGCCAGCAGCGCATCGACCAGACGGTATTTCGCCAGTCCGTCAGCGTTGCCGTAGGGTTCGCGCTCGTCCAACAAGGCGTCGTGTTCGGGCAGATGCAGGCCTTGCCGGCGCGCCAGGGTCTCCATCGGTTTCTGCCAGAAGCGCACCAGCTCGTCGACGCTGACGGTATCTCCGTTCTGGGTTTCGAGCGCCGGTTCGCCGGGCAGCGGCGCGAACAGGCGTACCGGCGAAGCCGCGGCGGCGGATACCGGTTTGCCGATGCGCACCGCGCGCGCATCGCCGCAGGGTTCATGGGCGTGGATCGGATGGCGCACGACCAATGCCCGTTCGGCATCCTCCGGTTTCGGCAGATAACCGCCGATGCACTGCAGCAGTTCCTTCACCAACAGCGACGGCGCCCGCGTTTCGCCGGTGACCGGATCGCGGCCGATGTAGCTCAGCAGCAGATGTTGCCCGCAGGAGCTCAGCAACTGCAGCATCAGGAAGCGGTCCTCGTCGCGGCGGTTGCGGTCGCCGGTTTCGCGCGATGCGTCCGGTCCGGCCAGGCGGTTGACGGCCGAAGCCGGGTCCTCGCGCGGGAAGGCGCCTTCGTCCATGCCCAGCAGGCAGATCACCTTGAACGGAATCAGCCGCATCGGCACCATCCGGCACACGGTGATCCGACCGGAAAGCCATGCCTGCCCCAGCGGCGCGTCGCCTTCGTCGACCAGATAGGCTTCGATCACGTCCGGCGCCACCGGGCCGCGCCAACCGGCGTCTTCGGCCAAGGTGCCGAGCGCGGCGATGCGTGCGTTCAGCCGGTTGAAGGCTTCGATGTCGGCGTCTTCACGCGGTCCGTCCGGGCAGAACGCGGCCAGCATGTCCTGCAACAGGCTTTGCCAGCGCGGGATGTCGGCGGCCCGGCTGAGGCCGCGCCGGAAGCCGTCGAGGGTGTCGACGAACGCATAGAGCACCGACAGCAGGCGCTGGTCCTGGCCGGCCGGCAGGCTTACCGGCGCGACGCCGTCAATCAGCGTGTCGTCGTCGGCATAACCGTACAGCAGACGCGTCAGCGCATGACGCCAGGTGAACGCGTCCTGTGCCTGGCCGTCGACCGCCGCCCGGTGTCCGGCGTCCAGGCCCCAGCGCACGCCGCTTTCCGCCAACCAGAGCCGCAGACGTTCCAAGTCTTCGCGCGTCAAATCATAATGCGCCATCACCAGCGGATGGCCGAGCAGCGTCAGGCCTTCGTTGCCGGACAGGCGGCTACGGCCGAGCGCCAACAGACCGAAGAACAGTCCGGCGATGCCGGCGTCCTGGAACAGGCCGCGATCGCCGAGCGCGAACGGCAAGGCCGGGTGGCCGTCGTCCTGCGCGCCGAACACCGCCGGAAAATAGGGCGCGTAGCGGTCCAAGTCCGGCGCCATCACCGCGATGTCGCGCCATTGCAGTTCCGGTTGCCGTTGCATCAGGCCCAGCAGTTGCGCGCGGAGCGTCTGCACTTCGCGCAAGGGGCTGGCGCAGTCATGGATCTGCACGGAATCGTCCTGCCGTAGCGCCGCCGCATCCGCATAGCGCGGCACCGGTACGGCCCGCGTCAGCAGATCATCCTGTAGACGTTGCAGCAGACCGCCGCCTTCCGCCGGCAGGTATTCGCCGCGTTCGCCGGCCCAATGCACGCTCTGTTCAGACAGCAGCACCGCGGTGAAATCACGCCCGGCCGCGCCCCATTGGTTCAACAAGAAATTGTCGCCCTGCATCCGCAGCAGGTCTTCCGCCGATTTCGGCTGGCGCACGTCGCCCCAGTAGGCTTCGCAGGGATTGTGCAGGAAGAAGCGCACCGCACTCCAGCGCCCGAAACTCTGCAACACGTGCAGGGCGTCCGGCGACAGGTTCTGGCAGGCGAATACGCTGATGCGCCCGGGCAGCTCGGGCGGCTTCGGGCAATCGCCGCGCGCCAGCGCGCGCAGGTAGGCGTCCACTGCCTGGGCGCGGAACGCCATGCCTTGGCTGGCCGTGTGCCAAAGTCGGCCTTGCCAGTCGTCCTCGGGCGCGCGCCGGGTCCAGGCCAACAGCCAGGGCCGGCGCCAGGCTTGGTAGGCCTCGAACGCTTGGTTCAGTTCGCTGGCCAGTTGCCAGGCACGCGTTTGCGGCTGGTCGCAGGCCAGAAAGCGCCGCACCGGTGCGAAGGGCGCTTCGGCCAGCAGTCGGCGGTCATTCAACAGGGCGAATAGCCGCCATTGCAGCTTGTCCGGGGTCAGCAGGCGGTCCTCGTCGGCGTAAGGAAGCCAGGGCTGGAGGCAATCGGCCAGAAACCCGGCCGGCGGCCGGAATGACAGATTGGCGGCGATGCCGAAGCGCTCGGCCAGGCTGTTCTGCAGCCAGCGTCGCATGCTGGCCTGCGGCACCAATACGGTCTCCGGCGCCAGCCAGTCGCCGTCGGCCGCCGCCAGTTCCCGGCCGAGAATCTCGGCCAGACGGGACAGGCGGTTGCCGTGGTGCAGGAAAAAGCCGGACGCCGAACTCATCCGGCCATCATGCCAAATTTACGTCTCGCTGCGCGAGAATCCCGGCCGCCGGCGCAAGATTGTCTTTCTTCGGGCCGAAAGCCCCGATATAATGGGTGCTTTCCTCCCGATTCGGGCCGCGGCCCAGACAGGTGTTTTGTGCGCAATCACGATCTCGTGTTCATGAAGAACTTCGCCCAGGTCATCGTCGGCCTGGTGGTGTTGACCGTCCTCCTGATCTTGGCCGGCCTGTACATCAACAGCACCCGTCCGGTCGAAGTCAATCCGGCCCAAGTCGCCGCCACTGAGGCGCGCATCGCCCGCGTCGGCGATGTGTATGCCGGTGACACCGGCGCCGCCGCCGCGGCCGCCGCCGCGGCCGCCGCCGCTGAAGCCGCCAAGGGCCAGGTCGCCTACGGCGGCACCCTGGACGGCGCCGAAATCTACAACCAGCTGTGCACCGGCTGCCATACCTCGGGCGCCGGCGGCGCGCCGAAGATGGTCAAGGCCGAATGGGGCGCGCGTATCGCGCAGGGCGCCGATACCCTGCACAAGCACGCCATCGAGGGCTTCCAGGGCAATGCCGGCATGATGCCGGCGCGCGGCGGCAACCCGTCGCTGTCCGACGAACAGGTCATCGCCACGGTCGATTGGATGGTCGCCAACCTGAAGTAAGCCGTCCGCCATGGACGCCGACGCCGCCTCCGGGCGGCGTTTTCGTTTCACCTATACTGGACCGATGCCGATGATCCCGTTTCCCGACCACACCGCCGAACTGCGTTTGCCCGGCCCCGCCGGCCGGCTGCAGGCCCTGCTGGAATGGCCGTCGGGCGATGCCGGAGTCGATCCGCCGATCGCATTGATCTGCCATCCGCATCCGCCGGACGGCGGCACGATGACCAACAAAGTGGTCAGCACCCTGGCCAAGGCCTTCACCGATTCCGGCTTCATCGCCCTGCGCTTCAACTTCCGCGGCGTCGGCGCCTCCGACGGCGCTTACGACCACGGCCGTGGCGAACTGGCCGATTGCCTAGCGGTACTGCAGTGGATCCGCCAACATCGGCGGCAGACGCCGCTGGCACTGGCCGGCTTCTCGTTCGGCTCCTGGATCGCGCTCAAGGCCGCCGAGCAGGCGGCCCCGGCGCTGATGGTGTCGATCGCGCCGCCGGTCGGCTTCCGCGATTTCGCCGACGTGCGCCATCCGGCCTGCCAGTGGCTGGCGGTGCAAGGCGAGGCCGACGAGATCGTGCCCGCGGTCGGCGTGCTCGATTGGCTTCATCGCCAACAGCCCGCGCCGGAAATCGAGGCCATGCCCGATACCGGCCACTTCTTCCACGGCAAGCTGGTGCCGCTGCGCGAGCGGGTCAAGACCTTCCTTCGGGAACACCCGCTGCGATGAGCGTCAGCGCCAGCCAACGTTACCGGCGACGCGTGGCCGACGGCCTGATCCAGGACGATCCGGCCCAGCGCGAAGTCTTGGCCGTTCTGGACGATATCGCCGACGCCCTGCGCCGGGAAACCCGCGCCGGCCTGTTCGGCCTGCGCCTGCGCCCGCCGAAGGCGGTGAAAGGCCTGTATCTGTGGGGACGGGTCGGCCGCGGCAAGACCCTGCTCACCGAACTGTTCCTGGAAGGCCTGCCCGACGTGCCGCATCAGCGTTGGCACTTCCACCGCTTCATGAACCATGTGCACCGCGAGCTGGCCGGCATGCCCGATACCGCCGATACCCTGGCGGTGCTGGCCAAGCGCATCGCCGGCCAATGCCGTCTGCTGGTGTTGGACGAATTCTTCGTGTCCGACATCGGCGACGCGATGATCCTGTACCGGCTGCTCGACCGCCTGCTGCAGGCCGGCGTCGGCTTCGTCACCACCTCCAACGTGCCGCCGGACGAGCTGTATTTGAACGGCCTGCAGCGCCAGAGCTTCCTGCCCTGCATCGACCTGATCAAGCGCGCCTGCACCGTGGCCGAACTGCTCAGCGGCAACGATTACCGCCTGCGCGCGCTGCAGCACGCCGCCACCTATCTGACGCCGGCTTCCGACGCCACCGAGGCCGTGCTGGCCGGCCAGTTCCGAAGCCTGAGCAGCCAAGCGCCGGCGGCGGCGGAGATCGAAATCAACGGCCGCGACATCCCGGCCCGCGCGCTGGGCGCCGGCGTGGCCTGGTTCGATTTCGCCGCGCTGTGCGAGGGTCCGCGTTCGGCCGCCGATTACATCGAGATCGCGCGCGATTTCCACACCGTGCTGCTGTCCGGCGTACCCCGTTTCGACGCCGCCAGCGAAGATCCGGCGCGCCGCTTCGTGCACCTGGTGGACGAGCTGTACGACCGGCATGTGAACCTGTTGCTCAGCGCCGCGGCCGATCCGCTGTCGCTGTACCGCGGTAACCGCCTGCAGCGCGAATTCGAGCGTACCGTATCGCGGCTAATTGAGATGCAGTCCACGGAATACCTGACCCTGCCGCACCGCCCGTAACTTCGCGCAAACCCTGTGATAGGATGGCAGGAGTCCTTTCGGGAGCTCCCCATGAACGCGAAAACCGCCGGCGCGTTGCTGGCTTTGGTCCTTCCTTGCGCCGCGTCCGCGGCTCCCGTCGACGTCGATGCCTGGGCCAAGCCGGTCGACGCCAAAGTGCTGCAGTGGCGGCGCGATTTCCACCAGTTCCCCGAACTCGGCAACCGCGAGTTCCGTACTTCCAAGATCGTCGCCGCGCATCTGCGTTCGCTCGGCCTGGAAGTCACCACCGGCGTCGCGCACACCGGCGTCACCGCCGTGCTGAAAGGCGGCAAGCCGGGCCCGCGCATCGCGCTGCGCGCCGACATGGACGCGCTGCCGGTGACCGAAAACTCCGGCTTGCCGTTCCAGTCCAAGCAGGTATCCGAGTTCCGCGGCGAGAAGGTCGGCGTGATGCACGCCTGCGGCCACGATTCGCACACCGCCATCCTGATGGGCGTGGCCGAGGCGATGGCCAAGCACCGCGCCGAATTGTCCGGCGACGTGCTGTTCGTGTTCCAGCCGGCCGAGGAAGGCCCGCCGGACGGCGAGACCGGCGGCGCCTCGCAGATGCTGGCCGAAGGCATCTTCAAGACCTTCAAGCCGGAGGCGGTGTTCGGCCTGCACGTGTTCTCCACGCTCAACGCCGGCCAGGTCGGTTACCGTTCCGGTCCGCTGATGGCGGCCTCCGATCGTTTCAACATCGTGATCAAGGGCCGCCAGACCCACGGCTCGCGGCCCTGGGGCGGCATCGACCCGATCGTGGCCGCGGCCGAGGTGGTGACCAGCGCGCAGACCGTGGTTTCGCGCCGGCAGAACCTGACCAAGCAACCGATCGTGCTCAGCTTCGGCGCCATCAAGGGCGGCATCCGCTACAACATCATCCCGGATTCGGTCGAGCTGATCGGCACCATCCGCAGCTTCGACAACGACATGCGTGACCAGGCCTTCAAGGACCTGGAGAACGTGGCGCAGCACGTGGCGGCCGCGCACGGCGCCACCGCCATCAGCCAGATCCCCGACAAGGTCGGCAACCCGGTCACCGTCAACAATCCGGCGCTGACCGCTCAGGTGCTGCCCAGCCTGCGCAAGGCCGCCGGCGCCGACAACGTGGTGGAAATGACGCTGACCACCGGCGCCGAGGACTTCGCCTATTACGCCAACGAAGTGCCGGGCTTCTTCTACTTCGTCGGCGCCACGCCGAAAGGCCAGGATCCGAACACCGCGCCGAGCAACCACTCGCCGCAGTTCTTCCTGGATGAATCCGCGCTTCCGCTCGGCACCCGTACCCTGCTGCAGGTCGCCGTGGATTATCTCAACAAGGCCGAGTGATGAGCGACCACGGCGTGCTTGGCCAGGCCACCACGTATCCGACCCGCTACGATCCGCGGCTGCTGCACCCGATTGCGCGCCGCGAAGCCCGCGAGGCCGCCGGCATCCCGGCGCCGGCGCCGTTCCGCGGCCAGGACATCTGGAACGCCTACGAGTTGAGTTGGCTCGACGCCAACGGCCGGCCGCGCGTGGCTCTGGCCGAAATCGTGGTGCCGGCCGATTCGGCCAACATCGTCGAATCGAAAAGCTTCAAGCTGTACCTCAACAGCTTCAATCAGACCCGCATCGGCGACAGCGAACGCCTGCGCCAGACCATGGTGCGCGACCTGTCCGAGGCCTGCGGCGGCGACGTGACCGTGACGCTGATGCCGGCCACCGCCGGCCACGCCTTCCCGATCGATATCCTGAACGGCGAGGTGATCGACGACCTGCCGCTGGAAATCGCCGATTACGGCCCGCCGAACCCGTCCTACCTGGGCGTCACCGGCGATCACCAGATCAGCGAAGCCTTGGTCAGCCACGTGTTCCGCTCCAATTGTCCGGTCACCAACCAGCCCGATTGGGCCAGCATCCAGGTCCGCTACCTGGGCCGGCGCATCGACCGTGAGGGCCTGCTGCGCTATCTAGTGTCCTACCGAACGCACAACGGCTTCCACGAAAACTGCATCGAGCGTGTGTTCATGGACATCCTCGCCCGTTGTCGGCCCTTGCAGCTCTCGGTGTACGGCCGCTTCACCCGCCGCGGCGGGCTCGACATCAATCCCTACCGTTGCACCGAAGGCATGGGCATGCCCGGCAACATCCGCCTCATCCGTCAATAATTTCCCGCATCCCATGAATAAAACCGCATCCGCCGCTTTCGCGTGCTTCATCCTGTCCGGCGCCGCCCTCGCGCAGGATTCCGTCCAGTACCAATTGCGCATCAGCAACGCCGCCCAGCATACCGCCGAGGTCAGTGCCCGTTTTCCGGGCAGCGCCAAGGCCGATCCGGTGGTGCAGTTGCCGAACTGGCGTACCGGCCGCTACGAGATCCTGCCGCTGGCCAACGGCCTGCGCGCGGTCAAGGCCGCCACCGCCGACGGCAAACCGGTGCCGCTGCGCAAGACCGACAAGGCCACTTGGCAATTGCAGCTACCGGCCGGCGTGCCGTATACCGTGTCGTACGAGCTGTACGCCAACGAGCTCGGCCTGCGCACGCGCCACATCGACGATTCGCACGCCTACCTGAACGCCAGCGCGGTGTTCGTGTACAGCCCGGAATTCCGCGCCCTGCCCGCCACCGTCAAGCTCGACGTGCCGGCCGGTTGGGTCTCGCGCTCGGGCATGGACAAAGGCGACTGCGACCACTGCTTCAAAGCCGCCGACTGGGACGTGCTGACCGATTCGCCGATCGAGACCGGCGTGCACAGCTTCTACCGGACCACCGTCGACGGCATGCCCATCGAGTTGGCGATCTGGGGCGAGGGCAACCACGACGGCCAAGCCATGCTCAAGGACCTGGCCGCGATCAGCAAGACCACCAACGCCCTGTTCGGCAGCACGCCCTACAAACGCTATCTATACATCGTGCATGCCACCGACGGGGTGCGCGGCGCCACCGAGCACATGAACTCGACCGTAATCCAGGGCGCGCGCTGGAACTTCGCGCCGCGCAGCGAATACCTGAAGTTCGCGCGCACCGCCGCCCACGAGTTCTTCCATACCTGGAACGTGAAAGCCTACCGGCCCAAGGAAATGGTGCCATACGACTACCAGAACGAGAACCACAGCAACCTGCTATGGATTTCCGAAGGCCATACCAGTTATTTCGAAAACCTGATCGCGCTGCGCGCCGGCGTGCAGAACGAGAAGGAATACCTCGGGGACGTCTCCGCTACCCTGCAGCAGTATCTGCATACGCCGGGACGCTTCGCGCAGAGCGCCAACGAATCCAGCTTCGACGAGTGGATCCAGCCGAGCGGCGACCGCCACCAGAACGCCTCGGTCAGCATCTATCCGAAAGGCGAGATGCTGGGCCTGGTGATGGACCTGACCTTGCGCAAGGAAAGCGGCGGCAAGCGCGGCCTTCAGGACGTGCACCGCATCCTGTGGCGGCAGCACCGTGTCGACCAAGGCGGTTTCTCGGAAGCCGACGTGCTGGCCGCGCTGCGCATGGTCTCCGGCCGCAGCTGGCAGGATTTCTGGCAGCGCTATGTGGTCGGCACCGAAGAATTGCCGGTGCTGGCCCTGCTGAAGGACGCCGGCCTGGAATGGCAGGCCGACAAGAAACCCGATGACGGCAAGCCGTATTACTGGACCGGCCTCAGCTTGGCGCCCGGCAGCGATGCCGAATTCGCCGTGGTCGCCGGCGTCGAGAAGGACAGCCCGGCCTGGAATGCCGGCATCACCGCCGGCGACGTGCTGGTGTCGGTCAACGGCTTCCGCGTCACCGCCAAGAGCTTCGAGACCCGCGCGCAGACGTTCGGCGCCGCGCCGTTGCAGATCGAGCTCTACCGTCGCGACCGCCGGCAGTCGGTGACGCTCGCGGCCGTCAGCCAAGCCGGTGCCGCCAACAAACTGGCGGTCTCGGCCACGGCCGGCGCGCGCCAGAACGCCCTGCGCAAGGCCTGGCTCGGCAACTGAGCCGGCCCGCGATCAGCTGAAACGGCCGCTGTGGTAAAACCAGCGGCCGTTCTGTTTCAGGAACAGGCTGTGTTCGTGCAGGCGTTGCGCCGAGGCGCCGCCCTGTTTGAACGCGGCGCTGAATTCCACCCAGGCCCGTTCCGGCGTTTCTTCGCCGTGACCGAGGATCTTCAGCTGCAGCCAGCGCGTGCCGTCGTTCAATTCCAGAGTGCCGGGCGCCGGCCGCGTGTCGGGATGCCAGCTGGCCAGCAGATAGTCTTCATCGCCCAACACGTAGGCGCTGTAGCGCGAACGCATCAGCGCCAACGCGTCCGGCGCGGCGTCGCCGGCGTGCCAGCGGCCGCAGCAGGCGGCGTAGGCCTTGCCGGTATCGCAAGGGCAGGCGCGCGCCGGCATCGCGCGGCTCAGAAATCGACGCTCAGGCTGGTCCAGTAATAGCGGCCGACGGTGTCGAAGGTACGTTCGTCGGTGTTGCCGTTGACCGTATTGTTCTGGTACAGCAGCGGCGGCTGCTTGTCGCCGGCGTTGTCGACGCCGATGCGCAGCGTGGCGGCGTCCGCGAAGCGGTAGGCGGCCTGCAGGTTGTGGGTGCTGACCGCGCCGACCCGGAACTGGCAGCCGGCGCTGCCCGGCGGTAGGCCGCGGTTGGCGCAGGGGCCTTGCGGATCGAGGCTGCCGACGCGGAACGCGCCGACGTGGCGCAGGTTCCAGGACAGATCCCAGGCGCCGCGGCGCCAGCCCAGTTCGCCGGCGGCGCGCCAACGGCTGAAGTTGCCTTCGCCGCCGTTCTCGACCGACAGGAAGCTGCCGGCGTTGCGCATTTTGCGCAGCACCTCGCCCTGGTAGATCACGGTCACGTCGTGGCGGTCGATGTAGGTCGCGTCGAATCCGGCACGGATTTCGCCCAGGCCGTTTTCACTCTCGCGCTGGAACGCCAGGCCGAAATCGACGCCGGCGGTGTCGATGCTGCCTTTGTTGGCGCGCCGGTCGAACAGGCGTTCGATCGAGCCGTCCGGACGCCGGCTGAACAGCGCGCACAGCGGCGAGGGATCGGCCGCGCTGCTGTCGAAGCAGTCGTTGAGGATGTTCTGGCTGCCGTAGCTGCCGATGGCGTCGTCCAGCCGCATGCGCCAGAAATCGACGCTGGCCGAAGCGCCCGGCAACCCGCCCGGTTCGTACAGGAAGCCCACGGTGGTGACCGTGCCCTGCTCCGGATCCAGTCCGGCGGTGCCGCCTTTGATGGCGTTGAGCTGGGTGTCGGACTGGCTGTAGCTGCCGTCGGCCACGATGTTGGCGCAGGCCGGGTTGACCGAAACGCCGCCGCCGGCCTGTTGGATGCCGTTGCACGGGTCGTTGAAGGTGTCGGCCGAGGCGGTGTCGCCGCCGAACAGGTCGCGGATGCCCGGCGCGCGGAACACCTGCGCGTAGGTACCGCGCAGCAACCAGTGGCCGGACGGCCGCCATTCGACGCCGAGCTTGCCGTTCAGCGTATCGCCGAAGGTCGAGTAATCCGACCAGCGCACGCCGAAGATCAGGTTGACCTCGGCGGTCACCGGCGCCAGCGTCTCGGCATAGGCTTCGGTGACGGTATAGCTGCCGCGGGTCGGCGCGGTGCACAGGTCCGAGGACACGCCGCAGGTGTAGCCGGCGGCCGGATCGACCACCGCCGCCGCGAACGGGTCGAAGCGCAGCGCTTCGTGTCGGTACTCGACGCCGAACGCCGCCAGCACGCTGCCGTTGGCGATTTCCGCCAGGTCGCCGCTGACGTTGGCCTGGAAGCCTTTCAAGGTCTCGCGTTGCCGGTGGCGCACGTCCAGGCTCATGGCCTGCAGCGCCGCCGATTGCGTCTGGCCGGCGGCGGATTGCGGATCGAACGCGCCGATGAAATCGACCGGCACGCAGCCGGGAATCGACGTGCCGAAGCCGCCGTCGGTGTAGCAGATGCCGTTACGCGACGGACCCAGTGCCGCGGCCAGCGCGTCGAAATCGAGATAGCCGAGGTTGCGGTTGTCCTGCGTGATGCGGCCGTAGCTGAAGGCGGCGTCCCACGACCAGCCGCTCCCGCCAAGACTGCCGCTGAAACCGGCGTTGATCTGGCTGACGTCGGTGGCGTATTCGAAGCGGCGGTTGCCGAGCCGCTCCAGGCGCAGGCGCAGGTCCTGGATGTCGACGCCGAAGGGATTGTATTGGCTGTCGCGCGAGAGCGTGACGCCGTCGGATCGGCCGTCGAACGGCAGCGGCGCGATCTGCGCGGCCGAGCGGGTATGGTTGCCGAACGCGTCGATGTAGGCGGTGACGCCGCCGCCGAGATCCAGATTGCCGGTGACGAACACGCCGGTGCGTTCCTGCGGCGTCAGCTGCAGGTTGCCGGCCGCTTGGTAGTTGTAGGAATCGCGCGCCAGGTCGAAGCAGCGGAAATCGTCGGCGCCGCTGCCGGTCCGGCCGGGAATGCGGGTCACGTTGTCGCAGCCGTAGTAACCGGTCAAGGCCGCGCTGGCGGCCGGATCCAGCGGATCGCCGTCGGCGTCGGTCGGCACCAGGTTGTAGCGGCCGGTGACGCCGGTGCTCGAGCCCAGACGCACCACGTCCGTGGAGAATTCCGAACCCAGCGACAGCGCGTAGTACGAGTAGCCGCGGTCGGCCGCGCGCACTTCCGATTGATTCGCGTAGTTGGCGCTGACGATCAGGTTGCCGCGTTCGCCGGAAACGCCCCACACCGCGCTGGCGCCTTGCCGTTCGCCGTCGCCGCGCGAGGAAACGCCCCAGTCCAGGCGGGCTTGGGCGCCGTCATAATTGGATTTCAGGATGAAGTTGACCACGCCGCCGACGGCATCGGAACCGTAGATCGCCGATGCGCCGTCTTTCAACACCTCGACGCTGGCCACCATCGCCATCGGGATGGCGTTGATGTCGCGGCTGACCATGCGGCGGCCGTTGACCAGCAACAGGGTCCGGTCTTCGCCCAAGCCGCGCAGCGACACGGTGGCCGCGCCGTTGCCGCCGCCGTTGTTCACCGCCGGGTTGATGGCGGCGCCGGCGACGGCCGGAATGTCCTGCAGGAAGTCGCCGATGGTCAACGCGCCGCTGCGTTCGATCGCCTCGCGGCCGATCTGCTGCACCGGACTGGCGGTTTCGGCGTCCACGCGTTTGATGCGGGTGCCGGTGACCTGGATGCTGTCGAGCGTCTTCACCGGCTCCTGCGCCGAGGCGGCGCCGTGGGCCGTGGCGAGCAGGGTGGCCTGCAGGGCCAGAGTCAGGATGTTGCGGTTGCTCATGTGTGGTGGTCCCGTTCGGCGACTGCGTCAGCCACGGCATCCGCGGCACTATCCGTATATTAAGGATTTTTTAACATCATATCGGGGCAGGGCGTAAAAATCCGTTAAACAGCTTGACAATACGCTGAAAATTGCATGTTCTATGAGGTCTCTCGGGGGAAAATAACACACAATGAAAACGAATCGGAACAACCGCATTTCACGCCGGATCGGCGCTCTGGGCCTGTGTGCGGCCCTGTCTTTGGCCTTGACGGCCTGCTCGGAGAAATCCGGCGAACAGACCGGCGGCGCCGCCGGCGTGGTCAAGACCCAGAAGCAGAAGGCGCAGACCTCGATCGACCGTCTGGTGCAGTTCCCGGAAAAGGACCTGCGCGACGGCGCCCGACAGGCGGTGATGGAGCAGCGGTGGTACAAGCCGTCGGGCAACAACGCCTTGGAATACTATCTGGCCCTGCGCCAGAAGCTGAAAGCCCCCGATGATTCGGTGGAGACCGCCTTGGTCGACATCCTGCCGTATGCCGTGATCGGCATGGACCAGGCCATCGCCAATTTCGACGACCGCGAAGCCCTGCGCCTGGAAAGCCTGATCCGCATGGCCGACCCGAACGCGCCGGCCCTGTCGCGGGTCAAGGACGATCTGGAAAAGATGAAGGCCCGCCAAGCCCAAGCCGTCGCCGAGGCCTCGGCCGCGGAAGAGGCCAAGACCGCGCAGGAAGCCAAAGCGCTGGCCGACGCCAAAGCCCGGGAAGAGGCCGCACGCCGTGCGCGCGAAACCGCCGCGCCGGTGGCTGCCGCGCCGGTTTCCGCCCCGGCACCGGTCGCGCAGACGCCTGCGCCGTCGGTACAGCCGCCTGCGCCGCAGACCCAGGCGCCGGCAACGGCCGCTTCGGCACCGCCGCCGGCCGCCACCCGCGCCGCGGTCACGCCGATCAGCACGCCGCAGCCGCCGTATCCGCGCGAAGCGCTGGCCTCGGGCGTGACCGGCGAGGTGGTCGCCGAAATCAGCATCAACGGCGCCGGCGACGTCACCGGCGTGCGCATCATCAGCGCCTCGCCGCGCAACGTGTTCGACAAGACCGTGACCAGCACCGTGCGCCGCTGGAAATACCGCGGCAACGGCGAGAACACCACCATCCGCCGCACCTTCGCGTTCAATTGATGGAGCGCGTCCGCTTCGGCCTCGACGGCGACTACGTGGAGCTCAACCAGCTGCTGAAGCTGGTCGGGCTCTGCGGCAGCGGCGGCATCGGCAAGCAGATCGTGGCCAGCGGCGAGGTCTCGGTGGACGGCGTGCAGGAACTGCGCAAGACCGCCAAGATCCGCGCCGGGCAAGTGGTCCGCGTCGGTGACGTCGAGATCCGGGTCGACCCGGCCTAGGCGCGGGCTTCAGCGGCTCACCAGCCCTCTTCCAGCACGCGTTCCAGCTGCGCCACGAAGAATTCCGCGTCGTCCTGCGTCAGGCACATAGGCGGCTTGATCTTCAGCACGTTGTTGCGCTCGCCGGTGGGCTGCACCACCACGCCGAGCTCGCGCAGGCGTTCGCAGATGGCGAAGCATTCGGCGCTGGCCGGTTCCAGGCTGTCGCGGTCGCGCACCAGCTCCACGCCCTGGTACAGGCCCATGCCGTGCACCGCGCCGATCAGCGGGAAGCGCGCCTTCAATTCGGCGAAGCGCGCCAGCAGGAAGTCGCCGACGCGCGCGGCGTTGGCCTGCAGGCCTTCGTCGCGGATCGCGTCCAGCACCGCCAAACCGGCCACGCACGAGGCCGGACTGCCGCCGGCCGAGGAGAACAGGCTGCCTTGCTTCTTGAACGCCTCGGCGATGGCGCGGGTGGTGATCACCGCGCCGAGCGGATAGCCGTTGCCCATGGCCTTGGCGATGGTGATCATGTCCGGCACCACGCCCTGGCCTTCATGCGCCCACCAGCGATGGCCGAGCCGGCCGTAGCCGACCTGCACTTCATCGGCGATGCACAGGCCGCCGTGCGCGCGCACCGCGGCGTAGGCCGCGGCCAGGTAACCGTCCGGCAGTAGCACGCCGCCGGCGTTGCCGAATACCGGTTCGGCGATGAAGGCCGCCGGCGGCCGGCCGCGCGCGGCCAGGTCGTCGACCAAGGCGCGGAATTCGCTGGCGTAGCCGCTGGCCGCCTCCGCGCCGCGGAAACGGCCGCGGTAGGCGTTCGGTGCCGAGGCCAGATGCACCCAATCCGGGCGCGTGGCCAAGGCGTTGGGATTGTCGGCCACCGAGGTGGTGACCGCGTCCGACAGCAGGGTCCAGCCGTGGTATGCCTCGCGCACGGCCATCACGTCCATCCGGCCGGTGACGGTCTGCGCCATGCGCAAGGCCAGATCGACCGCCTCCGAGCCCGAATTCACCAACAGCACCGTGTCCAACCCGGGCGGCGCCAGTTCCACCAGGCGCTCGCTGAGTTCGGCGATGGCGGCGTAATGGAAGCGCGAGTTGGTGTTGAGCGTCAGCAGCTGCCGGTGCACCGCTTCCGCCAGACGCGGATGGCCGTGGCCGATGGCGGCGACGTTGTTGACCATGTCCAGATAAGAGCGCGCGTCGCTGTCGACCAGATACTGCTTCCAGCCGCGCTCCATGCGCATCGGCTGGTGGTAATAGTGCACTTGCACGTCGGCGAACGTACCCTTGCGCCGCGCCAGCAGGCCGTCGGCATCGGCGTCCGGCGCCGCCAGCGCGCAACCCAGCAACGGCGAGGGATCCGGGCAGAGGCGCTGCCAAGCCGGCGCATGCACGCCATCGCTGAAGCGCGGCGCGGCCAAGGCATCGCTCAGGCAAACCTGCACCCGCAAGCCGCGGCCGTCGCTGCGGCCCAGATGCTGGCCGCGCGCCAAGGGCGTACCGACGGCAAGGTCGTGCTGCAGTCCGTCCACCCGGATGCGGCCGGCGGCGCTGTCCAGTGTCAACCCGGCGGCATCCGCCGCCACCACCCGGCAATCCAGCGGCGCCACGGCATCACTTTCGGCCGGCACGCGGAAATCGATGCCGAGCGCGCAGGTCTGCGGCGCCTCGGCCGACAGCGCCGGCGTGCGCGTGAAGCGGAATTCGCCGTAACGGGTGGCGGCTGCGCCGGAACGCACGGCCGCTTTGGCCAGGATGCGGGCATCGCTCTGGGGTTGCAGCCATTGCCCGGCGTGCAAGGCCTCGCTGGTACTGGACAGGTCCACCGCGTCGAAGTGGGTGATGCCGGGGAACAGCGGCGTGCAGCCGGCCAGCACGGCGCGCATGGCCTGCTGTTCCGGCGTGGGCTCACGGCCGAGCGCCGCGCGCAATGCGGCGTCGGCCACGGCGAACGGCACCGAGGCCGCGACTTCGAACAGGCGCCATTCGTTTTCGATCGGCTCCAGCACCGAGGGATTGTCCGGATCGAGCTTGGCCTGATGTTCGCCGCTGACCACCAACGCGCCGCCGCGCAACACCATCAGCGGCCAGAACGCCGCGATCTCGGCATCGGTCAGCGGCACATGCCGGTCGAACGCGCGCACCGCATGCAGGATTGCCAGCGGCGCCTCCGGCCGGTGATGCAGCACCGAGGAGCAGGTGATGGCGAGTTCGCCGATGCGCCAGGTGCGGGTCAGGTCGCCGAGGTCGATGATGCCGTCGGGCCGGATGCGGCCGGCTTGGTCACGCGGGCCCACCACGTTGTCGTCGGTGATGTCGCCGTGGATGGCCTGCATCGGCAGCAGCGGCTTGAGCGGCGCCAGCGCGCGTTCGGCGGCGGCGGCCGCCGCCAGCACCGTGTCGCGCCGGTCCGCGCTGCGGATATCGGGGTGCAGGCGCGCGATCACCTCCTCGGCGTGGCGTAGATCCCATTGCACCACGCGCTCCAGTCCGGGATGGTCGAAATCGGCCAAGGCCGCGCAGGTACGGCCGGATACCTCGCCCAGGTCGGCGATGACCTCCGGCGCCAGGTAGCCGACGCCGGTCAGCGGCCGGCCTTCCACATACGACAGCAGGCGCACCAGCAAGCGGTCGTCGCCGACCGGGTATTCGCGGATTTCCACGCCGGCGGCGTCGGCGAACGGTACCGGCGCCTTCAGCCCGGGATCCTTGCGCGTCAAATGGCGCATGGCGGCATGCTGGGCCTCCAGCGTGTCGCGGCCCCAGCTGCGGTTGGCGACTTTCAGCACCCGCGGCCCGGCGGCGGTATCGATGCGGAAATTGCGGTCCTGCGAGCTGCCCAGCTCGCGCACCGGCCCTTCCGCGCCGAACAGCTCACGGCCGATGCGGGCGGCCAAGGTGTCGTCGACGGGCGGACGGGGGGAGATGGCGATGCGGTTTTCGGTGTCCATGCGCGGCGGATTCTGTCGGCGGGTCGGCGATTCGGGGTCATCGGCATTCTATCGCAGGCGCTCCAGGCCGCGATATGCCGTTACACTATGCGCTGGGGAAAGCCGTTCCGGAGTGATTGCGGATGCTGCGTTTAGCTTGGGTCTTGTTGGCGCTGATGGCGTTCGGCAGCGGCATGTCGTGCGGCGCGGCGCGGGAACCCATTTCCGAATATTCCCGTGCCACCTGGAGCACCCGCAACGGCCTGCCGCACAACCAGGTCAACGCCATCGCGCAGACGCCGGACGGCTACCTGTGGTTCGCCACCTGGGAAGGCCTGGTGCGCTACAACGGCCAGGACTTCCGCATCTTCGGCCCATCCAACACCCCGGCGTTGAAGGATAACGGCATCCGCCGGGTGACCGTCAGCCCGCGCGGCAGTTTGGTGGTGTCCACTTCGCGCGGCGGCGTCGCCGTCCACCGCCAAGGCCGCTGGCTGCACTACGGCCATACCCAGGGTCTCGCGCAGGAGGACATTTCCGATGCCTTCGAAGACGGCAAGGGCGGCCTGTGGGTGGCCTACGAGCGCGACGGCCTGACGTACATCGCGCCGGACGGCAATGCCGTGCGCTGGGGCGCCGAACAAGGCGTGCCCGAAGGACGCGTCTACATGGTGAAAGCCGATCGCCAGAACGTCATCTGGGCGGCCACCGGTAGCGGTCTGATCCGGCTCGAGAACGGCCGCGCGCGCCTGTTCGACGGCGGCGCCACGCCCACCGGCGCCGTGTATGCCGTGGCCGACGCGCCCGGCGGCGGATTGTATCTGGGCGCCCAGCGCGGCCTGTTCCTGATCCGCGACGGCGCGGTGCGCAATCTGGCCGCGCCCGGCGATGCCGTGGTCAGCCTGCAGCCCGACGGCGCCACCGGCGTCTGGTTCGGTACCGTCAACAAGGGCCTGCGCCGCTACGGTCCGGCCGGTCTCGAAGTGCTCGATACCGACAACGGAATGCCCAACAACAACGTGCGTTCGCTGTTCATGGACCGCGAAGGCAGCCTGTGGGCCGGCACCAGCAACGGCCTGATCCGCTTCGCCGATCTGCCGTTCACCTCCATCGACCGCAACCGCGGCCTGCGCGACAACTACGTGCGGACCCTGCTGAAACGGCCGGACGGCAGCATCATGATCGGCACCGCGCGCGGCCTGAGCCGTTTCGAAGGCGGCCGCGTCAGTCCGGTCAACGGCGACTTGAGCGTGGAGAGCGAGGCGGTCCTGAGCTTGGCCAACGCCAGCGACGGCAGCATGTGGATCGGTATGTATTCCACCGGCCTGTTGAACTGGAAGGACGGCAAGGTGCGCGAACGCATGGCCGAGGACAGCCCGCTGTTCGGTTCCCAGGTGCGCGCCATCCTCGAAGACCGCGCGGGCAATCTCTGGGTCGGCACCTCGCGCGGGCTGTTCCGCAAGCGCGGCGCCGAGGTCGCGCGCATCGGCGAGGACAAGGGACTGCCGGTCGAGTACGTGATGGCGCTGCACGAGGCCCGCGACGGCCGTATCTGGGTCGGCACCACGGCCGGCCTGGTCTATATCGAAAACGGCGTCGTCAACAGCCTGCCGATTTCCCGCTTCGACGATGCCGCCGACGTGTACGCCTTCCACGAAGACGACGACGGCACCCTGTGGATCACCACCGACCGCGGCGTATTGCGCCTGCGCGACGGGCGGCTGGCCGCGGTCAATGCCCGCCACGGCTTGCCGGTGTCCTCCATTTTCGAAATCATCACCGACCGCTCCGGCAACTTCTGGCTGACCTCCAACCGCGGCGTGATCTACGCCGCCCGCGCCGAGATGGAGGCGGTCGCCGACGGCCGCGCGCCGCGTCTGCAGACGGTGCGTTTCTCCGAGGCCGACGGCATGGGCAGCGCCCAATGCAACGGCACCTCCGGGCCGGCCGCGCTGCGCGACGACGACGGCAGCATCTGGGTCGCCACCGCCGACGGCGTGGCCGTGGTGCAGCCGAACGAGCTTTCACGGCACCAGATCACCCCGCCGCCGGCCTTGATCGAAACCCTGATGGTCGACGACCGCAATGTACCGCTGGCCTCGCCGATCCGCCTGCCTGCCGGTTCGCGCAAGGTCGAGCTGTTCTTCGCCAGCCTGCTGTTCCGCTCGTCGGACCAGATCCAGTACCGTTACCGCCTGGACGGCTTCGAGGACGAGTGGATCTACCGCGACCGCCTGCGCAACGTCCAGTTCACCAACCTGCCGCCCGGCCGTTACGTGTTCCGCGTCAGCGCCTCGGTGCACGGCGGCGACTGGAGCGAGGGCGGCGAAGGGCTCGCCTTCGAAATCCTGCCCAAGCTCCACCAGCGGGCCTGGTTCTATCCGTCGGTCGCGGCGCTGGCGCTGCTGGTGGTGTTCGTGCTGTTCCGCTTCCGGCTGAGCCAGCTGCGCCGGCGCGAGGCCGAGCTCAGCGCCACGGTGGACGAGCGCACGCGCGCGCTGCACGAGAAGAACATCGAGCTGGAGCAGCTGAACCAGCAGATCAGCCGGCAATCGGCGGCATTCGCGCAGCAGGCCCGCACCGACGCGCTGACCGGCCTGTCGAACCGCCGCAGCCTGGACGAGAAGCTGCAGAACCGGCTGGCCGCCGCCATCGCCGCGCATCAGCCGCTCTGTTTCGCGCTGCTCGACATCGACCACTTCAAGCGCGTCAACGACACCTGGTCGCATGACGCCGGCGACCAGGCCCTGTGCCGCGTCGCCGAGACCATCCGGCGCGAACTCGGTTCGGTGTTCCAGGGCCGCTGGCGCGGCAGCGACCTGTGCGGCCGTTGGGGCGGCGAGGAGTTCGCGCTGATCCTGCCGGACCGCGACGCCGCGTCGGCATTGGCGATCTGCGAGCGCCTGCGCGCGGCGGTCGAGGCCATCGACTGTTCCGGCTTCGCGCCGGGCCTGACCTTGACGGTCAGCATCGGCCTGGCCGAACGCGGGGACATCAGCCATCACGAAAAGCTGGTGTCGAAGGCCGACACCAACCTGTATCTGGCCAAGAACGGCGGCCGCAACCGCGTCTGCGGTTCGTAGGTTCCCGCCGGTTCAGTCGGCCGGCGGCGGCACGGCTTCGGCCGCCGTGTAGAACGCCACCAGCGCGCGCATCTCCTCCGCGCTGTAGGTGGTTTCCATTTTCCGGCGTGCGGCCTGGCCCAGCGCGGCGCGCAGATCCGGATCGTCCTTCAGCGCCAACAGCATCGCCGCCGCCTGTTCGCGGGTGTCGAACAGCAGACCGTCGGTGCCGTGCTCGATCCACTCGGCGTAGCCACCGCGCCGGTGCGCCACCACCGGGATGCCGCAGGCCATGGCTTCCATCACCACGCGCCCGGACGGCTCGACGCGCGCGTCGCTGCTGCGGAAATAGAAACAGTCCAGATGGCGCAGGAAGGCCTCCGGCGGCTCATGGCCGGCGGGCATCAGTTCGATCCCCGGCGTTTCGGCGAGTTGCGGCGCCAGCACCATGCCGCCCATGATGCGGACATGGCAGCCGCGTTGCGCCAGATGGCGGTACAGCGCGATGTCCGGCGCGTGGTGCTTGTCGGCGGTATCGCGCGACAGGCGGCCGATGCGGAACGCGCCGGGCGCCCGTTCGGATATCGGCCGGAAGCGCGTGAGGTCGATCGGCGAGGCATGCACGAAACCGGGCACGCCCACGGCGTCGCGCATCCAGGCCGCGGCATATACCATCTCGATGCGCGCGCCGAGCGCCGACAGCGCGATGGCGGTGGCGGTCAGGCGCCTGGGCGTCGGCGTGTTGTACAGCAGCACGGTGCGCCGGGCATGCGATGCCCGGAGCCAGTCGCCCGGAACCCGGTAGCAGCCGATGAACAGCAGGGTGCCGCCTTGCGGCAGCGATCCCGCCGCCGGATCGATGCGCTGCACCGGTACATAACGGCACAGCTCCGGATCCGGCGTGCTTTCGGACCAGATGCGCACATCGGCATGCGGCGCCAGCAGGCGGTACAGCTCGATGGTCCGCCACTCGCTGCCGCCGACCGCGTTCTCCATCGGGTTGATCAGGTGGATCACCGGTTTTTCCGTCATTGCGCCTGCGTCCATGATGCCGTCGTCGTTAGTGTAGCCGCATCCGCTGAGCCTCAGCCCGAGACCGCCAGCTTCTCGTCGTGGTAACGGCGGGCCGCCAACCACCACAGCACGGCGCCGAGGCCGAAGCCCGCGGCCAGATACACCGCCCATTCGGCGGACGAGACGCTTTCCGAACGCACGATCTTCAGGATCAGCTGGTTCTGCGACAGGAACGGCACCGCGAACTGCCAGAGCTGGTTCTTGATCGGATTGACCATCAGCACCACGGTCGGGATGATCGGCAGCATCATCAGCGCGCTCATGTAGCTCTGCGCCTCCTTCACGCTCTTGGCGCCGGCGGCGATCAGGGTCAGCAGGCAGGTGCCGATCAGCACGATCGGCAGCAGCACCACCAGGATCTGGCCGACCGCGGCCCAGCCCATGCCCAGCTTCAGGCCCATGGCGCCGGCCACGACGAAGCTGCCCTTGAATGCCAGCAGCGTCAGCACCAGGCTGAACATGCCGAACACGCAGGCCGCCGCGATCTTGCCGCTCATGATCGCGCCGCGTGCGGCCGGCGTGGCCAGCAGCGGCTCCAAGGATTGCCGTTCGCGCTCGCCGGCGGTGGCGTCGATCACCAGATAGGCGCCGCCCAGGAAGCCGGACAGGATCAGCAGATAGGGCAGGAACGCCAAGGCCTGGCCGATGCGGCTTTCCGGCGTGGCCAAGTCCTTGCGTTCCACCAACACCGCCTGCCCCGCCGACGGACTGACGCCGCGCGCCAGCAGACGCAGGGCGCCGGCGCTGCGGCTGTAGTTGTCCAGCAATGCGTTCAGGCGTTCGGTCGGGATGCGGGCGTCGTCGCGCGAGCTGTCGCTGATGACCTCCACCGGCGCCGGTTCGCCGGCCCGCCATTTTTCGGCGTAGTCGGCGGGAATCGACAGGATGACCTCGACGTTCTGCGCCGCGATCTCGCCCTCCGGGTTGGCCGGCGCCGGCTTGATCAGCACATTGCGGCCGGATAGCCAGTTGATCAGGTTCGGCGCGCGTTCGGCGCCGATCACCGGCAGCTCCAGCGGCTTCTCCAATTGGGTCGACATGCGGTTGTTGGCCAGCTTGGCCATGCCCAGGATCAGCAGCGGCGCCAGCAGGGTGAATGCCAACGAGATGGCGATGGTCTTGCGGTCGCGGAACAGGTCGAGCAGTTCCTTGCGCATCACGGTGATGAGTGCGTTCATGCGTGGAAACCCTCCTCGCTGCCGATGATCTTGACGAAGGCCTCTTCCAGGTTGGCCTCCCCGGTCTGCGCGCGCAGTTCGTCGGCCGTGCCGTCGGCCATGACCTTGCCATGCGCGATCACCACGATGCGGTCGCACAGCGCGGCGACCTCCTGCATGATGTGGCTGGAGAAGATGACGCACCGTCCTTCGGCCTTCAGCTGCTTGAGGAACTCGCGCAGGGCGCGCGTGGTCATCACGTCCAGGCCGTTGGTCGGTTCGTCCAGGATCACGTTTTTCGGATCATGGATCAGCGCGCGCGCGATCGCGGTCTTGGTGCGTTGGCCCTGCGAGAAGCCTTCGCACTGGCGGTCGAGGATGTCCTCCATGCCCAGCGACGCGGCCAGGCGGGCGATGCCCTGGTCGATGGCGGCCTCGGTCATGCCGTGCAGGCGGCCGAAGTAGCGGATGTTCTCGCGCGCGGTCAGGCGTTTGTACACGCCGCGGGCGTCCGGCAGCACGCCCAGGCGCGCGCGCACGTCGCCGGCGTGGGTGTCGGGCGAGAAGCCGTCGACCGCGATGCGGCCGGCGTCCGGCGACATCAGGGTATACAGCATGCGCAGGGTGGTGGTCTTGCCGGCGCCGTTCGGGCCGAGCAGGCCGGTGATCTCCCCGTCGCGGGCGTGGAAGCCCACGCCTTGGACGGCATGCACCGTTCCGGTCTTGGTGGTGAAGCGTTTATGCAAATCGGTGACGTCGATCATGTCGGTTTCCTCAGGGTTCCCAGCCGTAATAGCCGGTGAACGGCGATGCGTAGGTGAGCCTGTCCATGCAGGCGGCGTCGAGCGCTTTCGGATCGGCGCTTTCCAGGAAGCGGGCGTACAGCTTCGGCATGCAGCCCACCGGCAGCACGTTGTGGCCGGTGCCCTTGGCCACGATGTGGCGGGCGTTGCCCAGGTGCTTCATCACCAGGTCGCCGTAGCGCGGCGGCGTGACCGGGTCGAATTCGCCCGAGAGCACCAGCACCGGCAGCTTGCCGGTCAGCGGCGCGCGGTAGTCGGCCGGGCGCGGCTTGTGCGGCCACACCGCGCACTGCGCCTGCATCAGCTCCACCAATCCGGTGCCGAGCAGGCGCGTGCGGTCTTCCGGATCCACTTTCAGGTCCGGCGCGTCCTCGGAGCACATCACCGACAGCTGCATGCCGTGCATGATCTGGTCGGAGATGTCGCGGGTGAGCATTTCGCTTAAACCCATCAGCGCATCGACGTGGCCTTGGTTGCCTTCGCTGAACAGCAGCGGCAGCACGCCCGCCGCCTGCGGCGCATAGGCCAGCATGCGCGTCAGCATCGCCACATGGCCGGCGCTGAACTGGCCGTCGCGCCATTCGCCGGTCAGCGCGTCGCGGTAACGCACCGGCACCGGGCCTTTGGCCAGGGTCGCCATCAGTTTGTCCAGCTGCGCGCGCGGGTCGCCCATTTTGGCACGGCAGGCCGCGTCGGCGCTGCAACGGGTGAACTGCAGGTCGAGCGAGGCCTCCAGGTTCTTGGCGTGATCCTGGCCGAGCACGGTCTCCAGCGGCGCCACGCCGTCGAGCACCACCGTGCGCGTGCTGGCCGGATAGCGCTTGGCGTACAGCTGCGCCATGCGCGTGCCGTAGGAGATGCCGATCAGGTTGATCTGCGCGGCGCCGATCGCCTTGCGCGCGAGATCCAGGTCCTGGATGGCGTCGCTGCTGCTGAACTGGCGCACGTCCACTTTGCCCGCGTACTGCGCCGCGCAGCGTTCGGCGAAGGCGGCGGCCGAGGCCGCGCTGTAGTCCTCGTCTTCCACCACCGCGCTTCGGCCGTCGGCGTCCACGCATTTGAGCGGATGGGAATCGCCGGTGCCGCGCTGGTCGAGCAGGATGATGTGGCGCGATTTGCGCGCCTCGGCGAAAGCGCCGGCGATGCCCGGGAAGCTTTCGCGCGCGCCCTGGCCGGGGCCGCCGGCCAGCATGAAGATCGGGTCGTCTTCGGCGTCGCGCGTGGCCGGCAGCCAGGCGATGGCCAGCTTCAGCTTCCGACCGTCCGGTTTGCTGTGGTCTTCCGGCACCTGCAGCTCGCCGCAGAACGCCATCAGCGCGTCGGTGCCGCGCGCCAGGGTGCAGGGCTGGAAACGGATGCCGCCCAGCGTACGGCCGAGGTCGACCGCGGCCACCGCCGCTTTCGGTTTCGGTGCGTCGGCGTCTTTGCCGCCGTCGGACAGATACGGTTTGGCGATCCAGGCCGCGGCGGCGATGACCACCGCCGCGCGCAGCCCGTTCCGGTATTTGGCTTGCATGTTCACTCCTCCATGAAAATCGATTCGATCGGCAACCCGAACAGCCGCGCGATCTTGAATGCCAGCTTGATGCTGGGGTCGTATTTTTCCGTCTCGATGGCGTTCACCGTCTGCCGCGACACCTCCAGCCGGTCGGCCAGCTCGGCCTGCGACCAGCCGAATTGCTCGCGCAGCTGGCGGACCCGGCTTTTCACGCGCGGTACCGCCAGATCCCGATGTAGCGGGTGACGATATAGACCAGGCCGATGACCAACACCAGCACCGACAGCATCTCGCGTGCATCCAGGCCCAATACCCGGAAGTCATGCAGCAGCAGCAGGCTGTAGCCCGCGAGAAGACCGGTCATTGAGGACAGCGCCATGGCGTCCATTTCGATCTTGCGTTCCAGCTCGTCGCATTCGCCCAGATAGCGGAAGTAAAGCCAGAAAATCCAGGCCAAGGGCGCCAGCGGCAGCACGGCCAGTCCGGCTTTGGCCGCCTGCGACGGCATCGACGGCGCCATCAGATACGCCGCGACGGTCAGCCCGACGCACAGCAGGCCCGGCACGATGGATTTCAGGTAATAGCGTTTCAGCGGCGCGCGCATGCCGGGCGCCTCAGCGGTAACGGCGAACGGCCTGCCATTTGGTCAGGCCGTAGAAGCCGCACAGCGACGGGAATACCCAGATGGCGACGGTGCCGCCGCCCACGGTGAACACGCCGGCCTGGATCAGGAAGCCGATCGACAGGAACAGCAGGCCGACGATCAGGCTGGCCAAGGCGATGGCTTCCAGTTCGACGTGTCGGATCATTTCGTCGCATTCGCCCAAGTAGGCCACCAGCGCCTTGCCCAGCAAGGCCACCGGCACCACCGGAGCCAATGCCAGCAGGGCCTTCGCGCCGGCGGGCCAGTCCGCGGCCACGCCGCGCAACAGCAGGATCGAGCCGAACAGCAGGGCGACATAGGCGCTCATGGTGGCCACGACCCGGCGTGTGTAACGGATTTCGGCCGCGGTGCGCGGTCGGAAGCATGAGGTGTCGGTGTCGGCCATGGCAGTCCCCCTGTAAAGTCGACTTTACATAAGACTGCATGATTAAAGTGGTAGTGTCAAGCGTGCTTTACATTTTTGTTTCTGATGCGGAGCCTGAACCGGATAAATCGTTCTTCTCATTGGAAAAACGCCGGATTCCGGTCAGAATCGGGACATAACGGGATGCTCAGGGAAGGCTATGCCGCTCAGTTGGAACGAAATCAAAAACCGCGCCCTTGCCTTCGCCAAGGAGTGGGACGGCGAAGCCTCCGAACACGCCAACGCCAAGCCGTTCTGGGATGACTTCTTCAACGTCTTCGGGATTACCCGCAAGCGTGTGGCGGCCTTCGAGGAGCCGGTCAAGAAACTGGGCGACAAGCAGGGCTTCATCGACCTGTTCTGGAAAGGTGTGTTGCTGGTCGAGCACAAGTCGCGCGGCAAGGACCTGGACAAGGCCTATACGCAGGCTCTGGATTATTTTCCCGGCATCCCCGAGCGCGATCTGCCGAAGTATGTGCTGGTTTCCGACTTCGCCCGGTTCCGCCTGTACGATCTGGAGGAAAACACCCAGCTTGAGTTCGCGCTGGGTGATTTGCATAAAAACGTACAGGCATTCGGCTTCATCGCCGGCTACCAGACGCATAAAATCAAGGAACAGGACCCGGTCAACATCAAAGCCGCCGAGCGTATGGGCCGGCTGCACGACCAGATGAAGGCGGTGGGCTATGACGGCCACGCCCTGGAGCACTACCTGGTCCGCCTGCTGTTCTGCCTGTTCGCCGAGGACACCGGCATCTTCGAGCGCCGGCAGTTCCAGGATTACATCGAGCAGAAGACCCACGAAGACGGCTCCGATCTGGCGCACCACATGGCCACGCTGTTCCACGTGCTGAACCAGGAGCAGGGCAAGCGCCTGAAGAACCTCGACGAGCAGTTGGCGGCTTTTCCCTATGTCAACGGCAAGCTGTTCGCCGAACCCTTGCCGCCGGCCAGTTTCGATTCGGCGATGCGGCAGGCGCTGCTGGATTGTTGCGCACTGGACTGGAGCCGCATTTCGCCGGCCATCTTCGGCTCGCTGTTCCAGTCGATCATGGACAAGAAGGCCCGCCGCAACCTGGGCGCGCATTACACCAGCGAAAAGAACATCCTCAAGCTCATCAAGCCGCTGTTCCTGGACGAGCTGTGGCAGGAGTTCGAGTCGGTCAAGTCCAACAAGCAGAAGCTGTTCGCCTTCCATGAAAAGCTGCGTGCGCTGAAGTTCCTCGATCCGGCCTGCGGTTGCGGTAACTTCCTGGTCATCGCCTACCGCGAACTGCGCCTGCTGGAGCTGGAAGTGCTGCGGGTGCGCTTCAAGACCAACGAGAAGTCCGGGCAGACCGAAAACATCCAGACCATGATCCTGCTGGACGTGGACCAGTTCTACGGCATCGAGATCGAGGAATTCCCGGCACAGATCGCGCAGGTGGCCTTGTGGCTGATGGACCACCAGATCAACCTGAAGATCTCCGAAGAGTTCGGCGAATACTTCGCGCGCATTCCCCTGCGTTCCAGCGGTAGCATCGTGTGCGCCAATGCCCTGCGCCTAGATTGGAACGATGTGGTTCCGGCCAAGGAATTAAGCTACATCCTCGGCAATCCGCCGTTTATCGGCGCGAAATTCATGGATGACGCGCAGCGCGCCGATGTGGCTGAGGTTTTCGACAACATCAAAAATGCCGGCCTGCTTGATTTCGTGGCAGCGTGGTATGTGAAAGCGGCAAAAATGATGCAGGGCACGTCCATTCGTTGTGCCTTCGTTTCCACGAATTCCATCGTTCAGGGCGAGCAGGTCGGCGTTTTATGGAGTTGGATGCTGGCCAATGGCGTAAAAATCTTCTTTGCCCATCGCACCTTCTCCTGGAATAACGAAGCGCGCGGCAAAGCCGCCGTGCATTGCGTGATAATCGGGTTTGCGTTGAACGACATTTCACCGAAATGGCTGTTCGAGTACGAAGATATCAAGGGCGAAGCACATCGCGTGCAAGTAAAGAATATCAATCCCTATTTGGTCGATGCGCCGAATATCGTGCTATTCAATCGCTCAAAACCTTTATGCGATGTTCCCGGAATTGGAATTGGCAACAAGCCGATTGATGGCGGATATTACTTGTTTTCAGATTTTGAAATGGCGGATTTCATTAAAGCAAATCCTGATTCCAAGATTTGGTTCAAGAAATGGCTTGGAGCTGATGAATTTATTAATGGCTGGCAAAGGTGGTGCTTGTTCATACGAGATATGCCGCCAAATGAAATGCAGGCTAACCCGGCAATTTTGGGCATTATTGATAAGGTCAGAAATTATCGACTTGGCTTGATTCCAGCAAGAAATGCCGCAACCGATAAAGAGCCAAAGGTTGGCCAAAGTGCAAAACAGCTTGCGGCCACGCCAACACGGTTTCATGTTGAAAAAGTTTCCGATACAACCCAACTTATTATCCCGTCCGTATCGTCAGAAAAGCGGAATTACATTCCGATTGGATTTGAGCCAGAGACAACGCTTTGCAGCAATCTTGTGTTTGTTGCGGTTAATGCAAACTTATTCCATTTCGGAATACTGAATTCAACAATGCATAATGCGTGGATGAGAGTGGTTTCTGGACGGCTTAAAAGTGACTACCGATATTCTGCCGGCATTGTCTATAACAATTTTCCATGGCCCGAAAATCCAAGTGCCAAGCACAAACAGGCGATAGAAGAGGCTGCGCAGGCGGTTTTGGATGCCCGCGCCCAATTCCCGGATTCCACCTTGGCCGATCTGTACGATCCGCTGACCATGCCACCTGTATTGCTGAAAGCGCACCAGGCACTGGATAAGGCCGTGGACGCGGCGTACGGCAAGACCAATTTCAAGAGCGAGGCCGAGCGCGTGGCGTTTTTGTTTGAGCGATATCAATCGCTTGATTCAATATTAGCTAGCCGGACAGTCAAACCAAACCGCAACAAGTCAGCAACCTGAACAATTTCAAGCAAAACTTGTAATCTATATAAAATATAGGTAATCTTGCATGGCAAAAGCCAAAAAGCCCAAAAAAGCGGTTGCCCGGATTGCGCTGACAACGGCGAATGCATCACGGATCATCAGGCGCTTGGCGCAGGATTCCAATGCGGTTTACTTCACCGATCATGCCAGTAAACGGATGGCGCAGAGGAAAGTGACCCGCCCGCAGGTGATGGAATGTCTGATGAAGGGCGCCATAACGGAAGGACCGGCGCTTGATATCAAGGGATGCTGGAAGGTTACGGTCAGCCGGGCCGTATGCGGAGATGGAATTGATGTGGTGCTTGCTTTGGATTGGGATGCGGAAAGCGCCAGTTACGTGGTTGTCGTGACGGTCATTAGGGATTGATTTTATGTTTCATTACGTTGACTGCGGATTGTTGAATGTGTGGCTTTCGAATGGTTACAAGACCATCGATACGCCCTATGGACGTGCTACCGCCATCGAGGATGTCGCCGGTCTGCACCGCGCCATCGGCACTCAGCTGGCAAGGGAGAAGCGGCATCTTTCCGGCCGTGAATTCCGCTTTTTACGCAAAGAGCTCGGGCTGTCGCAGGAAATGCTCGGGCAGTGGCTGGGTTACACCGACGGGCAGCAGATCGCCAAGTGGGAAAAATCGGCCCGGGTGCCTAGATTGCAGGACGGCGTGCTTCGTCAGCTCTATCTGGAGTCGATCAATGAGAAGAACGCGCAGTTCACCGCCATATTGAGGCGCCTGCAGGAAATCGATGCGAGCAACCACAACGCCAAATTGGTTTTCACCGAGAGCGCCAAGAAGGGCTGGACTTCCAAAGTGGCGTGATCGCCTGCAGGGCGTATAGCCATTACGCTGAAACGTTTCCGCCATCATTTTGTTGGCGTCAACAAAATGATCAGCCCGGCAACCGCCCGTAAGCGATCTCGCCCTCGTGATAGCACTCCAGTAGCCAGTCTCCGGTCTCGGACGACAGCCAGGCGTCGAAATCGGCGTCCAGCAATTCACGCAGATGCTGGCGAACGGCATCGGCGCGTAAGCGCAGGCCCGGCTTCAGGGCATTGCCCCAGACCAGCGTCAGGGCTTCGTCCGGCGCCGGCCACAGCGCCGTCAGCGTGGCCAGACACGCGGCATCGCGGGCCGTCGGATCCTGCCAGGGAATGCGCTCCGAACCCGGCACGGCCGCCCAGCGGATGCGGCCGATATCCCACGGAAAACGGCGGCCGAGCCAGCGCTCCCGCAGCTGCTCGGGCCAGATCAAGGCATAGGGCGTGCCGGCGGCGTCCAAGGCCGCCAGCTCGTGGGCGACGGTCGCCCGGCAGGCGTCGCGTTCGCGCCGCGCCTGCAATTGGCGCCGTTTGGCCAGCAGTTCGCGGTGGCGGTCGTCGGGCGGGTTCATGGCGGACGCGCCGGAACGGCGAGCTATTTGCTCGACACGTACTTTTCGCGCCGGATGTGGTGCACCGACAGGCCGAATTCCTTCAGCGCCTCGAAGCAGGCGTCGACCATGTTCGGGTTGCCGCACAGATAGGCGATGTCGTGCGCGCCGTTCGGTGCCAATTCGGCCAGTTGCTCCTGCACGTAGCCGGTGCGGGCATCGGCAGTGGGATTTTCCGGCAATTTCCGCGAAAATGACGGCATAAAGCGGAATTTCGGGTTATCTTCAGCGAACTTGTAGAAATCTTCGCGGTAAATGAGGTCTTCTTCGCTGCGGGCGCCGAACAGCAGCACCACCTCCACGCCACGGCTGTCCATCAGCTGCTTGAGTTGCGGCAGCATGGCGCGGTACGGCGTCACGCCGGTGCCGGTGGCGATCAGGATATAGCGCGCGTTCTGGTCTTTGTCGTTCAGGCAGAACCGGCCGTACGGGCCGCTGCACTGGATCTGCTGGCCGTCATCGAGCGCGGTGAACAGCGCCGAGGCCGCGCCGCCGGGCACGAAGCTGACCGCGATCTCGACGCTGTCGTTCACGCCGAAGGCGTGGTCGTGCTGGGTGGCCAACGAATAGCTGCGCTTGGTCGGGGTGCCGTCGGGGTAGTTGAAGTGCACCTGGATGAACTGGCCTGGGATGAAATCCAGGGCCTGGCCGTCGTCGCGGGTGAACTCCAGATGGCGGACGCTGGGCGCCAACATGCGGCTGCCGACGAGTTTCAGCGGGAAATGGTCTGCCACGGGCGGTTCCTCGGGTTCAGCTGGGGGTGCAAGCCCGATATACTAAGCGTTCTGACGAAAGTTTGCCGTCTACGGAATCCCGATGACCCAGCCCGCGCTTGCCATCCAATCCTTGCACAAGACCTACGACAACGGCGTGAAGGCGCTGAAGGGCGTCTCGCTCGAGGTCGCGCCCGGCGATTTCTTCGCCCTGCTGGGCCCGAACGGCGCCGGCAAATCGACCCTGATCGGCGTGGTCAGCTCGCTGGTCAACCCGAGTTCGGGCTCGGTGTCGGTGTTCGGCATCGACCTGATGGCCGACCGCTCGGGCGCCATGCGCCAGATCGGCCTGGTGCCGCAGGAAATCAACTTCAACATGTTCGAGAAGCCGATCGACATCCTGGTCAATTACGCCGGCTTCTACGGCGTGCCGCGCGCCGAGGCGCTGCTGCGCGCCGAGAAGCAGCTGAAGGCCGCCCAGCTGTGGGAGAAGGCCGAGGTGATGAGCCGCACCCTGTCCGGCGGCATGAAGCGCCGGTTGATGATCGCCCGCGCGATGATGACCGAACCCAAGCTGCTGATCCTGGACGAGCCGACCGCCGGCGTCGACATCGAGATCCGCCGCGGCATGTGGAAGACCCTGCAGGAAGTGAACGCGGCCGGCACCACGGTGATCCTGACCACGCACTACCTGGAAGAGGCCGAGAGCCTGTGCCGCAACCTGGCCATCATCGACAAAGGCACCATCATCGAACAGGGGCCGATGAAAGCCCTGCTCGCCAAGCTGGATGTGGAAGGCTTCGTGCTCGACATCGACGGCGGACTGCCGGCCGAATTGCCGGCCATCGCCGGCGTCGAGCTGAAAGCCGCCGACAGCCACACCCTGGTGGCCGAAAAGCCGCGCGACCTGCCGCTGAACGACCTGTTCGAGGCGCTGGCCCGGGCCGGCATCACCGTGCGTTCGATGCGCAACCAGAGCAACCGGCTGGAAGAGCTGTTCGTGCGCCTGACCGCGAAGGAGGCCGCATGAGCCCGAACGCCACCGCCTTCGTCACCGTCGCCCGGCGCGAAGTGGCGCGCATCCTGCGCATCTGGGGTCAGACCCTGGTGCCGCCGGCGATCACCATGACCCTGTACTTCCTGATCTTCGGCAAGCTGATCGGCTCGCGCATCGGCGACATGGGCGGCTTCGACTACATGGACTTCATCGTGCCCGGCCTGGTGATGATGTCGGTGATCCAGAACGCCTACGGCAACATCAGCTCCAGCTTCTTCGGCGCCAAGTTCGGCCGCCACATCGAGGAGCTGCTGGTCAGCCCGATGCCCAACTACGTGATCCTGGCCGGCTACGTGGCCGGCGGCGTGCTGCGCGGCCTGATGGTCGGCCTGATCGTGCTGGCCATCGCCATGGCCTTCACCCACGTCAGCGTGCCGCATCCGCTGGTGATGGTCAGCACCATCCTGCTCGGCGCGGTCATCTTCTCGCTGGCCGGTTTCGTGAACGCGGTGTACGCCAAGAAGTTCGACGACATCGCCATTGTGCCGACCTTCATCCTGACCCCGCTGACCTACCTGGGCGGCGTGTTCTATTCGGTGCGCGTGCTGCCGGACTGGGCGCAGGCCGCGACCCAGGCCAACCCGATCTTCTACATGGTCAACGCGTTCCGCTACGGCCTGCTCGGCGAAGGCGCCACCGACGTACCGCTGGCGCTGTCGTACGCGGTGATGCTGGCGTTCGCGGTCGGGCTCGGCGCGCTCGGCATGTTCCTGCTCAAACGCGGCATCGGCCTGCGCAGCTGACCGGCTGATCCGATGTCCGGCTTGAATCCCCCGCAGCAGGCCGCTGTGGCCTACGTCGACGGTCCCCTGCTGGTGCTGGCCGGCGCCGGCAGCGGCAAGACCAAAGTCATCACCGAGAAGATCGCGCACCTGATCCACGGCCGCACGTTCGGGCCGGAGCAGATCGCCGCCATCACCTTCACCAACAAGGCCGCGCGCGAAATGCGCGAGCGGGTCGGCAAGCGCATCAGCAGGACCGCGGCCGAGGCGGTCACGGTGACCACCTTCCATTCGCTCGGCCTGCAGTTCCTGCAGCAGGACGGCAAGACCGCCGGCCTGCGCCGCGGCTTTTCCATCTTCGACACCGACGACCAGCAGGGCCTGATCCGCGACCTGCTGCCCGGCACGCCGGACAAGGACGCGGTGTTCGCCGCGCAGAGCTGGATCTCGAAGATGAAGAACCTGGCGCTGGCGCCGGAGCAGGCGCAGGAGCTGGCCAAGAGCCTGCGCGAGCAGCAGATCGCCGAACTGTACGCCAAGTACCAGGCGCGCCTGACCGCGTTCAACGCGGTCGATTTCGACGACCTGATCCGGCTGCCGCTGCAGGTGCTGGAGCAGGATGCCGAGGTGCGCCGGCGCTGGCAGGACAAACTGCGCTACCTGCTGGTGGACGAATGCCAGGACACCAACGGCGCCCAGTACCGCATGATCAAGGCGCTGTCCGGCGAACGCGGCCTGTTCACCTGCGTCGGCGACGACGACCAGAGCATCTACGCCTGGCGCGGCGCGCAGCCGGAGAACCTGGACGAGCTGGGCCGCGACTACCCGAACCTGAAAGTGATCAAGCTCGAGCAGAACTACCGCTGCAGCGCGCGCATCCTGCGCTGCGCCAACGCGGTGATCGCCAACAACCCGCACGCGCACCTGAAGAAACTGTGGAGCCGGCACGGCGAAGGCGCGCCGGTGCGGGTCTGGTCCTGCAAGAACAACGAGCACGAGGCCCAGCGTGTGGCCGCCGAGATCCAGTTCCTGGCGCAGGCGCACGACATCCCGTACGCCGAGTTCGCCATCCTGTTCCGCGGCAACCACCAGTCGCGGCCGCTGGAGAAGGAACTGCAGCTGCTGAAGATCCCGTACCACATCACCGGCGGCACGGCGTTCCTGGACCGCGGCGAGGTCAAGGACGTGCTGGCCTGGCTGCGGGTGATCGCCAATCCGGACGACGACGCCGCGTTCCTGCGCGCCATCGGCGCGCCCAAGCGCGAGGTCGGCGCCACCAGTCTGGAGAAGCTGGCGCAGATGGCGCACGGCGCGCACATCCCGCTGTCGCTGGCGGCGCAGAACTCCAGCTTCCGCACCGCGCTCAGCGCGCGCCCGGCGGCCGGTCTGGCCGAATTCTCGCGCATCGTCGCCTCGCTGCGCGAGCGCAGCAAGCGCCTGCCGGCGGCCGACATCGTGCGCGCGGTGATCGAGGAATCCGGCATCCTGGCCCAGCTGCGGGTGGAGACCAAGAACGAAGCCCTGTTCCTGCGCCGCAAGGAGAACCTGGACGAGCTGGCGCAGTGGTTCGAATCCGAGCGCCGCACGGCCTCGGGCGCCGGCGGTCTGGCCGCGCAGCTGGCGTTGTTGTCGAACGCCGACCGCGGCGAGCCCGGCAACCAGGTCCGGCTGATGAGCCTGCACTCGGCCAAGGGTCTGGAGTTCCGCACGGTGTTCATCGTCGGTTGCGAGCAGGGCAGCCTGCCGCACCAGGCCAGCTTGGACGAAGGCACCCTGGCCGAGGAGCGCCGGCTGTTCTACGTCGGCATCACCCGCGCCAAGGAACGCCTGTATCTGGCGCACAGCGCCCAGATCAAGCGCTGGGGCGAGCAGGTCAACCTGCTGCCCAGCCAGTTTCTGGATGAACTGCCCGAGGCCGACCTGCATCGCGACGGCGTGGTCCGCGACGACCAGTCGGAGGAGACGCAGGCGCGGGTCGCCGCCCACCGGCAGGCCATCTTGGCCCTGTTCGACTGAGTCCGGCGCTTTGCTATGCTAGCCTCTCTTTCCCCCGCCGGAGCCGCCGTGGCCAAGCGCCTGCTGCATGCCTTGCTGTTGTTGGCCCTGGTGTTGCCGGCCGGCTGCCGCGCGCCCTGGAACGAGGCCAAGGCGCAGAAAGCCCGGCAGGACGCCACCGCCATCTTGCACAGCCTGCGCGAGCCGGACATGCTGCGTTACCGGGCGCTGACCCTGCCGCCGGTCGAGCGCCAACGCCTGCAGCGCGAGTGGCCGCATATCCGCCAGCGTCTGGCTTTGGACGCTTCCGAGCAGGCCAGTTTCGACAAACTGCTGCTGCGCTTCACCGAACCGCAGGCCGAAGTGCATCTGCAACGCGACCTCAATGCCAAAATAAAGCCGCTGAAAAGCGAAATTGACAGCAAATGGCCGCTGATGCAGTCGAGTTTGACGCTGTTGCTACAAGGTTGGATCGAGACCAACAGCCAACTCAGCGTGTCCGAAAAGGCGCATGGCAAGGCCTTGGCCAAGGCCATCGTCGAGCAGATGCCGGCCGAGTGGTTGCAGGACAAGGCCCTGCGCGCGCGCGCTTTCGAGCAGATGGTGAAGATTGCCCGGGATTCCGGAATCCGCGATTACCGCCATTACAGTTCGCTGGGTTATGTCGATTTTCACCGCAGGATGTCGGTTTTTCTCGACGGATTGAAGGATTTAGGCAAAATTTACGGTTTGGACTGGGATGCCGGCCAAGCCCGCCTGCAGGTCACCGTCGTCAAGCAGTCCGGCAACACCGCCACGGTCCGCATCCGCTATCCGCTCGGGAAAAAATGGGTAGAATTCCCCATGGATATGATCGAACGGAACGGGCAGTGGTTCGATGCCTCGGCCACGGCCCTGCTGCAAGACACGCTGGCCGAACCCTGAGCCCCCGATATGGCGAACGCCCAGCAAGCCCCCTTGCCCTTCCCTGACCCGAACGCACCCCGGCCGCCGGCCGTGGCGTCCCGACCCGAGCGCCCGCCGCTGTGGCTGCGCCTGGCCGCCCGGGTGCTCAGGCCGTGGATCGAGATTTCGCGCGAGCCGGTGGTGCCGCCGTTCCAGGTCGACCGGCCGGTCTGTTACGTGCTGGAAAACTACGGCCTGACCAATCTGCTGATCCTCGACCGCGCCTGCCGCGAGGCCGGCCTGCCCTCGCCGCTGGCCTCCTTGCCGGGCAACCCGCTCGGCCGCAAGCGCTCGTATTTCGCGCTGTCGCGCCGCAACGGCAGCGCCACCATCAGCGCCGCCAAGAACAAGCGCCATTCCGACGGCTTGTCGCGCCTGATCATGGCGCACCGGCTGTATCCGGAGCAGGACATCCAGCTGGTGCCGGTGTCGATTTTCGTCGGCCGCGCGCCCAACCGCCAGTCCGGCTGGTTCTCGGTGCTGTTTTCGGAGAACTGGGCGCTGGTCGGCCGTTTCCGCCGTTTCGTCTCGGTGCTGCTGAACGGCCGCGACACCCACGTGCGCTTCTCGCCCAGCTACCGCGTGCGCGACATGCTGGCCGAGGACATCCCGCATGACCGCCTGGTGCGCAAGGCCCAGCGCCTGCTGCGCGCGCACCTGCGCAAGGTCCGCGCCGCGGTCATCGGCCCCGACCTCTCCACCCGCCGGCTGCTGGTCGACCGCGTGCTCGACGCCGAACCGGTGCGCAAGGCCATCGCCGAGCAGGCCCGGCGCGACAAGTCCTCGTATGTGGACGCTTGGAAGAAAGCGCACGAGTGCGCCTGGGAAATCGCCGCCGACTACTCGCATCCGCTGGTGCGCTCGCTGTCGTTCGCGCTGACCGGCATCTGGAACCGGATCTACGACGGCGTCAACGTGCACCACATGGAGTCGCTGAAGGAGACCGCGCCCGGCCACGAAGTGGTCTACGTGCCCTGCCACCGCAGCCACATGGACTACCTGCTGCTGAGCTACCTGCTGTACACCAAGGGCATGGTGCCGCCGCACATCGCCGCCGGCGTCAACCTCAACCTGCCGCTGATCGGGCCGATCCTGCGCCGCGGCGGCGCGTTCTTCCTGCGCCGCAGCTTCAAGGCCAACGCCCTGTATTCGGCGGTGTTCTCCGAATACGTGGCGCAGCTGGTCGGCAACGGCTACGCGCTCGAATACTTCATCGAAGGCGGCCGCTCGCGCACCGGGCGCCTGCTGGCGCCCAAGGGCGGAATGATCGCGATGACGGTCAAGGCCTTCCTGCGCGCGCCGCAGCGGCCGGTGGTGTTCCAGCCGGTGTACATCGGCTACGAGCGCCTGATCGAAGGCAAGAGCTACCTTGACGAGCTGTCCGGCCAGCCGAAGCAGAAAGAGACCATCTGGGCCCTGCTCAAGGCCGCGTTCGGGGTGCTGCGCGAGAACTACGGCAAGGTCACGGTCAACTTCGGCGAACCGGTGTACCTCAACGACAGCCTGCTCCGGCATGCGCCGGCCTGGCGCGAGGACCGCGATGCCGCCGACGGCAAGCTGCCTTGGCTGTCCGGCGTGGTCGACGAGCTGGCGCAGAACATCCACGTCAACATCAACCGCGCCGCCGACGTCAATCCGGTCAACCTGCTGGCGCTGGCGCTTTTGTCCACGCCCAAGCACGCCATGGACGAGAACGACCTGATCGCCCAGATCGAGCTGTCCAAGCGCATCCTCGAGGCCGAACCCTACGGCCCGCGGGTCACCGTCACGGCGCTGGACGCGCGCGCCGTCATCGCCTACGGCGAACGCATGGGCGTGGTCTGCCGCACCAGCCATCCGCTCGGCGACGTGCTGGCGATGACCGGCGAGACCGCGGTGCTGCAGAGCTACTTCAAGAACAACATCCTGCACCTGTTCAGCGCCGCCGCCTGGATCTCGCTGTGCTTCCAGAACAACCGCCGCCTGTCGCGCAGCGGCCTGGTGCGCCTGGGCCTGAACGTGTACCCGTTCATGAAGAGCGAGCTGTTCCTGCCCTGGAGCGACGCCGAATTCGCCGAGGCGCTGAACCGCACCATCGATCTGTTCGTGCGCGAAGGCTTCCTGAGCGTGGCCAAGGACGATGACGAAACCCTGCACCGCGCGCCCGGGCAGACCGACGAGGTGTTCCACCTGCGCGCCATCGCGCACAGCCTGCAGCAGGCCTTCGAGCGCTACTTCATCACCATCACCACCCTGGTCAAGAACGGCTCCGGCGCGCTCAGCGCCTCGCAGCTGGAAAGCCTGTGCCACCTGACCGCGCAGCGGCTGTCGCTGCTGTACGCGCCGGCGGCGCCGGAGTTCTTCGACAAGTCGCTGTTCCGCGGCTTCATCGGCAACCTGCGCGAGCAGAAGCTGCTGTGGCTGAACGAAGCCGGCAAGCTGGAGTTCGACCAGCGCTTGAACGAATGGGAACAGGACGCGCGCCTGGTGCTCAACCGCGAGCTGCGCCACACCATCCAGAAGATCTCGCCGGACGCGGTGCCGGCCAAGCCCGACGCCGCCGGCTCAGGCCTCTAAATCGGGAATCAGCATGTTCTCGAGGATCGCGATCTGGTCCTTGAGCTTGAGCTTGCGCTTCTTCAGGCGCTTGATGCTCATCTCGTCGCCGACCTTGCTCTCGCCCAGGCGTTCGATGGCGAGGTCGAGGTCGCGGTGTTCGGCGCGCAGCTCGAACAGCATGGCGGTGTACCGGCGCTGGGTGAACGGATCGAGCATGGGGAAGTCCGTCGGCGGGGCATCAAGGGTAGAATAAACCAAGCCGCAACCCTTTTGGAACACCGCATGTTTTTCCGCAATACCGTCTTCTTCAGTCTCCCCGAAATCCGCGCGCTCGACGCCGAACGCCTCGAATCCGCCTTGGCTGCGCACGCGCTCAAGCCGGTCGGCGCACTGGCCATGCAATCGCGCGGTTTCGTACCGCCGCTGGGCGGCGAAGGCGCGTTCCTGCAGCGCAGCGGCCACTGCGTCTGGCTCAGCCTGGGCGGCGAAGACCGCATCCTGCCGTCGGCGGTGGTGCAGCGCGAATGGCAGGCCAAGATCGCCAAGCTCGAGGAGGCCAAAGGCCATCCGCTCGGCAAGCGCGCGCGCAGCCAGCTCAAGCAGGAGACGCTCGACGACCTGATGCCGCGCGCCTTCGTCAAACCTTCGCGCACCAACGCCCTGATCGATTTCGAAGTCGGCTTCATCGCCGTCGACACCGCCTCGGTCAAGGCCGCCGAAGCCGTGGTCAGCAAGCTGCGCGAGGCGCTCGGCAGCTTCCCGGCCTTGCCGCTGCAGGCGGCGCAGCCGCCGCGCGCGGTGCTGGGCCAATGCCTGCTGGGCGACGGCCTGCCGGCCGACTGGTTCCTCGGCGAGGAATGCGAACTGGTCGATCCGGCCGAAAAGGGCGCCATCGTGAAATGCCTGCGGCACGACCTGGCCAGCGAGGAAGTGCTGGCGCATCTGCAGGCCGGCAAGCAGGTCAGCCGGCTGGCCATCGTCGCCGACGGCCATGTCAGCTGCGTGCTCGGCGACGATCTGGTGCTGCGCAAGCTGAAGCTGCTGGAAGGCGCGGTCGATGGCATCGAAAACGGCAACACCGAGTCGCTGGAAGACGAGCTGATGGCGCGCTTCACCCTGTTCAGCGCCGAGCTTGGCCGCTTCCACGCCCGCTTCGCGCAGCTGTTCGGGCTGCAGGGCGGATTGGCCAAGGCGGCCTGATGCCGTTCTGGCCGCGCGTGCGCGAAGAGCGCGACGGCCAATGGCTGGAACGCGACGGCCAGCGCCTTTGGCTGGCCTGGAAACGGCATCCGCGCGCGCGCCGACTGCGCCTGCTGATCGGCAACCAAGGCCCGCGTCTGACCCTGCCGCCGCGCGCTTCGGAAAAAGCCGCGTTGGCGTTCGTGGCCGAACACCAGGATTGGCTGTGGGCGCACTGGCATAAACGCCAGGCGCACGAGCTACCGGCCTTGGCCATCGGCGCCGAACTGGAGCTGCCCTGGTTCGGCCGGCGGCTGCCGGTGGCTTGGTGCGAAGACCGCGCCCTGGCGGTGTTCCGCGAACACGACCACTGGCGCATCCATGTCAGTGCGCGCAGCAGCGAACGCCAGCTGCAGGCCACGCTCCGGCACAGCTACGCCCGCTTCGGCCAGGATTGGTTCGCGGCGCGCATGCAGCCGTATCTGCCCGGCCTGCCGAAGGCTCCCGCGGCGCTGCGGGTGCGGCCGTTGCGCACGCTCTGGGGTTCGCTCGCGGTCAACGACGGCATGAGTCTCGACACCGCCCTGATGTTCGCGCCCGAGCCGGTGGCCGACTACGTGCTGGTGCACGAGCTATGCCACCTGCTGCAGCGCAACCATTCGCCCGCGTTCTGGCGGGAAGTGGAACGCCGCCACCCGGAATGGCGCCAGCGCCGCGATTACCTGAAGGCGCACGGCGCCGGCATCAAGGCCGAGGCCAAGCGCCTGTTCGGCTGAGTTTCAGTACACGCCGCCGTCGGCACGGTCCGACCAGACCCGGCCGTCGGCGGTGGACACGCGGTAATGCAAGGGCTGGCCCTCGCCCGCTTTCCATGCCTTCAAATCAAAATAGTCGCCGTTTTTGAGGCGCACCACCGACACGCCCTCGAAGCGCAAGGGTTGGCCCGGGCGGCAATCCGCCGGGTTGCCGTTCGCGTTCAGGAAATACACCGCGCCCTCGCCGACCACGCGCGCCTTATCGCCTTCCACCACCAGGGTGGTGGCCGGGTCGATGCCGATCGCGCGCAGACGGCCGGCCGGTTCCTTGCCGTCCACGATCAGACGCGCCATGAACGCCATCAAGCGGCCCATGCGGTCGCGTTCGGCGAAGTGGCTGTCGGTGATGGTGTGCGCCAGGCCGGGCGCGGTGATGAAGCCGCTGTCCAGCGTCAGCTTCGGCTGGTACGGATTCTTCAGCGCCTCCTCGGTGCTGATGGTGTCGTTCAGCGCGGCGAAATCGTACTGGCCCTGCACCGCCAGGCCGGCGCTGGTGCCGCCGATGGCGACGCGCCGGCGCAGCAGCGCCTCGATGGCGTCGCCGAGCGCGGTGCCTTTCCAGAAGTTGATGTAGTTTGCCTGGTCGCCGCCGGCAATGAACAGGGCGTCGGCGTTCAGCACGCGCTTAGCCACGAACGGATCGTTGGCGGCCTCGCGGCTGCCCACCACCAGGGTCTCGACCGAATCCAGTTTGCCGAACTGCGCGAAGTAGGGGTTGTATTGGTCTTCGCCGCGGGCGCGCAGCACTACCAGGTCGCCGCCGCGGGCCTGCTCCGCCAACCAGCCGTAGGCGGCGTCGACCTCGTTGCCGCCGCCGGCCAGCAGCGCGCCGCCGTGTTCGGGACTTTGCGCCGGCACCGCGTTGGCGGCCGAGCCGTGCAGGTAATAGCCGAACGCGGCCGGTTCGGCGGCCGATGCCGGAAGGGAAAGAACGGCCAATAGCAGGGCGGTGATGCGCATCAGTTCGGGCTCCAGAAGGTATTGATGAATCCGGCCACCTCGGCCGGCTTGTCCATATGCACGTGGTGCGTGCCGTCGATCAGGCGCAGCCGGCCGCGCTTGAGGCAGGCCAGGCGCGCGTCGCGCAGGGCCGCCGGAAAATACGCGAATGCCGGTTCGGCCGCCACCAGCAGCACCGGGCATTCGATGGCCGACAGCCAGTTGCGCACCGAGGCTTCCTCCGCGCGCATGTGCGAGGGCCACATCAGGCGCGGATCGCTGCGCCAGCGGTAGCCGCCGTCGACTGCGCGCAGGTTGCGCTCGACCAACAGGCGCGCGGCCGCTTCGGTCTTCTCGGTGGCCTGCAGACGGGCGCGCACGGCGGTTTCGACGTCGGCGATCAGCCGCGGCGCCGACGGCGGCTTGCGCCGGCCGGCCACCGCCTTGCGCAGGCGTTCGGCGGCCTGTTCGCTCGGCCAGGGCGGCGTGCCCAAGGCTTCGATCAGCGCCAGCGAGGACACCCGCTCGGGCGCGCCGGCGGCGATCACCGTGGCCAGCGCGCCGCCGAGCGAGTGGCCCAGCAGGTCCGCCTGCGGCCAGTCCAGCGCGTCCAGCACGTCGAGCACGTCGTGCATCCAATCGACGAAGGCGTAATCGTAGCCGGGCGGCACATGGCTGCTGCCGCCGTGCCCGATCAGGTCGATGGCGACCACGTCGTGCGCCGCCAGGAACGGCGCCATCGGCACGAAGCTGGCGGCGTTGTCGAGCCAGCCGTGCAGGGCCAGCACGCGCCGGCCGCCAGGCGTGCCGAAACGCAAGGCGGCGATGCGGCCGCGCGCGGTGTCGAAGCCGGTTTCGATCATGCCGCCTGGCCGCCGCTTTCCAGCACCTTGGCCAGCGCCGCCACGTGTCCGGGTTCCTCGTTCAGGGCGCTGATGTAGCGCAGCTCGCCGCCGCCGGCGTCGCGGAACACGTGCGCGTTCTCGACCGCGATCTCCTCCAGCGTCTCCAGGCAATCGACCGCGAAGCCCGGACAGACGATGTCCACGCTTGCCAGACCGTCGCGGCCCAGCTGCTCCAGGGTCTTGTCGGTATACGGCTGCAGCCAGGGTTCACGGCCGAAGCGCGACTGGAAGGTCAGCAGCCATTCGTCCGCAGACAGGCCCAGGCGTTCGGCCAAGGCTTCGGCGCCGGCGCGGCATTGCTGCGGGTACGGATCGCCGCGTTCGGCGAAGCGCACCGGGATGCCGTGGAACGAGAACAGCAGGCGCTGACCGCGGCCGTGCAGGTCCCAGTGGCTGCGGATGCGCGCTTCCATCGCGTCCAGCCAGGCCGGATGCCGATGGTAGTCGGCGATGAAACGGATGCCGGGCACGCGCTCGCGCGCCTGGTAATGGCGGCTGATGGCATCGAACACCGAGCCGCTGGTGGTGGCCGAGTACTGCGGATACAGCGGCAGCACAGTCAGTTCGTCCAGGTCGGGGTAGCGGTCCAGCACCTCGGACACCGCGGGTTTGCCGTAGCGCATGGCCAGCGCCACCGTGGTGTTCGGCATCTGGTGCTGCAGGTTCTCGGCCAGACGGCGCGAATGCACCAGCAGCGGCGAGCCCTCGGCATGCCAGATCTTGGCGTAGTTCCTCGCCACCCGGCCCGAGCGGATCGGCAGGATGATGAAGTGCAGCAGGATGCACCAGAGCCAGCGGCTGAGGTCGACCACCCGGTAGTCGTGCAGGAACTCGGCCAAGTAGCGGCGCACCGCACCGGCGGTGGCGTCGTCGGGCGTGCCGAGGTTGACCAGCAGGGTCAGGGTCTTGCGCGGGGCGGGCGTCATGGGGCGAACTTCCGGCGAAAATGGTGGTCGAAGATAAACAATTGTAGGTGAACCGGGCGTCAGCGGTTATCATGGACCGTGAGCCTGGCTCCCCCGAACCGAGGAATCCATTATGCGCGCTCTGCTTGTCGCTTTGTCCATCCTTTTCGCCACCGCCGCCGCCGCCAACACCACGCCGGAGCAACGCACCCGTTCGGCCACCCGCGTGCTGAAGGAGATGTCGGCGATTCCCGAGAACTCGATTCCCGAGCGCCTGCTGGCCGAAGCCTACGCCATCGCCGTGGTGCCGGACATGACCAAGGCCGCGCTGGTGTTCGGCGGCCGCGGCGGCAAGGGCCTGATTTCGGTGCGCGGCAAGGACGGCGCCTGGTCCAACCCGAACTACATCAACGTCGGCGGCGGCAGCTGGGGCTTCCAGGCCGGCGTGCAGAAGACCGACCTGATCCTGGTGTTCACCAGCCCGCGCGGCGTGGACAACATCATCAAGGGCAAATTCACCCTCGGCGCCGACGCCGCGGTCACCGCCGGCCCGGTCGGCCGCAACCTGCAGGCCAGCACCGACGAGAAGCTGAAGGCCGAGATTTACAGCTACTCGCGCGCCAAGGGCCTGTTCGCCGGCGTGGCGCTGGACGGCACCGTGATCCGCATCGACAAGAAGGCCAACGAGACCGTGTACGGCGACATGGCCTCGCCGGCGTCGATCTTCGACGGCCGCACCGCCAGCGACAACGCCGCGGTGATCGATTTCCGCAACCAGCTGGAAGAAGCCAGCAGCCGCGAAGCGGCCACCAAATAAACATCCGCCATATTCGGGAGAACGACATGATCGGCTGGAGAGAATTGATAGTTGTGCTGGTGATCGTGCTTCTGGTGTTCGGCACCAAGAAGCTCGGAAACATCGGCGCCGACCTGGGCAAAGCCGTGTCCGGCTTCAAGAAAGGCATGAAAGGCGAGGACGGCGACGCCGCCGGCAAACCGGAAAGCCTGGACCAGAAAAAAACGGACGGCGACGGCCAAGCCTAAGCCATGTTCGACGTCGGTTTCAGCGAGCTGCTGATCATCGCGGTGGTGGCCCTGCTGGTATTGGGCCCCGAGCGCCTGCCCAAGGCCGCGCGGTTCGCCGGGCTGTGGGTGCGCAAGGCGCGCGCGCAGTGGTATTCGGTGAAGTCGGAACTGGAGCTGGAGCTGGCGCAGGAAGAGATGAAGAAGCACCTGCAGGATGCCGAGAACAGCATCCGCGCGCCGATGCAGGAACTGCAACAGGACCTGCGCGATGCCGAAGACGGCCTGAACGCCGCGCTGACCGACCTGGCGCGCAGCGCCGAGGCCGACAACGCCGCCGGCAACGGCATCGACACCACGCCCGATCCGGCCGCGTTCGAAACCGATGAACCGCCGCCGCCGCCCGCACAGCCGATGCCGGACGGTCCTATCGATGGCGGGGCCGATCCGGACGGCCCGGACGGCACGCATCCCAAGCAAGGCGCGCTCTGGTGAGCGGCGACGGCCAGAGCCTGATTTCGCATCTGCTGGAACTGCGGCAGCGCCTGCTGTACGCGGTGGTGGCGGTGCTGGCGGTGTTCGTGGCGCTGCTGCCGTTCGCCAATCCGCTGTACGCCTGGTTGGCCGAACCGCTGAAGGCGACCTTGCCGCCCGGCAGCCAGCTGGTCGCGATCGAAGTCGCCTCGACCTTCTTCGTGCCGATGAAGCTGGCGTTCTTCGCCGCCCTGTTCCTGGCCGCGCCGTTCATGCTGTACCAGATCTGGGCGTTCGTGGCGCCGGCGTTGTACGAGAAGGAAAAGCGCCTGGCCAAGCCGCTGCTGCTGGCGGCCACCGTGCTGTTCTACGCCGGCTGCGCGTTCACTTATTTCCTGCTGCTGCCGGTGATGTTCGCCTACCTGAATTCGACCGCGCCCGAAGGCGTGGCGATGATGACCGACATCGGCAAGTACCTGGATTTCGTGCTGGTGCTCCTGCTGGCCGGCGGCGCCAGTTTCGAGGTGCCGATCGCGGTGCTGATCGCCGTGCTGCTGGATTGGGTCAAGGTCGAGCAGTTGGCCGAATGGCGCGGCTATGTGGTGGTCGCCATCTTCATCCTGGCGGCGATCATCACGCCGCCGGACGGACTCTCGCAGGTGATGCTGGCGGTGCCGATGTGGCTGCTGTACGAGGCCGGCATCCTGGTCGCGCGCGCCATCGCCGCCGGCCGCGCCAAGGCCGAAGCGGGCGGCCCGGCTTAAAGCATCAATTCCGAGACCGGCGCATCGCCGGCCGGCGCGTCCGCGCCGAACACGTCGCGGTAGGCGAACAGCATGTTGCCGCCCATCAGCACCATCAGCACGGTGGTCAGCAACGCCGCCACCGGCAATACGACCAGATTGGCCAGCACTTGATTGCCGGCGAACAGCACGCCGAGCACCGCCATCGGAATGAAGGCAATCACCGAAATCACCGCCGCCGCGATGGCAAGGCACAGCAGATTCACCAGCAGGGCCGGCAGGTTGGCGAACACCGCTTTCAGCGCCTGCGACAGCGCTTCGCCGCCGGGCAGACGCTTGAGCGTGGCCAGGGGCACCGCGAACTGGCTGATCCAATGCACCAGGATGCTGAGCGGAATCAGCCACAGCAGCGGTCCGGCCAGGCCGCTCAGGAATTGGAGGGCTTCTTCCGGCGTCGCTTCGCGGCCTTCGCTGGCTGCCTGCAGGATGGGTTGCACGATCGGCCATATCGCCACGATGGCGACGATGCCCAGGGCCAGATTCAGCAGCATCACCGGCAGCAGCCGGCCGAAGCCGCCGTTGCGGAAACCGGAGAAGGCGTCGAAGCCGCCGCTCGGCCGGTCGAAACAGAGCACCAGGCCGCCATAGAAGAACACGATGAGGATGCCGAACGCGGCGCCGAGCAACGGCATCGACGCCAGTACGCCGACCACCAGCGCCGGCAGCCAGATGGCTTTGCCGCCGCTTTTCAGCAAGCCGATGCTCTGGTTGATCCACGCCGCGCCGCGGCCGGCGGAAACCCGTTGAATATCCATGGAAAAATCCTTGAAAGCGGGAAACAGCCTTTATAATAGCGGCATTCACGCCTAAACCGAGCGAATCCGCCATGTCGGCACCCAGTTTCCAAGACATCATCCTGCGCCTGAACCACTATTGGGCCGCCCAAGGCTGCGTGCTGATCCAGCCGCTCGACACCGAAGTCGGCGCCGGCACCTTCCATCCGGCCACTTTCCTGCGCGCGCTTGGCCCGGAGCCATGGAATGCGGCCTATGTGCAGCCCAGCCGCCGCCCGACCGATGGCCGCTACGGCGACAACCCGAACCGCCTGCAGCGCTATTACCAGTACCAAGTGGTGCTCAAGCCCAATCCGGACAACATCCTGGAGCTGTATCTGGATTCGCTGAAGGCGCTCGGCATCGATCCGTTGGTGCACGACCTGCGCTTCGTCGAGGACAACTGGGAATCGCCGACGCTCGGCGCCTGGGGTCTGGGCTGGGAAGTCTGGCTGAACGGCATGGAAGTCACCCAGTTCACCTATTTCCAGCAGGCCGGCGGCCTGGAGTGCAAGCCGGTCACCGGCGAGATCACCTACGGCCTGGAACGCCTGGCCATGTACCTGCAGAACGTCGACAACGTGTACGACCTGGTCTGGACCACCGGCCCGCAGGGCACGGTCACCTACGGCGACGTCTACCACCAGAACGAAGTCGAGCAGAGCACCTACAACTTCGAGCACGCCGATGTGGCCGAACTGTTCCACCGCTTCGACGCCTGCGAGAAAGAGGCGCTGAAGCTGGTCGAACTCGGCCTGCCGCTGCCGGCCTATGAGCAGGTCTGCAAGGCCTCGCACAGCTTCAACCTGCTCGACGCCCGCCGCGCCATCTCGGTGACCGAACGCCAGCGCTACATCCTGCGCGTGCGTACGCTGTCACGCGCGGTGGCCGAAGCCTACTACGCCCAGCGCGAGAAGCTGGGCTTCCCGAACCTGAAAGCGGTGTCCGCATGAACACGCAATCCCTGTTGATCGAACTCGGCACCGAAGAGCTGCCGCCGAAAGCGCTGCCGGCCCTGGCCGAGGCCTTCGCCCGCGGCATCGCCGACGGCCTGGCCAAACGCGGCGTGAGCGCCGGCGCCGCGCACGTGCTGTACGCGCCGCGCCGCTTGGCGGTGCGCGTCGAGGCGGTGGCCGCCGAACAACCGGCGCAGAAATCGGAAGTGTTCGGGCCGTACGTCAACATCGCGCTCGACGCCGACGGCCAGCCGACCCCGGCGCTGCGCGCGTTCGCGCAGAAGAACGGCTTGGCCATCGAACACCTGGACCGCATCAGCGACGCCAAAGGCGAGCGCTTCGTGGCCCGCAGCGAACGCGCCGGCAGCCTGACGCTGGAGCTGCTGCCGGACATCGTGGCCGAATCGATCAAGGCCATGCCGGTTCCCAAGCCGATGCGCTGGGGCGACCGCAGCGAGCAGTTCGTGCGCCCGGTGCATTGGCTGGTGGCGCTTTTCGGCAGCGCCGTGGTGCCGATGTCGGTGCTTGGCCTGAAGGCCGGCCGCGCCAGCCGCGGCCACCGCTTCCATGCGCCGGAGGCGGTCGACATCGCCGATCCGGGTAGCTACCTCGACACCCTGCGCAGCCGCCACGTGCTGGCCGATCCGGCCGAGCGCCGCGCCCGCATCGCCGCGCAGATCGAATCCGCCGCGGCCTCGGTGGGCAAGCGCGCCGACGTGCCGGCCGAGCTGCTGGACGAAGTGAATTGCCTGGTCGAATGGCCGGCGGCCGTGCTGTGCCGCTTCGAATCCGCCTTCCTGCGCGTGCCGCACGAAGCGCTGGTGTCGACCATGCAGGCCAACCAGAAGTTCTTCCCGCTGCGCGAAGCCGACGGCTCGCTGTCGGAATACTTCGTCGGCATCGCCAATATCGATTCCAAGGACCCGGCGCAGATCAAGCAGGGTTACGAGCGCGTGATCCGCCCGCGCTTCGCCGACGCCGCGTTCTTCTTCGACGAAGACCTGAAGCAGGGCATCGCCTCGATGGCCGACGGCCTGACGTCGGTCACCTATCAGCAGAAGCTCGGCTCCTACGCCGACAAGACCGCGCGCATCGCCGCGCTGGCCGAAGCCGTCGCCCGCGACGCCGGACTCGACGCCGCGCAGGCCAAACGCGCCGCCGAGCTGTCGAAGGCCGACCTGCAGTCGCGCATGGTCGGCGAGTTCCCGGAACTGCAGGGCATCGCCGGGCGTTATTACGCCAAGGCCGCCGGCGAATCCGATGCAGTCGCCGTCGCCATCGACGAAGCCTACCAGCCGCGCTTCGCCGGCGACGCCATCGCCGCCTCCAAACTCGGCCAGGTGCTGGCCATCGCCGAACGCTTGGACACGCTGGCCGGCGGTTTCGTCGCCAAATTGCAACCCACAGGCAACAAGGATCCGTTCGCGCTGCGCCGAAATGGCTTGGGTTTGGCGAGAACATTGTTGGAAGGCGGATATGAGCTGTCGTTGAGCTCACTGATTCACCACGCAATGAGCTTGCAACCGGGTGCCGATATGTCAGAGGGCGGTGATTTGACTGGTTCCGCCACAGATTTCGTATACGATCGCCTGCGCGCATATTTCAGCGACAAGGGCTTCAACGAGCAGCAGTTCAATGCGGTAGAGAAAATCGCTCACCACTCGCTCCCGGATTTCGCCAAGCGTCTGGCCGCCATCGCCGAATTCGCCAAGCTACCGGAGGCCGCCGCCTTGGCCGCCGCCAACAAACGCGCCGGCAATATCCTGAAGAAATCCGGCCATGAAGCCGCCGCCGGCGTGGATGCCGCGTTGTTCGCCGAAGACGCCGAACGCACGCTGTGGCAGGCGCTGCAGCAGGCCGACGCGGCGCTGGCGCCGAAGCGCGCCGCGCGCGATTACGTGGCGGTGCTCACCGGTCTGGCCGCCCTGCGCGCGCCGGTCGACGCTTTCTTCGAGGGCGTGATGGTGAACGCAGACGATTTGGCCGTGCGCGGCAACCGCCTCGCGCTGTTGCGCGAACTCGCCGCGCAGTTCAACGCGGTCGGCGATATCTCGGTGTTGGCCGGCTGACCGGCTTTCCCCGTTTCGGCGGTTGGCCGTCACGCGTTCTTAGTCCAAAAGAAAAACCCCGCCAAGGCGGGGTTTTTCTTTTCGTTGCGATCCGATCAGAACGACTTGCGGATACCGACGTTGATGCTGTCGTTGTCCTGGGTGTCGTTGCCGGTGCGGGCGCGGTAGCTGATGAAGCCGTCGAAGCCTTCCGAGAACTGCAGGCTGCCGCCGACGTTCCAGTCGATGTAGCTTTCGTCGCTCGGGGTGAAGCCCGGCATGCTGAAGTTGGCCGGCAGCGAGGCGGTGCCGCCGCGCACGACGGTCTGGTCGGCGTTGGTCTCGTTGGCCCAGGCCACGCGCACGAACGGCTTGAAGTTGCCGAACACGCCCGAGAACTGGTAACCGACGTGGGTCATGTTGCTGTCGCGGGTGAAGGCGTCGAAGCGCATCGCGGTGCTGTTGGCGCCGTCTTCGACGTAGGCTTCGACCTCGGCCTTGTTCACTTCCACGGCCGCGAACGGACCGTGCTTGACGTTCTCGTCCTTGAACACGTAGCCGATTTCGGCGCGGCCGCTCTGGTGGCTGATGCCGGTGCTGCCGGTTTCGACGCGGGTGCTGGCCAGCAGGTCGATGTTGCGGCTGATGTCCATGTCGGTGCTGCCGCCGCTCAGCGCGACGCGGCCGTACAGGCCGTTCACTTCGTACTGGCCGAACACGCCGAACAGGACCGAATTGCCGTCGAAGGCGCCTTGGCCGCCGGCCTTGCCTTCCACGGTGCCGAGGCTGGCGACCACGCCGAAGGTGGCGGCTTCGCTCATGCGATAGGTGGCGCCCACGTTCAGGCCGGTGTGGTCGGCGTCCAGCGCCGCGGTGTAATCGCTGGCATCGGCGTTCTGTTGGCCGAACTGCACGCTGGCGAAGCCGCGCAGTTTGCCGACTTCGCTGCCGGCCGCCCATTCCGAATCCAGCGCTTCGCTGACTGCGGTGTTATGCGCGAAGGCCGATTGCAGGGCCACTTCCGGCGCCATCGACACCAGGCCCGGGGCGCTGATGGTCGAGGTCACGATGTTGGCGAGGATGGCGTGCGTGCGGCCGGAGGGATGGATCGAGTCGGCGAAGGCGTAGGTGCTGCTGGTCGGCGCGTACGGATAGCCGGACGAAGCCGGGCCGCAGGCCAGCGAGGTGCCGGCGCAGGCGGTGCCGGTGACGTTGGTGAAGCCGAACGCCGCCGGGTTGGCGGTCAGTTCATTGAACAGACCATAGGTGTCGATGGCGACGATGCCGTCGTTCAGGGTCGCCAAGCCGCCGTTGAACTGCAGGTTGTAGATGGTGGCCAGGGCGGAGGCACCGGCCTGGTTGGCAGTGCCGACGTTCAGCGGGGTCTTGCCCAGGTCCGGCAGATTGAACACCACGATGGTCTTGGCGCCGGCGTTCTGCAGGGCGCGGATTTCGCCGATGGCGGTGGCGCCGGCCTGGCCGGCGATGGTCTGGGCGATGGCCGAGGCATTGGCCGGGTTGCCGCCGTTGACGTAGATGTATTGATACAGGAACGAACCCGACGGCAACGAGGGGTTCGGGGCAATGACCGAGGTCGCCGACAGGATGTCGTTGGCGCCGGCCCAGTAGGTGTACAGCGCGTTCGGATCGGCCACGCCGCCGTTGGCGGCCAGATGCGTGGTGAACTGGTTCATGATCGAGAAGCTGCCCGGCGAGTTGCTGCAGGTGAAGGTCGGCAGGTTGGGCACCACCGGGCTGATGGTCGCGCCGTTGGAAATGGCGCAGGCGCCGCCGTAGGCATAGTTGCTGCCGGTCGAGGTGCCGGGAATCAGCGGCGAGTTGTTGGTCTGGGTCAGGCCGAAATAGGAGGCCACCAGCTGCGCGTACACCGGATCCGGGTTGGTGGTGAAGCTGCTGCCGGCCGGCAGGCCTTGCAGGGTGCCGACGTTGCCGGCATCGGTCAGGCTGTCGCCGAAGCTGACGACCTTGCTGAACACTTGCGCGTGGGCGGCGGGGCTGGCGACGATGGCCAGGGCCAGAGCGGCGGAAAGATGGGACAGACGCATGGGGTTCTCTCTCTTCTGGGTGTGTGGTATTCCGGATGACCACCGCCCGCGGGGTATGGCGCACACGCCCATACCCACGCGCACGGCGCGGACACGGCTACATTAACCCAATATTTACAGGCTGACTAGTGTAAAAGCCCTAATTCGGCTATGGCCGGCCGGCGCCGTTCGGCCGGTGCCGTTGCCGGAAGCGGCGGGCCTCGAAACGGCCCGCTGCCCATAGCCCGTGCAGCAGCACGGCGGTGGCCAAGCCCGCGGCCGCGCCGCCCAGAATCAAGGCCAGGGCGCCGTCCACGGCCGCGTTTCCGGCCGGCAGCCGCAGTAGCGTCATCAACGCCTGCCCGATGGCATAGGTGGCGATGTAGATCGGTCCGAGCGTCAGCGGGTTGTTGATCATCTGGATCGCCACGGTCACGGTCAGGTTGGCCCGGCCCAGGCAGGCGGCGGCGAAGGCGATCGGAATCTGCAACCCGTAGCTGGGCATGAAGGTCAGCAGGCTGCCCAGATAGATCGCACGCAGCACCGGCGCATCGCGGAACGACCACAGGAACGGATAGCGGCGGGCGTAGGCCGCGAAGCGCTTCAGCACCGGATAGCGGTGGATGTTGGCGCGCCGCGGCAAGGGCTTGAGCAGGGCGCGCACCCGCTTCCGGCGGCGGAGCCAGCGCGCGCGCATCAGGCGGCGGCGCGGCGGCGTTTGGTGAGCTGGATCAGCAGCAGCGACAGGGCGGCCGGGGTCATGCCGGGAATGCGCTGGGCCTGGCCCAGGGTTTCCGGGCGCGCCGCTTTGAGTTTGCCCTGCAGTTCGTTGGACAGGCCCGGAATGCCGCTGAAGTCGAAGTCGGCCGGAATCGCGGTGTTTTCGTGTTTCTTCTGCTTGGCGATGTCGTCGTGCTGGCGGCTCAGGTAGCCGGCGTATTTGGCGGCGATTTCCACCTGTTCGGCAACCTTGGCCGATTCGGCCGGCGGGCCGAATTCGGGCACGGCGGTCAGCGCCGCGTAGCCCAGTTCCGGCCGTTTCAGCAGATCGAGGGCGTTGCCTTCACGGCTGGGCGCGATGCCGGTATCGCGCTCCAGCGCCTTGGCCAGCACGCCGCCAGGCGCCACCCACAGCGCGCGCAGGCGTTCGCTTTCGGCCGCCACCGCCGCCATCTTGCGTTCGAACGCCTCGCGGCGCGCGTCGTCCACCAGCCCGAGCTCGATGCCGGCCGGCGTCAGCCGCGCATCGGCGTTGTCCTCGCGCAGCTGCAGCCGGTATTCGGCGCGGCTGGTGAACATGCGGTAGGGCTCGGTGGTGCCGTGCGTGATCAGGTCGTCGATCAGCACGCCGATGTAGGCCTCGTCGCGGCCCGGCGACCAGGCTGGCAGCTCGCGCGCGTGGCGGGCGGCGTTCAGGCCGGCGATCAGGCCCTGCGCGCCGGCTTCCTCGTAACCGGTGGTGCCGTTGATCTGGCCGGCGAAGAACAGGCCGGCCACGGTCTTGGTCTCCAGGCTGGCCTTCAGTCCGCGCGGATCGAAGTAATCGTATTCGATGGCGTAGCCGGGGCGCGTGATGTGCGCGTTCTCGAAGCCGCGGATCGAACGCACCAGCGCCAACTGCACGTCGTACGGCAGGGAGGTGGAGATGCCGTTCGGGTAGATCTCGTAGGTGTCCAGGCCCTCGGGCTCGATGAACACCTGGTGCGAGGTGCGGTCGGCGAAGCGCACGATCTTGTCCTCGATCGACGGGCAATAGCGCGGCCCGATGCCTTCGATCACGCCCGAGTACATCGGCGAACGGTCCAGGCCGCCGCGGATGATGTCGTGCGTGCGCTCGTTGGTGTGGCTGATCCAGCAGCTGATCTGGCGTGGGTGCTCGCGGCCGGTGGCCATATAGCTGAAGCCGGGAATCGGATCGTCGCCGGGCTGTTCCTCGAACACCGAATAATCCAAGGTGCGGCCGTCGATGCGCGGCGGCGTGCCGGTCTTCAGCCGGTCGACCCGGAACGGGCCGTCGCGCAGGCGTTCGGCCAGGCGGCTGGACGGCGGATCGCCGGCGCGGCCGCCGGCGTAATTCGTGAGCCCGACGTGGATCTTGCCGGCCAGGAAGGTGCCGGCGGTCAGCACGATGGCACGCGCCTCGAAGCGCAGGCCGGTCTGGGTGATGGCGGCCACGGCGCGGCCGTTCTCGATGACCAGGTCATCGACCGCCTGTTGGAACAGGCTGAGGTTCGGCTGCGATTCGACCATGGCGCGTACGGCGGCTTTGTACAGGGCGCGGTCGGCCTGGGCGCGGGTGGCGCGCACGGCCGGGCCCTTGGAGGCGTTGAGCGTGCGCCATTGGATGCCGGCACGGTCGGCGGCGCGCGCCATGACGCCGCCGAGGGCGTCGATTTCCTTGACCAGATGGCCTTTGCCGATGCCGCCGATGGCCGGGTTGCAGCTCATCGCGCCCACGGTTTCGATGTTGTGGGTCAGCAGCAATGTGCGCGCGCCGGCGCGCGCCGAAGCCATGGCGGCCTCGGTGCCGGCGTGGCCGCCGCCGATCACGATCACATCGAAGGAATGGTGGGAGTGCATAGCGCGCCATTTTCGCCGATTTCCGGCCAAACACCAAACGCCGCGGCGCCCCCGTTCAGCACCCGGCGCGGCTCAGGGTTCGTCGTCGACGGTCGGCGTCGTGCGTTGCGTCTTGGTCGGCCGTTCCGCTCTCGGCGCGGCAGCCGGCCGCACCTGCTGCGCCGTTTGCCGGGCTTCGCGGGCCGGCATCGGTTGCCGGACGACCGGTTGCGGCATCGGCATCGCCTGCGGACGCGGCGCTTGTTGGCGTTCGATCAGGCCGGCGCGGCCGCGGGCGTCATCGTCGGCACGCGGCGATTCGACCCGCGTGGGACGTTCGATGCGCGGCAAACGGATTTGCGGCGCTGTCGTATCGGCCTTCGGACGTTCGCTACGCGGCGGTACATTCCAAACCGGCTGTTCTGGGCGATCCTCGCGCACCCGTGGCCGCTCCGGGCGCTCGGGCCGTCGCGATGGCAGCGGAGTGTCGTCCGTCGGTCCGTCATTCGATTCGCCGGTGGGAATCGGTGGCGTCGGTTTCGGTGGGCGCGGTCGGCCCGGGCGTTCGGCTTCCGGGAAACCGGGCCGCGGCGGACGGGTGACCGGGCGCACAATGACCGGTGCATCGGAATCGCCCGGCTCGACCACCGGCGGAACCGGCACCGGTTTCGGCGGTTTGGGCGGCTTCGGTTTCGGCGGGCGCGGTGGATGGTAGCCGCCGTAGTAGGGCCAACCGAAGCCGGGCCAGGCGCCGTAACTGGGCCAGCCGTAGCTCGGACCGTAATACGAGTAGTAGGGATTCGGCCAATAACCCCAGCCGTACCGCGGATGCCGTCCGTAACAATAGGCATCGCCGTACCAGCAGTTGCCGTACGGGATGAAGCCGCCGTAGCCGCCGAACTGCAGGTTGAAGCTGAAATGCGGGCCGCCGCCGTAGAGTGAGCCGTAATAACCGTCGTCATAACGGTCGTCATCGTCGTAATAACCGTCGCTGTAATAGCCGTCGTCGTAGCCGGTGTAGCCGTCGCCCGGTTCGCCGTAATGGCCGTCGTCGGCGTAATACGAGGTGGTGACGCATCCGCCCAAGGCGCTCAGGCCGATGGCGCACAGCAACAGTCGCAATTTCATTCGGACGGCTCCGGAATTGACCCCATGCAGCCAGTGTAGGCGGAAGTTGTGAATCCGGCCTGAATTCACCGACAATAGCGTTCCGGCACCGACGCCGATTCCGTGGAGAACCGCATGCTGCACCAGGCCTCAGGGCAATGGAAACTCGGCCTGATGCTGGCCTTGGTCACCGCCGCGTGCTGGGCCACCCTGCCGGTGGCGCTCAAACTCAGCCTGCAGGTCATCGACCCGCTGACCCTGACCTGGTTCCGCTTCGCGTTCGCCGCCGTGTTCATGCTGCTCTGGCTGGGGCGCAAGCGGCAGCTGGCGCCGATCGCGGCCTTGGGCGGCCGGCACCGCATCCTGCTGGTGGCCGCCACCGTGCTGCTGGTCGGCAACTACGTCGGCTACATCCTCGGCGTGCAGTACACCTCGCCCGGCAACGCGCAACTGCTGATCCAGCTGGCGCCGCTGCTGATGGCGGTCGGCGGCGTGCTTATCTTCAAAGAGCATTTCCTGCCGGGCCAGTGGCTGGGCTTGGCGATCATCGTGCTCGGCCTGGGGCTGTTCTTCCGCGATCAATTGATCGGCGGCTTCGTGTCCGGCGACGCCTATCTGCTCGGCTCGGCCATCGTGGCGCTGGCGGCGTTGTCCTGGGCCGCGTACGCGCTGATCCAGAAGCAGCTGTTGATGCGTCTGAGTTCGCAGCAGGTGCTGACCGCGATCTATGTGGTTTCCGCATTGATGTTGTGGCCGCTGGCGCATCCCTCGGCCTTGGCCGGCTTGGATGCCCTGCACTGGGGACTGCTGTTGTTCTGCGCGTTGAACACGCTGGTGGCCTACGGCGCGTTCGCCGAAGCGTTGGAACACTGGCAGGCCTCGCGCGTGTCGGCGGTACTGGCCACCACGCCCCTGCTCTGCCTGTTGGCGGTGGCGGCGGTGCATGCACTGTGGCCGTCGGTCATCGCGCCGGAACACGTCAGCGCCGTCGGTTTCGCCGGCGCGGCCTTGGTGGTGGTCGGTTCGGCCTTGAGCAGCCTGTTGGGCCAGAGCAAACCGGAGTCCTGACATGATCCATTACGACGACATCCTTGCCGCCGCCGCGCGCATCGCGCCCTATGCCGTCAACACGCCGGTGAAATCCTCGGCAGCGCTCGACGCCCTGGCCGGCGCCACGTTGCTGTTCAAATGCGAGAACCTGCAGGTCGGCGGCGCGTTCAAGTTCCGCGGTGCCTGCAACGCGGTGTTCGCGCTGAGCGACGCCCAGGCCGCGCGCGGCGTGGTCACCCATTCCTCCGGCAATCACGGTGCGGCATTGGCGCGCGCCGCCAAGCTGCGCGGCATCGCCGCGCATGTGGTGGTGCCCGAAGGCGCGGTGCAGTCCAAGCTCGATGCCATCCGCGACGCCGGCGCCATCGTGCACCGCTGCGCGCCGACGCAAGCCGCGCGCGAACAGACCGCCCGCGAGCTGGTGGAAAAGCTGGGCGCCACCTTGGTGCATCCGTATGAAGATCCGCTGGTGATGGCCGGCCAAGGCACGGCCGCGCTGGAATTGCTGGCGCAGGCACCGGCGCTCGATGCGGTGCTGGCGCCGGTCGGCGGCGGCGGCCTGATTTCCGGCACCGCCATCGCGCTCGATCCGGTCGATGTGCCGCTGTACGGCGTCGAACCCGACGGCGCGGCCGACACCGTGGCGTCGCTGGCGGCCAAGGAGCGCATCACCCACATCGTGCCGGACACGCTGTGCGACGGCCTGCGTGCGGTGGTCGGCGTGCCGAACTTCGCCATCATCCGCGAGCACGTGCTGCAGGTGCTGACCGTGAGCGACGCGCAATGCGTGGCGGCGCAGGCACTGGCGGCCGAGCATCTCGGCATGGTCATCGAGCCGAGCAGCGCCACGGTGCTGGCGGCGGTGCTGGCCTATCCCGACCTGTTCAAGGGCAAGCGCCTGGGCCTGATCCTGACCGGCGGCAATGTCTGATCGTTTCCCGCATGGGCCGGTGCGGTCTGGGTCGCCATTGACAGCCATTCAGGAGCGCTGAATAATCGCCGGAACACACAAAGGGGCGGGACGTGTTTCGAGCAATTCTGTTGGCCGTATCGGCAGCCCTCCCGTTTTATGCGTCCGCGCAGTCGTCCGAACCGGCTCCCCAGGTCGTCCCGCCTTCGGTGCTCACCGCCAAAACCCCGGTATTGCTCGTGTTCGCTGATGAGGTGTCTTCGAAGTCCGCGGTCAAGGACGCCGAGGTCCGCTTCCGCTTGGCGGAAGACCTGCACGTTGGCGAGATCGTGGTGCCTAAAGGAACGCCCGCGTTCGGCGAAGTCGTGCATGTGCAGAAGGCCGGTTTGGGCGGCCGCGGCGGCGAATTGATCCTTGCCGCCCGCCACCTGGATTACCGCGGCCAGCGCATTCCGCTACGTTCGCTCAAGCCGTTGGCCACGCCCTACGCCGGCAAAAACCGTTCCGACGCCGCCTTGGCGGCAAGCTTCATTCCCTACGCCGGTTTGATGTCGATGTTCATCACCGGCGGCCAGATCGTCATTCCGGCCGGCACCGAAGCCTTGGCGTCGGTTGCCGCCGACACACCCGTTTCCGCCGTGCCCGAAACGCAATAACCATCCGTTCATTCCACCCACCACGAGAGAATCATGAAATCCTTCAATACCGTTCTGCTGCTCGCCGCTTCCGTCTTCATGGCTCCGGTTTCCGCCCAAGATGCCGCGCCGGTCGTCGCCGAAGCCCCCGACGCCGCCACCGCCGCCATCGGCACGCCCGAGCCCGGCAAAGCCTTGGTCGTCTTCTTCCGTCCGAGCGCATTCAAGGGCGCAGCCATCGGCTTCATCGTCCGCGAAGGCGAAACGGAACTCGGCAAGCTGCGCAACGCCAACTTCTTCACTCTCCAGGTCGAGCCGGGCAAGCACGAGTACACCGTGCATTCCGAAGCCAAGGACGTCACCACCATCGAAGCCGAGGAAGGCGAAACCTATTTCCTTTCCGGCGAGATCAACATGGGCTTCATGGCCGGCCGCCCGAACCTGTCGCCGTCCGATCTGACCGCTTTCCGGGGCGCATTCCCGAAGCTGAAGCCGTCCAAGCCGCTGGGCGAATAAGCCGCATCCAGTTTGGATAAACGGGCCCGCTTCGGCGGGTCCGTTTTTTTGCGGCCCGCATCCCGAATTAAAACGCCCGTTGGCCGAAGCGCGTTTTATAATCGTTCCTGACATTTAAGCGCCGTTCCCGGCCGCATCAGGACATATGCCATGATCATCACCCCGAAGACCCGCGGATTCATCTGCACCACCACCCACCCGACCGGTTGCGAGCGACACGTGGCGGAGCAGATCGAGGTAGTGAAAGAGCGCGGCCCGATCGCCGACGGCCCGAAGAAGGTGCTGGTGATCGGCGCCTCCACCGGCTACGGTTTGGCTTCGCGCATCGCCGCCGCCTTCGGTTCCGGTGCCGCCACGCTCGGCGTGTTCCTGGAGAAGCCGGCCACCGAAAGCAAGCCCGGCACCGCCGGCTGGTACAACTCGGCCGCCTTCGAGAAAGCCGCGCACGCGGCCGGCCTGTATGCCAAGAGCGTCAACGGTGATGCCTTCTCGCACGCCATGCGCGCCAAGGTCATCGAGCTGATCAAGGCCGACCTCGGCCAGGTCGATCTGGTGGTGTATTCGCTGGCCTCACCGGTGCGCAAGTTGCCGGATAGCGGCGAGCTGGTGCGTTCGGCGCTGAAGCCGATCGGCGCGCCGTACCAGTCCACCGCCATCGACACCAGCAAGGACGTCATCATCCACGCCGAGATCGAACCGGCCACCGAACAGGAAATCGCCGACACCGTGACCGTGATGGGCGGCCAGGACTGGGAACTGTGGATGCAGGCCCTGCTCGAGGCCGGCGTGTTGGCCGAGGGCGTCAAGACCGTGTCGTACAGCTACATCGGCACCGACATCACCTGGCCGATCTACTGGCACGGCGCGCTGGGCAAGGCCAAGGAAGACATGGACCGCGCCGCCGCCGCGCTGCGCGACAAGCTCAAGCCGGTGCAGGGCGCCGCCAACGTCGCGGTGCTGAAGTCGGTGGTGACCCAGGCATCGGCCGCGATTCCGGTGATGCCGCTGTACATCTCGATCTGCTTCCGGGTGATGAAGCAGCTCGGCCTGCACGAAGGTCCGATCGAGCAGATCGACCGCATGTTCCGCACCGAACTGTACGGCGCCGGCAATGACCGCGACGAGCAGCAGCGCATCCGCATGGACGACTGGGAACTGCGCGACGAAGTGCAGGACGCGGTCAAGCTGATCTGGCCGACGGTGACCAGCGACAACCTGTTCGACACCACCGACTACGCCGCCTACAAGACCGAGTTCCTGAAGCTGTTCGGCTTCGGCCTGGCCGGCGTGGATTACGGCGCCGATGTCGATCCGGTGGTGCCGTTCGACGTCATCGAACTGGATTGAGCCGCCGCCGCTCCGAATCGAAAACCCGCCATCCGGCGGGTTTTTTTCAGGCCGCGATCGGCGGCAGTCCGTGTTTGGCGCGCGCGCGGTTGCATTTGTCGTCGCCGGGTTGCAGTTCGCGGCAGGGCGAGGTGCGCTGCGGATAGACGGTGCAGGCTACCGCCTTGCCGACGGTGCCCGACAGCGCCGCGCAGCGCGGCGCGGCCGCGTTGGTGCCGGCCATGCAGCTGTAGGTGGGCGTCAGCGGCTCCACCAGCTCCGCGGGCAAACCGTTGTGTTCGGCTTCGGCCCAGTAAAACGAGACCCGAAAATGCGCGCAACAGGCACCGCAGGCGGTGCAGGGCGAATCGTCGGGTGTGGCGCGGGAAGGCATGGGTGGCAGGGCATTCGGCGGCGGGCCAGTATAGCCAAATGCCGCTCCGTGCGCTGGCGTACGGTTGGCTGGTAGCCGTCTGCGGTGCTAAGATGGCCCGGCAAGACTATGGACAACATTACATGCCTCTCGGGGGAAAGGAATAACGTCATGAGCAATGCACGCGTCATCTCGCAATCGGCCTTGGCTTTCTCGGCCATTCTGGTCGCCGGCCTGTCGTCGGCGCCGGTCCAGGGCAAGCAGGCCACCGCGCAGGAAACCCGCGCCCAGCAGATCACCGAAATCCCGGTCTGCAAGAAGTCACTCGGCTCCATCGCGGTCATCGAGCCGGAAGACAGCACCAACTGGTGGAGCGGCCAGCAGCTGCCGGCGCCGTCCAAGCTGATCAAGATTTACGTCAACAAGTCGCGCTGCTTCACCCTGGTCGACCGCGGTGCCGGTTTCCAGGCCATGCAGATGGAGCGTGAACTGGCCGGCGGCGGCGAGCTGCGCGGCGGTTCCAACATCGGCAAAGGCCAGGTCAAGGCCGCCGATTACGTGCTGGTGCCGGATCTCATCTCCAGCAACACCGATTCCGGCGGTTCCAACATCGGCGGGCTGCTCGGCGGCTTCGTCGGCGGCCGCGCCGGCGCTCTGATGGGCGGCGTCAGCTTCAAGAAGAAGACCGCCGACGTGGTGCTGACCGTGACCGACGTGCGTTCTTCCGAACAGGTGGCGATGGCCGAAGGCCACGCCAAGAAGACCGACATGGCCTGGGGCGGCGGCGGCGGCCTGTTCGGCTCCGGCGGCCTGGGTGCGCTCGGCGGCGGCGCCTACGCCAACACCGAAATCGGCCAAGTGATCGCCTTGGCCTACCTGCAGGCCTACCACAACCTGGTGCAGGAGATGGGCGGCCTGCCGGACAACGCCTCGGCCGCCAATGTCGTGCAGGCCCTGCGCGTGGTCAAGCCGGCGCGCCTGTTCACCACGCCGAAAGGCGAGAAGGTAGTGCGTACGCTCGATCCGGGCATGATGCTGTATCCGACCGGCAACAAGTCCGAGCTGATGTGGGAAGTGGAAGACGAACTGGGTAACAAGGGCTGGGTGCTGTCGACCCTGACCGAGCTGGCCAAGTAAGCGGCAGTCGCCGCGTACGCGAAAAGGGCGGATCGCATCCGCCCTTTTTTCTTGCCCGCGCCGGGATTCAGATGATGCGCAGAGTGATGGCCTTCAGCACCGCGCGCGTGCGGTCGCGTGCACCGAGCTTGTCGAGGATTTCCGACACGTAATTCTTCACCGTGCCCTCGGACAGGAACACCGCCTTGGCGATTTCGCGGTTGGAATAGCCGCCGGCCAACAGGCGCAGGATGGCGATCTCGCGTTCGTTGAAGGCGTCGGTCGGCGCGCCGGCGTCGCGGTAGGCGTAACGCGAACGCACCGGGTCGGTGGGTACCGGCGCCAGCAGGGTCTTCCCGGCGGCCAGCGCCACGATTGCTTCATGCAGGTCCGCCGGCGAGGCGTCCTTCAGCAGGAAACCCTGGGCGCCGCAGGCGGCCGCGCGCAGGGCCAGTTCGGGCTCGTCGAAGGTGGTCAGCAGCAGCACCGGCGTGGCGTCGCCGGCCGCGCGCAGGCGTTCGACCAGGGTGAAGCCGTCGCAGACCGGCATGCGGATGTCGGACAGGATGACGTCGACCGGCGTCGCGGCCAGGTTGGCCAACAACGCCTCGCCGTCTTCGGCCTGGGTGTCGATGCGCAGGCCGGGAATGCCGGCCAGCAACGCCGACAGTCCGTTGCGCACCAGGGCCTGGTCGTCGGCCAGCGCCAGCCGGATCGTGGCGCTCATGCGCGCACCGGCCAACGCGCCGACAGCGGCATGCCGCGCTCCATGCGCCATTGCAGTTGGCCGCCGAGCGCTTCGATGCGTTCACGCATGCCGTTCAGGCCATTGCCCTGCCCCGACTTGGGCGGCGTCTTGCCGTCGTCGTGGATGTCCAGCCGCCATTCGCCGGCCTGCCGTTGCAGGCGCATGTGCAGGCGGCCGGCGTCGGCGTGGCGCGCGGCGTTGGTCAGCGCCTCCTGCGCGCAGCGCAGCACGGCTTCGGCCTCGACCATGCTCAACCGGTCGACGTCGTCGTCCAGTTCCAGCGCCAAAACCGGCCGCGGCAGCGGCAACGCCAACGCCGCCAAGGCTTCGCGCAGCGGCGGGTGGTCGTGCAGCCGGAGCTGCTGCACCACGGCGCGGATGTCCTGCAGCAACTCGTCGGACAGCTCCGCCGCCAGCCGCAGTTCGGCGGCCTCCGCCAATTCCGGCTTCTGGCGCAGGGCCTGCAGGTTGAGCTTGAGCGCGGTCAGCTTGTGGCCGGCCACGTCATGCAGCTCGCGCGAGATGCGCAGGCGTTCGGAATCCCGTACGCCGGCATCCAGCAGCACCCGCGTGCCGAGCAGTTCGGCGTTGATCGCGGCCAGTTCGTCGCGGGCGCGTTCGGCGCTCACCGCATACCACGAGGTGACCGCCGCGAACGCCTGGAAACTCATGTACATCACGGTCATGGTCAGCGGTGCGCCGAAGCGCCAGACGTAAGCGTAGATCAGGTACACCGCGACGTTGCAGGACGCGAAGATCAGCGCCGCCGAACGGACCGGCCACAGGTAGGTCACCTGCGCCATCACCATGATCAGCAGGATCGGCAGCGAGCCCGCGCGCAGGATCAACATCAGCGTCAGCGCCACGGCCAATTGCCCGAGCACCATCGCGCGGGCCTTGCTTGGCCACAGGAACAAGGCCAGGAACAGCAGATGCAGGGCGACCGGAATCGCCAAAGGCACCGGTGCCGCCAACCACGTCGGCGTTTCCGGCCGTCCTTGAATCAGTTCCAGGCCGATGGCGCCCCAGGCCAGCAGGCCGGCCAGGGACAGAGGATGCCACAGGGATTTGAGGAATTCGCGCATGCTCACAGCATGGCGGTAAACGCGGCCGCGCTCAAGGCGCCGACGGCAGAAAATGACTTCCGGCAGGTCGGAATGGTGACTGCCGGCACCTGAGCCGGCGCAGCCGGCATCGCACACTGGCCGTCTGCTCAGGGAGAACGGCATGGACTATTACGATGTGGTGAAATCCGCGCATGGCGCGATCGGCGCGCTGGCGCTGCTGACCTTCTGGCTTTCGGGTCTCAGCCGCAAGGGCGGCGCCGTGCACCGGACCAGCGGCAAGGTTTATCTTCTGGCGATGACCGGCATGCTGCTCAGCGGCATACCGATGACTGTGGCCTTCTACACGCGGCAACATCCGATCGCGGCATCGTTCCTGGCGTATCTGCTGGTCATCACCGCCACCAGCGTCTGGTGCAGCTGGCGCGCGGTCCGCGACAAGCGCGACTGGGCCGCCTATACCGGCCCCGTTTACCGGATTCTGGTGCTGCTCAATTTCCTGAGCGGTCTGGGTGTCGCCTACATCGGCCTGTTCGTGACCGACCGCATGGCGCTGATCTTCACCGCCTTCTCGCTGATCGGCGTCGTCAGCGCCGTGCGCATGCGGCGCTTCGCGCGCCGCCCGCCGGCGCAGCCGAATTGGTGGCTGCACCAGCATTTCGGCGCGATGATCGGCAACGGCGTGGCGACTCACATCGCCTTCCTGTCGATCGGGTTGCCGAAGCTGCTGCCGACGCTGTCCGGCCCGGTGTTGCAGAACCTGGCCTGGCTCGGGCCGTTGACGGTGTCCGTGTTCGCCGGCATGTACCTCACCCGCAAATACACGCCGGTGCGCAAGGCCGGCGCATAAGCATCACAGTTCGCGCAGGGTCTGCATCGGCGGCGTTTCGGTGACCTTGCGCGTGGCCCAGAGTCCGGCCAGCAAGGCCAATGCCGTGCCGCCCACGGTGCCGTACAGCAGGAACGCGGCGTCGAACTCCCAGGGCAGATCGAACACTTCGGTGGTGATCAGGCCGGTGATGATGCCGGCCGCAACCGACGCGACCAGACCGGCCAACAGCCCGAGGCTGCCGAATTCGGTGGCCTGTGCCAGCCGCAGCTGTTTGCGCGAGGCGCCCAACACCCGCATCACGCCGGCTTCCTGCATGCGCTCGTCCTGCGAGGCCTGCACCGCCGCCAGCAGCACCAGCAGGCCGGCCGCCAGCGAGAAGTAGAACACCGACTCGACCACCCGGCTGACCTGCGCCACGGTGCCGCGCACCTGCGCCAGCACGGCATCGATGTCGATCACCGACAGGTTCGGGAACGCGCGTACCAGCCCGTCCATCGCCGCCTGTTTGGCCGGCGGTACGTTGACCGCCGAGATGTAGCTGGCGGCGAAGCCGTCCAGCCCGCCGGGCGAGACCACCACGAAGAAGTTCGGCTTGAAGCTTTCCCACTCCACCTTGCGCAGGCTGGTGACGCGCGCCTCCAGCGGCGTGCCAGCGATGTCGAAGCGGATGCGGTCGCCGAGTTTCCAGCCCAAGGTTTCGGCGAAATCCTCTTCGACCGACAGCTCCAGGCCGCCGCGGTGGTCGACTGCCCAGTACTTGCCGGCGGTCAGCTGGTTGTCTTTGCCGAACGCGCGCGCCGATGACAGGTTGAATTCGCGTTCGGCTAAACGCTTGGCGCGCTCGCCGGCCGCGGCGTAATCGGTGCCGCTGACCGGCTTGCCGTTCACCGCCTGCAGGCGCGCGCGCACCATCGGATACAGCACCGGTTCGGCCAGGCCATTGGCCTTGGCGAACTCGGCCACGCCCGCTACTTGCTCGGGTTGCACGTTGATGATGAAGCGGTTCGGCGCGTCCGCCGGCAGCGTCTGCTGCCAGCGCGACAGCAGGTCGGTGCGCACGAAGCCGAGCAGCAACAGCGCCATCAGGCCGAGGCCAAGCGCCGAGACCTGGGTCAAAGTCATGCCCTGGTGCCGGCTGAGATTGGCCAAGCCGTAACGCCAGGGGCCGCGCAGGTTGCGGCGCGCGCGTTTCAGCCACCACAACAGCAGCCAGGCCAGACCGGCCAGCGCGGCGGCGGTGCCGCCGATGCCGCCGAGGATGATGGCGCCGAGCGTGGCCGAACCGGCCTTCCACCACAGCAATGCCGCCAGGCCGCCGACGCCGAGCAGACCGACGGTCCAAGCGCTGGGTTCGTTGACCGGCACGTCGCGGCGCAACACGCGCAGCGCCGGTACCTTGCGCAGCGCCAGGATCGGCGGCACCGCGAACGCCAGCAGTACCGTGAAGCCGATGCCGTAACCGGCCAGCACCGGCTGCCAGCCCGGTGCCGGCAAACTCATGCCCAAGGCCTGCGCCAGCCACAGGCCGACCGCCCATTGCAGCAGCCAGGCCAAGGCGATGCCGAGCGTGCTGCCGAGCAGGCCGAGGAAGGCCAGCTCGCCGATCTGCAGAACGGCGATGGTGCCCTGGCTGGCGCCGAGGCAGCGCATCACCGCGCTGCCGTCCAGATGACGCGCGCTGTGCCGGCGCGCGGCCAAGCCGATGGCGACGGCGGCAAGAATCAAGGAGACCAACGCCGCCAGCGACAGGAAGCGATTGGCGCGTTCCAGCGCCGAACGGATTTCCAGACGCGCGTCATCCGACGTTTCCAGCCGCTGCCCGCGGCCCAGCGCGGCGCGGGTCTGCGCGGTGAATTTGCTCACCGCCGGAGTGTCGCCGGCCACCACCAGTCGGTACTGGATGCGGCTGCCGTTCTGCACCAAGCCGCTGGCGGCCAGGTCGCCGTAGGCGATCAACACTTTCGGCGCGACGTTGAAATAGTCCAGCGCGGCATCGGGTTCGCGCACCAGGGTGGCCGCATAGCGCAGTTGCAGGTTGCCGACGCCCAGCGTCTGGCCGATGCGCAGGTCCAGTTTGCGCGCGGCATCGGCCGACAGCCAGACGGTGCCTTGCGCCGGTCCGCCCTGCACCTCGCGTACCGGGCCGCCGGCGGTGTCCCGGATCTCGAAGCGGCCGCGCAGCGGGAAGCGCGAATCGACGGCGCGGATGTCGGCCAGACTGACCGACTCGCCGCTTTGCACCATGCTCGGGAAGGTCGCGGTCTGTGCGTGCTGCAGGCCGAGCGCGCGCGCGCGTTCGGGCACGGCGTCGGGAATCGCGGTGTCGGCGCGCAAGGCGGCGTCGCCGCCGAGCAGGCGGTTGGATTCCTGGCGCAGGCCGGTCTCGGCCCGGTCGGTGATCAGGCCGACCGCGCTGACCGCCATCACCGCCAGCGTCAGCGCCAGCAGCATCAGCCGGATTTCGCCGGCGGCCAGGTCGCGCCGGGTCTGGCGCCAGGCCAGGCGCAGCCGGTTCATGGCAGCAGCCGGCCCGCGCTCAGGCGCAATTGCTGATGGCAACGCGCGGCCAGGCGCTCGTCGTGAGTCACCAGCACCAGCGTGGTGCCGCGGGTGGCGTTGAGTTCGAACAGCAGGTCGGCGATGGCGCTTCCGGTTTCGGTGTCGAGGTTGCCGGTCGGCTCGTCGGCGAACAGCACCGCCGGATCGACCACGAACGCGCGCGCGATGGCCACGCGCTGCTGCTCGCCGCCGGAGAGCTGGCGCGGGTAATGGTGCAGGCGGTCGGCCAGGCCGACCTTGCCGAGGATGTCGCGCGCGGCCACGGCAGGATCGGCGTCGCCGCGCAGCTCCAGCGGCAGCATCACGTTCTCCAGCGCGGTCAGCGCCGGCAGCAGCTGGAAGTTCTGGAACACGAAGCCGACCGATTCGCCGCGCAGGCGGGCGCGGCCGTCCTCGTCGAGTCCCTGCAGTGCGGTGCCGAGGATGTCGACCCCGCCTTCGCTCGGGGTATCCAGCCCGGCCATCAGCGACAGCAGGGTGCTCTTGCCCGAACCCGAAGCACCGACGATGGCGGCGCTGCGGCCGCGTTCGATGGCGAAGCTGACGTCTTCCAGGATGCGCAGCTCATGGTCCGGCAGGCGCACGCGCTTGCCCAGGTTTGTTACCCTTATGGCGGTGTTCACGGATTCGCTCCTCGGAAAAGACATGCTCAATAAATCATTTGCAGTGTGCCACAGCAAATATCAAGGATTCGTGTTCCTGGCGCTTGTGCTATTGGTCACGGCGTTGCCGGTTTCGGCCAAACAGACCTTGCTGGTCATGGGCGATTCACTTTCGGCGGCCTACAACCTGCCGGCCGAGCAGGGCTGGGTCGGGCTGACCGCCGCGCGCCTGAAGAAATCCCATCCGCACTGGCAGGTGGTCAACGCCAGCGTCTCGGGCGAAACCAGCGCCGGCGGCCTCTCGCGCCTGCCGGCGGCGCTGAAGCGGCACACGCCGGACCTGGTCATCATCGAGCTCGGCGCCAACGACGGCCTGCGCGGCCTGCCGCTGCTGCAGACCCGCAGCAACCTGCGCAAGATGATCCGGCTGTCCAAGGCCGAGGGCGCCAAGGTGCTGTTGATCGGTATCCGCATGCCGCCGAATTACGGTCCGGCCTACACCGAGGGTTTCGCCGCCATCTACACCGATTTGGCCAAGCAGGAGAAGACCGCGCTGCTGCCGTTCCTGCTGGAGCCGATCGCGCTGGACCGCGGCTATTTCCTGCCCGACCAGCTGCACCCGAACGCCAAGGGCCAACTGAAGCTGCGCGACCACGTCTGGAAGGCGCTCACGCCCTTGTTGTGATCAGTCGGCGCGGCTTTTGTGCGCCAGCGCGTGCGCGTGGGCTTCCCAGTCGCGGCCGTCGAACGGCACGATGCGCAGTCCGTCCGGCGTCACGTCCAGACAGCGCACGTTCACGTCGATGCCGTCGGGGTTCGAGCGTGGGATGTAGAACGGCTTGATGCCGCATGTCCGGCAGAACAGGTGCTTGGCCACTCCGGTGTTGAAGGTGTAGGTCGTCAGCGCGTCTTCGCCGCGGAGCAGGGTGAACGCGCGTTTGGGCACGATCAGGTGCAGGAAGCCGCTCATCCGGCAGATCGAGCAGTTGCAGTCTTCCGCCTCGGGCATCGGCGGCACCTCCACCGAGAAACGCACCGCGCCGCAATGGCAACCGCCTTCATGTGTCGTGCCGGCCATGGTCATTGCCCGAAATAGGCGCGCAGCAGCATCGCGCGCAGCGCCGGCGGCTGCTCCGCCAATACCTCGAACAGTTCATGCAGGCCGCGGCAACGCGCCTGCGGCGCGCCGTTCTCGTCCTGCAGGCGTTCGTAGCGCGCCAGGCCGTCCGCGCCGAAGCGGCCGGATATCCGGCTGGCGACGCGTTGCATGAAGCCACGTTGCTGTTCGGGCGGCAGGCGTCGCACGGGTTTGTTTTCCGCGTCGATCACCAACGCCGATACCGCCGCCAGCAAATCGTCACGCCCGTCGCGCCAGGGCTTTTGCAGCAGCCACGGCGGGGTGCCCGCACGGTCTTCGCGCGCGGCCGGGGTGTTCAGCAGGATGGCGCACAACGCCGGGTCGTCGGTGGCCGCGGCCATCAGCCGGCGTTGCTGCACGAACATACCCTCCACCGCCGGATCGCCGGCGCGCGCCAGATGGCCGTTGATCGCGTTCAGCGCCAAGCCGGTGGCGATGGCTTCGCTGGCCGCGCGCGCCTCCCGCTTGGGCGCCACCACCAGCCGCTGTCGAAGCTGTTCGCGCCAGGCCGCCTCGAAGCCCGGTTGTTGACGCGCCAGCAGGTCCAGGGCCGGATGTCGCGCGCGGGTTTCGGCGATCTGCGCCTGCACGCGATCGACGTCGCCTTCCGGCGTTACGTCCGCGGCGGCCGGCAGCGATGCGAAAAATACCAAGAGCGCGGCGATGGGCCATCGGCGCATCAGCGGATCCTCCGGGTGATGCCTTCAGGCGAAATGCGGGCCACGATGCCGTCTTCGTGCGGCGGCGGATCGTGCTCGGGGCGGAACGCCATGGCGGCGATCACTTCCCAGCTGCTGGCCACGCGGCCGTGTTGCCGCGGATAGGCGGCGTCCAGCGCCTGCCAGCGGGTCTTGCCCATCAGCCCGCGGGCACGCCCGGCACGCGCGTCGGTGGCGCCGATGGCCTGCAGTTCGCGCATCAGCGCGCGCAGGTCGGGATAATCCAGCGTGTACAGTTCGCGGTCGAGCACGCTGCGCGCGAAGCCCGCGCCCTGCAGGGCGTCGCCGACCTGCTGGATGGCCGCGAACGGCGACACTGCCGGTTCCAGGCCGCAGGCCAAGTAGGTTTCACGCAGTTCCAGCAGCGTATCCGGTCCGAAGGTGCTGAACACCAGCAGACCGCCGGGTTTCAGCACCCGGCGGATTTCGCGCAGGGCCTGCGGCAGCGGATGCGCCCATTGCAGGCACAGGCTGGAAAATACCAGATCGAAACTGCGATCCCGGAACGGCAACTGCAGCGCGTCGGCGCAGACCCGTTTTACCGGACGCCAGAAACGGGTCTGTTTCGGTACCTGGCGCAGCATCGGTAAGGAAAGATCCATGGCCACCACATCAGACTTCGGCCAACGTTTTTTCAGCACGCCGGACGCGCGGCCGGGACCTGCGCCTAAGTCGAGCACACGCTCGGGTGGCGTCTCCAGATAGTCCGACTGCTCCAGCAGCCGCGCCTCCACTTCCTTCTGCAATGCGGCGGCTTCCAGGTATGTGCCCGCGGCCCGGCTGAAGTGCCGGCGTACCGCATCGCGTTGGAACAGGCTATCGTCCTGGTTCATAGGTGTTCGGCGAATCCGGTGATGGCGGCGGCGACCGCCGCCGGGTGGGTGAGGAACGGCGCATGGCCGCCGTGTTCGTCGCAGGCGAAGGTACCGTCGGCGGCTTCGCTGGCCGATTGCATCGCCGCCGCGCTGACCAGGCGGTCGCGCCGGCCGGCCAGCCACAGGCTGGGCATGGCCAGATTCGGCAGCCGTGCGCGCAAATCGACCGTTTCCAGCAGATGCAGGCCTTCAGCCAATACGCGCGCGTCCGGTTCGCCGAACTCGAAGGCGGTGCGCTGCAGCAGGCGCAGGTCGTCGCGCAGGTGCTCGGAGCCCTGCGCCTCCAGCATGAAGAAGCGGTGCAGGGTCTGCGCGTAATCGCGTTCCAGTTCGGCCGCGAATTGGCGGAACACCTGCGCCGGCATGCCGTGCGGCCAATCCGGCCGATGCACGAAGCAGGGGCTGGCGTTCTGCAGGATCAGGCCGCGGCAAGCGGCCGGATGCGCCAGCGCGCCATGCAAGGCGAACAGGCCGCCGAGCGACCAGCCCATCACCAGCGCCGGCTGCGGGATGCGCGCGCGCAGTTCGTCCCAGACCGCGTCGAAGGCCAGCGGCAGTCCGCACGCGCGGCTGCGGCCGTGGCCCGGCAGATCGACCGCGTGTACGGTAAAGCGCGCCTGCAACAGCGGCAGCAGCGGCGCGAACACGCCGCCATGCATGGCCCAGCCGTGCAGCAGGATCAAATCCGGACCGTGGCCGGACGACTCAATATGCAGGGCCATCGTCGTCCTTGATCACGCCATGCAATGTTTCGACCAGCGTTTCGATCTGCGCCGGCGTATGCAGGGCGGTCAGCGTGATGCGCAGCCGCGCCGTGCCCGGCGGAACAGTCGGCGGCCGGATGGCGCTGACCCAGAAACCGCGTGCGCGCAGTGCCTCGCTCCAGCGCAGGGCGCGGTCGTTGTCGCCGGCCAGCAACGGCTGGATGGCGGTATTCGACGGCAACAAAGGCAAGCCGGCGTGCGCGGCCAGCGCGGTGAATTGCCGGATGTTGTTCTGCAGCAAAGCGTGGTGTTCCGCTTCGGTTGCCAGCAGACGCAGGGATTGCGACAGCGCCGCCGCCATCGCCGGCGCCGGTGCGGTGCTGAACAGGTACGGCCGCGCGGTATCCACCAGGTGCGCGATCACGTCGCGGTTGGAGAGAATCAACGCGCCCTGCCCGCCCAGCGCCTTGCCGGCCGGGACCACCAGGATCGGTACGTCCCCGGCACCGAGCCCGGCGGCCTGCAGGCTACCCAGGCCGGTGGCGCCGAGCACGCCGACGCCGTGCGCGTCGTCGAGCATCAGCGTGGCGTCATGACGTGCGGCGATCTGCGCCAGGCCTGCCACATCGGCCGCATCGCCGTCCATGCTGAACACGCCGTCACTGACCAGCAGCCGCAGGTCCTGCGTCGCGCCGTTCAAGGCGGCTTCGGCGGCGGCCACGTCGGCGTGCGGATAGCGTTTCAGCGCGGCGCCGGAGAAACGCGCGCCGTCAATCAGGCAGGCGTGGTTGCGCTTGTCCTGCACGCACAGCGCGCGTGCATCGAGCAGGGCGGTCAGCACGCCCAGATTGGCCAGATAGCCGCTGCCGGCATACAGCGCGGCGTCATAGCCGAACAGCGCGGCGGCCTGTTCTTCCAACGCGCGATGCGCGGAAAAGTAGCCGCTGACCAAGGCCGAGCCGGCGCTGCCGACGCCGTATTCGGCCGCCGCCGCACGGAACGTCGAAACCACCGCCGGATGTTGGGCGAAGCCCAGGTAATCGTTGCTGCAGAAATTGACCAACGTTACGCCATCGCAATCCGCGACCATGCCGAGGCGCGCGTCCTGCACGCGCCGCGTCCGGTCAAGGCCCGCCGCGTGCCGTTGCCGGGCGTCGGCGCGCAGGCGTTCACGCAGCGCCATGGCTCAGGCGGCGCAGCTGCGGTCCTGGCACAGCACGTCGGCGTGCACGGTGGTGCTTTGTTCGGTCACCGGCATGCCGGTGATGCCGAGCTTGGCGAACAGGGCCTGATCGGCTTCCACGTCCGGGTTGCCGGTGGTCAGCAGCTTCTCGCCGTAGAAAATGGAGTTGGCGCCGGCCAGGAAGCACATCGCCTGCAGTTCTTCGCTCATCTCGGCGCGGCCGGCCGACAGGCGGACCATCGAGTGCGGCATCAGGATGCGTGCCACGGCGACGGTGCGCACGAATTCGAAGCCGTCCAGCAGGGCGGTGCCGTGCAGCGGCGTGCCGGCCACCTGCACCAGGCGGTTGATCGGCACCGAGCCCGGGTGCTCCGGCAGGTTGGCCAAGGTCTGCAGCAGCGCCGCGCGCTGTTCGCGCGATTCGCCCATGCCGACGATGCCGCCGCAGCAGGTCTTCAGGCCGGCTTCGCGCACGTTTTCCAGGGTATCCAGACGGTCCTGGTATTCGCGGGTCTTGATGATGTCGGCGTATTCGTCCGGACCGGTGTCGAGGTTGTGGTTGTAGTAGTCCAGGCCGGCCTCCTTCAGGCGCTTGGCCTGGTCGGCATTCAACATGCCGAGCGTAGCGCAGGCCTCCATGCCCATGGCGCGCACGCCCTGCACCATCGCCGCCACTTTTTCCAGATCGCGGTCTTTCGGGCTGCGCCAAGCGGCGCCCATGCAGAAGCGGGTGGCGCCGGCGGCCTTGGCCTGCGCGGCCTTGGCCAGCACGTCGTCCACCTCCATCAGTTTCTGCGCTTTCAGGCCGGTGTCGTAGCGCGCGGCCTGCGGGCAGTAGGCGCAATCTTCCGGACAACCGCCGGTTTTGATCGACAAAAGGGTCGAGACCTGCACCTGGTTCGGGTCGAAGTTGGCACAGTGAATCTCGCCGGCGCGGTGCATCAGATCGGCGAAGGGCAGGTCGAGCAGCGCCAGCACTTCGGCGCGGCTGTAGTCATGGCGGATGACGGCGGTCATGGGGATTTTCCGATGGTGGAGGGGCGGGCCTTGCGGCAACCTGCGTAGGATACCCCAGTCCGTCAACCGGCCGCCAATGAAATTCGTTGACCGTCTCCGCAACGCCTTGAATATCCAGTGGTTCCCGAACCCGTGTCGGCTATGCGGGGAAGAGGCCGGCCCGGCCGCGGCGTTCTGTACCCAGTGCCTGGCCGGTTTTCCCGAGCCGCCGCCGGTACTGGCGCTGGCCAACGGAACGGTGCATGCGGCCTTCTTATATGAAGCCCCGGTCGATGGCCTGATTCAAGGCTTCAAATTCCATGAAGACCTCGGCGCCGGCCGGCATCTGGCGCGCATGGCATTGCCGGTATTGGCCGCCGGCAGGCCACAGGCGTTGCTGCCGATTCCCCTGCATGTCAGCCGTCTGCGCCAGCGCGGCTTCAACCAGAGCCTGGAGTTGGCGAGGTGCTGGAGCCGCGGCACCGGCATTCCGGTGTTCGGGCAGGCTTTGGTGCGCGCCCGCGCCACCGCCGTGCAATCGGGCCTGAAGGGCGCCGAGCGCGCCGCCAATGTGCAGGGTGCGTTCCGCGCTACGGGTCTGCTGCCGGCGCATGTGGCCTTGGTGGACGACGTCTATACCACCGGCGCGACCTGCGCCGCGGCGGCCGAGGTGCTGCTCGCGGCCGGGGTGCGGCGTGTGGATGTCTGGTGCTTGGCGCGGGTGCCGTGAGTGCCGGTTACAGCAGGGAGGCCGCGATGCCGACGAACACCGGCATGCCCACCCATTGGTTGGCCAGGAAGGCGCGGAAGCAGTCCTCGCGGTGGCGCAGGCGCGCGATCTTGAACTGCCAGAGGATCGCCACGCCAGCGGCGGCCAGGCCGACGTAATAGTACGGTCCGAAGTGGTATTGCCGGCCGAGTAGCGCCATCGCGGCCAGAAAACCGGCGAACAGCACGGCGATGCCGGCCAGGTCCATGTCGCCCAGGAAGATGGCCAGCGATTTCGAGCCGGCTTTCAGGTCGTCCTCGCGGTCGACCATCGCGTACCAGGTGTCGTAGCCGGTGGTCCACAGCAGATTGGCCAGGAACAGCAGCCAGGCGCTTTGCGGGATCTTGCCCTGCACGGCGGCGAACGCCATCGGAATGCCCCAGCCGAAGGCGATGCCCAGGTACACCTGCGGGAAATAGGTGTGCCGCTTCAGGTAGGGATAGGTGGCGGCCAGCAGCGCGCCGACCACGCTCAGACCGATGGTCAGCGGATTGGTCAGCAGCACCAGGCCGAACGCCGCCAGCATCATCAGCACGAACGCCGTCAGGGCTTCGCGCGGGCTGATCCAACCGCTCACCAGCGGCCGGGCCTTGGTGCGCTCCACCCGGTGGTCCAGCCAGCGGTCGGCGTAGTCGTTGATGATGCAGCCGGCCGAGCGCGTCAACCAGACGCCGGCGCCGAACACCAACAGCAGCTTCAGCGGCGGCAAGCCGCCGGCGGCCAGCCACAGCGCCCACAGCGTGGGCCAGAGCAGCAACAGGGTGCCGATCGGGCGGTCACCGCGCATCAGCTGCCAGTAGGCGCGGCGTTTCGGGTGTCGGGAAGGCATATGGCTGTTCATGGCGGCTCCTATTCTACGGGATGCTCGGCTTGCAATCGGCGTCGGCATTCATCATCCTGTACGGATATCCGCGCGGCCGAACCATGTCCGAACTGCACATCCCCGACTCCTTCCGTGGCCGGCCCTATGCCGAGCGCCATTTCCGCGCCATCGCCGAATGGGCCGCCGCGCATTCGCCGTTCTACCGGCGCACGCTCGCCGGCGGCGGCCTGCCGCCGCTGTTGACCCGCGAAATCCTGCAGGCGCACAACGACGAGCTGTTGGACGGCCGTCCGGTCACCGGCAAGACCTCCGGCGCCACCTCGGTGCCGGTGCGGGTGCATTGGGATCCCGCGCGCGGCGCGCTCGACACACGTGACAACCTCGCCTACGCCGGTTGGTTCGGCGGCGTGTTGCCGAACGCCCGCATCGTGGCTTTGTCGGCGCATGAGAAAAAGCCGGACACCTTCGAGGTCGCCAGCCCCGTCGGGGACCAGCTGGAATTCCTGCGCGGACGCATCGAGCGCCACGGCATGCGTTCGCTGATCAGCTATCCGACCAACCTGGTGCAGTTGGCCGCGCATCTGTTGGATGCCGGGCGCACCGTGCCGGAGCTGCACCGCATCGTGTGCATGTCCGAGCTGTTCGAACCGGGCCAGGAAGCGGTCATCCGCCGCGCGTTTCCGAACGCCCGCATCGCCGCGACCTATTCCTGCACCGAAGTCGGCATGGTCGCCGGCCGTTGTCCGCACAATCCGGATAACTACCATCTGATGGCGCATAAGCTCGGCGTCGAATTCCTGCGCGCGGACGGCACGCCCTGCGCCGAGGGCGAGGTCGGACAGGTGGTGCTGACCGATTACCACAACCGCGCCATGCCGTTCATCCGCTACGCCATCGGCGACTTGGCGGCGCCGGTCCGGTGTGATTGCGGGAAAATCGAGCTGCCGGCGCTGACCCGGTTGCTCGGCAAGCAGCGCGGCCTGCTGCGGCATCCGGGCGGCGGCTTCGTGTTCAGCACCGAGCTGTCGCCGCACATCCGCGACTCGCCGGAAATCCGCCAGTACCAAGTGGTGCAACGGACGCCGACCGACTTCACCCTGCGCGCCATCGCCCGCGACGGGGCCGATGCCGGCGCGTTCGAAGCGCGCATGCGCGATTTGTTCGTCCGCCATTTCGGTCCGGCCGCGGCGGTCGAGTTCGACTGGTGCGCCGACATCCCGCGCCTGCCGGGCGGCAAGTACATGGAGTTCATCGGATTGAAGGAAGCGGCATGAAACCAGTTTGGATCCCGGACACGTTCCGCACGCGGCCCTATGCCAGCCGGCGCTTCGAGGCCATCGTGCGTTGGGCGCAGGCCGATCACCCGTTCTACCGGCGCTTCCACCCGGATATCGGCCAGCCGCTGCCGGTGGTTACCCGTGCCATGGTGCAGGCGCATAACGACCTGCTGCTGAACGGCCATCCGGCGCAAGGACACACCTCCGGCTCGACCTCGATGCCGATCCATGTCTCCTGGCAGCCCGATCGCATGCGCATGGAGGCCGAAGACACGCAACGGCTGATGCAGTGGTACGGCGGCCCGCTGTCGTACATCAAGATCGTGGCGTTGGCCACCCACAAGGCCGACGAGCGCACGCTCGAGGTCGACTCGCCGCTGGCGGAGCAGCTGGCCTTCATCCACGACCGCCACCAGCGCCTCGGCGCGGTGTCCTTGGTCAGTTATCCGACCAACTTGGAACGGCTGTGCCGTTTCCTGATCGAGCGCGGCGAGACCCTGCCCTTCATCCGCCGGGTCACCGCCATGTCCGAGGCCTACGACGACCATCTGGATGACCTGATCCGGCAGGCGTTCCCGAACGCGGTGCCGGTGGTCACCTACAGCGCGGTCGAACTCGGTTTCATCGCCATCCGCTGTCCGCATCGGCCGGAGAACTACCACGTGATGGCGCACAAGCTGGGCGTGGAGATCCTGGATGAGGACGGCCGGCCCTGTCCGCCCGGACGGCTGGGGCAGGTGGTGGTCACCGACTATTTCAACCGGCACAGCACCTTGATCCGTTATGCGCTGGGCGATCTGGCCGAGAACGCGGTCTGCGGCTGCGGCCGCATCGGCCTGCCGGCAATCACCCGCATCGCCGGCAAGATGCGCGGCCTGCTGCGCAAGGCCGACGGCAGCCAGATGCTGTTCACCCGCCTGTCGCCGGTGTTCCGCGACTCACCCGAGATCCGCCAGTTCCAAGTGGTGCAGCACACGCTCGACCGCTTCACCATCCGCGCGGCCTTGCGCGACGGCAGCGATCCCGCGCCGTTCGAGGCCCGCGTGCGTGAGCGTTTCATCCGCGAATTCGGTCCGGCCACCACGTTGCGCTTCGATTACATGTCCGAGATCCCGCGCACCCCCGGCGGCAAATATTTCGCCGCCCTTTGCGAAATTCCCGAGGACCTACCATGAGCGCTCCAGTCGAATTCCACCGCGAAGCCATCGCCTTGGCCTTGGCCGAAGCGCCCCGTCTGTGCGCCGGCAATCCGGCCGGCGACTGCGCCTGGTACCACGGCAGCTGGCCGGTGCTGAAGGGGTTGGGCGTGTTCGTCAGCCTGAAGTCGGACGACGACTTCCTGTTGCCGCAGCTGCGTGCCGCCATCGCCGGCGGCGCGCGCCGGGTGCTGGTGTCCGGCACCGCCGATGCCGGCATGCTGGCGCGCATCGCCGCTTGTCTGCCGGATGCGCCGGAATTGGACATCACCGTGCTCGATCAATGCGCCACGCCGCTGGCGCTGTGCCGGCAATACGCCGATCTGGCCGGCTTCGGCATCCGCACCGTGCAGGCCGACATCCTGGATTACCGCGATGCCGACGGTTTCGACCTGATCTGTACGCACTCCTTTTTGACCTTCTTCGACGCCGCCGCCCGCCGCATCTTGGTTCGGCAATGGTTCGACCTGCTGCGACCGGGCGGCGCCGTACTGACCGCGCAACGGGTGCGGCCCGGCGAGACCGCGGCCGTCACCCGCTATCCGCCGGGCGAAGTGGCGGCGTTGCAGGACGCCGCCGAGCGGCTGGCCCACGGGCACGGCGATGCGCTTGGCGTGGACGCAGCGCAGGCGCGGCACAGCGCATGGTTGTACGCCGCTCACCACCAGACGCATCTGATCGCGGATTCGGCGCAGTTGCGTGAACCGTTCGACCGGGCGGGTTTTGATCTGGCGTATTTCGCGCCGCCGCCGGCCGATGCGCCGGTGCCCGACGTACCCGGCGCGCCGGGCAATCATCAGGCCGCGCGCTGGCGCATTTTGGCCCGCAAACCGGCATGATCCGCAGGACCCGTGTCCTGGGGGATTTGCGCACTTTGCTCCGATCCGCCCATGCCAGGCCGGGTTGAGTTTTGATTCAAATCAAATTCCCCGACAGCGATGAGCGCTGTCCTCGGGGAGGGCGCAGGCCGGACGTTCGGCCCTCGGATTCGATGCAACCAATTGAAATAAATAAATATTTTAAAAATTGCCCGGCGAATTCCTGAACTTTGTGACGCAAATCGCAGTTTTGGGCGCCCCTGCAAATTTGTAACGGTTGGTAACTCCGTATTGACACTGACATTCACTCGGCGTTCACTGTTCGGTGCAAAGTGCCGGGAAAGGGGTTTAACGGCACGTCAACCGATTTAGGGGGAATCGGACGCCTCGCGGCCTGGCCGCAACGGCATCATCCGGTGGACGAATCTCCCTGACGTTTTCGAATTCACTCAGGAGATGTACTCATGACACGCAAGTCCAAAGCCCGTTACGGCCTGAAGCGCACCTATAAGATCAACCCGACCGTAAAGGCGCTGCGTAGCGCGCTGTTCCTCGGTTTGGCCACTGCCGCCGCCGCGCCCGCGGCCCAGGCCGGCACCTGCGTCCGGGTGGTCAACCAAGTCGTCTGCGCCGGCGATTTCGACCAACAAACACTGGACTCCTGGAACGAACTTGCGGTGGTCGATCCGTTCGATCCGGCCATCGTCGAACTGGACGCGAATGTCACCGTCTACGCCGAAATGGCGGTGGATGCCTGGAATATCGACAATCTCACCCTGATCAATGACGGCAACCTGATTTCGGAATCCGGCTGGTACAACACCGGCTCGATGGCGGCGCTGTACGCCGAGTCCTCGGACGGTTCCGTCGACTTCACCAACAACGGCTGGATCATCTCCAACAAGGGTGACACCTTGATCTCCAACTACGGCGCCTCCACCGGCGCGGTGTTGGATGCCAAATACGGCGTCACCGCGGTCAACAACGGCCTGATCGCCGGTACTTCCTATGATGAATCCGACGATGCCTTCGGCCTGAGCGTGCGCAACCGCGATTACGGCGACGTCAGCATCACCAACAACGCCAGCGGCGACATCCTCGCCCGGAGCAACTGGGATTCGAATGCGACCGGCCTGCGTGCCGACAACTGGGACGGCGATATCACCGTCGTCAACGACGGCCGCGTGGCCGCCGAGGCCGATTGGTGGGCCGTCGGCATCCAAGCCGAGGCCTCGGATGACGTGACCATTTCGGTCGGCGCCACCGGCGAAGTCGACGTCAACGGCTGGGCCGCCACCGGCATCCGCGCCAGCGGCGGCAACTTCAGCGCCATCGCCGTCAACAACAGCGGCAACATCGAAGCCACCGGCCAATATGCCGAAGGCATCTCGCTCTATGGCGATTTCCGCAGCGCGGTCGACGTCGACAACTACGGCAACATCCTGGTCGAGGGCTTCGGCCGCGCGACGGGCGTCAACATCAACGGCAACGGCATCGATGTAGGCATCGACAACTTCGACGTGATCGCCGCGTACGGCGGCAACAACGGCAACATCGGCGTCTACATCGACGGCATGAACGCCGGTCCGACTGGCTACGGTTCGATCGTGCTCAACAACCGCGGCGTGATTTCCGCCGGCGACAAGTACAGTAACCCGTCGGGCAACGTCAGCTACGGCGATTCCACCGGCGTCTTCGCCGTTTCCGGCGGCGACATCACCATCAGCAACGTCGGCTCCTACGGCTCGCCGGCCGGCATCATCGCCGATACCCAGAGCGGCAGCGCCGCCGGCATCTGGGCTGCGTCCTACAGCGGCGACATCAGCATCCAGAACGGCGACAGCAGCAGCAAGTACTCGATCGTCGGCGCCGTGTCCGACAGCGATTACGGCAGCCTGTTCGGCGGCCGCGTGGCCGGCATCTACGCCGAAACCGGCAACGGCGCCATCGGCATCGGCAACAACGGCATCGTGTTCGCCGGCAACGGCAACTACGGCGACGCCATCGGCATCGGCGCCAACGCCTCCGGCGGCGGCATGTTCATGCCCCTGGCCGTGTATGCCGCGCCCGGCGACATCGACGTCACCAACGACGGCCTGGTCTATGCGTCCGCGCTCAACGGCAACGCCTTCGGCATCGACGCCAATTCGGACTACGGCGACATCAGCGTCATCAACAACGGCGCGGTCTGGGCCGATGCCAACAACGGCTTTGCGACCGGCATCGACGCCGATACCGACGCCTTCGGCAGCGTCACCATCGGCAACACCGGCGAAGTCCGGGCCGAGGGCGATTACGGTTCCACCGGCGTGAGCGCTTTCACCCGATACGGCGCCATCAGCATCAGCAATGCCGCGCAGTTCGATTCCTACGGCAATGTCGTGATGGGCACTGGCCTCATCACCGCGCAGACCTACAACTCCGGTTCGGCCACCGGCGTCTGGGCCTACCTGGAGTCCGATAACGCGGACACCGACCTGTCGGTCTACAACGGCGAAGGCGCCTTCATCGGCGCCTCCTCGCCGAACGGAAATGCCACCGGCGTCTGGGCCTACAACGACGGCAACGGCGACAACCTGATCACCAACAACGGCACAATCGACGTCTACGCCGGCGGCAGCTACGGCGACGCCGTGGGCGTCTGGGCCATCGGCAGCGGAGACGGCTTGGTTTCGGTGAACAACAACGGCGCGATCGTCGTCGAGGCGGACGGCAATTCGGGCAACGCCATCGGCATCTATGCCGAAGTCATGGGAGGCAGCTACGGCGACATCAGCGTCGTGAGTGGCGGCACCGGCTTGATCGCCGGCATGACCGACGGCAATGACGGCGACGCTTTCGGCATCAAGACCGTCATGTACGGCACCGGCACCACCACCGTCACCAACTACGGCGATATCGCCGGCATCTACGGCGAGGGCCTGTACGGCGACGACAACGCTTGGGGCATCCACTCCCAGAGCAGCGGCGGCGACATCAGCATCACCAACGCCGCCGGCGGCTTCGTATACATCTATGCCGACGAGGAAAACGGCACCGGCATCCAGGCCAACGCCGGTACCGGCGACATCGCCATCGCCAACAACGGCATCATTGACGTCTACGGCAACTGGTACGCCTACGGCATCGTCGCCAACGCCGGCAACGGCACCATCGACGTCACCAACGCCGGCCGCATCGACGTCTACGCCGACGGCGATTACGCCTTCGGCGTGAAGGCCGCGGGTTACGGCGACATCACCGTCGGCAACACCGGCGTGATCGACGTGTACGCCGACAATGACGGCGCGGTCGGCGTGTACGCCAACGCCGGCGGCTACGGCGACGTGATGGTCACCAACACCGGTTCGTTCGATTCCTACGGCAGCTTCGTCGGCGGCGTCATCGTGGTCGACAGCTACGGCTGGAACGCCGGCATCGAGGCGCACGCCGGTTACGGCGACGTCACCGTCGGCAACAGCGGCCTGGTCGACGTGGTTTCCCGCGACGGCGACAGCAACGGCGTCTGGACCACCACCAACGGCGGCGCTAACACCGTCACCAACACCGGCGTCATCGTCGCCGACTCGAACGCCGATTACGGCACCGCGTGGGGCATCGACGCCGAATCCGGCGCCGGCGCGATCGACGTCAACAACAACGGCGGCGTGGTCGTGGCCATGGCCGAATACGCATGGGGCATCGAAGCGTCGTCCGGCGACGGCGACATCGACGTCAACAACAGCGGCGACGTGTACGCGTTCGGCGGCGACGACGCCTACGGCATCGACGCGCGCAGCTTCGGCGCCGGAGACGTCACCGTCACCAACAGCGGCTACGTGCTGGCGGAAGCCGGCGTGGATTACGCCAGCGGCATCTACGCCAGTACCTGGAACGGCAGCGGCGACGTCAGCGTGACCAATACCGCTTCCGGTGCCGTCATCTCCATCGGCTCCGACGACGCCACCGGCATCGCGGCCTGGGCCGACGTCGGCACCTCGACGGTGGTCAACTCCGGCGACGCCTATGCTTATTCGCACGGTTGGACCGTCGGCATCGCCGCGCAGTCCAACAGCAATTCGGTCAGCGTCACCAACAGCCTGGCCGGCAACGCCGAGGCCGGCAGCGACGTCGGCCAGGCGTACGGCATCAGCGTCTGGAGCGGTTACGGCGCGTTGGTGAGCAACGCCGGCTACGTCGGCGCCTACAGCGAAACCGGAACGGCCACCGGCATCTATGCCGACGCCTGGAATAACGCGAACATCACCGTCACCAACGCCGCCACCGGCGACGTGGTCGCCGGAACCTTCTCCGGCGAAGCCGTCGGCATGGATCTGTTCAGCAATGGCGGAAACATCCTGGTCACCAACAACGGCGACGTGCAGGCCACCAGCAACTACGGCAGCGTGACCGGCATTTCGGCCTACAGCGACTACGGCGACATCACCGTCAACGGCAGCACCGGCAACGTCACCGCCATCAGCAGCAACGGCTCGGCCACCGGCATCTACGCCGAGGCCGGCAACTGGAACAGCTTCGGCGACGTCAGCGTCACCAGCGGCGGCCTGATCACCGCCCGCGGCACCAGCGCGGTCGGCATCTACGCCTACAACAACGGCTACGGCGACGTCAGCGTGACCAATTCGGCCGCCGGCCGGATCGTGGTCACTGCCAGCAACGGCGAAGCCACCGGCATCAGCGCCCAAGCCGACAGCGGCTGGTACGGCGACGCCAATGTGCTCAACAGCGGCAGCATCACGGTCACCAGCAACGGCGATTGGGGCGACGCCTACGGCATGTACGTCGAATCCGATTGGGCCGGCAGTATCGGCATCACCAGCACCGGCTCCATCACCGTGACCGCCAACGGCTACAACGGCGACGCGTTCGGTGTCTATGCCCAGCACGAGGATTACGGCGATGTCGTCATCACCAGCGGCAGCACCATCACGGTGAACGCCAACGGCGATTACGGCGACGCCTTCGGCATCTCCGCCGTCTCCTACAGCGACAGCAGCATCTCGATCAGCAATACCGGCAGCGTTCGGGCCAACGCCAACGGCTACGGCGGCGACGCGTTCGGCATCTATTCCGAGAGCTTCGGTGACGACACTTCGATCGGCAACTCGGGCAACATCCGCGCCACCAGTGCCGACGGCAACGCGTGGGCCGTCTATCACCGCGGCGGCGACGTGGCCATCACCAACGCCGCCAGCGGCAACATCTTCGGCGTGATCCAGACGGCCTACGGCGATGACACCTTCACCAACAGCGGCGACTGGTACGCCACCGAAGGCGACAACAAGTACTCCGATTTCGCCGGCGGCGACGACAGCGTCGTCAACAACACCGGCGCCCGGATCTTCATGGAAGATTCCTGGATCGATATGGGTTCGGCCTCGCAGTACGGCTCGAACAGCTTCCTGAACAACGGCAAGATCTTCATCGACGGCAAGTACAACGTCATCGACATGGGCACGTCGGACTCGGTGTTCACCAACAACGGCGCCTCGCTGCACTTCGAAGACGGCGCCGCCGACGACCAGCTGATCATCTTCGGCGACTTCGCCGGCAGCGGCCATATCGTGGTCGACGCCGACGGCACCTCGATGCTGGCCGACCGCCTGTACATCGACGGCGACGTGCTGACCAACACCGCCAACGTCATCGACGTGTTCATGAACGAGTATCCGAGCCTGCAGGACATGATCGACGGCGAGGAGATCGACGTGGTGCACGTGTCCGGCACCAGTACGGCGGCCAACTTCAACCTGGGCGACGTCACCGTCGCCGAGGACTCGCTGTTCACGGTCGACGTGACGCTCAACAAGCACATCAACTACAGCGGCAGCAACGACCTGTTCGCGCTGGGCTTCGAGATCAGCGGCCTGAGCCAGTCGGGCGTGGCGGTGTCCTCCATCGCCCCGGCGGTGCAGAACCTGTGGCACCTGGGCGTGGGCACCGTATTCCAGCGCCAGGGCAGCAGCCGTGACGGCAAGCAAGGCACCGGCAACAACGGCATGATGTCCGGCTTCAAGGACTTCAGCAACAGCGCCATGCAGGTCGCCGATTACCAGGGCGCCTCCGGCGTCTGGCTGCGCGCCTTCACCGAAGACGGCAACGTGTCCCCGGATGCCAGCCGCAACTTCGGCATGGGCGGCGGTCAAGGCTTCGACCTGAAGAACACCGGCCTCGAGTTCGGCGCCGGCTACGCCTTCAACGACCAGTGGACCGCCGGTCTGCTGGGCGGCACCTCCGAATCCACCCTGCGTCCGGATATCGGTGGTCGCGCCAAGGTCAACGCCGATACCTTCGGCGGCTATGTGACCTATACCCCGGGCAACGGTTTCTACGCCGACTTCAGCTACCGCAGCATGGATTTCGACGGCAACGGCAACGGTGGCGGCGATGACTTCCGCTTCGAAGGCAACGCTGACGGTTACAGCCTGGAGGTCGGTTACGGCTTCAAGACGGCTTCCGGCCTGATCGTCGAGCCGCAGTTCCAGTACAGCAAGATGGATATCAGCCTGGATACGCTGGATTACACCCAAGGCGACTTCGAGCTGACCGACGGCGATTCCAGCCAGATGCGTGCCGGTGTGGCGCTGCGTAAGACGTTCCAGGCCGGCTCCGGCGATTGGACCCCGTACGCGTCGCTGAGCTTCATCAACGAAACCGACGCCAGCAACAACTACCTGATCGGCGGCATCCTGACCGGCAACGTGGACACCAGCGGCAACAGCACCTTGGTCGAAGCCGGCGCCACCGCGCACTACGGCAACATGGTGTTCAGCGGCGGCGTCAACTGGAAGGACGGCGGCGCCTACGACAGCCTGTTCGGCGGCCAAGTCAGCGTCCGCTTCACCTGGTAATACGGCCCCACGGAAAAAGGCCGGCGCAAGCCGGCCTTTTTTTTCGGGCACTGCTAGAATCGAACCAACCGCACGCGGGCGGTGCCCGCATCCCCTTGAAATCCCCGGAGCAAGACGTTGAGCGACAGCAAGAAACCCAAATCCAAGACCACCGGCAAGCCGGCCGAGCAATCCGCCGCACCGGCCGCCGAGACCCCAACCGCCGAGGCCCCGGCCAACGAGACCGCCGACGCGGTCGGCTCGCAGCCGCAGGTGCAGACCGTGGCCGAGGCCGCCGCCGACGGCCAGCCGGCGGCCAAGCCGAAGGACATCACCCAGCTGAAGGTGCAGAAGAGCTGCTCGCGCGGCTTCGGCGCCTGGCTGGCGCAGCACCGCATCTCGCTGGCGGTGACCTCCTACCAGACCGGCCGGGTGTACCTGATCGGCAGCGACCCGAACGGCCGGGTGTCGTTCTTCGAACGCATCTTCGAACGCGCCATGGGCATCGTCGGCAACGCCCAGCGCATCTACCTGGGCGGCCTGTACCAGCTCTGGCGCTTCGAGAACGCGCTGCGCCGCAACCAGGTCATCCACAAGGTGTTCGACAAGTGCTACGTGCCGCGCAACGCCCAGACCATCGGCGATCTGGACATCCACGAGCTCGGCATCCGCAACAACGGCAAGGTCGTGTTCGTCAACACCAAGTATTCCTGCCTGGCCGAACTCGATCCGGTGCACAGCTTCAAGGCGGTCTGGAAGCCTAACTTCATCAGCAAGCTGGCGCCGGAAGACCGCTGCCACCTGAACGGGCTGGCGATGAAGGACGGCGAGCCCAAGTACGTGACCGCGGTGTGCAAGAGCGACTCGGTCGACGGCTGGCGCGACCGCCGCGCCGACGGCGGCGTGGTGATCGACGTGGAGACCGACGAGATCGTGTGCGAAGGGCTGTCGATGCCGCACTCGCCGCGTTGGCACAACGGCAAGCTGTGGGTGCTGAACGCCGGCACCGGCTACCTGGGCTGGGTCGACTTCGAGAGCAAGCGCTTCGTGCCGTTCACCTTCTGCCCGGGCTTCCTGCGCGGTCTGTCGATGATCGGCAACGTGGCCGCGGTCGGCCTGTCCAAGCCGCGCAACGGCCGCTTCGCCGGCCTGGCGCTGGACGAGGAGCTGAAGAAGCGCGACGCCGAGCCCTGGTGCGGCGTGCAGATCGTGTCGCTGACCACCGGCGACGTGCTGCAGTGGGTGCGCTTCGACGGCGACATCAGCGAACTGTTCGACATCAGCTTCCTGCCCGGCGTGCGCAATCCGATGATGGTCGGCCTGCGTACCGGCGAGATCCGCG
>NZ_BMFO01000003.1:205975-329340 GCF_014638745.1 Arenimonas maotaiensis
AATCCTGATCCTGCTTGCCGGCCTGCTGGCCGGCACGGCATCCGCCCAGAGCAAGCCGGCGCCTGCGCCGGCCGGCAAGCCGCCAGGCCCGAACCTCGAGCAGGGCATCGACAAGATGTTCGCGGCGCTGGACACCGACAACAACAAGCAGCTGAGCTTCGACGAGTTCAAGCGCGGGGTGGTGGCCGAGCGCCGTCAGGCGATGCTGCTGCAGCAGCTGGGCCAGCTGTTCAAGGCCGGCGACAAGAGCGGCAACGGCACGCTGGAGGCGGTGGAGTTCAACGCGCTGCCGGGCGTGAAGGCGGCCAAGGAGCCGAAGCCGAAGTTCGCCGACTTCGACCTGAACAAGGACCAGAAGCTGGACTTCCGCGAGTACGTGCAGTTCGTCGGCCGGATGAGCGCGCCGGCCAAGAAGTAAGCCGGTTCCCGACGGCAGCAAAACAAAACCCCCGCATGAGCGGGGGTTTTGCCGGGCGGATCGGCAATCAATTCGGCCGCGGCTTGCGGGCGCGTGCCGCGGGTGCGGCAGCTCCCCGTTGCTCTGCCGCTGCGGCGCGGCGCGGCGCGGCCATGCGCACCGGCGGCTGCAACTTGAATCCGGGGAAATAATGCACGCGCAGCGGCAGTCCGCGCGGCGAGTAGCCGATGAAGCTGAAGCCGGTCTGCGGCCACCAGGCGTCGGTATAGTGGCCGGCGATCATGGTGTTCTCGATCTCGATGATGACGCCGATGGCCTCAGGCTTCGGTAGACCGAGGTTGTACTCCATCAGCGCTTTTTGCGTAGCCTGCATCATCGGTACGCTGGTCCTGTTGCCGCGGTCGGCGGCGCCGCAGAACGTGCGGTAGTAGTACAGCACCTGGCGCAGGCGCGGCACCACACGCGCTACCGCCGAGCTGACCGCGGCGATCGCGCCTTTTTCGTCGCGCATGACCACGACCACCTGCTGCGCCCGCGCGTCCGGCTTGGTACCTTTGGGCAGCGCCTTTTCGGCGACCCAGAACGCGGTGATCTCCTCGGCCAGTTCCGGCGTGATGTGTTTCCACACGTTCTGGTATTCGTATGCCATGTGCCACTCCTGTGAATGTCTGATTCTGCCGCTTACGATAGCGCGGCGGGATTCCTAATTCAATGCGCGGCCGGTATCCGGGCGCCGCGCAGCGCCGGCTTGCCGGCAACCACATCGGTCCACACCACATACAGCGCGCCATCCACCTGCTGCATGCGCGCGAAGCCGGTGGCGCGGCCGCGGCCGGCCAGCGTGGCCACGCGCACGGGCGGGCGGTCCGCTTGCAGCGCGCCGTCGAGGCGCTGTAGCCACAGCGTCTGCCGGTCGCGTTCCTCGGTCCATAACAACCAAGCGCCTTTTGTGTCGGCGCTCAAATCGACCCGGCCCTGCAGCGCGTCGCCGCGCTTGAAGGTAAGGGTCTTGGAAAAGCCGGCACCCGCGTCGTTGGAATAGGCCAGTCGTACGGACGGGACGCCGCCGGCCGCGGTATACCAGGCGGCCCACACCTGCCGTCCGGCAGCGGCCACCGCCGGGCCGTTGACCGGACAGGCGGGCATGACCCAACCATCGGTGGCCACCGGTTTCGGCGTCTGCCATCGCCCGCCGGCGAAGCGCGTGCTGTGGATGTCGCGGATTTCGCGTGCGTCGCGGTCGCGGTAGACCACGATCGGACCGTCGTCGGTCAGCGCCGAGTCGGTCTGGCAGCAATCGCAGGTGCTGCTGTCCAGCGGCCATTCGCGCGTCTTGCGGCCGGCGCCGTCGAATACCGCGGCGCGCAGCGTCATCGCCTTGCCCAGATCGACGCCCTGCGCGCCGTCGTGGCCGGCATGTGCAGTCGAGCCGGCGGTCTGACGGCCGTCAAGCCAGGCGATGGCCAGTTCGCCGCGCGACCAGGGCCACAGCGTGGCGAATCCGTGCTCGGTGGCGGTACCGTCGTCGTTGACGGTGACCGGCTTCGACCAGGTCTTTCCGCCATCCTTGGAACGGTACAGCACCACGTCGTAGGCATACGTGCCGTCGGCGCTTTTCACCAGGTTATGCGCCCACAACGTGCCGTCGGGCAGTTGCGTGCTGCTCGGGAAGTCGGCCCAGTTCACGAACCAGTTGCCGCCTTCCGCGATGGTGGTCGCCGGCAGCCAGCGCCCGTCGCGGTAGCGCGCCATGCGCAGGCGGTGGCCGTCGCCCCGGCGCTCGATCCAGCTCAGGTTGAGCGTGCCGTCAGGTCCTTTGCCCAGACTCGGTTGCGAAGCCGCGGCGCTGGCCGGAAGCGGCCAACGCTCGACGGCGGTTGCGGCGGCCGCGGCCGCCGGCATCGACAGGACCAGCATGATCAGGGCGTGTGCGTTCATGCCCCCATGCTAGCAGACGCCGCGCGGCTCAGTAATCCAGGTGCAGGGCCAACTTCACTTCACGCGGCGTGCCGACGCTGATGTTGTTGTCGTTGTGCGCGGAGCTGAAGTAGGCCTTGTCGGTCAGGTTCTCGACGTTCAGCTGCCACTTCATATGCTCGGAAGCGGTGTAGTACACGGCCGCGTCGACGCGGGTGAAGCCCGGCAGGCGCACGGCGTTGCTGGTGCTGGTGTAGACCGCGCTGCGGCCGTTCAGGCCGAGCCCGAAGCCCCAGCGCGCCGTGGCGTCCCAGCGGCCCCAAACGTAAGCCGAGTGCTTCGGCACCAGCGGCAACACGGTGCCGGCCGGTTGGCTGGCCGAGATGTCGCGGGTGATTTCGGCGTCCTGGTAGGCGTAGCCGGCCAGCACCTGCAGCGTCCGGCTCAGGTTGCCGCCGATTTCCCACTCCAGGCCTCGGCTGCGCTGGGCGTCTACCAGCAGCGATTGCCCCGGGTTGAGCGGATCGGCGACGGCGACGTTGCCGCGCTCGAGGCGATAGAGGGCGATGCTGGTGAACAGGCCTTCGCTGAGCTGCCACTTCATGCCGATTTCGCGGTTGGCGAACGATTCCGGTTCGAGGCTGGCGTTGGAGGCGGTCAAGGACGCCAGTTGGTCGCCGGCGCGCGGCACGAAGCTTTCGGCGTAGCCGGCGTACAGGTTGAGGTCCGGCGTGGCCTGGTAGATCAGGCCGGCGCGCGGCGACAGCAGGCTGTCGCTGGCTTCGATGCGGGCGCCGGTGCGGCGGTTGAGGAAATCCATGCGGAAGCGCTCGAAGCGCAGGCCGGCGACCAGCTGCCAGCGTTCGCCGATGTGGATCTGGTCCTGCACGTAGGCCGCGGCGACGTCGGCGGTGCCGTCGTTGTCGGCGTCGCTCGCGCTCTGGCGGAAGCTGATCGGCAAGGTCGGCACCGGGTTGCCGATGCTGACGGTTTCGTTGGTCTGCGTGCTGCCGGGCGCGCCGAAATAGCCGGTTTCGCGGAAGTTCCGCGTGTCCTGCCGGCCCAGTTCGGCGCCGACCAGGATGCGGTGGGTGACCTCGCCGCGTTCGATGTCGAAGATGTAGTCGGTCTGGTTGAACAGGTTGCGGCGATCGGTGCGTTGGTTGTAGGCCGCCAGCGAGACCATGGTGCCGGCGGCGTTGACCGCGCCCGGGAACACGTTCTGGTAGAACTTGCCGTAATCGGCGTAACGCGTGCGGCTGCGCAGCACGGCGCCGCCCATGTCGTGTTCGATCAGCACATCCAGGCTGTTCACGTCGGTTTCGGCGCCGCTGTCGGCGCTACTACCGAAGAACGTGCTTCGCTCGACGGCCAACGGCTTGCCTTGGAAGGACGGCACGCCGCGGTCGACCGTGCGCTCATCGCGGAAGATCTCCGCGCCGAGCACGATGCGGGTGTCTTCGCCGATGCCGAACGCCAGCCCCGGCGCGATGCCGCGCAGGCGGCGTGACACGTCGTCGCGGAAGCTGCCGGCGTCTTCCGCCATGGCGTTCACGCGCCAGGCCAGATTGTCGCTGGCGGCATCGCCGAGGTCGGCCTGGATGCGGTAGAAATCGTGACTGCCGGCCTGCACGGAGAGGTCGCGCACGCGGTTGCCGTCGGCCTGCTTGGACACGCGGTTGATGACGCCGCCGGAGCCGCCGCGGCCGAAGATCATCGCGTTCGGGCCTTTCAGCACCTCCACCTGGCTGACGTTGTACAGGTCACGGTAGTACTGCACGTCGTCGCGCACGCCGTCGGTGAAGAAGTCGCCGGTGCTGGCGTTGCCGCGCATCACCGGCGCGTCGCGGTGGCCTTCGCCCTGGGCCATGCCCACGCCCGGTACGTAGCGCACCACATCGGCCATGCCGTGCAGAGCCTGGTCGGCGATCTGCTGCTCGGTCACCACGCTGATCGCCTGCGGTGTGTCCTTCAGCGCGGTTTCGGTCTTCATCGCGCTGTTCGGGTCGCTGGCCTGGTAGCGGAACGGGAAGCCGCGGACTTCGATTTTGTCGAGCGTCGCCAGCGCATCCGGCGCGGCAGAAGCGTTGGCGGCAAGGGCGAGCAGCAGGGCGGTGGTGAGCGGACGGGGAGTAGTCACAGTGCTGATTCCATGTAAATGAGAATCAATCTTATTTGTATTTGCGGAAAATTGCAAGCGGGTCGGTTAACTCATTGAGCCGGAAAGCCGGCATGTCCGCCGCATTTCACGCCACAGGCTCCGGCTGGCGTTAGAATCAGAGGACGAACCTCTTTATTGATACGGTCTGCGAATGTCTAATATCCGTGCCTGTCTGCTTGCCGCCTCGCTTTCCTTGCTTTCCGCCTGCGGCGGTGGCGGCGGAGGAAGCACGAAGCCCGATCCGCAACCCGTCAGCACCTGCTCGCAGCGCCTGGGCACGGGTAGCTTCGTCACCACGACGGTGACCAATCCCAGCGTCACCGACTCGACCTGTCCGTCCGGCTCGACCCTGACCCAGTCCGGCATTTCCTACACCACCACCACCACCACCTACAGCTGTCCGGACCCGAATGCGGCGGCCAATCCGGTGGCCTCGTCGTCCACTTCCGCGCCGATCGTGACCCAGAGCAAGATCTGCACGGTCATCATGACATGCTCGGAAAAGCTGGCGACCGCCGCGTTCCAGACCCAGACGGAAACCGTCACCACCACCGACAGCAGTTGCCCGACCGGGCAGACGGTGGTGCAGAACGGGCTGTCACAGTACACCCGCACCACCAGCTACAGCTGCGCCGATCCGGCCAGCACCGCCGATCCGGTCGCCAGCATCAGCAACAGTTCGCCGGTGCTGACCCAACCGAAAGTCTGCAACCTGTCGGCGCCGATCAACTACAGCACCTATTTCCGCGACAAAACCGGCGTGACCCAGGCCAATGCCGCCGGCTATACCGGAACCGGCGTCAAAATAGCCATTTACGACAACGGCTTCAACGTCAACAACGCCGCGTTGAGCGGGCGCTATGAACGTACGTTCGGCGACCTGACCGATGACAGTCCGGACAACACCAGCCACGGTACCAGCGTCGCCGCAATCGCGGCCGGCAAGGCCGTCGGCGACTATCCGGGCGGCGTCGCGCCGGATGCCACCTTGGCGCTGGCCGACTGGGACTCGAACATCTACGACATCATTGATTGGGGCGCCAAGGTCTTCAACTTCTCCTTCGGATACGGTTACGACGCCGAGGATCCGGCCAACAGCGCGCCGGACTCCAATGACGCCGACAGCGGCGATGTGGCCGCCTACGTCGCGCCCTGGGTCGCCGAGATGCGCGCCATCCGCGATGCCGGTGCGTTCCTGGCGATTTCCGCCGGCAATGACGGTGAGGAAACCGGATACGACAGCGCCCAGATCCTGGCGGCGGCGCCGTATTTCTACAACGACCTCAACAACGTGGTGGCGGTGGTGGCGATGAGTCCGCTCAACGGCACCAAGGCGCCGTATTCGAACCCGTGCGGCGCGACGGCGATGAATTTCTGCTTGGCCGCGCCGGGTACCGTCAATCTGCTGCTGCCGACGGTGAATGCCGGCGATGACTTGACGGTCGATTCCTACGAATGGTTCGCCGGCACCTCGGCGGCGGCGCCGGTGGTCAGCGGCATCGCGGCCCTGGTGTATCAGGCCTTCCCCGGCATCAACGGAAATCAAGTGCGCGACACCCTGCTCACCACCGCCACCGATCTCGGCGCGCTCGGCGTCGACCCGGTGTACGGCTGGGGTTACGTCAACGCTGCCAAGGCCGTGCAAGGCCCCGGCCTGCTGTTGACCAGCTTCGAGGCCGATGTGCCGGATTCGGCGAGTTGGACCTTCGGCAACGACATCGGCGGCGACGGCGGTCTGATCAAGATCGGCGGCGGCGGCCTGAACCTGACCGGCGACAACACCTACGCCGGCGGCACGCAGGTGCGTGACGGCGATCTGAACCTGTACGGTGGCGTGACCGGCGACGTACGGCTCGACGGCGGCCGCTTCAACGCCTTCGGCGGTCATGTCGGCGGCGATCTGTACGCCAACGGCGGCACCCTGGGTCTGGTCACCGGCGACGTCTTGACGGTAGACGGCAGCGTGCATCTGCAGGGCGCCGACCTGCGCGTGCTGGCACCGGCCGGCTACACCACGCAGTGGCGGGGCGAGGTGCTGAACGCCGCGGCCGTAATCGGTACGGCCGATGCCGCCGCCGATTCGATCTGGTTCGATGCCGCCGCCGCGTTCGGCGAAAACGCCGTGCGCGTCGATCTGCAACGCAAGGCGGTGACCGACGTGCTCGCCGCCTACTCCGCGACCCAGGCCGACAGCGCGGCCAACCTCGAAACCGCGTTCCGCCAGCTCGATGCCGGCTTCGGCAGCGAGGCCCTGCGCGCCAGCGCCGGCCGCCTGCAGGCCACCGACGCCGACGGGGCCGGGTTGGCGCTGATGGCGCTGTCGGGACAATCGCAGACCACCATGAAGGACATCGCGCTGGAGACCACCGATGCGCTGTTGCCGTTGCTCGGCGAACGCCTGCACGACATCCCGCGCACCGACGGCGAGGGCGGCTTCTGGCTGATGACCGCCAATCCCGACGGCCGCAAGCACGCCGACGGCTATCTCGCCGCCGATATCGACAGCCGGATCTGGGCCGCCGGCGTCGACCGCGGTTTCGACGGCACCAGCCTGGGCGCGGCGCTGTTCAGCGCCGATGACCGCGTCGGTTACGACGGCGTCGGCGACCGCGTGCGCGGCGACCGCAAAGGTCTGGCGCTGTACGCCCGTCATCAGGGCGAGGTCTGGTATTGGCAGGGTTTCGCCACGTTCTCGGACTTCGACGCCGACGTGACGCGCACGCTGTCCACCGGCGCCGGTTCCAGTTTCGCCGACAGCCGCAGCCGCGGCAGCCAGCGCGGCCTGAGCCTGGAAGCCGGTCGGCCGCTGTCCGGCGGCTTCACTGCCGCCTTGAGCGCCGGCATCGATCGGGTCGCGCTCGATGCTTTCGCCGAATCCGGCGGCACCGGCCTGGAACTCGGTTTCGAATCGGCCGCGTTCACCCGCGCCCTGATCGGGCCGGACCTGCGCTTCGAGCGCGGCTTCGGCGCCGGTTGGCTATGGAACGCGCGCGTCGGCTACCGCCATGTCCTGGGCGACGTCGATACCGGCATGCGCGCGTACTACACCGGACTGCCGGGCGCCGGCTTCACGGTCGACGGCATGCCGTACGCCGACGGTTTCCTGGATTGGGCGCTGGGCTTGGGCTATCGCCGCGGTCCGGCGTATTGGTATCTGCGCGGTGACGGCCAACAGCACGACAACGGCCGCCGTCTGTCGCTGTCGGCCGGCGTCCGCATCGGGTTCTGATCAGATCAGGCCGAGCATCAGCACGCGTTCCTGCAGCTCGGGGATCGAGCGCGCGCCGGTCTTGTGCATGATGCTGGTGCGGTGCGCGTACAGGGTCTTGTCGGTGATGCCGAGTTCGGCGGCGATGGTCTTCGGATTCTTGCCCTGCAGCAGGCCGCGCAGCACGTCCAGCTCGCGGCCGCTCAGCAGCGGCTCCTGCGGCCGATCGGCGTCCGGCCGCTGCGCGATGTCCGAGGACAGGAAGCGGCCGCCGGCGGTCACGGCGCGGATCGCCCGCACCAGCTCCTCGGCGGCCACGGTCTTGGTGATGTAGCCGTCGACGCCGTAGGACAGCGCCTTGGCCACGAAGCCGGCGTTCTCGTGCATGCTCAGCACGATGATGCGCAGCGCCGGATGCGCCGGCCGGATGCGTTGCAGCAGCGGGAAGCCGCCGCCTTCGGGCATGTTGAGGTCGATGATCAGCAGGTCCGGCGCGTGCCGCTCGATCAGCGGCTGCAGCTGGCTGGGCCGTTCGCATTCGGCCACCACCGACAGGTCGCCCTCGTTCTCCAGCAGGTGCTTGATGCCGTCGCGCAGTATGGCGTGGTCGTCGAGGAGAACGATGCGGGTCATGGCCCATTATGTCAAAAATCCGGGATTTCCCGCGGTTGCCTGCCGCCGGGAATGGCTATAGCATGGCGGCAGGGGAAATCGTTTGATCGAATGGCTGAAATCATCGCGTGAGGACCGGCGGTTGCCGCCGCTGAAGTGGGCGCTCGCCTTCGCGTTCGGCCAGTTGCTGTTCACCCACTTCGGCTTCTACCACTGGCTGATCCAGGCCGGGCTGATGTTCGCCGTGCTGTGGGTGCGGCCCAGCCGCGAGTTCCCGGTCTGGTATGCGGTGAACACCGCCTGCTTCACGTTGAACGCCTGGAAGAACCTGTGGCTGCGCGGCCAGTCCGACATGCCGTTCCTCGGCCTGTGGCCGAGCCTCGAGCTGTTCCTGCTCGGCACCATGGCGATGCCGCCGCTGGTGTACGCGGCGGTGCAGTCGCTGAAGGCCCGCGGCATCCGGCCGCAGGACGGCAACAGCTTCCGCGGCATGTCCTACCTGCTCGGTTCCGGCCTGTTGGCTGCGGTGCTGCTGACCGCCAAGGACGTCGCCTACGTGCTCACCGACGGCAAGGTCTCCGAGGTCAAGGCCGGCCGCATCATCGGCACCGAGGCGCTGTCGCTGTCGAACGCGGTCGAACTGCTCGGCAGCTTCGTCATCAGCCACTTCATGGGCGCCTTCATCGGCATCATGATCGTGGCGCCGCTGGTGATGTGGATCGCCGTGCCGGCGTTCCGCGTCGGCTCCGGGCATCTGCTGAAACGCGCGGCGCTGACCCTCCTGCCGGTCGCCGCGTTGATTTCGCTTGCCTTGTTCAACAGCCACGAATCGCGCTTCTTCGGCCTGCTGCAGGTGCTGATGCTGGCGGCGGTGGTGGTGTTCTCGTTCTTCCACGGCTGGCGCGGCGCGGCCGTCTCGGTGGTGCTGGTCAGCCTGATGATCAGCGTCGACAACCATCTCGATCCGCTGTCCGGCGACCCGAAGCAGATGCAGCTGTACGTCTCGATCGTCGGCGCCCTGGCGCTGCTGTTCGGCGCCGCGATGGACGAACTGAAGGCGCGCGAGGCCGATCTCGAGCAGCGTCAGGCCGACCTGTACCGGGCGTCGATGCAGAAGCAGGAACTGCTCGACCAGCTGATCGACGCCAGCCGCCGCAGCATGCAGGCGCAGGACGCCGAACGCCAACGCATCGCGCTCGAGCTGCACGACGAGATCGGCCAGTCGATCACCGCCCTGCAGATCCACCTGAACCTGCTGCAGGTGGAGCTGCATCAGCAGGGCAAGGGCGTGTTGGCCGGCCGCTTGACCGATATCGCCGAGAAGATCGGCGAGGGCGTGCGCGGCGTGGTGATGGACCTGGCGCCGATCGAGCTGGCCGAGCTCGGTCTGTACATGGCCCTGGCGCACGGCTCCAGCGCCCGCATCGCGCGCCAGGCCGGATTGCAGTACGACGTGGCGTTCCGCGGCCGCATCGACGACCTCGACCGTCTCGACGCCAGCACCGCGCTGGCGGCCTACCGCATCGTGCAGGAATCGCTGACCAATGTGGTCAAGCACGCGCACGCCGCGTCCTGCCGGGTCACGCTGGCGTTGCGCCAATGGCATGGCGAATGGCTGCTGTTCGTCACCGTCCAGGACGACGGCGTCGGCCTGGCGCGCGGCGTGAAGGCCGAACGCTGCTTCGTCTCGATCCGCGACCGCGCCCTGGCGTTCAGCGGCCGCCTGCACGTGCGCTCGCGCTACGGCCTGCGCATCCACGTGCTGCTGCGCCAGCCGGCCGCGGTCACAGGAAATCGCAGGGATCGACGTCGACCGACCAGCGCGTCTTCCGCGCCGATTTGAGCGCCCGTACCCGCGGCAGCGCCGCCGCCAGCAGGCGTTGCAGGTCGCCGCGTTCGCGCGCGTTGAGCGTCAGCTGCCAGCGATAGCGGCCGGCCCGCCGCGGCATCCCGGCCGGCAGCGCGCCGGAACTGTGCACCGGCCAACCGCCCCGGCGGCGCTCCTCGGCGAACACCGCCGAGGCCTCTTCCAGGAATACGGCCGCCGCCTCCTGATGCACCGATTCGCAGCGCAGCAGCGCCATATGGGTATACGGCGGCAAGTCCGCCTGTTGCCGCTCCGGCAAGGCCTCGCGCGCGAAGGCCGGATAGCCGCCGTGCAGCAGGCCGGTCAACAGCGGATGTCCGGGATGGTGGGTCTGGATCAGCACATGGCCGGCGTGCTCGGCGCGTCCGGCGCGCCCGGCGACCTGCACCAGCAGCTGCGCCAGCTTCTCGTGCGCGCGGAAATCGGCCGAATACAGGCTCTCGTCGACGCCGACCACGCCGACGAAACGCAGGTTCGGCAGGTCGTGGCCTTTGGCCAATATCTGCGTGCCGACCAGAATCGCCGGTCCGTCGCCGGCCTCGGCCAGGCGCTTGGCCAGCCCGTCGCGCCGGCGCGTGGTTTCGCTGTCGACGCGGATGCAGGGTACGTCCGGAAACGCCGCCGCCAAGGCTTCCTCCAGGCGCTCGGTGCCGTAGCCCTGCGGCTGCAGCGCCAGCGAACCGCAATCCGGGCAGGCCGGCGGCTTGGGCTTCTGGTGTCCGCAATGGTGGCAATGCAGGCGCTTCTGCCCGGCATGCAGGGTCAGCGTGGCGTCGCAGCGCGGGCACATCGCGGTGAAGCCGCAGTCGTGGCAGAGCAGCGCCGGCGCATAGCCGCGGCGGTTCTTGAACACCAAGGCCTGGCCGCCGGCCTTCAGGCAGCCGGCGATGCCGTCCAGCATGGCCTGGCCGATGCCGTGCTGCAGGCGCAGCTTGCGGATGTCGGCGACGCGCACCTGCGGCGGCTTGGCGGTGCCGGCGCGTTCCGGCAGCCGGTGCAGCACATAGCGTCCGGCGTCGGCGTTGCGCAGGCTCTCCAACGACGGCGTGGCGCTGCCGAGGATCACCGGCGCGGCCATCGCCTTGGCGCGCACGATGGCGACGTCGCGCGCGTGGTAGTGGAAGCCGTCCTGTTGCTTGTAGCTGCCGTCGTGCTCTTCGTCGATGATGATCAGGCCGGCGTCCGGCATCGGGGTGAACACCGCCGAGCGGGTGCCCAGCAACACCCGGCCGACGCCGGCGGCTATCGCGGCCCAGGCGCGCGCGCGGTCGCCGTCGGCGAGGTTGGAATGCAGCACGTGCACCGGCACCGGCAGACGCGCCCGGAAGCGCGCCAAGGTCTGCGGCGTCAGGCCGATTTCCGGCACCAGCACCAAGGCCTGCTTGCCGCGCGCCAGGCAGTCGAGCACGGCCTGGATGTAGATTTCGGTCTTGCCGCTGCCGGTCACGCCTTCGATCAGATGCACCGCGAAGCCGGCATCGGCGCGCAGGGCCTCGAGGCAGTCGCGCTGCGCCGGATGCAATTCGGGGCCGTCGCCGGCCGGCCGGTCGGTCGGTGTCTGCGGCGGCAGCGCCAGGCACTCGGCCCAGCCGCGGGCCTGCAGCGTACGCATCGCCGGCCGCCACTGCGCAACGCGCACGTCCAGTTCGGCTTCCGGGCATTGGCCCTGCGCCAGTGTCTCGGCCAGTTGCCGGACGCGGCTGTTGCGGCGTAGCTCCGGCCAGCCGGCGGTGCCGGCGTCGGTCAGCCGCCAGGCCGGCACCGAGAGATCCGGCATCGGTTTGCCTTCGCGTAACAGGGCCGGTACCGCGGCGGCGATGACCTCGCCCAAAGGGGCTTGGTAATAGCGCGCAGTCCACTGCAGGCTGGCCAAGGCTTCCCCGGTCAGGATTGGCACCGGATCGACCCGGCCCTCGATGGCTTTCAGGCTGCCGCTGTCCGATTCGGCCACGCCGGTGTCCGCCACCCAGCCGACCAAGCTGCGGCTGCCGAACGGCACCCGGACCCGGCAGCCGATCCAACCGCTGTCGGCATGCCGACCGTTTCCGGGCAGGTAATCGAACAGCCCGGGCACCGGCACCGGCAGGGCGACTTTCAGGCAGGCGGGCGGCGGTGCGGAATTCATGCGGCTACAGCTTACCCGATGGTGGCGATTATCCACACAAACGGTGGATAAGCATGTGGATGTCCGTGCGGTTTCGGACGATTACGGCACGCGGCCGGCGTTACGCGGCGGAATGCTCATTTTTTGACCAGGAAGATAATGGCTGATAAAACAAGCGGTTACCTGTTGTTACCGGAAAGTCCGTCAGGCCATTTGGTCAAGAAATAAACAATCAAGGACTTAGCGCGGGCTGTGCACAAGGTTCCACAGGGGATGCCAAGAAATTCGGGCATTCCAGGCAATCGTGCGAACGGGATGTGAAAATGTTTCACGAATCCCCGCCGATGGCCAAGAGCAAAGCGTGGGCTAGGTCGCAGTTAGCACGCATAATTCAGGACGTCTGCCAACAAAATCGCATATCTCACTGATACGTATGGGCTATCGGCATTATCCACACAAGCTGTGGGTAACTGTGTGGAAAGCGGGCAATCAAAGCCGGTTGGTGCCCGAGATGACAGGGATTTCAGCAGGTTGATTACTTTTTAACCAAACTGAAATATTCATATAAATCAATTGGATGTATATATGTTCGTCGGCCGAGCAGGCGATTCAGCCCCCATATTTAGGGTTTTCCCCGTGTTCGGTGGCTTCTGTGAAGTGCTGTTGAAAAGGTTTCACAGCGCAAGGCCCATTCAGATGGCGTTCAGCGTTAAATTAGGGCTGTCGAATACAGAAAATGTTCCACGGAATCGGATTACAGCATCAGCAGGCCGATGACCAGATTCAGCGCCACGCCGAACGCGGCCAACAGCAGATAGCTGAATCCGATGACGCCGAATTTCCAGCAGGTGGCCGGCCAACCCTGCCGGTACACCCGCTTCAGCACCAGCAGGAAGTACAGCGGAATCCATACCATGAGGACGGCGCCGAGCAGGCCGGTGGCGGCGCGCCAGCCGGCCAGACCGGTCGTCCAGGACGACATCGCCGAAAGCACGGTCAGCGCCGTGATGGCCAGCATCAGGAACGCGTGGTTGTGCAGGGCGACGATCAGGTGCTCCATGAACAGCCGATGCTTGAACCAATACGCCAGCTTCAGCAGCAGGGCGAAGAACGGCAGCAGCACCAACAGCGCCTGCGGCGTGGCGGCCAAGCCGGCATGCAGCAACTGCGTCCAGTCCCGGCGTTTGACCGTATCCTCCAGCCGCGACAGGCGCTCGTTGATCAGGTCGTTGCCGGCGTCCGGCAGCCAGCTCAGGCGCACCGGATTGGTCTTGGCATGCCAAGGCCGGCCGTTGAAATTGCCGATGGTGATGTTGCTTTCGTCGGCCCGGCCTTCGACCCGAATCGGCGCTTGGTCGCCGGTGGCCACATCCACGCTGCGCTGGATCAGGAAAAAGGCCACCAGGCTGAGCAGGAAATACAGCTTCAGCGGCGACACATAGCGGGCCCGGCGCTCCGCGAAATATTCCAGGCTCAGGAAGCCGGGCTTGAACAGCAACGGCTTGAGCGTGCGCAACAGCTTGGCGTCCAGGTTCAGCACGTCGTTGAGGAATTCGCCGGTGAGCTGGCCGACATGCCGTACGGCCGACTTCTGCTTCTGGCCGCAGTGCGCGCAATACAGCCCGGTCACGGCGGACAGGCAGTTGCCGCAGAGGCGTTGTCTGGCGTGCTGCATCGGCATGGTGCGTCGGCCCGTCCCCGTTTCTGGTTTAAACTATGGCCTTCCCAAGGCCTCACTATGACGCATTCGCCCTCACCCTGGCAACGGCTCCGGCAGGAGTCGCGTGTCAGCTTCACCCTGGCTCTGCCGATCGCGGTCGGACAGCTGGCGTCGATGGCGATGAGCGTGGTCGATTCCCTGTTGGCCGGCCGGCACGGACCGATCACCCTGGCCGCGGTCGCGGTCGGCAGCGCGGTCTGGTCGCTGGCCATGTTGATCTGCATCGGGCTGATGATGGCGATTCCGCCGACCGTATCGCAGCTCAACGGCGCCGGCCGCCGCAGCGAAATCGGCCCGATCTGGCGCCAGGCGCTGTGGTTGGCGGCCGCGGTCGGCCTGTTGCTGCTGGGCTTCCTGCGCTGGAGTCCGCAATTGCTGGTCTGGATGCGGATCGCCGCCGAGGTGCAGGCGCCGGCCGGCGAATTCCTGCGCGCGGTCAGTTGGGGCGCGCCGGGTCTGGCGCTGTTCTTCGCCACCCGCTATCTCAGCGAAGGCCTGTCCTGGACCCAACCGACGTTGGTGTTCGGCATCGCCGCGTTGCTGCTGCTGATTCCGGTCGGCTACGCGCTGCTGTTCGGCTTCGGCCCGATTCCGGCCTTCGGCGCCGCCGGCCTGGGCTACGCCACCGCGCTGGTGATGTGGCTGGAGTTCATCGCCTTTGTGCTGTATCTGCACCGTTCGGCGCACTTCCGCGACCTCGGCCTGCTGTCGCGTTTCGAATGGCCGGATTTCGCCGCCATCGGGCAACTGCTGAAGCTCGGCATTCCGATGGGCATCGCCATCTTCATGGAAGGCAGCCTGTTCGTGGCCACCGCGCTGTTCATCGGCCGGCTCGGCGCGGTCGACGTGGCCGCGCACCAGATCGCGCTGAACGTGGCCAGCGCGCTGTTCATGATCCCGCTCGGCGTGGCCCTGGCCACCACCGTGCGCGTCGGCCATGCGGTCGGCGCCGGCGACGTCTCGGCGGTGCGTTGGGCGATGCGCGCCGGTCTGGCGCTGGTGTTGGTGACCCAGACGGTGTCGGCGCTGTTGCTGGTGTTCGGCGGCGGCCTGATCGGCCGTTGGTACACCGACGACGCCGCCATCGCCGGTTTGGCCGCGACCCTGATGGTGTACGCCGCCATCTTCCAGTATCCCGACGGCATCCAGGCCCTGTCCGGCGGCGCACTGCGCGGCCTGAAGGACACCACCGTGCCGGCCATCATCACCGTGTTCGCCTACTGGGCGGTGGGCCTCAGTGCCGGCGTGTATCTGGGCCTGCACCTGGGCCTGCGCGCGCCGGGCTTCTGGCTCGGCCTGACCGCCGGCTTGGGCGTGGCCTCGTTGCTGCTGTACCTGCGTTTCCGGCGCGCCGTGCGCAAACTGGAAGCTACCCTGTAAGCCATGACTTCCCGTACACGCCCCGCGCGGGCGTTTCGGGTATCCTGAAACCCTGCAATCCGGAGTCCGCAACCCATGAGCAGTGCCCAGCCCGGCCCGATCCGTATGTTCTTCCGTTTCATCTGGAACGCGGTCAACTTCACCAACCATCTGGTGTTCAACCTGATCATGCTGGTGGTGCTGATCGGCATCATCGCAATCGTTTCGGCCGGCATGTCGGCCAAGTCGTTCACGCCGCTGCAGGACAAGACCGCCTTGGTGCTCGATCTGGAAGGCGTGCTGGTGGAACAGCGCACCGCCGACACCATCAGCTCGGCGATCGCCGAGGCCCAGGGCGACGGTATGCGCGAAATCCGCCTCCGCGACGTGCTGCGCGTGATCGAATCCGCCAAGCGCGATCCGAAGATCACCCATCTGCTGATCGACACCGACGGCTTCCAGGCCGCCGGTATGGCCTCGACCCGCGAACTGGCGCGCGCCCTGCAGGACTTCAAGACCAGCAAGAAGCCGGTGTACGCCTTCGCCGACGGCTACGAGCAGAAGCAGTACCTGCTGGCCGCGCAGGCCGACAAGGTGTTCATGGATCCCGAAGGCGGCTTCCTGCCCGAAGGCCTCGGCCGTTACCGCCTGTATTACCGCGAGGCCCTGCAGGACAAGCTCGGCGTCGACGTGCACCTGTTCCGCGTCGGCGAATTCAAATCCGCCGCCGAACCGTACATCTTGGACGGCGCTTCCAAGGAAGCCAAGGAAGCCGACCTGTTCTGGATGAACGACATCTGGCAGCGCTACTTGGCCGACGTCGGCAAGGCCCGCGGCATCGCGCCGGCGGCCATCACCGCCGCCATCGAGCAGATGCCGGCGCGCTTGGCCGCGGTGAAAGGCGATCTGGCGCAATGGGCGGTCGACGAGAAGTGGGTCGACGGCCTGAAGACCCAGGACGAGATGGAAAAATTCATGGTCGAGCAGGGCGTGGCCTTCGATGACGACCTCGGCAGTTTCCGCCAGATCGGCCTGAAGGACTACCTGGGCCACGCCAACAAGCTGCATCTGGAAAAACCGGCGCAGCGCGATACGGTCGCGGTGGTGGTGGCGCAGGGCGAGATCATCGACGGCGAACAGCCGCCCGGCGTCATCGGCGGCGTCTCGACCGCGGCGCTGATTCGCGCCGCGCGCGAGGACGAGGCGGTCAAGGCCCTGGTGCTGCGCGTGGATTCGCCCGGCGGCGGCGTGTTCGCCTCCGAGCAGATCCGCCGCGAGATCGAGCTGACCAAGGCCGCCGGCATTCCGGTGGTGGTGTCGATGGCCAACGTCGCCGCCTCCGGCGGCTACTGGATTTCGATGAACGCCGACCGCATCTACGCCGACGAATCCACCATCACCGGCTCGATCGGCATCTTCGGCATGATGATCAGCGCGCCGCGTGCGCTGGAGAAGATCGGCGTGCGTTCCGACGGCGTCGGCACCACGCCCTGGGCCGGCGCGTTCGACATCACCCGGCCGATGCCGGAGCCGGCCAAACTGGTCATCCAAAGCGTGATCGAGCGCGGCTACTCGCAGTTCATCACCAAGGTCGGCAAGGCCCGCGGGCAGAGCCCGGAAGCCATCGACCAGGTGGCCCGCGGCCGCGTCTGGAGCGGCGCGCAAGCCAAAGAGCACGGTCTGGTCGACGCCTTCGGCGGCCTGCATGAGGCCGTGGCCGACGCCGCCAAGCGCGCCAAGCTCGGCAAGGACGGCTACACAATCGATTACATCGAGGAACCGATGTCGCCGTTCGAGCAGTTCGTGAGCAACTTGGCCGGCAACAGCGAGACCGAAGGCTTGGTGCGTTGGGCCTCGCCGGCGCTCGGCCTGCTGCGGCAGAACGCCATGGGCCGGCAGATCCACGCCGACCTGAAGTGGCTGGAAAACCGCAGCGGCCGCCCGGTCAACGCCGTCGCGCACTGCTTCTGCGCGTTCTGAGACCATGCACAAACGCTGGCGCCTGGATGGACAGACCGCGCTGATCACCGGCGCCAGCGCCGGCATCGGCTTGGCCGCGGCGCGCGAACTGGCCGCGCTCGGCGCCGATGTGCTGATGGTGGCGCGCGACGAAGCGCTGTTGGCGGCCAGCGCCGCCGACCTCAGCGATGAGATCGACGGCGCGCTGGTGCGCCATTTCGCCGCCGACGTGTCCGACCCCGAGCAGCGCCAGGAGATCTTCGACTGGATCAGCGACCTGGACGCGCCGCTGTCGATCCTGGTCAACAACGCCGGCATGAACGTGAAGAAGGCCACGCTCGACATCGACGCCGACGACTTCGCGCAGGTGCTGGACACCAACGTGCAGGCCGCGTTCGCGCTGTCGCAATTGGCGCATCCGTTCCTGAAGCAGCACGGCAGCGCCAGCATCGTCAACGTCGGCAGCGTGTCCGGCCTGACCCACGTGCGCACCGGTCCGCTGTACGGCCTGAGCAAGGCCGCGCTGCACCAGATGAGCAAGAACCTGGCCTGCGAGTGGGCCAGCGACGGCATCCGCGTCAATTCGGTGGCGCCCTGGTACATCCGCACCCGGCGCACCTCGAACGCGCTCGGCAATCCGGACTATTTCGAGGAAGTGCTGGCGCGCACGCCGATGAAGCGCATCGGCGAACCCGAGGAAGTGGCGGCCGCCATCGCCTTCCTGTGCCTGCCGGCCGCCAGCTACATCACCGGCGAATGCATCGCGGTGGACGGCGGCTTCCTGCGTTACGGCTTCTGACCGGCAACAAATTCCGCGGCAGGTTCCCATCGCGGCCGCGCATTTGACTATACTGGCCGGAACCGCGGTGGAAACCGCGGACAAATCAGGGGATGTCGTGCGTAATTTACTGCTGTTGCTGGCGTTGGCGTTGACCGGCTGCGCGTCGGGCTATGGGAAATCGAATATCTTCGGCGGCTATTGGAGCAAGGACGGCCCCGGCGAACTGGTCGAGGTCGGCTTCAACGGCAACGGCTACACCGACATCCGCAAGGTCGAGATCTACGTGCTGTTCCGCAGCGCCGAAATCGCCAAGCAACGCGGCAAAGCGCATTTCAGCATCTACCAGAACCTGGCCAACGCCATCGTTGATCGGCCGTTGAGCGAGGAGACCCAAGCCAGCGCCATCGGCGGCAAGCCGTACGCCAAGGTGTTCATGCTGATGCACGACGCGCCGGTGGCCGGCTCCCTGGTCGCCGACGATATCCTGGCCAAGTACGATGCGCAGGTCAAAGGCAATCAAGCCATCGATGCGGCGGGAGCCAAGCAATGAACGACGTGCTGAAAATCGCGGCCATGGGTGCAGCGTTGTTTTCCATCGGTTGCGCCAGCCTGCCGCCTTACCAGGCGCCGCCAATAACCGATCCGGGCGCGGCCATCCTCGACCTCAGCCGCATCCCCAGCGGTTCGATCTGCACCAACGGCGTGCTGTACGCGTTCAACAACAGCCGGGAAAAGGAGCTGGCGGTTCCGACCGGCGGCCGTGTCGGCATCAGCAGCTACGTGATGATGGCCGATTACCAGGTGACCTACAGCTGTTATCCGGGCCTGAGCTTCAAGCCGGAAGCCGGCAAGCAGTATCTGCTCAATGTCGAAATCGAAGACCAGAAGTGCCGGCTCGAGATCTACCAGAAAGGTGCGCAGAACCGCACCGGTCTGGCCTTGGTGCCCGGCGTGCTGCCGCCGCAATACTGCAAGTAAATTCCACGGTAGGGACGAATCTTGTATTCGCCCGGCTTCACGGTGCCCCCGTTAAGGGCGAACACGAGGTTCGCCCCTACGGCGACAATACCCGCGCATGATGCCGCAGATGGTCTTCGATGAAGCTTTGGATGAACCAGTAGCTGTGGTCATAGCCGGCGTGCTGGCGCAGCAACAGCGGCTGATTGGCGGCATCGCAGGCTGCTTGGAACAGCTCCGGCCGCAGCTGCTCGGCCAAGAATGCATCGTCCGCGCCTTGGTCGATCAGAATCGGGCCGTCGAAGCCGTGGCCGTCTGCCATCAGCGCGGTGGCATCGTGCCCGCGCCAGGCGGTTTCATCGTTGCCCAGATAGCGCGGGAAGGCCTTTTGGCCCCACGGCACCTGCATCGGCGCCACGATCGGCGCGAATGCCGACAGCGAACGGAAGCGCTGCGGGTGGCGCAGCGCCAGCGTCAGTGCGCCGTGGCCGCCCATCGAGTGCCCGCTGATGCCCAAACGCGCCACATCGATGCCGAAGTGCGCGTCCAGCAGCATCGGTAGTTCGCGCACCACCACGCTTTCCATACCGAAGCGGCCGGCATACGGCGCCTGCGTGGCGTCCAGCCAGAAGCCGGCGCCTTCGCCGAACTCCCAATCGCCGGTGGCGCCCTCGATGCCGGTTTCGCGCGGGCTGGTGTCCGGCGTGACCAAAGCCAAGCCGAGTTCGGCCGCCACGCGCTGGGCGCCGGCCTTGATGGCGAAGGTTTCCTCGGTGCAGGTGAGGCCGGCCAGGAACAGCAGCGCCGGCACACGGCCGCTGCGTTCGGGCCGGAACACGCCGAAGCGCATCGGCCCGCCGCAGGCGCTCGATTCATAGCGGTAGAAGCCCTGCACGCCGCCGAAGCAGCGCTTTTCGGACAGCACCTCCAGCGCCGGCACCGCCATCAGTAGATCACCACGCCGCGGATGGATTCGCCGCGCTTCATCAGGTCGAAGCCTTCGTTGATGCGCTCCAGCGGCATGGTGTGGGTGATCAGCGAGTCGATGTCGATCTTGCCGTCCATGTACCAGTCCACGATCTTCGGCACGTCGGTGCGGCCGCGTGCGCCGCCGAAGGCCGAGCCGCGCCAGTTGCGGCCGGTCACCAATTGGAACGGGCGCGTGCTGATTTCCTGCCCGGCCGCGGCCACGCCGATGATGACGCTGGTGCCCCAGCCCTTGTGGCAGCATTCCAGCGCCTGGCGCATCACCTGGGTGTTGCCGATGCATTCGAACGAATAGTCGGCTCCGCCCTTGGTGAGCGACACCAGATAGGCCACCAGGTCGCCGTCCACTTCGCTCGGGTTCACGAAGTCGGTCATGCCGAACTTGGTGGCCATCTCCTTGCGCGCCGGGTTGATGTCGACGCCCACGATCTGCGCCGCGCCGGCCATGCGCGCGCCCTGGATCACGTTCAGGCCGATGCCGCCCAGGCCGAACACCACCACGCGCGCGCCCGGCTCCACCTTCGCGGTGTAGATCACCGCGCCGATGCCGGTGGTGACGCCGCAGCCGATGTAGCAGACCTTGTCGAACGGCGCGTCTTCGCGGATCTTGGCCAGCGCGATCTCCGGCACCACGGTGTACTGCGCGAAGGTGGAGGTGCCCATGTAGTGGTGGATCTTCTTGCCGCCGATGGAGAAGCGCGAGCTGCCGTCCGGCATCAGGCCCTGGCCCTGCGTGCTGCGGATGGCCTGGCACAGGTTGGTCTTCTGGCTCAGGCAGTATTCGCACTGGCGGCATTCCGGCGTGTACAGCGGAATCACGTGGTCGCCTTTCTTCAGCGAGGTCACGCCCGGGCCCACGTCCACCACGATGCCGGCGCCCTCGTGGCCGAGGATGGCCGGGAAGATGCCTTCCGGATCGGCGCCGGAGAGCGTGTAGTAGTCGGTGTGGCAGATGCCGGTGGCCTTCAGCTCCACCAGCACTTCGCCCGCTTTCGGGCCTTCCAGGTCGACGGTTTCGATGACCAGCGGTTTGCCGGCTTCATAGGCGACGGCGGCTTTGACTTTCATGGCGGACTCCCCAGGGAATAGGCCATTAATTTACCGCAAATAGAGAGACTGCGAGTGATGGTTTTGTTTGAATCAAGCCGCGCCGCGAAGCGGCGTCGGCTTGAACGAATTGTTAGGCTTTGCGCAGTTTCTTTCTCATTGCTACCGCAACCCCGGTGAACGCTATAGCAATCACACCAATAGTCCATGCAATCCAAAAGACTGTGCCGCCCAACGACCGCTCACCAAGCGAGAAGTGGAATAAAAGCATGAGAAGCGCTGTGACGCCGAAGGCTTGAGCTATGGTTCGTGCCATCAGATAGCCAGAATCGTCTGGCGTGTGCTGATGGACAGAATTAGCTGCCAGCGCCCCATGGTCGACATTGAGTGCGGCCGCTAGACAAACCTTAGTTTCGTTTGATGCTGTTGACTCATTCTCAGCGCGTTGAACTGTGCGTAAGCTGACACCCGCTGCGGTCGCTAATTGATCTTGAGACCAAGCACGTGCTTCACGAAGTGCTCGAATTTTGTTGCCGTCAACTTTCAAAGTTTGTTCCATAACGGGCTCCTCTTGAAGAGGTCCCGATCATACCCATCTCTGGATTGGTTGCTACGTCAGTAAGCCGCCAAGATACGACAGTTTACCGCCAGTATGCGTAAGTGATTGATTGCAAAGCCTAACTAGCATTAGACGACCAAATAGCCGCATAACTCATTAAATATCAGATTAAGCCGTTCATCAATAAGAATAATTCTTGCCTGATACAAACGAAAAAAGCGGCCGAAGCCGCCTTTTCCGTATCTGTATAAGCCTTACTTCGCGGCTTTCTTCACCGCTTTCTTGGCGGCCTTTTTCACGGCTTTCTTCGCGGCTTTCTTGGCCGGGGCTTTCTTCGCGGCCTTTTTCGCCGCTTTCTTGGCCGGCGCTTTTTTCACGGCGGCCTTCTTCACGGCGGGCGCTTTCTTCGCTACGGCTTTCTTGGCCACTTTCTTGGCCGCGCGACCGAACTTGCGCACCGGCTTGCCTTCGGCCAGCAGGGCTTCGCATTCCTCCTGCGTCAGCGAGGCCGGCTCGCGGTCCTTCGGGATCTTGGCGTTGAACGCGCCGTCGGTGATGTACGGGCCGAAGCGGCCGTTCAGCACCTGGATGTCGGTGCCCTCGAAGGTCTTGATGAAGCGGTTGGCCAGGTATTCGCGGCGGCCGTGGATCAGCTCCACGGCCTTGTCCAGCTCGATCTGGTACGGGTCGATCTCTTTCGGGATGGAGGCGAAGGTGTCGCCGTGCTTCACGTACGGCCCGAACTGCCCGATGGCGACCATGACCGGCTTGCCTTCCAGCTCGCCCAGGTTCTTCGGCAGCTCGAACAGCTTCAGCGCTTCCGGCAACTGGATGGTGAAGATGCTCTGCTCCGGGCGCAGCGAGGCGAACTTGGGCTTGTCCTCGTCGTCCTTGCTGCCGATCTGCGCGAACGCGCCGTATTTGCCCATGCGCACCGACACCGGCTTGCCGGACGCCGGATCGACGCCCAGATCGCGCTGGCCGGTACCTTCCGAGCGGTTGACCTCGTCGGTCTTCTCGTCGAGCGTGGCCTTGAACTCCTTCCAGAACTTGTCCATCAGCACGGTCCACGGCTCCTCGCCGCGCGAGACCGAGTCCAGCTCGTCCTCCAGCTTGGCGGTGAAGTCGTAGTCCACGTAGTGCTCGAAGTGCGAGGTCAGGAAGCGGTTGACCAGGCGGCCGACGTCGGTCGGCTTGAACGCGCGGCTTTCCAGCACGGCGTAGGCCTTGTACAGCAGGGTCTGGATGATGCTGGAATAGGTCGACGGGCGGCCGATGCCGTATTCCTCGAGCGTCTTCACCAGGCTGGCTTCGGTGTAGCGCGGCGGCGGCTTGGTGAAGTGCTGTTCGCCCAGGATGTCTTCCAGCGGCACGCTCTGGCCTTCGGCCAGCGGCGGCAGCTGCGCGTTGGCCTCGTCCTCGTCGTTCTCCTTCTGGTCCTTGCCTTCCTCGTACACCAGCAGGAAGCCGGGATCGACCACGGTGGTGCCGGTGGCGCGGAACGCGTGCTGCGCGCCGGCGGCCAGCTCCACGCTGACGGTGTTGAGCGTGGCCGGGATCATCTGGCAGGCCACCGCGCGCTTCCAGATCAGTTCGTACAGGCGGCGCTCGTCGTCGCTCAGGAACTTGCCGATCTTGGCCGGCGTGCGGCCGGCGAAGGTGGGGCGGATGGCTTCGTGCGCTTCCTGCGCATTCTTGGATTTTGACTTGTAGACGTTCGGTTCGGCCGGCAGGTTGTGCTTGCCGTATTCCTGCGTGATCACCTCGCGAAGTTGGCTCAGGGCCTCGGCGGACAGGCTGGTGGAGTCGGTACGCATGTAGCTGATCAGGCCGACGGTGCCTTCCTCGCCCACGGCCACGCCTTCATACAGCTTCTGCGCCACCTGCATGGTCTTCTTGGTGGTGAAGCCGAGCTTGCGCGCGGCCTCCTGCTGCAGGGTGGAGGTGATGAACGGCGGCGCCGGACGGCGCTTGCGTTCCTTGCGCGCCACCTCGGCCACCTTCAGCGCGCTGCCGGCGGCGGCCTTCAGGCGCGCCAGCGCGTCGTGCGCGGTCTTTCCGTCGGTGACGGTGAACTGTTCGAACTTGGCGCCGTCCAGCTTCACGCAGCGGGCGCTGAAGCGCTGGCCCTTCTCCTGCAGCTGGGCGGTGAACGACCAGTGCTCGCGGCTGACGAAGGCCTCGATCTCGTCCTCGCGTTCGCAGATCAGGCGCAGCGCTGGCGATTGCACGCGCCCGGCCGACAGCCCGTTCTTGATCTTGCGCCACAGGATCGGCGACAGGTTGAAGCCGACCAGGTGGTCGAGCGCGCGCCGCGCCTGGTAGGCGTCCACCAGGTCGCCGGCGATCTGGCGCGGATGCTCCACGGCGTACTGCACCGCTTTGGGCGTGATTTCGGTGAACACCACCCGGTGCAGGGCCTTGTCCTTCAGCAGCTTCTTCTCGTCCAGGATCTCGCGGATGTGCCAGGCGATGGCCTCGCCCTCGCGGTCCGGGTCGGACGCCAGATAGATGGCGTCGGCGTCCTTGGCGGCCTTGGTGATGGCGTCCACGTACTTCTGGTTCTTGTCCTGCACCTCGTAGCGCATCGCGAAGCCGTTGTCGACGTTCACCGCGCCGTCCTTGCCGGGCAGGTCGCGGACATGGCCGTAGGACGCCAGGACCAGGAAGTCCTTGCCCAGGTATTTATTGATCGTCTTGGCCTTGGCCGGCGACTCGACGATCAACAGGTTCTTTGCCATGTTGCGCTCCGGGAAATCGTTCAATGCAGAAGTCAAAGCCCGCGCGGGGCGGGCTGGTTCTTTTTTATTAAGGCACCAAGCCGGGGGGTGCTGTCAAGTGCCGGGGCCGGCGGCTCAGTGGACCGGCTCGGGGTCGTTGGCGAAAATCTGGCTTTCCATCCAGGCGAAGGCGGCCTCGGAACCGGGCTGGTTGAACAGCACCATCAGCACCACCCACTTCAGGTCGTCGAGGTCGATCTCGTCCTGGTCCAGGGCCATGGCACGGTCGATCACCAGCTCGCGCTGTTCGGCCGAAATCACCCGGTTCTGCTCCAGGAACATCAAAAAACCGCGCGCCTCCGGATCGAAGCGTTCCAGCTCGGCGGCGGCGAACAGGCGGATCGGGCCGACGTCGGCGACGCAGGCCGGACGCGGTCGGTCCTGGGCCAGGGTTTCCAGCCAGTCGAAGGCCTTGCTGACCTCGGCCGGCGAGAAGCCGGCCTGGATGAGGTTGTTCTGCAGGGTGTCGGGGTCTTGGACCAGATCGGGTTGGTCGTAGATGTAGTGCTCGAAGAGGTAAAGCAAGACGTTCAGTATGGATTCTTTCATTATCCTCTCGCTGGCGGCGCGTTCCGGATGGTTCTATGGTAGCGCCCGCACTGGTTTTCAACCCAACCGGAGATTTCCATGTCCATCAAAATGGACGAGATGTCCGCGGCTGTCAATCCCGTGCGCAGGCACAGCGTGTCGACCGCCACGCCGTCGTGGCCAAGTGCCTGCCACAGCTGCCGTTGTGCGCCGTTCAGCGCCGGCTCCTCGGGCGGGGCGGGCGGCAGGCGCGGGCGCGATTGCGCCGGGATCGGCGCGGCCAGGCCGCCGCCGGCCGCGGCCAGGATGTGCGCCACCTCCTCGGGCTGTTCGACCAGGAACGCGCCGTCGCGGATCAGCTGGTGGCAGCCGTAGGCCACCGGGTTGTGGATCGAGCCGGGCACCGCCATCACCTCCTTGCCGAGTTCGGCCGCCAGCCGGGCGGTGATCAGCGCGCCGGAGCGGATGGCGGCTTCGATCACCAGCGTGCCGGCCGACAGCCCGGCGATCAGCCGGTTGCGCGCCGGAAAATGGCTGCGCAGCGCCGGCACGCCCGGCGGGTGTTCGGTGATGGCGGCGCCGTGCCGGCAGATGGCCTCGAACAGCTCTTCGTGGCCGCGCGGAAAGGCCAGGTCCGGTCCGGTCGCCAACGCCGCGAGGGTGGTGCCGGCCGAGAGCGCGCCCTCATGCGCGGCGGCGTCGATGCCGCTGGCCAGGCCGCTGGTGACGGTGTAGCCGATGCCGGCCAGATGCCGGGCGAACTGGTGCGCGCATTCCAGGCCGGCGGCGCTGGGCTTGCGGGTGCCGACGATGGCGACCTGCGGATGCCAGAGCAGCTCGCACCGGCCGCGCACGAACAGGAATGGCGGCGGTGAGGCGACGTGGCGCAGCGCCGGCGGGTAGTCGGTTTCGTGCCAGGCCAGCAGATGGCTGCCGGGTTCCTGCAGCCAGGCCAGGCCGCGCTCGAGCAGGGCGTGCTTGGCGCGCAGGCCGCGTTCCAGGCTGCGGTCGCGCTGCTGCAACGCGTGCCAGGCCTCGGGCGCGTTGCCGTAATGGTCGAGTGCTTCGCGCACGGCAGCACTGCGGGCGTCGCACAGACGCAGTTGCAGGCAGGCAAGGGCATGGTCGGTCATGCCCCAAACGATAACGGCGCCCGCAGGCGCCGTGTATCGGAATTGTCCGAATGCGTGCCGGAAAAGCCTTACGGCGAATCCGGGTTGGCCAGCAGGTAGCCGGCGCGGACCGGCTTGGCGTTTTCCATCACGATCGCGTAGCTCATGTTGTCGAAGGTGCGGAACACCATGGCGGTGCCGACGCGTTCGTTCGGCATGCGTACGGTATCGGCGCGGGCCGCCAGTTCAGCGCGGTGCGCGATGCGGTCGCCGACGGTGTCGCCTGGGCGCAGGATGGCGTAGGTGCTGCCGTTGACCACGCCCTGCTTGCTGCCGAGCGGTATTGCGATGATGTCGCGGCCGCCGCTGACCAGACCGTCGCGCGAGGCCACCACCGGCACAGCGGCGCCGTCCAGCGGGCCCGGCGTCGACACGTAATACGGATCGTAGCCGGCGCCGGCGGCCGGTGCCACGCGGTCGCCCTGGCGGATTTCGCGCACGGACTCGGTGACCGCGATGGTCGCGGTGTCGCCGGACATCGCCGCCACGCGGCCGCTGGCCACGCGCGTCAATTCGGTGCCGAGGTAATCCTTGGAACCCGGCGAGGTCGAGGCGCCGCGCCACAGGCGTTCGCCGTCGATGTAGTTGCGGTCGCCGCGGCGGTTCAGGTCGGCGCCGGCCACGTCCATGCCGCTGCGCGCGAAGTGCATGCTCGGGCGGAAGATCTCCACCGCTTCGCCGACCGCCACGCCCTGCAGGCCGCGCACGTAGATCGTGTTGTTGACGCTGCCGAGCAGATGGCCCTCTTCGTTGCCGATCACGTGCGGCAGGTGCTTGAAGCCGTCGACCACGCGCACGTCGCGCAGGAACGGACGGTAGCGCGCCATGTCGATGGCGCCGACCGGCACGGTGTCGGCCGGACGCGCGGCGACGCTGGTGCCGGCGCCGGCGTCGTTGACCGTCAGCGTCGGTTTGCCGTCGATGTACACCAGACGGATCACGTCACCGGGGTAGATCAGGTTGGGGTTCTTGATCTGCGGATTCTTCTGCCAGACCTGCGGCCACTGCCAGGGCTTTTCCAGGAACTTGCCGGCGATGTCCCACAGGGTGTCGCCCTTCACCACCACGTACTGCTCCGGGTGGTCGGTGCGCAGGTCGGCGGCGGCGGCATGCTGCGCGGCGAACAGGCCGACGGCGGCGGTCAAGGCTAATAGCGCATTTCGCATGGTGACTCCCCTAACACCTTAATTATTACCAACAATATAGCCCAAAAAACGCCGTTTTTCGCAACAGGGGGTAAAATAGCCCTCCACGCATCGCCCGCATTCCGGACCCCCATGAGCCTGCTGACCATCCTCGAATACCCCGACAAGCGCCTGCGCACCGTCGCCACGCCGGTCGAATCGGTCGATGACGCCTTGCGCGCGCTGATCGACGACATGTTCGAAACCATGTACGACGCGCCCGGCATCGGCCTGGCCGCGACCCAGGTCAACGTGCACAAGCAGTTGATCGTGATGGACATCTCCGAGGACAAGAGCGAGCCGCGGGTGTTCATCAACCCGCAGATCGTGGCGAAGGACGGCAGCCAGGTCTATCAGGAAGGCTGCCTGTCGCTGCCGAACGTGTTCGCCGACGTCAAGCGCTGGAACACCATCACGGTCAAGGCCCTGGACCGCGACGGCCGCGAGTTCACCCTCGAGGCCGACGGCCTGCTGGCGGTCTGCATCCAGCACGAGATGGACCATCTGGCCGGCAAGGTGTTCGTCGACCACCTGTCGCCGCTGAAGCGCGCGCTGGCCGAGAAGAAACTGGCCAAGCAGCGCAAGCTCGCCGAAGAGGCCTGAGTGGCGCTACGCATCGTCTTCGCCGGCACGCCGGAATTCGCCGTGCCGAGCCTGCGCGCCTGCGCCGAGCGCGGCGAAGTGGTCGCCGTGTACACCCAACCCGACCGTCCGTCCGGCCGCGGCCGCCAGCTGCAGGCCTCGCCGGTCAAGCAGGCGGCGCTGGAGCTCGGCCTGCCGGTGCAGCAGCCGCTGAACTTCAAATCGGACGAGGCGGTGGCCGTGCTGCGCAGCCACCAGGCCGACTTGATGGTGGTGGTGGCCTACGGCTTGATCCTGCCGCAGGCGGTGCTCGACACCCCGCGCTTGGGCTGCTGGAACGTGCATGCCTCGCTGCTGCCGCGCTGGCGCGGCGCGGCCCCGATCCAGCGCGCCATCGAAGCTGGCGACGCCCGCACCGGCGTCTGCCTGATGCAGATGGAAAAAGGCCTGGACACCGGCCCGGTGCTGTTGCGCCTGGCCACCGACATCCGTCCGCACGACAACGCCGGCAGCCTGCATGACCGGCTGTCGCTGCTCGGCGCGGAAGTGCTGGGTGACGGCCTGAAACTGGCGCGCGCCGGCTTCAGCCTGCATGCCGAGCCGCAGCCCGAGGACGGCGTGACCTACGCGCGCAAGATCGAGAAGGCCGAAGCAGTGTTGGACTTGGCGCAGGACGCCGCCGTGCTGGCCGACAAGGTGCGCGCGTTCAACCCCTGGCCGGTGGCGGAACTGTCCCTGCTCGGCGAGCGCGTGCGCATCCACAAGGCCCAGGCTCTGCCGGGCGGTTCCGGCCAGGCGCCGGGCAGCCTGCTTGCCGCCGGCAAGGACGGCATCGACATCGCCTGCGGCCAGGGCACGCTGCGTCTGCTCAGCCTGCAACGCGACGGCGGCCGTCCGCTGTCGGCCGCCGATTACCTCAACGCGCGGCCGTTGCCGGTTTGAATCCGGCCGGCGCCCAGGTCCGCGTCGCCGCCGCCCGTGCGGTGCTGCAGGTGCTGCAGGGCCGTTCGCTGAAGGCGGCCATGGCGCAGGAGCGCTCCGCCTTCGCCGACGCCCGCGACCGCGCCCTGTTGGAGGCCGTCTGCCACGGCGCCATCCGCCATCGGCGTACGCTTGAGTTCGCGCTTGCGCATTTTTTGGCTCAGCCGCTGGAGCGCCGTGACCCGCTGGCGCATGCCTTGCTGTTGATCGGCCTGGCGCAGTTGCATGTGCTGGCATTGCCGGCGCATGCCGCGGTGTCGGCCACCATCGAGGCCGCGCGTCTGCTCGACCGCGGCGCCCGCGCCGGCTTGATCAACGCGGTGTTGCGCCGCAGCCAGCGCGAGGGCTTGGCGCAAAGCGACGACCCCGGCGTGCGCGGCAACCATCCGGATTGGCTGTTGCGGCAACTGCAGCAGGATTGGCCGCAGGACTGGTCGGCCATCATGGATGCCAACAACGCGCAGGCGCCGCTGTGGCTGCGCGTCAACGGCCGGCGCACCACGCGCGCGGCGGTTGCGGCGATGCTGCAGGACGCCGGCGTCGCGCATCATCTGCCGGAGTTTCCGCCGCAGGCCATCCGCATCGACGACGCCATCGCGCCGACCCGCCTGCCGGGTTGGGACGAGGGTCTGATCACGGTGCAGGATCTGTCCGCGCAGCTGGCGGCCGAAGCCCTGGCGCCTGGCGCGGGCGCGCAGGTGTTGGATCTGTGCGCGGCGCCCGGCGGCAAGGCCGCGCAATTGGCCGAACGCGATCCGGCGCAGCTGGTCTTGATCGACATCGACGCCGAGCGCCTGCAGCGCGTGCAGGATCTGTTCGGCCGTCTGCAGTTGCAGGCGGAAACCGTGCGCTTCGCCGCCGCCGATGCCGCGCTGCCGCTGCCGGATTCTTTGCCGGCAGCCTACGACGCCATCCTGCTGGACGCGCCGTGTTCGGCCACCGGCATCATCCGCCGCCAGCCGGACGTGAAGTGGCACCGGCAGCCGAAGGACATCGCGGCCCTGAACACCCTGCAGTGGCGTCTGCTGAAGAACGCCTGGCGCCATCTGCGCCCCGGCGGCCGCCTGCTGTACAGTACCTGTTCGGTGCTGAAGGCGGAGAACGAACTGCTGGCCGCGCAGTTCCTGGCGCAGAATCCGGACGCGCGCGCTTTGCCGCTGGACGCGCGTTTTGGTAGGGTAAGCGGCGTTGGCCGGCAACGTCTGCCCGGCGAAGATGGCGGTGACGGTTTCTTCTATGTCTTATTCGAACGCATCTGAATCCGGCGCCGGTGGCGCGCTGAAGCCCTCGGCCGTGCTGTGGTTCTTCGCCATCGCCTTCGTGCTGCTGTTCGCCGGTTACGGCCTGCGCGATCCCTGGCCGGCCGACGAGCCGCGCTTCGTGCTGGTGGCCAAGCAGATGGTGGAAAGCGGCCAGTGGCTGTTCCCGCACCGCGGCCAGGAGCTGTATCCGGACAAGCCGCCGGTGTATTTCTGGCTGCTGTCGGCCGCGCATGCGCTCACCGGCAGCTGGCGTTGGAGCTTCCTGCTGCCATCGCTGCTGTCCGGCATGGCCGTGCTGTGGCTCACCTTCGATCTGGGCCGGCGCCTGTGGAATCCGCGCAGCGGCCTGTGGGCGGCGGTCGCGGTGCTGGCGTCGCTGCAGTTCCTGTACCAGTTCAAGCGCGCGCAGATCGACCCGACCTTGGTGGCGATGACCACCGCCTCGTTCTACCTGATCGCGCGCCATCTGCTGGAGCGCCGCGACTGGCGCCTGCTGTACGCCGGTTTCCTGCTGGCCGGTCTGGGCGTGATCACCAAGGGCGTCGGCTTCCTGCCGTTGTTGGCGTTGGCGCCGCTGGCGCTGTACCGCCGTTACGGCTTCGCGCCACTGACGCCGGCGCAGCCGGGCGATGTCTGGCGTTGGACCGCGGCGTTCGGTTTCCTGCTGCTGCCGATCGCGCTCTGGCTCGGCGCCATCGTTACCCTCGGCCTGACCTCCGGCAATCCCGAACATGCCGAATACCTGAACAACATTCTGTTCAAGCAGACCGCCGAACGCTATGCCAATCCCTGGCACCACCACGAACCGTTCTGGTATTTCGCCGAAATCATCGCGCTGTTCTGGTTGCCGTTCTCCTTGGCCGGCTTCTGGTTGTGGCGGCCTTGGCGCGCCGCGTTCGCGCAGCGCGACCTGAGGGTTGTGTTGCCGCTGGTCTGGGGCCTGCTGGTGGTGCTGTTCTTCAGCCTGAGTTCCGGCAAGCGCGACATGTACATCCTGCCGGCGTTGCCGGCCTTCGCGTTGGCGGCGGCGCCCTATCTGCAGGCCGTTTCCGAACGCGCCGGCTTCCGCCGCCTATTGCTCGCCTTCGTGCTGCTGCTGGGCGTGCTGCTGGCCGGCTTGGGCGCGGCGGCGCTGCATGGTCAGGCCGGCTTCGCGGACAAACTGATCGCCGAGCGCGGCTTGGGCGAGGAAGTGCGTTGGCTATGGTGGATGCTGTGCGCTGTCGGCGCCATCGCCCTGCTGGCCGGCCTCTGGCTGCGCACGCGCGGCGCGCTGGCCGCCGCCGCCATCGCGCTGTCCGGGGTCTGGCTGGGTTACGGCTTGGTCGCGCATCCGGTGCTGGACGCCAGCAGTTCGGCCGCGGCGCTGATGCAGCGCGCCTATGTGCAGGCCGGGCCGGGCACGGAGATCGGCTTGGTGGCCTGGAAGGAACAGAACCTGCTGCAGGCGCGCGGGCGCGTCACCGAATTCGGTTTCCGCCGCGCCGAGCGCGAGCAGCTCGAACGCGGCATCGCCTGGATGGCGCAGAGCCCGCAGACGCGCGTGCTGATGGTGAACGAGATCACGGCGCTGGATTGCGTCGATTTCGGCGGTACCGGTACCTTGCCGTTGGAGAAAGCCAACCGCCGCAGCTGGTGGCTGGTCAATGTGCAGGCCGTAACGCGCTGTCAGACACCCTAAGCGCTCAGCCGGCGTCGCTCGAACTCCCGAATATCTTCGAGGCCATGGCCCGGCCCAGCAGTTGGATCACGGCGCGTGGATGCGGCGGCACCACCAGTTCCGCCAGTCGCGGCGGATCCGACAGCATGCGCGGCGTCGCGTCGCCGTCGCCTTGCCACGCCGTGAACCGGATGCCGTATTCGGCGGCCAGCCATTCCAGGTCTTCGGCGTGGCGCCGGGCCACCGCCCGCGCGATGTGCGGATGCAGACGGATCGGCGGCTGTGCCGGCGCCAGACGTTCGAGTTCGCGCATCAGTGCGAAACCGCGCCGGACGGATTCGGGACTGCGTTCCGGCCGGTAGCGAAGCACGCTGTGCAGGCAGAACAGGCTGATCAGGCCGATCGATTCGTTCTGGCGCGCCACCTCAGGGAGCGCGGCTTCGATGCCGAACGCACGCGAAAGCCGTTGCCGGAAGTCCGCAACCACGCAGCCTCCATGCAGGGCGGCGCGGTCGAACGCCGCGACCGACAGCGCGCCGGGAAAGACCGAGCGCCAATTCAGTGCGGCGGCCTTGATGGGATAGCGGAAGCGCGCGGGATGGAACCACTCCGTCCGGGTGTCATGCTTCATATGTTCCTGTAGAAGTGATCGGTGGAAATCTACCGGATCACGCACATAGAAAAAGACATGGAACGTCCAGACGCCTCGGCGCTCAAAATCAGCCCGAAGTTGTGCGATTGCCTCCTGCGGCAATTCGGCCAGTGCCTCCGAAGATATCACCAGCCGCATGCTGTCGCCGTGGTGAGTATCGAATGCCTTCCAGAATTCCGTTCGAGCCGTTTGAAGGGATTCGGCTGTAGGGAAATTCAACCGAATCCAGCCAGGAAGGCGCTCATACGGCAGATACAAAGCACCCAATAGGGCATGTGTCGGAAGTGCGGAGTCGTGGCTTTGTATGTAGTCGAAGTCTGAATCCGTGCTCGCGGCTAAGGCTTGCTGGATTGAGCTGCTTCCCGCCTTGGCGCTGCCAATGTGGATGACCAGTGTTTTCACGAGAACACACCTAGAAGCCTACTATCTTTTGATTGTAACAAAAACGGTGCGCGCGCCGCCGCGCTCCGCTATCATGGGCGGCAGAAGGGACGGGGCATCGAATGAAAATTCTCATCTTGGGCGCGGGTCAGGTCGGTAGTTCGGTCGCGGCCGCGCTGTCGGTCGAGGACCAGAACGACATCACCGTGGTCGACCGCGACCTGACGCGCCTGCGCGAGCTGACCGAAAAGCTCGACATCCGCACCGTCACCGGCCATGCCTCGCTGCCCAGCGTGCTGGAGCAGGCCGGCCTGGACGAGGCCGAGCTGCTGGTGGCGGTGACCTCCTCGGACGAGGTCAACATCATCGCCTGCCAGATCGCCGCACAGCGCCAGGATCCGCCGACGCGGGTGGCGCGCCTGCGCGAACAGGAATACCTGGCGCTGGCCCGCCAGGGCCTGGGCGGCGAACCGGCGGTGACCGCCGCGATCAGCCCCGAGGAGCTGGTCTGCCGGCACGTGGAACGCCTGATCGCCACACCCGGCGCGTTGCAGGTGCTGGACTTCGCCGGCGGCCGCGCGCAGCTGGTGGCGGTGCGCGCCCTGCGCGGCGGCGCCCTGGTCGGGCACGAGATCCGCGAACTGCGGCACCATCTGCCGCAGGGCATGGACGTGCGCGTGGCCGCCATTTTCCGCGGCGGCAAAGCCATCAAGCCGGAGGGCATCACCGTCATCGAGGCCGGCGACGAGGTGTTCTTCCTGGCGCCGCACGGCGCGATCAAGGCGATGATGGGCGAGCTGCGTTCGGCCGACAACCGCTCCACCAAGCGCATCTTCATCTCCGGCGGCGGCGGCATCGGCCGGCGCCTGGCCAAATCGCTCGAGCGCCGCTATTCGGTCAAGATCCTGGAGCGCTCGCGCGACCGCGCGCGCACCATCGCCGAGGACCTGATCGGCACCATCGTGCTGGTCGGCGACTGCGCCGACGAGGACCTGCTGCGCGAGGAGAACATCGACCAGACCGACGTGTACTGCGCGCTGACCAACGACGACGAGGCCAACATCCTGTCGGCCATGCTGGCCAAGCGCCTGGGCTGTCCGCGCGTGGTGGCGCTGATCAACCGCGCCTCCTACGCCGAGCTGGTCGAGGGCAGCACCATCGACATCGCCATCAGCCCGCAGTCGGTCACCCTCAGCGCGCTGCTGTCGCACATCCGCGAAGGCGCGCCGGAGCGCGTGTACTCGCTGCGCCGCGGCGCCGCCGAGGCCATCGAGGTGGTGGTGCGCGGCGACCGCCGGACTTCGCGCGTGATCGGCCGCGAACTAGACGAGCTCGACCTGCCGCATTCGGCCACCATCGGCGGCATCGTGCGCGGCGACGCGCTGATGATCGCGCACCACGACGTGGTGATCGAGCCCGGCGACCACGTCATCCTGTTCGTCAACGACAAGCGCGACCTGCCGGCGGTGATCGACCTGTTCAAAGAGGTCGACTGGCTTTGAGCACGCGCGCCAAGGCCATCGCCCGGGTGTTCGGCGCGGTCACCGCGCTGTCCTCGATGATCACGCTGCCGTCGCTGGCGCTGGCCCTGCTGTGGGGCGAGCCGACCGCGCTGCCGTTCGCCGAGGCCGGCCTGCCGCCGATGCTGGCCGGCGCCCTGCTCTGGTTCATGTTCCGGCACAGCCGCTACGAGCTGCGGGTGCGCGACGGCTTCGTGGTCACCGCCGGCATCTGGATCATCGCCAGCCTGGTGACCGCGGTGCCGTTCTACCTGGCGCTGCCGCAGCTGAGCTACACCGACGCCGTGTTCGAGGCCACCTCCGGGCTGACCACCACCGGCGCCACGGTGCTGACCGGACTGGACGCGCTGCCGCGCAGCCTGCTGTTCTTCCGTTCCTCGTTGAACTTCTTCGGCGGCATGGGCATCGTGATCCTGGCGGTGGCGGTGCTGCCGATGCTGAAGATCGGCGGCATGCACCTGTTCAAGACCGAGATCACCGGGCCGGTGAAGGACAACAAGCTGACCCCGCGCATCGCCGAGACCGCGCGCACGCTGTGGGTGGTGTACATCGGCCTGAACCTGCTGTGCGCGCTGGCCTATTGGGCCGCCGGCATGGACTGGTTCGACGCCGTCAACCACGCCATGACCACGGTCGCCACCGCCGGCTTCTCCACCCATGACGCCAGCTTCGGCTACTGGGACAGCGCGCTGATCGAGGGCATCGCCATCGCCTTCATGCTGCTCGGCGGCATCAGCTTCAGCATGCACTGGTACGCCTGGCGCGCCGCCACGGTCAGCCACTACCAGGCCAGCAGCGAGTTCCGCGCCTATATCGCCATCGCCGTCACGTTCGTGCTGCTGGTGACCGGCTATCTGTGGCTGTCCGGCGAAGTCACCGGTTTCGACCAATCGTTGCGGCATGCCGCGTTCCAGACCGTGTCGCACCTGACCACCACCGGCTACGCCAGCACCGGCTTCTCGCATTGGCCGGGCATGCTGCCGGTGCTGATGGTCATGCTCGCCTTCATCGGCGGCTGTTCCAGCTCCACCGCCGGCGGCATCAAGGTCGCGCGCGTGCAGCTGGTCATCCAGCAGGGCCTGCGCGAACTGAAGCAGCTGGTGCATCCGAAGGCGCAGTACCTGGTCACCATGGGCGGCAAGCGGGTGTCGGAAAGCGTGGTGATCTCGGTCGCCGGCTTCTGCGCGCTGTACATCACCGTGTACGTTGTGCTGGTGCTGCTGCTCTCGGCCGACGGCCTCGACCTGCCGACCGCCTTCTCGGCGGCGGCGTCCTGCCTCAACAACCTCGGCCCGGGCCTGGGCCAGGTGACGCTGCATTACCAGGTATTGAGCGATTTCTCGACCTGGCTGATGAGCTTCGCGATGCTGCTCGGCCGCCTGGAGATCTTCACCGTGCTGGTGTTCTTCATGCCGTCGTTCTGGCAGGAGTGATTCGGCTCAAAGATGGAGGCGGTTGCCGCCGGCGCTCTTGGCGGCGTACATCGCCTCGTCGGCGCGGCGCAGCAGCTGCTTCTCGTCCTCGCCGTGCTCCGGACTGAGCGCCAGCCCGATGCTGGCCGAGATGCGGACGGTTTCGCCGGCCAGCTCGAACGGCTGGTCAAGCGCCTGCAGGATGTTGTCGGCGACGCCGCGCACCCACTGGCCGGATTCGATGTCTTCCAGCAGCACCACGAATTCGTCGCCGCCGAAGCGCGCGACCGTATCGGATTCGCGCACGCCGCGCAGGATGCGCCGGCTCACGTGCTGCAGCAGCGTATCGCCGCCGGCATGGCCGAAGCGGTCGTTGATTTCCTTGAATTTGTCGAGATCGATGAACAGCAGCGCCAACGCGCCCTTTCCGCGGCGGTTGCGGTGCAGCGCGCGGCGGATGCGGTCGTGGAACAGCTCGCGGTTCGCCAGACGGGTCAGCGCGTCGTGCAGGGCCAGGTGCCGCAGCCGCTGCAGCAGTTGCCGACGCTCGATGGTGGCGGCCACCTGCACCGAGACGAACTCCAGCAGTTCCGTTTCGTGCGGGCGGAAGCCCGCGCTGCCCGCCATCAGCATGCCGATGGTCCGGTTCCCGGATTTCAAGGGAATGCCCAGGCATTCCAGACCGCCGTCGCCGAGTCCCGCCAGCACGGGCTTGCCGGCGGCCGCGACCGCGCGGCAATGGGCCAGCACCTCGGCGTCATGCGCGTCGCCGCCGGCGTCCGGCGCGACCGGAAAACGGATTTCGCCGCTGTCTTCCTCGTATAGCGCGATGCAGATGCGCACCGTCGGCATCAGGTCGTTGAGGATGCCGACGACCTTGGCGAACAGGGCGTCCGGATCGCCTTCGCCGTGCGCGGCTTCGGAAATGGCGTATACCGCGGCCTGGCGCAGCGAGCCCAACCGGCGTTCGCCCACGTCGCGCGCCACCGCCACCCGCAGCCGCTCCGATTCCGACCAGCGCGCCGACCAGGACAGGTAGGCGATGCCGCCGTCCTTGCGCACGTAGCGGTTTTCGAAGCCGATCTTCTCGGCGCCGTGCACCACCTCGTCGGCCGCCTGCAGCGTGCGTTCGCGGTCGTCGGGATGCACGAAGCCGATCATCGGCTTGCCGACCATCTCCTCCGGGCGGTAGCCGAACACGCGTTCGCCGCCGGCGCTGATGTGCACGAAAAGGCCTTCGTCATCCACCACGCAGACGGCATCGAGCAGGAAGTCGACGTAGGTTTCCAACAGGCTGAAGGCCTTGCCTTGCATATGCTTCCCATCGCACGCGGATCTTCCGTCCATTAGATAGCAGCGCCAAGGTGGCGTCAATTGCGCGCAAGGCGCCTGCGCCGTGTCACCGGGCAAAGGCCGATGATGGCTCCGGAACCGTTTCTAGCTGCCCCGGTGCGCCGGCAGGTGCAGCTTCCAGCGGATCGCCGCGCCGCGCAGGGAAAACCCGGCCAGCACGCCCAACGCCGCCGGCCACGGCGCGGGCAGGCCCAGCTGGTCCAGGCCGACGAATAGGCCGGCGCCGACCAGCGAGGTGGTCACGTACAGTTCGTGCCGCATCAGGATCGACGGCACGCCGATGGTGACGTCGCGGATGACGCCGCCCAGGCAGGCGGTGATGACGCCCGCGGCGACGGCGGACACCGGCGAGACGCCGAACAGCATGGCCTTGTTCGCGCCGTACACCGAGTAGGCCGCGAGTCCGGCCGCGTCGAACCACTCGAACGCCCGTTCCGGCCACCAGCGCAGCGGCACCAGCCAGGCCGCGACGGCGATGACCACCGACAGGATGATCGGCATGGAATCGTGCATCCAGAACACCGGCGCGTCGATCAGCAGGTCGCGCAGGGTTCCGCCGCCGACCGCGGTCACCAGCGCGAAGAAGCAGACGCCGACCAGGTCGACGCGTTGGCGTACCGCCACCAGCGTGCCCGATACCGCGAACACCGCCAGGCCGGCGATGTCGAGCCAGGGCAGAAGCGAGCGGATTTCATCCATGCGGACAACCTGTTTTGCGGAGGGCGCTTAAGCCTATCATTCGGCGATCGCGGCCGCGATGGCGTCGTGCAGGGCCACGGCCTCGGCCAGCGGCAGATAGCGCACGGCCAGCGGCGGCTCGAAGCTGCCGGCGTTGACGGTGTCGCAGAACACCGTGGCCATGCCGTGCCGGCGGTCGAACGGCGACTGCTTCAGGTACACGGCCTGCACCTTGCGTACTTCGGCGAAGCGCCAGGTCTTGCCGATCCAGCCTTCGCGTACGGCGATCAGGCCGTTGCCGTACGAATAGCCGGCGTGCTTGGCCCATTGTTTCGATTGGAACCACAGCCACGGATGCGACAGCAGCAGGAGCAGGCCCCAGGCGTGCAGCCAGTACACCAGGATCGCGGCGGGAACCAGCAGGAACAGCGCCGGCGCCTTGAATTCGCGCTTCCAGGCGTCGGGGTGCAGGGGCCGCCAGCCGTCCACCGGCCACGCACGTGCCGGCAGCACCGTGTTGATGATGCCGGCGACCTGTTCGGCGTCGGCGATGGGCGCCAGCTGCCAGTGCGCCTCCATGGTTTCCGACTTCGCGCCCTTGCCGCCGGCCGCGTCCACGCGCAGGTCGAAGCGTGCCACCTGACGCTGCAGCCAGCTTTGGCGCAGGGTCCAGGCTTGGATGCGGGTGCGCGGCAACGCGCCCTCGAAGCGGTTCAGCAGGCCGCGCGCCAGACTCAAGCGTTGGCGGTCGGCGCGCAGGGTGAAGCCGTGATAGTGCAGGAACGCCTGCGCCACCGAAATCAGGCGCAACGCCACGAACGCCACCAGCAGCACCAGCAGGCCGGCCAGCGCATAGCGCGCCGGGCCGATCGCGGTCAGTTCCGCGCCCTGGTTCCACAGCCAGCCGGCGGCGCGGTTCAGCGTCGCGCGCGCCAGGCCTTGATCGAATTGGAAGGCGGCGCCGAGCCCGGCGGCGACCAGCACCATGCCCTTGTTAGACACCAGTCCCAGCTTCAGCAGTTCGCGCCAGTCCAGCTGCAGCAAGGGCGCGTCCGCCGCGTTGCCGGCGTCATCGTCGGCCACTCCGGCCCCGGCGGGCGGCGTTTCGGCTTCGCCGCTGCGGACCAACTGCCGGAGACGCTCGGCCTCGGGCAGCCCGAGCACGCGCATGCGGCCTTCTTCCTTGTCGCCGCCGCCGGTTTCCAGGCGCACTTCGGCCACGCCCATCAGCCGGTGCAGCGGGTTCCGGTGCAGGCTCACGTTCTGGATGCGGGTGAAGGCGATGTCGCGCACGGTGCGCTGCAGCAGTCCGGAACGGATCACGATGCGGTCGGCGCCGATGCGGTAGCGGAAGCTGTAGTAACGCGCCACCGCCAGCGGCACCATCACCCCGGCGCCGATCAGACCCCAGAATTCGTAGCGGTCGCCGCGGCCGGTGAACAGCAGGATCAACAGCGGCACGATGAACTGCTTGAGCACGTTGAACAGCTCGAACAGCCAGGACAGCGGATGCAGCCGCTGCTCCGGCATGCCGGCGGCGATGGCCTCAGAGCGCGCTGTCGTCACGGCGGTGGTCCGGAATCAGCGCATCGCGCAGCAGGGTGGCGGTTTTCAGGCTGAAGCCGCCCTGCTTCAGGGCATGGCTTTGCGTGCCGGCGGTATGGATCACCAGCGTGGCCAGGCCGCGTGCCCGTTCCAGCGGGCCGTTGTGGATGTCCAGATGCTGCACCCGCGAGCGCGGCACGAACACCTCGCTGCGCCACCAGCGGCCCTTGCGCAGGCGGAAGCCGCCGTCCTCCAGGCGCCAGAACGTGCACCACCAGCGGCTGTGTCCGACCAGCAGGCCCAAGCCGATGCAGGCCAAGGCCACCGGCACTGTCACGCTCAGCCCCCACCAGCCCGGCATCAGGGTCAGCGGCAGGATGGTTGCCGGCACGATCGGAATCAGGAACGGCAACAGCGTGGAGACCCGCATCAGCGGTCGGGCGGCCGGGTCGAGGCGGTTCCACTCCCGGGAGTCCGGCGTTTGCGCGTCATAGGTCATCGGTAAGTGCTCTTGTCGGTGCGGTCGGGTCGTATGCTGAAGCGTTTGTAGGTCCACTGGTACTGCCGGAAGTCACGATCGGCGATGGCCTGCACGCGCCGGTTCATGGCCGCCAGCGCCACTGACAGGTCGGGGTCGTGCAGCCCCGGTTCCTCGGCTTCGAAGTGCAGGCTGAAGCCGTCGCCGCGGCGTTCGGCATAGGCGAACAGCACCGGCGCGCCGGTGCGCTGTGCCAGCTTGGCGATCAGGCTGAGAGTCAGCGCCGGGCGGCCGTAGAACGGCGCGAATTCGCCGCCGCCTTCCTTGGGTTGGTGGTCCGGGGTGATACCGACCGTCTCGCCGTTCTGCAGGGCGCGCAGCAGCGGCCGCATGGCGGTGGCCTCGGCCGGCACCAGGCGCACGTTGTCGCCGCCGCGTGCCAGCTGCAGGAAGCGGTCGGCGCCGGCGCTTTCCGGCACCCGGTACACCAGGCTGAACGGCCCGCGCGCGGCCAGGCATTCGATCACCAGTTCCCAGTTGCCGTAATGCGGTACCGCCAGCAACACACCCTTGCCGCGGGCGCGGGCCTCGGCGTACAGCGCCTCGCCGTGCACCTCGTTCACCAGAGCCAGCACCCGCTGCCGCGGCCGGGTCCAGACCGCCAAGGTCTCCATCAGGGTCTGGCCGGTCGAGCGCATCAGTTCGCGGGTGTGTTGCTCCCGTACGGCCGGCGTCTCGGCCAAGCCGATCAGTGCCAGGTTGCGCCGGGTGACGCGGGTCTCCCGGCTGTTCATGGCATAGCCCAGGCGCCCTATTGCCCCGCCCAGAATCCGTAGCCAGGACAGCGGCAACAGGCCGATGAGCCAAGCCGATCGGTACAGGATTTGGCCGTAAAAAGCGGAGCGCGTCATCGTGTCAGTGTACGGGATTTGGCCTTTTCCGGAATTTGCGGAACTTTTTCCGGGATGTATCGGTCTAACTGTGCCGAAACCCCGCAAAAGGCCGTCCGCCGCGCATGATTGCCCTGATCCAGCGTGTCAAGCACGCACACGTTGACGTCGCCGGCGAGCGGGTGGGTCAAATCGGCCAGGGCCTGTTGGTGCTGGCCGCGGTACAGCCCGGCGACACCCCGCAACGCATCGAGCGCATGGCCGCACGCCTGCTCGGCTACCGCGTGTTCTCCGATGCCGCCGGCAAGATGAACCTGTCGGTGCAGGCGGTCAATGGCGGCGTGTTGTTGGTCAGCCAGTTCACCTTGGCGGCCGACACCGATTCCGGCATGCGGCCCAGCTTCACCTCGGCCGCACCGCCGGAAGAGGGCTTGGCCGGTTTCAATGCGCTGGTCGAAGCCGTGCGCCGCCGGCACAGCGAGGTGGCCACCGGCCGCTTCGGGGCCGACATGCAGGTCGGTCTGCTCAACGACGGTCCGGTGACCTTCTGGCTTGAAACATAAGTTGTTTTAATTCAAAGAGATACGGACGGACTCCGGAGCTCTGTTATAATATGCGGTTCCCCTCAACCCTTGGCCACACGAGCGACTATGACCACGCCACGCAACATCAAATCGGAAATCGAGGAACTCATCGCCAAGGGCGTCGACCAAGGCTACCTGACCCTGGCCGACGTCAACGACCACCTGCCGGAAGACCTGATCGATCCCGATGAGATGGAGAACATCATCGGCATGATCAACGACATGGGCATCGTGGTGCACGAATCCGCGCCGGACATCGAGACCCTGCTGCTGTCGGGCCGCAGCACCGGCAGCAGCGTCGACGTGGTCGCCGCCGAAGAGGCGGTCGCCGTGCTGTCCTCGCTGGAGAACGAAGCCGGCCGCACCACCGATCCGGTGCGCATGTACATGCGCGAGATGGGTTCGGTCGACCTGCTGACCCGCGAGGGCGAAATCGTCATCGCCAAGCGCATCGAAGAGGGCTTGGGCAAACTGCACACCGGCCTGGCCAATTTCCCCTGGATCACCCAGCAGATCCTCGCCGACTACGAAGAGCACAAGGCCGGCCGCAAGCGCCTGTCGGAAGTGGTCATCGGCTTCAACGACCTGGAGGACGCCGATGCCGGCCTGCCGCCGGCCGATGATGTGGTCGCCGACGACGACGAGGAAGCCGACGCCGAGGCTACCCCGGCCGAGACCGGACCGGACCCGGCCGAAGTGGCGCGCCGCATGGAACTGCTGGCCGAGCTGACCGCCAAGTTCCAGAAGGCCGTCGACAAATACGGCTTGGAGGATCCGAAGGCGCAGAAGATCCGCGTCGCCATCGCCGACGAAGTGCTGCGCCTGCGCTTCCCGCTGGTGCAGACCGACTCCCTGCTCGGCCGCCTGCGCGAGGTGATCGCCGAAATCCGCCGCCACGAATCGGCCGTGCTCAAGCTGTCGGTCGACGCCGCCAAGATGCCGCGCAAGGATTTCCTCAAGGCCTGGAAGGGCCATGAGACCGACCTCGACTGGGCCGACAGCGTCATCGCCCGCAAGCAGAAGTGGTCGTCCGGCATGCGCGAGCACAAGGACGCCATCGTCGCCCAGCAGGAAGCCCTGCGCGCGATCGAGAAGGAGCTGTACGCGCCGCTGGCCGAGATCAAGCGCGCCAACGACGAGATGCGCTACGGCGAGGAGATGGCCCGCAAGGCCAAGAAGGAGATGGTCGAGGCCAACCTGCGCCTGGTCATCTCGATCGCCAAGAAGTACACCAACCGCGGCCTGCAGTTCCTCGACCTGATCCAGGAAGGCAACATCGGCCTGATGAAGGCGGTCGACAAGTTCGAGTACAAGCGCGGCTACAAATTCTCCACCTACGCCACCTGGTGGATCCGCCAGGCCATCACCCGCTCGATCGCCGACCAGGCGCGCACCATCCGCATTCCGGTGCATATGATCGAGACCATCAACAAGCTCAACCGCATCTCGCGCCAGATGCTGCAGGAGATGGGCCGCGAAGCCACGCCGGAAGAGCTGGCCAAGGCCATGGAGATGCCCGAGGACAAGATCCGCAAGGTGATGAAGATCGCCAAGGAGCCGATTTCGCTGGCCACCCCGATCGGCGACGACGAGGATTCGCACCTGGGCGACTTCATCGAGGACAGCAACATCGAGTCACCGATGGAAAGCGCCACCAGCATCGGCATGCGCGAAGCGGTCAGCGGCGTGCTGGCCGGCCTGACCCCGCGCGAGGCCAAGGTGCTGCGCATGCGCTTCGGCATCGACATGAACACCGACCACACGCTGGAAGAGGTCGGCAAGCAGTTCGACGTGACCCGCGAGCGCATCCGCCAGATCGAAGCCAAGGCCCTGCGCAAGCTGCGCCACCCGTCGCGCGCCGACGTGCTGCGTTCGTTCCTCGACTCCGACAACGGCTAAGCCTGCCGGGCCTATAGCTCAGCGGTTAGAGCAGGGGACTCATAATCCCTTGGTCCTAGGTTCAAATCCTAGTGGGCCCACCAACGCGAAACCCCGCCGCACGGCGGGGTTTTTCGTGCCGGCTGCGCTATCATGAAGGCCGGAAAAGGAAACCCGCCATGCTGCAGACCGTCGAACACGCCACCGCCAAAACCCCCGCCTGGAGCGTCATCTGGCTGCACGGCCTGGGCGCCGACGGCAACGACTTCGCGCCGATCGTGCCCGAGCTGGTGCGGCCGGGCTGGCCCGGCATCCGCTTCGTGTTCCCGCACGCGCCGGTGCGTCCGGTCAGCATCAACGGCGGCGCGCGCATGCGCGCCTGGTACGACATCGTCAGCATGGAGCTGGACAAGCGCGCCGACGAGGCCGGGCTGCGCGAGTCGATGGGCGAAGTCGACCGGCTGATCGCGCGCGAACGCGACCGCGGCGTGCCGCTGTCGCGCATCGTGCTGGCCGGCTTCTCGCAGGGCGGCGCGGTGGTGCTGGCGCACGCGCTGCGCCAGCGCGTGCCGGTGGCCGGTGTGATGGCGCTGTCCACCTATCTGCCGCTGGGCGGCAAGAACGCCGAGGAGCGCACGCCCGAGTCGGCCTCGATTCCGGTGTTCATGGCGCACGGCGCGTTCGATCCGGTGATTCCGCTCGGCCTGGGCGAACATAGCCGGCGCCAGCTGCAGACCTTCGGCTTGGACGTGCGCTTCAAATCCTATCCCATGCAGCACAGCGTCTGCGCCGAGGAGATCCGCGACATGGCGGATTGGCTCGGGGAGCGTTTCGCCGCGCGATGAGCCGGAGCGGCCAGCCGCTGCCGGATTTCTGCCGGCCGCCGCGCATCGCCGCGGTGTGCGGCATCACGCAGCTGGCGGTGGTATTGCTGTTCCTGTCGCCGCTCGGCGTGCATCCCGGCGGACTGACCACTTTCCTGGCGGCTTCGGCGTTCGCGCAATGGCTGGCATTGAGCGCCGCCGTGCTGCTGTGCCGGCTCGGGCCGGCATTGGCCGGCTTGCCGCTGCCGTTGGCCTCGGCCGTGGCGGCGACATCGGTCGGCACGGTGTCGGCGCTGGCGGCCTGGCTGCTGTACGTGCTCGACCGCGAGTCGCAATACCGCGCGCTGCAGCATCTGGGTGCGGTGCAGTTCAGCCTCGGCACGGCGCTGATGATGGCGCTGCTGTGCGCGGTGATGCTGCGCTACTTCTACGTGCGCGAACAATGGCAGGCGCAGGTGAAGGCCAATGCCGCCGCCGCGCTGCAGGCCCTACAGGCGCGCATCAATCCGCACTTCCTGTTCAATTCGATGAACACCATCGCCGCCCTAGTGCGCAAAGACGCCGCCACCGCCGAACGCGCCATCGAGGACCTGTCCGACCTGTTCCGCGCCGCGCTCGGCGATGAACGCGCCGACGCCAGCTTGGCCGAGGAACTACAGGTGGTGCGCCAGTACCTGGCCATCGAGCAGCTGCGTCTGGGCGCGCGCCTGCGCGTCGACTGGCATCTGACCGAAGATCTGCCGCTGCAGTGCCGATTGCCGCGCCTGTTGCTGCAGCCGCTGTTCGAGAACGCGGTGCTGCACGGCATCGCGCCGCGGCCGGAAGGCGGCGAGATCCGCGTTACCGCCGACACCGCCGACGGCCGTCTGCGCCTGCGTCTGTGCAACCCGTTGCCATTGGCCGATGAGCCGGCCGGAGCCGGCCACGGCCACGCGCTGGCTTCGGTGACGCGACGGCTGGAGCTGTATTACGGCGGCCGCGCCCGTCTGCAGAGCGCGCGCGAGGATGGCCGCTTCGTCACCCGTCTGGAGCTGCCCTGTGACTAGGCCGCTGTCGGTGTTGGTGGTCGATGACGAGCCCTTGGCGGTCGAACGTCTGTGCGCCTTGCTGGCCGAGATGCCGGATTGCGCGCTCGCCGGCGTCGCCGGCAACACCAGGGAGGCCTGGCAGCTGGCCCAGCGTCTGCTGCCGGACGTGGTGCTGCTCGACATCGCCATGCCCGGCGAATCCGGGCTGGAATTGGCCGGCCGTCTGGCCACATTGCCGAAGCCGCCGGCCGTGGTGTTCTGCACCGCGTTCGGCCAGCATGCGCTGCAGGCCTTCGACGCGCAGGCCATTGATTATCTGTTGAAGCCGGTCCGCCGCGAACGTCTGGCCGACAGCCTGGCGCGCGCCCGCCGGCTGATCTCGATCTCCGTGCCGCCCGTGTCCGAGGCCTTCGTCGCCGCCACGGTCGGCGGCGTCATCCGCCGCATCGCGCTGGCCGACATCCGTTATCTGCACGCCGACGACAAGTACACCGTCGCCCACCATCAGGGCGGCGAACATGTGCTGGACCAGACGCTGAAGGAGCTCGAGCAGCAGTTCCCTGCGCAGCTGGTGCGCATCCACCGCAACTGCCTGGTCAACCGGGCGCAGCTGCAGGCCCTGCGCCGCGACGCCGACGGCCATGTCTGGGCGCTGCTGAAGGATATCCAGCGGCCGTTGGAGGTCAGCCGCCGCTGCGCCGGCGAGCTGAAGGACTGGTTCAAGGGCGGCTGATGCCTCCGGCGCCGGCCGCGTGCGATAATGGACGCATGCAGACCATCCGATTAGCCACCCGGGAAAGCGCGTTGGCGCTTTGGCAGACCAATCATGTCGCGGCGCTGTTGCGCGCGGCCCATCCCGGCTTGAACGTGGAGCTGGTGCCGATGACCACGCGCGGCGACCAGGTGCTGGACGTGTCGCTGGCCAAGATCGGCGGCAAGGGATTGTTCCTGAAGGAACTGGAAGTGGCGATGCTGGAAGGCCGCGCCGACGCCGCCGTGCATTCGCTGAAGGACGTGCCGATGGAGCTGGAGGACGGCTTCGCGCTGGCCGCTGTGCTGCGGCGCGACAACCCGTTCGACGCCTTCATCTCCGGCGCCTACGCCAGTCTTGACGAGCTGCCGCCCGGCGCGGTGGTCGGCACGTCCTCGCAGCGCCGGCAGGTGCAATTGCGGCAGTTGCGCCCGGATCTGGTGATCAAGGACCTGCGCGGCAACATCAACACGCGCCTGGCCAAGTCCGCGGCCGGCGAATTCGACGCCATCATCCTGGCCTGCGCCGGCCTCGAGCGCCTCGGCCTGCAGGCGCACATCCGTTCCGTGCTCGCGCCCGATACCTGGTGGCCGGCGGTGGCGCAGGGCGCCATCGCGGTCGAAACCCTCGACGCCCGCCCGGAGGTGTCCGCGCTGTTCGTGCCCCTCAACTGCAAAGAGACGGAAATCCGCGTGCGCGCCGAGCGCGCCTTGAACCGCCAGTTGCACGGCTCCTGCCAGGTGCCGGTGGCGGCGTATGCCGAGTTCGTCGAAGACCGCCTGCGCTTGACCGGCTGGGTCGGCGAAGCCAGCGAAAACACCTCCATCAGCGCGCAGGGCACGGGCGATGCCGAACATCCGGAGGCTTTGGGCGAATTCGTGGCCGAGAAGCTGTTCGCCCGCGGCGCGGCGGCGATGCTGAAACTGCCTCAGTAGTACAGGCTCACCACATGCCTGGCCTCGGCGAAGAACAGCCAGCGCCCGATGAACACGCCGAGCATGCCGGACACCGCGGCCAGGCTGTATAGCCAGGGTTGGTCCAAGGTCCAAGCGCCGAGACAGGCGATCAGCGGCAAGGCGTAACCGAAGAAGCTGCAGAACTCGCGGAAGCGTCCGCTGTGCCTGCGCGCCAGCACGTGCACCATTTCCTTGGTGATGAAGTTGGCTTCGGTGTGCGGATGCTCGAACACCGACACGCTGCGTTCCTCCGGCAGGCCGAGCGCGCTGCTGCGGGTGATCGCCAGCGGCCGGTCGTTGTTGCGCCAGTAGCGCGTCATCAGCCAGAGCGTGATCATGGCCAGAATCGCCAACGCCGGGGCGAAGGTCCATACCGCGTAGATCGAGGCCAGCCATAGTCCGCCGGTGTACAGGGCGGTGACCAGATAGATCGGTACTACGGTGGCGTGCGTCCAGGCCGGCACCGTCTTCAGGCAGTGATAGATCTTGGCGGTGCAGAACACGGTCAACAGGCTCAGCGCCATCAGCGCCGCGGCCAGGAATTTCTGCATCGGCCCGTGCTGCGGGAAAAAGACCAGCGCGCCGGCCGGCAGGAAGCACAGCACCGCCGCTACGCCCTCGCGCGACAGCCAGGCGCTGCGCCATTGCGAGAACGCGCGCCAGACGCGCTCCTTGCGGCCCAGATGCAGGGTGGAGCTGAGCAGGCCGATGACCACGAACAGCGCGCCGGTGCCGAGCGTCAGGTAGTCGCGTACGCCGAAATCGCGGTCGTGGCCGAGCAGGGACGCGCCGAACCAGAACCACAGGCCGTAACCGGCGCCGGACAGCGTGCTGAAGAAGATGACGGAAAGGGCGGGATGCATCAGCGGCTCAGTATCCTGTCGAGCCAGCGCAGCGCCGCCGGCAATTGCGTGGTGTCCAGGGTTTCCTCGGCCGGCGCCGGGACCGGCTGTTTCCGGCGCGGCGGCAGGTAGCGGTTCACCGACCGGTAGCCCAGTTCCGGCATCAGTTCGCGGCCGCCGCGTTCGCGCGATTTCACCGACACCTCGGAATCCGGATCGGCGAAATCGCCGAAGCCGCGCGCGCGCGTCGGGCAGGCCTGCACGCAGGCCGGTTGGCGTTGCGCCTCGGGAATGCGCTGGTCGTAGATGCGGTCCACGCACAGCGTGCATTTCTTCATCACGCCTTCGCTCGGCGAGTATTCGCGCGCGCCGTACGGACAGGCCCAGGAGCACAGCTTGCAGCCGATGCAGGTGTCGGGATCGACCAGCACGATGCCGTCCTCGGCGCGCTTGTGGCTGGCGCCGGTCGGGCAGACGCTGACGCAGGCCGGCGTCTCGCAATGCAGGCAGGAGCGCGGGAAGTGCAGGGTACTGGCCGGCTGGTCGCCGAGCGCGTCCAGCTCGTAGCTGTGCACGCGGTTGAACCAGACGCCGTCCGGTGCCGCGCCGTAGGCGTCCAGGTCCGGCAACGGGCCGGACGCGCCCTGGTCGTTCCATTCCTTGCAGGCCACCGCGCAGGCGTGGCAGCCGACGCAGATGTCGAGATCAATCAGCAGACCGAGCTTCTTGGCGGTCGTGGTCGGCAGGCGGGTCATACCGGCTCCGTGCGCGCCAGCGGCGCGAATTGCGGCAGGCTATGGGTTTGCGGCGCCACCTTGCGGATCGCCACGCGCAGGTCGAACCAAGCGGCCTGGCCGGTGATCGGGTCGGCGTTGGCGTAATCGCCCTGCGGCGTCAGGTCGGAGATCAGCGGATTGAGCAGGAAGCCCTGATTGCCTTCCGGTGCCTTGGCCGACAGGCCCCAGCTGCCTTTGCGCTTGCCGAGCGCATTCCAGGTCCAGACCGTGTCGCGTTGCACGTTGCCGGTCAGTTTCACCGGCACGGTGATGGCGCTCAGGTGCGAACGCAGCTCCACCCAGTCGCCGTCGCTCAGGCTGTAGCGCGCCGCGGTGTCGGGATGTAAATAGAGATAGTTGCGCGCCATGATCTGCCGCAGCCAGGCGTTCTGCGAACCCCAGGCGTGGTACATGAACGGCGGCCGCTGGGTCAGCGCGTGCAGCGGGTATTCGGTGGAATCGGTCTGCGCGTGTTCGAACGGCGCGTACCAGAACGGCAGCGGATCGAAGTAGCGGCGCACGCGTTCGCGCTCGGCCTCAGGCGGCTGCACGGCGCCGAAGCCCTCGGCGGCCAAGCGGAATTTCTGCAGGGTTTCGGAATACAGCTGCAGCACGATCGGTTCGCTGGAGGCGATGAAGCCCATCGTCTTGGCCCATTCCAGGTAATCGCGGTTGGCCATCTTGTAGTAGCGGCCGGATTCCGGCACGGCGGCATGCCAGAAACCGCCGTGTTCGATGTAGCGTTGCAACTGCTCCGGATTGGGCGCGCCTTTGCCTTCCGCTTCGCCGTGCTCGCCGCGCCAACCGGCCAGCAGGCCGACGCCCGGCGCGCGCTCGTGGCGCAGGATGTAATCGGCGTAGTCGCGGTATTTCGGCGATCCGTCGGCGTGCACCAGGGCGGGCAGGCCCAAACGCGCGCCGAGGTCGATCAGCACCGACTGGAAACCGCGCACGTCGCGGTCGGGCGCCAGCACCGGATGCCGGATGGCGTCGGACGCGCCGTCGGCGTCGGAGATCGGCCGGTCGAGCAGGCTGATGGCGTCGAAGCGCTCCAGATACGTGGTGTCCGGCAGAATCAGGTCGGCATAGGCGCACATCTCGCTGGCGTAGGCGTCGGCGTAGATGATGTAGGGGATGCGGTAATTGCCGTCGGCGTCGGTGTCGGTCAGCCAGTGCAGGGTGCCGTGCGTGTTCATCGCCGAGTTCCAGCTCATGTTGGCCATGAACAGCATCAACACGTCGATCTTGCCGTGTTCGCCCGAGTGCGCGTTGCGCAGCACGGTATGCATCATGCCGTGCACTGCCAGCGGATAGCGCCAGGAATAGGCTTCGTCCACCCGCAGCGGCTTGCCGGCAGGATCCACCAGCAGGTCTTCCGGACCGTGCACGAAGCCCAGCGGCATCGCGTTCAGCCGGCCCTCGTCGTCGCGCGTGCGGCCCGGACGGTTGCCGGGCGGAATCGGGCGCGGGAACGGCGGCTGGTAGCGGAACGAGCCCGGCGCATCGACCGCGCCGAGCAGCAGCTGCAGCAGATGCAGGGCGCGGCAGGTCTGGAAGCCGTTGGCGTGCGCGCTGATGCCGCGCATGGCGTGCATCGCCACCGGCCGCGCCGGCATGTCGGCGTGCCGGTTGCCGGCGCTGTCGGTCCAGGCGATCGGCAGGCTGAAGCCGTTCTCGAATGCGGCCTCGGCCAGTTCCGCGGCCAGGCGGCGGATGGTGGCGGCCGGTACGCCGCAGGTCTCGCTGACCATCTCCGGCGAATAATCCTCGCCGCCGTAGCGCTGCAGGATGTGTTCGAACACCGGCCGCGCGACGCGGCCGTCCGGCAGCAGATGGCTGCCGGTCACCACCGGCGAGATGCCGCTGGCGTCTGCCGGCACCGCCGTCTGCAGGCGCCGCTCCCAGCACAGGATGCGGCCCTCGGCATCACGCGCGAACAGGCCGTGTTCCGCCGTGCCGGGCGCATCGACCAGCAAGTGGTGGGCATTGCTGAAACGCACCAGGTAATCGAGATCGACCCGGCCGGTGCGCAGCAGTTCGTGGATCAGTGCCATCGCCAGCAGGCCGTCGGTGCCGGGCCGGATGCCGACCCACTCGTCGGCGATGGCGCCGTAGCCGGTGCGCACCGGATTGATGGCGACCACCTTCGCGCCGCGCGACTTCAACCGGCCCAGGCCGAGCTTGATCGGGTTCGAGTCGTGGTCTTCGGCCACGCCCCACAGCATCAGGTAGCGGGTGTGCTCCCAGTCCGGTTCGCCGAACTCCCAGAAGCTGCCGCCGAGCGTGTACAGGCCGCCGGCCGCCATGTTGACCGAGCAGAAGCCGCCGTGCGCGGCGTAGTTGTAGGTGCCGTACTGCTGCGCCCACCAGCCGGTCAGCGCCTGCGACTGGTCGCGGCCGGTGAAGAACGCCAGCCGGTTCGGGTCGACGGCGCGCGCCGCGGCCAGTTTCTCCGTGGCCAGCGCCAGCGCCTCGTCCCATTCGATCTCTTCGAAGCGGTTCTCGCCGCGTGCGCCGATGCGCCTCATCGGCTTACGCAGCCGCGCCGGCGAGTAGTGCTGCATGATGCCGGCCGAGCCCTTGGCGCACAGCACGCCGCGGTTCACCGGGTGCTCTGGATTGCCTTCGATGTAGCGCACCTTGCCGTTCGTCAGGTGCACGTTGATGCCGCAGCGGCAGGCGCACATGTAGCAGGTGGTGCGCGCGATGCGGTCGCCGGGCGCGTCGTCGGAATCCAGCACGGGGTCGGTCATGGCGGTTATTGTGGCATAAGCCCGCGTCCCGCGGCCGCGCTCAGGCCAGGAACGCCTTCCACAGCGTATAGCCGCTGCTGCCGATGATCAGCAGGCCGACCGCGGCCATCATCGGCCGGTGCGGTACGCGTTTGGCCAGATAGCCGGCGATCGGCGCCGCGCACAGGCCGCCCAGCGCCAAGCCGAGCACGATGTTCCAGTGCTGCACGCCGATGGTGGCGATGAACACCGCCGAGGAGGTCAGTGTCACGAAGAATTCGACCGCGTTGACCGTACCGATGGTGTAGCGCGTGTGGTTGCCGCGCGCCAACAGGGTCGAGGTCACGATCGGGCCCCACCCGCCACCGCCGATGGCATCGATCAGGCCGCCGAGGAAACCGAGCGGTCCGACGCGCTTCTCGACGTGGATCGGATTGATCTCGCGCAGCGCCTTGAGCAGCACATAGACGCCCATCAGCGCCAGGTAGCCGGCCACGTAGGGCTTCAGCGCGTCGCCCGGCAGTTCGGTCAGCACGTAGGCGCCGATGCCGGCGCCGAGCATGCCGGGCAGCACCAGACGCTTGAACAGCGGACTGTGCACGTTGCCGAAGCTGTGGTGCGAGATCGCCGAGGCGCCGGTGGTGACGGTTTCGGCGAAATGCACGGTGGCGCTGGCGGTGACCGGCGGCACGCCGGCGGCCAGCAGGAAGGACGAGGCGGTCAGCCCGTAGGCCATACCCAGCGCGCCATCGACCATCTGCGCGGCGAAACCGATCAGCATGAACAGCAGGAAGGCGTGGTCGATGAAATCCGGCATGCGGCGGTCCGATGGCGTCTTGCCAAAGCCTGCGCTGCGGGCGATGCTAGACGGGAACTCCATTCTATCGTGAAACCATGGACCGTTACGACCGCATATTCGCCCTGCACAAGCGCCTGAAGCTGTCGCGCTACCCGGTCAGCGTATCGACGCTGATGGAGGAGCTGGGCTGTTCGCGCGCCACCCTGTACCGCGACCTCGAGTTCCTGCGCGACGTGCTGCAGGCGCCGTTGCTGAGCGCCGAGACCGGCGTGTTCTACGACCGGCTGCAGATCGACCAGTTCGAGCTGCCGGGGCTGTGGTTCAGCTCCGACGAACTGCATGCGCTGCTGGCCACGCACGAACTGCTCAACCGTTCCGGCGCCGACGTGCTCGGCAGCGCGCTGGAACCGCTGCGCAAGCGCATCGACAGCCTGCTGGCCGACCAGGCCAAGGGCCGGCGCTGGCCGGTCGAACGCATCCGCGTGATCGGCTCGTACACCCGCACGCGCGACGAGGCGGCGTTCCGGCAGGTAGCCGGTGCGGTGCTGGCGCGCAAACGCCTGCGCTTCGACTACACCGCGCGCTCCACCGACCAGCTGACCACGCGCACGGTGTCGCCGCAGCGGCTGACCCACTACCGCGACAACTGGTACCTGGACGCCTACGACCACGAGCGCGATGCCCTGCGCAGCTTCTCGGTCGACCGCATGCGGCATGTGCGGTCGCTGGACGAGGACGCGCACGACGTGTCCGAGCAGGAGCTGAACGAGCAGTTGACCGAAGGCTACGGCATCTTTTCCGGCAAGGCCCGGCACACCGCCACCATCGTGTTCTCGGCCGAGGCCGCGCGCTGGGTGGCCGAGGAGCACTGGCATTCGAAGCAGGAAGGTCGCTTCCTGCCGGACGGCCGCTATGAATTGAAGGTGCCGTACAGCAATCCGCGGGAGCTGCTGATGGACGTGTTGCGCTACGGCGCCGACGCCGAGATCACCGCGCCGGTGCCGCTGCGCGAATCGGCGCGGATGAGTCTGCAGCTGGCGCTGGCCCGCTACGGCGGCTGAACATGGCCGCGGCCGACAAACGCATCGCCCTGGTGTTGGGCTCCGGCGGCGCCCGCGGTTTGGCGCACATCGGCGTGATCGAGGAGCTGCAGGCGCGCGGTTACGCCATCGAAGCGGTCGCCGGCTGCTCGATGGGCGCCTTGGTCGGCGGCATCTTCTGCGCCGGACGCCTGCCGGAGTACCGGCAGTGGGCCTGTTCGCTGACCCGTCGCGAAGTGTTCGGCTTGGTCGACTTCGCCTTCGGGCATCCGGGCTTCATCAAGGGCGACCGGGTGATGGCGGTGCTGCGCGGTTTGACCGGCGAACATCTGATCGAGGCCTTGCCGGTGCCGTTCACCGCCGTCGCCACCGATTTGGACGCCCGCCGCGAGATCCGCATCGGCCACGGGCCGCTGTTCGACGCCATCCGAGCTTCTATCGCCATTCCGATGCTGTTGACCCCGCACCGCTACCTCGACCGTGATTTGGTCGACGGCGGTTTGTTGGCGCCCTTGCCCTTGGCCGCCGGCAAGGCCTTCGGCCTGCCGCGTCTGTTCGCGGTCGATCTGAACGCCGAGCGTACCGCGATTGCGCCGCCGGCCTTGCCGGCGATGCAGCCCGTTGCCGCGCCGCTGCCGTCGAACGATACACTGCGCGCCATCCAGCAGGGCTGGGCGCGTCTGCTGCAGGGTGTCCGCCCGGCCGTCGCCAACGGCAGCAACCGCGGCCTGATGGACCTGATGTCGCAGTCCTTGGGCGCCATGCACGGCTTCATGACCCAAATGCAGCTCGAACGTTACCCGCCCGACCTGTTGATCGGCATTCCGGAGAACGCCTGCGCCATCTACGAATTCTGGCGCGCCGAGGAGATGATCGCGCTCGGCCGACGCATCGCCGGCGAGGCCCTGGATCAGTTCGAAGCCGGCAGCTGACTCGGGGTCTGCGGCACGCGTACCAGATCGGCCGGATCGTAGCCGTAGGCGGCGAAGCGCGCGGTCAATTCGGCCAGTTGCGCGTCCGACATCACCGGCTCGCGCGCGAACACCCACGCCATGCTGCGGTCGGGATTGCCGATCAGGGCCCAGCGGTAATCCGGCGAGACCTCCAGGATCAGCAGTTGCGCGCGGATCAGGCCGCCCCAGAAGCGCACCTGCCAGTGGTTGTTGTTGCTGCCCGGATAGACGCGGGCGGTGGCCTGCATGCGGCGCTCCGGTTCGCCGAAGCGCTTGCGGTACACGAACACGTTGTCGATCTTGCCGTCGGGCTTCAGCGCGTACACGTCGGCGGTCGCCACTTTGCCTTTTTCGGCGAAGTACGGGATGTGCGCGATGACCCACCAGCGGCCCATGTAGCGTTCCAGGTCGACCACGGCCGAGCTGGTCAGCGGCACCGGTTTGCCGGCGTTGGCCACGCCGAACAGGGCCAGCGAGATGCCGATGACGGCGATGACGGCGAGGAATTTGGCCATGGGATGCTCCTTGATACCTTGCCATATTGCGCCTCACGGTCTGAAGGAGGCGTCAATTTTGGCGCGTCTCGCGTCATGAGAGCGTGCCGGCCGACACTGGTCCGACCCGAACCGACAGGAGATGCCCGAATGACCGCCGCCACCATCCGCCGCCTGGGCTGGCAAATCCCACTGCTGTTGCTGTTGCCGTCGCTGTTGATGCCCGCCTGGTCTTGGCACAGCGCCTGGTTCGGCCTGTGGCCGCTGTGGCTGGCGGCGATGCCGCTGGCGGCCTATGGGCTGTCCCGCAGGGCCGCGCGCGCAGTCGTGCAAGCGCCGTGCCCGGCCCGCACGCAAGTGCTTGTTTTCCCCATTGTCGCCCGGCCAAAAGCGCCGTCCCGGCACGCGGCACGGCGAGCAGCATGACCTGAGGCAGGGGCGCCCGGCCGCGGGTTTATGGTATTTTGCGGACTTCATGTCCGTCACAAGGAACCCGATGCATGCGTCCCAACGCCTTGATGCTGTCCGTCCTGCTCGCCGCCCCGGCGGGAGCGCAATCCGTGGCTGAAGATCCGTACCTGTGGCTGGAGGGCGTGGAAGACGCTAAGGCGCTGGATTGGGTCCGCGGCGAGAACGCCAAGACCCAGGCCGAGCTGACCGGCACGGCCGAATTCGCCGCCCTGCGCGACGACCTGCGCGCGATCATGGATTCCAACGCCCGCATCCCGGGCGTGACCAAGATGGGCGATTACTACTACAACTTTTGGCGCGACAAGGCCAATCCCGCCGGGCTGTGGCGGCGCACTACCTTGGCTGAATACCGCAAAGCCGAGCCGGCCTGGGACGTGCTGATCGATTTGGACGCGCTCAACAAGGCCGAGAACGCCAACTGGGTCTGGCACGGCGCCGACTGCCTGAAGCCGGCCTATGACCGCTGCCTGATCGCGCTGTCGCGCGGCGGCGCCGACGCCGACGAGACCCGCGAATTCGACCTGGCCGGCAAGCGTTGGCTGAAGGACGGCTTCTTCCGCCCCGAAGCCAAGGGCGCCTTGGGCTGGAAGAGCCGCGACGAAGTCTACGTGTATACCGACTTCGGCGCCGGCAGCATGACCGAATCCGGCTACCCGCGTATCGCCAAGCTCTGGCGCCGCGGCACGCCGCTGGCCTCGGCCAAGACCGTGTACGAGGGCCGCGCCGACGACATGTACATCGCCGCGATGCGCGACGATACCACCGGCTTCGAACGCGACTTCGTCTCGCGCACGTTGGCGTTCTACAACGACGAGCTGTACCTGATCGGCGCCGACGGCGGCCTGGCCAAGGTCGACGCGCCGAACTCGGCGCAGAAGAGCGTGCACAAGCGGCACCTGCTGCTGGAGCTGCGCGAAGCCTGGACCGTGGCCGGCAAGACCTATCCGGCCGGCGCCCTGATCGCCGCCGACTTCGACGCCTTCATGCAGGGCCAGCGCGCGTTCCGCGTGCTGTTCGAGCCGAGCGCCAGCACCTCGCTGGCCGGCTACAGCTGGACCAAGGACTTCCTGCTGCTGAACGTGCTGGACGACGTCAAGAACCGCATCTCGGTGCTCGATCCGGCCAAGGACTGGGCCGCGCGGCCGCTGGCCGGCGCGCCGGGGTTCGGCACGCTGTCGGTGTCGGCGGTGGACGACGAGGAGTCCAACGACTATTTCCTGACCGTCACCGACTACCTGACGCCGACCGCGCTGATGCTGGGTGCGGTCGACGCCAAGCCCGAGACGCTGAAACAGTTGCCGGCCTTCTTCGACGCCAGTCAACACCAAATCAGCCAGAACTTCGCGGTCAGCAAGGACGGCACCCGCGTGCCGTACTTCATGGTCTCGCGCAAAGGCATGGCGCTGAACGGCGACAACCCGACCCTGCTGTACGGCTACGGCGGCTTCGAGATCTCGCTGACGCCGTCGTATTCGGCTTCGGTCGGACGCGCCTGGCTGAGCCAGGGCGGCGTGTACGTGGTGGCCAACATCCGCGGCGGCGGCGAATACGGTCCGCGCTGGCACCAGGCGGCGCTGAAGGCCAACCGCAACAAGGCCTACGAGGACTTCGCGGCGGTGGCCGAGGACCTGATCGCGCGCAAGGTGACCCAGCCCAAGCGCCTCGGCATGCAGGGCGGCAGCAACGGCGGCCTGCTGATGGGCAACATGACCGTGATGTATCCGCAGCTGTTCGGCGCGGTGGTCTGCCAGGTGCCGCTGCTGGACATGAAGCGCTACCACAAGCTGCTGGCCGGCGCGTCCTGGATGGCCGAATACGGCAATCCGGACACCGACGACTGGAACTTCCTGAAAGCCTATTCGCCATACCAGAACGTGCGCGCCGACGGCAACTACCCGCCGGTGCTGTTCACCACCTCGACCCGCGACGACCGCGTGCATCCGGGTCACGCCCGCAAGATGATGGCGCGCATGGCCGAGCAGGGTCACGACGTGCGCTACTACGAGAACATCGAGGGCGGCCACGGCGGCGCGGCCAACAACGAACAGGCCGCGTTCATGCAGGCGCTGGCCTACACCTTCCTGAAACAGAAACTTTTCCCCGAGGACTGACCCATGCACGCATCCCTGAAACCGCTGCTGCTCGCCTCGCTCGCCTGGAGTGCCCTCGTGTCCGCCGAAACCCCGAAACCGCCCACCATCGCCAAGAAGCCGCACACGGTGACCGCCCCGCACGGCGCCGAACGCCGCGACGACTACTACTGGCTGCGCGACGACTCGCGCAAGAACCCCGAGATGCTGGCGGTGCTGAACGCCGAGAACGCCTACGCCGACGCCATGCTGGCCAAGTCGAAGCCGACCGCCGACGCGCTGTACGCCGAGATCACCGGCCGCATCAAGCAGGACGACGCCTCGGTGCCGTACCTGAAGAAAGGCTACTGGTACTACTCGCGCTTCGAAGCCGGCAAGGATTACGCCATCATCGCCCGCCGCAAGGGCACCATGGACGCGCCGGAGGAGATTCTGTTCGACCAGAACGCGATGGCCGCCGGCAAGGGCTATTTCAGCATCGGCGACTGGGAGATCAGCCCGGACAACGGCAAGGTGGCCTGGGCCGAGGACTCGGTCGGCCGCCGCCAGTACCGGCTGTTCGTGAAAGACCTGGCCACCGGCCAGGTGCAGGCCGACGTGGTCGACAATGTCGAGCCCAACATCGTCTGGGCCGACGACAACCGCACCCTGTTCTACATCGAGAAGGATCCGGTCACCCTGCTCAGCAAACGGGTCAAGACCCACGTGCTCGGCAGCGACCCGGCGCGCGACGCGCTGGTGTACGAGGAGGCCGACGACAGCTTCTACATGGGCATCGGCCGCACCCGCTCCGACCAATTCATCTGCATCCAGGTGCAGAGCACGGTCAGCTCGGAGATGCGCTGCACGCCGGCCGCCAAGCCGGGCGCGTTCACCGTGTTCGCGCCGCGCCAGCGCGACGTCGAATACAGCGCCGATCACCTCGGCGGCCGCTGGGTGATACGCACCAACTGGAACGCGCCGAATTTCCGGCTGATGACGCTCGATGCCGGTAAGGCCGTCGGCGACCGCGCGGCCTGGCAGGAGCTGGTGCCGCACGCCGGCGACGTGTTCATCGAGGGCTTCGAGCTGTTCGACGGCTTCATCGCCGTCGAGGAACGCTCGAACGCGCTGCTGCGCCTGCGCACCCTCGGTGCCGACGGCAAGAGCGAATTCGTGGCCAGCGACGAGCCGGCGTACACCATGGGCCTGAACGTCAACGCCGAACCCGGCACCGACTGGCTGCGCTACGGCTACACCTCGCTGACCACGCCGAACACCTTGTACGAAGTGAACGTCAAGACCGGCGAGCGCCGTCTGCTGAAACGCGATCCGGTGCTGGGCGGCTACAATCCGGACGACTACGTGACCGAGCGCCTGTGGGCCACCGCCCGCGACGGCACCCGCATCCCGGTCTCGGTGGTGTACAGGAAGGGCTTCAAGAAGGACGGCAAATCCGCGCTGCTGCAGTACGCCTATGGCAGCTACGGCTCCAGCACCGACCCGCGCTTCTCGATCATCAACGTCAGCCTGCTCGACCGCGGCATGGTGTACGCCATCGCGCACATCCGCGGCGGCCAGGAGATGGGCCGCGCCTGGTACGACCAAGGCAAGCTGCTGAACAAGATCAACACCTTCACCGACTTCATCGACGTCACCCGCTTCCTGGTGGCCGAAGGCTACGCCGCCAAGGACCGCGTGGCGGCCTACGGCGGTTCGGCCGGCGGCCTGCTGATGGGCGCCATCTCCAACATGGCGCCGCAGGATTACCGGCTGATCATCTCGCAGGTGCCGTTCGTGGACGTGGTCACCACCATGCTCGACGAGAGCATCCCGCTGACCACCAACGAGTACGACGAGTGGGGCAATCCGGCCGACCGCAAATATTACGACTACATGCTGTCGTACTCGCCGTACGACAACCTGGAGCGCAAGGCCTATCCGACCATGTTCATCGGCACCGGCCTGTGGGATTCGCAGGTGCAGTACTTCGAGCCGGCCAAATACGTGGCCAAGCTGCGCGAGCTGAAGACCGACCGCAATCCGGTGGTGTTCCGCGTCAACATGGAGGCCGGCCACGGCGGCAAGTCCGGCCGCTTCCGCCGCTACCAGGAAAGCGCCGAACAGTTCGCCTTCATGCTGCAGGTGCTGGGCGTGCCGTAAGCCGCGCCGGTCGTTTTCGGACGCATGCAAGGGTCCGGAAATTTCCGGGCCTTTCGCGTTGCGGCCGGCGCATGCCCAAGTTGCCGGGAACGGCTATACTTCCTGCATGAAACGATCCGCACTGAAACTCCCGTTCGCGCTGCTTTGCCTGTGCCTGGCGCTGTCGGCCTGCGGCAACAAAGGCCCGCTGGTGAAGCCCGAGCCGGCCGGCGCCGAGGCCAAGGCCGCCGGCTGATGCCCCTGCGCTTCACCAAGATGCACGGCGCCGGCAACGACTTCGTCGTGCTCGACCGCCGCGACGGCGCGCCCTTGCCCGACGCCGGACTCCTGCGCCAGATGGGCGATCGCCATTTCGGCGTCGGCTTCGACCAGTTGCTGGTGATCGAACCGCCGAGCGCGGACGGCTCCGTGGCGTCTTACCGCATCCTCAACCAGGACGGCAGCTTCGCCGGCCAGTGCGGCAACGGCGCGCGCTGCGTGGCGCACTGGTTGGTGACCGAAGGCGCGACCGACGCCGCCGCGTTCACGCTCGACAGCCCGGCCGGTCCGGTCGGCGTGCGCCGCTTGGGCGAGCGTTACGCGCTGGACATGGGCTTCCCGTATTTCGCACCCGACGACATTCCGCTGCTGGCCGAGGCCGAAGCGCCGCTGTACCGCTTCCCGATCGACGGCGTCGAACACGCCTTCAGCGCGGTGTCGATGGGCAATCCGCACGCGGTGTTCCTGGTCGATTCGGCGCAGGACGCACCGGTGGCGCACTGGGGTCAGGCGCTGCAGGCCGCGCAGGTGTTTCCCGACGGCGTCAACGTCGGTTTCGCCGAGCGGGTCGACGCCGGCAACATCCGCCTACGGGTGTTCGAACGCGGCGTCGGCGAGACCCTGGCCTGCGGTTCCGGCGCCTGCGCCGCCGCGGTCAGCCTGATGCGCCTGGGCCTCGTCGCGCGCCATGTCGCGGTGCATTTGCCGGGGGGAACGCTTATGATTGATTGGCCGGACGATTCCGCGCCGGTGACGATGACCGGACCCGCCGAACGGGTCTACGAAGGAGAATGGCGGCATGCTTGACGAACGTCCGGAGAAACTGAGCGCGCATGAAGTGGCGGTGTGGTTACGCCGGCATCCGGATTTCCTCGGCCAGTTCCCCGATCTGGCGATGAGCCTGACGGTGCCGAAGGAAGACGGCAAGACCGCGACGCTGTCGTCCTACCAGCTCGAGATCCTGCGCGACAAGAACAAGGAGCTGGCGCGCCGCCTGCACGAGCTCGGCCTGAACGCGCAGGACAACGAACGCCTGAGCCAGCACGTGCACGAGCTCAGCCTGGCCCTGCTGCGCGCGCGCACGCCGGCGGAGGTGGTGCACACCTTCGCCGCCTGCCTGACCGAGGATTTCGCCGGCGAGTCGGTGCGCATCATCGGATTCGCGCCGATTCCCGGGTTCGACGAACCCTGGTTCAGCCATATCGCCGCCGACGATCCGCGCTTGGCGCCGTTCGCCGACTGCCTGGCCAGCGACGAACCGATCTGCGGCCGGCTCAATCCCGAAAAATTGCCGTTGCTGTTCGGCGAAGACCGCGGCTTCGCCCAGTCGGTCGCCCTGATTCCGGTCGGCCGCATCGGCCTGATCGCCATCGGCAGCGCCGACCCGCACCGGTTCTATCCGGGCATGGGCACGCTGTTCCTGCGCTGGATCGGCGAACTGTTCCACACGGCGATGACCCACACGCGCCGATGAGCGCCATCGCGGCCGGCGTCGAAGACTATCTGCGCCATCTCGCCGTCGAGCGCCGGGCCTCCCCGCATACCCTGAGCAACTACCGCCGCGACCTGCAGGCCTGGTGCGACCACTGCGCGGCGGAGGGCGTGCATGATCCGACGCAATTGCAGTTCGCGCACATCCAGCGCTTCCTGGCCCAGGAGCACCGCCGCGGGCTGGCGCCGAAAAGCCTGCAACGCCGGCTGTCGGCGTTGCGCAGCCAGTTCAAATACCTGATGAAGCAGGGCGTGCTGGGCAGCGATCCGAGCGCCGGTCTGCGCGCGCCGAAAGCGCCGCGCAAGCTGCCGCAGGTGCTGGACGTGGACGAGGCGGTGGCTTTGGTCGAGTTGCCGACCGACGGCGAACTGGGTCTGCGCGACCGCGCCCTGCTCGAGCTGCTGTACTCCAGCGGCCTGCGCGTCTCGGAACTGTGCGCCCTGCGTTGGCGCGACCTCGATCTGGACGACAGCCTGGTGACCGTGCTCGGCAAGGGCGGCAAGAGCCGGGTGGTGCCGGTCGGCAGCCACGCGGTGGCGGCCCTGCGCGCCTGGCGCGCGGCAGCGCCGGCCGATGCCGACGCGCCGGTGTTCCCCGGCCGCGGCGGCGCGCCGCTCAGCACGCGCGCGGTGCAGCTGCGCCTGCGCCAGCTGGCGCAGCGCCAAGGCATCTGGAAGCGCGTCTATCCGCATCTGCTGCGGCACAGCTTCGCCAGCCATTTGCTGGAATCCTCGGGCGACCTGCGCGGCGTGCAGGAACTGCTCGGCCACGCCGACATCGCCACCACCCAGATCTACACCCATCTGGACTTCCAGCGCCTGGCGGCGGTGTACGATAACGCCCATCCGCGCGCCAAGCGCCGGAAGGAGACGACATGAGCCCGAAACCGACCGACATCATCCTGCACCGCGCCTCGCACACCCTCGAGGTGGCGTTCGACGACGGCAGCCGCTACCGCCTGCCCTGCGAATACCTGCGCGTCGAGTCGCCCTCGGCCGAAGTGCAGGGCCACAGTCCGGACCAGCGCGTCTGGGTCGCCGGCAAGCGCGACGTCAACATCGCCGCCATCGAACCGATGGGCAATTATGCGGTGGTGCTGCGCTTCAGCGACGGCCACGACACCGGCATCTACACCTGGAGTTTTCTGAAGGAACTGGGCGAGCAGCATGACGCGCGCTGGGCGCGCTACCTGCAGGCGTTGGCGGACAACGGATTGGCCCGCGAGCCCTGATTCCACGGCCATGAAAAAGCCGGCACATGTGCCGGCTTTTTCGTCGCGTGCGGTGCGCGGTTACAGGTCGTCGCGGTCGCCGGAGATCTCCAGCTCCATGTTGTCTGCAGTCTCGGCCACGATGTCCATCACCGACTCGAGCTCCTTGGCGTCCAGGTCGTCCGGCAGCTTGGCCACGAAGTACAGCACATCGCCGGCGATTTCCCAGCTGCCGAGCTTGTTCTTGCGGCTTTCGGCCAGCAGCTCCAGCGCCTTGGCGCCGTCGATGTCGTCTTTTTCGACCCGGCCGGCCGGGGAGAACACTTCGCGGATCCTGAAGCCGCCGACTTCCTCGGTGCCGCCGGAGACGAACACCAACTGGGTCCGTCCTTCCTTGGCGTAGTTGTAGGTCACCTTGTAGTCGCCGTCGCCGTCGATTTCGTATTTCATGCCGCGGGCATCCAGCCGGCTCTTGACCGAGGCATCGCTGGCGCGGGCATCGGTGGCGGCGACGGCCAAGGCGGCCGACAGGAACAGCACGGACAGGACGGGCAGAACAGGTTTCATGGAGGACTCCGGGTGGGCGATGACCCATTCTGTCGCCGCCGCCGGCGCTTGTCCAGTCGGCCGCTGAAATCGCCGCGCCGGCGTGTGATAATGGGCCATGAACGAGAAAACCACCCATTTCGGCTTCCGCGACGTCCCGGTCGGCGAGAAGAAAAAGCTGGTCGGCGAGGTGTTCACCTCGGTCGCCGGCAAATACGACGTGATGAACGACCTGATGTCGCTCGGCGTGCATCGGCTGTGGAAGCGCTATTTCACCGGCACCTCCGGCATCAAGCGCGGCGACCGCGTGCTCGACCTGGCCGGCGGCACCGGCGACATCGCCAAGCTGCTGCTGGAGCGCGTCGGCGAGACCGGCGAGATCGTCATCGGCGACATCAACCGCGAGATGCTCGGCGTCGGCCGTGACCGGCTGACCGACCTCGGCCTGGTCAAGGGCCTGCGCTACGTGCAGCTCAACGCCGAGGCGCTGCCGTTCCCGGACGCCAGCTTCGACGCCATCACCATGGCCTTCGGCCTGCGCAACGTCACCGACAAGCTGGAGGCGCTGAGGTCGATGCACCGCATCCTGAAGACCGGCGGCAAAGTGATGGTGCTGGAGTTCTCCGAGGTGCAGGCCGAGTGGTTCCGGCCGATCTACGATTTCCATTCGTTCAAGGTGCTGCCCAAGCTCGGCGAACTGATCGCGGGCGACGCGCACAGCTACCGCTACCTGGCCGAGTCGATCCGCAAGCACCCGAACCAGGCCGGCCTGAAGGCCCTGATGGAAGAGGCCGGCTTCGCTCAGGTTTCGGTACGCAACCTGTCCGGCGGCATCGTCGCCATCCACAGCGGATTCAAGATCTGATGAACATTCCCGTCTCCCGTTTCCTGCTCGGCGGCCTGCTGGCCCTGTCCTTGGCCGCCTGCCAGCGCGCCGCCGAACCCGCCGCCGGCACCACCAACACCCTGTCCGCGGCCGAAGGCCTGGATCCGAATTCCTATGCGCGCACCGATCAGGTCCGCATCCGCCATATTTCGCTCGACCTGGCCGTGGACATGACCGCGCGCACGCTGTCCGGCAGCACCGACCTGCATCTGGACTGGCTGGACGACAAGGCCCGCGAACTGGCGCTGGACACCCGCGCGCTCGACATCCGCGGCGTCGAAGGCCTGGACGGCAAGGCTTGGCGCAAGCTCGCCTACCGCCTGGACGCGGCCGACCCGATCCACGGTTCGGCCCTGCGCATCGCCGTCGATAAACCCCTGCCGCGCGTGCGCATCCGCTATGCCACCCGGCCGGAGGCCTCCGGCCTGCAATGGCTGACGCCGGAGATGACCGCCAGCGGCAAACCGTTCCTGTTCAGCCAGTCGCAGGCCATCCACGCCCGCTCCTGGGTGCCGTTGCAGGACACGCCCGGCGTGCGCTTCACCTACGACGCCCGCATCCGCACCGACAAATCGCTGATGGCGCTGATGAGCGCCGACAACGACCCGGCCGCCGTGCGCGACGGCGACTACCGCTTCGAGATGCCGCAACGCATTCCGTCCTATCTGTTGGCCATCGCCGTCGGCGACGTGGCGTTCCGGCCGATTTCGGCGCGCTCCGGCGTTTGGGCCGAGCCCTCGGTGGTGGAAGCCGCGGCCGCGGAGTTCGCCGACACCGAGAAGATGATCCAGGTCGCCGAGGCGTTGTACGGCCCGTACCAATGGGGCCGCTACGACATGCTGGTGCTGCCGGCCAGCTTCCCGTTCGGCGGCATGGAGAATCCGCGTCTGAGCTTCATCACGCCGACGGTGATCGTCGGCGACAAATCGCTGACCAGCCTGATCGCGCACGAGCTGGCGCACTCCTGGTCGGGCAATCTGGTGACCAGCGCCAGCTGGAAGGACATCTGGCTCAACGAAGGCTTCACCAGCTACGTCGAGAGCCGCATCGTCGAGTCGGTGTACGGCCGCGAGAAGGCCGAGATGGAGAACGTGATCGGCCAGTTCGGCTTGGCCGGGGAAATGAAGGCGATGCCGGCAGTCGACCAGAAGCTGGCCTTGGCGCCGCTGACCGGGCGCGATCCCGACGAGGCGCTGAGCGATGTCGCCTACGTCAAGGGCCAGTGGTTCCTGATGTTCCTGGAGCAGCGTTTCGGCCGCGAGACCTTCGACGCCTTCCTGCGCCACTGGTTCACCACGCATGCCTTCACCAGCACGCACAGCGCCGAGTTCGAGCGCTTCCTGACCGTCGAGCTGCTCGAGAAGCATCCGGGCAAGGTCAGCGTGGGCGAAGTGCGCGAATGGCTGCACGATCCGGGCATTCCGTCGTCGGCGCGTCCGGCGACCTCGACGCGCTTCGACGCCGTCGACCGCGCGCAGGCCGATTGGCTGGCCGGCAAGGTTCCCGCGGCCGGGCTCGACGCCGCCGGCTGGAGCACGCAGGAGCGGGTGCGCTTCCTGGAACGCATGCCGGACACCTTGAGCGCCGCGCAACTGGCCGAATTGGACGCCGCCTTCGCCTTCACCGGCACGCCCAACGCCGAAATCGCGCAGCGCTGGTATCCGCTGACCGTGCGCAGCGGCTATACCGACGCGCGTCCGGCGATCGAAGCCTTCCTCACCCAAATCGGCCGCCGCAAGCTGATCATGCCCACCTACGAAGCCTTGGCGGCGACCGATGACGGCCGCGCTTTCGCGCGCGCGGTGTTCGCCGAAGCCAAGCCCGGCTATCACCCGATCACGGTGAGCTCGGTGACGCAGGCTTTGGCCGATCCGGCCCCGGAGGCGGCCACACCGTGAAACGGCTGCTGATCGCCTTGGCCGTTTCGGCAGCGCTGGCGGTCGGTTTCGTCTGGCTGTTCCCGGAACAGGCGCTGCGCGCGGAGTTCGCCCGCCAACGCCTGCTGGCCGGTGCCGAGGTCAAAATCCGCGCCGTGGACGGCGAGACCTGGCATTATCTGGAGGCCGGCCGCGGCCCGTTGATCGTGTTGGTGCACGGCTATACCGGCAGCAAGGAGAATTGGCTGCCGGTGATGAAACGCCTGTCGCGCGCGCACCGCGTGATCGCGGTCGACTTGCCCGGCTGGGGCGAGAGCGCGCCCAAGCCCGGCGCCGATTACAGCCCGTTGGCGCAGGCGGCGCGTCTGGACGCGTTCCTGCAGGCGCAGGACGAACCGGTGGCCCTGCTGGTCGGGCATTCGATGGGCGGCATGATTTCCGGACTGCTGCTGTCGGACGCGCATACGGCGCGCGTCGAGCGCGTGGTGTTCATGTCGGCGGCCGGCGTGCGCTTCAAGGAGAACGCGTTCGCGCGGCGCGTGCTCGCCGGCGACAATCCCTTCGCGGTGTATGAAACCGGCGCCTTCCTGGCCTTTCTCGACCGATACGTGTTCGCCGATGCGCCCTATCTGCCGACGCCGATGGCGCGGGTGATGGTCGAGCGCCGCGCCGCCAAGCGCGCGTTCGAGCGCCGGGTGTTCGAGCAGATGCGCCTCGGCCCGCAGGCCTTCCTGTTGCAGGAGCGCTTGCCGGCGATCCGCCAGCCCGTCGGCCTGCTCTGGTGCGACGGCGACGCCATCATCGATCCGAGCGCGGCCGCGGTGTTCGCCGCCGGCTTACCGGTTTCGCAGACGCATATTCTGTCCGGCTGCGGCCACATGCCGATGATGGAGCGGCCCCGGCCGGTGGCCGACTACCTGCTCGGCCGTCTGCGCTGAGCGTCAGCGTCCCTGGCGATACAGCAGACTCAACTCGCGCACCAGGCTGCTGGCGTCGAGCGTGAGCAGATTGCGCGGTTCGATGACGGTTCCCGTCACGCCCGCCGGCGCACAGGCATCCGCCATGTGGCGGCTCTCGTCACGGAACAGGAACGCCACGGCATGCGCCGGCCGCGGCCGTTGCGTGGTGAAACGTTCGGCGATCTCAAGCACGGCCGCGACTTCGGCCGCGTCCTGCCAATGCGCGAGATAAACCGCTGCCGCGCCGTCAGTGCCGGTGTCCGGCAGTGCGGCCTGGCGTGTATCGGGTCCGCAGCCGGCATCGAGGGCCCGCAGGCCGAGGCGTGCGAACTGGCGTTCGACATGGGCGGCGCGCAGCGCCTGCACGGACTCGCCGGACGGCGCATCGGCCGATAGCGCGCGCAGATGCTGGCCGAAGTCTTCGGCCGAGATTTCCGGGCCGTAGCTGGATTGGGCCGATGCCGACGGCGCGGCGACGGCCAGCGCCGCGATCAGCGGCAGAAACAGGGGGATTGAACGCATGAAGCCTCCGCGGGGAGGCTTCATTGTAAACCAGCGGCGGCCGCCGTTCCGGGGTCAGTCCGGTCGTTTGCCGGTGAACACCGTCGGCTTGAGCGTGCCGGCCTTGTCCTTGTCGGACTCCATGTAGCGGATGCGGCCGTACTTGGCGCTGCTGTGCACGAACAGCTCGACCTCGCGCTCGAACACCAGTTCGCCGTGCACCACGCTGTTGGCGCCGAGCACGATGCGCGGCACTTTCGGCTTGCCCCAGTTGATGCCCCAGCCTTTGGGCTTGCTGACCAAGATGCCGCCGGCCACCTCGGTGCCGTCGCCGACCAGGATGTCGCCGTTGACGGTCTCGAGGCCGCCGGCGACCTTCATCGCCAGCAGCTTGATACCGCCGTTGACGGTAGCGACGGTGCCGCCGACCTGGCTGCCGGCGCCGATTTCGATCGAGCCGTTGACCGCTTCCACGTCTTTGGCCACGCGCAGGTTGCTGACGCCGACGATCGAACCGTTCACCGTTTCCACCGACTCGGCCTGCACGCCGTTGCGCAGCACGATCTTGCCGTTGACGGTGCTGATGCCGTCGGCCCTGGCCTGGACGTCGACCACGATGCTGCCGTTGACGGTCTCGACGTCGCGGGCGACGGCTTTCTCCTCGACCGTGATCGAGCCGTTGACGGTGTCGAGGTCGCCATAGGCCTTGCCGGCTTCGGCGGTCAGGCTGCCGTTGACTTTCGACAGGCTGGGCGCGTTTTGTTCGGCGTGGGCGTTGCCCAAGGCGGCGGCCAGGGCGATGGCCAGGATGAGCTGCTTCATGAACGGGTCCTCCGTGGGATGATGGTGAAAGTATTGCGCCGACTGCTAGAATTGTCATGTGTCATTAGTTGGTAGGCATTTCGGCCCGTGGCGGGCCCTGGAGCGGTAAGTGGCGAAGTCGAAACCGGTGGTATTGCTGATTCTTGACGGTTGGGGTTACCGCGCCGAACGCGCGGACAACGCCATCGCGCTGGCCGAATTGCCGGCGTGGCGCGCTCTGCTGTCCGAGTGCCCGCATACCCTGATCCACACCGAAGGCCGCTTCGTCGGACTGCCGGACGGCCAGATGGGCAATTCCGAAGTCGGCCACATGAACATCGGCGCCGGCCGCATCGTCTACCAGGACTTGACCCGCATCGACGCCGCCATCGAGGACGGCAGTTTCGCCGACAACGCGGAGCTGAACGCCGCCATCGCCGCCGCCGAGGCCCGCGACGGCGTGTTGCATGTATTCGGCCTGCTGTCGCCGGGCGGCGTGCACAGCCATGAGCAGCACATCTTCGCCTTCCTGCGCCTGGCCAAGGCCCGCGGCGCGCGCCGGGTGCGCGTGCACGCCTTCCTCGACGGCCGCGACATGCCGCCGCAGTCGGCCGAACCCAGCCTGAAGGCCCTGCAGGCCTTGTGCGAGGAACTCGGCCAGACCGCCATCGCCACCGTCACCGGCCGTTATTACGCGATGGACCGCGACAAGCGCTGGGAACGCATGGCGCCGGCCTACCGGGCGATCGTCGAAGCCGATGCCGATCGGCGCGCCGACAGCGCGCTGCAGGCGTTGCAGGCCGCCTACGCGCGCGGCGAGAACGACGAGTTCGTGCAGGCCACCGTGCTGCCGGCGGCCGAACCGATGCGCGACGGCGACGCCGTGGCCTTCCTCAATTTCCGTGCCGACCGCGCCCGCCAGCTGACCGCCGCCTTCGCCGATCCGGACTTCGACGGCTTCGCGCGCCGGGTGCCGGCGTTGTCGGCCTTCGTCTGCCTGAGCGAATACGACGCCCGCCTGCCGGTGCGCGTGGCCTATCCGCCGGAATCGCTGCGCAACACCTTGGCCGACGTGCTGGCCGCGCACGGCAAGACCCAGCTGCGCATCGCCGAGACCGAAAAATACGCGCACGTCACCTTCTTCTTCAACGGCGGCGTCGAGCAGACGGTGCCGGGCGAGGAGCGCATCCTGATTCCGTCGCCGAAAGTGGCGACCTACGACCTGCAGCCGGAAATGAGCTGCCCGGAGCTGACCGCGCAACTGGTGACGGCCATCGACGGCGGGCGTTTCGATACGGTCATCTGCAACATCGCCAATCCCGACATGGTCGGCCACTCCGGCAGCCTGCCGGCCGCGATCAAGGCCGCCGAAGCGGTCGATGCCGCGCTGGCGGCGATCCGTCCGGCGGTGGAAGGCGCCGGCGGCGTGCTGCTGGTCACCGCCGACCACGGCAACGTGGAGATGATGCGCGATCCGGACACCGGCGAACCGCATACCTCGCATACCACCGGTCCGGTGTATTTCGTGATGGCCGGCCATGGCGGCCGCCTGCGCGACGGCGGCTCGCTGCGCGACATCGCGCCGACCATCCTCGACCTGATGGGCATTCCCGCGCCGGCCGAGATGACCGGCGCCAGCCTGATCGCCAAGGACGCATGAGCCGGGCGCTCTGGCTGTTGCCGCTGCTGTTGGCGCTTGCCGCGCCCGCCGCCGCGCAGAGCAAGCCGGCGGCGCCGAAGAGCGCCGCCGAAGCCGAGCGCAAGATCGAGACCCTGCGCAAGGAGATCCGCACGCTGACCAAAGCCCAGCGCGAGCTCGAGGAGAAGCGCAGCCGGGAAGCCAGACAGCTGCGCCAGATCGACCAGAAGGTGGCTGCCAGCAGCCAGACCCTCAGCAAGGTCGAGACGGCGCTGGACGGCCAGGAGCGCAAACTGGCGCAACTGGAGACCGAACAGCAGCGCCTGGAGCGCGAACTGCGCGGGCAAAAGCAACAGCTGGCCCTGCTGCTGCGTTCGGCCTACCGTCTGGGCGAAGACAGCGAGCTGAAGCATCTGCTGGCGCAGGACAAGCTCAGCGAGGCCGCGCGCTGGCTGGCCTATCACCGGTACTTCGAACGCGAGCGCCGGCGCGAGATCGACGGACTGACCACGCAATTGGCGCAATTGGCCGAAGTCAGCACCGCGGTGGAGCGCGAGAAGCGCACGCTGGCCGAACACAAGCACGAACAGGAGCTGGCGGTCGAGGCGCTGGCGCGCCAGCGCCAGGAGCGCAAGGCGGTGGTCAGCACGCTCGATGCCAAGTACAAGGACCAGCAGGCGCGTTTGCGGGCGCTAGGCAAGGATGAGCGCGCGTTGCGCAGCCTGCTCGACAAACTGCGGCAGGCTTCCAACAGCAGCAAGGCGCCGGCGGTGATCGGCCGACCGGGCAGCACACGGCCGCCGGCCAAGACCACGCCCAAGAACCTGACCGGCTGGCCGCTGACCGGTACCCTGTTGGCCGGTTACGGCAACGCCATGCCCGACGGCCGCCGCAGCGACGGCCTGTTGATCGCCGCCGCCGCCGGTTCCCCGGTGCATGCGGTCGCCGCCGGCCGGGTGGTGTACGCCGATTGGCTGAAAGGCTACGGCATGCTGATGGTGATCGACCACGGCCGCGGCTACATGAGCCTGTACGCCAACAACGACGCGTTGCTGAAGGACGTCGGCGAAGCCGTGACACCCGGCGAACGCGTGGCCACGGTCGGCACCTCGGGCGCGCAGAACCGCGCCGCGCTGTATTTCGAAATGCGCCTGAACGGCCAGCCGCAGAATCCCAACGCGTGGCTGAAACCATGACGATGCGTTGGCTGCCGGCCGTCCTGCTGTCGGCCGCCGTATCGGCAAGCGAGCCGCCGGCGCCACCCACCCCAACACCCGCGGTTCCGGTCGCCGAGATCCAGCGTTTCGTGCAGGTGTTCCAGACCCTGCGCGAAAGCTACGTCGATGGGCTCAGCGACGAGCAGATCATGCAGGCCGCCTTGCGCGGTCTGTTGGCCGACATCGATCCGCACAGCAGCTACCTGTCCGGCCGGCAGGCGCAGGATTTCGAAGACTTGAGCGAAGGCGGCTATGCCGGCATCGGCATCGAAAGCGACGAGCGCGACCCGACCCGCATCCGCGTGGTGGCGCCGTTCGACGACACGCCGGCGCAACGCGCCGGCCTGCGCGCCGGCGATTTCATCACCGCCATCAACGGCCGGCCGGTGGATAACGAAAACCCGCAGGCCAGTCCCGAGCGTTTACGTGGCGCAGCCGGCAGCGCGGTGCGGCTGACCGTGCAACGCCCCGGCGTCGACAAGCCGTTCGAGCTGCGCATCGTGCGCGAGGTGATCCGTCTGCAGAGCGTGCGCGCGCGTTGGCTGGCCCCGGGCTACGCCTATGTCCGCATCAGCGCCTTCCAGGGCGATACCGGTCTGGAGTTCCGCCGGCAATGGCAGCAGCTGCAGCAGGCCGCGCCCGATCAGGCGTTGAACGGCTTGGTGCTCGATCTGCGCAGCAATCCCGGCGGCTTGGTCACGGCCGCGGTCGAGGTCGCCGACGATTTCCTCGGCGAAGTCCCGCTGCTCAGCACCAAGGGCCGCAACCCACTCAGCAACGTCAGCTATACCGGCAAGCCCGGCGAGCTGTTCGCCGGTGCGCCGGTGGCGGTGCTGATCGACGCCGGCAGCGCCAGCGCGTCCGAAATCCTGGCCGGCGCCCTGCAGGACCACCATCGCGCCACGCTGATCGGCAGCCGCAGCTTCGGCAAGGGCTCGGTGCAGAGCATCATCACGCTCGACAACGGCGATGCGTTCAAGCTCACCACCGCGCGTTATTACACGCCGAGCGGCCGCTCGATTCAGGCCGAGGGCATCGTGCCCGACGTGCTGTTGGCCGGCAATGCGCGCGCCGATGCGGTCGAGAAAGACCTGCGCGGCCAGATCGGCGGCGGTACCGCGTCCGGCGCCGAGGCCGAAGAAGGCGTGGTGTTGACCGGCGAATCCTACATCGAGCGCGCGCTGCAGCATCTGCGCCGGAACAGCCGCTGAGCGGCGCGGGTTCAGGCTGAGGCGTCTTTCCGGCGCCTGGCGCGCAGCACCCACACCGCGGCCAGCAGCGCACCGAGCATCAGCACCAGCAGGAAGGCGAGGATCGGCAGGAACACCGACAGCACGGTCATCAGTACAGCCGCGAAACCTTCGCCGATCGATACCAACGGATTGGCCAAGCCGGCAGTCGGCAGGCTGACCGTGGCACGCACGGCCGCCGTGCCCATGTGTACCGCCGAGGCGGTGCCTCCGCCGGCGATCAGGGCCAACGACCACTGCATCAGCGGCGAGGTGTCGCCGAGGGTCGAGGCGGTCAGCAGCGTGCCGGCGATGGCGGCGGCCGGGCCAAGCGCGATATCGAGCAGATGGTCGAGCCAGGGAATTAGATAGGCGCCGACCTCGACCAGGCTGGCGACGCCGAACACCAGCATCGCCTGCCAACTGGCCAGCCAGAGGAATTCCTCGCCGAGCGGCACCAGCCGGTAATGGCCGGCCAGGCTCAGGCCGAGCAGGGGCACGAACACGCGCATGCCCGACGCCGCGCTGAGGCCGATGCCGACCAGGATGCCGATGAGGTGTTCCATGCGCGCTCCGTTGCCGTCTGGCGTTTGTCTTGGCCATAGCTTAATCTGGCCGCATCCAACCGACAATCACGCCATGCACAACGCCGACCGCCAGCTCGACCGCAAGGACGTCAAGACCCTCGGCCTGTCCGCTTTGGGCGGCGCCCTGGAATACTACGACTTCATCATCTTCGTGTTCCTGGCCGGCAGCATCGGCCAGCTGTTCTTCCCGGCGGAAATGCCCGATTGGCTGAAGCAGCTGCAGGTGTTCGGCATCTTCGCCGCCGGTTATCTGGCGCGTCCGCTCGGCGGCCTGCTGATGGCGCACTTCGGCGACCTGGCCGGGCGCAAGCGCATGTTCACCTTCAGCCTGTTCCTGATGGCGGTGCCGACCTTCATCATGGGCCTGCTGCCGACCTACGCCCAGATCGGCATCGCCGCGCCGATCCTGCTGCTGCTGATGCGCGTCCTGCAGGGCGCGGCGGTCGGCGGCGAGATTCCCGGCGCCTGCGTGTTCGTGTCCGAGCATGTGCCGCGGCGCCATGTCGGCCTGGCCAGCGGCACGCTGTTCTCCGGCTTCACCACCGGCATCCTGCTCGGCTCGCTGGTGGCGATGGCGGTCAACCACTATTTCCCGGCCGAGGCGGTGCTCGACTACGCCTGGCGCCTGCCGTTCCTGCTGGGTGGCGTGTTCGGCGTGTTCGCGCTGTACCTGCGGCGCTGGCTGGAGGAGACGCCGGTGTTCCTGGCGATGAAGCAGGAAAAGGCGCTGGCGTCCGAGTTGCCGCTGAAGACGGTGCTGCGCGGCCACAAGGCGCAGATCTGGCCGAGCATGCTGCTGACCTGGTACCTGAGCGCCGGCATCGTGACCTTGACCCTGCTGACCCAGAGCGTGCTGCAGACCCAGTTCGGCTACAGCGCCGGCGACGCGCTGTTCGCCAACAGCGTGATGATCGTGGTGCTGACCGGCGGCTGCATATTCTGGGGCTGGGCCGCCGACCGCATCGGGCCGTACCGCGCGCTGATGGCCGGATCCGCCTTGTTGGCGCTCACCAGCTACCTGTTCTTCCTCAGCGTGCCGGCCGGTTTGGCCGACACCACCGCGCTGTACAGCCTGGCCGGCTTCTGTCTGGGTTCGGTGGCGGTGGTGCCGATGATCCTGGTCGGCCTGTTCCCGCCGGCGGTGCGCTATTCCGGCTTCTCGTTCTCGTACAACGTCGCGTATTCGGTGTTCGGCGGCTTCACCCCGATGCTGATCGCGCTCTGGCTGCGCGAGGACATCCTGGCGCCGGCGCACTACCTGGCGCTGGTCAGCGTCATCGCCTTCGTGCTGGCGCCGTATCTGGCGCGGCGGATCAGCTCCGGAAGATGAAGTACACCGCGCCGCAGATGCACAGCGCCGCCCACAGGTAGTCCAGCTTCAGCGGCTGCTTCATGTAGAAGAACACGAACGGCACGAACACCGTCAGGGTGATGGCCTCCTGCAGGATCTTCAGCTGCCCCAGGTCCATGGTCTGCGCGCCGATGCGGTTGGCCGGCACCTGCAGCATGTATTCGAAGAAGGCGATGCCCCAGCTGGCCAACGCCGCCAGGATCCATGGCCTGCCGGACATGTCCTTCAGGTGCGCGTACCAGGCGAAGGTCATGAACACGTTGGACAGGGTCAGCAGCACCAAGGTCTGCAGGAAGGGCGGAATGCCGGTCAAGGCGTTCAACATGCGGTGTGCTCCGTGAGTTCGATGCGGTACAGGCAGAGCTCCGGCGTGTCCGGCATCAGGGCGGTCATGCCCTGGAAGCCGAAGCCGAGCTTTTCCAGCAGTCGGCGCGAGGCGGTATTGCCGTCGTTGACGATGGCCATCAGCGCCGGCAGATGGAATATATCGCGGGCGGCGCGCAACGACGCCCGGCAGGCTTCCAACGCATAACCTTGGCCGACATGCTCGGGCAGGAAGGCATAGCCCAGATCCGGCTCCGGCAAGGTGTCGCGCTTGACCAAGCCGCACATGCCCAATATTTCGCCGCTGCTCTGCCCGGTCACGGCCCAGAAGCCGAAGCCGTGCTGCCGGTAGCTGGCCATGGGGCCGGCTTCCAGATAGGTCCCGGCCTGATCCAAGGTACGCACGCCGCGGTCGGCGATGTTCTCGATGAAGCTCGGTTCGTTCAGCTGCCGCAGCAGATAGGGCGCGTCGGCGGCGGTGAATTCGCGCAGGCGCAGGCGTTCGGTATTCAGAGCGAAGGCCATCGCGCTTTCCGTTGTTCGGTGTAATGCCACCAGGGTTTGGCGTCGCCGCCGTCGGCGAAGTCGACCACCGACAGCAGGGTGTCGAGCACGCAGGGATCCTGCCGGCAGCCGGTGAGCTCGCACAGGCGGCGATATAGCTTGAATGCATCTTGGCCGGCGAGCTCGCGTGGATGCCGGAGGCCGAGCAGGCGCAAATCGCCGGCCATCGACGGTCCGATGTTGGGCAGGTCGGTCAGCGCCTCGAGCCGGTCGCGGCGGACCTTGGCCGGATTCATCGCGCTTTCTCGGCGATGATCTCGAGCACCATCGGCGTGATCAGCAACGCGTTCGGGTCGCTTTCCAGCGCATGCAGGTCGGCTCGCACCGCGGCCACCCAGTCCGCATCGACGCGGCCGAGTTCATGCAGGCGTTGCAGGTTGACCTCGATGAAGCTGGCCGGCCAGCGCCAGAGCGGGTCGGATGGCGAGGCGCTGAAGCTGATCGGCCGCGACGACAGGATGCGGCAACCGGCCGCGCCCAGATGGCGGGGCAGTTCGCGCGCCACATTCGGTTCGCCGCCGCTCTCGCGCCAGCTCGCCATCACCTGTTGCACGAATTCGGCCAAGCGCGCGCTGGCCGGCGCCGATTGGTAGGTTTCGTAGTGCACGTATTCATGGAATACCAGGCGGCCGCCGGGTTTGAGCGCATCGGCCATCTTGCGCACCAACAGGCCGGGGTCGGGCAGGAAGATCGCCAGCCAACGGCACCAGACGGCATCGGCGCCGGTCACATCGAGCGCGTCGGTCATCACGTCTCGCTGCCGGAACGACGCGTTGGCCAGTCCGCGCGCCGCGCACAGGGCTTCGGCCTGTTCGATGAATCGCGGCGAGCGCTCGATGCCGATGACCGTGCCCTGCGGGCCGACGGTTTCGGCCAGATCGACGCTGGCGAAACCCGGTCCGCAGCCGATATCGACCACGGTCTGGCCCGGCCCGATGCCGGCACGGCGCCAGCAGTCGAGCACCTGTTCGCGCCAGACGCCGTGCTGCAGACGCAGACGCGCGATTTCGGCGTCGTGGGTGCCGAGGATGTAGTCGTTTTCGTCGCGCATCCGCCACCTCCTTTCCGTGACCGGCCGATTATAGCGCCGGCACCGCCTAGGCTTCGATCAGTAGCCGCTTGAGCCGGCCGGCGCCGCCGGATTTGATGCTGACCTGGTTCTTGCGCAGCCCGAAGTGCTCCGCCACCAGCGCGATCAGCGCTTCGTTGGCTTTGCCGTCGACCGGCTGCGCCTTGATGCTCGCCAGCCAAGTGCCGTCTTCGGCCTGTTCCAGGCGCTCGAGGCGGGCGTTCGGTTTGACCTTGACCTGCAGGATGCGCGTCGTCGCCCCGTTGCGGCGGACGTCGGACATGCCGCGGCGGCTTACAGGATGCCGCCGCCCAGCGACAGGCGGAAGCCGCCGGCCACGATGGCGATCGCGCACAGCACCAGACCGGTCATGGCCATGCCCTTGCGGCCGGGCTCGGCCTTGCCCAGCGCGATGGCGCTGACGATGGCGCCGACGACGGCGAACGGGATGTTCAGCCAGTTCAACGCGCCAAGGCAGGGAATGGCGGCGATGAACAGGCCGATGAGGGCGAGGATGCCGAAAATCAGGCTGATCAGGGACATGGTCGGGCTTCCGGGTGTGGGGGAGTCACGGCGCCGGTTTCCTGCGGCCGAACCATCGGCAGCCTGCGTACAGCGCGTAGCCCAAGAATATCAAGCTATTGCCGGCAAGTGTGGAAAACAGCCGGAGCGCGTCCGGATTCAGCCGCGCGGCGGTCGCGAAATCGCCGCGGGCGATCGCCACGAACGCGCCGGTCATGCCGCATAGCGCGCAGGGCGCATCCGGATGCGGCGTCTGCAGGGCTTGGCTGACCGCGAATACGGCCTGTGGCGGCAACAGCCAAAGCAGCAGACCGCCGGCCAGTATCGCCACGGATAAAATCGCCCAGACGGCAAGCACGGCGCGGCGGAGGTCATCGGCGGGAATCATGTGGGCTCTACGGGCGGAAAAGAATCCGTGAAACGGTAGCACAGCCCGCATCCGCGGCGCAGGGTATCAGTCGCTTTCGGCGTGCGCCAAGGCGTCGGTCAGTTCCGGGAAGCGGAACCGGAAGCCGGCCGCCAGCAGCCGCTCCGGCAATACGCGCCGACCGCCGAGCAGCATGGGCGCGCGCTGGCCGAGCGCGGCGCGCAAGACCCAGGCCGGCGTCGCCAACAGCGCCGGCCGCTTCAGGCTGCGCGCCAGGGTTTCGGTGAATTCGCGGTTGCTGACCGGCGCGGGCGCGGTCAGGTTGTAGGCGCCGCGGCAGCCGTGTTCGTCGAGCAGGAACAACAGGGCGTCCAGATAATCGCCGCGGTGGATCCAGCTCATCGGCTGGCGGCCGTCGCCCAGCCGGCTGCCCAAGCCGAGCGCGAACGGCAGTTGCATCTTCTTCAGCAAGCCGCCGTCGCCATGCAGCACCAAGCCGGTGCGCAGCAGGCAGACGCGTACGCCCAGGGATTCGGCCGCGCGCGCCGCGCGCTCCCAATCGGCGCACAGCACGGCGCCGAAGTCATCGGCGGCGGCCATGCTTTCGGTTGCCGGATCCGCGCCGTCGTTGCCGTAGATGCCGATGGCCGAACCGCTGAGCAGTACGGCCGGTTTCTGACGGCTTTGCCGCATCGCCTGCAGCAGCCGCTCGGTGACGCCGATGCGGCTGTCGCGCAGGGCGCGTTTGCGCGCCGCGGTCCATGGCCGGTCGACGATCGGTTCGCCGGCGAGGTTGATGACGGCATCGAACGCGGTCTCCGGCGTCCATTCCGCCAGATCGCGCCAGGCCGTGACGCCGTTGCCGAACACCGCCGCCACCGAGGCCGGGTTGCGGCTCAACACCGTCACCGCGTCGCCGCGCGCACGCAAACGCCGCACCAATGCCCGGCCGATGAAACCGGTGCCGCCGGTGACCAGGACGCGCATCAGCCCTTCACCCGCAGGCTGGAGCGGCCGCCGTCGACGCCGATGACTTGGCCGGTGATCCAGGCCGCGTCATCGGACAGCAGGAACGCCGCCAAGGCGGCGATTTCCGCGGGTTCGCCGAGCCGCGGCAACGGATGCAGGCCGGCGATGCTCTGCGCCATGGCCTCGTTCTGCCACAGCGATTTCGACAGCGGCGTGCGGGTCAGCGAGGGTGCGATGGCGTTGACCCGCACCGCCGGCGCCAGCTCCGCGGCCAGGCTCAGGGTCAGGCCGTTCACCGCCGCCTTGGCCATGCCGATCGAGGCGTGCAGGCCGAAGCCCTGCGAGGCCGCGATCGAGCTGAACAGCACCACCGAACCGCGTCCGGATTTCTTCAGCGCCGGCAGCGCCGCCTGCACCGCCAGCGCGGCCGACAGCGCGTTGAGCTCGAAGTCGCGCAGGAAATCGGCGCGGGTCAGCCGCGGCAGGGCTTTCAGCGTGATGCTGCCGACCGCGTACACCAGACCGTCCAGCGCTTCGCCGGCATCAACGGCGGCCTGTGCGATGAATCCGTCCTCGAGCACGTCGCCGATGCTGAAACCGGCGCCGGTTTCATCGGCCAAGGCCCGGACGGCGTCGCCGTCGCGGCCGACCAGATGCAGCGGGCGTCCGCGGCCGGCGAGCAGGCGGGCAGTGGCCGAACCGATGCCGCCGTTGGCGCCGAAAATCAGGGTTTTTCCGTGCATACGCGCTCTCCTATGCCGGCACTATAGCCGTTCCGCCGTGACAGCGGCGTCGTGCCGGCGGGCATGAAAAAACCCGCACACGGCGGGTTTTTCAACGTCAGCAAGCGCGGCGGCTTACTTGATCTTGCCTTCCTTGTACGGCACGTGCTTGCGCACGACCGGATCGTACTTGGAGATTTCCATCTTGTTCGGCGTGGTCTTCTTGTTCTTGTCGGTGGTGTAGAAGTGGCCGGTGCCGGCGGTGGAGATCAGGCGGATTTTGTCGCGTTTCGATGCCATGTCAGGTGCTCCTTAAATTTTTTCGCCACGGGCGCGCAGTTCGGCCAGGACCGAATCGATGCCGCGTTTGTCGATGGTGCGCAGGCCGTGCGCGGAGACCTTCAGCTTGACCCAGCGGTCTTCGCTCGGCACCCAGAAACGGCGCTCGTGGATGTTGGCGTGGAACGTGCGGCGGGTTTTGTTGTTGGCGTGCGAAACGTTGTTGCCGCTTTGCATGCTCTTGCCGGTCACTTGGCAAATACGACTCATGGCGTACCTCTTGGCGTTTTAAGGATCACCCATAGCCCGGGTGAATTCGGCCCCGCGGAGATTCCGCACACAATGGGGTGGCGCCCGATGACGGCGTGCGTATTGTGGGCCGCACGGCCAGCAGTGCTTCAGGCGAGCCCGCTATTATGCCGGAAAAGCCCTTGTGCCGCAAACACTTAGCTGAATCGCGGGCATTCGGTGCGGTAACGTGTTGATTCATATGGAGGTAGGGGCGAACCTATGTGTTCGCCCCCGCTGATTCGGGCTTTGGGCGGACGCATGGGTCCGCCCCTACGTCAATGCGAGGCCTTGTCGCGGTGCCAACCGCGGTGCTTGATGTCCAGCGACAGGCTGTACAGGGCGGTGAACGCCGGGAACAGGTTCTGCAGCACGCCGACCGAGTCCTGCTTGGCCGAGAACAGGAAGTAGCTCAGCGTCATCAGGCTGCCGACCACGCTCATGTACCAGAACAGGCGCGGGATGACCGGCTTACCGGCACGGCGGGAGGCCACGAACTGCACCAGCCAGCGGCCGCCGAACATCAGCGCGCCGGTGTAGCCGATCAGTTTCCAGGGCGTGATGTGCAGGCCGGACCAGAACAGCCATTCGATCGGCTGGTTCATCATAGCTCGACGGTGTCCGTGATCTTGCTGCGCTTGATCAGCCAGCTCACGCCGCGCAGGTCGGCGATGCCGACCCATGCCCGGCCCAGGTTGTTGTATTTCGACACCCCGGCGCCGCGTTCGCGGTGGTTGACCGGCACGCTGACCGATTGCCAGCCGGCGCGCTTGACCAGCGCCGGCAGGTAGCGGTGCATGTGGTCGAAATACGGCAGGTCGAGGAACAGCGCGCGCTCGAACAGCTTGATGCCGCAGCCGGTGTCCGGGGTCTCGTCGCGCAGCAGGCGCGAGCGGATGGCGTTGGCGGCCTTCGAGGCCCAGCGCTTGGAGCCGGAGTCCTTGCGCTGCACGCGCCAGCCGGCGAACAGCTTGATCGCCGGGTCGGCGGCGTCGCGCGCGGCCAGCAGCTTGGGGATGTCGGCCGGGTCGTTCTGGCCGTCGCCGTCCAGGGTCGCGATCCATTCGGCGCGCGCCTGCTTGACGCCGTTGCGGATGGCGGTGCTCTGCCCGCTCTGCCGGCTGTGGCCGAACACCCGCAGCTCCGGCACTTCGGCCTGCAGGGCCTTCAGCACCGCGCGCGAGTCGTCCTTCGAGCAGTCGTCGACGTAGACGATCTCGAACGGCAGCAGGCCGCGCAGGGCGGCGGTGATCTCGTGCACCAGCGGCGCGATGTTGTCGCGCTCGTTGAATACCGGAACGACCACGGAAACCTGCGGCAGGGCGACGTTGTCGAGCGTCATGGCATGGGCCTCACGGGCGTGTTGATGGCGCTATTGTAGCGCGTCAGCGCCGCAGTTTTTCCAGGATGCCGTCGAGGGTGTCGAGGCCGTGGTAGTGGATGACCAGCTTGCCGCTGCCTTTGCGGCCGTGGTTGAGCGCCACCTTGGCGCCCAGCAGGTCGGCGATCTCGCGCTCGAGCGTGGCGATGTCGGCGTCGCTGCGCGCCGGCGCGGCCGCCGCTTTGGCCGGCGCCTTGCCGCCCTTGCCGGCCGATTGCGCGCGGCGTTCCACTTCGCGCACCGACAGCTGTTCGGCGGCGGCGGTCTGCGCCAGCGGAATCGCCAGTTCGGCCGGCAGGGTCAGCAGGGCGCGGGCATGGCCCATCTCCAGCCGGCCGGCTTCGACCAGCGTGCGGATCGCTTCCGGCAGCTCCAGCAGACGCAGCAGGTTGGACACCGCCGCGCGCGAACGGCCGACGGCTTCCGCCGCCTGCTGGTGGGTCAGGTCGAATTCGTCGATCAGGCGCTGCAGCGAATTGGCCTCTTCCAGCGGGTTGAGGTCCTCGCGCTGGATGTTCTCGATCAGCGCCATGGCGATCACCGCGCGGTCGTCGACGGCGCGGATGACCACCGGCACCTCGCGCAGTTCGGCCAGCTGCGCCGCGCGCCAGCGCCGTTCGCCGGCGATGATCTCGTAGCGGCCGGCGGCGATCTCGCGCACCACGATCGGCTGGATCACGCCTTGCGCGCGGATGGAGTCGGCCAGTTCGGTGAGCTGCTCCTCCTTCATGTCGCGGCGCGGCTGGTACTTGCCGGGCTGCAGGCTGCTGATCGCCAGGCGGGTCAGTCCTTCCTTGGCCGGATCGGCGGGCGCGGCGGCGGCTTTCAGGTTGCTGCCCAGCAGGGCGTCCAGTCCGCGGCCGAGGCCGGATTTCTTCGCCGCCATCAGTGTTTCTCCATGCGTTTTTGGCTGTTGCGCCGGATGATCTCGCCGGCCAGGCCCATGTAGGCCAGCGCGCCGCGCGAGCTGCGGTCGTAGCGCAGGATGCTCATGCCGTGGCTGGGCGCTTCGGCCAGGCGCACGTTGCGCGGCACCAGGGTACGGAACACGGTGTCGCCGAAGTGTTGGGTCAGCTCGTTGCTGACCGCGTTGCCGAGGTTGTTGCGCACGTCGTACATGGTGCGGATGATGCCGTCGATCTCCAGCGCCGGATTGAGCTGCTGCTTGAGCGCGTTGATGGTGTTGATCAGCGAGCTCAGGCCCTCCAACGCGAAGTACTCGCACTGCATCGGCACGATGATGCCGTCGGCGGCGGCCAGCGCGTTCAGGGTCAACAGCGACAGCGACGGCGGGCAGTCGATCAGGATGAAGTCGTAGTCGCCGCGCACCGGGTCCAGCGCCTGTTTCAGCCGGCTTTCGCGCGCCGGCATGTCCATCAGCTGGATTTCGGCGGCGGTCAGGTCGATGTTGCCGGGGATGAGGTCGTAGCCTTCCTCGCTGCGCACCCGCGCCTGCGCCAAGGTGCACTCGCCCAGCATCACTTCGGTGATCGAATGCGCCAGTTCGCGCTTGTCGACGCCCGAAGCCATGGTCGCGTTGCCCTGCGGGTCGAGGTCGACCAGCAGCACCTTTTTCGGTGCGGCGGCCAGGCCCGCGGCCAGATTGACGGCCGAGGTGGTCTTGCCCACCCCGCCTTTTTGATTGGCGATAGCGATGATGCGGCTCATGCGGTTTCCATGGACGGAAAGGGTTCCCCTGACCCGTCATTATGCCCAAACCGGCCGCGCTTTGCCCGCGGCCGGGGTTTTTCAGCCGGCCTCGGCCCGCTGCACCACCACCAATTGGCGTTCGGCGTCCAGGCCCGGCACCTGCAGGGGGTGCACGGCCGAAACCCGCCAAACGGCCGGCAACTCGGCGATTTCGTCGGCGATTTGCGGCCCTTTCATCGCCAACAGGACGCCATCGGGCGCCAACAGGTGGCCGCCGACCGCCAGGATGCCGGCCAACCGGTCCATGGCCCGGGCGGTGATGGCCTGATAGCGTCCGGGTTCGGCCACGGCCTCGGCCCGGGATTCGATCACCGTGACGTTCCGCAGGCCCAGCTGACGTACCACTTCGCGCAGGAAACGGGTCTTCTTGCCGTTGCTTTCCACCAGGCTGACCGCCGCTTCGGGCCGGATGATGGCCAGCGGAATGCCGGGCAGGCCCGGCCCGGTGCCGAGGTCGGCCAGATTGGCCTGGGTGAAATAGCTGTGCATGGCCAGGCTGTCGAGCAGGTGCTTGCCCAGCATCTCGCACGGATCGCGGATCGCGGTCAGGTTGTAGGTCTTGTTCCAGCGCGCCAGCAGGTCGAGGTAGGCCAGCAGGGCGGGCGCGTGGGCCGGGTCGATGCCGAGGGCGTTCAGGCCCCGGCACAGCTCGGCGTGCAGCGGATGGTCGGTCGCGGTCATGGCGCTATTGTCGCGCATCCGGCGCGGGTGCGCATACACTTAAGGCTTGGGCCAAGGAGGCGGGAATGGCAGAGGTACTGATCACGGGCGCCAGCGGTTTCGTCGGCGGCCATGTGTTGCGCGAGTTGCTGGCGCACGGCCACGCGGTGCGCGCGCTGTCGCGTTCGGCCGCATCCGATGCCGCCTTGGCGGCGGCCGGCGCGGTGCCGGTGCGCGGCAGCCTGGCCGACGCCGAGTCGCTGCTGGCGGCGGCGCGCGGCGCGCAGGCGGTGTTCCACTGCGCCGCCAACACCAGCGCCTGGATCCGCGACAAGGCCGAGCAGGACGACACCAACATCGCCGGCACCGGGCGCCTGCTGCGCGCGGCCGAGGCCGCCGGCGTCGGCTGTTTCGTGCATACCTCCAGCGTCTCGGCCTATTCGCATCTGGTGCACGACACCCTGCGCGAGGACGTGCCGCAGCGCGGCGGCGACAGCCGGGTCAATTACGAGCGCAGCAAATTCCTGGGCGAGCGCGCGGTGCGCGAATCCGGCCTGCCGCACCTGATCTTCAATCCCTCGCACGTGCTGGGCCCGGGCGACCGCAACAACTGGGCGCGGCTGATCAAGATGGTGCATGACGGCACCTTGCCGGGCGTGCCGCCGGGCTCGGGGGCCTTCGCCGACGTGCGCGAGATCGCCAAGGCCCAGGTCCGCGCCTGGCAGAGCGGCATCCGCGGCGAGTCCTTCCTGCTCGGCGGCGCGCACGCCAGCTTCCTGCAGTTCGCGCAGCTGGCGGCCGAGCTCTCGGGCCGGCCGGCGCCGACACGGGCCATGCCCGCGGCGCTGCTGTGGTGCGTCGGCCACGCCAGCGAGGCGCTGTCGCGCGTGACCGGGCGCATGCCGCAGATCACGCCGGCGGCAGTGGCGTTGACCTGCCATCACCTGCGGGTGGATTCCGGCAAGGCCATCCGGCTGCTGGGCTACCGCGAGACGCCGCTGCGCGCGTTGATGGCCGACACCATGGCCTGGATGGCCGATGAGGGAATGATCAGATCGCGGCCGCGCTGAGCGCGCTGCGGATGTCTTCGATCGGTCGGGCGCAGGAGAACAGGTGGCCCTGGCCGCTGCCGATGCCGATCCGGCGCAGGCAATCGCGCTGGGCTGGGGTCTCGATGCCCTCGGCAATCACCTCCAGCCCCAGCGACACGCCGAGCGCGTGGATGGCCTGCACCAGATGGAAGGTCTTGTTGTTGGGGTTGTCGGTCAGCGTGCCGATGAAGCTGCGGTCGATCTTCAGGCAGTCCAGCGGATAGCGGTGCAGGTACGAGAACGAGGAGTAGCCGGTGCCGAAATCGTCCAGGCTGATGCGGATGCCGGCGTTCTTCAGCTGGGTCAGCACCTTCAGGCCGAGTTCGGGATGCTCGATCAGCGCGTCTTCGGTCACCTCGATGCACAGGTTCGACGGCGACACGCCGTATTCGCCGATCAGCGCCAGCAGGCGGATGGCGAAGCCCTCGTGGCCGAGATGCCGCGGCGAGACGTTGATGCTGACGTACTCCGCGCTGCCGAGCAGCACCGGCAGGTCGCGGCAGACCTGTTCGAAGATCGACCAGTCGATCTGCTCGATCAGCCCGGTCTCGCGCGCGATGGCCGAGAACTCTGCCGGACTGAGCACGCCGCGCTCCGGGTGCCGCCAGCGCATCAGCGCCTCGTAGCCGCGCGTCCGGCCGGTGTCCAGGTCGCTGATCGGCTGGTAGTGCGGGAACAGCTCGCCGCGCGCCAGGCCGCGGCGCAGGTCGCCTTCGATCATCAGCGTGTTCAGCGCCGATTGGTGCAGGGCGTCGTCGAAGAAGGTGTAGCGGTTGCGCCCGAGCTCTTTCGAACGGTACAGCGCGATGTCGGAGTCGCGCAGGATCTCGTCCGGGTCGTGGTGGCGCTCGTGCGAGATGGCGATGCCGATGCTGGGCGAGATGAACAGCTCCTTGCCCTGGATGAGGATCGGCGTGTGGAACTCCTGCAGCATGCGTTCGGCCACCAGCCGGGCTTCCTGCATGCTGCGGATGCTGTTCAGGATCACCGCGAATTCGTCGCCGCCGAGGCGCGCCACCAGGTCCGGCTGGCGCACGCAGGCCTGCACGCGCTCGGCCACCACCTTCAGCAGCTCGTCGCCGACCCAGTGCCCCATCGAGTCGTTGATGATCTTGAAGCGGTCCAGGTCGATGAAGAACACCCCGAACATGCGCGCCGGATTGGACCGGTACAGCGTCAGCGACTGCTTCAGCCGGTCGTACAGCTGGTTGCGGTTGGCCAGGCCGGTCAGCTGGTCGTGCAGGGCGTCGTACTTCAGCTTCTGTTCGGCCTCCTCGCGGCGCTGGATCTGTTCGCGCAGCGCCTGGTTGCTGAGTTCGAGCTCCATCGTGCGCTTGCGCACGTTCGATTCCATCTCGGCGTAGGCCTGTTTCAGCCGGTTCGACGATTCGATCTTCTCCAGCGCCTGCGCGATGTGGCTGCTGACGAACATCAGCAGCTCCTGTTCCTTGTGCGAATAGGCGCGCACGCTGTCGTAGCTCTGCAACGCGATCACGCCGACCGCCTCGCCGCGGATGGTCAGCGGCACGCCCAGCCAGCATTTCGGCGCCGCGCCCTTGACCACGGCGCGGCCCTCGCGCTTCAGGCGCAGCACCTCGTCCTCGTCGAGCAGTACCGGCGCCTTCTTGGCCAGCACCCATTCGGTCAGGCCGTTGGACACCGGCCGCGACTCCACCGGGGCGTCGTCGTCGCTGCGTTCGTCGATGTAGTAGGGGAAGCGCAGCGTTTTGCCGTCGTCCTCGATGAACGCGACGTAGATGTTCTTGGCCTCCAGCAGCTGCGCCACGATGCCGTGCATGGCCGGATAGAACTCCTCCAGCGTCTCGCTCTGGCTGGCCAGCCGGGTGATGTTGAACAGCGCCGACTGGATCATCTCGGAACGCTGGCGCTCCTGGATCTCCTGGCGCAGCTTGGCGGTGCGTTCGCCGACTTCGCGCTCCAGCTCGGCGGTCTGCGCGCGGCGGGTCAGCGACTGGCGGATGTGCTCGGCCACGAACGACAGCAGGGACAGGTCGGATTGCGAATAGCGGCGGTCCGGGCGGTAGCTCTGCACCACCACGCCGCCGACCACCGATCCGTTGTCCAGCATCGGGATGCCCAGCCAGTCGATGCTCTCCGGGCCGGTGGCCAGGTCGCGGACCAGGCCGAAGCGCTCGGCCAGCGCGGTCGAGCTGTCCCAGGCGTACTGCCCGGACTTGAGCATGGCCAGGGTGATGCTGTTCGGCAGCAGCTTTTCGTCCCACTCGATTTCCGGGTCGATCGGTTCCTTGTCCAGGCTGTCGGCGTAGTACAGGAAACGCATCGTGCCCTTGCTTTCGTTGAAGTCGGCGATGAAGAAGTTCTCGGCGTACACCAGGCCGGCGACGATGGCGTGCAGTTCGCGGTACAGCACGCCCGCGTCATGCTCGTGGTAGGCCAGGTTGCTGATGTCGAACAGCGCCTTCTGCAGCTTCTCGGACTTCTCCAGCTGCTGGCGCAGCTGCGCTTCGATGCAGCCGAGCAGCAGGACATGCAGCCGCGCGGCCGCTTGCCGCAACAGGCGGCCGATCGCGTCGGCCTGCATCGGGTCGGGATTTTCGGCCTGCACGTCGAGGATGAAGTAGCCGTCGCCGTGGCGCGCAATACGCACCGGACGTTCGCGCCAGCCGTCGAGGTCGTCGCCGGCGTCGCGTTCCACCGCCGCCATGACGCTCACGTCCATCACCGGATGCGACTGGTGTCCGAGCATGTCCTGATGCGGCGGCGGCAGATGCCAGAGGCAACGCGGCTGCGCGGATCCGCCGATGGCGGCCAATTGCAGGCACAGCCACTCGGCCGCCGTCTGCAAATCGGTGGCCCGGTCAAGTCCTTGATAGTCCTGCGGATTACTCCGCGCGTCGGCCATTGCGATTCACAGACATTCCCCCTGCGATCGATTCTAGCAGTTGCCCGCCACCGGCGCTAGGCGACTGCGGCCGGCCAGTGGCGTTAAAATGCGGATTCACTCTTTGGAGATCCGCCATGTCCTTTCCGATGACCCGACCGCGCCGTCTGCGCGCCGCCGAATTCTCCCGCCGGCTGGTGCGCGAGCACCGCCTCGGCACCGGCGACCTGATCCTGCCGGTGTTCGTGCACGAGCTGGATACGGTCGTGCCGGTGGCGTCGATGCCGGGCGTCGAGCGCCTGTCGATCGAGGCCCTGCTGCGCACCGCCGAGCGCGCGGTCACCGCCGGCATTCCGGCCATGGTGCTGTTTCCGGTCACCGCGCCGGAAGCCAAATCGCTGGATGCGAAAGCGGCCTACGACGAACACGGTCTGGCGCAGCGCGCCATCCGCGCCATCAAGTCGCGCTTCCCGGAACTGGGCGTGATCACCGACGTCGCGCTCGACCCGTACACCAGCCACGGCCAGGACGGATTGCTCGACGATTCCGGCTACGTGGTCAACGACGAAACCGTGGAGGTGCTGGTGGCGCAGGCGCTGTCGCACGCGCACGCCGGCGCCGACGTGGTGGCGCCCAGCGACATGATGGACGGCCGCATCGGCGCCATCCGCGAAGCGCTGGAGGAGGAAGGCTTCGTCAACACCCAGATCATGGCCTATTCGGCCAAATACGCCTCCGCCTTCTACGGCCCGTTCCGCGACGCGGTCGGCTCGGCCTCGGCGCTCGGCAAGGGCAACAAATATTCCTACCAGATGGATCCGGCCAATTCCGACGAAGCCCTGCGCGAGGTCGCGCTCGACATCGAAGAGGGCGCCGACATGGTGATGGTCAAACCCGGCATGCCGTATCTGGATGTGGTGCGCCGGGTCAAGGACCGCTTCGAGGTGCCGACCTTCGTGTATCAGGTGTCCGGCGAGTACGCGATGATCAAGGCCGCCGGCCAAAACGGCTGGCTGGACGAGCGCGCCTGCATGCTGGAGTCGCTGTTGGCGTTCAAGCGCGCCGGTGCCGACGGCATCCTGACCTATTTCGCGCTTGACGCCGCGGCGGCGCTGAAGGACTGAGCCGTGGCGCTCCGGCAGCCGCAGGCGCGCTTCGCGGTCGTCGGCCAGCCGATCGACCACTCGCTGTCGCCGCATATCCACCGCGCGTTCGCGCGGCAGTGGTCGGTCGATCTGGACTACGGCCGCATCGAGCTGGCGCCGTCGGCGCTGGCGTCCGGAATCGCCCGCTTCGCGGAATCCGGCGGCGTCGGCCTGAACGTGACCCTGCCGCATAAACAGGCGGTGATGGCGCTGTGCGCCGGCCTGAGCGAACGCGCGCGCCGCGCCGGGGCGGTCAACACGCTCAGCTATGTCGATGGCGGCTGGCACGGCGACAACACCGACGGCGTGGGTCTGGTGAACGACCTGAGCCAGCGCCGCGGCATCGACCTGCGCGCGCGCCGCACCCTGCTGCTCGGCGCCGGCGGCGCCGCCTGCGGCGTGGCGCCGGCCCTGCTCGATGCCGGCATCGGCGAACTGGTGGTCTGCAACCGCAGCCCCGAGCGCGCCGACGCGCTGGTGGACGCCTTGGCCGCGCCGGAACGCGCGCACAGCCGGTACTGGCGCGACCTGCCCGATCTGGCGCATTTCGATCTGGTCGTGAACGCCACCTCGGCCGGCCGCGGCATTGAGCCGCTGACCCTGCCGTTCCATCTGGCCGGCGCGCAGACCGTGGCGGTGGATCTGAGCTACGGCCGCGCCGCCATCGATTTCCTGGCCTGGGCCCGGGCCGCCGGCTGCGGCCAGGCCTTCGACGGCCTCGGCATGCTGGTGGAGCAGGCCGCCGAAAGCTTTTTCCTCTGGCAGGGCGTGCGCCCGGAAACCGATGCCGTGTATGCCGACCTGCGCCGCTTGGCCGACGGCGAGGCGGCGGCGGAATGAGCGTGCAGGCGCTGCCGTTCGGCGTGTACATCCTGGCGCGCGAGGCCGACTGGGCGCGCGCCCACGAACTCGGTTATTGGCATACGCCGGCCTTGGAAAGCGAAGGCTTCATCCACGCCGCCAGCCACGAACAGGTGCCGGGCGTGTACGCCCGCCACTTCGCCGACCACGTGAAAGTGTTCGTGCTCAAGCTCGACGAGGCCGCGCTGGTGGACTACCTGCAATGGGACGCGCATCCGGTGACCGGCGAGCTGTACCCGCACATCACCGCGCCGATTCCGCTGGAAAGCGTGGAGCGCGTGTACGAATGGCCTTTGGAATATTGACTCAGGCTTCGGCCAGGTACCGGTCCTTCAGGCGCACGTAATGCTGCGCCGAGTAATACAGCTGGGCGATGTCCTTTTCGCTGAGCGTGCGCACGCACTTGGCCGGGTTGCCGAGCCAGAGCTCGCCGCGGCGCACGGTCTTGCCCGGCGGAATCACCGCGCCGGCGCCGACGAAGCCGTGGTCTTCGACCACCGCGCCGTCCAGCACGGTGGCGCCCATGCCGATCAGGCAGGCGTTGCCGATGCTGCAGGCGTGCACGATGGCGCCGTGGCCGATGGTGACGTCGTCGCCGATCAGGGTCGGGTAGCCGACCGGCCGGCCGTCGGGGCCGTCGTGGCTGACGTGGATGATGGTGCCGTCTTGGATGTTGGTGCGCGCGCCGATGCGGATGTGGTTGACGTCGCCGCGGATGACGGTGCCCGGCCAGACCGAGCTGTCGTCGCCGATGTGCACGTCGCCGATCACGGTGCAGGCCCGGTCGATGTAGACGCGGTTGCCGAGGGCGGGGATGATGCCGTTGAAGGCGCGGATGGCGGGCATGGCTTGGCCTCTTTTCTACGTGTTCGGGGTTACAATCGGGCAAGCCCCCATTCTACCCGACCGCCATGGATCTCCGCGCCCCGTTCGACCGACTGAAACAGGCCCACCTCAACGGCGCCTTCACCTACGAACAGCGCATCGAGCTGCTGACCCGGCTGGACGCCGCCGTGCGCCGCTGCCGCGAGGACTTGGTGGCGGCCTGCAACGCCGATTTCGGCCGGCGCGCGCGCATCGAAACCCTCGGCGCCGACGTGATGGTGACGCTGGACGAGATCAAATACGCGCGCAAGCACCTGCGCCGCTGGATGCGCCCGCAGCGGCGTTCGGTCAACCTCACCTTCCGGCCCGCGCGCGGCGAGATCCGCTTCGTGCCGCTGGGCGTGGTCGGCGTGGTGGCGCCTTGGAACTACCCGTTCCAGCTCGCGCTGATTCCGCTGGTCAACGCCATCGCCGCCGGCAACCGGGTGATGATCAAACCCTCGGAATTCACCCCCACGGTCAGCGCCTTGGTCGAAAAGCTGGTGGCCGAGGTGTTCTCCCAGGACGAGGTGGCGGTGGTGCAGGGCGATGCCGCCGTCGGCGCCGCGTTCACCCAGCTGCCGTTCGACCACCTGATCTTCACCGGCTCCACCGCCGTCGGCCGGCAGGTGATGGCCGCCGCCGCCGCCAACCTGACGCCGGTCACCCTCGAATTGGGCGGCAAGTCGCCGGCCCTGGTGGCGCCCGGCTACCCGGTGGCCAAGGCCGCCGAGCGCATCGCCTTCGGCAAATGCTTCAACGCCGGCCAGACCTGCGTGGCGCCCGATTACGTGCTGCTGCCGGAAACCGAACTGGAGCCGTTCATCGCCGCGTTCGCGGCCAGCGTGAAACGCCGCTACCCGGACATGGCCAACGACCCCGATTACACCGCGGTGGTCAATGAGCGCCAGGCCGGGCGCCTGCGCGCTTGGCTCGACGAAGCCAAATCCGCCGGCGTGCGTACCGTGGCCTGTGGGCCGGAAGCGATGGAGGCCGACGGCGTGCGCTGCCTGCCGCCGACCCTGCTGGTGAATCCGCCGGCTGAGCTTGCCGTGATGCGGCAGGAGATCTTCGGGCCGTTGCTGCCGCTGGTGACCTACGACAATTACGATCAGGCCGTGGCGTATATTTTAGAGCGCGACAAGCCGTTGGCCTTCTATCCGTTCGACGACCAGCCGGCGCGCGTGGACGCCGTGCTCGGCCGCGTGTGCGCCGGTTCGGTGTGCGTGAACGACGTGCTGGTGCAGTTCGGCCAGGACGACCTGCCGATCGGCGGCGTGGGCGCCTCCGGCATGGGCCATTACCACGGCCATGACGGCTTTCTGACCTTCAGCAAGGCGATGCCGGTGATGTACCAGTCGCGCCTGAACGGCATGGCGCTGTTCGATGCGCCGTACGGCAAAATCATCCACCGGCTGGTGGATTTCCTGACCCGGCCCTGAGGCCGGGTCGGTCGCGCCTCAGCGCATGCGGACGAGGGTGTCGTCCTTGCGGATGAAATGGTGGTACAGCGCCGCCACGATGTGGAAGCCGATCACCCAGTAGAACGCTTCGCCGATGTCGTGGTGCAGCTCTTCCAGCTGATGCGCCAGGTCCTTGTTCTCGGCCAGCAGCGCCGGCAGCGCGATGTCGGTGAACGGGATCAGGATGGCCTTGCCGTCGGTCCAGGCGGTCAGCATGCCGAGGATGGGCATGACGATGAAGAACGCGTACAGCGCGACATGCATCAGATGCGAAATGCCGTTCTGCCAGCCCGGCAGCGCCGGGGTGATGCGCGGTGCGCCGTGTTTCAGGCGTTGCTGCAGGCGCACCCAGACCAGCACGAAGATGCCGATGCCCAACCAGAAGTGGCTCTGCACCATGGCGAAGCGCTCGGGCGTGCCGCGTTCGAACAGGTTGCGCTGCTCGATGGCCAGATAGGCCAGGGCGATCATCACGGCCATGAGCCAATGCAATCGGCGCAGGCTGGCGGTGTAGCGGGCTTTCTCGAACATGGACGGCCTCCAACGGTACGGGATTCCCCGATTGTACCCATCAATCGGCCGAATTGTGAATAATAGGCGCTCCCCGACCTTGATTCCGATCAATGAAAATCGCCAGCTGGAACGTCAATTCGCTTAATGTCCGCCTGCCGCACCTGCTGGAATGGCTCAAAATCGGCAATCCGGACGTGCTGGTGCTGCAGGAAACCAAGCTGGAGGACCACAAGTTCCCGCAGGCCGAGATCGAGGCCGCCGGCTACCGGGTGGCGTTCGACGGCCAGAAGACCTACAACGGCGTGGCCATCCTGAGCCGGCAAGACATCGCCGATGTGCAAAAGGGCATCCCCGGCTTCGCCGACGAGCAGAAGCGCGCGCTGGCGGCCACCGTCGGCGGCGTGCGCATCATCGATCTGTACGTGGTCAACGGCCAGGCCGTGGGCAGCGAGAAGTACGACTACAAGCTGCGCTGGCTGGAGGCGGTGACCGACTGGGTGCGCGACGAGCTGACCCGGCACCCGCAGCTGGTGGTGCTGGGCGATTTCAACATCGCGCCCGACGAGCGCGACGTGCACGACGCCGCGCTTTGGAACGACGACAGCATCCTGACCTCGACCGCCGAGCGCGCCGCGCTGAAGCGTCTGCTGGCACTGGGCCTGTTTGATAGCTTCCGCCTGCATTCCGAGGAAGCCGGGCATTTCAGCTGGTGGGATTACCGCATGGGCGGCTTCCGCCGCAACCTCGGCCTGCGCATCGACCTGGTGCTGGTGAGCGAGGCGCTGAAGGCGCGCACCAAGGCCTCGGGCATCGAGCGCGAACCGCGTACCTGGGAGCGGCCGAGCGACCACGCGCCGGTGTGGATCGAGATCGAATAGATCCGTGGGGCTACAAAAGGCGATTCTGCATTCGGTGCGCTTTTAACGGGGCCATTCCGCTCCGATACGCTTTATCCGGGTAGTTTGGCCAGTAAATACCCCTAATGGTTTCGTTCTGGGTTCGTGGCGCGGCGGTAACCAAGCCTGATTTTCCAAGACTTTTTCTAATTGAATAAATTCCAGAACTGATTTCTAATGGATTTATACGGCAATGACGCCGTCTACTAGTAGTTAGGCGTGGCTCGAAGATTAATCAGCGCTCATAGAAAGCTCCGTGGTGCCCCGAGGCGTCTGCGTGCCCTCAGGCGCTGGGCCGAGAGCTTCCGCGGCTGGTTTCCCCAGCAAGCGGATCTAGACCCAGCCGACAGGTACTGGCACATCAAAATCCCCGTGGACCGCAACTTGGTTGAGGGCCGCTGGGCTACCGAAGAGATCCGGCGAGACTGTGTCGCCTCCCTTCTAACTGCCGCGGGACACCTCGCGGGGGCCAAACCAGCGTGGGCGCAGAGCTACCGAGTTACGGCCGCGCTAATGGTGCCGTCGCTCTTCAGCAGCGAGCTGTGCATCTATCTGGATGAGGCGTACTTCCGAGAGCACACGTCGCTGGCCGGTCCGGGCCGCTCTCCGGCCAACCGCAGCATCACAGACGACCTATCCCTCAAATTGCCGCGGGGCTTCGGGGAGATCGGCTTCGTCGAGACCCAGCAGTGGGACGAAGGCGAAACAGTGGTGGAAGAGCTTTGGTGGCTGGGAGAGGTGGGGCCCACGCCTAACAATTCGTCCAAGCCGACACCGCTTCGCGGCGCGGCTTAACTCAGGTGTTAGAGCGCATATGAATATACGTGCATTGGCGACATATGTTGCTGTAGCTATGTTTCTCCTTTTTGCTTACGCTATCGTGGCAGAGCTGTTTTTTGATGAATGCGGACTTGAGGAAGAACAGGCAAGAGAAATGGTTCTTGAACAGCTTGCACTTCGCGGATTAGACCCAAAGTATCTTTCTGTGTCTGATAGTAATGGCGGCAGCTGTTCTTATTACTATAAATTTGAAGGTCAGGGTCAAATTTTGAGTTACGAAGTAATGAGCACATGGAGCCATGGCGTTAAGATAAGCTGGTTGGACAATAATCGCGAAGAAGATGAGATTACAGAGAGCAAGCTTGATAAAGCTGACCTTTCAGAATCAAAGCCATAAGAATTAAATATGTGTTATGCGCTCTAACCACTCATCCAAGCGGACAGCCGCCCCGAAATATGTTTAAACTGACTTGGTTCGCGGCGGCAGCCGCTTAATTCAATCGTTATGCGGCCAGGACAGATCACCCCAACCGAGCTAGAAACAGCAATCCTTGAGCGCATCGCCAAGGAGCACCCCACGCTCGCTTCGCTACTGGGCCAACTTCATGTGCTCAGCCGTGAGTTCACTGGCGCTGGCTGCTACACAACTTTTGCTGCTATCCAACCAACGCCGGATCTGCCGGATGGATATCTGTCCACGGATGCGTTGGTTATTGTTTCGGGCGTATCTAACAGCCTTGGCGCCGTACTCGCTTGTGAGGCAGGCTGCCCTAAATGCCTAGAGATATATACATACGGTGATGAGCTTTGGGACGGCGACTCCGATGGCTTCACCATCGAGTAGGCCGCATAACAATTCATTCAAGCCGAACCCGCTTCGCGGGTCGGCTTAATTCAGGCGTTAGTGCCCGGTCATATATAAATTTAAATCGATATTAAACGCAAACTGCACTCCTGAGAATGCCTGAGTGATAATGCGCCGGTTAGGGTGAAGATTGAATAGTTGAGTTGTTGCAGTATTAATTATCGACAGTCTCTTCCTGACGTCTCATTTTCCTTAACAGATTTCCGGCTAATGAGGCAACCAGAAAACAAATCATTGTCTTTAATGAAAGAGTGCCTGCAATAAAGACGGTCAGAACAATTAACCAAAAATATATGAGCTCGGATTTATTTTTTGAGAATAATACGAAGCCACTAAATATTGGCGCCCATGACAACCAAATTAAGTTGTCTTGGCCAATCTTGAAAATATCCGAAAAACTATACTGAATTTTTTCTTGTGAATTAATCACCGCATGTAATCGGTCAAGTTCTTGGAAGGAAAGCGGTCTTCCTGAGTCATGCAATTGCTCAATCTTGGCTTCAGCCAATCTGCCTTCTTCAGTCCATTTAAATTGCTCAACGCCACTCCCGCTGGTGCCAAATATAAATAATGGCAAGACGATAAAACCAAAAAATGCAATTACAAATACAATAAATGAGAATAGAAACTGCTTCATGGTTTTTTTGAATATTTAAGTTTAAGGCTTCAAACAGCGCTCAAAGAAATCCTGCGTGAGTTGCAGGCGGTGCTTCAAATCCGCGCCGCGCAGGCCGTGCTTGGCGCCGGGGTAGGTCATCAATTCGAATTGCGTGCCTTGTTTCTGCAGCGCCGACATCAGCGCCGTGGAATGGCTGAACAGCACGTTGTCGTCGGCCATGCCGTGGATCAGCAGCAGCTTTGAGGTGATGCCCTTGGCGTGCGTGAGCACCGAGCCTTCGCGGTAGCCATCCACGTTTTCCGCCGGCAGGCCCATGTAGCGTTCGGTGTAGTGCGTGTCGTACAGCGCCCAGTCGGTCACCGGCGCGCCGGCCACGCCGCAGGCGTACACGTCGGAGCGCTTGGCCAGCAGCATCAGGGTCATGTAGCCGCCGTTCGACCAGCCGTACACGCCTACCCGCGCCGGATCGACGTACGGCAGCGTCTTCAGGAATTCCACGCCGCGCACCTGGTCGGCCACTTCCACCGTGCCCTGCTTGCGGTACAGGCTGGCGCCGAAGCGCTGGCCGCGGCGCGGGGTGCCGCGGTTATCGATGGAGAACACCAGATAGCCGCGTTGCGCCAGCACCTGGTTGAAGTCCGGTGCCCAGTTGCGGGTCACGGTCTGCGATGCCGGGCCGCCATACACGGTCACCACCACCGGATATTTCTTGGCGGCATCGAAACCGGCCGGCTTGATCAGGCTGTAGTGCAGGGTCTGGCCGTCTTCGGCGGCCAGCGTGCCGAATTCGATCGGTCGGTGCGCGGCCAGATACGGCGCATACGGATGCGTCGGGCCCAGGTGGTTGTCCACCAAGGCGCGCACGGCGGTGCCGTCGGCGGTGCGCAGTATCGTCTGCGGCGGGGTTTGCGGGTTGGCGTAGGTGCCGATGTAGTGGCTGGCGGCGGCGTTGAACTGCGCGCTGTGCAGGCCGGGCTCGCTGCTCAGGCGGGTCAGCGCCGTGCCGTCGAACGACACCCGGTAGATATGGCGCTCGATTGGGGAGTCTTTCGTGCCGGTGAAATAAATCCAGCCCTTGGCTTCATCCACCGCCAGTACGTCTTCCACCAGCCACTCGCCGCGGGTGATGGCGCTGAGCTTGCCGCCGGCGCCCAGCCAGTACAGGTGCTCGAAACCGGATTGCTCGGATGACCATAGGATGCGGCCGTCCTTCAGAAAGCGCAGGTTGTTGTGCAGCGGCACCCAGCTCTCGCTGGTTTCGGTGCGCAGGCGCTCGGTCTTGCCGCTGGTAAGCGTCATGCGGTGCAGGTCCAGCCGGTGCTGGCGGCGGTCCTGCACCTGCCAGGTCAGCCGTTCGGCATCCTGCCATTGCACGCGCGGCAGGTAGATGTCAGCGTTCTGGCCCAGGTCGATCCAGCGCGTATTGCCGCTGGCGATGGACAGCACGCCGAGCTGGATGCGCACGTTGGCATCGCCCGCGGCCGGATAGCGCTGCTTCACCACCTCGGTGCGGTCGGCGTAGATCTCGAAGCGTTCCTTGATCGGCACGCCGGATTCGTCGATGCGGGCGAAGGCGATGGCGGAATCGTCCGGCGCCCACCAGTAGCCGGTGTGGCGGTCCATTTCCTCGTCGGCCACGAATTCGGCCACGCCGTTGCCGATGGTATCCGAGCCGTCGAACGTCAGCTGGCGCTCGCTGCCGGTGGCGATGTCGATGATCCACAGGTTGCGGCCGCGGATGAAGCTGACGAAGCCGCCTTTCGGCGAGATCTTGGCGTCGGTCACGTCGCCGCCGCCGCGGGTCAATTGCCGCAGCGCGCGCTCGGGCGTGGCCGCGGCCAGATCAACCCAGAACAGTTCGCCGCCCATCGGGAACAGCAGGCGGTAGCCGTCCGGCGACCACTGGTATTCCACGATGCCGGACAGCGCGGCGATGCGCTGGCGTTCGCGGCGCGCCTTCTCTTCATCGGAGAGTTCCTTGCCGGCGCCGGCCAGCGTAGCCGAATCGACCAACAGTGTGGCGTCGCCGCTGGCCATGTCGAAGGCCCACAGGTCGAGCTGGTTGGCTTTGCCGGGCTTGCCTTTCAGGAAGCTGATGCGTTTGCCGTCGGGCGAGAATTTGGCCTGGGTCAGGGTGTTGCCGGACAGGCCGGTGCCCGAGGTCAGGGCTTCGATGGTGAGCTGTTGGGCCATGGTGGTCGCCGAGAACATGCCGAGTACGGAAAGGATCAGGGTGCGCATAGGTTTCGTGCTTCCTCAGGCCAGATAGCCGCCATCGACGGTCAAGGTGGTGCCGGTGACGTAGGCCGAGGCCTTCGAGGCCAGGTACAGCACGGCCGGCGCGATTTCCTCCGGTTGGCCGGCGCGGCCCATCGGAATCAGCTGGGTCATCAGCTTCATCAGCTTGGCGTCCTGGGTGATGGCCGAGGCGAAATGGGTGTCGGTCAGGCCCGGCAACACGGCGTTGACGCGGATGCCGTGCGGCGCCAGCTCCTTGGCGAAGCCTTGGGTCAGGTTGACGATGCCGGCCTTGGTCAGCGAATACACGGCTTGGCCGGGCGCCGGGCGCTCGGCGTTGACCGAGGCGATGTTGACGATGCTGCCGCCGTGGCCGAGCATCTGCTTGGCCGCGCGTTGGCTGGTGTAGAAATAGCCGCGCAGGTTCACGTCCAGGATCTTGCCGAAGCTGCCCAGGTCCATGTCCAGCAGCGGGCCGTAATACGGGTTGGCGGCGGCGTTGTTCACCAGCATGTCGATGCGCCGGCCGTTCGCGGCCAGGGCGTCGAACACGGCGTCGATGGCGGCGGTGTCGCCGATGTGCATGGCGGCCGCCTCGGCCGACAGGCCCTCGGCGCGCAGGGCGTCGGCCACGGCCTGGCAGCCGTCCAATTTGCGGCTGGTGCAGATCACGTGCGCGCCCTGTGTGGCCAACAGGCGGGCGACGGCTTCGCCGATGCCGCGCGAGGCGCCGGTGATCAGGGCGGTCTGGCCGCGCAGGTCGAACAGGTCGGTGCTCATTTTTCACTCCCGGCCGGGGCCGAAGGCATACAATACGGGTATCCATCATACCCCACAGGACCGCCCGTGATTCCCGTCCAGCGCGTACTCATCACCGGTGCCGGCAGCGGTTTGGGCCAGGCGCTGGCCCTGCGTTTCGCGGCCGCCGGCCATGCCGTGGCCTGCATCGACATCCACGCCGACCGCGCCGAAGCCACGCGTGCCCGGCTGGCCGGAAACGGCCATGTCGCGCTCGCCGCCGACGTCGCCGACGACGCCTCGATGCAGGCGCTGGCCGAGCGCGTGCTGGCCGCGTGGGGCGCGCCCGATATATTGATCAACAACGCCGGCATCGCCTCCGGCGGCGATGTGCTGGAAGCGCCGATGGCCGAATGGCGGCAGCTGCTGGAAACCAATTTCCTGAGCGTGGTGCGCGGCACCCGCCTGTTCCTGCCGGCCATGGTCGCGCGCGGCAGCGGCCACATCGTCAACACCGCCAGCTTCGCCGGTCTGGCCGGCGCGCCGGGCATGATGACCTACGGCGTGTCGAAGGCGGCGGTGGTGGCGTTCTCCGAACAGCTGCGCGCCGAATGCCACGGCGTCGGGGTCAAGGTCAGCGTGATCTGCCCGGCCTTCTTCAAGACCAACCTGATGCAGAGCACCATCGGCGCCGAACGCATCCGCCATCTCGGCCAGAAGCTGATGGAGCGTTCGCCCGACAGCCTGGACGCGGTGGCCGACCGCGTGCTGGCCGGCATCGCCGCCGGCCGCTTCCTGATCCTGCCGACCACGCACGAGCCGCTGCGCTGGCGCCTGAAGCGCTTCCTGCCGGAATGGTATTTCCGGATGCTGCTCAAGCGCACCGGTGAACTCAGCCTGGGAGCGAAATGATGGAGTGGATGATTTACGGCGCCAACGGCTACACCGGCCGGCTGATGGTGGAAGACGCGGTGCGCCGCGGCCTGCGGCCGGTGCTGGCCGGGCGTTCGCGCGCGGCCATCGAGCAGTTGGCGGTCGAATTCGGCCTGCCGGCGCGGGTGTTCGGCCTGGATCGGCCGGAGGCGGTGGCCATGGGCCTGCGCGGCATGGAACTGGTGCTGCATTGCGCCGGTCCGTTTTCCCAAACGGCGTTGCCGATGGCCAAAGGCTGCCTTGAGGCCGGCGCGCATTATCTCGACATCACCGGCGAGATCGACGTGTTCGCCGCCTGCGCCGCGCTCGACGCCGAGGCCAAGCAGCGCGGCATCGTGGTGATGCCCGGCGCCGGCTTCGACGTGGTGCCGACCGATTGCCTGGCGGCGATCCTGAAACTGGAATTGCCGTCGGCGCGCCATCTGGTGTTGGCGTTCGACGCCCCCGGCGGCCCGAGTCCGGGCACCGCCAAGACCGCCATCGAAGGCCTGGGCAAGGGCGGCCGCGCGCGCATCGACGGCGAACTGCGCACCGTGCCCTTGGCCTGGAAGACGCGCACCTTCGACAAGGCCGGCACGCCGCGGCTGGCGATGACCATTCCCTGGGGCGACGTGTTCACCGCGCATGTGTCCACCGGCATCCCCGACATCGAGGTCTACATGTGCGTGCCGCCGGCCACCGTGGCCAATCTGCGCCGCCTGCGCCGGCTCGGGCCGCTGCTGGGCTGGCGTCCAGTGCAGGCCTGGCTGAAATCGCGCGTCGAGCGTAGCGTGCGCGGCCCGGATGCCGACAAACGCGCCGCCGCCGAGACCTGGGTCTGGGGCGAGGTCGAAGACGCCGCGGGCCGCAAAGCCGCCTGCACCCTGGTCACGCCCAACGGCTACACGCTGACCGTGCAGGCCGCGCTCGGCATCGTGGCCAAGCTGATGGCGGCGCAACGGCCGATCGGCGGTTTCTACACGCCCTCGCGCCTGATGGGCGCCGATTACGTGCTGCGCCTGCCCGGCGTGAAACGCGTCGGCAGCCGCTGATGGACGTGTCGCATCTGGTCGACGCCCTGAACCCGGCGCAGCGCGAAGCCGTGTGCGCCGAGCCCGGGCATTATCTGGTGTTGGCCGGCGCCGGCTCCGGCAAGACCCGCGTGCTCACCCACCGCATCGCCTGGCTCAACCAGGTGTTCGAGGTGCCGCTGTACCGCGTGCTGGCGGTGACCTTCACCAACAAGGCCGCCGCCGAGATGCGTTCGCGGCTGACCGCGCTGCTGCCCGAGGGCGCGCGCGGCATGTGGGTCGGCACCTTCCATGGCATCGCGCACCGCCTGCTGCGCCTGCATTGGCAGGACGCCGGCCTGCCGGAAGGCTTCCAGGTGCTGGACGCCGACGACCAGCTGCGGCTGGTCAAACGCGTGGTGCAGGACCTGCAGCTGGACGACACCCGCTTTCCGCCGAAACAGCTGACCTGGTGGATCAACGCGCAGAAGGACGCCGGCCGCCGGCCGGGCGCCATCCAGCCGGCCATGGGCGACCAATACACCCGCATCCAGCTGCAGGTGTACGAGGAATACGAGGCGCGCTGCCGGCGCTCGGGTCTGGTCGATTTCGCCGAGATCCTGCTGCGCGCGCACGAGACCCTGCTCAATACGCCGGCGCTGCTGGAGCATTACCGGCAGCGCTTCAGCCAGATCCTGGTGGACGAATTCCAGGACACCAACGCCGTGCAGTTCGCCTTCATCCAGCTGTTGGCCGGCGAGCGCGGCTGCGTGTTCGTGGTCGGCGACGACGACCAGTCGATCTACGGCTGGCGCGGCGCGCAGGTCACCCACATGCAGAAGTTCTTGGGCGAATACCCGGCCGCGCGCACCATCCGTCTGGAGCAGAACTACCGTTCCACCGGCAACATCCTGGCCGCCGCCAACGCGGTCATCGCGCACAATCCCGAGCGGCTCGGCAAGAAGCTGTGGACCGAAGACCGCGACGGCGCGCCGATCGACCTGTACACCGCGTTCAATGAGGTCGACGAGGCGCGTTACGTGGTCGGCCGCATCCAGGCGCTGATCCAGCACGGCCACAGCGCCTCCGAATGCGCCGTGCTGTACCGCAACAACGCGCAGTCGCGCGCCATCGAAGAGCAGCTGCTGTCGGCCGCGCTGCCGTACCGCGTGTACGGCGGCCAGCGCTTCTTCGAGCGCATGGAGATTAAGGACGCCATGGCCTATCTGCGCCTGGTGTCGAACCGCGACGACGACGCAGCCTTCGAGCGCGCGGTCAACACGCCGCCGCGCGGCATCGGCGACCGCACGCTGGACGAACTGCGCCGCTTGGCCCGTGACTCGGCGCTGTCGCTGTGGCGCGCCGCGGTATTGATCCAAGAGGGCGGCGCGTTGAACGGCCGCGCCAAGAACGCCTTGGCCGCATTCCTGGCGCTGATCGACGGCATCGACCAGAACCGCGACGGACTGGAATTGTACGAACTGTTCGATTTGATCCTGGAACGTTCCGGTCTGCGCCCGCATTACTCGAAGGAATCCAAGGGCGAGCTCGATTCGCGGGTCGACAACCTCGACGAATGGGTGTCGGTGGCCAGCCGTTTCGCGCGCCGCATCGTGCCCGACGACGAGGAAAGCACCGGCGAGCTGGCCGCGTTTCTGGCCTATGCCGCGCTCGAGGCCGGCGAGGGGCAAGTGGAGGAGGGCGCCGACGGCGTGCAGCTGATGACCCTGCACAGCGCCAAGGGCCTGGAGTTCCCGTTCGTGTTCCTGGTCGGCCTGGAAGAAGGTCTGTTCCCGTCCACGCGCTCGCTGGACGAAGCCAACCGGCTGGAGGAGGAGCGCCGTCTGGCGTATGTCGGCATCACCCGCGCGCGCGAACAGCTGGTGCTGAGCTATGCCGAATCCCGGCGCCTGCATGGCATGGAGATGTACGGCACGCCTTCGCGCTTCATCCGCGAGATCCCGGAAAAGCTGATCAACGCCATCCGGCCGAAGACCGCGCACTACGGCAGCGGCGCGCCGCGCTACGGCGGCGGCTCATTGGCCGAGGACACCGGCGCGTTCCGCCTGGGCCAGAGCGTGCGCCACGCCACCTTCGGCGACGGCGTGATCCTGCAGTTCGAGGGCTCCGGCGCGCACGCGCGCGTGCAGGTGCACTTCAGCGAGGCCGGCAGCAAATGGCTGGTGCTGGCCTACGCCAAACTGCAGGCGGCCTGAGACTCAGCGGCGGACGGACAGTACCCGCACCTTGGTGCTGCGGCCGCCGGGCAGCGCCCAGTCGATTTCCTGGCCGACCGACAGGCCGAGCAGCGCGCTGCCGATCGGCGCGAGGATCGAGACCGTGCCGTCGCCGCCGGCGGTGTTCGGGTATACCAGCTTCAGCTCGAACTGGCGGCCGGCCGCTTCTTCCGCGAAGCGGACGGTGGAATCCATGGTCACCACATCGGCCGGGATGGCGTCGTCGGCCACCACGTTGGCGCGCTCCAGCTCCACGCGCAGGCCGTCCAGGCCCGGCAGGTTCTCGTAGCGTTCCGAGGACAGCAGGGCGTCCAGGCGGTTCCAGTCGGTCTGGGTGATGGTGATCGGCGGCAGTTCGGACATGGCTCACTCCTCTGGCAAAAAAAAAGACCCGGCGGTGAAGCCGGATCGCGATGGGCATATTAAAGGCCAAATGCCGGCGCGGGTCAACCCGCCGGGCGGGCGCGGGCGCGCATGGCATACAATGGAGCCATTTCCCCGAGGCCGCCTCGCCATGCCCAAACTCGTCCTGATCGACGGTTCCTCCTACCTGTACCGCGCCTTCCATGCGCTGCCGCCGCTGACCGCCGCCGACGGCACGCCGACCGGCGCGCTGTTCGGCATCGTCAACATGCTGAAGAGCAGCCTGAAGGAAGGCGCCGACTACATCGCGTTCGTGCTGGACGCGCCCGGGCCCACCTTCCGCGACGAACTGTACCCCGAGTACAAGGCCAACCGCGCCGCCATGCCGGACGATCTGCGCGCGCAGGTCGAGCCGATGATGGCGATCGTGCAGGCGCTCGGCTTGCCGGTGATCCGCGTGCCGGGCGTGGAGGCCGACGACGTCATCGGCACCTATGCCGTGCAGGCCGCGAAAGACGGCGTCGACGTGGTGATCTCCACCGGCGACAAGGACTTCGCGCAGCTGGTGGGTCCGCATATCCGGCTGACCAACACCATGACCGGCAGCGTCACCGACGAGGCGCGCGTACCGGAGAAGTTCGGCGTGCGCCCCGACCAGATCGTCGATTACCTGGCGCTCATGGGCGACGCGGTCGACAACGTCAAGGGCGTGGAGAAGTGCGGCCCGAAGACCGCCGCCAAATGGCTGGCCGAACACGGCACGCTCGACAACGTGATCGCCAACGCCGACAAGATCTCCGGCAAGATCGGCGAGAACCTGCGCGCGGCCCTGCCGATCCTGCCGCTGAACCGCACGTTGGTCACCATCAAGACCGACGTCGCGCTCGACAAGGACTACACGCAGCTGCTGCAGCTGCCGCCGCACGCCGACGACCTGGCCGCGCTGTACGCCCGCTTCGGCTTCAAGCAGGCGCTGAAGGAACTGCAGGGCGGCGCGTCGGCGCCGGCCGTTTCCGCGCCCGCGGCGCAGAAGCCGGCTGAACCGATGCCGGAAGCGCGGCCCGGCGTATACGAGACCGTGCTCGATTGGCCGGCGTTCGAGGCGATGCGGGCCGAACTGCAGGCCGCCGAGTTGGTCTGCTTCGACACCGAAACCGATTCGCTCGACGCGTTGCAGGCCAATCTGGTCGGCTTGAGTTTCGCCGTGCGGCCGGAGCAGGCTTGGTACATCCCGTTGGCGCACGATTACCCGGGCGCACCACTGCAGCTGCCGGCCGAGGCGGTGCTGGCCAAGCTGGCGCCGCTGTTGGCCGATCCGGACAAACGCAAATGCGCGCAGAACGGCAAATACGACCTGCATGTGCTGCAGCGTGTCGGCATCGCCGTGCGCGGCTTGGCCGAAGACACCCTGTTGGCCTCGTTCGTGCTCAACGCCGGCCGCGCCCGGCACGACATGGATTCGATGGCGCTGAACCATCTGGGCTACCGCACCGTGGCCTACGAAGACGTGGCCGGCAAGGGTGCCAAGCAGATCCCGTTCTCGCAGGTCGCCATCGACGACGCCACGCGCTATGCCGCCGAAGACGCCGACATCACCCTGCGCCTGCAACGCCATTTCGCGCCGCAGCTGGCGGCCGAACCGGCGCTCGAGACCCTGTACCGCGGCCTGGAGATGCCGTTGGTGCAGGTGCTGTGCGACATCGAGGAGAACGGCGTGCTCATCGACACCGCCCTGCTGCAGCGGCAGAGCGCGGATCTGTCGGCGCGCATGCTGCAGGTGCAGAACCGGGCGTATGAAGTCGCCGGCCGCCACTTCAACCTGGATTCACCCAAACAGCTGGGCGCATTGCTGTTCGACGAACTCGGCCTGACCGCCAAATTGAAGACGCCGACCGGCGCGCCCTCGACCAACGAGGAGGCGCTGGAGGCGATCGCCGACGACCACGAACTGCCGCGGCTGATCCTGGAACACCGCGGCATGGCCAAGCTGCGCAGCACCTACACCGACAAACTGCCGCAGATGGTCAATCCGCGCACCGGCCGCGTGCACACCAGCTACCACCAGGCCGGCGCCGCCACCGGCCGGCTGAGCTCGTCGGATCCGAACCTGCAGAACATCCCGGTGCGCACCGAGGACGGCCGCAAGATCCGCCAGGCGTTCATCGCGCCGCCGGGCCGCCGGATCGTGTCGTTCGACTATTCGCAGATCGAGCTGCGCATCATGGCGCATCTGTCCGGCGACGCCGGCCTGCTGGCGGCGTTCGGCTCCGGCCAGGACGTGCACCGCGCGACCGCGGCCGAAGTGTTCGGCGCCACCCCGGACACCGTCACCGGCGAACAGCGCCGCGCCGCCAAGGCCATCAACTTCGGCTTGATGTACGGCATGAGCGCGTTCGGCCTGGCGCGCCAGCTGGGCATCGGCCGCAACGAGGCGGCGGAATACATCAGCCTGTATTTCAGCCGCTATCCGGGCGTGCGCGCCTACATGGACGATACCCGCAGCCGCGCCAAGGAAACCGGTTATGTCGAGACCGTGTTCGGCCGGCGTCTGTATCTGAACGAGATCAACGGCCGCAACGCCGCGCAGCGCGCCGGCGCCGAACGCGCGGCCATCAACGCGCCGATGCAGGGCACCGCGGCCGACATCATCAAGCGCGCGATGATCGACGTGGCCGGCTGGATCGCAGGCCACCGCGAGCGGGCGCGGATGCTGATGCAGGTGCACGACGAACTGGTGTTCGAGGCCGATGCCGGTTTCGTGCCGGAACTGCAGACCGAGGTCACGGCGCGCATGGAAGCCGCGGCGGCGCTGAAGGTGCCGCTGCTGGTGGAATGCGGCGTCGGCGGAAATTGGGACGAAGCGCACTGATCGCGGCTTCATGCCATGAGGATTTTGTGAAGAATCCGTAAAGCGCCGCGCCGTTCACCGTCCGTTAACCACGTGCATGATTAACTGAACCTGTAGGCGCAATGCCTGCACAGGATCATCTCCATCCCCTGAGAGGATCCAAGGAAGTGCGGCTTTCCCCGGCCCCCTTCCTTACCCTTGAGCCCCGCTGGCGTACCCCCGCCACCGGGGCTTTTTTTATGCTTATCGGGTCTGCTGCAGCGCGCGTTTCATGAATTCGGGCTGCGCCAGCGCGGCCACGTGCATGCCGGCGTTGTAGTACTCGGTGCGGAACGGCTTGGCGGCGGCGTCCGGCAGGCGGAATTTGGCCAGGTCGCGCGCCTGCTTGCCGGCGATGGTGCAGCTCCACCAGCCGGTCGGGTAGCAGGGCTGCGGGAACGGCAGGGTGCGGAAGCTCTGGAAGCCGGCGTCGCCCATGGCGCCGACCATGTCCTGGATCAGGTGCATCAGCGCCAGCGGCGATTCGCTCTGCTGCACCAGCAGGCCGTCGGGGCGCAGGGCCTTGAAGCAGTCCTCGTAGAAGGCGCGGTTGAACAGGCCTTCGGCCGGGCCGACCGGATCGGTCGAGTCGACGATGATGATGTCCAGGCTTTCCGGCGCGGCGTTGCGCATGTAGGCGATGCCGTCGTCGAACATCACCGTCGCGCGCGGGTCGTTGTTGCTCTCGCACAGCTCCGGGAAGTACTTCTCGGCCATGCGCGTGACCTGCTCGTCGATGTCGCACTGCACCACGCTGCGCACGTCGGCGTGCTTCAGGCATTCGCGCAGGGTGCCGCAGTCGCCGCCGCCGATGATGGCGATGTCCTTCGGCGCGGCGTGGGTGTAGATCGCGGCGTGCGACATCATCTCGTGGTAGAAGAAGTTCTCGCGCGTGGTCACCATCATCGCGCCGTCGATCACCATCAGGTTGCCGAAGTCGGTGGTCTCGAAGATCTCGATCTTCTGGAACGGCGACTGCACCTCATCCAGCTTGCGCACGATGCGGAATCCGATGGCCGAGCCGGTGTGCTCGAAATTCTCGTAGAACCAGGGGGTGTCGGACATGGCGTCTCCTCGGGCGCAGGGGCTTGAAAAATGAGGCGCAATTGTATCCGATAACGGGTAGGGGGGGTACAATACGCCTCCCCGGAGAAGGATCCCTGCCCATGAGCGCCTGGTCGGTCGACGACGCCAAACAGCTGTATTCCCTGCCGTTCTGGTCGGAAGGCTATTTCGACGTGGACGCATCTGGCCGGGTCTGCGCCCAGCCGCTGGGGCCGGAGGGTCCGCGTCTGCCGATTCCCGAGCTGATCGAGCAGGCCACCCGAGACGGCCTGAAATTGCCGCTGCTGCTGCGTTTCAGCGACATCCTGCCGCACCGCCTGCAGGCCATGCAGCGCGCGTTCAACGCCGCCATGGGCCACCTGGGCTACAAGGGCGGCTACACCGCGGTCTACCCGATCAAGGTCAACCAGCATTACGGCGTGGCTGGCGTGCTGGCCTCGGCCGGCAACGAGCAGTTCGGCCTCGAGGCCGGCTCCAAGCCCGAGCTGATGGCGGTGCTGGCGCTGGCCAAGCCCGGCAGCGTGATCGTCTGCAACGGCTACAAGGACCGCGAGTTCATCCATCTGGCCCTGCTCGGCAAGCGCCTGGGCTTCGACACCACCATCGTGGTCGAGAAGCCGTCCGAGCTCGACATGATCCTGCAGGAAGCGGCCAAGCTCGGCGTTCAGCCTGGCGTCGGCGTGCGCCTGCGGCTGTCCACCCTGGGCGCCGGCAAGTGGCAGAACTCCGGCGGCGACAAGGCCAAGTTCGGGCTGTCGCCGCGCCAGGTGCTGGATCTGGTCGAGCGCCTGCGCGCCGCCGGCCAGCTCGACTGCCTGCAGCTGCTGCATTTCCACATGGGCTCGCAGATCTCCAACCTGCGCGACATCGCCGCCGGCATGCGCGAGGCGGTGCGTTATTTCGTCGAGCTGAGCAAGGCCGGCTGCCTGATCCGCTTCATGGATTCCGGCGGCGGCCTGGGCGTCGACTACGAAGGCACCCGCTCGCGCGGCGCCTGCTCGGTCAACTACCGGCTCGAGCAGTTCGCGCAGACCCTGGTGCAGCCGTTGCAGGAGGCCTGCGCCGAACACGGCCTGCCCGAGCCGCGCATGATCACCGAGGCCGGCCGCGCGATGACCGCGCACCACGCCATGATGGTGGTCAACGTCTCCGAGGTCGAACAGGCGCCGGACGGCGCCGTGCCGGACGCGCGCGCCGGCGAACCGCTGGTGATCAAGCACCTGCGCGACCTGGTGCGCAGCATCGACCGCCGGACCGCGCTGGAAGTCTATCTCGAGGCCCAGCATTACCTGGCCGAAGGCCAGGCGCTGTTCGCGCACGGCCAGCTCGGGCTCGACGACCGCGCCCTGCTGGACGACCTGTTCTATGCCATCGCGCACGCCGTGCGCCGCCAGCTCAATCCGGACGACAAATCCCACCGCGAGGTGCTGGACGAACTCGACGAGCGCCTGGTCGACAAGTACTTCGTGAACTTCTCGGTGTTCGAGTCGATTCCCGACGTCTGGGCCATCGACCAGGTGTTCCCGATCATGCCGATCGCGCGCCTGGACGAACGCCCCGAGCGTCACGGCGTGATCGCCGACCTGACCTGCGATTCCGACGGCCGGGTCGACACCTACGTGCAGTCGCAGACCCTGGGCCATTCGCTGCCGTTGCACGCGCCGAGGAAGGGCGAGAGCTACCGGCTCGGCGTGTTCATGGTCGGCGCCTATCAGGAGACCCTGGGCGACATCCACAACCTGTTCGGCGACACCGACACCGCCAACGTCAGCCTGGACGCGCTCGGCGGCTACCGCATCGAACGCCAGCGCAAGGGCGACAGCACCGACGTGATGCTCGACTACGTTGGCTACCGGCTCGATGAGCTGCGCGCGCGCTACCGGCATCTGGTCGAACACGCCGGATTGGATGCGGCCGCGGCCGACGCCGCGCTGGCGGCGTTGGAGTCCGGTCTGACCGGCTACACCTATCTCGAAGAAACCCCGCACGGAGTCTGATATGCACGCCATTTCCCGCGTCGGCTTCATCGGTCTGGGCGCCATGGGCGCGCCGATGGCCGGCCATCTGCAGGCCAAGGGCCTGCTCGCCGCGGTCGGCAACCGCACGCTGGCCAAGGCCGGGGCGCTGGCGACGGAACTGGGCGTGCGTGCCGCGCGCGCACCGGCCGATTTCGCCGGATGCGACGCCGTGGTGCTGTGCGTGTCCCGCGATCCCGACGTGCTGCAGTGCGTGGACGACCTCGCCGGCGTGCTCGCGTCGGGCGCGCTGGTGATCGACCACTCCACCGTGTCGCGCGATACCGCGGTCGAAGCCGCCCGCCGGCTGGCCGCCAAGGGCATCGATTTCCTCGACGCGCCGGTGTCCGGCGGCGTCGAAGGCGCGCGCAACGGCAAGCTGTCGGTGATGGTCGGCGGCGACGCCGAGGTGCTGGCGCGTGCGCAGGATCTGCTGTCGGCGTACGCGCTGCGGGTCACCCACATGGGCCCGACCGGCGCCGGCCAGGCCACCAAGGCGGTCAATCAGGTGCTGGTGGCCGGCATCGCGCAGGCGGTCTGCGAAGGCCTGGCGTTCGGCGAGGCCTTGGGCCTGAAGCCGGAATCGCTGGTGCCCACGCTGGCCGCCGGCGCCGCCGGCAACTGGTTCCTCGACAAACGCGGCGCCACCATGATGGCCGACAGTTTCACGCCCGGCTTCAAGTCGGCCTTGTTGCTGAAGGATCTCGGCATCGTGCAGGCCATGGCCGAGGCACTCGGCAAGCGCTACAGCGTGGTCGAGCAATCGCTCGCCGATTACGCCGAGCTGGTGGCGCAGGGCCGCGGCGAGGACGATACCTCGGCGCTGATCCTGCTGAAACGCTGATTACGGCAGTTTGATGCTGACCGCGGCGATGCCTTGCTCGGCCAAGGCGCGCTTGGCCGCGGCTACCGCCTTCTCGCCGGTGTACGGCCCCAGCCGCACGCGGTGCAGGGTCTTGCCGTCCACGTCGGCGGTCTCCACACGGGCGGCTTCGCCGGCCAGCGCGATGCGCGCCTTCAGGTTCTCGGCGTCGGCCGCGCGTTCGAAAGCACCGGCCTGCAGCAGGTAGCGGGTGGTGTCGGCCGGCGCGGTTTCCGCCGCCGGCTTGGCTTCGCTGGCATCCGCGGTAGCGGCGCTGTCGCCCGCAGCCGCTTCGTCCGGCGCGGCCGCGGTCTCTTCGCTCGGCAGCACGTCGTAGAAGCTGTAGTCGGTGTCGAGTACGCCGTCGACGCCGCTGGCCGGCGGCTCGACGCCTTTATCCTCGGCTTTCGGCGCGCTGTCGGCGGTTTCCGGCACCGGCACCTCGGTCGGCGCCGGCGCGGTCAGTTCACGGTATTGCTGATAGCCGAAGTAGCCCAAGGCGCCGACGAACAGGCCGACCAGCAGCCAGGCCCAGGCCGGCGTGCCGCGTTTGCCGCCCTGCCGGCGCGCCTGCGGTTTGCGCGCCATTTACATGCGCTCCGGGGCGGACACGCCCAGCAGCGCCAGACCGTTCGACAGCACCTGCGAGGTGGCCTTGCACAGGCCCAGGCGGGCGTTGCGCACGTCTTCGTCCTCGCTGAGGATGTCGCAGTTTTCGTAGAAGGAATGGAAGGCGTTGGCGGTCTCGCGCAGGTAGTTGGCGAGGATCTGCGGGCCGCGGTTGGCGGCGGCCGATTCGACCATCTCCGGCAGGCGCATCAGTTCGCCCAGCAGCACGATCTCGGCGTCGCTGTCCATGCGCTCGCGGTTGGCGACCGCGGCGCTGTCGTTGTAGCTCCAGCCCTTTTCCTTGAGCTTGCGGAACAGGCCGGCCGAACGGGTGATGGCGTACTGGATGTAGTACACCGGGTTTTCCTTGGAGTGGCTCTTGGCCAGGTCCAGGTCGAAATCCAGGTGCTGGTCGTTGCTGCGCATCACGTAGAAGAAGCGGGCGGCGTCGTTGCCGACCTCCTCGCGCAGCTCGCGCAGGGTCACGAAGCTGCCGGCGCGGGTCGACATCTGCACGCGTTCGCCGCCGCGGTACAGGATGGCGAACTGCACCAGCTGGATCTCGATCTTCGATTCGTCCAGGCCCAGGCCCTTGGCCGCCGCCTTCAGGCGCACGATGTAGCCGTGGTGGTCGGCGCCGAACACGTACAGCGCGCGTTCGAAGCCGCGCTCGAATTTCGACAGCAGGTAGCCGAGGTCGGAGGCGAAGTAGGTGGAGACGCCGTTGTCGCGCACCACCACGCGGTCCTTGTCATCGCCGAAGTCGGTGGCGCGGAACCACAGTGCGCCGTCCTGCTCGTACAGATGGCCGTTGGCGCGCAGGGTGTCGATGGCGCGTTGCACGTAGCCGTCGGTGGCCAGCGAGCGCTCGGAGAAGAAGTTGTCGTGATCGACCCCGAAACCGTGCAGGTCGTTGCGGATGTCGGCCAGGCAGAACTCCAGGCCGGCGTTGAACACCTGGCGGTAATCGGTTTCGCCGAGCAGGCGCCGGGCGTTGGCGATCAGCGCGTCGACGTGTTTTTCCTTGTCGCCGCCCTGGCCCTCGTCGGCCGGCACCGCGTCGAACAGTTCGAGCGCGGAGAAGCGCAGGCGGTCGCCTTCGGCGGCGCGCAGCGCGCGCGCGATGTCGACCACGTAATCGCCCTTGTAGCCGTTGTCCGGGAAGCGCACCGCCACGCCGCACAGCTCGTGGTAGCGCAGCCAGACGCTGACCGCGAGGATGTCCATCTGCCGGCCGGCGTCGTTTACGTAGTACTCGCGCTGGACTTTGTGGCCGGCGGCCTCCAGCAGGTTGGCCAGCGTGGCGCCGTAAGCGGCGCCGCGGCCGTGGCCGACGTGCAGCGGGCCGTTCGGATTGGCCGAGACGAACTCGACGGTGACCGATTCGCGCGAATCGGCCGGCTGCCGGCCGTATTCGGCGCCGGCTTCGAACACCCGGCGCACGGTGGACAGCAGGCAGCGGCGCGAGACGGTGAAGTTGATGAAACCCGGCTTGGCCACCACCACCTTCTCGACATGCTTGGATTCGTCGCCGCCGCCCATGGCGGCGACCAGCGTTTCCGCCAGCGCCATCGGATTCATGCCGATGCGCTTGGCCAGCAGCATCGCCACGTTGGTCGCGTAGTCGCCGTGCTCGCGCGACTTGGTGCGCTCGATGGCGAATTCGGGCAGTTCCAGGTCGGCGGGGATGTTGCCTTCGCGGCGCAGGTCCAGCAGGGCCTGGGCCACCAGTTCACGGAGATGGGCTTTCACGGGCGGGGTTCGCGGATAAGGGGCTGATATTGTAGCGCGCCCCCGCCCCGGCCGCATCCGGCCGGCGCTACAGCCAGCCGCGCTCGGCGAACGAGGTGACGCCGTTGCCGGCCACGATGAAGTGGTCGAGCACGCGGATGTCGACCAGCGCCAGGGCCTGTTTCAGGCGCAGGGTCAGGGCATGGTCGGCGGCGCTGGGTTCCGGATGGCCGCTGGGGTGGTTGTGCACCAGGAGCACGGCGGCGGCCTGGTGCCGCAGGGCGTGCTGCAGGATCACCCGAGGATGGACCTCGGCGCCGTCCAGGCCGCCCTCGAACAGTTCCTCGTAGCGCAGCAGCCGGTGCCGGGAATCCAGAAAGGCGCAGGCGAACACCTCGCGCGGCCGGTCGCGCAGCTCGGTGCGCAGCCAGTGCCGGACCTGCTGCGGATCGGTCAGCGCCTGGCCGCGTTCCGGCGCGCGGCACCAGTAGCGGGTGCCCAGTTCCAGGCTGGCGGCCAGCTTGCAGGCCAAGGTGATGCCGATGCCGTGGTGCTGGCTGAATTCGCCGATCGAGCCCTGCTTCAGGGCAAGCAGGTCGTCCACCGCCAGTTCCGGCGGAGTCAGTCGCGGCGGCGGCAACGGCGCGCCGATCAGCGCCAGCAGTTCGGGCTGATTGAGCGATTTGACGCCGCGCTCCAGCGCTTTGTTCTGGGCGGCGATCCAGGGTTTGGCGGCGGGATTGTTCATGGCCTCAGCGTAGGGCCGTTTTTTCGCCCGCGCTGTCGGATTCCCGGGCCTTTTCGGTTAAGCTAATGCGCAACGCCATATCAGAATAATCCGGGTGGGGGAATTGAACGGCGAACGCGTCCTTTTGGGGATCACCGGCGGCATCGCGGCCTATAAATGCGCCGACCTCGTGCGTCGTCTGAACAAGGCGGGCGCCGAGGTGCGCGTGGTGATGACCGCATCGGCCGAGCGTTTCGTCACCCCGACCACCCTTCAGGCTTTATCCGGCCATCCGGTGCGTAGCAGTCTGTGGGATGAGGCGGCCGAAGCCGCCATGAGCCACATCGAGCTGGCGCGCTGGGCTACGCAGGTGCTGGTGGCGCCGGCCAGCGCCGGCTTCCTGGCCCGTCTGGCCGGCGGCCACGCCGATGACCTGCTGACCACCTTGTGCTTGGCCACCGAGGCGCCGATCGCCTTGGCGCCTGCCATGAACCGGGTGATGTGGGCCAATCCCGCCACCCAAGCCAACGTCGCCACCCTGCGTGTCCGCGGGTTGCGGCTGCTCGGGCCGGGTAGCGGCGAGCAGGCCTGCGGCGAGACCGGTGAGGGCCGGATGCTGGAGCCCGAACAGTTGGTGCAGGCCATCCGGCCGCACGCCGGTGCCTGGCAGGGCCGGCGCGTGCTGGTCACCGCCGGTCCCACCTTCGAGGACGTCGATCCGGTGCGTTTCATCGGCAACCGCAGCTCCGGCAAGATGGGTTTCGCCGTGGCGCAGGCCGCCGCCGAGCAAGGCGCCGAGGTCGTTCTGGTGGCCGGTCCGGTCGTGCTCGCCACGCCGCCGGGCGTGCGCCGCGTCGACGTGCGCAGCGCCGCCCAGATGCGCGAGGCGGTGATGGCGAACCTTGACGGCGTCGACACCTTCATCGCCGCCGCCGCCGTCGCCGATTACCGGCCGATGCAGGCCAGCGCGCAGAAAATCAAGAAAGGCGAGGGCCCGCTGCAGCTGGCGCTGGAGCGCACCGACGACATCCTGGCGCAGGTGGCCGCGCATCCGCGGCGGCCGGCGCGCGTGATCGGTTTCGCGGCCGAGACCGAACGCCTGGACGAGTACGCCACGCGCAAGCTGCGCGACAAGAACCTCGACGCCGTCGCCGCCAACGACGTGTCCGCCGCCGGCCTGGGCTTCGAAAGCGAGGACAACGCGCTGGCGTTGTTCACGCCCGACGGCCGCAGCGATATCGGCCCGGCCTCGAAAGCCGAGGTGGCGCGCATCCTGCTGCAACGCATTCACGCCCTTGGGACGACCGCCGCATGACCGAAGTGGAATTACGCATCCTCGATGAACGCCTGGGCACGGCATATCCGTTGCCGGACTACGCCACGGCGCACGCCGCCGGCATGGACCTGCGCGCGATGCTGGACGCGCCGCTGACCCTGCAGCCCGGCGAGGCGCAACTGATCGCCACCGGCATGGCCATCCACATCGGCGATCCGGGTCTGTGCGCGCACATCCTGCCGCGTTCGGGCCTGGGCCACAAGCACGGGCTGGTGCTCGGCAACGGCGTCGGCCTGATCGACGCCGACTACCAAGGCCCGCTGATGGTCAGCCTGTGGAACCGCGGCGCCCTGCCGCAGACCGTCCAGCCCGGCGACCGCATCGCGCAACTGGTGTTCATGCCGGTGGTGCGCGCGCGCTTCCGCCATGTCGAATCCTTCGCCGAGAGCGCCCGCGGGACGGGCGGCTTCGGCCATACCGGAGTCCGTTGACCATGCGTAGCAAACAATCCCCCGTCGAGCGCCTGCGCGAATGGATCCAGCGCAACCCATGGCCGACCGCCATGGCGGTGCTCGCCGCGTTCGCGCTCTGGTTCGCCTACCGAGGCGCCGACGTGTTTGCCCAGAACAAGGCCGAGCGGGACATCCTGGCCGCGCGTGACGCGGCGGTGGCCGCCGTCACCGCGCGCAGCGGCGATTTGGTCGGCCGCATGCTGGCGGCCCGCAAGCAGGCCGAACCCCTGCTCGCCGCCGGCGACGAGGGGCCGGTCAAGCTGCATTTCCGCGAAGCCTTCAAGCAGGCCGAAGCGGTCGAGCTGTTCACGCCCGACTTTTCGGCCGCCTATGCCGACATCGCGGCGTTCGGCGCCGGCAAGCTCGGCCTGTTGGAGGCCGCGGTCAACGACGACAGCGTCGCGATGCGGGTGATCAAGGCCGGCGGCGGCCCCAGGCTGGCGTTGGTCAAATCGCTCGGCAGCGGCGCGCAGACGCGCCTGGCCTATGTGCAGCTGCCTGTGTCCGAACTCGATGCCGCACTCGGCGGTCCGATGCAGGGCGCCCGCTTCCTGGCCCTGCGCCAAGGGCAGTACGACGTGCTCACCCGCGGCGATGCCACGCTGGCCTCGACCGCGGAACTCAATGCCGGCAAGGTCGGCAAGACGCCGTGGCGGGTGGTGGCGTCGGTGCCCTTGGCCGATCGCGGCCTGTTCGGCGCCGGCGGCATCGGCGAATTCGTGCTGGCGGCGTTGCTTGCCGCAGCCGCCGTGGCCTGCCGCTTCGCGCCCGCTTTCCTGCACCGCCGCCGGCATGCCGCCGCGTTCGGCCAGGACGAGGCCGTGGAAGGCGACACCACGCTCACGCTCGAAGAGATGCGGCAGAAAGGCCTGCTGGCCGAAAAGCTCGCCGCCGAGCGGCCGGTGTTCAACATCAAGGAGGCCGTGCGCCCGAAAGTGCCGCTGGAGCGTTCGATCTTCCGCGCCTACGACATCCGCGGCGTGGTCGGCACCAATCTCGACGCCGGCATCGCGCGCCTGATTGGCGAGGCGGTCGGCACCGTGCTGGTGGAGAAGGGGTTGGCCGGCATCCATGTCGGTTACGACGGCCGGCTGTCGTCGCCCGGCCTGGCCGAAGGCCTGCGCGAAGGCCTGGCCTCGACCGGTGTGGCCGTGGTCGACCTGGGCTGCGTGCCGACGCCGCTGGTGTATTTCGCCGCCGCCAATTCCGAGTTGCGCAGCGGCATCTCGCTGACCGGTTCGCACAATCCGCCGGATTACAACGGCTTCAAGATCGTCATCGACGGCCACACCCTGTCCGGCGACGCCATCACCGCGCTGTTCGACCGCATCGTCGACAAGAAGATCATCAAGGCCGAGAACCCCGGCGCCGTGACCTCGCGCGACGTGATGCCGGAGTACGTCCGTACCATCGCCGACGACATCCACATCGAACGCCCGCTCAAGGTGGTGGTGGATTGCGGCAACGGCGTGCCCGGCGCGGTGGCGCCGCAGGTGCTCACCGCGATCGGCGCCCAGGTCGAGGAGATCCATTGCGAGGTCGACGGCAACTTCCCGAACCACCATCCCGACCCGAGCGATCCGGAAAACCTGCAGGACCTGATCGAACTGGTCAAGCGTAGCGGCGCCGATCTCGGCCTGGCCTTCGACGGCGACGGCGACCGGCTCGGCGTGGTCACCGCCCAGGGCGAGATCATCTATCCCGACCGCCTGCTGATGCTGTTCGCCGAAGACGTGCTGAGCCGCAATCCGGGCGCGGCCATCATCTACGACGTCAAGTGCACCGGCGCGCTGCAGGGCCACATCCTGCGCAACGGCGGCAGCCCGCTGATGTGGAAGACCGGGCACTCGCTGATCAAGGCCAAGATGAAGGAATCGCACGCCGAGCTGGCCGGCGAGATGAGCGGCCACTTCTTCTTCGCCGAGCGCTGGTTCGGCTTCGATGACGGCATCTACGCGGCCGCGCGCCTGTTGGAGATCCTGGCCGCCGCGCCGGACGGCATCCAGGCCGCCTTCGACGCGTTGCCGACCTCGGTGTCCACGCCCGAACTCAAGATCGCGGTCGAGGAAGGACGGCAACACGCGCTGATCGAGCGTTTCGTGGCCGAGGCGCATTTCGACGGCGCGCGCGTCAGCCTGATCGACGGCCTGCGTGCCGATTGGCCGGACGGCTGGGGACTGGTGCGGGCGTCGAACACCACGCCGGTGCTGGTGCTGCGTTTCGAGGCCAACGACCAGGCCGGCCTGACGCGCATCCAAGAGGCGTTCCGCGAACGCCTGTTGGCGCTCGACCCGGCGCTGACGCTGCCGTTCTGAGACCTTACAGGCTGTCGGGAAGCGCGGCGCGTTTGGCGTCCGCTTCCGCTTTCATGGTCCGGTATTTTTCCAAGGTCAGCGCGAATTCGCTCTGCAGTGCGGTGTAGTTGGCGTTCAGCCGCGCCATCTGTTCGGTCTGGCCGGCCACCAGCGCCTGGTTGCTTTGCAATAGCTTGATTTTCGCTTCCGGCAGCTTGTCGCCGCGCAGTTCGGCTTCGGCCAGTTCGTTCAGGCCGCTGATGACCGCCGCGCGCCGCGACTGGATGCTGGCCTGCAGCGACACGATGGTGTTCTTCAGCAGGTCGGTGCGCTCGTTGAACGCGCGCTGCAGCGCCTGCTCGTTGTCGTAGTTGGTGAGCATGCCCTGTTCGATGCGCTTGGCCTTCTCGGCCTCGGCCAGCGCGGCGGCTTCGACGCGCGCCTGCTCGGCGGCGGCGGCCTGTTCGGCCGGGCTGAGCGGGGTCTTGACGTCGTTGCGCAGGCTGCCGGTGCTGGCGCTGTATTCCTTGCGCGCGCGGCCGACCTCTTCCGGCGGCAGCTGGTCGCTGATGTGGACCTTGCCGTCCTTGTCGACCCAGCGGTAGACCTTCTTCTCCTGTGCCGTGGCGCCGAGCACGAGGCCCAGTCCCAGAGACGCGATCAGCAGCGGTTTGGCGGTTCTCATGCGGATACCCCGTAACGGTTGCGGTAATTCTGCAGCGGCTCGCGGTACTGCGCAAGCTCGGCGCGGTCCTTGGCGTAATCCAGCAGTTCGGCCAGGCCGACGATGCTGTATACCGGGAAGCCGTATTGGCGCAGGATTTCCTGGCTGGCCGAAAGGGCGTTGTCGGCGCCGCGCTCCTGGCGGTCGAGCGCGATGACGATACCGGCGACTTCAGCGCCCTGGCCGCGGATGATCTCGATCGATTCGCGGATGGCGGTACCGGCGGTGATCACGTCGTCGACGATCAGCACCCGGCCGCGCACCGGCGCGCCGATCAGGCTGCCGCCTTCGCCATGGCTTTTGGCCTCTTTGCGGTTGAACGCCACCGGCAGGTTGCGGCCCTGCCGCGCCAGCGCCATGGCGGTGCCGGCGGCCAGCGCAATGCCTTTGTAGGCCGGACCGAACAGCATGTCGAACGCGATGCCGCTGTCCAGGATGCGGGTGGCGTAGGCTTGGCACACGGCATCCAGGCTTTCGCCGTCGTCGAACAGGCCGGCGTTGAAGAAATAGGGGCTGATCCGCCCGGACTTCAGGGTGAACTCGCCGAAGCGCAGCACCTGCTTGCGGATGGCCAGCTGCAAAAACCCTTCCTGGTACGCCTGCATGTTTCCCCTTCGCGCCGGTTGCGATACTCTGGTGCCAGTTTATCAGCACGGGCCCCGCATGCGCATCATCAGCTTCAACGCCAACGGCATCCGTTCGGCCGCCACCAAGGGCTTCTTCGACTGGTTCGCCGCCCAGGACGCCGATGTATTGTGCGTGCAGGAGACCAAGGCCCAGGAGCACCAGCTCGGCGACGGGTTGTTCCGGCCGGCCGGCTACAACGTCTTCTTCCGCGACGCCAGCACCAAGAAGGGCTATTCCGGCGTCGCCATCTATTGCCGGCGCACGCCGGACGAGGTCGTCACCGGTCTGGGCTGGGCGCCGTTCGACGAGGAGGGCCGTTACATCGAAGCCCGCTTCGGCGATCTGTCGGTGGTCTCGCTGTACCTGCCGTCCGGTTCGTCGGCCGAGGAACGCCAGCGCTTCAAGTTCGAGGTGATGGACTGGATCCGGCCGAAGTTCGCCGCCATGCTGGCCAGCGGCCGGAAGGTCGTGCTGTGCGGCGACTGGAACATCGCGCACACCGCGATGGACATCCGCAACGCCAAATCCAACGAAAAGAACTCCGGCTTCCTGCCGGAAGAGCGCGCCTGGCTGACCGCGTTGACCGCCGAAGACGGCTGGGTCGACGCCTACCGCACGCTGAACCCGACCGGCCAGGACTACACCTGGTGGAGCCAGCGCGGCGCGGCGCGCGCCAACAACGTCGGTTGGCGCATCGACTGCCAGATGGTCAGCCCGAACCTGAAACCGGCGCTGCGCGGCTGCGCCATCGCCGCCGAACCGAAATTCTCCGATCACGCACCGTTCACCGTGGACTACGACTGATGGCCGACACCCGATCCTACAAAGGCTGGCAGGGCATCAAGCGCGCCTTCGGCACGCCGTCGGCCGCCACCCTGCTGTTCTTCGGCTTCGGCTGCGGCCTGCCGTTCCTGCTGATCGTCGGCGGCACGCTGTCGACCTGGTTGCGCGACATCGGACTGGCGCTCAGTCTGATCGGCCTGCTCAGCTTCGCCAGCTTCTTCTATGTGCTGAAGTTCCTGTGGGCGCCGCTGCTGGACCGCTACGCGCTGCCGTTGCTCGGCCGCCGGCGCGGCTGGCTGTTCGTCTCGCAGGCGCTGCTGATGCTCGGTCTGTTGGCGATGGCCTACACCGATCCGGCCGCGCATCTGTCGATCCTGATCGCGTTCGTGGCCTTGGCGGCGTTCGCCGGCGCCACCCAGGACATCCTGGTCGACGCCTACCGCATCGAGATCGTCGAGCCGCACGCGCAAGGCGCGCTGGCGGCCACCTACACGCTGGGCTACCGCATCGGCCTGATCCTCGGCGGCGCCATGGCGCTGTATTTCGCCGAGCTGTTCGGCTGGCGCATCACCTATACGGTGATGGCGCTGCTGATGCTGTTGCCGCTGGCCGCCACTTTGCTGGCGCGCGAACCCGAGGCGCGCACGGCCATCCGCAAAGTCAGCCTGGCCGAGGCCTTCATCGAGCCGTTCCGCGAATTCTTCAGCCGCAACGGCGCCGCGTTGGCGTTGGCGTTCCTGCTGTTCGTCGGCCTGTACAAATTCCCCGACCAGATGATCGGCGTGCTGGCCGGGCCGTTCTATCTGGACTCGGGCTATACCAAGGCCGACATCGCCACGGTCTCCAAGCTGTACGGCGTCTGGCTCGGCATCGGCGGCGCGTTCCTCGGCGGCGTGTGCGTGGCCGCGTTCGATATCCGGCGCCTGCTGGCGGTGGCCGCGGTCGGTGTGGCGCTGTCGAATCTGGCTTTCCTGCTGATGGCGCAGCATCCGTCCGAAATCTGGGCGTTCTTCGCCGCCATCACCGCCGACAACCTGGCGCAGGGCTTCGCCGGCACCGTGCTGGTGGCGTTCATGTCCGGGCTGACCAACCAGAACTTCACCGCCACGCAATACGCCCTGCTGGTGTCGTTGGCCAATCTGCCGGGCAAGTTCGTCGGCGGCTTCTCCGGCTATATCGTCGAGCAGAGCAGTTATTCCGCGTTCTTTTTGATCAGCGCGGTGTCGGTGGTGCCGGCCTTGTTGTTGCTGGCTTGGCTGTGGCGGCGCATCGGCGCCGAGCCCGCTCAGGCCTGATAGATCGCACCCAGGATGCGCGGCCCGGCCGCGCCGGTGACATCCGTCACGTTGCCCGGCCGGCCGTCCAGGCACTGCTTGGCCAGCCAGGCGAAGGCCATCGCCTCCACATAATCGGGGTCGACGCCGAGCGCGGCGGTCGAACGCACCGGGCACGTCAGCAGTGCCTGCAGATGGCGCATCAGCAAGGCGTTGTGCACGCCGCCGCCGCAGACGAATACCGCCTCGGCGCCGAAACCGGCCATCGACAGCGCATCGGCGATGCTGCGCGCGGTGAACGCGTTCAGCGTGTGCAGCACGCTTTCCGGACTCAGATGCAGGCCTTGCAGGTGGTAGTCGAGCCAGTCGAGCTGGAAGTAATCGCGGCCGGTGCTTTTCGGTGGCGGCAGCTGCAGCCACGGGTCCATCAACAGGCGTTCGAGGAGCTCGGCGTCGATCTCGCCCGCGGCCGCCCGGCGTCCGCCGTCGTCGAAGGCGATGCCCCAATGCCGCCGGCACCAGGCATCCATCAGGCCGTTGCCCGGGCCGGTGTCGAAACCGCCGACGGCGCCGTCGTGCGCCAGCAGGGTGACGTTGGCGATGCCGCCGATGTTGAGCACCGCGCGGTTTTCGCCGGATTGAGCGAACAATGCGCGGTGGAAGGCCGGCACCAGCGGCGCCCCTTGTCCGCCGGCGGCCACGTCGCGGCGGCGGAAATCGGCCACGGTGGTGATGCCGGTCAGCTCCGCGATCAGGTTGGCGTCGCCCAGCTGCAAGGTATAGGGAATTTCGCCGTTCGGATCGTGGCGCACGGTCTGGCCGTGGCTTCCGATGGCGCGGATGCGCTCCGGTGCGATGCCGTGCGCGGCGCAAAAGGCGTTCACCGCCTCGGCGAACGCTATGCCCAAGCGGGTTTCCAGCTGGCCGACCAGCTCCAGCGACACCGGCGCGTTCGACTGCGACAGCGTCAGCAACGCCGCGGTCAGGTCCGCCGGCAGCGGCCGATGCCCGTGCGCCAGCAGGCGCGCGCCATCGGTGAAGTCGACCAAGGCCACGTCGATGCCGTCCAGGCTGGTGCCCGACATCAATCCGATATACAGGGTGGAAGCCATGTTCAACGCGCGGAGTCGGCCGAAGGAGAATCCATCATAGCAAGCGCCGGCGCGGTCGCGCTGCGGAACTTCGCCAGGGCCGCGCCGCGCAGTGGTTCCGGCTTGGGCATGGTCACCGTCAGCGGGTTGACCTGCTTGCCGCCGACGCGGAATTCGTAGTGCAGGTGCGGACCGGTGGCCAGGCCGGTGCTGCCGACGCGGCCGATGATCGCGCCCTGCGGCACGAACTGGCCGCGCGTGTATTTGCCCAGCGCCGACATGTGCGCGTACAGCGTGCTGCGGCCCTGGCCGTGGTTGATGATCACGGTCTTGCCGTAGCCGTTCTTCCAGCCGGCCAGTTCGATGCGGCCGTCGCCGGCGGCCATGATCGGCGTGCCGGTGCGCGCCGCGTAGTCGACGCCCTTGTGCGCGCGCATGCGGCCGAGCACCGGGTGCCGGCGCATGCCGAAGTTCGAGCTCAGGCGCGCGAACTCGATCGGCACCCGCATCAGCACCTTGCGCAGCGGCCGCCCGGTCTCGTCGAAGTATTCGTCGCGGCCGTTGTGGTTGAAGCGCAGCGCCGAATGGGCCTTGCCGCGGTTGACGAAGCGCGCGGCCAGCACGTGCCCCTGCTTGTAGGGCTTGCCGTCCAGGAAGCTCTGCTCGTACACCACCTGGAAGCGGTCGCCCGCACGCAGGTCCTCGACGAAGTCGATGTCGTACTTGAACACGTCGGCGATCTGGTTGACCACGGTGCCGTCGATGCCGGCGCGCTTGCCGTCGGCGTACAGCGAGCTGCGGATTTCGCCGGAGGCCGCCATCAGCCGCTGCTCGAGCGCGCGCTTCAGCACGCTTTCCGAGACCTTGCCGTCGGCGAAGACCAGCGTCGCCTGCTCCAGGTCGCTGCGGTCGAAGCGCATCGCGCGCAGGCGGTTGTAGCCGTTGATCTCGAATTCGATGACGTCGCCGGCGCGGATGCGCCGGAAGGCGGTCTTGCCGGATTCGGTCGCCATCGCCAGCGCCAGGCTGGCGCGGTCGACGCCGAGCTCCTCGAACACGCCGCTCAGGGTCTGGCCGTCGCGGATGGTCACCGATTGCCATTTGTAGGCGCCCGGATCGAGCGCCCGGCGGATCAATCCGGGGCTGCGCGCGGCCGTGCCGGTTTCGGGTACGGGCTCTGCCCGCTGCAGGGCCGGGATGATCGATGCCGTGCATAGCACGGTCAGCAACAGCAGGGCGGTCGAGTGCCGGGACGGGGTGCCTTCGCTACGCATGCGCCGGGCGGAATTCAGCGGAATCAAAGGCTTCCTCGGGGACATCGGTCGGTCAATGGGCTAAAATAACCAGTCGGCGCGCCCCGCGTCAAACCCGCCGTGGCGGTGCCGTGGCCGAATTCCCCGAATTAACATCCGGTTAACGCGCACGCGTTCAAGTGCCTGTTTTCCCATCCAGACGGAACCGTATTATGGCGACGCAATTGCAGGACATCATGGACATCCTCGGCCGCGGTGCGCAGGAAATCCTCAAGCCCGAGGAGCTCGAGGCGCGCCTGAAGCTCGGCCGTCCGCTGCGCATCAAGGCCGGCTTCGACCCGACCGCGCCCGACCTGCACATCGGCCATACCGTATTGCTGAACAAGATGCGCCAGTTCCAGGATTTGGGTCACCAGGTGATCTTCCTGATCGGCGACTTCACCGGCATGATCGGCGACCCGACCGGCAAGAACGTCACCCGCAAGCCGCTGACCCGCGAAGACGTGCTGGCTAACGCGCAGACCTACGCCGAGCAGGTGTTCAAGGTGCTCGACCGCGACAAGACCGAATTGCGCTTCAACTCCGAGTGGTTCGACGCCCTGCGCGCGGCCGATATGATCAAGTTGGCCGGCCAGATGACCGTGGCGCGTATGCTCGAACGCGACGACTTCGCCAAGCGTTTCGCCGCCCAGCAGCCGATTGCCATCCACGAGTTCCTGTATCCGCTGGTGCAGGGCTACGACTCGGTGGCGCTGAAGGCCGATGTCGAACTCGGCGGCACCGACCAGAAATTCAACCTGCTGATGGGCCGCGGCCTGCAGGAGCATTTCGGCCAGCCGCCGCAGATCGTGCTGATGATGCCGCTGCTCGAGGGCCTGGACGGCGTGCAGAAGATGAGCAAGTCGCTCGGCAACTACATCGGCATCAACGAACCGGCGATCGACATCGTCAACAAGACCATGAAGATCGGCGACGACCTGATGTGGCGCTGGTTCGAACTGCTCAGCTTCGAGGTCTCTCTGGCCGAGTTGGCGCGCATGAAGGCCGATGTCGCCGCCGGCGCATTGCATCCGCGCGAGGCCAAGCTGCGCCTGGCGCGCGAGCTGGCCGCCCGCTTCCATTCGCCCGAGGCGGCCGAGGCGGCCATCCAGGGCTGGCAGGCCGCCGTGCGCGGCGAGGCCGACAAGGCCCTGCTCGAACTGCGCGAGCTGGCGGTGCCGGCCGAGGGCGTGCGTCTGGCCGCGGCGCTGAAGCTGGCCGGCCTGGCCGCCAGCAACGCCGAGGCCAACCGCAAGATCGCCGAACGGGCGGTGCGCATCGACAATGAACTCGTCGAAGACGGACAGCGTCTGCTGGCGCCCGGATTCGAGGGCGTATTGCAGGTCGGCAAGCGCAGTTTCGCCCGCGTCAAACTGCTGGCCGGGGGTTGAGCGCCCCTGTTGGCGGGGCTCCCCCGGTTTTTTCGGAACAGGGCTTCCCAAGCCGGCCCGGGCCTTGCTATACTTTCCGACCCGGACGACACGATTCATCGTGATGCCCGGATCGAAGAGGGAAAGAGTGAAATCTTTCTGTTGACGAGTCCCAAAAGGTCTGCCATACTGTGCGACCACTTCGAGACGAAATGTCCGAAGCGCGAAACCCTCAGGGTGCCGCAACGAGTTCTTTGTAAATGTGCGCAGGAAATTTGTGCGGGCG
>NZ_BMFO01000004.1 GCF_014638745.1 Arenimonas maotaiensis
TGACGTATCAAATTAACCGCTTCGCGTTTAAACTCTTCGCTGTACTTCTTTCGTTTTGCCATGACACTCCTCCTGCCCCATTTTGAGGCTTTTTTGAAGTGTCCGCATTAACGGGGTAGAACCCCACTGCACGCTTATGCGCTGATGGGTAACCACTATCATCTGTTGCTGACCTCGCCGGTCCCCGGTCGTTTGGCCTGCGCCATGCGCCGCGTCGGCTCCCGCTATGTGCCCTATTACAACTGGAGGCACGGCCGCAGCGGTGCGCTTTGGGAGGGGCGGTTCAAATCCTGCCTAGTGCAATCCAGCCGGTACTTTCTGAATGTGCAACGGTACATCGAGCTTAATCCGGTCAGGGCCGGCCTGGTATCGGATCCAGCCTTGTACCAGTGGTCTTCCGCTCGCGTAAGCCTGGGTACTGCCGCCGATCCGTCTTTGGTTCCGCATGTGTGCTATCTGGAATTGGGTGCGACCCGTGAGGAGCGCGCAGCGGTTTACAGCGACTTTCTACAGCAGCCGATTGCCGCCGGCGAGCTCGGCTATATTCGTCAGCATGTCAGGCAGAGCCGGGCAATCGGACTAGTAGCAGGGGATGGAGGCACCTCCGTCCCTGTTTAATGCACCCTCGCTCAGGCACCGCTGGTTCACCTTGGCCTCGGTGCTGAAGTAGTGGCGGGCCGGATGGCGGCGTATGGCCTCGTATTCCCGACGGCTGATGCGCAGGCGCCGGCCGTCGGCGATGTAGTCGAACACCGGGCGGTGGTTTTCGTCGGTGCCGGGCACCAGTTCGATGAAGATATAGCGGACGGCGGATTCGCCGATCCGGATGCGGATGCGCATGCTCAGTCTCCTGTTTAGCCGGTTTGGCGCTGCGCCGGGCCCGGCAAGTCGGGTTAAATCCGCCCGGCCCGTGGAGTGGGCCAATCTTTCGGTCGGGGACGGAGGTACCTCCGTCCCTTGATTGCCATTTTACACCCGCCCGTCTCACCGGGCGAGAACTCAGCCCGCGTGCTGGCGCCAGTTCGGGCGCATGGTCACGGTCACGTCTTCGCTCATCAGCTGCAGCTCGCCGTCCTGGATCATGGCGGTCAGGCGCATGCCGCGCTGCAGGAAGGCCGCGGTGGCGGCTTCCAGGTCCTCGGCGGCGATGTCCACCACGCTCAGGTTCTTGAAGCGGCCCAGGGCGCCCGCGTTCTTGCCCCACCAGATGTCGAAGGCGTTGCCGTTGTAGCCGAACACCACCGCGTGCTTGGCCCGCGCGCAAGCCTTCTTCACCCGCGACTCGTCCGGCTGGCCCAGGTCGATCCACAGGTCCACCTCGCCGGTGTAGTCGCGCAGCCACAGGTCCGGGTCCTCCTCGGTGCTCAGGCCGCGGCCCATTTCCAGGCGCTCCTCGGCGAACAGGGCGAAGGCGATCAGGCGCGCCATCAGCCGGCCGTCGGTTTCCGACGGGTGCTGGGCCAGGGTCAGGTTGTGGCTGGCGTAGTAGTGCCGGTCCATGTCGGTGACCTGGAGTTCGCACTTGTAGACGGTGGCGTTGGGGGCGGCCATGGGGTGCTCAAAGGATTTTAATGCGGTAGTCTAACCGAGCTGCCGGTCGTGAAATAGATGAGGTAAAGGAATGCCTATTCTCAAGTCATACTACTCAGAAGATGTTTCTAGCTTCTTGCAGGACCCTGCTGACATTGTTCTCGGGCGCATGTCTAAGAACACAAACTTTGACTTAGACATAGCAACAAGAAACTCTTGGATACAAGAGGTTGAGATTTTAAAAGACCAGCTAAATGGTGTTGTAACGCAAGGTAAATTATTTTTCGAGTTTTCGATTCCACGCTTAGGAAAGCGTATCGACGTTTTGTTGATAACCGGTTCAGTTATTTATGTGTTGGAATTCAAAACGGGCGATTCGGAATATACGAATCAGGCGCTTGATCAGGCTTGGGACTATGCTTTGGATCTTAAGGCATTCCACAAGACCAGTCACGGCAAGACGATTTGCCCAATATTAGTCATAACGGGTAAAAAATCTAAGAAAATTAAAGTGCCTGAAAAAATTCATGTGGATCACGATGGGGTATGCAAGCCATTTGCCATCGATTCAAGCATGATTGGTGATTCAATTGCTTTGGTGCGCGATTCCTTCCCTGAGGGGAAGTTTATTGATATAGGCGATTGGGAGAATGGTTCGTATGAGCCAACACCCACAATTATCGAGGCCGCTAGCGCGCTCTACAAAAATCATGATGTTAAGGATATTTCTACGCACTCGGCTGAGAAGATAAATTTAACTGAAACAACTGAAGCTATAGAAAAAATTATTGAGTACTCAAAAGCGAATAGCCGTAAAGCTATTTGTTTCGTTACCGGCGTTCCTGGCGCCGGGAAAACGTTGGTTGGTCTTAATATCGCGACAAAGCACAGAAATAAAGACGACCGATTTCACAGCGTTTTCTTGTCTGGTAATGGGCCGCTGGTAACTGTTCTTAGGGAGTCTTTGGTTAGGGATTGTGTTTCGGAGGCTAAGAAGTCTGGCCTAAGGCTTACGAAAAAAGATGCGGCTAGGCCGGTAGAGCAATTTATTCAGAATGTGCACCATTTTCGTGATGCGTACATTGCTGATGACAAGTCACCGCCATCTGATCATGTTGTAATTTTTGATGAGGCTCAGCGGGCATGGAATGTTGAGCAGACATCCAATTTCATGAGCAGGAAAAAGGGAATTCCAGGATTTAATCAGTCAGAGCCTGATTTCTTGATTTCTTGTATGGACCGCCATCAGGATTGGGCGGTAATTGTTTGTCTGGTTGGTGGTGGTCAAGAAATCAATACGGGTGAGGCTGGTATTTCAGCGTGGATAGATGCCATTTACTCAAATTATCCAGAGTGGGATGCATATATCTCTACACATATGACCGATTCTGAATATCGGGCAGAGTCCGCAATTAAAAAGCTAAGCGCCAGAAAAAATAGCCATGTGAGAGATAGTTTGCATCTTTCTGTTTCTATGCGTTCCTATCGTGCGGAGAAAGTTTCTAGTTTCGTTAAATCGCTTTTGGATATGAATCATGATGATGCGACAGCCTTAGTTTCCGGGTTCAATGATAAATATCCAATTAAAGTTACACGCAATTTAGATTCTGCAAAAAATTGGATTCGATCTACAGCGCGTGCAAATCAGCGTTACGGAATGATCGTTTCCTCGCAGGCTTCGCGTTTAAAGCCGTTAGCAATTGATATCCGAGTCAATGTTGACCCCAAGCATTGGTTTCTTGGCGATAAATCGGATGTTCGGTCGTCTTGGTATCTAGAGGATGTCGCTACTGAATTTGTCGTTCAAGGCCTAGAGTTGGACTGGGTTTGTGTTGTTTGGGATGCGGATTTTCGAATGACAGATTCCGGCTGGAAGCACTCATCTTTTGTAGGTGAGAAATGGCAAAACATTAACAAGAATGAGCGAAAGGCATATTTAAAGAACGCGTATCGTGTTCTGTTGACTCGGGCAAGGCAGGGTATGGTGATTGTTGTTCCGGAAGGTTCTACTGATGATCCTACTCGTTACCCTCATTTCTATGATGAGACCTTTAAGTATTTGAAAAGCGTTGGTTTGGAGGTCATCCAATGAACAAATCGCTATTCATTTTGTTTGGATTAATCGGATTGGTTATCACATCTGGTTGTTCCGAATCTCAAAATCAAAATGAAACTCTGCAAAAAGCCGGCCAGCCCTTGAATCCTCTAAGTACGGCCTCGAAAGTCGCGGGTGTGCATGCGGCAGCGCTTGCGGGCGACCAGCAGTCAGTGCAAGCAGGTGTTCAAGGTATTACGGATGACTTCAAGCGTTCTATAAAGCTTGCTGATCCGGCAAGAGCGGTTGACCGGGAAAAAGCCCGGGAGGTAGCCAAAACCGTTCCGGGCGTTCGTTCCGTGGTCTGGTTTGACCGCGAGAATCTTTTTGCAATAGTTGAACAGAATGATCAAAAATCTTACAAAACCATTGATGCCATCTGTTTGAAGCTGGAGCCATTAGGCGACACATTGGGCGTAGTTGTGAATCTTCAGAGCGGAGCGGCACGAAACGGTGATGAACTCGAAATTCTTAGCCGAAACTGTCAACTTGAGCCCGGCGACAGAGCCTTCATGCAGAAGGAACGCCAAATCGATGTCATCGATCCTGGGATTCGAAAACAACATAAAGCAAACAACGCACGCTGAAAATTAACGTTGCTCAAAAGGTAGGTCGAGCCCTCAATCGGCGATAATGGCCGCATGAGAACCCCCGCCGGCCTGCAGGCCCTGATCGACGATGGCGTCATCGACGCCGTATTGCGTCCGCTGAAAAGCGGCAAGGAAGCCGCCGTGTATGTGGTGCAGCGCGGTGACGAGGTGCTGTGCGCCAAGGTCTACAAGGACATGGCCCAGCGCAGCTTCCAGGCCCGCGTGCAATACCAGGAAGGCCGCAAAGTGCGTGGCAGCCGCGCCATGCGGGCTATGGGCAAGGCTACCAAGTTCGGCCGCAAGGAACAGGAAACCGCCTGGAAGAACACCGAAGTGGACGCGCTGTACGCCCTGCACGAGGCCGGCGTGAGCGTGCCGCGGCCGCACGGCTATTTCCACGGCGTGCTGCTGATGGAACTGGTGACCGACGACGAGGGCGCCAGCGCGCCGCGCCTGGGCGAGGTGGAGCTGGAGGCCGAGCAGGCGCGGTGGTTCCATGCCGAACTGGTGCGCGACGTGGTGCGCATGCTCAGCCTGGGCCTGATCCACGGCGATTTGAGCGAATACAACGTGCTGGTCACCGGGCAGGGTCCGGTCATCATCGACTTCCCGCAGGTGGTCAGCGCCGCCGGCAACAACGCCGCGCGCGCCATGCTGCTACGCGACGTGCACAACCTGCGCGCCAGCCTGGCGCGCTTCGCGCCGGAACTGGCCGACACGCATTTCGGCGAGGAGATGTGGGCGCTGTACGAGAAAGGCGACCTGCTGGCCGATTCCGCGCTGAGCGGCGAGTTCGTGTTCGACAGCCACGAGGCCGATCTGGACGCGGTGCTGATGTCGATCGAGGACGCGCGCCAGGAGGCCATCATCCGCCAGCAGGGCCGCGAAGCCGCCGAGCAGGAATAAGCCCGGGCATGAAAAAAGCAGGCCGAAGCCTGCTTTTTCCGGTTGCCGCTCCGACGCTTACGCGCCGTCGTCCAAGCGCTTGCGCTCGCCGTCGCTGAACTTCACCCGTTCGCGGCGCTGGTGGTAGACCACCACTTTCTCCGCCGCCACTTCCATGCTTTCGCGGGTATTACGCTTGGAGAAGCGGATGGAGGAATCGGTCTGCACGTTGAAATCGCGGGCTTCCTGCACCGCCGACAAATCGCTGGACAGGAACACGAACTCCCAGCCCGTGGCCTGCTTGGCCTTGATAAGGTCGGCCACGTGGGCGCGGGTGAACTTGCGGCTGGCGTTCTCCATGCCGTCGGTCACGATCACGAACACGATGCCGCCGGGGCGATCGGCGGTCGGCAACTCGTTCAGTTGCCTCTCAAGGCGATGGATGCCGTTGCCGATGGCGTCCAGCAACGGGGTGTCGGCGCGCGGCACGTAGGTCGCGGCGGTCAGCGGCCGCACTTCGGCCACGGGCACGTTGTCGGCCAGCAGTTCGAACGGATCCTGGCCGTCGAACTGCACCAGGGTGGCGGTCACCGGGCCGTCCTGCGCGGCCTGGGTGTCGAAGAAGGCGTTCACGCCGCCGATGATGTCGTCCTGGATGTCGCCCATCGAGCCGGAACGGTCGAGGATCAGGGTGATGTGGGTGGATTTCGCGTTTGTCATTGTTATTCTCCGTGTCGTGGCCGGCGGTTGTCGGCAGATGCACGATACGGGACCGGCGTCTCAGAAGCTGAGAGGCCGGGTTTGGGGCCGGGTAAAACTTAGTGCTTCGCCCAGACCTTGGTCGAACCGTCCTTCAGCACCAGCAGGGTGTCGTACGGCTGCGGCCGCGCCGATTCCATGCCCGGCGAGCCCAGCGGCATGCCCGGCACGGCCAGGCCCACGGCCTTCGGCTTCTCTTTCAGCAGGCGGCGGATGTCGGCGGCCGGCACGTGGCCCTCGATGACGTAGCCGCCCACCACCGCGGTGTGGCAGGAGCCGAGTTTGGCCGGCATGCCCAGGCGCTGGCGCTGCGGCGCGGTGTCGTCCACGTCCTTGGCGGTCACTTGGAAGCCGTTTTTCTGCAGGTGTTCGATCCACAGATGGCAGCAACCGCAGTACGGGCTCTTGTACACGGTGACGCCGAGCAGGGATTGCGCGAACGCGGCGCCGGCCACGGTCAGGGCGAGCAGGGCGGTCAACAGGCGCAGGCGGAAAGCGGTCATGGCGGGCTCCGGAATCTGGGGATGCAGGCATTCTACCCATCGGCGCGGTGCGCGGGGTGGCCATCGCGTGAGCGCTTGACCTGCATCATGACCAATGGCCCTGTTCCCGGCCCCGGATTGGTGATTAGCTACGCAGGCAGGGCTCGGCCCTGAGCGAAGGTTCATTCTTGCTTGGCTTTGGATTATTGCCAAAAAGAGAATGAACGTTTACACTACGCCCCTAATTTCTGACCTTCCGGACCCTTCTATGGCCATCTCCATGCCCCGTCTGACCCCGCTTGCCCTGGCTCTCGTGCTCGCCGCCTGTAGCGGTGGCGAGGGCGCACCGCCGCCGCCCGGCGCCACCGAGGTGGCCGTGGTCACCCTGAAAGCCGCGCCGGTCACCCTGACCCGCGAACTGCCGGGCCGCACCATGGCCTCGGCCGTGGCCGAAGTCCGGCCGCAGGTCAGCGGCATCATCCAGCGCCGGCTGTTCACCGAGGGCGGCCGCGTGCGCCAAGGCGAAGCCCTGTACCAGATCGACGACGCCGTGTACCGCGCCAGCGACGACAGCGCCCGCGCCACCTTGGCCCGCGCCCAGGCCGCGCTGACCACCGCCCGCCTGAACGCGCAGCGCAGCGCCGAATTGGTCAAGATCGACGCCGTCAGCAAGCAGGACGACGACGCCGCGCAGGCCGCCCTGCGCCAGGCCGAAGCCGACGTGAAGGCGGCCCAAGCCGCGGTCCGCGCCAGCGGCATCAATGTCGGTTACGCCCGCATCAGCTCGCCGATCAGCGGTCGCATCGGCCGCTCCACCGTCACCCAAGGCGCTTTGGTCAGCGCCGGCCAGGCCGAGGCCTTGGCCACCGTGCAGCAGATCGATCCGATGCACGTCGACCTGACCCAATCCAGCGCCGAACTGCTGGCCCTGCGCAAAGGCATCGCCGCCGGCACCTTGAGCGGCGCCGACACCTTGCCGGTCAAGATCCTGCTGGAAGACGGCAGCGAATACGCGCAGACCGGCCGCCTGGCGTTCTCGGAGGCCACGGTCGATCCGTCCACCGGCAGCAGCACCCTGCGCGTGGTGGTGCCGAATCCGGACGGCCTGTTGCTGCCCGGCATGTACGTGCGCGCGGTGATCGGCAGCGGCCTGCGCGCCGACGCCGTGCTGGTGCCGCAACAGGGCATCGCCCGCGATCCGCGCGGCGCCGCCACCGCGATGGTGGTCGGCAAGGACGGCAAGGTCGAAGCCCGCACCGTCACCGTCAGCCGCACCGTCGGCGACCAGTGGCTGGTCGAGTCCGGCCTGAAAGCCGGCGACAAGGTCATCGTCGAAGGTCTGCAGAAGATCGCCCCCGGCGCGCCGGTGAAAGCCGTCGAGGCCAAAGCCGCTCCGGCCGCCAACTAAGGAAACGCATCCATGGCACGCTTCTTCATCGACCGGCCGATCTTCGCCTGGGTCATCGCCATCATCATCATGCTGGCCGGCGCCCTGGCGCTGACCCGCCTGCCGATCTCGCGCTACCCGCAGATCGCGCCGCCCACGGTCTCCATCAACGCGGTCTATCCGGGCGCCTCGGCGCAGGCGGTCGAGAACTCGGTGACCCAGATCATCGAGCAGTCGATGACCGGCCTGGACGGCCTGGACTACATGTCCTCGACCAGCGATTCCAACGGCGCGGTCGGCATCACGCTGACCTTCAAGACCGGCACCGACCCCGACACCGCGCAGGTGCAGGTGCAGAACAAGCTGCAGGCCGCCACGCCGCTGCTGCCGGCGGTGGTGCAGCAGCAGGGCATCAGCGTCAACAAGGCCAGCACCGGCTTCCTGCAGGTGCTCGGCTTCGTGTCCGAAGACGGCAGCATGGACCGCAACGACATCTCCGACTACGTGTCCTCGACCATCGTCGAGCCGCTGTCGCGCGTGCCCGGCGTGGGCGGCGTGCAGGTGTTCGGCGGCAAGTACGCCATGCGCATCTGGCTGAACCCGGACAAGCTGGCGGCCTACAAGCTGGCGCCGGCCGAGGTCATCGCCGCCATCCAGGCGCAGAACGCGCAGATCGCGGTCGGCCAGCTCGGCGGCACGCCGGCCATCGACGGCCAGCAGATCAACGCCACCATCACCGTACAGGACCGCCTGCAGACCCCCGAGCAGTTCCGCGACATCGTGGTGCGCGCCAACGCCGACGGCTCGGCGCTCAAGCTCGGCGACGTGGCCCGGGTCGAACTCGGCTCGGAGAGCTATTCGGTGATCAGCCGCTACAACGGCCAGCCGGCCTCGGGCGTCGCCGTCTCGCTGGCCACCAACGCCAACGCGCTGCAGACCTCCGACGCCGTGGCCGCGCTGATGGAGCAGATGAAGCCCTCGTTCCCGAAAGGCCTGAAGGTGGTGGTGCCGTTCGACACCACGCCGTTCGTGCGGGTCTCGATCAACGAGGTGCTGAAGACCCTGCTGGAAGCGGTGGTGCTGGTGTTCCTGGTGATCTTCCTGTTCCTGCAGAATTTCCGCGCCACCCTGATCCCGACCATCGCGGTGCCGGTGGTGCTGCTCGGCACGCTCGGCATCCTGCTGGCGCTCGGCTTCTCCATCAACATGCTGACCATGTTCGCCATGGTGCTGGCCATCGGCCTGTTGGTCGACGACGCCATCGTGGTGGTCGAGAACGTGGAGCGCTTGATGAGCGAGGAGGGCCTGAGTCCGCTCGAGGCCACCCGCAAATCGATGGACCAGATCACCGGCGCGCTGGTCGGCATCGGCCTGGTGCTGGCCGCGGTGTTCGTGCCGATGGCGTTCCTGACCGGCTCGACCGGCGTCATCTACCGCCAGTTCACCGCCACCATCGTCTCGGCCATGGCGCTGTCGGTGCTGGTCGCCATCGTGCTGACCCCGGCCCTGTGCGCCACGTTGCTCAAGCCGCTGAAGAAAGGCGAGCACCACGGCGAGAAGGGCTTCTTCAAGTGGTTCAACGCCAAGTTCGACAGCGGCAACGCGCGCTACCAAGGCACCGTGCGCCGCATGCTGGCGCGCAGCGGCCGCTTCCTGCTGGTCTACGCCGCGCTGGCCGGCGCCATGGCGCTGCTGTACGCGCGCGTGCCGTCCTCGTTCCTGCCGGACGAAGACCAGGGCGTGCTGTTCACCATCGTGCAGACGCCGGTCGGCGCCACCCAGCAGCGCACCCAGAAGGTGATGGAGCAGGTCGAGTCGCACTACCTCAAGAACGAAAGCACCCACATCGAATCGACCTTCGCGGTACAGGGCTTCAGTTTCGCCGGCAGCGGCCAGAACAACGGCATGGTGTTCGTCAAGCTCAAGGACTGGGAGGAACGCACCAGCGCCGACGCCAGCGTGAACGCGATGGCCGGCCGCGCCATGGGCGCCTTCAGCCAGATCAAGGACGCCATGGTGTTCGCCATCGCGCCGCCGCCGGTCACCGAGCTCGGCACCACCGGCGGCTTCAACCTGTACCTGAAGGACAGCAACAACCAGGGCCACGACGCGCTGATGGCGGCGCGCAACCAGCTGCTCGGTGCTGCGGCGCAGAGCAAGCTGCTGCAGGGCGTGCGCCCTAACGGCCAGGAGGACACGCCGCAGTTCCGCCTCGACATCGACACCGAGAAGGCGGCCGCGCTCGGCGTCACCGTCGACGCCATCAACAGCGCGCTGTCGGTGGCCTGGGGCGGACGCTACATCGACGACTTCATCGACCGCGGCCGGGTCAAGCGCGTGTACGTGCAATCGGACGCCGAATATCGCATGGTGCCGGAGGACTTCCAACGCTGGTCGGTGCGCAACAAGGCGGGCGACATGGTGCCGGTGTCGTCGTTCTCCAGCCAGCGCTGGGAATACGGCTCGCCGCGCCTGGAACGCTACAACGGCGTGCCGGCGGTGAACGTCACCGGCCAGGCCGCGCCGGGCGTGTCCTCGGGCGACGCCATGGCCGAGATGGAACGCTTGGCCGCGCAGCTGCCGCCGGGCTTCACGTTGGAATGGAGCGGCCAGTCCTATCAGGAACGCGTGGCCAACGCGCAGACGCCGATGCTGTACGCGCTGTCGCTGCTGGTGGTGTTCCTGTGCCTGGCGGCGCTGTACGAAAGCTGGTCGATCCCGAGCTCGGTGCTGATGGTGGTGCCGCTCGGCATCCTCGGCACCGTGCTGTTCACCTGGCTGCGCGGTCTGGAGCGCGACGTGTACTTCCAGGTCGGCATGCTGACCACCGTCGGCCTGTCGAGCAAGAACGCGGTGCTGATCATCGAGTTCGCCAAGTCCAACCTGGAGAAGGGCATGGGCCTGGTCGAGGGCACCGTCGCCGCCATCCGCGACCGCCTGCGCCCGATCCTGATGACCTCGATCGCGTTCGGCTTCGGCGTGTTGCCGCTGGCCCTGGCCACCGGCGCCGGCTCCGGCGCGCAACGCGCCATCGGCACCGGCGTGATCGGCGGCATGCTGGCCGGCACCTTCCTCGGCATTTTCTTCATCCCGCTGTTCTTCGTGAGCGTGCGGCGTTTGATCGACCGGCTGTCGTCCGCGCGCGGCGGCCAAGGAGCGGATTCCCATGATTGACGCGACTCCCAAGCGCCTGGCCCTGGCCGTCGCGCTGCTGGCCGGCGGCTGTGCCGCCCTGGAACCGAAACTGCCCGCGGCCGACGCCGGCATTCCGGCGCAGTTGCCGGTGGCGGCGGCCGAGCGCGCCGTCGACGCCGAAGCCGGCGAGGTGGCCGACATCGGCTGGCGCGGCTTCTTCCGCGATCCGGTGCTGCAGGACCTGATCGGGCAGGCGCTGGAACACAACCGCGACCTGCGCGTGGCGGTACTGAACGTCGAACGCGCGCGGGCGCAGTACCGCATCCGGCGCGCCGACCGCCTGCCGTCGGTCGATGCCACGGCGCAGATGCGCCGCGGCGGCGGCGACGCCGTGCCGGTCAGCGAAGACTTCAGCGCCGGTTTCGGCCTGGCCGCGTTCGAGCTCGACCTGTTCGGGCGCGTGCGCAACCTGAGCGAAGCCGGTCGCCAGCGCTACTTCGCGCAGGTCGAGAACCGGCAGGCGGCACAGATCAGCCTGGTCGCGGAAGTGGCCACGGCCTATCTGGGCCTGAGCGCCAACCGCGAGCTGCAGCAGCTGGCCGAACGCACCCTGCGCAGCCGCGAACAGGCGTTGGAACTCGATCGCAAACGCCATCAGGCCGGTGCGATTTCGGCGCTGGAACTGGCGCAGGCCGAAACCCAGGTCGAATCGGCGCGCGCCGAAGCGGCACGCATCGCCGGCGTGACCGCGCAGGCCGGCAACGCGCTCGATCTGCTGGTCGGCAAGCCGGTCTCGGCCGGATTGACCGCGGCCGCGCTGGACGACGGCGCCACCGGTCTGTTGCCGCTGCCGGCCGAATTGCCGTCGTCGGTGCTGCTGCGCCGACCCGACATCCGCGCCGCGGAAAACACCTTGCGCGCCGCCAACGCCGACATCGGCGCCGCCCGTGCGGCGTTCTTCCCGTCGATCACCCTGACCGGCGCGACCGAAACCGCCAGCCCGGAGCTGTCCGGCCTGTTCGATGCCGGTACCCGCGGCTGGAGCTTCGTGCCGAAACTGAATCTGCCGATCTTCCAGGGCGGCCGCTTGCTGGCCAACCTGTCGTTGTCCAAGGTCGATCGCGACATCGCCTTGGCCGGCTATGAGCGCGCCATCCAGGCCGGATTCCGTGATGTGGCCGATGCCTTGGCGCTGACCGGCACCTTGGCCCGCCAACGGCAGGCGCAGGAAGCCCTGGTGGCCGCCGCCGAACGCGCCGATACCTTGGCTGCGGCCCGCTACCGTGCCGGCCGCGACAGCCAGCTGGCGCGCCTGGATGCCGAGCGCACATTGTTCGCCGCCCGCCAAGGGCTGGTGGCCGTGCGTCTGGCCGAGCAGGGTAACCGCATCGCGCTGTACCGCGTGCTGGGCGGCGGCTGGAAGGAGTGAGCGTGAGCGCGGAACGGGCCAAGAGCGACAAGGCGCTGGCGCGTACCGAGGCCCAGCGCGAGCGCATCCTGTCGGCCGCGCAGCGGTGCTTCATCGAGCAGGGCTTCCATGCCGCCGGCATGGCGCGCATCGCGGAGGCCGCCGGCATGAGCCCGGGTTTGATCTACCGCTATTTCGACAATAAAGCCGCCATCATCCGCGCCATCATCGCGCGCCAGCTCGAACGCCTGAACCAGGACATCAGCCTGCATCGGCCGATCGACCTGGCCGCGGAGATGACCGCCAAGTTCGTCGGTGGCCACGGCTGCGACCGCAACGACCTGAGCCCGGCGCTGCTGCTAGAGCTGTCGGCCGAAGCCACCCGCGACCCGGAAATCCACGCCGTGGTCCGCCATTTCGACCAGAATCTGCGCGATGCCCTGGTGCAGTGGTTGATGCGCGGCAAGCACGCCGGCGGCCATGGCCTGCCGGAAGCGCGCGCACGCGAGGCCGCCTTGCTGCTGCAGCTGCTGTTCGAAGGCATGAAAGTGCGCCAGACGCGCGATCCGACGCTGGATCCGGCCCTGTTGGAAGCCAGCCTGCGCCGCTTCCTGCCGTTCGTGCTGGCCGGCGGTGCGCCCGCGCCGGCTGGTTAAATCCAAAGTGCCTGCGTAAGCTATACGCCATGAAACCGATTTGCCGTCACCTCTGCCATCTATCGCTGATTGCCGTGTGGCTGTGCCTGTCGGCGTCCGCCACGGCGCAGAACCGTACGCCGGCCATCGGCACCGGGAGCGGCGCGCAACCGGCGCATCTGCCGGGCGCGCCGGATTTCGCCGGCATCGAGCCTTCGCCGGACGCCGAAGCAGTCGCGTCCTGGGTGCTGAGCGTGGCCGACCACGGCCAGTTGCCGTTCGCCATCATCGACAAGCGCGCGGCCCGGGTGTTCGTGTTCGACGGCCGCGGCCGCCTGCGCGGCGACGCGCCGGTATTGCTCGGCCTGGCGGTCGGCGACGAGGACGTGCCCGGCATCGGCAGCCTGCCGCTGTCGCAGATCACGCCCGAGATGCGCATCACCCCGGCCGGCCGCTTCCGCGTGCAGATCGGGCGCAACCTGAAAGGCGAAGATATCCTGTGGGTCGATTACGACTCCGCGCTCTCGCTGCACCGGGTCGCCACCGGCAATCCACGCGAGGCGCGCCAGCAGCGCCTCGACAGTCCGACGGTGGACGACAACCGCATCTCGTTCGGTTGCATCAACGTGCCGGCGCGCTTCTTCGACGAGGTGGTGCGCAGCCAATTCGCCGGCACCAACGGCACGGTCTACATCCTGCCGGAAACCCGTCCGGTGTCCGAACTGTTCGGCCCGCAGGCGCAGGTCGCGCGCTGAGGCTCAGTCTTCCGGCGGCGGCTGGGTCAGCAGCACCCACTGCGCGGCCGAATCGGCGTATTGCGGGATGAAGCGGCAATTGACGTTGGGTTCGTTCTGTTCCGGCTTGAACGCGAACACGCCCTCGCTGCCCTCGCGCGCGCCGACGCGGTCGTAGCGGTAGGCGTTGCAGGTTTCGCTCAGGAAATTCACCGTCACCGCCACGGTGTCGCCGTCTTCGGTGATGCGCTGGCAGGGCCGGTCGGTGTCGTTGGCCTGGCCGTACTGCAGGTCGTTGATCTGGATCCGGCAGGTGTCCTCGTGGGTGAACACGATCTGGTGCTTGGGCGGTTCGCTGCAGGCCGACAGCGCGAGCAGGGCGGCGAGGGCGGTGATGGCGTTTTTCATGGCGTCTCCTTGTCGCGCCATTGTATCGCCGCGGCAAGGCAACGCGGGGTGAAGCTCAGGGCGGCGCGATCGGTTCGATCAACGCGGCGTCGTCCTCGCGGCCGGCGTTCACGCGTTTGGCCACCGCGTGCATCTTCAGCGCCGGCAGGGCGCGGGTCAGCAGGAACGGCATCGAGGGCCCGGGCGCCAGCGTCAGCCACTTCGCCACGTCACGCGGCTCCAGGAACACCGGCATGCGCGGATGCACCTCGGCCGGCAGGCCGTCGGCGGCCTGGGTGATCAGGGTGAAACTGCCTTCGCGGCCGTCTTCCAACAGCGGGTGCTTCGGCTCCCACAGCGCCGCCACCCACAGAGTATCGCCGGCGCGTTCGGGATGGAAATAGTAGGGTTGCTTGCCCTCGGGCGTGGAGCGCCACTCGTAGTAGCCGGCCATCGGCACCGCGGCATGCCGGGCCTTGAACGCGGCACGGAACGCGGGTTTGTCGTCCAGCGTCTCCAGCCGGGCGTTGAAGGTGTGCTGGCCCAAGGCCAGCTCCTTGGCCCAGAACGGCATCAGGCCCCAGTGCATGTTCTTCAGCGCCGGCGCGTCGCCGTCCTGTACCAGCACCGCGGCGCTTTGCCCCGGCGCCAGGTTGTAGCGTGCCGGCAGCAGCGCGAACCCGGCACGCAGGTCCGGCCAGGGCAGGGGCGCCCCGGCATGGATCGGGAGTTGGACGAAACGGCCGCACATGCGCCGATTCTAGCGCGTGTCGGGCATCGGCGCGAAATGGCGTCCCCGGCGCGATTCGAACGCACGACCTGCTTCTTAGGAGGAAGCCGCTCTATCCAGCTGAGCTACGGGGACCTGCGCCGTATTATGATGCCCGTTGGCCCCGATAACAATCCGAACATGCGCCCAGCCGTCCTGAACGCTTTGTCCGCCGCCGTCTTGGTATTGGCCGCGATGTCGGTTGCGGCCGCCGCGCCGCCGACGCGCGGCTTTCGCCCGGACGATGTGAACCGGCTGCAGAACGTGTCCGATCCGGTGTTCGCGCCGGACGGCAAACACCTGGCCTATAGCGTGGAAACCGCCGACGCCGGGCGCGACGTATTCAGCAGCGACCTGTGGACGGTGGCCTTGGACGGCACGCCGCCGCGGCGGCTGACCGCCACCCCGCACAGTGAATGGCAGCCGGTGTACGCACCCGACGGGCACGCGTTGTATTTCCTGTCCGACGCCGGCGAGGACGGCATCACCCAGGTCTGGCGCATGACCTTGCATGGTGGCGGCCCGGCGCTGGCGGTGACCCGCGTGCCGCAGGGCGTGGACGATTACGCGCTATCGCCCGACGGCCGCCATCTGGCGCTGATCGTGCGCGACGCCGAGTACCCGGACGGCAAGCGGCCGCCGAATCCCAAGCCGTTCGTCAGCACGCGTTTCCAGTTCATGGAAGACGTGACCGGTTACTTGGATGAACGCCGCCTGCATCTGTATCTGCTCGATCTGGCCGGCGGCGAACCGGTGGCGCTGACCCGTGGCCCCTACGACCACTACCTGCCGGCGTTTTCGCCGGACGGCACGCGCATCGCCTATGTCAGCAAGCGCGGCAAAGATCCGGACCGGCACAGCAATTGGGACCTGTTCATGGTCGAGGCCGTGGCCGGCGGCGCCGAAACCCAGCTCACCCGCTATCCGGGCAGCGACCTCGATCCGTATTGGGAAACCCGCCCGGCCTGGAGCCCGGACGGCCGCCGCATCGCCTATGTGCGCAGCGAAGCCGGCCAGTGGATTTACTACGCGCCCTGGCAGTTGGCGGTGCTCGAGTTGGATACCGGCCGCGAATACCCGCCGGCGCTGGCCGACCGCTTCAGCATCAAGCCGCAGTGGTTGCCGGACAGCCGGCACTTGGCGGTATTGGTCGAAGCGCCGCAGGCCATGCACGCGGTCAAGGTCGATGTCGGCAGCGGCAAGACGACGATGCTGACCCGTGGCGGCCGATACGACTATGGACTGGCGGTGAGCCGGCAGGGCGAGGTGGTGGTGAACGGCAGTACGCCGCTGCGGCCGTTCGAGCTCAGCCGGGTGCGCGCCGGCGGCCGATTGACGGCGCTGACCGCTCACAACGCCTGGCTGTCGGCGCTGACGCTGGCGCCGGTCGAAGACATCCGGTTCCGCAGCGCCGACGGCACCGAAATCGACGGTTTATTGCTCAAGCCCCTGGATGCCGTGCCCGGCCGCCGCTATCCGACCATCCTGCGCCTGCATGGCGGGCCGGTCTACCAGTTCAGCCGCGAATTCATGGCCGATTGGCAGGCCTATGCCGCCGCCGGTTTCGCGGTGTTGGCGGTCAATCCGCGCGGCAGCTCCGGCCGCGGCTTCGAATTCGCCAAGGCCATCTACGCCGATTGGGGCAACCGGGACGTGCAGGACGTGCTGGCCGGCGTCGATCATGCGGTCGCGCTCGGCGTGGCCGATCCGCAGCGGCTGGGCGTGGGCGGCTGGAGCTACGGCGGCATCCTCACCAACTACGTCATCGCCGCCGATGCGCGCTTCCAGGCCGCGGTCAGCGGCGCCGGCGCCACCAACACCTTCGCGTCCTACGGCTTCGACCAATACACCCGCGAGTACGAAGCCGAGCTCGGCACGCCGTGGGACAATCCCGACGCCTACGCGCGGGTCAGCCGTCCGTTCCTGCAGGCCGGCCGCATCGCCACGCCGACCCTGTTCCAGTGCGCCGAACGCGACTTCAACGTGCCCTGTCTGGGCGCCATGCAGATGTACCAAGCCCTGCGTTCGCGCGGCGTGCCGACCCAGCTGGTGGTGTATCCGGGCCAATACCATGGCCTGTCGGTGCCGTCGTATCTGGTCGACCGCCTGCAACGCCACATCGACTGGTATTCCCGTTATCTGATGCCGAGGAATTGAATATGAAACCCTGCCTGACCCTGCTTCTGGCCCTGAGCCTGCCGCTGTCGGCGGCTGAGCGCGCGCGTGACCTCGGCGTGCCGTTCGACGGCGCGCCCGGTCCGCTGAACGCCATCACCGATGTCGCCGGCGTGACCGTCGGGCACAGCACCCTGCATGGCCGCTCCGGCGCCGGCAAGGCCATCCACACCGGCGTCACCGCGGTGCTGCCGCGCGGCGCGGATACCGCCGATACGCCGGTATTCGGCGCCTGGTTCGCGCAGAACGGCAATGGCGAGATGACCGGCACCGCCTGGATCGAGGAGTCCGGCCAGGTGGAAGGGCCGATCCTGCTGACCAACACCCACAGCGTCGGCGTGGTGCGCGACGCCACCATCGCCTGGCGGGTGGCGCGCGGCGGCGCCGACGACACCGGCTACTGGTGGTCGTTGCCGGTGGTGGCCGAAACCTGGGACGGACACCTGAACGACATCAACGGCTTCCACGTCACGCCCGAGCACGCGGTGCAGGCCATCGAGGGCGCGCGTTCCGGCCCGGTGGCCGAAGGCAACGTCGGCGGCGGCAGCGGCATGGTCTGCCACGAATTCAAGTGCGGCATCGGCACCGCTTCGCGCCGCATCCGCGTCGACGGCGCCGATTACACGCTGGGCGTGCTGGTGCAGGCCAATTACGGCTTGCGCGATTCGCTGCTGGTCGCCGGCGTGCCGGTCGGCCGGCATCTGCGCGCCGACCGCGTGTACAGCGAATCGATGGAAACCCCGGCCGACACCGGCTCGATCATCATCGTGGTCGCCACCGACGCGCCCTTGCTGCCGCACCAGCTGAAACGCATCGCCAAGCGCGCCACCATGGGGCTGGCGCGCATGGGCTCGTACGCCGGCAACGGCTCGGGCGACATCTTCATCGCATTCTCCACCGCCAACACCGGCGCCCGGCAGGGCGGCCTGCGCCAGGCCGGGTTCCTGGCCAACGACGCGCTCGATCCGCTGTTCGAGGCCACCGTGCAGGCCTGCGAGGAAGCCATCGTCAATTCCCTGGTCGCCGCCGAGGACGTGATGGACGGCGTCGACGGCCGCTACGCCAAGGCCATCGAGCATGCCGCTCTGGTAGACTTGCTGAAGCAGTATCGGCGCTACCGCAAGCCGACGAAGACCCCTTGATGAACCACTCCCTGTTGCACACGATTGCCCGCAGCGCCGCCGTCCTGGCGGCGTTTTGCCTCGCGCCCGGCGTACAAGCCGAATCCCTGCTGATACGTGCCGGCCGTCTGGTCGACGTCGACCGCGGCCAGGTGCTCGGCGACCAAGCCGTGCGCGTCGAAAACGGCCGCATCGTCTCGGTCGCGCCATACCGCAGCGGTGCTGAAAAGGGCGCGCGTCTGCTTGATTGGTCGGCCTACACCGTGACGCCGGGCTTCATGGACATGCATACGCACTTGCTCGGCGACATCCTGTACGCCGACGTCGAGGACTACCTGAAGGCCACGCCCGAGGGCGACGTGCTGGCCGGCGTCGCCAACGCGCGCGTCACCCTGCAGGCCGGCTTCACCACCGTGCGCGACGTCGGTGCCTACAACGGCTTCAGCGATATCGTCCTGCGCGACGCCATCGCCAAGGGCCAAGTGCCGGGGCCGCGCATGTTCGTGTCCGGCGCGTATCTCACGGTGCCCGGCGGTGGCGGTGAAGTGTCCGGCTTGGTGGATGCCGAGCGCATCCCGGCGCGCATGCGCCAAGGTGTGGCGCGCGGCGCGGACGAGGTCGCTGCCCGCACCGACGCCATCCTCGACCATGGCGTGGATTGGGTGAAGATGATTGTCACCGGCGCGGTGCTGACCGACGGTACCGACGTCAAGACCTCGGAATACGGCGAAGACGAAATCCGCGCCGCGGTGGCCGCCGCGTCCCGGCGCCAGCGCGACGTGGCCGGCCACGCGCACGGCGCCGAAGGCATCCGATCCGCCATCCGCGCCGGCGTGCGTTCGGTCGAGCACGCCTCGCTGCTCGATGACGACGGCATCGCGCTGGCCGCCGCGCACGGTACCTGGCTGGTGATGGACATCTACAACGGCGATTACATCGACAGCGTCGGCCGCGCCCAAGGCTGGAGCGACGAGGCGCTGCGCAAGAACCTGGCTACCACCCGCGCCCAGCGCGAGGCCTTCGCCAAGGCGGTGCGGGCCGGCGCACGCATCGCCTACGGCACCGACGCCGGCGTGTATCCGCACGGCGACAACGCCAAGCAGTTCCCGTACATGGTCCGTTACGGCATGACGCCGATGCAGGCCATCCAGTCGGCCACCGTGCGCGCGGCCGAGCTGCTGCGCCGCGAACGCGAGCTCGGCTCGATCGCGCCGGGCAAAGCCGCCGACCTGGTGGCCTTGGCCTGCGATCCGGTCGAGCGCATCGAATGCACCGCCCGCGTGCGCTGGGTGGTCAAGGACGGCGTGCTGCACGCCGGCAAGGAGTCGTTATGAGCCGCGGCAAGCAACTCGGATTCTGGATGTGCCTGGCGCTGGTGATGGGCAATATGATCGGCTCGGGCGTGTTCCTGCTGCCGGCCTCGCTGGCGCCGTACGGCCTGGACAGCGTGCTCGGCTGGGTGCTGACCGCCGCCGGCAGCCTGTTGATGGCGGCGGTGTTCTCCTCGCTGTCGCAGCGCGTGCCGCAGGAGCAGGGGCCGTACGCTTACACGCGCATGGCCTTCGGCGAACTGCCCGGCTTCGTGGTGGCTTGGGGCTATTGGGTTTCGCTGGTGATCGGCAACGCCGCCATCGCCACCATGGCGGTCAGCTACCTGTCCAACCTGTTTCCGGCCATCGCGTCGTCCACTGCGCTGGCGGCCACGGTCACGCTCGGCTTCGTCTGGGCCTTCATCGCCTTGAACGTGCGCGGCGCCCGCGAGACCGGCGGCCTGCAGATCGTCACCACCGCGCTCAAGCTGTTGCCGCTTCTGGCGGTGATCGCGCTCGGCGTCTGGCTACTGCTGCAGGGCGATGCGCGCCTGCAGCCGGCGCGCATCCTGGCGCACGAGTACCGGCTGGAAGGCGTGACCGCCGCCGCCACGCTGACGCTGTGGGCGTTCCTCGGCCTGGAGTCGGCCTCGGTCGCCGGCGAGCGGGTAATCGATCCCGAGCGCAATATCCCGCGCGCCACGCTCTGGGGCACGGCGATCACCGCCGTGGTCTATATCAGCGTCTGCACCCTGATTCTGCTGCTGGTGCCGAGCGACACCCTGGCGGCGTCGAACGCGCCGTTCGCCGAGGTCATCGGCCGCTTCTGGGGCGAATCCAGCGGCCACTGGCTGGCGGCGTTCGCGGCCATCAGCGGCTTGGGCGCGCTCAGCGGCTGGATCCTGCTGCAGGGCGAACTGCCGTACCAGATGGCCAAGGCCGGCGTGTTCCCGGCCGCGTTCGGCCGGCTGTCGGCGCACGGCACGCCGGCGTTCGGGTTGGTGGTGTCCGGTGTGCTGCTGAGCGCGGTGGTGCTGACTAACTACGGCAAGTCGATGGTGCAGATCTTCAACTTTCTGATTTTGATCTCGACCACCGCAACGCTGGTGATGTATCTGGGCTGCGCGCTCGGCGCGCTGGTCTTGCACCACCGCGGCGTGCTGCGCCTCGGCGGACGGCTGCCGCTGTTGCTGCCGATCGCCGCGTTGGCGGCGCTGTATGTGCTCTGGGCCTTGGCCGGCGCCGGCCGCGATGCCGTGCAATGGGGCTTCTTCCTGCTCTCCCTGGCGGTACCGCTGTTCTTCCTGCGCCGCGGCCGCCGCTTGGCGGCGTTGGCCAGCCTGCCGCTGGTGCTGGCAGTGCCGGCTTTGCACGTATTGACCCATTTCTCCGTTTGAGATCGATTTCCATGGCACGCGATCCCCGTTACGACATCCTGTTCGAGCCGGTCCAAATCGGCCCGGTCACCGCCCGCAACCGCTTCTATCAGGTACCGCACTGCAACGGCATGGGCCATCAGATGCCCGAGGCGCACGCCGCCATGCGCGAGATCAAGGCCCAGGGCGGCTGGGCCGTGGTCAGCACCGAAGAATGCGAAATCCACCCCAGCGGCGATGTCACGCCGTACGTGGAAGCCCGGCTGTGGGACGACGGCGACATCCCGACCTTGGCGCTGATGTGCGAGAAGGTCAAGGCGCACGGCGCGCTGTCGGCCGTGGAGCTGACCCACAACGGCTACACCGCCTCCAACCTGTACAGCCGGGAAGTGCCGCTGTCGCCGTCGCCGACGCCGCTGAAGTACGGCTATCCGCTGCAGGCGCGGGCGATGACCCTGCACGATATCCGCGAGTACCGGCGTTGGCACAAAAACGCGGCCATCCGCGCCAAGCGGGCCGGCTTCGACATCGTGTACGTGTACGCCGCGCACGACCTGTCGCTGGCCATGCACTTTTTGCAGCGCCGCCGCAACCAGCGCACCGACGACTACGGCGGCAGCCTGGAGAACCGCCTGCGCCTGCTGCGCGAGGTGCTGCAGGACACCAAGGACGCGGTCGGCGACACCTGCGCGGTGGCGTTGCGTTTCGCCACCGAGGAGTTCCTGGGCGAAGGCGGCGTGCAGAACGCCGAGGCCAAGGAGATCGTGCAGCATCTGGCCGACCTGCCGGATCTGTGGGATGTCAACGTCGCGGCCTGGTACAACGATTCGCTGACCTCGCGCTTCGGCGCCGAAGGCTACCAGCAGCCGTTCACCGCCTGGGTCAAGCAGGCCACCTCCAAGCCGGTGGTCGGCGTCGGCCGCTTCACCTCGCCGGACACCATGGCGCGCCTGGTGCGCGAAGGCGCGCTCGATTTGATCGGCGCGGCGCGGCCGTCGATCGCCGATCCGTTCCTGCCGAAGAAGATCGAGACTGGCGCCATCGACAGCATCCGCGAGTGCATCGGCTGCAACATCTGCGTGTCCGGCGACATGACCATCACCCCGATCCGCTGCACGCAGAACCCGAGCATGGGCGAGGAGTGGCGCAAGGGCTGGCATCCGGAACACATCCCGGCGCGCAAGTCGGAGAAGCGCGTGCTGGTGGTCGGCGCCGGTCCGGCCGGGCTGGAGGCCACGCGCGCGCTGGGCCAGCGCGGTTACGAGGTGATGCTGGCCGAAGCCGGCGAGCAGCTCGGCGGTCGGGTGCTGAAGGAATCGGCGCTGCCGGGCCTGAGCGAATGGCGCCGGGTGCGCGATTGGCGGGTCGGCCGTATCGAGCCGATGCCGAACGTGTCGGTGTTCCGCGGCAACGAGCTGGGCGCCGAGGATGTGCTGGCCATCGGCGCCGACGCCGTGGTCATCGCCACCGGCGCGCACTGGGTGCGCACCGGCATCGGCCGCGCGGCCAGCGCGCCGTTCATCGGCCATGATTCGGCGCAGGTGTTCACCCCCGACGACCTGATGGCCGGCCGTTTCCCGGACGCCGGCCCGGTATTGCTGTACGACGACGACGGTTTCTACCTGGCCAGCGTGCTGGCCGAAGTGCTGGCCGCGCGCGGCCATGAAGTGCATTACGTCACGCCGGAAGATACCATCGCCGGCTGGACGGCCAATACGCTGGATTACCGGCATATCCAGAAGCGCCTGCGCAAACTCGGCGTGCATCTGCACACCGCGAAAACGCTGGAGGCGTTCGACGGCGGCCAGGCGCGATTGGCCTGCGTCTGGTCCGAGGACACGCTGCGGCTGCCGGTGAGTTCGGTGGTGACCGTCACCATGCGTCTGCCGAACGATGCGCTGTATCAGGATCTGCTGGCGCGCCAAGGCGACTGGCAGGCCGCCGGCATCACGCAGGTGCGCTGCCTGGGCGACGCCGAAGCGCCGGGCCTGATCGCGCATGCCGTGTACGCCGGCCACCGCTTCGCGCGCGAATTCGAGGCCGCCCCGGGCGAGAACGGCGATGCCGGCGACGTGCCGTTCCGGCGGGTGCGTCAGCGCTTCTGAGGCCGCGGGCGGTCAGGCCGGCGGCGCGCGGGTTAAAATAGCCGCCCCACGCGAGCGCACCCATGCCCGACATCCAGAACATCGCCGCCTACCGTTTCGTCCGCATCGCCGACGTCGATGCCGTCGCCGCGTGGATCACGGATCTGTGCCGGGCGCAGGATCTGCTCGGCACCGTGCTGGTGTCGCCGGAGGGCATCAACATCTTCCTGGCGGGCAGTGATGCCGGCATCGTCGGGTTCCTGGCGGAGCTGCAGGCCGATCCGCGCTTCGCCGGGCTGGAGGTGAAGTACAGCCGCAGCGCGTTCGTGCCATTCGGGCGCCTGCGGGTCAAGCGCAAGGCCGAAATCATCACCTATCGCGACCCGAGCCTGCGCCCCGATGAGGGCCGCGCCCCGTCGGTGGCGCCGGAAACTCTGGCGCGCTGGCTGGCGCAGGGGCATGACGACGACGGCCGGGAAGTGGCGTTGCTGGACACCCGCAACGCCGAGGAGGTCGAATACGGCACCTTCCGAGGCGCACTGAACTTCGGTATCACGCGCTTCACCGAGCTGCCGCAGGCCATCGCCGAACGGCGTGAGGCGCTGGCCGGCAAAACCGTGGTCAGTTTCTGTACCGGCGGCATCCGCTGCGAGAAATCGGTGTTGGGCATGCAGGCCGAAGGCTACGCGCACTGCTACCAGTTGGAAGGCGGCATCCTGGGCTATTTCGAGAAAGTGGGCGGCGCCCATTACGACGGCCGCTGTTTCGTGTTCGACGACCGCATCGCGCTCGATCCGCAACTGCAACCGCTGATCGCCGATCCGGGTTTCTGAGGCGCGGGGGCCTTACAGCATGCTCAGGCCGTCTTTCGGCGAATAGGTGCCGACGGTCTTGCCGCTTTTGGCGTCGCGCAGCGCGATGGTGGCCAGCAGTTTGTTTTTCGCCTGGCTTTCGGCGAACACCGGCGCCAACAGGGTTTCCTTCTCCCAGATGTACAGCTCGTAGAACTCGCCGGTCACGTATACCGTCAGCACCGCGCCCTTGACCGTGCCGAGCTTGTAGTAGAAGCGCGGGTACGGGCTGTTGACCGATTTCGGTTCGGCGGCGGATTGTTGCGCCTGCGCCGCGCCGGGGGCGAGCAGGGCAAGGGCCAGAAGCAGGGGGCGGGCGGCCATCGGCGGTTCCTCCGTCGTCAACAGTGGAAAGGCCGCCCGGAGGCGGCCTTTGGATTTGGTGGATCCGAGGAGGATCGAACTCCTGACCTCGTCATTGCGAACGACGCGCTCTCCCAGCTGAGCTACGGACCCGTACGCATATGCTAATCCAATCGGGGTTCCGGTTCAAGCCGTGGCCAGGATCGGCGCGAAGGATCCGGCCAGCAATTCGCGCCGCCAGCCGGCCAGCACCGGCGGCCATTCGCCGGTATCCAGCAGGTATTCCAGGTGCTTGCGCGAACACAGCAGTCCGTCCGGCACGCCCAGTTCGGCCGCCTTGGCCGCCACCGCCTGCTGCAGGGCCTTGAGCCGGGCCTTTTGCGCCGCATCCGGTTCGCCGGCCAGCGGAATCCGGCGCTCCTCGGCGTCGATCGGTTTTTCCAGCAGTGCGAACAGGTGTTGGCGCGCGCTTTTCGGCGATTTCGGGTAGCGCGACAGGATCGCGTCCAGGTCCTCGATGCGGGCGATCGGGGCACGGGCCAAGGCGAAAGCGGCGTCGTTGTCGATGATCCAGCGTTTGGGTTTGTCGCGTTCGATGGCGCGCGCATCGCGCCACAGCAGCAGGCGGCGCAGGCGGATCTGGGCTTCGGCGTCCAGCGGCTGGTTGCTGCGAATCGACAGGTGCGGATTGGCGTCCGGGCGCTCCTCGGCGGCTGCGGCCGAGGCCCGCGCGCAATCGGCCTGCAACCAGGCTTCCCGGCCCAGAGCCGCCAGCCGTTCCTGCAGCTGCGCGTAAATCGGCATCAGGAAGCGCACGTCGTCGGCGGCGTAATGCCTCTGCGACTCGGTCAGCGGACGTTGCAGCCAGTCGGAGCGGGTCTCGCCCTTTTCCAACGTCACCCCGCACAGCTGTTCGACCAGCTTGAGGTAGCTCAGGCCGGCGCCCAAGCCGCACAGCGCGGCGGCGATCTGGGTATCGAACACGGGGCTCGGTACCGATCGGCAACCGGCCTTGAAAGCCTGCAGGTCTTCGCTGCAGGAATGCATGATCTTGAGGATGCCGGGATCTTCCAGCATCGGCTTGAGCAGCGCCGCCACCTCGGGCTTGGCGGCGTCGATCAGGGCGATATCGTCGTCGATGACGATCTGTACCAGCGCCAATTGCGGAAAATAGGTGCGTTCGCGGACGAATTCGGTATCCATCCCGACGAAGCGGGGGCTGGGGTGTTTTTGTAAAAATCGGGTTAAGTCGTCAGGCGTGTCCAGCCAAAGCATAGCGGTTTCTTGTGTCATGGGATAAGGTAGCTTAACACTTGCCCCACCCAAGCCCGCACCGCCGATGCCGCACCGTTCGCCGTCCCCCGCGTGGATTCTGTTGCTCGTCCTGCTGTTGCCGGCCGGCTGCGGCCGACGCGAGCGCGCGCCGGCGATCGCGCCGGCCATGTCCGCCACGTCCGACGGCGATCTGGTGCCCGGCCGCATCTTCGCCGACCGTCTGGCGCCGGGATGGTACGGGCCGGATCTGGTGGTGATTCCGGCCGGCGACTTCGACCTCGGCGCCTCGAAACGCGATAAGCAGGCGCCCGACAGCGAGAAGCCGGCGCATCGGGTCGTGTTCGCCCAGCCGTTCGCGCTGGCGCGCACCGAAACCACGGTGGCGCAGTTCGCCGAATTCGTGCGCCGCAGCGGGTACGTCAGCCTGGCCGAGCGGCGCGGCTACAGCGAGGTGTTCGATCTGGCCAGCGGCCGGTTGGTGCGCGGCGTGGGGGTCGACTGGCGCCACGACCACCTCGGCAAGCCGGCGCGACCCGAACAGCCGGTGGTGCATGTGGCGTATGCCGATGCGCATGCTTACACGCGCTGGTTGTCGGAGCGCAGCGGCCGCCGCTATCGCCTGCCGAGCGAAGCCGAGTGGGAATACGTGCTGCGCGCCGGCGGCGAGAGCGTCTATCCCTGGGGCGACAAACCGAAGCATCCGCGGCAGGGCAATCTGGCCGGCGATCGCGACCGCTTTCCGAACGGCCGCAACTGGCGCAACGCCATCACCAACTACGCCGACGGCCATTGGGCGCTGGCGCCGGTGCGCAGCTACGCCAGCGAGCCGTTCGGCACCTTCGACATGCTCGGCAACGTCTCGGAGTGGGTCGAGGACTGCTGGCATGAAAACTACCGCCGCGCGCCGGCCGACGGCGACGCTTGGGTCAATCCCGGTTGCCGGCAGCGCGTGCAGCGCGGTAGCGCCTGGCTGAGTTCGGTCGATCAATCCCGGATGTCCTTCCGTCTGCCGGCCGATGCCGACCGCAGCAACCCGCGTCTGGGCTTCAGGGTCGCGCGCGAGCTGTAACCGTCACGGCCAGCGCCGCATGATCGAAATGCGCGACGGCCGCGGCCAGATTGGCCGCCATCGGGCGTCCGCGCGCCAGTACCGCCGCGTCCTGGCCCAGATGCCGCCAGGCGGCGCGGAACGCCTCGAACCGGTCTTCATCGGCGAGGGCCGCGGCCCAGTGCGATTTCGACAGCTTGTGGCCGCCGACGTCCAGCACCAGCGGGATGTGCGCATATTCAGGCTGCGGGTAGCCGAGCTGGCGTTGCAGGAAGATCTGGCGCGGGGTCGAGTCCAGCAGGTCGGCGCCGCGCACGACCTGGGTGATGCCCTGCAACGCATCGTCCACCACCACCGCCAACTGATAGGCGTACAGGCCGTCGGCGCGCTTGAGCACCACATCGCCGACGGCTTCGTCGAGCCGTTGCATCTGCCGGCCGTACAGCAGGTCGTCGAAGCCGATTTCGGCATCCGGCACCCGTAGCCGGATGGCGGCGTGCCGCGGATCGACCGGCGCCACGCAGGCGCGGTGGATGCCGCCGGCGGCGGCCAATTGCGTACGGGTGCAGCTGCAGTAAAACGCCTTGCCGTCGGCCAACAAGCGCGCCAATGCCGCATCGTAGTGCATCGAACGCCCGGACTGGTACAGCACCGGTTCATCCGATTCCAGCCCGAAGCGGGCCAGTTCGTCCAGCTGACGGCGCGCCATGCCGGCGATTTCGCGCGGTGGATCGATGTCCTCGACGCGGATAAGCCATTGCCCGCTGTGGCTTTTCGCCATCAGGTAGCTGCCCAGCGCCGCCACCAGCGAGCCCAAGTGCAGCGGGCCGGTGGGCGAGGGCGCGAAGCGGCCGCGGGGCGGGGAGGTCTGGGTCACGGAAATTTCACTTGATTTTTCGGAATTTGGCTACAATTCATTATCGTCAATCCAAGCCAATCCACAAAGGGTTTCACCATGTTCAAACGCATCGCGTTGTTCCTCGCCACCAACCTGGCCGTCCTGCTGCTGCTCAGCATCGTGCTCAGCGTGCTGCAGAACGTGTTCGGCATCACCCTCGGCAATAACGGCACCCTGCTGGTGTTCGCGGTCGTTTTCGGCTTCGGCGGTTCGCTGATTTCGCTGATGATCTCGAAATGGGTCGCCAAGCGCCAGACCGGCATGCACATCATCGAAACGCCGCAGGGCGAACTCGAGCAGTGGCTGGTGTCCACCGTTCGCCGCCAGGCCGAGAAAGCCGGCATCGCCATGCCGGAAGTCGGCATCTACGACGCGCCGGAAATCAACGCCTTCGCCACCGGCCCGAGCCGCAACAACTCGCTGGTGGCGGTGTCCACCGGCCTGCTGCGCTCGATGAGCCGCGACGAGGCCGAGGCCGTGCTCGGCCACGAGGTCAGCCACGTCGCCAACGGCGACATGGTGACTATGGCCCTGCTGCAGGGCGTGATGAACACCTTCGTCATCGTGCTGTCGCGCGTGGTCGGCCGCGTGGTCGATTCCGTGGTGTTCGGCAACCGCGACAACGGCCCGGGCTTCGGCTACTTCATCGTGGTGTTCGTGCTCGACCTGGTGTTCGGCCTGTTCGCGTCCTTCATCACCGCCTGGTTCAGCCGCCAGCGCGAGTTCCGCGCCGATGCCGGCGGCGCCAGCCTGGCCGGCCGCGAGAAGATGATCGCCGCGCTGCAGCGCTTGGCCCAAAACCACGGCCAAAGTAGCCTGCCGACCCAAATCGCCGCGTTCGGCATCTCCGGCGGCCTGAAGTCGGGCATCGGCGCGCTGATGATGACCCACCCGCCGCTGGAAGTCCGCATCCAGGCCCTGCGCGACGCCGGTTCGGCGGTCAGCCGCTGAGCCCGGCGGCGTTCCGAAACGAAAAAAACCGCCGGCGACGGCGGTTTTTTCATGGCCGGCGTCCGCGGCTCAGGTGCTGAAGTCGAAGGTCATCTGGGTCAGCGGCGGCGACAGGAAATTGCCTTGGATCCAGTCGACGCCGGCGCTGAACAGCAGGCCGACGGTGGCGGCGTCGGACACGAATTCGGCCATGGTGGCCTTGTCCAGGTCGCGCGCGTGCTGCACGAATTCGCGGATCTTGGCCTGGTGTTGCGGGTTCTTGTCCAGGTCCTCGATGAAGCTGCGGTCGATCTTGATCATGTCCGCGTCGAAGTGGCCGAGCATCTTCAGCGAGTCGACGCTGGTGCCGAACTGGGTCAGGCTCAGGCGCACGCCGAGCGGCTTGATGGCGGCCTTGAACGCCTGCACGTCCTTCAGGCGGGTGATGATCTGCGATTCCGGCAATTCCAGGATCAGACGCCGGCCTTCGACCTCGTGCGCGCGCAGGGCGGCGGAAATCAGATGCGCCAGCGAGATGTCCTGCACCGATTCCGGCGAGATCTTGACGAAGATCTGGGTGTCGATACCGCGGCGTTGGCGCTCGGCCAGCAGGGCGATGGCCTGGCCGACCACCCAGCGGTCGATGTCGTCGATCAGGCCGTGGCGCTGCGCGATCGGCAGGAAATGGTCGGGCGCGATCTGCTCGCCTTCCTGCGAGGGCAGGCGGATCAGCAGCTCATAGCTCTCGATGTCGCTTTCCTGCGTCAGATTGATGACCGGCTGGTAGTTCAGCACGAACTCGCCGCCGGCCAACGCCTTCAGGATGCGTTCGCGCCAGGCTTTGTCGAGTTCGGCGTCGGCGCGTTCGCCGGCCGCCGGGTCGAACACCTCGAAGCGGTTGCCGCCCAGGCCGTCCATCGACTGCAGCAGCCGGTTGGCGGTGTTCAGGATTTCCGGCACGCTGGCGTTCTGTTCGGTGATCTGCACGCCGGCCACGCTGACGCTGAAGCCGATCGAGCTGTCGCCGACTTCCAGCAGCACGTTGTCGAAGCCGGCGTGGATGCGTTCGCACAGGGCCACGGTGTCCTCGAAACGGCTGTCGGGGCAGAGCACGGCCAGCGTGTGGTCGCGCAGGTGGAAGCAGACGCCGTCCTCGGCGGTCAGCGTCGTCAGCTTCGCGGCGAACTCGATCATCAGCTGGTCGACCAAGCCGATGTCCAGGTTGCGGGTGCGCTGCTCGAACTGGTTCGGCTCCACCAGCAGCACCGCCTGGTTGCCGGTGCCGGCGCCGGCGCGGCCGACGGCGGTCTCCAGCTGGCCCATGAAGTACTTGCGGTTGAACAGCATGGTGTTCGGATCGCGGTCCTTGAGTTCGCGCAGCTGCTCGCTGAGCTGGCTGTCGGCCAATTGCGGGCGCGCCACCAGCTGTAGGCAGAGTTCGCCGTCGTAGCTGGCCGGCATCATCTCGAATTCGACCTCGGCCGCGGAGCCGTCGGCCGGATGGATGCCGACGCGGATCGAGGGCGGGCATTGGCGGGTCTTGGCGAAGTCCTTGACGATCTGCTTGAACGCGGCCTGCTGGCCGGCGTCGATCAGGTCGAGGATCGGCATGCCCTCCAGCTCGTCGAAGCTCTCGTAGCCGAACATCTGCAGGTAGGATTCGTTGGCGCGGATGTGCATGCCGTCGTGGATGTAGGCGATTGGGTCGCGCGAGGATTCGATCAACGCGTCGCAGCGGCGCTCCGATTCGCGCAGGTCGGCCTCGAAATGGCGCACCGAGCGGCGGTTGAGCAGGGCCAGGAACTGCCGGCGGATGACGTGCCGGATGTGCGCCGGCTCGCCGCGGATGACCGCGTCGGCGGCGCCCTTGCCGAGCGCGTCCAGCACCGCTTCGTCGCTCAGGTGCTCGAGCACGGCGATCACCGGAATGTCCTTGCCCTGGCGTTTGATGCGCTCGACCGCCTGCTCCAGCGGCAGCACCGGATTGGCGGCGACCAGCACGATGTCGGTCCGGCTGTTGGCCACGATGTCGTCGAACTGGGCGTCGTCCTCGGCGCGCTCCGGCCGCACGGCGATGCCGCCGTTGCGGATGTGGCTGATCATGAACTCGGCCTGTTCCAGCTGCACTTCGACGATCAGCAGGCGCAGCGCCTGTTCGAGTTTCGACATGGGGAGACTTCCGTATTCTCTTGCTGTCCGTAACAATAGCAAAAAACCGGCGGAAAGGGCTAAGCCAGCGGGGTTTTATGCGGCTCGCCGGCGATTTCGCGCACCAGCTTCGGCACCAGGTAACCGGGCAGTCGCCGCATCAACTCCTGATGCAGGCCGCGCGCGCGGGCGTCCTCGACCGCGAAATGCGCCGCGCCGCGCACTTTGTCGAGCTGGTGCAGGTAATAAGGCAGCACGCCGCATTCGAACAGGCGCTCCGACAGCGCGCTCAGCGCGTCGCCGTCGTCGTTGACGCCGGCCAGTAGCACCGATTGGTTGAGCAGGACGGCGCCGGCCGCGCGCAAGCGCGCCAGCGCCGCGGCCACCTCGCCGCACAGTTCGTTGCCGTGGTTGGCATGCACCACCACCGTGGTCGGCCAAGGCAGGGCCGCCAGCCAGCCGGTGAATTCGGCATCGACGCGCTCCGGCAGCACGATCGGCAACCGGGTGTGGATACGCAGGCGGCGCAGATGCGGAATGCCGGCCAAGGCGTCGGTCAGGGTCTTGAGCTTGGCGGTCGACAGCGACAGCGGATCGCCGCCGGACAGCAGCACCTCGTGGATCGATTCGTCGTCCGCCAGATAGTCGACGGCGGCCTGCCACTGGCCGGCCGCCGCGGTTTCCTCGGCATACGGGAAGTGGCGGCGGAAGCAATAGCGGCAGTTGACGGCGCAGGCGCCGGTGGCCACCAGCAGGGCGCGGCCGCGGTATTTGTGCAGGATGCCCGGGCCGCCGCGCGCGGCCAGGTCGCCGACCGCATCGACGCCGAATCCGGCCACGTCCAGTTCCTCTCCGCGCAGGGGCAGCACCTGCCGCAGCAGCGGGTCGTCGATGTCGCCCGGGCGCATCTTGGCGGCGAACCCGCGCGGCACCCGGAACGCGAATTCGGTGCGCCCGGCCTCCGATAGACGGTCGGCGTAGCCCTCCAGTCCCAGCAGCCGCAGCAGTTCGGCCGGATCGCGCAGGCTGTCGCGCCAGAGCCGCTGCCAGTCCGGCATTTGAGGGGAAGGGGGTTTGGCGGTTATCATAGAGGGCTAGGGCGGCCGTCCGGCCGCGTCGATCAACGACTTATTGTACCCCGCCGGCTTCGGCGCGGGGAATTCGGGAGCGAAAGTATGGCCAGCTATGGCATGAACGATGTGAAGAACGGCATGAAGATCCTGGTCAACAACGAACCCTGCGTCATCACCGAAACCGAGTACGTGAAGCCGGGCAAGGGTCAGGCCTTCACCCGCATGAAGTTCCGCTTCATCAAGTCCGGCCGCATCCAGGAAATCACCATGAAGGCGACCGACAACGTCGAGGCCGCCGACGTCATGGATACCGACATGCAGTTCCTGTACAGCGACGGCGAATACTGGCACTTCATGCAGCAGGAGACCTTCGAGCAGGTGCAGGCCGACAAGAACGCCACCGGCGACGCCTGGAAATGGCTGAAGGGCGAAGAGGATTGCGTGGTCACCCTGTGGAACGGCCAGCCGATCGCGGTCACGCCGCCGAACTTCGTCGAGCTCAAGATCGTCGAGACCGACCCCGGCCTGCGCGGCGACACCTCCGGCGGCGGCGGCAAGCCGGCCAAGCTGGAGACCGGCGCCACGGTGCGCGTGCCGCTGTTCGTCGGCCAGGACGAAATCATCAAGGTCGACACCCGTTCCGGCGAATACGTCAGCCGGGTCAAGTAAGCCATGACCGGCGCCCCGCAGGCCTGTGATCTGCTGATCGAAGCCGGCTGGGTGATTCCGGTCCGGCCCGCCGGCGCGGTACTGGAAAACCACGCCGTCGCGGTCAGCGCCGGCCGCATCGTCGCCGTATTGCCTGTAGCCGAGGCGCGTGCGCGCTTCGCGCTGGCCGAGACCGTCAGCCGCCCGGACGCCGCGCTGTTGCCCGGGCTGGTCAACGCCCATTGCCACAATCCGATGACGCTGCTGCGCGGCGTCGCCGACGATTTGGCGCTGATGCCTTGGCTCAACGAGCACATCTGGCCGATCGAGCGCGCGGTGATGGCACCGGACTTCATCGCCGACGGCGTGGAGCTGGCGGTGGCCGAGATGCTGCGCGGCGGCACCACCTGCTGCAACGAGAACTATTTCTTCCCCGACGCCCTGGCGCGCACCTACCGCCGCCTCGGCTTCCGTGCCGCGGTCAGCATCCCGGTCATCGATTTCCCCTCGGCTTGGGCCGCCAGCCAGGACGAATACTTCGACAAGGGTCTGGCCGTGCATGACGCCTACCGCAGCGATCCGCTGCTGAGCTTCAGCATGACGCCGCACGCGCCGTACACGGTGAACGACGCCGGCTTCGAGCGCATCCGCCGCTACGCCGAGCAGCTCGACCTGCCGGTGCATTGCCATGTGCACGAGACCGCGCAGGAAATCGCCGACTCGATGCAACAATACGGCCAGCGGCCGTTGGCGCGGCTAGAGCGCCTGGGCTTGGTGAATGAGCGCCTGACCGCCGTGCACATGACCCAGCTGGATCCGGCCGAAATCGCCCTGTGCGCCGAACGTGGCGTGTCGGTGGTGCATTGCCCGCAGTCCAACCTGAAACTGGCCTCGGGTTTCTGCCCGACCGGCGACCTGCTGGCCGCCGGCGTCAACGTCGCCATCGGCACCGACGGCTGCGCCAGCAACAACGACCTCGACATGTTCGACGAACTGCGCACCGCCGCGCTGCTGGCCAAGGCGGTGTCGCGTGACGCCACGGTGTTCAACGCCGACCAGGCGCTGTACGCCGCGACCCTGGGCGGCGCCCGCGCCATGGGCCTGGAGTCCGAAATCGGCTCGCTGGAAGTCGGCAAGCAGGCCGATCTGATCACCGTCGAGCTGTCGGCGTTGGAGGCCCTGCCGCTGTACGATGCGGTGTCGCAGTTGGTGTATGCCGGCGCCCGCCATTGGGTGCGCGACGTCTGGATCGCCGGCAGCGCCAAACTGCGCGACCGCCGGCTCGTCGACATCGACACCGACCGCTTGGCCGCCAATGCCCGCCACTGGCAACAGACCATCCGACAGGTACCCCGCGCATGAACGCCAACGTCAACCCGCAGGAAATCGCCAAATTCGGCGCGCTCGCCAGCCGCTGGTGGGATCCGAACGGCCCGCAACGGCCGCTGCATGAACTCAATCCGGTCCGTCTGGACTACGTCCGCCGGCACCACGCTCTGCGCGGAGCACGCGTGCTCGACGTCGGCTGCGGCGCCGGTCTGTTGAGCGAAGCCATGGCCGGCGAGGGCGCCCGGGTCACCGGCATCGACCTGTCGCCGGAATTGATCGACGTGGCGCAGCTGCATCTGCTCGAATCCGGCCGTCAGGCCGAATACCGCGTGGTCTCTGCCGAAGACCTGGCCGCGGAATGTCCCGGCAGCTTCGATGCGGTCACCTGCATGGAGATGCTGGAACACGTGCCCGATCCGGCGTCGGTGTTGCGCGCCTGTTTCACCTTGCTCGCGCCCGGCGGCATGCTGCTGTTGTCCACCCTGAACCGCACCCCGGCCGCCTTCGCGTTGGCCATCGTCGGCGCCGAATACGTGGCGCGCCTGCTGCCCAAGGGCACGCACGACTACCGCAGCTTCATCAAGCCCTCGGAGCTGGCGGCGGCGTTGCGCGCGGCCGGCTTCGAACTGCGCGACGTCAGCGGCCTGTCTTACAATCCGATCACCCGCCGCGCCGCGATCACCGGCAACGCCGCGGTGAACTATCTGATGGCGGCCGAAAAACCGAATGTCTGAAACCATCGCCCCGTTGGTGCTGTTCGACCTGGACGGCACCCTGCTCGACAGCGCGCGCGACCTGCATGCCGCGATGGACGCCCTGTTGGCCGCGAAGTCCGAGCCGCCGGTGGCGTTTGAGGAATTCCGCCCGGTGGTGTCCAAAGGCGCCCGCGCCATGCTCAAGCAGAGCTTCAAGCAGGCCGACGAGGCCGCGCGCGAGTCCTTGCTGCCGGAATTCCTGGCCGAGTACGAGCGCCGTCTGGCCGAGCACAGCCGCCTGTTCGACGGCGTCGCCGACCTGCTCGAGCGCATCGAGGCGCTCGGTCCGCGCTGGGGCATCGTCACCAATAAGCCGTACTATCTGGCCGAGCCGCTGGTGCGCAAGCTCGGCTGGCAGTCGCGCAGCGCCATCCTGCTCGGCGGCGACAGCCTGCCGCGCAAGAAGCCCGAGCCCGACCAGCTGCTGCATGCCTGCGCGCAACTGACGGTACCGCCGGTGCGTACGGTATATGTCGGCGACGACGAGCGCGACGTGCAGGCCGCCAACGCCGCCGGCATGCGCTCGGTCGGCGCGCTCTGGGGTTACCGTCCGCTCGACGATGACCCGGCCCGTTGGCGGGCCGATGCCCTGATCGAGGCGCCGCTGGAGCTGATCGAACGCGGCCTGCTGCACGGTCTGTGATGGACGCCGGCGATTCCCTGCAGGCATTCGCCGCCAAATGGCGCGCCGCCTGGCCGGAACAGACGGTGCTGGACCTGTTCGTGCCGCCGGCGCAGCGGCTGTCGGCCGCGGCCTGGGCCAGTCTGCTGTTCGAACTGCATTCGGCTGCGTTCACCTTGGAGCATGAGGCCGTGCGCGACGGCAAGACCGGTTGGTGGGCCGAGGAACTGCAGCGCCTGCAAGGCGGCGCGCCGCGCCATCCGCTCACGCAGGCCTTGGCCGATGTCGATGCGCCGTTCGCGGCGATGGCGGTGCCGATGCTGTCCGTGGTCCGCGACGTGCCGCTCCTCGCCGGCGACACCACCTCATTGTTCGCCCGACTGCGGCCGTTCGCCGAGGCCGTATCGGCCTGCGAGGCCGCGGTGTTCGCCAGCCGCGCGCACGCCACGGATGCCGATAGCCTGATCGCCGAATGGCTGGTGTTGCGGCTGCCGGATGGTTTGGCCGCTTTCGACCGCGGCATGCTGCCGTTGCATCTGCGCGCGCGTTATGCGGCGTTCGCCGACAATGCGCCGCCGCCGGCGTTGCGCCGCGATTGGTTGGCTGAACTCGAGGCGGCGGTGCCGCGTACGGCGGCCGGCAACTGGTTCCGCGAGGCGCAGCGGCGCTTCCTGCGCCGTCGCATCAGGGCGCTTGCTGCCGATGCCGGCCCACGCCCCGGCCCGGGGCATGTCTGGGATGCCTGGCGCGCCGTGCGTTCGCGCTAAAATTTAGACCACTTTCCAGCGCAGCGATTCGCCGGCTTTCAGCGGCGACAGCGATTCTTCGCCCAAGGGCAGGGTTTGCGGCACGGTCCAGGCTTCGCGTTTCAACGTGATGGTGTCGGTATTGCGCGGCAAGCCGTAGAAGTCCGGGCCATGCAGGCTGGCGAAGCTTTCCAGACGGTCGAGTGCGCCGGCGTCCTCGAACGCCTCGGCGTACAGCTCGATGGCGGCGTGCGCGGTGTAGATGCCGGCGCAGCCGCAGGCCGATTCCTTGGCGCCGAGCGCATGCGGCGCGCTGTCGGTGCCGAGGAAGAATTTCGGACTGCCGCCGGTGGCGGCCGCCACCAGCGCCAGCCGGTGCGGTTCGCGCTTGAGCACGGGCAGGCAATACATATGCGGCCGGATGCCGCCCTGGAAGATCGCGTTGCGGTTGTACAGCAGGTGATGCGCGGTGATGGTGGCGGCCACGTTCGCCGGCGCGGCCGCCACGAACTCCGCGGCCTGGCGGGTGGTGATGTGCTCGAGCACGATCTTCAGGTTCGGAAAGTCGCGCAGCAGCGGGACCAGATGGCGTTCGATGAACACCGCTTCGCGATCGAAGATATCGACCTCGGCATCGGTGACTTCGCCGTGCAGCAGCAACGGCATGCCGCATTCCTCCAACGCCGCGATGGCCTTGGCGGCCTTGGCGATGTCGGTCACCCCGGAGTCGGAATTGGTGGTGGCGCCGGCCGGATAGTACTTCACCGCCTGCACGACGCCGCTGGCCTGCGCGGCCCGGATGTCTTCCGGCCGGGTGTTGTCGGTCAGGTACAGCGTCATCAGCGGTTGGAACGCGGTGCCGCGCGCGGCCTGCAGCAGCCGGTCGCGGTAAGCTTGGGCGTCGGCCAGGGTCAGCACCGGCGGCTTCAGGTTCGGCATCGCGATGGCGCGGGCGAACACGCGCGCGGTATCCGGCAGCACGCTGTGCATGGCGGCGCCGTCGCGGAAATGGATGTGCCAGTCGTCCGGGCGGATCAGGGTCAGGGTATCGGTCATGGCGTCGGTTCGGCGGGAATCAATGGCGGATCGTACCGGTGCGCTCGGGCACCGGATCGTAGCCGCCGGGGTGGAAGGGATGGCAGCGTGCGATCCGGCGCGCGGTCAGCCAGCCGCCGCGGAAGAAGCCGAAGCGCTCGATGGCCTGCATGGCGTAGGCCGAACAGGTTGGCGAGAAGCGGCAATTGCTGCCGAGCATCGGGCTGATCATCAGCTGATATCCGCGTATCAATAGCAAGGCCAGCGATTTCAGCATAAAATAGCACCGCGCATCTTGCGAAGGTCTATAGTGTAGGCTATAAAAGGTGTCTCGAGCCTAAACACGAAGAGGAAACCCCCACGTGGCCAACAAGAAAACGGTAAAACCCGGCAAGAAGCCGGTCAAGAAAGCCGCCGCCAAGCCCGTCAAGAAACCGGCCGTGAAAGCCAAGCCGCCCGTGAAAAAGGCCGTGGTCAAAAAAGCCGCCGCCAAGAAGGCGCCGGTCAAAAAAGCTCCCGTGAAGAAGGCCGCGGCCAAGAAGCCCGCCGTCAAAAAAGCGCCGGCGAAGAAAGCCGTCGTCAAGAAAGCGCCGATCAAAAAAGCGCCGATCAAAAAAGCGCCGCAGAAAAAGCCCGCCGCCAAGCCGCAGAAGAAAGCGGTCAAGCCGGCGCCGGCGAAAACCAAAAAGCCCTTGCCGAAGAAGCCGGCGGCGAAACCCGCCAAAAAGCCCGTCGTCAAGGCACCGGTCAAGAAGGTCGCCGTCAAGGCGCCCGTCAAGCCGGCCCCCAAGCCCGTACCGAAGTCCGCAGTAAAACCGAGCAAGCCCATCGCCAAGGTTCCTGCCGTAAAGACGTCCGAAGTCCAGAAACCGCAAGCGAAGAAGATCGTGCCCCAAGCCGTAAAGACCCCCGAAAAAGCCGTGCCCGCCGTACCCGTTCCGAAACCCGCCGCCAAGCCTGCCCGCAAAGGCGCGCGTGCCGGTTACGTCAAACGCGAGATCGTCGCCGAAACCGCCCTGAAGCAGAAGTCGGTGCGGCGCGTCCAGTTGCCGCCCGGCTACAAGCCGAGCGAGAGCGAAGAGTACATGAACGATTACCAGCTCGAGTATTTCCGCCAGAAGCTGCTGGCCGAACGCGAGAAGCTGCTGAGCGCCACCCAGGAAACCATCAACGAGCTGAAGGAAGAAGCGCGCGACGTTGGCGACGAGGCCGAACGCGCCTCGCGCGAGACCGAGAACTTCTTCGAGCTGCGCACCCGCGACCGTTACCGAAAGCTGCTGTACAAGATCGACAAGATCATCGCCACCATCGACGACGGCACCTACGGCTATTGCGTCGATACCGGCGAGGAGATCGGCATCAAGCGCCTGGAAGGGCGCCCGATGGCCGAGCGCACCGTCGACGCCCAGGAGCGCTGGGAACACAAGAAGAAACAGCTCGGCGATTGATTTCCGCCAGGCCGGAAAAAACGCCCCGTTCGGGGCGTTTTTTCATTTCGCGTCCAGCGCCGGATAGAAGCGCCAATGCGGCGCCAGCGGCGCGTCCGGCACCTCGCCGCGCAGCCGGTCGCGCACCATCGAGACCGGCATCGGGCCGCCTTTCAGGATGGCGTCGTGGAACTCGCGCTCGCCCATCCGGCCGGATTCGACCAGTTCCCGGCGCAGTTCGCGGAACTGCAGGCCGCCGAGCATGTAGGCCGCCTGATACAGCGGGCCGTAGTCGCCGGCGAAGCTGCGGCGCACTTCCGCCGCGGCGTTCTCGCGCTCGTGGCCGACGCGTTCGACCAGCAGGTCGATGGCCTGCTGCGGCGTCATTTGCCCCATGTGGAACGACAGCGAGAACAGGATGCGCGCGGCCCGGTGGCTGCGCCAGAACAGCATGCCCATCTTCTGCTCGGGCGTCGCGGCGAAGCCCTTTTCGTACATCACGAATTCCCAGTACAGGGCCCAGCCTTCGGTCCAGAACGGGGTGTCGAACAGCTGGCGCTGGGTGTTGTAGCGGCTGTTGTAGAAATGCTGCAGGTGATGTCCGGGAATCAGCTCGTGGTGCACCACCGCCCGCGAGAAATGGCGGTTGTTGCCGCGCAGGGCCATGGCCTGTTTCCCGGCCGGCATGCTGTCGTGCGGGTAGGCGACCCAGACGTCCTCGCCGCCGAGGAAGAACGGCGCCTGCAACTGGTATTCGGGGGTCAGCATGGTCATCCGCCAGTCGCGCTTGGCCAGTTCCGGCACGGTCACCGAACCGTTGCGCTCCAGCCAGGCGATGGCTTCGTCGGCCAACTCGACCACGTATGGCGGCTGGCCGCCGCGCGGCGGACCGTCCTGCTTCACCTTCTCCAGGGCCTCGTGCCAGTCGGCATAGCCCATCTCGGCGGCGGCCTTGCGCATCTCGTCCTGGCACCAGGCCAGTTCGCGTTCGGCCAGGCGTACGATCTCTTCCGGCGTATAGGGAATCAGTTCGTAGCGCAGCGCCGCTTCCACGGCGTCACGGCCGATCGGATCGCCGATGATGGTTTCCGGGTCGGCGGCTTTGGCCACGTCGTTGCGCAGGAAGGTGCCGTAGGCCTCCATGCGCTTGTCCAGCGCCGTATAGGCGGCGGCCACATGTTTGGTGTAGGCCGGATCGTAGCCGTCGTAGAAGGTGTGCCATTGCCTGAAGTCTTCGCGGAACGCGGCCAGCAGGCGCGCCGCGCGCAGGGCGACGATGGGCGAGGTGCCGGCGGCATCGGTTTGCAGCTCGGCCTGCCTGGCCTGCAGCGACGCGTCGGCCGCTTCGATCAGGCGTTTGGCCTGCAGCGGCAACACCGGCTTCAGCGCCCGGCGCTGTTCGGCCAGATCGATCAGCGGCGCCAGCTCCGGCAGCAGAGCCAGCGCCTGCTCATGGCGTTGGCGCTCGAAGTCCAGCTGCTTCAGCCGATAGCCCAATTCGCGGTCGAACAGGGCGTAATCGACGCGGTCCTCCAAGGTCAGCTCGGCCGGCTTGAACCCGTGCAGGCGCGTCTGCCAGCCCGTGTACAGCGCGCGCAATGCGGCTTCGCGGCCGCGGCCGGCGTCGATGTCGTACACGTGTTCGGTGCTGGCCAGGTCGGCGCTGAAGCGTTCCACGAAAAACGCCAGCATGTGCTGCTGGCGCGGAATCTCGGACGCGTATGGGACGACGGCCGGCGCCATCGGACTGCTGGCCTGCGAGGGCAGGGCGAGGGCGGCGGCGATGGCCAAGGACAGGCCGGCGGCGGGGATTCTCATGCGGACTCCGCGGTATGTTGGATGAAGGCGAGCAGGGCGGCGAAGCCGTTGCTGCGGGTGGGGGAGAGGTGCTTGGACAGGCCGATGGCTTGCACGAAATCCGGCGCGGTGGCGCGTATCTCGGCCGGCGTGCGCCCGGAATACACGCGTAGGGCCAGATACACCAGGCCGGACACGATGCTGGAGTCGGAGGCGGCGGCGAAGAACAGCCGGCCGTCGCGCGCCTCCGGCACGATCCAGACTTTCGACTGGCAACCCTGCAGGCGGTTGGCCTCGGTCTTCCAGTCGTCCGGGAAGGCCGGCAGGCGCTTGCCCAGGTCGATCAGGTATTGATAGCGTTCGGACCAGTCGCCGAAGAAGCCGAACTCCTCGACGATGGCGGCCTGCGCTTCGGCGGCGCTGGCTTCGGGCGGCGTCAGCATCATGCCCGTTTCCAGCGCACGCCCTGCGGCGTGTCCTCCAGCAGAATGCCCTCATCCGCCAGCTGCTTGCGGATGGCGTCGGCACGCGCGAAATCCTTGCCGGCCTTGGCGGCGGTGCGTTCGTCGACCAGGCCCTGGATGCGGCTGTCGTCGCTGCCGTCGGCGCCGCGGGTGAACCAGGCTTCCGGCGACTGCTGCAGCAGGCCGAGCGCTTCACCTGCGGCCAGCAACTGCGATTTCAGCGCCGCGCGCTCGGCCGCGTCTTCGCTGCGGCGCGCCTGGCCGGCCAGATTGGCGAGTTCGGCCAAGGCCTGCGGGGTGTTGAGGTCGTCGCACAGCACGGCTTCGACGGCCTCGGGGATTTCGCCCGGCGTGGCGTCGACGTCGGCGAGGTCGCGCAGGGTGCCGTACAGGCGGTCGAGCGTCTTGACGCTCTGTTCGATCAGCGCATCCGACCAATCCAGCGGCTGCCGGTAATGCGCCGAGAGCAGGGCATAGCGCAGCGCTTCCGGCGGATGTTTGGCCAGCAGCTCGTGCAGCACGCTGACGTTGCCGACCGACTTCGACATCTTGCTGCCGCCGAAGTTGAGCATGCCGTTGTGCAGCCAGAAGCGCGCGAACACCTTGCCGCCGTGCGCGCAGGTGCTCTGCGCGATCTCGTTCTCGTGGTGCGGGAACTGCAGGTCGACGCCACCGGCGTGGATGTCGATGGTCTCGCCCAGATGGGCTTCGCTCATCGCCGAGCACTCGATGTGCCAGCCCGGCCGGCCCACGCCCCACGGCGAATCCCAGCCCGGCAGGTCGGGCGTGGACGGTTTCCATAGCACGAAATCGCCTGGATGGCGCTTGTACGGCGCCACGTCCACGCGCGCGCCGGCGATCATTTCGTCCAGGCTGCGGCGCGAGAGATGGCCGTATTCGGCGTAGCTGTCGACCGCGAACAGCACATGGCCTTCGGCGGCATAGGCGTGCCCGGAATCGATCAGGCGCTCGATCATCGCGATGATGTGCGGGATGTGCGCGGTGGCGTGCGGTTCGATGTCCGGCGGCTGGATGCCGAGCGCGGCCATGTCGGCGCGGTAGATGGCGGTGTATTTGTCGGTGATGGCCGAAATCGGCACGCCGGCGTCCTTGGCCGCGGCGTTGATCTTGTCGTCGACGTCGGTGATGTTGCGGGCGTAGGTCACTTTCGGGTAGCGCCGGCGCAGCAGCTTGACCAGCACGTCGAACACCACCGGGCCGCGGGCGTTGCCGATATGCACGTAGCTGTACACCGTAGGGCCGCACAGGTACACGGTGACGTTGGACGGATCGGCGGGTTCGAAGACCTGCAGACGGCGGGTCAGGTTGTTGTGGAAATGGATGCTCATGCCGGCATTTTAGCAAGCTTTGGCCGCCGATTTAGCCCGAATTCAGCGCCGCGCCTTGCCCGTACGCGGGTTTTGGCCCATAATCGCCGGCATGTGCCCGAATTTCTCCGCCGTCGAGTTCCTGTCGTCCGCCCGCATGGCGTCGTCGATGACCTCGCGTGCCCGCCGACCGTTGCCGACAAGATAGCTGGGTCTCCGGAGCATTCGCATTTTCCATAGAAACCCAGCCCAGGCTGGGTTTTTTCGTTTCCGCGCCCCCACAAGGATCCCACCATGCAGCATTTCCTCAACACCCAGGATTGGTCGGTCGACGGCCTGCAGCACCTGCTGGCCAAGGCCAGCGAGTTCAAGGCCAACAAACTCGGCGACCAGCTCAAGGGCCGTTCGATCGCGCTGCTGTTCTTCAATCCCTCGATGCGCACCCGCACCAGCTTCGAGCTCGGCGCCTTCCAGCTGGGGGCGCACGCCGTGGTGCTGCAGCCCGGCAAGGACGCCTGGCCGATCGAGTTCGAACTCGGCACCGCGATGGACGGCGACACCGAGGAGCACATCATCGAGGTCGCCAAGGTGCTGTCCTCCTATGTCGACATGATCGCGGTGCGGGCCTTCCCGAAATTCATCGATTGGCAGGACGACCGCCAGGACAAGGTGCTGAACGCCTTCGCGCGCTACGCCACGGTGCCGGTCATCAACATGGAGACCATCACGCATCCCTGCCAGGAACTGGCGCACATCCTGGCCCTGCAGGAACAATTCGCCACCCGCGACCTGCGCGGCAAGAAATACGTGCTGACCTGGACCTATCACCCGAAGGCGCTGAATACCGCCGTGGCCAACTCGGCGCTGACCATCGCCACCCGCATGGGCATGGACGTGACCCTGCTGTGCCCGAACGCGCAGTACCTGCTGGACGAACGCTATATGGGCTGGGCCGAGGACAACGCCCGCGCCGCCGGCGGTTCGTTCACGGTCAGCCACGACATCGAGCGCAGCTATGCCGGCGCGCACGTGGTGTACGCCAAGAGCTGGGGCGCGCTGCCGTATTTCGGCAACTGGGGCGCCGAACAGCCGATGCGCGAGCAATACAAGCACTTCATCGTCGACGAGGCCAAGATGGCGCTGACCGACGGCGGCGTGTTCTCGCACTGCCTGCCGCTGCGCCGCAACATCAAGGCCACCGACGCGGTCATGGACTCGCCGGCCTGCATCGCCGTGCAGGAAGCCGAAAACCGCCTGCATGTGCAGAAGGCGGTCATGGACACCCTCATCAACCATCCCGAAATCCGCTAAGGAAAATCCCCCATGAAAGACGTCGTCCTCTCGTTCTCCGGTGGCCTGGACACCAGCTTCTGCATTCCCTACCTGCAGGCGCAGGGCTACCGCGTGCATACCGTGTTCGCCAACACCGGCGGCGTCAGCGCCGAGGAGCTGGCCTACATCGAGCAGCGCGCGGCCGAACTCGGCGCGGCGTCGCACCGCACGCTGGATCTGGCCCAGGATCTGTTCGAATCCTTCGTCACGCCCTTCGTCTGGGCCGGCGAGAACTACCAGAACCAGTATCCGCTGCTGGTGTCCGACCGCTACCTGATTGTGCAGCATACCTTGGCCCGTTGCCGCGAGCTCGGCACCCGCTACGTGGCGCACGGCTGCACCGGCATGGGCAACGACCAGGTCCGCTTCGACGTCGCCATCCAGTCGCTGGGCGATTACACCATCCTGGCGCCGATCCGCGAGATCCAGAAGCAGCACACCCATGTGCGCCAGTACGAGCAGGAATACCTGGAAGCCCGCGGCTTCGCGGTGCCGGCCAAGCAGAAGGCCTACACCATCAACGAGAACGTGTTGGGCATCACTCTGTCCGGCGGCGAGATCGACCAATGGCAGGCGCCGGCGCCGGAACTGAAGGGCTGGTGCGCCAAGCGCGCCGAGTGGCCGATCGAGGCCCTGCAGGTCCGCCTCGGCTTCGAGAACGGCGTGGCCGTGCGCCTGAACGGCCAGCCGATGGCCGGGGGCGCGATGCTCAAGGAACTGAACCGCCTGTTCGCCGCCTACGGTGTGGGCACCGGCCTGTACACCGGCGACACCACCATCGGCCTCAAGGGCCGCATCGTGTTCGAAGCCCCGGGACTGACCGCCCTGCAGACCGCGCACCGCGCGCTGGAAGAGGCGGTGCTGAGCAAACAGCAGAACCGCTTCAAGCCCACCGTCGGCCGTAAATGGGTGGAGCTGGTGTACGAAGGCTTCTTCTTCGATCCGCTGAAGACCGATCTGGAGGCCTATCTGCGCGCCAGCCAGGGTTGCATCAACGGCGAGGTCACCCTGCGCACCGAGGGCGGCTCGGTCACCGCCGTGGCGGTCGAATCCGCGCATATCCTGCAGGCCAAGGGCGCCACTTACGCGCAGTCCGCGAACTGGGGCGCGGCCGAGGCCGAGGGCTTCATCCAACTGTTCGGCATGAGCTCGAACCTGTGGGCCAAGGTCAACGGAGACCGTGCATGAGCGAGGCCCTGCTGGCGCGGACGCTCGAGCACCTGAGGCATCTGGTCGCGTTCGATACCCGCAATCCGCCGCGTGCCATCGGCACCGGCGGCATCTTCGATTACCTGCGCGCCAACCTGCCGGACTTCAGCTGCACGCTGACCGACCACGGCGCCGGCGCGGTGTCCCTGTTGGCCGTGCGCGGCGCGCCGACCACGCTGTTCAACGTACATCTGGACACGGTGCCGTCGGCGCCGGGTTGGAGCCGGAATCCGCATGAACTGCTGGTCGAAGACGGCCGTGCCATCGGCTTGGGCGCCTGCGATATCAAGGGCGCCGCCGCCGGCCTGCTGGCCGCGGCCGAATCGGCGACCGGCGACGCCGCGTTCCTGTTCAGCAGCGACGAGGAGGCCAATGACCCGCGCTGCATCGCGGCCTTCCTGGCCGGCGATCACGGCTTTACCGATGTCATCGTGTCCGAGCCGACCCGCTGCGAAGCGGTGTTGGCGCACCGCGGCATCGCCGCGGCGATGGTCCGGTTCCGCGGCGAATCCGGCCATGCCTCGAAAATCCGTAATCCGATGCAGAGCGCCGTGCACCAGGCCCTGCTTTGGGGCGGGCAGGCGCTGGCGTTGGCCGAACGGGAAAACCATCAGCGCTTCGGCGGCCTGACCGGCATGCCGTTCAACATCGGCAGGATGGACGGCGGCATCAAGGCCAACATGATTGCCGGCGAAGCCGAGCTGCGCCTGGGCTTCCGGCCGTTGCCGACGCAGTCGCCGGAGGCGTTGCACGCCGCGTTCGCGGCCCTGTTGCCGGAGGTCGCGAAAGACTACGAAATCACCTTCGCCGGTCCGACGTTGCCGGCCGGCGACACCGCCCAAGCTGAAGCCCGCCGGTTGCGCGCCCGTGATTTCGCCGAGGCGCTGGAGTTGCCGGTCGGCCACGCGGTCGACTTCTGGACCGAGGCCTCGCTGTTCTCGGCCGCCGGCCTGAACGCCCTCGTGTTCGGCCCCGGCGACATCGCGCAGGCGCACACCGCCGACGAGTGGGTGGCGCTGGAGCAGCTGCAAACCGCCGTCCGCCATTACGTCCGCATCCTCGGAGGCCGCGCATGAGCGCCGATAGCCAAGTCCGCGACACCATCGTGCGCCTGCTCAGCAACATCGGCAGCGCCAAGGAGATCCAACAGTACCTGAAGCGCTTCTCGCAGCGCGACGCCTCGCGCTTCGCCGTGGTCAAGGTCGGCGGCGCCATCCTGCGCGACGACCTCGACGCGTTGGTGTCCTCGCTCGGGTTCCTGCAGCAGGTCGGCCTGACGCCGATCGTGCTGCACGGCGCCGGTCCGCAGCTGGATGCCGAGCTGGCCGCGCAGGGCGTGCGCAAGCGCACCGTCGACGGCCTGCGGGTGACCACCGGCAAGGTGTTGAAGACCGTGCGCCGGGTCTGCCTGCAGGAGAACCTGCGCCTGGTCGAAGCGCTGCAGGTGCAGGGCATCCGCGCCGTGTCGCTGAATTCCGGCGTGTTGGAAGCCAAACTGCTGGATGCCAAGCGCTACGGCATGGTCGGCAAGGTGGTGACGGTGCATACCGAGGCCATCTATTCGGCGATCAAGTCCGGCTCGATCCCGGTCATCTCCTCGCTGGGCGAAACCGCCGACGGCCAGATCGTCAACATCAACGCCGACTGGGCCGCCAACGAAGTGGTCAAGACCCTCAAGCCGTACAAGATCATCTTCCTGACCGGCACCGGCGGCTTGCTCGACGGCGAGGGACGCATCATCGATTCGATCAACCTGTCCACCGACTACGCGCAGCTGATCCGCCAGCCCTGGCTGCATTCGGGCATGAAGGTCAAGATCGAACAGATCGCCGCCCTGCTGGAGGATCTGCCGAAGGAAAGCTCGGTGTCGATCACCAAGCCGTCCGAGTTGGCCAAGGAGCTGTTCACCCACCGCGGTTCCGGCACCTTGGTGCGCAAGGGCCAGCGCATCCAGTCGGCGAAGGGCTGGTCCAGGATCGACAAGGTAAAACTGCAGAAGCTGCTGGAGTCCGGCTTCGGCAAGAAGATGCGCGCCGGCTATTTCCGCGACAACAGCCCGGCCAAGGTCTATTACAGTGCCGATTACCGCGCCGCGCTGGTGTTGCTGGACGCGCCCGGCGGCCGTTATCTCGACAAGTTCGCGGTCGCCGATGACGCGCAGGGCGAGGGCCTGGGCGCCGCCGCCTGGTCGGTGATGCGGCAGGAGACGCCCAAGCTGTTCTGGCGTTCGCGGCACGATAATCCGATCAATGCCTTCTACCTGCAGGCCGCCGACGGCTGCCTGAAGTGCGGGCATTGGACGGTGTTCTGGTACGGGCTGGAGGGTTTCGCCGAAATCGAACGGGCGGTGGCCTACTGCCTGGACAAGCCGGCCAGCTTCCACGAAGCGGAGGGCGCATGAACGCGCCGCCGAAACGCCTCCGCATCGGTTTGATCGGCGCCCGCGGCTACGTCGGCAGCGAACTGATCCGTCTGCTGGCCGCGCATCCGGCGCTGGAACTGGCTTACGTCGGTTCGCGCGAGCGCGACGGACTGGAAGTGCAACGCTTCGAGCCGGCGGCGCCGGCCGGCCTGCATTACCGCAATCTCGGTCCGCTGGACGTGGCGCGCGAGGCGCTCGATGTGGCGGTATTGGCCTTGCCGAACGGCTTGGCGGCGCCGTGGATCGAGGCTTTCGACCGCATCCGCCCGGACACCCTGCTGCTCGACCTGTCGGCCGATTACCGCTTCGACGCCGGTTGGTATTACGGTCTGCCGGAACTGACCCGCAGTGCGTACGCGCTGCAGCGCCGCATCAGCAATCCGGGCTGCTACGCCACCGCCATGCAGCTGGCCGTCGCGCCGATGCGCGATGCGCTGGCCGGCGCGGTGCAGTGCTTCGGCGTGTCCGGTTATTCCGGCGCCGGCACCACGCCCTCGGACAAGAACGATCCGGTCAAGCTGAAGGACAACCTGATGCCGTATGGCCTGGTCGGCCATATCCACGAGCGCGAAGTCGCCGCGCGGATGGCTTGCGACATCCAGTTCATGCCGCATGTGGCGCCGCATTTCCGTGGCCTGTCGATCACCGCCAACCTGCCGCTGGCGCGCGCGTTCGATCTGGACGAAATCCGCGCGCGCTATGCCGGATGCTACGGCAACGAGCCGTTGCTCGAGGTCAGCGATGCCGTGCCGTGGACCAGTGCCGTGGCCGGTACGCCGAAGGCATTGGTCGGTGGCTTCACGCTAGCCGCTGACGGCCGCCGTCTGGTGGTGATCTCAGTGCTCGACAACCTGCTCAAGGGCGCGGCCAGCCAGGCGCTGCAGAACATCAATCTCGGCCTCGGCCTGCCGGAAACCACGGGAATCCTATGAACGACAACGTCATCTGGGCCAAGCCCGGCTTCGAAATCGACGCCGCCATCCAGCGCTTCCTGGCCGGCGAGGACATCCAGTCCGACCGCGCCCTGTTCGTGTACGACATCGCGGCCAGCAAGGCGCATGCCGAGGGCCTGCAGCGCATCGGCATCCTGAGCGAAGCCGAATGCGCCGATTTGCTGCGCGAGCTGGATGCCTTGGCCGCGCTGTACGCCGCCGGCGGCTTCACGCTCGATGAGCGCTTCGAGGACGGCCACAGCGCCATCGAGCAGTTCCTGACCGAGCGCTTGGGCGATACCGGCCGCAAGATCCACACCGGCCGCAGCCGCAACGACCAGGTGCTGGTCGCCTCGCGCCTGTGGCTGAAGGCCCAGCTGCACGAGCTCGCGTCGCTGTGCGCCGGCATCGCCGCCGGCGCCCTGCAACGCGCCCGCGCCGAAGCGCTGGTGCCGATGCCGGGCTATACCCACCTGCAGCGCGCCATGGTGTCCTCGCTCGGCATGTGGTGGGGCGCTTGGGCCGAGGCCTTCCTCGATGATGCCGAACGCGCCCGCCAGACGCTGACTTGGATCGACGCCAATCCGCTCGGCTCGGCGTCCGGCTTCGGCGTCAACCTGCCGCTCGACCGCGCGCACAGCACGCAGGCGCTCGGCTTCGCGCGCACCCAGCAGGTCGCCACCTATGCCCAGCTGTCGCGCGGCAAGTTCGAGCTGGCGGCGCTGGAGGCCTTGTTGTCGGCGATGGGCGACCTGCGCCGGTTGGCGTGGGACCTGTCGCTGTTCACCAGCAGCGAGTTCGGCTTCGTGCGCTTGCCGCCGGCCTACCAGACCGGCAGTTCGCTGATGCCGAACAAGCGCAATCCGGATCTGGTCGAATTGCTGCGCGCTTCCTATGCCGTGGTGTCCGGCGCGCGCAATGAGCTGGAGCAGGTACTGTCGTTGCCGTCCGGCTACCACCGCGATCTGCAGTTCACCAAGGCGCCGGTGCTGCGCGGTTTCGGACATGGCTTGGCGGCCTTGGCCTTGGTGCCGGAACTGCTGGCCAAGCTGGAATGGCATCCGGAGGCCTTGGACGCGGCCATCGAGCCGTCGATGCACGCCACCGACCTGGCCATCGAGTTCGCGCGCGACGGCCTGCCGTTCCGCGAGGCTTACGTGAAAGCGGCCGATCCTGCGCTGTGGCAGGGTCGCTCGGCCGATGACAGCCTGCAGGCGCGGACCTCGGCCGGTTCCGGCGTCAATTTGGGGTTGGACGTGTTGGCGGCGCGGCTGGCGGTCTTCACCGCCGGTTGATCACTCGGCGCGCACGCGCCAGGCCTCCATCAGCGAAATCTCGCCGCGCCGGGCCATGGCCAGCGCGGCTTGGGTCAGCGGGCGCATGCCTTCGGCCACCGCCACCTGCTGGATCTTCTCGGCTTCGGCGCCGGCCACGATCAGTTCCTGCACTTTCGGCGACACCACCAGCAGCTCGTACACCGCCTTGCGGAACTTGATGCCGAGGCCGTCGCAGTGCGTGCAGCCGCGGCCCTTGTGGAACACCTCGCCCTCGGCCAGATCGAAATAAGCGCGCACATGCGCCGGCACCGTTTCCGGTTCCTTGCAGCGCTCACAGGTCAGCCGCACCAGACGCTGCGCCATCACCGCCAACAGCGAGGCGCGCAGCAGGTAGGGTTCGACCCCGAGGTCGAGCAGGCGGGTGACGGTGGTGGCGGCGGTGTTGGTGTGCAACGTGCTGAGCACCAGATGCCCGGTCAGCGCGCTTTCCACCGCGATCGAGGCGGTCTCGCGGTCGCGGATCTCGCCGACCATGATGATGTCGGGATCGTGGCGCAGGAAGTTGCGCAGCGCCGAGGCGAAAGTGAAGCCGGCCGGCCGGTTGACCTGCATCTGCTGGATGTCGGCGATGTGGAATTCGACCGGATCCTCGATGGTGAGGATGTTGACGCGCTGCTTGCGCATCTCCATCAGCATCGCGTACAGCGTGGTCGACTTACCACAGCCGGTCGGGCCGGTGGTCAGGAAGATGCCGTGGCTGCGTTCCATCACGTCTTCCAGCCGTTGCCGGTCGGCCGGTTCCAAGCCGATCTGGTCGATGCTCCACAGGCTTTCCATGGTGTCGAGCAGGCGAATCACCACGCTTTCGCCGTAAATCGAGGGCAGCACCGAGATGCGCAGGTCGATTACGCGACCGTCGTCGAGGGTGAAGTTGGAGCGGCCGTCCTGCGGCTTGCGGTGCTCGGCCAGGTTCATGCGGCCGAGCACCTTGACCCGCGCGGTGACGGCCCGATGTAGGCTGGACACCAGGCGCCGCACCGGCATCAGTTCGCCGTCGATGCGGAACAGGATGTCGGTGCCTTCCGGCCCGGGCCGGAAGTGGATGTCGGACGCGCGCCGGGCCGCGGCATCGGCCAGCAGGGCGGCCACCTCGCGCACGATCGGCCGCTCGTTGGAGTAGCGCCGTTCCTCTTCCTCGGTGGTGTCGGCTTCGGTCCTGTTGGGGTCGATGCCGAGCTGGGCCAGCAGTTCGGAGTCCTCGACGCGGTCGTAGCATTCGGCGATGGCGTCGCGGATTTCGGCCGCGCTGGCCAGTAGCGGCACCACTTTCGGCTTGCACAGGAAGCCGAGCGACTCCAGCGCGGCCTTGTCGTCCGGGTGTTCCATGGCGATCACGCAATCGTCGCCGTCGAGCATCACCGGCACCGCACGGAAGCGTCGCGCGGCCTTGGCGTCGATCAGCGATACGGCGTTGCCGTCCGGCTTGAACCGGGACAGGCGGACGATGGGGATGCCGAAGGTGACCGAGGTCTGGAATTCGGACTCGGTGAAGTCGTCGTTGAGCTTGAGCCACTCATGGCGGGAGATGCGGTGCTCGAACGCGTTCCAGATGAACTGGCCGGCTCGCACGAACTTCAGATACTCGCGAAGGTCCTTGCTGTCGTTCAGCAGAATGGCTTTCTGCTCCGGAACCCGGCTGACGGCCATATGCGGTCCTGACGATGTTGAATTGGTCGGGGAGACAGGATTCGAACCTGCGACCTCTACGTCCCGAACGTAGCGCTCTACCAGACTGAGCTACACCCCGATGTCCGGATATTTTACTGCATTTCGGTGCCGGAGGAAAAGGGTTTCGCGCGAAAAATTCCGGGGAAGCCTCCGCAACCGCCATGCGAGCCGGTTTTCGGCGGTCGCCAAAACGCCCGCCTCCGCGCCAAACCGTTAGAATGGCGGCTTGGAACTCTGGAGACACCCGTGATCAAGCCCCGTACCCCGGCCGGCACCTTGGAACTGTTGCCCGGCGAACAACGCGCCTTCAACCACATGCTCGAGGTCATCGGCCGCAATTACCGCCGTTTCGGCTTCCAGCCGATCGAAACCCCGGTATTCGAACTTACCGAGGTGCTGCTGACCAAGACCGGCGGCGAGACCGAGCGCCAGGTCTATTTCGTGCAGTCGACCGGCGCGCTGGAGCAGGGCGGCGCGCCCGAACTGGCGCTGCGCTTTGACCTGACCGTGCCCTTGGCCCGTTATGTGGCCGAGCACGAGCACCAGCTGGCGTTTCCGTTCCGCCGCTACCAGATCCAGCGCGTGTACCGCGGCGAGCGCGCGCAGAAAGGGCGCTTCCGCGAGTTCTACCAGTGCGACATCGACGTCATCGGCAAGGATTCGCTGCCGGTGCGCTACGACGCCGAGATCCCGGCGGTCATCCACGCCGTGTTCTCCGAACTGGCCATCGGTCCGTTCACCATCTCGCTCAACAACCGCAAGATCCTGCGCGGTTTCTTCGAGGCCATGGGCATCAGCGACGGCGAGCATCAGGCGCTGGTGCTGCGCGAAATCGACAAGATCGACAAACGCGGTGCCGAAGCGGTGGCGCAGACCCTGAAAGGCGAGGGCTTCAACCTGCCGCACGCCGCCGTCGAGAAGATCCTCGGCTTCGTGCTGCGCCGCTCCAGCACGCACGATTCGGCCATGGCGATCCTGGCCGAGCTCAAGGCCGAGCACCCGCAGACCGCCGAGGGCGTCGATGAGCTGGCCGAGGTGCTGACTTTGATCAAAGCCCTAGGCGTGCCGGAAAACCGCTACGCGCTGAACTTCTCGATCGCGCGCGGCCTGGATTACTACACCGGCACGGTGTACGAGACCACGCTCGACGACTACCCGCAGATCGGCTCGATCTGTTCCGGCGGCCGTTACGAGAACCTGGCCAGCCATTACAGCAAGTCCAAGCTGCCCGGCGTCGGCATTTCGATCGGCGCCAGCCGGCTGTTCTGGCAATTGCGCGAGGCGGGCCTGATTACCCCGGACGCGCAGAGCCACATGGTGCTGGTCGGTCTGATGCGCGACGAGGACCTGCCAGAGGCCTTGGCCATCGCGCGCGAACTGCGCGGCGCCGGCATAGACTGCGAAGTGCAGCTGGAGGCCAAGAAGCTGGCCAAGCAGTTCCAGTACGCCGACAAGGTCGGCTTCAGCTACATGGTGCTGTACGGCGAGAGCGAGCAGGCCAAGGGCGTGGTCAGCCTGAAGAACCTGGCGACCGGCAAGCAGGTCGAGATCGCCCGCGGCGATCTGCTGCCGTGCCTGAGCCAAGCGCGCGACTGGGGGTTGTGATGAAGTCGATCACGCTCGACGGCAATTCCCTGAACCACGACCAGCTGGTCGCCGTCGCCTACGGCGCCAGCGTGGTGCTGGATCCGGCGCAGCTGCCGAACGTGGCGGACACCGCCGAGTTCCTGGCCGAACAGGTCAAGCAGCAGGAGCCGCTGTACGGCGTGTCCACCGGCTTCGGCTCGAACGCCGACAAGCTGCTGGGCGCCCACCACATCCGCGACAGCCGGCGCGGCGGCGGATCCTTGCTGGAAGAGCTGCAGCGCAACCTGATCATCACCCATGCGGTCTGCGTCGGCGAGCCGTTCGCGCCGGAGGTGGTGCGCGCGATGATGGCGATCCGCATCAACACATTGATGCGCGGCCACTCCGGCATCCGGGTCGAGACCCTGCAGGCCCTGGCCGCCATGCTCAACGCCGGCGTCGTGCCGGTGGTGCCGATGCTCGGTTCGGTCGGCGCCAGCGGCGATCTGGCGCCGCTGTCGCATCTGGCCATCGTGCTGCTCGGCGGCGGCGAGGCGTTCTACCAAGGCCGGCGTCTGCCGGGCGCCGAGGCCTTGTCGCAGGCCGGTCTGGCGCCGATCGCGTTGTCGCATAAGGAAGGTCTGGCGCTGAACAACGGCACTGCGCAGATGCTGGCCACCGGCGTGTTGGCCGTGGCCCGGTTGGAAGAGTTGTGCGATACCGCCGATTTGGCCGCGGCGATGACTCTCGACGCCTTCGCCGGCCGTCTGCGTGCCTTCGACGAGCATGTGCACGCGCTGCGCCCGCATCCGGGGCAGGTGCACGTCGCCGCGCACCTGCAGACGCTGTTGCGCGGCTCGACGCTGACCGATATCGCCTACCACCTGGTGCCGAAGTTCAAGAGCTGGTTGCCGGGTTGCTGGCCGGATGCCGAGCTGGACGCGCTGAATTTCGACATCGCTTGGGATTGGGTGCCGCCGGGCCAGCGCCACGGCCGCGAGAAGTTCTATACCCGTTTCATGCCATTCCGCGGTGGCAAGAAGCACCAGCCGCAGGACAGCTATTCGCTGCGGTGCATCCCGCAGGTGCACGGCGCGGTGCGCGACGCCATCGCGCAGGCCAAGCGCGTGCTGGAGATCGAGCTGAACGCGGTCACCGACAACCCGCTGATCTTCCCGGACCTGCCGGGCGCGCGCAACATCGAGGACCGCATCGTCTCGGCCGGCCATTTCCACGGCATGCCGCTGGCGCTGGTGATGAGCTACGTCAAGGCCGCCATCCCGGTGCTGGCCTCGATCTCGGAGCGCCGCCTGAACAAGCTGGTCGATCCGGCCACCAACGACGGCTTGCCGGCGTTCCTGATCGGCAACGAAGACGGCACCGAAAGCGGCTTCATGATCGTGCAGTACACCGCCGCCGCCATCGTCAACGACCTCGCCACGCGCGCGCATCCGGCCTCGGTGTATTCGGTGCCGACCAGCGCCAACGCCGAGGATCACGTGTCGATGGGCGCCAACGAGGCGCGGCACGTGCTCGACATGACGCACGACCTGGCCAAGGTCATCGCGCTGGAGATCTATACCGCCGCGCAGGCCCTGGATTTCCGCCGCGATATGATCAACGCCGCGCGCAGTCTGGCGGCGCGGCATGGGGTTGAAGCACTGGCCGGCAAGATCAACGGCGCGCCCACACCGGAGCATCCCGACTATCCGGTGTTCCTGCAGGAGGTCGCGGCGTTGCGGGCCGAATTGGCCGAGGCCGGCGAGTTCAGCGCCGGCGAGGCCGTGCGCGCCGCGCTCGGGGCCTTGCGCAGGCACATCGCCTTCATGCCGGCCGACCGCGCGATGGATGGCGAGGTCCAGCGCATGGTCGAGCTGATCAAGCACGGCGAGCTGTTGATGGCCGCGCGCGCCGCCGCATGAACCGCTCGGCGCGCATCGCGCTGGCCGTGCTGCTGTCGTCCTTGGCGCTGGCGGCTTCGGCCCGCGACTGCCGCAGCCATGTGTTTCTCGATGCCGACGGCGACGGCGTGTTCGATGCCGGCGAACGCGGCCTGCGCAATATCGCGGTGTCCGACGGCCAGCATATCGTGCGTACCGACGGCGCCGGCCGTTATCGGCTGAAGGCGCGCCCCGGCCGAACCCTGTTCGTGATCAAACCGCCTGGATTCGATCTGCCGCGCCGTGCCGACGGCCTGCCGGACCGCTTCGCCAACCAAGCCGGCGACCTGAAGTACGGCGGCGTGCGCCGCTCGGACAGCGCCTGCCGCGACTTCGCCTTACTGCCCGAGGCGGCCGCGACCTCGCCGCTGTCGGTGCTGGTGTTCGGCGACCCGCAGCCGAAATCGGCGCAGGACGTCGACTATTACCGCCGCGATATCGTCGAACCGCTGATCGGCAACGCCAACGCGCGTCTGGGCATCAGCTTGGGCGACATCGTGCACGACGACCTGATGCTGCTGCCGGCGGTCAAGGCCGTCGATAAATCCCTGGGCGTGCCGTGGCTGTATGCCCCGGGCAACCACGATCTCGATTTCGACGCGCCGGACGACGCGCGCTCGCTGGAAAGCTTCCGCGCTCAGTTCGGCCCGGACACCTTCGCCTGGGAAGAGCGCGAGGCCAATTTCATCGTGCTCGACGACGTCATCTACCGTCCGGGCGCAACGCCGGATTACATCGGCGGCCTGCGCGAAAGCCAGTTCCATTTCCTGGCCCGCTACTTGGCCGGCGCCGACAAAAACAAGCTGCTGGTGATCGCCGCGCACATCCCGCTGTTCCAGACCCGCAGCGACCGCGACACCTTCCGCCGCGCCGACCGCCAGCGCCTGTTCCGGCTGCTGGAGCCGTTCCGCGACGTGCTGCTGCTGACCGCGCATTCGCACACGCAGACGCATCTGCGCCACGGACCCGACAGCGACTGGTACGGGGCAGGCCGCCTGCACGAATACAACGCCGGCGCCGCCTGCGGTGCGTTCTGGTCCGGCGTGAAAGACGCCGCCGGCATTCCGGACAGCACCATGAGCGACGGCACGCCGAACGGCTATGCGCGGCTGACCGTCGCCGCCCGCGATTACCGCCTGCAGTGGTTCAACGCCCGGCAAGCGCCGCAGGCCGCGATGGCACTGCATGCACCGAAGGTGCTGCGCCGCGGCGCCTATCCCGGTTTCGGTCTGTACGCCAACGTGTTCATGGCCCGGCCGGATACCGTGGTCGAAGCCCGCGTCGATGGCGGCGCATGGCGGCCGATGACGCGTGTGCTGCAACCCGATCCGCGCGTGCTGGCCGAGAATCTGGCCGATGATGACGCGAACGCGTTGCGCGGCGATGACCGCCTGCCGGAAGCCACGCCGTCCAGCCATCTCTGGCGCCTGCCGTTACCGACCGATTTACCGGTCGGCGAGCACCAAATCGACGTCCGGGCCCGTGACCCGTGGTTGGGCGAGGTGCTGGAGACTGCCGTTTACCGCCTGCAGGACGCCGGCCCTTAAAGCCCGGCGATCTGGTCGAAGCGTTCCACCCGTGGGTGGCCGTTGGCGGCCTCGCGGGTGCGCGCTTCGGGATAATCGCTGCGGCGGTCGACCAGCACCGTGCGCCAGCCGGCTTCGCGCGCGGCGTCCAGCTCTTCCACGATGTCCGACAGGAACAGCAGTTCCGCGGCCGGCTTGCCGATCGCCGTGGCGATGGCGCGGTAGCTGGCGGCGTCGCGCTTGCCGCCGGTTTCGGTGTCGAAGTAGCCGCTGAACAGCGGACGCAGGTCGCCGTGTTCGGTGAAGCCGAAGAACAGCTTCTGCGCCGGCACCGAGCCAGAGCTGTACACATACAGCGGAATGCCGCGCGCGTGCCAGGCGCGCAGGGCCTCGGCGGCGTCGCCATACACCGGTGCGGCATAGGTCGCCTTCTCGTAGCCGTCGACCCAGATCATGCCCTGCAAGGCCTTCAGCGCGGTGTGCTTGCGGTCGGCGTCGGTCCAGGCCAGCAGGGTTTCGGTGATGCCGTCCAGGTCGTCGGCCGATTGCTGCGTTTCCTCCGCCACGCGCCGCAGCCACTGCGCCACGTCCGGGCGGTCGTGGTGTTCTTGCAGGAAGCCGGGCAGGGCGCGGCGGGCGTACGGGAACAGCACCTCGCGTACGAACGCGATCGAGCTGGTGGTGCCCTCGATGTCGGTGACGACGGCGCCGATGCCGCTCATGCCGCCGGCTCGTAGCGCGGGAAGCGGGCGGCGATGCCGGAGCCGGTGAAGTAACCGACCCAGCCGTCCGGCTCGGTGAAGAAGCGGATGGCGGTGAACAGCGGTTCCGGTCCCATGTCGAACCAGTGCTTGGTGCCGTCCGGCACGCGGATCAGGTCCTGCGCTTCGCACAGCACCTCATGCACCTGATGCCCGATGTGCAGGGTGAACAGGCCGCTGCCGCGCACGAAGAAGCGCACTTCGTCTTCTTTGTGGCTGTGTTCCTCGAGGAACTTGGCGCGCATCGCCTCGCGGTCCGGATGATCCGGATTGATGCTGACCACGTCGACCGAGCGGAAGCCGTTCTCGGCCACCAGCCGGTCGATCTCCGGCCGATACAGTTCCATGATCCGCTCCGGCGTGGCGTCCGGGGCGATGTCGCGCACCGGCCAGCGTTCGAAGCTGATGCCGAGCGCGCCGAGGCGGGCGGCGATTTCGATGCCGTCACCGCTTTCGAACAGCACGGTGGACGGATCGGTTTCGGAAAAGGTGCGTAAACGGCTCATGCGCGGAACCCCAGTTTGGTCATTTCGGCGGTCAGCAGGAATTCGAAGGCGTCCAGATGGCGGCGCGCTTCGGCCAGATCGCGGCCCCAGGCGTACAGGCCGTGGCCGGCGATCAGATAGCCCCAGAACGGCTCGTCGGCGAATGCCGGTTCGATGGCGGCGCACAGCGCCGGCATGTCTTGGGAGTTCGGCACCACCGGCACGCGCACGCGGGCATCGTGGGTCTTGATGCCGTGCAGGGCTTTCAGCAGCTCGTAGCCGGCGAGTTCGATGTAGCCGGCGCGCTCGTGCCGCATCGACAGCAGGGTCTGCGCCAGCGAGTGCGTGTGCAGCACCGCGCTTGCCTCCGGCCGCAATCGGTAGATCTGGGTGTGCAGCAGGGTTTCGGCCGACGACACGCGCCCCGGTTCCACCGGTTTGCCGTCCATGTCGACGTCCATGAAATCATCCGGCGTCAGCCGGCCCTTGTCGCGGCCGCTGACGGTGATGACACAACGGCTGTCGTCCAGACGCGCGGAGAAATTGCTGCTGGTGGCCGGCGTCAGACCGGCACGCGCCAACTCGCCGGTGTGCCGGATCAGCTCGTCGACCAATTGTGCTTTACGGTCTGTCATCGTAATAAGATTCATTCTCAATTGATTGAAAAGTCAGGAGAAAAAACACACGCTTTCTTGATTTGGATTAAGCCACGATACACGCGGAAAGCGTATGATTCACCCGAGTTCCATTTTCTCATGAATACAGGAGAGTTTGCCATGAAAGCCGAACAAAACAGCCGTCGCCAGTTCCTGATCCGCGGCCTGGTTTCCGCCGCCGCCCTGCCGTTCGTCGGCGCCATGATGAGCGCCACCGTGTCGGCCCAGGCCCTGAAGCCGCTGCCGGCCACCAATCCGCAGGCCGTGGCGCTGAAATACGTGGCCGACGCCAAGAAAGCCGTGGGCGCCAAGCCGGGCAGCAACTGCGCCAACTGCAAGTTGTACGTACCCGCCACCAAGGGCTGCAGCATCTTCCCGGGCTTCGCCGTGGCGCCGGCCGGCTGGTGCTCGGCTTGGGTCAAGAAAGCCTGATCCATCCCGCAATCGCGGCGGTCTCGGGTTACGAGACCGCCATGCCGTAAGATAAGCCAAGTTCCCTTCGAGCTTGGCTTATTTTTTATGTCCATTCAATTCGTCGTCATCGTGTCCGTTGCCATATTGGCCGGATTGGTCCTTGCCCTGATCTGGAATGTACGCGCATTGCGCCAAGCAGATCCGGCCGCGTCCGTTTCGGGGGCCTTCGAGCCCGCCATGAACCGTTTACGCGAGGACATCGACCGCCTCGAACGCGGCATGCGCGAGGAGATCCGCGGAAGCCGGCAGGAGAACACCACCGCCTTGGACGGCATCCGCGCGCAGCTGGCCGCCCAGCTTGAAAGCGTGCAGTTGACGACCAACAACCGCTTGGGTGAAGTGCGCCTGACGCTGGAAGGGCGCCTCAAGGAGTTGCAGACCGAGAATGCGTCGAAACTCGACCAGATGCGGCAGACGGTCGATGAAAAGTTGCAAAGCACCCTGCAGACGCGGCTGGACGCTTCCTTCAAGCAGGTTTCCGAGCGGCTTGAGCAGGTCCACCGCGGACTCGGCGAGATGCAATCGCTTGCGGTCGGCGTCGGCGATCTTAAACGCGTACTTGGCAACGTCAAGACCCGCGGCATCTTCGGCGAAGTGCAGTTGGCCGCGATCCTGGAGGAAATGCTCACGCCGGACCAGTACGGCGCCAATATCGCCACCCGTCCGGGCTCGAATGACCGCGTCGAGTTCGCCATCCGCCTGCCCGGCCGGAAAGACGACGAAACCCCGGTCTGGATTCCGGTCGACGCCAAATTCCCGCGTGAGGACTATGAGCGCCTGCTGGACGCCCAGGAAAGAGCGGATGCCGAAGCCGCGGCGGCGGCCGGTGCCGCGTTGGAGAGGCGGCTGAAGGACGAGGCCAAAAGCATCGCGCAAAAATACGTTTCGCCGCCGCACACCACCGATTTCGCCATCCTGTTCCTGCCGACCGAGGGCCTGTTCGCGGAAGCATTGCGGCGGCCGGGTCTGGTCGAGTCCCTCCAGCGCGAATACCGGGTCATGGTGACCGGCCCGACCACGCTGGCGGCGACGCTCAATTCACTGAAGATGGGCTTCCGCACGCTGGCGATCGAGAAACGCTCGAGCGAGGTATGGCGGGTCCTGGGTGCGGTGAAGACCGAATTCGGCAAGTTCGGCGACGTGCTTGCCAAGACCCGGAAGAAATTGGACGAGGCATCCAATATCATCGACGGCGCCGGCACGCGAAGCCGCGCGATCGAGCGCAAGCTCAAAGGCGTGGAAGGACTCGGCGAGCAGGATGCCCTGCGTATGCTCGGGCTGGATTCCGGGCCGGAGCCTGCCGGCGAAGACGATCCGCAGGAATGAAAAACGGCGCCCGAGGGCGCCGTTTCCGTTTCACTGCAGCAGTCGGCATCAGTCGTGCTGTTGCAGGCCTTTCTGCAGCTGCGAGTTGCGCAGGCCGTAAAGGAAGTACAGCACCACCGCGGCCAGCACGTACCAGCCGAAGAACACCAGTACGCGGTTCTCCACGGTGAAGATCAGCGCGAAGCAGGCGATGATGCCCAGCGCCGGCAGCACCGGATACAGCGGGACCTTGAAGCCGCGCGGGATTTCCGGGTGGGTGGTGCGCAGCCAGATCACCGACAGGCAGACGATGCCGAACGCGGCCAGGGTGCCGACCGAGGTCATGTCGCCGAGCGTGTTGATGTCGAAGAACGCGGCCGACACGGCGGTCAGCACGGCCACCAGGATGGTGTTGACCCACGGGGTCTGGAACTTCGGATGCACGGTCGAGAACACCCGCGGCAGCAGGCCGTCGCGGGCCATGGTGTAGAAGATGCGGGTCTGGCCGTACATCAGCACCAGGATGACGGAAGTCAGGCCGATGATGGCGCCGATCTTGATGATCTTGGCGAACCAGCCCCAGGCCGGGCCGAGCGCGTCGACCGCGACCGCGACCGGATCCGGCACGTTCAGCAGCTTGTAGTTGACCATCAGGGTCATCACGATCGACACCAGGATGTACAGCACGGTGCAGATCAGCAGCGAACCGATGATGCCGAACGGCATGTCGCGTTTCGGGTTCTTGGCCTCCTGGCCGGCGGTGGACACCGCCTCGAAGCCGATGTAGGCGAAGAACACGATCGACGCGGCGCGGAAGATGCCGCCCCAGCCGTATTCGCCTTCCTTGCCGGTCGGTTCCGGGATGAAAGGATCCCAGTTGGCCTTCAGGGTGTCGAGGTGCTGGATCACGTACCAGCCCACGATGATGATGAAGGCGATGATGACCGAGGCCTTGATGGCGACAATGATGTTGTTGACCTTGGCGCTTTCCGAGACGCCGATGATCAGCAGGCCGCCGAGCAGCAGGCAGATCAGGAAGGCCGGCAGGTTGAACAGGGTGGTGACCGGATTGCCGTCGGCGCCGAGCACCGCCGCGCCGTCACGCATCAGCGCGTGGCCGTAGGGACCGGTCAGCTCCGGCGGAATCACCAGACCGTCAGCCCATATTCGAGCAGCAGCAGCCCGCCCATGATCCAGGCCGCGAATTCGCCGACCGTGGTGTAGCTGTAGGTGTAGGCCGAGCCGGAAACCGGCAGGGTCGAGGACAGTTCGGCGTAGCACAGGCCGGCCAGGGCGCAGACGATGCCGGCCACCAGGAAGGACAGCAGCACGGCCGGACCGGCATGCAGCGCGGCGGCGTTGCCGGTACGGACGAAGATGCCGGCGCCGATGATGCAGCCCACGCCCAGGAACACGAGGTTCCAGGGACCGAGCGTCCGCTTCAAGGTGCTGGTTTCGCTTTCCCGTTGGACCTGCTCCACGCTTTTCCGCATCAGCATGCGCGAAAGGAGTCCCGGGTTGGGATTGTTGGCCATTAATTCTGCCCTCTGAATTGTTTTATTTAGGAAAAATACGTCGTTCCGGCACAATGCCGTTGAACCCGATTACCATAAGGCAGTTGGGCGCGGCGGTAAAGCCCCTTGGCCGAAAAACGGAGGGCAAACCGCCATGCTGGACGCGATTCAACGCAAGTTGCTGGAATCCTTGGCGCAGTACCGGCCGGAAGACCCCGGCCAGAACGCCCTGCGTGCCGATTTCGCGGCATTCGTCATAGCCCATCCCGCGTGCTGCGAGCGTAGCCTGGCCCATGGCCACCTGACCGGCTCGGCCTGGCTGGTCTCGGCCGACGGCCGGCGTGCGCTATTGATGCACCACCGCAAGTTGGACCGCTGGCTGCAGCCGGGCGGGCATGCCGACGGCGACGCCGATCTGGCGGCGGTAGCCCTGCGCGAGGCCGGGGAGGAGACCGGTTTGGCTGGACTGGTGTGCGAGGGCGGCATCTTCGATCTGGACCGGCATCAGATTCCGGCGCGTGGCACGGAACCGGCGCACTGGCATTACGACCTGCGCTTCGTGGTGCGTGCCGCCGACGGCGAGGACTTCAGCCAAAACGCGGAATCCCTGGCGCTGGCCTGGTTCGACATCGCCGAACTGGCCGAGCGGCCGGACCTGGACGAATCCCTGCGGCGCATGGCGCGGCGCTGGTTGGCACATCGGTCGCCAGCGGCCTGAGCAAAAAACAAAGGCGTGCCGGAGCACGCCTTCGCGGGCGAATCGCCTGAGGCGTCGGATCAGACCCGGCCGTTGAACTCGCCGGTGACGGTGGAGACGTAGATCTTCTCGCCGTTGCTGATGTATTCCGGCACCTGGATCTCCAAGCCGGTGCTGAGCTTGGCCGGCTTCGGGCGCTTGGTGGCGGTGCCGCCCTTGAGCTCGGGCGGGGTGTCGACCACTTCCAGCACCACGCTCGGCGGCAGCTGGATGGCCACCGGCGCGTCGTCGATCAATTGCACGTACACGCCTTCCAGTCCCTCGGTGATGTAGCCGGCCATGTCGCCGACCACGTTGGCGTCGAGCTGGTAGGGCGTGAAGTCCTCGGCGTCGAGGAACACGAAGGCGTCGCCGTCCATGTACGAGAAGCTGGCCTCGCGCCGGACCAGTTCGATTTCCTTCAGTTCGTCGTCGGCGCGCAGGCTCAGGTCGAACTTGTTGCCGGCCGGCACCGAGTACAGCGTGAACCGGAAGGTGACGTTGCCGCCGCGGCCCTGCGGCGAGGAGCGCTCGATGTCGCGCACCTGGTATACGGTGTTGTTGTGTTCGACCACGTTGCCTTTCTTGACGTCAGCAGCTTTCATGGGAGGTTCTCGTGAATGAGGGGATTATTTGGCGGCCAGGCGCACCGAGCCGTCCAAGCGGATGGTTTCGCCGTTGAGGTAGCGGTTCTGCAGGATGAAGGCGACGGTGGCGGCGAATTCCTCCGGCCGGCCCAGACGCGACGGGAACGGAATCGATGCCGACAGCGACTCCTGCACCGCCTGCGGCATCGAGTCCACCATTGGGGTCCAGAAGATGCCGGGCGCCACGGTCATCACGCGGATGCCGAAACGCGCCAGCTCGCGCGCCATCGGCAGGGTCATGCCGACCACGCCGCCTTTCGAGGCCGAGTACGCGGCTTGGCCGATCTGGCCGTCGAACGCCGCGACCGAGGCCGTGTTGACGATCACGCCGCGCTCGCCGTCTTCGCCCGGCGCGTTGTGCTGCATCAGTTCGCTGGCGGCTTTGGCCACGTTGAAGCTGCCGATCAGGTTGACCTTCACCGTGGTGGCGAACTGCGCCAGCGGCATGCTGGCTTCGCGGCCGAGCACGCGGCCGGCGCCGAGGATGCCGGCGCAGTTGACCGCGGCGTTCAGGCCGCCGAGGAAGTCCTTGGCCTTGGCCAGATTGGCGGCGACGTCGGCTTCGTCGGACACGTCGGTTTTGAAGAACGCGGCCTGGCCGGCGCCGAGCAGGCTGACGGCTTCCTCGCCTTTGGCGTCATTGAGGTCGAACAGGGCGACCTTGCCGCCGTGTTGCACGAGATGTTGGGCGACGGCGAAACCGAGGCCGGAGACGCCGCCGGTGACGACGGCACGGACTTCCGCAAGATTCATGGCAAAGCCTTTGATCGAAAAGGCGTATTTTAGCAAAATCCGGCGCCGGCCATTCGCTGTGCCGGTCAGAGGCTTTTGACGAAGTAACGGTCGCAGCCGCCGTGGCCGGTGTCGCCCATCGGCTTGTCGATCGAGCGGAAGCCGGCCTTCTGGTACAGCGCGATGGCGCTGTCCATGCCGGTCAGGGTTTCCAGATAGCACAGCTCGAAGCCCAGTTCGCGGGCCTTGGCCAGGCAGGTCTCGATCAGCGCCATGCCGGCGCCCTGACCGCGCAAGGCGGGCAGGAAGTACATCTTGCGCAGTTCGCAGATGCGCGGGTTGCTGGCGCCTTCCAGCGGCGCCACGCCGCCGCCGCCCAGCACCTGGCCTTCCAGTTCGACCACGAAATACGCGCAGCGCGGGGCGTTATAGGCCCTGCTCATCCAGTCCACTTCCGGGTCGTTGATGGCGAAGCCGTCGCCGCCGGCGCCGAATTCGGGCATCACGGTACGGATGATGTAGGCCATGCGCATGTCGTCATGCGGCGTGATCGGGCGGATTTTCCAGTTCTGTTCTTTCATGCGTGCAGGGCCCGGTTGGCTTTGCTGAGGGAGTCGCGGCCGAGCTTGGCGCTCAGCCAACTGCCGGTTTCGACCAGTGTAGCCAAGTCGATGCCGGTGTCAAAGCCCAGGCCGTGCAGGGCGTACACCAGGTCCTCGGTCGCCAGATTGCCGCTGGCGCCTTTGGCGTACGGGCAGCCGCCGGTGCCGGACACCGAGGCGTCGACCGTGCGTACGCCGGCCTCCAGGCAGGCGAATACGTTGGCCAGCGCTTGGCCGTAGGTGTCGTGGAAATGCACCGCCAAGGCGGCCATCGGGATGTCGCCGGCCACCGCCTGCAGCATGGCGCGCGCCGCGCCGGCGGTGCCGACGCCGATGGTATCGCCGAGCGAGATCTCGTAGCAGCCCATGGCGTGCAGACGCGCCGCCACGCGCACCACGTCAGACACCGGCACCGCGCCCTGATACGGGCAGCCCAGCACGGTCGAGACGTAGCCGCGCACCGCCACGCCGTCGGCGCGGGCGCGTTCCAGCACCGGTTCGAAGCGTTGCAGGCTTTCCTCGATGCCGGCGTTGATGTTCTTGCGGGTGAACGCCTCCGAGGCGGCGGTGAACACCGCGACCTCGCGCACGCCGCAGGCCACGGCGCGCTCGTAGCCCTGCAGGTTCGGCACCAGCACCGGATACCGGCGGCCGTCGTCGCGCGGCAGCTGCGGGAACAGCTCGGCGGCGTCCGCCATCTGCGGCACCCATTTCGGGCTGACGAAGGCGGTGGCCTCGATGCTGCGCAGGCCGCTGGCCGCCAGGCGCCGGATCAATTCCAGTTTGTCGGCGGTGGCGACGAACGCGGCCTCGTTCTGCAGGCCGTCGCGCGGCGAGACTTCGACGACACGGACGTGTTCAGCCATCGCTCGGCTCCCATTGCAGGATCGGCGCGTCGGCGTCCAGGATCCGGCCCGGCTCGGCCAGCACGGCCTGCACCGTACCGTCCGCCAAGGCCTTGATGCTCAGTTCCATCTTCATCGCTTCCATCACGGCCACTTCCTGGCCCTTGGCCACCGCTTGTCCGGGCACGACTTTCAGCAGCACCAGTTTGCCCGGCATCGGCGCGCGGGTGAAGCCGTCGGAGCCGGCGTCTTCGGTAGCATCCGCGCCCGGCTGCTGCCGCCACCAGTGCGTGCGTCGGCGGCCGTCGTGCACCACCATCGCCTCACCGTCATGGAAGGCATGCAGCTCGGCGTGTCGGCCGTCGATGGCCAGTGTCAGCCGGCGTTCATCGCCGGACAGCATGTTGGCGCGCAACAGGCGACCGTCGGCCTCGACCTGCAATTCGCCGCCGGCGAGATGGCAACGGTGCGTCTCGTAACGTTCGGCGTGCCGCAGGCGGACGCGGAAACGGCCGTGGCCGTGCGGGCGCCAGAAATCGCGTGCCTGCCAGGGGTCGGTGCCCTCTGCGGCGTGCGCGGCTTCGGCGCGCTTCAGGCTGAAGAACGCCGCCGCCAGCCGGTGGCTGTCGGGCAGGGCGCCGTCTTCGGCCAGCACCTGGTCCAGATGCCGGTCCAGGTAGCCGGTGTCGATTTCGGCGCGTTGCACCGAGGGATGCGCGATCAGCCGTTCCAGAAAGGCGATGTTGCTCGGCAGGCCGGCGATATGGCAATGCGCCAACGCGTCCTGCATCGCCTGCAGGGCCAACGGCCGGTCGTCGGCATGTACGATCAGCTTGGCCAGCATCGGGTCGTAATGCACGCTGATGGCGTCGCCTTGGCGGAATCCGGTGTCGATGCGCACGCCCGTCGCCGACGGCAGGTGGAAGCCGCGGATGCGGCCGCTGCCGGGCATGAAGTTGCGTTGCGGGTCCTCGGCGTACAGGCGTACTTCGATGGCATGGCCGCGGTGTTGGATCTGGTCCTGCGCCAGCGGCAGGGCCAGGCCTGCCGCGACTTCGATCTGCCAGCGCACCAGGTCCAGGCCGGTGACCATCTCGGTGACCGGATGCTCGACCTGCAGCCGCGAGTTGATTTCCATGAAGAAGAACTCGCCGTCGGGCGCGACGATGAATTCGACCGTGCCGGCGTTGCGGTAGTCGACGGCCTTGGCGGCCTGCACTGCGGCTGCGGCCATGCGCGCGCGCCGTTCCGGGTTCAGGAAGGGCGAGGGCGATTCCTCGAGCACCTTCTGGAACCGGCGCTGGGCCGAGCATTCGCGTTCGCCGATGTGCACGGTATTGCCGTGGCCGTCGGCGAAGATCTGGAATTCGATGTGACGCGGGTTTTCGACGTAGCGTTCCAGCAGCACGCGGTCTTTGCCGAACGCGCCGAGCGCCTCGCGCCGGCAGGATTCCAGCGCCGCGGCGAAGTCCTCGGGCGCACGCACGATGCGCATGCCTTTGCCGCCGCCGCCGTGCGCGGCCTTGATCATCAGCGGGTAGCCGACGGCGTCGGCCTGCGCCTTCAGGTGCGCCGCGTCCTGCGCCTCGCCGTTGTAGCCCGGAACCACCGGCACGCCATGCGCCTGCATCAGCGCCTTGGCGCCGGCTTTCGAGCCCATGGCGCGCATGCTGGCCGCCTTCGGGCCGATGAACACGATGCCGGCGGCTTCCACCCGTTCGGCGAACTCGGCGTTCTCCGACAGGAAGCCGTAGCCCGGATGGATGGCGTTCGCCCCGGTCTGCGCGGCCGCGGCCAGCACCGCGTCCTGGTCGAGGTAGCTGCGCGCGGCTTCGGCCGGGCCGAGGCGCACCGCCTCGTCGGCCATCGCCACGTGCAGGGCGCCGGCATCGGCGTCGGAATACACCGCCACGGTGCGGATGCCGAGCGTGCGGCAGGTGCGGATGACGCGGCAGGCGATTTCGCCGCGGTTGGCGATCAGGATTTTGTCGAACAGGCTCATTCGCCGTCCCAGTAGTCGAGGTTGTGGTCGATGCGGTTGCGTAGGCGTACGACGCCGGCGTCGCCGGATTCGGGATAGTGGCTGGCGCCGGTCTTGCCCGAGTCGGGGTAATGGAACATGTCCGGGCTCTGCGTGGTGCTCACCGCCAGATAGCGCAGTTCGGCATCCACCGAGGTGTTGCGGATCTGATGCGCGCTGTCCGGCCCGCCGGGGGGGCAGGCCACAACGTCGCCCGCACGCAGCGGATGGCGCTCGTCGCCGTAACGCAGCTCGCCGCGGCCTTCCAGGATGAAGAACATCTCTTCGTTGCCGTAGTGGCTATGGAACGGGAACGCGGCCTTGCCCGGTGGTACCACGGTCAGGTTGTAGCCCAGGCGGCGCGCGCCGACCAACGGCGCGATCGGCGCCACGGCGGCGCCGTCATACAATGCCGGCGCGCCCGGCAGGCGCGCGCCGATCAAGCCGGGTTGCAGGCTGTCGAGGTTGACGATGCGTTTCATCGGCCGGACACCCAGTGCGGCGCGCGTTTGTCCAGGAACGCGCCGAGTCCTTCCTGGCCTTCGGCGCCGACCCGCAGGCGGGCGATCAGCGCGGCGTTGTCGCGGTCCTGGTTTTCCCGCTGCAGTTCGGTCTGCGCCGGCGCATGGCCGGCGATCAGCTGCTTGGCCTCACGCACGGCCTGCGGCCCGGCCTTGCCGAGCCAATGCAGGATGCGCTCGACGGTTTCGTCCAGTTGCGCGACCGGCACGCATTCGTGCACCAGACCGATTTCGCGCGCGCGCGGCGCCTCGATGATTTCCGCGGTCAGGAAATAGCGGCGCGCCTGGCGCGCGCCGATGGCGGCGATCACGTAGGGCGAGATCACCGCCGGCACCAAGCCGAGCTTCACCTCGCTCAAGGTGAATTTGGCCGAATCGGCGGCGACGGCGATGTCGCAGCAGCTCAACAGGCCGACGCCGCCGCCGTAGGCCGAGCCGTTGACGCGCGCCAGGGTCGGTATCGGCAGCTCGTTCAGCCGTCGCAGGCAACGCGCCAAGGCCATGGCGTCGGCGAAGTTCTCCTGCTCGTCGGCCTGCGCCATGGCGCGCATCCAGTTCAGGTCGGCGCCGGCCGAAAAGGTGCTGCCGGCGCCGGTCAACACCAGCGCACGCGCCGGATCGGCCTCCAATTCGGCCAAGGCCCGGTCCAGATCGGCGATCAGGCCGGCGTCGAAGGCATTGTGCGTTCCGGGCCGGTTCAGGGTCAGGGTGGCGATGCCGCCGTGGCGGCTGAGCAGGACGGAGTCGGACATGGGCGTAGCCGGGCAAAAGAGGAATGATAACGGATTGCCCGTGTGCCGGTTTTTTCACGCCCGCTTGAGGTAAATCAACCCCTTTTTCTACCGGGTTGGTACTATAATGAGAATTGTTCCCATTTGGACCGTTTCGGATGGACTTGACCCAACTCGGCAAAGGTCGCCAAGCGCGCGTCGTCGGCGTCAGCAAGGCATCGGCGGATGACGCCATCGCGCATCGCCTGCTCGATCTGGGCTTCGTGCCCGGCGAAGTGGTGACCTGCGTCGCCTTGGCGCCTTGGGGCGGCGATCCGTTGCTGGTGCAGGTCGGCTTCACCCGTTTCGCCTTGCGCCGCAGCGAGGCCGCGCGCGTGGCCGTGGAGCCCGCCGCATGAGACCGCTCAGCATCGCCCTGGTCGGCAACCCGAATTCGGGCAAGACCGCGCTGTTCAACCGCTTGACCGGCAGCCGGCAGAAGGTCGCCAACTACGCCGGCGTCACCGTCGAGCGCAAGGAAGGCGAGTTCGTGCACGACGGCCGCGTCGTCAAGGTGCTGGACCTGCCGGGCGCGTACAGCCTGAACGCCAGCAGCCCGGACGAAGCCATCACCCGCGACATCTGCCTGGGTACGCACGATTACGGTGTGCATCCGGACCTGTTGGTGTGCGTGGTCGATGCCACCAACCTGCGTCTGCACCTGCGTTTCGCGTTCGAGCTGCGCGCGCTCGGCAAGCCGATGCTGGTCGCCTTGAACATGATGGACGCCGCCGCCAAACGCGGCATCGACATCGACCTGGCCAAGCTGGAGCAGGCGCTGGGCGTGCCGGTGGTGCCGACCGTGGCGGTGGCCGCCGACGGCGCCGAGGCCCTGAAGCGCGCCTTGGCCGACGGCGGATTGCCGTTGCCGCCGATCGACGTCGGTGACGGCGACCACCACCAGAGCGTGCGCCGGGCGCTGGCCGCCGCGGTCAGCATGCCGCGCGCCACCGCCGAGCTCGACGAGCGCCTGGACCGCGTGCTGCTGCATCCGCTGTTCGGCCTGCTGTCGCTGGCGGTGATCTTGTTCCTGATGTTCCAGGCGGTATACGCCTGGGCGGCTCCGTTCCAGGACGGCATCTCGGCCGCGGTCGCCTGGCTTTCGGCGCAGACCAGCGCGCTGTTGCCGGACGGCATCCTGCGCAGCCTGTTGCAGGACGGCATCTTCGCCGGTCTCGGCACGGTACTGGAGTTCCTGCCGCAGATCCTGATCCTGTTCGCCTTCATCCTGGCATTGGAGGAAACCGGCTATCTGCCGCGCGCCGCGTTCCTGCTCGATCGCCTGATGTTCGCCTGCGGGCTGACCGGCCGCTCGTTCATCCCGCTGCTGTCGAGCTACGCCTGCGCGGTGCCGGGCATCATGGCCACGCGCTCGATCCAGGACCCGCGTGACCGGCTCGCGACCATCCTGGTGGCGCCGCTGACCACCTGTTCTGCGCGCCTGCCGGTGTACGCGCTGCTGATCGGCGCCTTCATTCCCGAGCAGAAGGTGCTCGGCTGGTTCAATCTGCAGGGTCTGGTGCTGTTCGCGTTGTACCTGTCCGGCATCCTGGCGGTGTTCGCGGTGGCTTGGGTGCTGAAACTGCTGAACCGGCAGAAATCCGACCACGCGCTGCTGTTGGAGCTGCCGTCCTACCGTCTGCCGAATCCGCGCGACCTGGCCATCGGCCTGTGGGACCGCGCCCGCATCTTCCTGCGCCGGGTCGGCGGCATCATCCTGACCCTGACCGTGCTGCTGTGGTTCCTGTCGACCTTCCCGGCGCCGCCGGAGGGCTTCACCGGTCCGGCCATCGATTACAGCTTCGCCGGCCGCCTGGGCCATCTGCTGGCGCCGGTGTTCGCGCCGATCGGCTTCAACTGGCAGATCGTGCTGGCGCTGATTCCCGGCATGGCCGCGCGCGAGGTGGCGGTGTCCGGCCTGGCCACGGTGTACGCGTTGTCCGACGACGAGGCCGGCATTGGCCAATTGGGCGCGCTGCTCGCGGCCGACTGGAGCCTGGCCACCGCGCTGTCGGTGCTGACCTGGTACGTGTTCGCGCCGCAGTGCATCTCCACCATCGCCACCATCAAGCGCGAGACCGGCTCCTGGAAGGTCACCGGCTTCGCGGTGGCCTATCTGTTCGCGCTGGCCTACGGCTTCTCGCTGCTGGTTTACCAGACCGCGTCGGCGTTATTGGCATGAATCCGCTCTGGCAACAGCTGCTGGTTTACGCGCTGGTGCTGTGGTGCCTCTGGCGGTTGCTGCGCAAGTACGCGCCCGGCCCGAGCTGGCGCGTGCAGGCCAAGCTCAGTTATTTCTTCGAATGCCGCCGGCTGCCGACGCTGAAGCGTCTCGGCCGCGCATTGCGTCCCGCGCTGGCGATACCTTCCGGTTGCGCCAGCCACTGTAACGCCTGCAACCGCTGCGCCTGACCTGATCAGCCGGGGTCGACCGCGACGCGGTCGCGGCCGTCCTGCTTGGCCCGGTACAGGGCGCGGTCGGCGCGCTTGAGCACGCTTTCCAGATCGCCGTCGTGCGCCGGCATGCCGGTCACGCCGATGCTGACGGTGACCGCGACCGGACCTTCGCGGGTCTCGAACGGATGCCGGGCCACGGCCTGCCGGATCTTCTCGGCCATGGCGCCTTCGACGCCCGGCTGGATGCCGTTCCACAGCAGCACGAATTCCTCGCCGCCCAGACGCACCGCCAGATCGGTCGGCCGGATCAGGGTGTCGAGCAGGGCGCCCAGGCCCTTCAGCACGTCGTCGCCGGCGCCGTGTCCGAGCCGGTCGTTGACCGCCTTGAAATGGTCGACGTCGATCAAGGCCAGGCTCATCGACTGCCCGCCCTGCATCGCCGCGCGCCGGCGCAGGCGTTCGAAGCGGGCGTCCATGCCGCGGCGGTTGAGCAACCCGGTCAGCGAATCGTGCTCGGCCAGCGACAGCACCTCGCGCTGCAGCGCGTGCGTCACCAACAGCAGGATGACGAAGCCGTGCATCACCAGTACCACGATCAGTCCGAGCATGCCGAAGGCGTTGCTCTGGAAGCCGTTTTCGTATCCGGCGCCCAGCGGCGAAAGCAGCGCGCCGGTGCGCACCAGATGAGAGACGACCGACAGCAGGATGATGGCGGTGGCGAAGCCCATCGGCGTGCCGCCATGGCGCCGGAAAGCGGCCAGCAAGTGCGTGAACGCCTGCCAGCGTAGGACGGCCGAGACCAGCAGGCTGAGAGCCAGCGACATCCGCGGCGACAGCCCGGCCGCCATCAGCGCCGCGCACACCGCGCCCGCGCCCAGCACGAACGCCAGGCCCTGCTTCCAGCGTAGCGTGAGCCCCAGGTAGGCGCGGATGCCGAGCAGCACGCACAGCGACGACAGCATGCCGCCGAGATGACCGATCAGATAGCCGGCGTTTTTGTCCCAGGCCGGCAGGACGGCTGCGCCGGAAATCTGGAACAGCGCCAACGTTGCGAAGCTACCGACCCAGAACCAGAGCCCGTAGCGGCCTTTGGCCAGCAATGCGCCGCCCACGCTGAAGGCCGTGAGCAGCAAGGCCAGCACCTGATACGTCAGTTGCAGCGTGCCAAGATGCAAGGGCGCGGAAGCGGCGCTCATCCGCCGATCACATCCGGAACACGCCGTAGCGGCCCGGTTCGATCGGCGCGTTCATCGACGCCGAAATCGCCAAGGCCAGCACGCGGCGGGTGTCGGCAGGGTCGATGACGCCGTCGTCCCACAGCCGGCTGCTGGCGTAGAACGGATGCCCCTGGCGTTCGTATTGCTCGCGCACCGGGGCCTTGAACGCCTCTTCCTCGTCGGCCGACCAGCTGCCGCCCTTGGCTTCGATGCCGTCGCGCTTGACCGTGGCCAGCACCGCCGCGGCCTGTTCGCCGCCCATCACCGAAATCCGCGCGTTCGGCCAGGACCACAGGAAGCGGGCGCCGTAGGCGCGGCCGCACATGGCGTAGTTGCCGGCGCCGAAGCTGCCGCCGATCAGCACGGTGAACTTCGGCACGTGCGCGCAGGCCACCGCGGTCACCATCTTGGCGCCGTCCTTGGCGATGCCGGCTTGTTCGTACTTGCGGCCGACCATGAAGCCGGTGATGTTCTGCAGGAACACCAGCGGGATGCCGCGCTGGTTGCACAGTTCGATGAAGTGCGCGCCCTTCAGCGCGCTCTCGGGGAACAGGATGCCGTTGTTGGCCACGATGCCGACCGGGAAGCCGTGGATGTGCGCGAAGCCGGTGACCAGGGTCTTGCCGTAACGCGCCTTGAATTCCTGGAACTCCGAGCCGTCCACAAGGCGCGCGATGATCTCGCGCACGTCGAACGGACGGCGCGCGTCCTTGGGCACGATGCCGTACAGCTCCTCGGTCGGGTAGGCCGGTTCGCGCGGCGGTTGCAGCGCCAGCGGCACCTGCTTGCGGCGGTTCAGGCCGGCCACGATGTCGCGGGCGATGGCCAACGCGTGCTCGTCGTTCTCGGCCAGATGGTCGGCCACGCCGGACACGCCGGTATGCACCTCGGCGCCGCCCAGCGTTTCGGCGTCGACCACCTCGCCGGTGGCGGCCTTCACCAACGGTGGACCGCCGAGGAAGATGGTGCCTTGGTTGCGCACGATCACGCTTTCGTCGCACATCGCCGGCACGTAGGCGCCGCCGGCGGTGCAGGAACCCATCACCACCGCGATCTGCGGGATGTTCAGCGCGCTCAGCCGCGCTTGATTGTAGAAGATGCGGCCGAAATGTTCCTTGTCCGGGAATACTTCGTCCTGTAGCGGCAGGAACGCGCCGCCGGAGTCGACCAGGTAGATGCAGGGCAGATGGTTCTCGAGCGCGATTTCCTGCGCGCGCAGGTGCTTCTTCACCGTCATCGGGAAATAGGTGCCGCCTTTCACGGTGGCGTCGTTGGCCACCACCATGACCTCGACGCCCTTGACCCGGCCGATGCCGGTGATCAGGCCCGCGGCCGGCGCTTGGTCGTCGTATTGGCCGTCGGCGGCCAGGGCCGACAGTTCCAGGAACGGACTGCCCGGGTCGAGCAGGGCGTCGACGCGTTCGCGCGGCAGGAGTTTGCCGCGCGCGCTGTGCTTGGTGCAGGCCGCCTCGCCGCCGCCGGCCTGCACCGCCGCCAGCTTCGCGCGCAGGGCATCGACCTGGGCCAGCATGGCCGCGCGGTTGTCGGCGAATTCGTCGGAGCGGGAATCGATCTGGCTGGACAGGATGGGCATGGCGTTCGACGTTTCGGAAAAGACGTTTAGTGTAGCCAAAAAAAAACCGCCGTTGCCGGCGGTTTTCTTTACAAGCGATTCCGAAGAATTACTTGGTTTCTTCAGCCGGAGCGGCTTCAGCGGCCGGAGCGGCAGCGTCGGCGGCCGGAGCAGCGGCGTCAGCGGCCGGAGCAGCGGCGTCGGCGGCGGCGTCAGCAGCCGGGGCGGCTTCGGCGGCGGCGTCAGCGGCCGGGGCAGCTTCTTCGGTGGTGGCTTCAGCGGCCGGGGCTTCGGCGGCGGCTTCTTCTTGCTTCGAGCAGGCGGTCAGGGCCAGAGCGAAAGCCAGAGCGATGATGGTCTTGTTCAGGGACATGGATAATTCCTCAAGGTTTCAATATTGAATTTGATTAAAAAAACGTGCGTTATCACGCACGTAGAATTAATCATGCCAGTATTTTTCAAATAGTCAAGTATTTGTGAGTAAAAAGTAAAAAAATTGTGAGGCCGGGCTTAACCCGGCCTCGGATCAGACCAACTCGATGGCCATGGCGGTGGCTTCGCCCCCGCCAATACAAAGGCTTGCGACGCCTTTGCGCAGACCGCGGGCCTGCAGGGCATGGATCAGGGTGACCAGAATGCGGGCGCCGGACGCGCCGATCGGATGGCCCAATGCGCAAGCGCCGCCGTTGACGTTGACCTTGGCGTGCGGGATGCCCAGATCTTCGATCGGGGCCATGGCCACGGTGGCGAAGGCCTCGTTGATCTCGAACAGGTCGACGTCGGGGACCGACCAGCCGGCCTTGGCCAACACCGACTGGATGGCGCCGACCGGCGCGGTGGTGAACCATTCCGGCGCCTGCGCGAACGAAGCCTGCGCCACGATGCGCGCGATCGGTTTCAGACCGTTGGCGGCGGCGTGCGCTTCCGAGCTCAGCACCAGCGCGGCGGCGCCGTCGTTGATGCTGGACGAGCTGGCGGCGGTGATGGTGCCGTCCTTCTTGAACGCCGGACGCAGGGTCGGGATCTTCTCGATGCTGCATTTGCCGGGCTGTTCGTCGGCCGCGATCTGCACCTCGCCCTTGCGGCCGGCCACGGTCACCGGCGCGATTTCGGCGGCGAACGCGCCCGATTGCTGCGCGGCCAGCGCGCGGCGCACCGATTCGGCGGCGAACGCGTCCTGCTGTTCGCGGCTGAAGCCGTACTTGGCCACGCACAGTTCGCCGAACACGCCCATCGACTGCTTGTCGTACGGGTTGGTCAGGCCGTCCCAGGCCATGTGGTCGAGCATCTCGGCGCTGCCGTAGCGGATGCCGGTGCGCGAGTTCATCAGCAGGTGCGGCGCATTGGTCATCGATTCCATGCCGCCGGCGACGACCACCTCGGCCGAACCGGCGCGGATCAGGTCGTGGCCGAACATCACCGCCTTCATGCCCGAGCCGCAGACCTTGTTGAGGGTGGTGGCGCCGGCTTTCTGCGCCACGCCGGCGGCGAGCGCGGCCTGGCGCGCCGGGGCCTGGCCGAGGCCGGCCGGCAGCACGCAGCCCATGATCACCTCGTCGACGCCGTCGCCGGCGACGCCGGCCTGGCCGAGCGCGGCCTGGATGGCGGTGGCGCCGAGCTGGGTGGCCGGCACGCCGGTGAATTGGCCGAGCAGGGCGCCGAGGGCGGTGCGCTTGGCGCCGAGGATGACGATCGGAGACATGGGTGTTTTCCTTTTTCGGTTAATGGTGGCCGTCGAACAGTTCGCGTCCGATCAGCATGCGGCGGATCTCGTTGGTGCCGGCGCCGATGGCGTACAGCTTGGCGTCGCGCAGCAGGCGGCCGGCGTCGTATTCGTTGATGTAGCCGTTGCCGCCCAGCGACTGGATGCACTCCAGCGCGACCTGCACCGCCGCGTCGCTGGCGTGCAGCAGGCAGCTGGCGGCGTCGACGCGCGAGCGCCGGCCGGCGTCGAAGTCGCGGCCGACCGCGTAGGCGAAGGCGCGCGACGACTGCAGCGCGGTGTACATGTCGGCCAGCTTGGCCTGCATGATGCCGAAGCTGCCGATGGCGGCGTCGAACTGGCGGCGTTCGCGCACGTACGGCAGGGTCAGGTCGAGCGCGGCCTGCATCAGGCCGAGCGGCCCGCCGGACAGCACCAGGCGTTCGGTGTCCAGGCCGCTCATCAGCACCTTGACGCCCTGGTTGACCTCGCCCAGCACGTTTTCGGCCGGTATCGCGCAGTCTTCGAACACCAGCTCGCAGGTGTCCGAGCCGCGCATGCCGAGCTTGTCCAGCTTCTGGGCGGTGGCAAAGCCGGGCATGCCTTTCTCGACGATGAAGGCGGTCATGCAACGGCTGCCGGCCTCTTTGCCGGCGGTGCGCATGTACACGATCAGCACGTCGGCCTCAGGCCCGTTGGTGATCCACATCTTGCTGCCGTTGGCGATCCACACGCCGTCGCGCAGTTCGGCGCGGCAGGCCATCGAGCCGACCACGTCGGAGCCGGCGCCGGGTTCGCTCATCGCCAGCGCGCCCAGCCATTCGCCGCTGCACAGCTTCGGCAGGTATTTCGCGCGTTGCGCCGGATTGCCGTTGAGGTACAGGTTCTGCACGCACAGGTTGGAGTGCGCGCCGTAGCTCAGGCCGACCGAGCCGGACGCGCGCGAGATCTCCTCCATCGCCACCAGATGCGCCAGGTAGCCCATCTCCGCGCCGCCGTATTCGGCCGGCACGGTGATGCCGAGCAGGCCGAGTTCGCCCATCTTCGGCCACAGTTCGCGCGGGAAGCGGTTGTCGCGGTCGATGCGCGCCGCCTGCGGCGCGATCTCGGTCTCGGCGAAGCGGCGCACCGCCTCGCGCAACGCGTCCAGTTCCTCGGACAGCTCGGTCAAGGCCATGCGTTCGCTCCGGCCGGCATCAACCGGCGCGGCGGCCTTGGAAGCGCGGCGCGTTCTGGCCCAGGTGCGGCAGACGCAGCTTGCCGATGGCGGTGATGCGCTCCTCGGCCATGCGGTCGGCGGCGCGGTAGGTCGGGATGCCGTCGCGGGCGCTGATCTCGAAGATGCGGCCCAGGTTGAAGTAGATGGTGCGCAGCATGCGCATCGCGCGCTCGCGGTTGTAGCCGTCGATCTCCAGCGACACGTTCATCAGGCCGCCGGCGTTGACCGCGTAATCCGGCGCGTACAGCACGCCGCGGCGGTGCAGTTCGTCGCCGATGGCCTCGTTGGCCAGCTGGTTGTTGGCCGCGCCGCAGATGACCTTGGCCTTGATGCGGTCGATGGTGTTCTCGTTCAGGGTGCCGCCGAGCGCGGTCGGCGAGTAGATGTCGGCCGGTACGTCGTAGATCTCGTCCAGGCCCACGGCTTCGGCGCCGCATTCGTCGACGGCGCGCTGCACCGCGTCCTTGTTGATGTCGGTGACGAAGATCTTGGCGCCGCGTTCGTGCAGCAGCTTGACGAACTCCATGCCGACGTGGCCGACGCCCTGCACCGCGTAGGAATACTTGCCGACGTCCTCGTTGCCGAACTTGACGCTCAGCGCGGCCATCAGGCCCTGCAGGGTGCCGTAGGCGGTGAACGGCGAGGGATCGCCCGAGCCGCCGTGCACCTGATGCACGCCGGTCACGTATTCGGTCTCGCGCAGCACGTATTCCATGTCGTTGACGTCGATGCCGACGTCCTCGGCGGTGATGTAGCGGCCGTTCAGCGAGTTGACGAAGCGGCCGAAGGCGCGGAACAGCGCTTCCGACTTGTCCTTGTTCGGGTCGCCCCAGATCACGGCCTTGCCGCCGCCCAGGTTCAGGCCGGACACCGCCGCCTTGTAGGTCATGCCGCGGCTCAGGCGCAGCACGTCGTTCAGCGCTTCCTGTTCGGTGGCATAGGGCCACATGCGGGTGCCGCCCAGGGCCGGACCCAGCACGGTGTTGTGGATGGCGATGATGGCCTTCAGGCCGGCGTCTTTGTTATGGCAGAACACCACTTCTTCGTGTTCGGTCTTGCTGATGCTTTCGAAAATCATGTCGGACTCCGGCTTGCGGTAATGATGTGTAACGCCTCAGGGCGCGCCGTATTATAAAGCAATTGCTCTAGCGGCCGGCCCGGCGCTCACAGCATGCGGTGCGTGCGTTGGCGGAACCAGAGCGTGCAAATCCACTTAACTCCTTGTTTTACCGGCATGCCCGCATGCAGGCTGGTGCGGCATGTGCCGCCATCGGCGTCCAGGCTGTCGAAACGCGCGATCCGGCCCTGTTCGGCGGCGATGGTGCGCTCCAACAGCGGAAACGCGGTTTCGCCGCCGGCTTCGGGCGTGTTGAGGTAGGCGATGACGGTGCGCAGGCGCTGGCCGGCGCCGCCGGCTTCGACCGGGATGACGTGCGAGGGCGGCAGCACGTCGCGGTGCGGCCGGTATTCCTGGCCGGGCGTGTAGCGTAGAAGAATCAAGGGTTCGGCCTGGCGCAAAGGCAGGCCGGCGGCCGCGGCCATGCGCCGCTGCAGCAGATTGAGGTACACCTGCTCGAACTCCGGCAGGAACGCGAAGTCGTGGCTGGTGCGGATTTGGTTCAGTTGCTGGCGGCCGTTCTCGTCGACCGATACCGACGGCGCCACGTCCGGCCCGCCCAGGCATTTGATGTACAGGCACTCCTCGTCCGACAGGAAGCCGGTGTGCAGATACAGCTGCGTCGGTCCGTCGAGGCAGACGCCGGGCTCGGCCGCGACCGCGGCCGGCAAGGCGCTGAAATCCCAGTCATCGAAGGCCGGTGGCGGGGTGGCCGGTTCGGGCGGCGCGAAACCGGCCTGCGGATCCGGCGGCGGCACCGGCATGCCGAGTTGCGCGGCGATCCGGCGGATGCTGTTGGCCCGCGCCGGATCGGTGTCGCACAACGTACCGATGGCCAGGCGCTCGCCGAGCAGGGCCATGGCCACGGTGCTGCCGCGCAATGCCGCCAACTCCAGTAATCCGGTGCTGGCGCGCTGCTGCGCCGGCGTGCCGAAGCGCGCGAAGAACACGGCGGCGTCGCACAGCGCGTTCGGATGTTGCTGCCGGCAACAGAACGCCAACCGTTCGGCCAGCACGCGCCAGTCGAACGTTTCGGTGACCTCGACCAGCGACGTGTAGGCCATGCGGTACGCGGCCGGTGCGTATCCGGCCGCTTCGGCTTGGCGCAGGCGCTGCAGGCCTTGCCCGATTTGGGCGGCATCGGTGGCGAACATTAACAAAGCATTGCCCAGATCGAAAGCGGCCTGCGCGTTGTTTTGATTTGCTAATACCGTCAGCGCCTGCAGCCCTTCGGCGATGCGGTTATCGCGCAGCAGGGCGTGCGCGGCGTGCAGGGCGTGGCTGGAATCGGTGATGGACATGGATGGCATACGGTGTGCTTTCGCGCAATTATGCGGGCGCACGGTACAATTGTCATCCGCTGTCCCAACCGTATCGCAGGTGCCTCATGTCGTCCGTTCCCTCCATGCCGTCCGGTCAACCGCTGCCCGAGAACGCGCCGCTGCGCTTCGTCACCGCCGCCTCGCTGTTCGACGGCCACGACGCCGCGATCAACATCATGCGCCGGCTGATCCAGGCCCAGGGCGCCGAGGTCATCCACCTGGGGCACAACCGCTCGGTGGACGACGTGGTGCGCGCCGCGCTGCAGGAAGACGCCGACGGCATCGCGCTGTCGAGCTACCAGGGCGGCCACGTCGAATACTTCAAGTACGTCATCGACCGGCTGAAGGACGCCGGCGCTTCCCACATCCGCGTGTTCGGCGGCGGTGGCGGCACCATCACCCCGGATGAAATTGCCGAGCTGCAGGCCTACGGCGTGGAGCGCATCTACCACCCGAACGACGGCATGCAGATGGGCCTGGTGGCAATGATCGAGGACCTGGTGTCGCGCACCGCCGCGGCCCGCGCCGCGCGCGCGGATTCGGCCGGCGAGGGCGAGGTGGCGCTCGGTAAGCTGCTGACCGCCATCGAGCAGGAGCGCTTCGCCGAGCACGAGCTGCAGGCCCTGCGTCGGCAGTGGCAGCTGGCCGGCGCGCGCACCCCGGTGCTGGGCCTGACCGGCACCGGCGGCGCCGGCAAGAGCTCGGTCACCGACGAGCTGCTGAACCGCTTCCTGCAGCATTTCCCGGAGATGCGCATCGCGGTGATCTCGGTCGATCCGACCCGCCGCCGCAGCGGCGGCGCATTGCTGGGCGACCGCATCCGGATGAACACCCTGCGTTCGCCGAACGTGTTCATGCGCTCGATGGCGACCCGCCGCCAGCACATGGCCACCAACGCCGTGCTGAAGGACTGCATCGCCTGCCTGAAGGCGCAGGACGCCGACCTGGTGATCGTGGAGACCGCCGGCATCGGCCAGAGCGATTCCGAGATCGTCGACCTGGTCGACTTCCCGGTGTACGTGATGACCTCCGATTTCGGCGCGCCCAGCCAGCTGGAGAAGATCGACATGCTCGACTTCGCCGAGCTGGTGGTGCTCAACAAGTTCGACCGCCGCGGCGCCGAAGACGCCCTGCGCGACGTGCGCAAGCAGTGGAAGCGCAACCGCGTGGCGTTCCAGCTGGCCGACGAGGAGGTGCCGGTGTATCCGACCATCGCCTCGCAGTTCAACGACCCCGGCGTGAGCTGGATGTTCGCCAATCTGTGCCGGCTGCTGAAGGCCAAGCTGGCGCCGGCTTCCGCGCGCTGCGATTTCGCGCCGACGGTGGACACCGCGCTGAAGGAACCGCGCGCCACCGTGCTGATTCCCGGCAACCGCACGCGCTATCTGTCCGAGATCGCCGAGCAGGGCCGTGGCGTCAACCGCTCCATCGGGCACCAGGCGGCGCAGGCCGATCTGGCGCAATCGTACTGGCAGGCCCTGCAGGCCATCGGCGACGGCAAACTGCCGCCGGCGCTGGCGCTGTATGAGTTGGCCGACCTGCAAGCCGGCGGCGACGACGCCGACGGCTCGATGCGGCTGCTGCGCCAGCGCTACAACGAGGCGGTCAAGGCGCTGTCGGCCGAGTCGGTGAACCTGCTGCGCGAGTGGCCGGCGCGGCTGAAGTCGGTGACCGACGACTTCAACGAATACCGCGTGCGCGACAAGCTGATCCGGGTCGACAACTACCGCGAATCGCTGTCGCACCAGCGCATCCCGAAGATCGCCGCGCCGAAGTTCACCGGCTGGGGCGAACTGCTCACGTTCCTGTCCAAGGAAAACCTGCCGGGCCATTATCCGTACACCGGCGGCGTGTACCCGTACCGCCGCAGCGGCGAGGACCCGATCCGCATGTTCGCCGGCGAAGGCACGCCCGAGCGCACCAACCGCCGCTTCCATTACCTCTCGCTCGGCCAGCCGGCCATCCGCCTGTCGACCGCGTTCGACTCGGTGACCCTGTATGGCGAAGACCCGGCCACGCGCCCGGACATCTACGGCAAGATCGGCAACTCCGGCGTGTCCATCGCCACGCTGGACGACATGAAGAAGCTGTATTCCGGCTTCGACCTGTGCGCGCCGAACACCAGCGTCAGCATGACCATCAACGGGCCCGCTCCGATGATTCTGGCCATGTTCATGAACACCGCGGTGGACCAGCAGGTGGAGAAATACCTGCGCGCCGACGAAGGCCGCTGGGCGGCGGCGCAAAAGAAGATCGCCGCGCTGTTCCCGAACGGTGAGCAACCGCGCTACTTGGGCGAACTGCCCGAGGGCAACGACGGCCTGGGCCTGGCATTGCTGGGCCTGACCGGCGATCAGCTGCTGGACTTTGATACCTACGCCCGCATCCGCACCGAAACCCTGGCCAGCGTGCGCGGTACGGTGCAGGCCGACATCCTGAAGGAAGACCAAGCGCAGAACACCTGCATCTTCAGCACCGAGTTCGCGCTGCGCATGATGGGCGACATCCAGCAGTTCTTCGTGGAGAACAAGGTCCGCAACTTCTATTCGGTGTCGATCTCCGGCTACCACATCGCCGAAGCCGGCGCCAACCCGATCTCGCAGCTGGCGTTTACCCTAAGCAACGGCTTCACCATCGTGGAGTACTACCTGGCGCGCGGCATGAAGATCGACGACTTCGCGCCGAACCTGAGCTTCTTCTTCAGCAACGGCATGGACCCGGAATACACCGTGATAGGCCGGGTGGCGCGCCGCATCTGGGCGCGCGCCATGCGCGAGCGCTACGGCGCCAACGAGCGCAGCCAGATGATGAAGTACCACATCCAGACCTCCGGCCGCTCGCTGCACGCGCAGGAGATCCAGTTCAACGACATCCGCACCACGCTGCAGGCGCTGTACGCGCTGTTCGACAACTGCAACAGCCTGCACACCAACGCCTTCGACGAGGCCATCACCACCCCGACCGAGGATTCGGTGCGGCGCGCGGTGGCCATCCAGATGATCATCAACAAGGAACTGGGCCTGAACTTCAACGAGAACCCCTGGCAGGGCAGCTTCATTGTGGACCAGCTGACCGACCTGGTGGAGGAGGCCGTCTATAAGGAGTTCGACGCGCTAAGCGAGCGCGGCGGCGTGCTGGGCGCGATGGACACCATGTACCAGCGCGGCAAGATCCAGGAGGAGTCGCTGTACTACGAGCACAAGAAGCACGACGGCAGCCTGCCGCTGGTGGGCGTGAACACCTTCCTGCCGAAGGACGGCGGCACCGACGGCATCGGCAAGCTGGAGCTTATCCGCTCCACCGAAGACGAGAAGCGCCAGCAGATTAGCCAGGTGGCGGCGTTCCAGCGCCTGCGCAACCCGCTTGCGGCCGACGGCCTGAAGCCGCTGCAGGCCATTGCCCGCGAACGCCGCAACATCTTCGCCGGCTTGCTGGATGCTGTGAAAACGCATAGTCTGGGTCAAATTTCCCATGCGCTGTATGACGTGGGTGGGGAATACCGGCGGAATATGTAAGAATAACCCTTGCTGATAATCACAAGAAACATTTCAAGGCTTTGTGTGCACTCATCTGACTCCTATTTTCACTGTAGAGAAAATAAGATAAATGCTGGCCCGTTTTTAAAGTGGGCCGGAGGAAAGCGATGGTTAGTAGGTGAACAAGATGACTGGTTGCCATCTAGGTTTAATCGCTATTTTGAACCGTTTCTAGGTGGAGGGTCTGTTTTTTTTGCGGTACAGCCTTTGCGTGCGTTTCTTTCTGATTCGAATAAAGAATTGATTGAAACATACGAGGCTATAAGGGATTGTCCTTCTGAAGTATGGAAGGAGCTGATCAAGCTTGGCCAGAATCATTCTGCCGAGCATTTTTATTCTGTACGTTCAAGGTCTCCTGGCAGTCTAATAGCTAGAGCGGCTAGATTTCTATATCTAAACCGTACATGTTGGAATGGATTGTACAGAGTAAATTCTCAAGGCCAATTTAATGTTCCTATAGGAAGCAAGACGTCAGTCGTGCTAGCCGGAGATGATTTCGAGGCTGTTTCTAGTTTGCTTAAGTCAGCAAGGCTAAGCTGCCGAGATTTTTCAAACGCCATCAGTTTTTCTCGGTCCGGAGATTTTGTTTACTGTGACCCCCCTTATACGGTTAAGCATGAAAATAATGGCTTTGTTAAATATAACGAAAAAATTTTTACTTGGAGTGATCAGGAGAGGCTTGCATCTTCATTAGATCGAGCAGATAAGCGTGGTGTACTATTTGCAGTATCAAATGCTAAGCATAAGAGCATCATTGATTTGTATGCCAGATATAAGATTAGAGAGGTTAATCGGGCTTCTATAATTTCTGGCCAGGCAAAAGGCCGTGGAACTTATCCGGAAGTGCTTATTACGAATTACTGAGGTTTTATGCGCCAAAAAAAGTTTTGCCAATTGTTGGGGGAGGCGATTGTGCGATTAGAAAATTTAAGGCTTAGATTGTTAGATATAAAATTTAAGCTTCCTGGGGCTCCTGCCTTTTTAATGACTAATGCTCCTCAGAGAAAAGAGGCTTTCATTAGATTTATTTTCGTTGTCTTGTTTTCTATTAGTCCATTTGTTTTGATTGTCGCATTAGATTTTATTTCGATGGACAAGCAGGGTATATGGTATTCAGTTTCAAAATATACTGATGCAGGGCAAATTTATTTTTTAATTGGCGCAATCCTGGGCGCTGCTTTTATTTTAGTCAGAGATAATTTTCGTGAAGATCATCGTCGTGTTAATTCTAATTCGCTAACAAATGGCGAAATTAGAATGAGGACTGAACGAACATGGTTCTCTTTGTATTTATATGTGGTGCCTGTTGTTTCTGCAATCATTTTGTGTGTATACCACCTAAAGCAGACAAAGAATGTTGATCTTATATATTGGTCTTCGTCAATTATTTACGTTATTTCACTATATGTTTGGTTCGTAGATATCTTATATTCCCGAATAGGAATAGATGAGGTATCAGAGGACGGTGATAGTTCTCAAGAAAATGAATCTTTAGAAGGCAGTTCAGGTCATTCTTCAGATCAGAATGAAATGATTTCAAAAATTTCTAGTTCATTGTCTGCTATGAATGACGGGGGTGATTTATGAGTTCTATTTCAGTTCCGGCTTTGAAGGTAAGGCAGCCGATCGGCGAGTTTTTTGTATGTTCATTTTCTGCTAGGGATTTAATAAAAATATCCTGGGTGGATGTAAGAAAAATTTCGAGTGAAGCGGGGGAAATCGATGATTATCTCGGAATACAAAGAAAAATATCTGAGTCGAGAGTTAAGCAAATTAGGCGGTATGTAAAAACTCTTGACGCTACATTTCCAACATCAATCATTGTTGCCATACCGGGCAGGTGCGCAAGATGGAATGAGGAAAAGCGTGAATTATCTATATTTGAGTACAAGAATTCAGATGATCCTAGTCAAAATGTAAATTTTGATAGAATTGCGAAAATTTTAGATGGACAGCACAGGCTTAGAGGGCTGGCGCAACCGGATGGCGATCAGTTTTCTTTTGATTTGCCTGATGATGTTCCTTTTGAGCTGAATGTGGTTGTTTTTGTTGAGGCCGACATAGCTCAACAGGCTACGATATTTTCCACCGTTAACTTGGCGCAAACAAAAGTTAACAAAAGCTTAGTTTATGATCTTTTTTCTCTCGCTAAGAGCAGGTCTCCGCAAAAGTCGGCACATGCAATTGCAGTTGCTCTAGATAAAGAGTCTGGTAGTCCTTTTTATAAATCTTTAAAGCGCCTTGGTGTGGCTACTCCTGGGCGTGGAGAGTTCGATGAGTATCTCACGCAATCCACATTTGTGGAGGCGCTGCTCCATCATATAACTCCGAATGCAGTAAATGATCGGGATTTCTTTTTGCGGAGCCTTAGCGGTCGACTGAAATATCCAAGTCAAGAAGAGCTTGAGCGATACGTTTTTCGGGGGCTTTTTGCTGAAGAAAAAGAGGGCGAAATTGCTAAAATATTGTGGGCGTACTTTGATGCAGTTCGAACTGTTTGGCCGAATTCTTGGAGCTCTAATGAGCGCGGAAATATTATTCGCCGAACAAATGGATTTAGAGCGTTTATGGCTGTTTTTGCTGAAATATACAAAAAAGTTCTTTCTGGAGAAAAAATTGGATCATTTGTGCACGCTCGTGAATATATCCCAATTCTTAAAAGTGTAAACATCAAAGATGGAGGTTTTACTGCTGACGCGTTCCCGCCTGGTTCAAGCGGTGAGTCTGCTTTAAAAAGAGAGCTTAGAAGTGCAATTAATGGCTATATAGGTAAAACATAAAATTTAGATATAAATATATGCCTTATCTCCAAAAAATTTCTTTTGATTTCGCTGCTTGGTTGACCTCGCGCGTTAAGCTACGTAGCTACGCCGACGATGTACTGACCCGCATCGACGCCCTGCGTGCGCGTTTCGATGTGGAACAATACGGCCAGGTGGAATACCAAGGCGTGGCGCATCCGCTGTTCGCGGTGCGCAGCCGGAACTGGAACGACGCTTTGCCCGTGGTGCTGGTGACCGGCGGCGTACACGGCTACGAAACCAGCGGCGTGCACGGCGCGCTGATGTTCCTGGAGCAAAGCGCCGAGACCTATGCCGGTCGCGTGAACCTGCTGGTGGCGCCGTGCGTGAGCCCCTGGGCGTATGAACACATCCAGCGCTGGAACGCCGACGCCATCGACCCGAACCGCTCGTTCGTGGCAAACAGCCCGGCGCAGGAATCGGCCGCGCTGATGCGGCTGGTGGCGCCGTTGCAGGGCAGGGTGCTGCTGCACATCGACCTGCACGAAACCACCGACTCGGACGAGACCGAATTCCGCCCGGCGCTGGCCGCGCGCGACGGCAAGCCGTTCGTGCCCGGCACCATCCCGGACGGCTTCTACCTGTGCGGCGACGAAAAGAACCCGCAGCTGGCGTTCCAGGCCGCGGTCAACGCCGCGGTGGCGAAGGTCACCCACATCGCCCCGAGCGATGACAAGGGCGAGATCATCGGATCAAAGGTGGTCGCCCCCGGCGTGATCCTGTACGACTACAAAGCCCTGGGCCTGTGCGCCGGCATGACCGACGCGCGCTTCACCACCACCACCGAGGTCTACCCGGACAGCCCGCGCGCTACCCCGGCGCAATGCAACGCGGCCCAGGTGGCGGCCGTGTGCGCCGCCATCGACTACGCGCTGACGCACTGAGCCTGCGCCCGGCTTGAACCGGGCCGCGGCGGTGCTATCATCAGGGCATCGGGCGCGGGGGAACGCGCCCGGTTCCCGTTTCCGCCCAAGGTGATCGCATGCGACTGCGTCTGTGTCTGTTGGTGCTCGTTTCGATGATGGTCGGCTGTGCCACGGTGCCGCCGCCTCCGCCACCCCCGCCGCCGCCGCCTCCGATGGCGCCACCACCTCCACCGCCGCCGGCACCGAAAGCCGACTTCGTCAAAGTCCAGGTGTTTTACGCCACCAACCGCACGCCGGTGGCGGACTTCGCCAAACTGCCGCCGTCCGAGCGCTTCGGCGCCGAGGTGTCGAAGGCCATCACCTACGGCCAGGCGGTGGTCAGCATCCCGAAATCGCACGTGCCCGGCGAGTTGGAATCGCCGAAATGGTACCTGCTCGAATTCGACGAAGACCCCGCGCGCCATGTGGTGCTGGACGATGTGTTCCAGCTGCCGGTCAAGATGTACTTCTCGGCGCTCGCGCTGGACGTCCGGGAATCCAAGGGCGGCAACGCCTTCGTGTTCGTGCACGGCTACAACGTCAGCTTCGCCGACGCCGCCCGGCGCACCGCGCAGCTGGCCTACGACCTGAAGTTCGACGGCGCGCCGGTGTTCTACAGCTGGCCGTCGAAGGCCGCGCTGTCGGGCTATTTCAGCGACGAGAAGGCCATCGCCGCCTCGGTGCCGCAGATCGAGCACTTCCTGGCCGACATGGCCGACCGCTCCGGCGCCAGGAACCTGTACGTGATCGGCCACAGCATGGGCACCCGCGGCGTGACCCAGGCGCTGAAGAACCTGGTGGCCAAACGCCCCGAGCTGCGCGGCCGCTTCCGCGGCATCATCCTGGCCGCGCCCGACATCGACGCCAAGGTGTTCCGCGAACAGCTGGCGCCGGCCCTGCGCCAGGCCGGCCAGCGCGTCACCCTGTATTCTTCCTCGGAAGACCTGGCGCTGAAGGCCTCCAAGCAGGTCAACGGCGGCCCGCGCGCCGGCGATTCCGGCGACGGCATCCTGCTGCTGCCGGGCATCGACACCGTCGACGTATCCGGCGTGGACGAAAGCATCCTGGCGCATTCGTATTTCATGGAATCGCAGAAGGTGATGGAGGACATCCGGCAGATGCTGCGCGGCAACCTGCCGGCGGCCAAACGCACGCCGCTACAGCCGGTGCAGCTGCGCCGCGGCGTGTTCTGGAAGATCCTGCCGCCATGAGCCTGCACGCCCTCTGCCGCGCGGTCAGCCCGGCCATCGCGGCCTGCGAGCTGAGCTTCATCGGCCGCGAACCGATCGACGTGGACCGGGCCGTGCGCCAGCACGCCGACTATGTGGCCGCGTTGCGCGCCTTGGGCGTGGCGGTCACCGAACTGCCGGCCTTGCCGGAACAGCCGGATTCGGTGTTCGTGGAAGACACCGCGGTGCTGTTCGACGAACTGGCGGTGCTGACCCGGCCCGGCGCCGACAGCCGGCGCGCGGAAGTGGACGCCATCGCGCCGGCGGTACAGGCCGTGCGCGCGCAGGTGGCGCGCATCGACGCGCCCGGCACCCTCGACGGCGGCGACGTGCTGCGCATCGGCCGGCGGGTGTATGTGGGGCTGTCGCGGCGCAGCAGCCCGGAGGCCATCGCCCAGCTGGCCGAGATCCTGGCGCCGTACGCCTATCGCGTGCTGGCGGTGCCGATGCGCGGCTGTCTGCACCTGAAATCGGCGGTCACTGCGCTGTCGGACGACACCGTGCTGCTCAACCCCGCGTGGCTGGACGCCGCCGTGTTCGAGGATTACCTGCAGATCGAGACCGCGCCGGATGAACCGCATGCGGCCAATGTGCTGCGGATCGGCGGCCGGATTCTGATGCCCTCGGCGTTCCCGGCCACGCGCGCGGCCATCGAAGACGCCGGCTTCGCCGTCACCGCGGTCGATGTGTCCGAATTGCAGAAAGCCGAAGGCGCGGTCACCTGCTGCAGCCTGCTGTTCGAGGGTGCGCCGGATGGAAGTTGAGCGCCAAGAACTACCGTTCGTGGCCGACAGCAACGAGCTGCCCTGGAACGCCGCCTTCGGTTGGCTGGCGGCCGGTTGGCGCGATGTGATGCGCACGCCGCGGCTGACCCTGACCTACGGCGCCATCATCTTCGCGGTCAGCTGGGGCGTGTCGCTGCTGGCCTGGTGGCTGGGCCGCTTCGCGTTGTTGGCGGCGCTGCTGTCGGGCTTTATCTACATCGCGCCGATGCTGGCGGTCGGCCTGCATTCGGTCGGCAAGGACCTGGAATCCGGCCGGCCGGTCAGCTTCCGGCGCTCGGCCGCGCACATGCTGCGCGTACTCGGCCACGGCGGCGTGTACGCGCTGATGCTGCTGGTGATCCTGTTCGTCTGGTCGCGCTCGGGCATGATGCTGTACGCGTTCTTTCCGGTCGAGGAGGGCGAACGCGCCGTGCTGCTGGAGTTTTTGGCGGTCGGCAGCGTGATCGGCACCGGTTTCGCCGCGTTGATCTTCGCCAGCGCCGCGTTCTCCTTGCCGATGATCGTCGACCGCGACGCCGACATGGTCACCGCCTGTCTGTCGAGCGTGCACGCGGTGCTGCGCAACAAACCGGCGATGGCGGTGTGGGCGGTGTGCATCGTGGCGCTCACCGCCGCCGGCTTCCTGACCGGCTATCTGGGCTTCGTGCTGATCATGCCTTGGCTGGCGTATTCGGCCTGGCACGCCTACCGCGCCACGCTCAAGCCCGAGCCCTGGCCGGTGAAGCCGGACCTTAGCGACTGAGCACGCGCGCGCTGCGCAGCACCGGATACAGGCGGTAGCGGTCGTCCCAGGACGGATGCCGGCGCGCGAAGAACTCCAGGCGCTTGCCGGGCGAATCGGCGAAAGATTGATCGGCCGCCAGCTTGGCGTCGAACTCGGCCTTCAGCGCCGGGTCGCGCAGCATCTCGCGCGCCACCGCTTCGGCCACGTAATCCTCCATGTATTCCTTGCGCTCGAAGTGGTTGTTGAACAGGCCCCAAGCCAGATAGGAATCCGGCGCCTGCGGCTCCAGCAAGGCCATCACCAGCCGGGCCTTGGCCTGCGCAATCGGCACGAACAGGCTGCCGGCGCCGATCTCGGCCCCGGCCGGCTGCCACTGGCCACGTACGCTCAGGCGCTGGCGGCCCTCCACGGAGGCCGCGCCGAACTCGGCCGATTCGGCGCGGTACTGTTCCACCGGCGCGCGTTGCGGCGTGGCCAACACGGTATAGGCAATGCCGTGCGTATCGAACTTGCCGGCCAGTAGCGCGGCGTAGGCGGCCGGCACCACATAGCCGCCGGCCGGGGCGGTCACCGCAAGGCTCGGCTGCACATCGTCGTACAGCGGCAGTTTCCAGACCGCTGGCGTGCGCTCGTCGTAGCGCGTCATCAGCGCGCCGGATACCTCCGATGGCGTGCGGGTGTAGGCGTAGCCGAGGAAGTCGATGGTGCGCGCCGTCGGGCCGGCGGCGTAGTCCAGCGCCACGGCGGTGCCGGCCAGGCGCATGCCGTCGCGGTCGGCCTGCTGCGCGGCGGCCCGCCAATCGGTGCCGTGACGGGCCACCTGCGCCAGCATGGCGCGCACCGCGCGCGCGGTGGCGTCCACGCGTTCCGGGTAGGTGCGCCAGGAGTGGGTTTCCACCAGCACGCCGAAGCGGTTGCGCAACTGGAAATAGCCGGTCGAGAAGCGCGGCGGCGAGACGCCGTCGGCGAAGCCCGAGGCCGGGTTGTCGTTTTCGCGGAAGGAAGGGTAGTACGGCAGCGGCAACGAGCCGCCGCGGCGCAACTCGGCCAGCACCGCGTCCTGGAAGCGGCGGCCGATGGCGCGCAGGGCCGGATCGCCGGCGAACTTCGGTTCCACCTGCACCGAGATGTCGTGCCGGAACTGGGCGCCGTCGGTCACGTGCAGGTCGACGTAGAACAGCGGATCCCAGTCATTCACCAGGCCGAGCATGGCCTGCATCTCCGGCGACTCGGCCTTGGCGTAGTCGCGGTTGAGGTTGTGGTTGTGCGCGGTCACCCGCCAGCCCATCTCCTTCGGGCCGCGCTGGTTCGGCCGGTTCCAGGCCGCGAAGCGCTCGTGGCCGTCGACGTTGAACACGGGCACGAACAGCATCACCTGCCGGCGCAGCGGATCGTGCTTGCCCGGCTGTTCCAACAGCTCGCGCAACACCCGGAAGCCGGCGTCCTTGCCGTCGATCTCGCCGGCGTGGATGCCGCCTTGGAACAGGCTCACCGGCAGGCGCTTGGCGCGCGCCTGCCCGGACGTCAGCGCGCCGTCGGCGTTGGCGGCCAGCGCCCACATCGGCCGGCCTTCGGGCGTGCGGCCAAAATCGAAGCAGCGCACCTGCGCCGGATAGGCGGCCTGGAAATCCCGGCACAGGGTTTCGACCTCGGCGTAGCGGCCGGTTTCGGCGTAGCCGCTGCGTTCGGCGTGGGTGCTCAGGTCCGGGGTTGCGGCCATGATCGGGCCGGACAGGCACAGGGCGGTGGCGAGCAGGGGCAGGGCATTCAGCGGGCGCATGGTAAAATTCCGGTCATTCACTGCCTGCAGTATAGCCATTTCGGCCTCGGCCCTTTCCGGTTCCCGCCATGTTCGCCCGCATCCCGCTTCCGCTCCGTCTGCCCCTCATCGTCGTGTTGATCGGCGCCAACACCCTGGTCCGGGTGTCGCTGCTGCTGTTGCTGTCCGTGCTGAAGTGGGGGTTGCCGGTGCCGGCGCTGCAATCCCGGCTGGACCGCTGGATCGTGGCTCTGGCCGAAGCCTGGATCGGCTTCAATTCCTGGATGATCGGGCACTTCAGCACGCTGCGCATCCACCGCCAGGGCGAGCCCGCGCTCGATCCGCAGGGCCATTACCTGGTGCTGTCGAACCACCAGAGCTGGACCGACATCCCGATCCTGCAGGCGGCGTTCAACCGCCGCATCCCGTTCATGCGCTTCTTCCTGAAGCGCGAACTGATCTGGGTGCCGCTGTTGGGCCTGGCCTGGTGGGCGCTGGATTTCCCGTTCATGGCCCGGCACACCAAATCGCAGCTGGCCAAGCGCCCGGAGCTGGCCGGCCGCGACATCGCCGCCACCCGCAAGGCCTGCGAGAAGTTCCTGGGCAAGCCGGTGTCGATCATGATCTTCCCGGAAGGCACCCGCTTCACCGCCGGCAAGCATGCCCAGCAGCGTTCGCCGTTCGCCGGCCTGCTCAAGCCCAAATCCGGCGGCATGGCCTACGCGCTGGACGCCATGGGCCGCGGCCTGCATGCCATCATCGACGTGACCCTGCACTACCCGAACGGCAAGCCGAGCATCTACGACCTGTTCGCCGACCGCATCAAGGACGTGCACGTGCACGTGCGCGTGCTGGAGATCCCCGAGGCCATCCGCGCGGGCGATTACCAGAACGACCGCGCCTTCCGCGCCGAATTCCAGGGCTGGCTGAACGGCCTGTGGCAGGACAAGCAGGCGCGCCTGCAGGCGCTTCCGGCCTGAACCGGTCATACTGTCCATCCGTTTTCCGAGTATCCCCATGTCCGATTTCACCCAATGGCCGCTGCGGCCGGAACTGCTCGAGGCGCTGGCCGGGCAGGGCATCAGCGCGCCGACGCCGATCCAGCAGGCCAGTTTGGCCGACATCCTGGCCGGCCGCGACGTGCTCGGCCAGGCCAAGACCGGCAGCGGCAAGACCCTGGCGTTCGCGCTCGGTCTGCTGTCGCGCCTGCAGCCGGTGCCGGGCGTGCAGGCGTTGGTGCTGTGCCCCACGCGCGAGCTGGCCGACCAAGTGGCGCAGGCCGTGCGCCGCGCCGCCGCGCGCCTGCCGAACCTGAAGGTGTCGGCGTTCTACGGCGGCATCCCGCTGCGCGTGCATGTCGAATCGCTGGTGCACGAGCCGGCGGTGGTGGTCGGTACGCCGGGCCGGGTGCTGGAGCTGATCGAGACCGGCGCGCTGAAGCCGGACGCGCTCAATACGCTGGTGCTGGACGAAGCCGACCGCATGCTCGACATGGGCTTCGAACCGGCCATCCAGGCCATCTGCAAGACCCTGCCGGCGCGGCGCCAGACGCTGCTGTTCTCGGCCACCTTCCCGGAGGCGGTGCGCGCGCTGTCGAAAGGCTACCAACGCGAGCCGTCGGAAATCCTGCTGGACGCCGACACCCGCTCCGAACACATCGAACAGCTGTTCTTCGAGGTGCCGGGCAATCGCAAGAACGACGCGCTGGTGCAACTGCTCGGCCGTCTGCAGCCGGCGCAGGCGCTGGTGTTCTGCAATACCAAACTCGATTGCCAAAGCGTGGAACAGCATCTGGCCAAGGCCGGCTTCGACGTGACCGCGCTGCACGGCGATCTGGAACAGCGCGAGCGCGACGAGGCCATGGTGCGCTTCCAAAACGGCAGCGTGCGCGTGCTGGTGGCCACCGACGTGGCCGCCCGCGGCTTGGACGTAGCCGGATTGGAGCTGGTGCTGAGCTACGAGCTCGCGCACCAGGCCGACGTGCACGTGCACCGCGTGGGCCGCACCGGCCGCGCCGGCATGGCCGGCCGCGCGCTGGCGCTGGTGGCGCCGGCCGAAATCGGCCGGGTCAAGGCCATCGAGGAGCAGATGGGCTTCAGCGCCCAGTGGCAGCGGATCGATCTCGGGCAGATCGCGTTGAAGCCGCTGAAGGCCGAGTGGCGCACCCTGATCATCGACGCCGGCCGCAAGGACAAACTGCGGCCCGGCGACATCCTCGGCGCACTGACCGGCAAGCAGGCGGTGGCCGGCGCCGACGTCGGCAAAATCGCGCTGTTCGACACCCGCGCCTATGTCGGCATCCGCCGCGCGGTGGCCGACAAGGCCCTGCAGACCCTGCGGCAGGATAAAATCAAGGGACGCAACTTCCGCGTCCGCGTGCTCGACCACTGATTCCGGGAACCCTTTATGCGCCTGCGCTACCTCATGCTGCTGTCCGCCCTCGTCCTGTCCTCGCCGCTGTCGGCCGCCACCGGCCTGGAGCCGGCCGCGCGCGCCCTGCCGGTGGCCGAGCGCCTGCTGCCGCCGGACAATCTGCGCCTGCCGCCGGCCAATGCCGTGCGCACCGCCAGCGGTCTGCGCTATGTGGTGCTGCAAGCGGGCAAGGGCGGCCGCCAACCGTTGCCGACCGATACCGTCGAGATCGATTACATCGGCTGGGATTTCCAGGGCCGCGCCTTCGACAGCACCTTGCCGCGCGGCGCGCCCTCGAAATTCCCGTTGACCGGCCTGATCAAGGGCTGGCAGGAGGGCGTGCCGCTGATGCGCACCGGCGACACCTTCCGCTTCTGGATTCCCGGCAAACTGGCCTATGACGGCCTGCCCGGCGGCGACACGCCGAAAGGCAACCTGGTGTTCGACGTCACCCTGCACGCCGTGGTGCAGGAGCCCTGAGCGTGTCGGTCCGGGTCAATAAATTCATCGCCGATACCGGTTTCTGTTCCCGGCGCGAGGCCGAGGAGCTGATCAAGGCCGGACGGGTCACCGTCAACGGCCACAAGCCCTCGCTGACCACGCGCGTGGCAGAGGGCGACAGCGTGCTGGTCGACGGCCAGAGCCTGCGCGTGCGCAAGGCCAAGCCCGGCCAGCGCAAGCATGTGTACATCGCGCTGAACAAGCCGGTCGGCGTCACCTGCACCACCGACGAGACGGTGAAGGGCAACATCGTCGACTTCGTCGACCATGAGCAGCGCATCTTCCCGATCGGCCGTCTGGACAAGGATTCCGAAGGCCTGATCCTGCTGACCAGCAACGGTGACATCGTCAACGAGCTGCTGCGCGCCGAGAACCGCAAGGAGAAGGAATACCTGGTGGCGGTCAACAAGCCGGTGACCGAGGAGTTCCTGCGCGGCATGGCCAAGGGCGTGCGCATCCACCGCGAGACCACGCTGCCGTGCAAGACCCGGCGCATCGCGCCCTACGGCTTCGCCATCACCCTGACCCAGGGCCTGAACCGGCAGATCCGGCTGATGGCGGCGGCGTTCGGCTACCGCGTGACCCAGCTGCGTCGGGTGCGCATCATCAACGTCAAGCTCGGCGCGTTGAAGATCGGCCAGTGGCGCAACCTGACCGACGCCGAGCTGAAAGGCCTGCTGCCCGAACGCACGGAGTGGTGAGTACGGCCTTTACAGCCGACGCGCGTCGCGGAAATCCTTGATTTCGGTCTTCTCGACCGTCATGTCGAGCACCGTGCTGAAACGGGCCTCGACCGGTTTGCCGTTCAGGCGCTGCGGCTCGAACTTCCATTTCTGCAGCGAGTCGCGGGCGAAGCGGCGGGCCGGTTCCGGCAACACGCCGTTGTCGGACACCACCTCGATGGTGCCGCACATGCCATCGACGCCGACCAGGCAGGACACGGTCAGCTTGCCCTTCCAGTCCTCGGGGCCGGACAGCTCGCGCGGGTAGGGCGCGAACTGCTCGCGCACCGGCAGCGGCGACAGGTTCATCGAATCCAGGGACACCGAGCCGCCGGTGGCCGAGGGCGTGACGGTATAGCTCAGCAGCAGGCCGGAACGCAGCGTGGCCGGCGCGCCGGCGTCGGTCGGCGGCTCGATGCGCAGGGCGGCGATGCGTTTTTCGACCGCGGCCAGGAACGGTGCCGGATAGTCAGATGCCTTCTTGATTTCCGAGGCGGTGACCGTGCCCTCCGTGCCGATTTCGACGCTCGCCCAGATCGCGACGGTGTAGGGCTTGTCGGGTGCGGCGGCCAATGCCGGCGTCAGCGCGGCGGACAACAGGAGGGCGAGGGCGGTCGGCAGGCGGTGGTTCGGCATGGTCGGTGTCGGTGTGCGGGACGGTGTTTGACTATAGTCGAATTCGGACGACATTTGCCATCCGCGCCGGCCGTGGATGGATTCAGACGCCGCCAAGCCAGCTCGCGGCCAAGGCGCCGACGCAGGCCAGGATCAGGGTCACGCTGACCCAGCCGGCAATCAAATCGGCCCGGCTGCTTTTGGCCGCGCCCATCAGCGCGGCATTGCCCGAGAGCAGGATCAGCGCGATGGCGTGCAGCGGCAGCATCACCGCGTTGACCACCTGGCTGGTGTAGATCAGCGGAATCAGCGGCAGGCCGGGAATCGACACCACGCTGGCGGCCGCCACCACCAGGCCGACGAAGGCGGCATAGAACAATTGGAAGTGCCGGGAGTCGAGGTCGAGCGAGGCCGGCGCACCGATGCCTTCGGCGATCGAGTAGGCGGTCGCGATCGGCACCACCGCCGCCGCCAGCAGCGATGCGCCGAGCAGGCCGGCGCCGAACAGCACGGTGGCGAAACGGCCGGCCAGCGGTTCCAGCGCCAGCGCCACGTCCTTGGCGTCGGTGATGGCGATGCCGGCGCGGTGCAGGGTGGCCGCGCAGGCCACCGCGATCGCTAGGCCGATCAGGCCGGTCAGGATCGAACCGATGACCACATCGACCCGTTCCCAACCGAGGTTGGCCACGGTGATTTTCTTATCGACCGCATAGGATTGGATGAAAGCCAGTCCCCACGGTGCCAGCGTGGTCCCGAGTGCCGCCGCGATCGCGATCCAGCCGGCCGGATGGGTCGGCATGCTCGGCACCAGCGAGTGCCGCCAGACCAAGGACCAATCCGGCCCGGCCAGGATGCCGTCGACGATGTACAGCGCCAAGGTCGAGGAGATGAACAGCAACACGCGCTCGATCCGGTAGAACGAGCCGAGCACCACCACCAGCGAGATCAACACCGCCGCCAGCGGCGCGCTGATCCAGGGCGGAACGCCGGCCAGCGAAGCCGCCGCCGAGATGCCGGCGTATTCGGCGCAGATGGTGCCGAAGTTGGCGAACAGCAGGCCGAGCACCGCGGCGTAGCCCCAGCCTTTGCCCCAATGCGCGCGGATGACCGCGACGAAGCCTTTGCCGGTAGCGGCACCGATGCGTACCGCCATCAGGTGGAACTGGATCAGCAGCAGGGTGGAGGCCGGGATGATCCACAGCAGCCGGTAGCCGTGTTCGGCACCCAACACGGAGTAGGTGGTGATGCCGGCCGGGTCGTCGTCGGACAGCCCGGCCAACAGACCCGGGCCGAGCACCGCGAAGAACGCCGCCAGCGCGCCGATGCCGGCGGCGCGCAGGCGCTGGAACTGGAAGGTGATGCCGCGTTTGTGGTGCGCCAATCCGTGCGCCGGCGCGCCCTCGCGCCGGCGGAGCAGGTGCTGGATGTGCCGCTTCTTTTTCTTGCCGTGGACCGTCATCGTGTGCGCCTCAGACCTGCAGGTGCCGCAAGGCGCCCAGCGCCGCCAAACGGCCGCTGGCCATGCTGGCGGTCAGCAGATAGCCGCCGGTCGGCGCCTCCCAGTCCAACATTTCACCGGCGAAGAACAGACCCGGCCGCTCGCGCCACATCAGCGCGTCATCGAGTTGCGGCAAGCGCACGCCGCCGGCGCTGCTGATCGCCTCGGCGATGGGGCGCGGCCGCTCAAGCCGTAGCGGCAGGCGCTTCAGCAGATTCGCCAGCGCCGACGCATCGGTCGGCGGCTGACGGTCGGTCAGCTCGTGCAGCAACGCGGTCTTGACCGGCGGCAGGCTGAATTGCCGGCGCAGGAAATCGCTCAGGCTGCGGCCGTTGCGCGGCCGCGACAGGATATTCGCGATACGGGCCGGGTCGTGGTGGGGCAGCAGGTCGAGCTGCACGTTGCAGTGGCCGTCGCGCGCGATGTGTTCGCGGATCTCGGCGCTGCGCGCATACACCAGGCTGCCTTCGATGCCGTATTCGCTGATCACGCATTCGCCCTGCAGGCCGTCGCCGGCTTCGTCCGGCAGCCGGATGCGCAGCGGTTTCAGCGGCTGGCCGGCGAATTTGGCACGGAAGAAATCCGACCAGGCGTGCTCGAAGCCGCAGTTGGCCGGCTGTAGCGGATCGATGGCCAGCCCTTGTGTGCCGAGCCAATCCTGCCAAGCGCCGTCGGAACCCAGTTGCGGCCAGCTGGCGCCGCCCATGGCGAAGATGACGGCATCGGCCGCTATCGTGGTGTCGCCGTCCGGGGTGTGCAGCCGCAGCCGGCCGTCGCCATCGAATCCTCGGCACTCGTACCGCACATGGAACTGCACGCCGAGTTCGCGCAGGCGCTTGAGCCAGGCGCGCAGCAACGGCGCGGCTTTCATGTCGGTCGGGAACACGCGGCCGGAACTGCCGACGAAGGTGGCGATGCCCAGATCCTGTGCCCAGTCTCGAAGGGACTGGTTGTCGAACTCCGCCAGCCAGGCCGAGACCGCCGGGCTCTGCGCACGGAAACGGTTCCGGAAGGCCGGCAGCGGTTCGGCATGGGTCAGGTTCAGGCCGCCGCGGCCGGCGATGAGGAATTTGCGGCCGACCGAGGGTTTGCGCTCGTAGACATGTACTTCGGCGCCGTGTCCGGCCGCGGTCTGCGCCGCCATCAGGCCGGCGGGACCGCCGCCGATGATGGCGATTTTTTTCGGCGTGGCCTCGGCGCTCATGGCTATTCCAGCGATAATGGCACTTCAGTTTAACCAAATCGGACCGCCCATGCCGTATTGCCCGATCCTCGCCACGCTCGCGTACGTGCTGTCGCCCGACGGCAAGCAGGTGCTGCTGGTGCACCGCAACGCCCGCGCGCACGACGAACACCTCGGCAAGTACAACGGGCTCGGCGGCAAGGTCGAGGCCGACGAGGACGTACTGGCCAGCATCCGCCGCGAGGTGATGGAGGAGGCCGGCATCCACTGCGAGAAACTCAGCCTGCGCGGCACCATCTCCTGGCCGTTCTTCGGCCGCAACGGCGAACACTGGTACGGCCTGATCTTCCTGGTCGAGTCGTTCACCGGCACGCCCTACACGCAGAACGCCGAGGGCGACCTGTGCTGGGTCGATGTCGAGCGGATCATGGAACTGCCGATGTGGGACGGCGACCGCCATTTCCTGCCGCTGGTGTTCGACGGCGACCCGCGGCCGTTCCATGGCGTGATGCCGTATGAAAACGGCGAAATGAAGTCCTGGAGCTACTCCAGGGTCTGATAAGTGCTTGATCGAAAATGCCGAAGCGGTGTCCGTCGCACGCATTCGGGGCGGCCGTTAACGGAAATTTAAGTATAATGGTCGAGCCCAGCGACCGATGCGTTTGCCCGAAGAAGGGTCTTCAGGCCAGGTAGTTTGTTTGTTTCCAAGAAAAAACCGACACGTTCCTTACATCACCCTTTAGAGGCTCCCATGGCAACCCAACAACTCCGCAAGCACGTGCTTGCCGCGGCGGTTTCCGCCGCCGTTTTCGCCCCGATCGCCGCCGCGCAGGACGCGGTCGTGCTCGATAAAGTGCAGGTCACCGCCGACCGCCGCGTGGAAAATTTGCAGGACGTCCCGGTCTCGGTCAGCACCCTCAGCGGCGAGAACCTCGACGTGCTGGCCTCCGGCGGCGCCGACGTGCGCTTCCTGTCCAACCGCGCCCCGAGCCTGAACATCGAATCCTCGTTCGGCCGCGCCTTCCCGCGCTTCTACATCCGCGGCTACGGCAACACCGACTTTCGCCTGAACACCTCGCAGCCGGTGTCGCTGGTGTACGACGACGTGGTGCAGGAAAACCCGATCCTGAAAGGCTTCCCGGTGTTCGACGTCGAGCAGGTCGAGCTGCTGCGCGGTCCGCAGGGCACCCTGTTCGGCCGCAACTCGCCGGCCGGCGTGGTCAAGTTCAACTCGGTCAAGCCGGGTGAGGACGTGACCGGTTACGGCAAGGTCTCGGTCGCCTCCTACGGCGGCATCAACGCCGAAGGCGCCATCGGCGGCGGCCTGGGCGAGGGCTGGTCGACCCGTCTGTCCGGCCTGTACCAGCACCGCGACAACTTCGTCGACAACACCTACACCGGCGAAGACAACGCCTACGAGGGCTACACCGAATTCGCCGCCCGCGCCCAGCTGGGATACGCCAGCGACGGCTTCGATGCGCTGTTCAACGTGCACGCGCGCGACCTGGACGGCACCGCCCGCCTGTTCCGCGCCAACATGATCCAGCCCGGCACCAACAAGCCGGTCGCCGGCTTCGACCGCGACAAGATCGCCATCGACGGCCAGAACTCGCAGGACCTGTCGCAGTTCGGCGCCAACGCCCGCCTGCGCTGGCGCTTCGACGGCTTCGACCTGCACTCGATCACCGGCTACGAGTCGGTCGAGACCTACAGCCGCGGCGACGTCGACGGCGGCTACGGCGCCTCGTTCCTGCCGGTGTCCGGCCCGGGCCTGATTCCGTTCGCCTCGGAAACCGCCGACGGCATCCCCGAGCATTCGCAGTGGACCCAGGAGTTCCGCATCGAGTCCAACTCGGATAAGGCCCTGAACTGGCAGGCCGGCGTGTTCCTGTTCAGCGAAGACTACCAAGTCGAGAGCTTCAGCTACGATTCGACCTTCGGCGGCGCCCAGGACGGTTACCAGCGCATCCGCCAGACCAACGACTCATGGGCCGTGTTCGGCGCCACCACCTGGGACGTCAGCGACGCGTTCGAACTGCGCGCCGGCGTGCGTTACACGGTGGACAAGAAAGAACTGACCGTGCTGGATTACTGGAACACCGGTTTCGTGCCGTGCGTGCTGGACGGCAAGTGCACCCTGTCGCAGCTGGCGGCCCTGGAGCCGGACGGCGATCTGTCGGCCTCCCCGGAAGACAAGAAGGTCAGCTGGGACCTGTCGGGCACCTGGACGCTCAGCGACGACGTGAACCTGTACGCCCGCGTCGCCACCGGTTACCGCGGCAGCAGCATCCAGAGCGCCGGCGCGTTCAACGCCAAGTCGGTGGCCTCGCCGGAAACCTCGACCTCGGCCGAGTTCGGCGTCAAGGCCGACTTCTGGGACGGCCGCGCGCGCCTGAACGCCAGCGTGTTCTACTATGAAGTGAAGGACCAGCAGCTGACCGCGGTCGGCGGCTCGAACAACGCCAATATCCTGCTGAACGCCGAAAAATCGACCGGCCAGGGCTTCGAGCTCGACTTCCAGGCCTACCTGACCGACAACCTGCTGGTCACCCTCGGCACCGGCTACAACGACACCGAGATCCAGGACAAGAACCTGGCGGTGTCGGTGTGTGCGCAGTGCGACGTCACCGATCCGCTGGACGGCAACGGCAAGGCCCTGATCGACGGCAACCCGCTGCCGCAGGCGCCGAAATGGACGCACAGCCTGACCGCGCGCTGGAGCATGCCGGCCGGCGACGGCGCCGAGTTCTTCGTGTTCACCGACTGGGTGTACCGCAGCGAGCTGAACTTCTTCCTGTACGAGTCGGTCGAGTTCACCGGCGCCTCGATGCTGGAAGGCGGCCTGCGCGTGGGTTACAGCTGGAACGACGGCAGCCGCGAGCTGGCCGTGTACGGCCGCAACATCACCGACGAGCTGGCCATCCTGTCGGGCATCGACTTCAACAACCTGACCGGCATGGTGAACGAGCCGCGCACGGTCGGCGTGGAGTTCAAAGCCGGCTTCTAAGCGGTGATCATCGCGTGAAAATCGGAAAGGGCCGGGAAACCGGCCCTTTTCTTTTGCGTTATGCTGAGCGATATTCCAACAGGATTGCCGCCATGACCGACGCCTTCGATTTCTCCGCCCTCGACCTCGACGGCCAACCGCAGGATTTCAGCGCGTACCGCGGCCAGGTGCTGCTGGTGGTCAACACCGCGTCCAAATGCGGCTTCACCCCGCAGTACGCCGGGTTGGAGGCGCTTTGGCGCAAATACCGGGCGCAGGGTTTCGCGGTGCTGGGATTCCCCTGCGACCAATTCGGCCACCAGGAGCCGGGCGACGCCGAGGAAATCCGCAATTTCTGCTCGCTGAGCTACGACGTCAGCTTCCCGATGTTCGCCAAGGTCGAGGTCAACGGCGCCGGTGCGCATCCGCTGTTCCAGTGGCTGAAGAAGGAGAAGACCGGTCTGCTCGGCATCGGCGCCATCAAATGGAACTTCACCAAGTTCCTGATCGGCCGCGACGGCGCGGTGCTGAAGCGCTATGCGCCGACCGACAAGCCGGAAGACATCGACGCCGACATCGCGGCGGCGCTCAAGGCTTAAGCCAAACCCTGCAGTTCGCGCGTGGCCTGCAGCATCTTGCCGCGCGACAGGAAGAAATCCCAGTAGGTGCCGCCGCTCTGGCGCCAGAGCACGGCCGCGCGCAGGGCGGCCAGCAGCGCTGCGCGCACTTCGGCTACCACCTGCGCCTGCGCCAGATAGACCGGATTGCCCTGCACCATGATCTTCGGCCCCAGCGGGCTGACCGTTTCGGCGTACAGCCTGCCGAGTGCGGCCAAGGTGTCCGGGTGGGTCACCGGCCTATCGTTGCCGGCCGATTCATCGCGGATAGTCTGCAGCCGCTCGTGTACCTCGGCCATCGCGGCCGGCCGACGCTGGAACTGGCGCTCCAGATGCAGCAGGTTGAGCGCGATGCGGGTGAGCGCGTTGTCGCGTCCACCCTCGCCGAGCAGCTGGGCGCTCAGGCGCTTCAGCCCGGGTTTGAGTTGGTGCCGGTTGCCGTACACGCTTTCGGCGTCGGCGGCATCGAAAGCGAACAGGCTGTTGATGCAGGTCGCCAGCGGGTCGGTCTGGGCCTGGCCCTGGTTGGCCATCAGCTGGACCTGTTCGACCGCCTGCAGCAGGGCGGCGAGGGCGATGATGCGGTCTTTCATGGCAGTTCACCGTGTCGTAAGCGGGTTTCGAACGGGGCGTCGGTTTCGGCGATCACCGCGCCGCCCAGGCAGACGTCGCCTTGGTATAACACCAGCGACTGCCCGGGCGTGACCGCCCGCTGCGGCGCGTCAAACACCACATCGAGCGTGCCGTCGGCCAGCACCTGCACCGTGCAGTCGACGTCCTGTTGGCGGTAGCGGGTCTTGGCGGTGCAGCGGAATTCGTCGGCCGGCGCCGCGCCGGAAATCCAGTGCGCGGCTTCGCTGCGCAGACGGCGCGAGTGCAGCCATTCCGAGTCGATGCCCTGATCGACGTACAGCACGTTGCGCGCGATGTCCTTGCCGACCACGAACCAGGGCGCCGCCGGTCGGCCGCGCACGCCGCCGATCTGCAGGCCCTCGCGCTGGCCGAGCGTGTAATAGAACACGCCGGCGTGTCGGCCGAGGTCCTGGCCGTCGACGCTGCGGATCACGCCGGGCTGGGCCGGGATGTATTGCGACAGGAAGTCGCGGAAATCGCGTTCGCCGATGAAGCAGATGCCGGTGGAGTCTTTCTTGCGCGCGGTGCCGAGGCCGGCGGCCAGCGCCAGCTCGCGCACCTGCGCTTTGGGCAGATGGCCGATCGGGAACAGAGTGGCGGCCAGCTGCGCTTGGCCGAGCTGGTGCAGGAAGTAGGTCTGGTCCTTGCCGGCGTCCGCCCCGCGCACGAGTTCGAACAGGCCATCGCGTTCGCGCACCTGCGCGTAGTGGCCGGTCGCGATCTTCTCGGCGCCGAGCGCACGGGCTTCGTCCAGAAAGGTCTTGAACTTGATTTCGCGGTTGCACAGCACGTCCGGATTCGGCGTGCGGCCGGCGCGGTATTCGGCCAGGAAATGCGCGAACACCTCCGACCAGTAGGTTTTGGCGAAATTGCGCGAATAGAACGGGATGCCGAGCTTGCCGCAGACGGCGAGGGCGTCCTTGCGGTCCTCCTCGGCCCGGCATTCGCCGTTGTCGTCCTCGTCCCAGTTCTGCATGAACAGGCCGGAGACCTCGTAGCCTGCCTGCTTCAGCAGCAGGGCGCTGACCGAGGAGTCGACGCCACCGGATACGCCGAGCATCACCTTCATGGCCGCGCTCACAGGCTCTGCAGGATCGACAGCGGATGCCGCCGGCCGTCGAGGTAATCGCGCACGGTGCGCCAGACCAGCGGGCTACGATGGCGTTCGGACAGCGCCTGGATGGCGTCCGGGCTCAGCCAGTGCGCGGCGATGATGCCTTCGTCCAGGCCGCGTTCGGGCACATGCGCCACCGGCGCCGCGGCGAACGCCATGCGCAGGTAGTGGCGGCCGCTCTCGGGCGCGGCCCACTGGTAGGCGCCGATGAAGGCCTGCGGTTCGACCTGCCAACCGGTTTCCTCCAGTGTCTCGCGGATGGCGGCCTGCACGATCGATTCGTCCGGTTCCAGATGGCCGGCCGGCTGGTTGAATACGGCGTTGCCGGCCACGCGCTCCTCGACCATCAACAACAGGCCATCGCGTTCGACCACGGTCGCCACGGTGACGTCGGGTTGCCAGAATTGTCCGGAACGGTAGCTCATGCGCGGGATATGGGGTCGGGATGCCGGCTCGGCAATGCCGTATTATCGCCGATTTGCCGGCCCTTGTATTTTGCCCGGGCATGCCCTATTTATAGCCGATGAGCGAAAGAAAGGACATCGAGCGCCGCGGCGGCACGGGCATCGTGCTGGAACCGGCGCGCGCCGAAACCGCGCCGCCCGGGCGCTTCCAGGTATTGCTGCTGAACGACGACTTCACCCCGATGGATTTCGTGGTGCATGTGCTGCAGGCGTTCTTCGCGATGAACCAGGAGAAGGCGACCCAGGTCATGCTGCAGATCCACACCCGCGGCCGTGCCGTCGCCGGCGTGTACTCGCGCGAGGTCGCTGAATCCAAAGTAAACCAGGTCAATGAATTTTCACGTCGGAACCACCATCCTCTGTTAAGTATTATGGAACCGCTGCAGTAAAGGCGCAGGAGCCGAACATGTTCAGCAAGGAACTCGAAGTCTCGATCGGTCAGTGTTACAAGCAGGCGCGGGAATCGCGGCATGAATTCATGACCGTCGACCACCTGCTGTTGGCCCTGCTCGACAATGCCTCCGCCGCCGGCGTGCTGCGCGCCTGCGGCGCCGACCTCGACGCGCTGGGCGCCGGACTGCGCCAGGCCATCGAGGATAACGTCTCGGTGCTGCCGGAGGACGACGCCCGCGACACCCAGCCGACGCTGGGCTTCCAGCGCGTGCTGCAGCGCGCGGTCTACCACGTGCAGTCCTCAGGCAAGAAAGAGGTCAACGGCGCCAATGTGCTGGTGGCGATCTTCAGCGAGAAGGATTCGCATGCGGTGTACCTGATGCAGAAGCAGGACATCACCCGTCTGGACGTGGTCAATTACCTGTCGCATGGCGTCGCCCGCGGCAACGAGCCGCCCGAGGAGCCCGCGGAGGAAAACCGCGCCGTGGACGGCGAGGGCGAAAGCAAGGGCAACGCCCTGGCCGAGTACGCTGCCAACCTCAACGAGCTGGCGCTCGAGGGCAAGATCGATCCGCTGATCGGTCGCGAGGAGGAGGTGGAGCGCACCATCCAGGTGCTGTGCCGCCGCCGCAAGAACAACCCGCTGTACGTCGGCGATCCCGGCGTCGGCAAGACCGCCCTGGCCGAAGGCTTGGCTTGGCGCATCGTCGAAGGCCGCGTGCCGGAGGTGCTGCAGTCGGCGGTGATCTGGTCGCTCGACCTGGGCGCGCTGGTGGCCGGCACCAAATACCGCGGCGATTTCGAGAAGCGGCTGAAGGCGGTGCTGGCGCAGCTGAAGAAAGAGCCCGGCGCCATCCTGTTCATCGACGAAATCCACACCATCATCGGCGCTGGTTCGGCCTCCGGCGGCACCATGGACGCTTCCAACCTGATCAAGCCGGTGCTGCAGAACGGCGAGCTGCGCTGCATCGGTTCGACCACCTTCCAGGAATACCGCGGCGTGTTCGAGAAGGACCGCGCGCTGGCGCGCCGGTTCCAGAAAATCGACGTCACCGAGCCCTCGATGAGCGAGGCGGTGGCCATCCTCAACGGCCTGAAGTCGCGCTTCGAGTCGCACCATAACGTCAGCTATAACGCCGACGCCATCCAGGCCGCGGTCGACCTGTCGGTCAAGCACATCACCGACCGTCTGCTGCCGGACAAGGCCATCGACGTCATCGACGAGGCCGGCGCGCGCCAGCGCCTGCTGCCGGAGGATTCGCGCAAGTCGGTGATCGATATGGAGGAGATCGAGCTGATCGTGTCCAAGATGGCGCGCATTCCCGCCAAGCAGGTGTCGGCGTCCGACAAGGACGTGCTGCGCAACCTCGACCGCAACCTGAAGATGCTGATCTTCGGCCAGGATCCGGCCATCGAGACGCTGGTCGCCGCCATCAAGCTGGCACGCTCCGGTCTGGGGCATCCCGAACGCCCGATCGGCAGCTTCCTGTTCGCCGGTCCGACCGGCGTCGGCAAGACCGAAGTCACCCGACAGCTGGCCATGCAGCTCGGCGTCGAGCTGGTGCGCTTCGACATGTCCGAGTACATGGAAGCCCATTCGGTCAGCCGCCTGGTCGGCGCGCCTCCGGGTTACGTCGGCTTCGACCAGGGCGGCCTGCTGACCGAGAAGATCGTCAAGACCCCGCATTGCGTGCTGCTGCTCGACGAGATCGAGAAGGCGCATCCGGACGTGTACAACATCCTGTTGCAGATCATGGACCGCGGCGTGCTGACCGACACCAACGGCCGCGAGGCCAACTTCAAGAACGTGGTGATCGTGCTGACCACCAATGCCGGCGCCCAGGTGGCGGCCCGCCGCTCGATGGGTTTCGTCGAGCAGAACCATACCACCGACGCCATGGAGGCGATCCGCAAGCAGTTCACGCCGGAGTTCCGCAACCGGCTCGACGCCATCGTGCAGTTCCAGGCGCTTGCGCCGGACCACATCCTGCGCGTGGTCGACAAGTTCCTGATCGAGCTGGAGGCGCTGCTGCACGAGAAGCGCGTGGTGTTGAGCGTGACGCCGGAAGCGCGCCAGTGGCTGGCCGAGAACGGTTTCGACGCCGCCATGGGCGCGCGTCCGATGGCGCGGCTGATCCAGGACCGCATCAAGCGGCCGCTGGCGGACGAACTGCTGTTCGGCGCGTTGGTCAACGGCGGCCGTGCCACGGTCGCGGTGAGCGGGAACGAATTGGTGGTGAGCGCCTTGCCGGAAGCCGAGCGCCTGCTGGCGGCGCCGGTCGAGCCGTGATTACTTGGCGCGGTAGGTGATGCGGCCCTTGGTCAGGTCGTAGGGCGTCATTTCGACCTTGACCTTGTCGCCGGTCAGGATCCGGATGTAGTTCTTGCGCATTCTGCCGGAAATGTGCGCCGTGATGACATGTCCGTTCTCGAGTTTGACGCGAAACATGGTGTTGGGCAGGGTTTCCAGTACGGTGCCGTCGAATTCAATGGAATCGTCTTTAGACATTCAGAATGGGTGCTTGGGTTGAAATAAGGCGCTATTTTGACAGGTTTGGCCGATAAGTGCAAAGCGCGGCCGGCCGGCGTCTCAGCCCACATAGTGCCCGAATCCGCGATCCGGAAAGGCCGCCGACCAGGGGCCTTCTCGGCCCGGAAGCACCGTGTCTTCCGCCAGCAGACGCAGATAACCGGTCCGGGCCATCGACCGACCGCCGAGCAGGGCCAGATGCGGGTTATGCAACTGCGCGTCGATCCAACGCCAGCCCCAATCGGCGAGGGTCCTGCTCAGCGCATACAGCGCCAGCGCCGAGGCCTGGCTGCGCAGGCTGAACATGCTTTCGGCGAAGAACACGCGGCCGATGGCCAGTCCGTACAGGCCGCCGACCAATACCTCGCCCTCGAACACTTCGATGCTGTGGCCGAAGCCCAGTGCGTGCATCCGGCCGTAGGCGGCGCGCATCGCGTCGTCGATCCAGGTGCCGCCTTGGCCGGCGCGCGGCACCTCGGCGCACTGCCGCACCACCGCGTCGAACGCGGTGTCGGCGCGCACCCGCCAGTCCATCCGGCGCAGCTGGCGTTGCCGGCTGCGGCCCAGGTGCACGGTGCCGGGCACGAAGCCGTAGCGCGGGTCCGGGCTCCACCACAGGATCGGCTCGCCCGGGTTGTACCAGGGAAAGATGCCCTGCCGGTAGGCGCTCAGCAACCAAATCGGCGACAGCCCGCCGCCCCAAGCCAGCAGGCCTTCCGGTTCATGCAGGGCCGATTCCGCCGGCGGGAACATGCCCGGGCGGTCGATGTCCAGTTGCGGCAGCTGGATCGGGCTCATGCGTAGGGCCCCATGGCCTCGGCCCGTAACCGGTAATCCACGACCGCGGCGCGCTCGGCCGCGCACCAAGGCGCCAAGGCCTGCGCGAAGCGCGTATCGGCGACCCAGTGCCGGCTATGGGTGTCGGCCGGCAGGAAACCGCGGGCGATCTTGTGTTCGCCCTGGGCGCCGGGCTCGAAGGTCTGCAGGCCTTCGCGCAGGCAATAGTCGATGCCTTGGTAGTAGCAGGTCTCGAAATGCAGCCCCGGCGCGTCCTCGGCGCTGCCCCAATAGCGGCCGTACAGGGTATCGCGGCCGCGCAGGCACAGTGCGCCGGCACGGAGGGCGCCGTCGCGTTCGGCCAGAATCAACACCAGCTGCCGGGGCATGGCGCGGGCCAGATGGCGGAAGAAGTCGAGCGTGAGGGCAGGGGAGTTGCCGTAATCGGCGAAGGTGCGCAGGTAGAACCCGTACATCGCGGCCAATTCGTCCTCGCTGGCTTCATCGCCGTGCCGGATGCGGAAGCGGTAGCCGGCGGCGGCGACCTTGGCGCGTTCCTGGCGGATGTTCTTGCGTTTCTTGGCCTGCAGGCTGGCCAGGAAGGCCTCGAAATCCGGCCAGCCGCGGTTTCGCCAATGGAACTGCACGTCGCCGCGGACCAGCCATTCGCCATTGAATACCGATTGTTCCGATTCCGGCAGGAAATTGATGTGCACCGAGGACAGTCCATCCTGCGCCGCCTGTTGGACGATGGCCGCCAGCAACGCGCGGCGCGCGTCGTCGTCCGCCGCCAGCAGGCGCGGGCCGGTGACCGGCGTGTACGGAATGCCGACCAGCCATTTCGGGTAATAGCGGCCGCCGGCGCGTTGGTAGGCGTCGGCCCAGACGTGGTCGAACACGAACTCGCCGTGCGAATTGGCTTTCAGGTAACCCGGCGCCGCCGCGATCAGGCGGCCGTCGCGCCACAGCGTGGCATGGCGCGGCGTCCAGCCCCAGTCCGGGCGCAGGCAACCGGTGTGTTCCAATCCAGCCAGCAACGCATGCGCCAGGAACGGATTGCCGCCGTCATGCAGGGCGTCCCAGACGCCGCCATCCACCTCGGCCAGCGAATCGAGCAGTCTGAATCCGGTCACGGCGCGCGGTTCCGGCGCCTGCGGTCAGGCGTCCTTGTCGAGGAACTTCTCGGCGTCGAGCGCGGCCATGCAGCCGAAGCCGGCCGAGGTGATGGCTTGCCGGTAGACCTGGTCGGCCACGTCGCCGGCGGCGAACACGCCGGGCACCGAGGTGGCGGTGGCGCCGCCTTCCAGCCCGGAATTGATGGCGATGTAGCCGTTGCGCATCTCCAGCTGGCCTTCGAACAGCGAGGTGTTCGGGGTGTGGCCGATGGCGACGAAGAAGCCCTGCAGCGCGATTTCGCGCGTGGCGCCGCTGTGCACGTCCTTGATGCGCATGCCGGTCACGCCGGTGGCGTCGCCCAATACTTCATCGACCGCGTGGTTCCAGATGATCTCGACCTTGCCGGCCTGGGCCTTGGCGAACAGCTTGTCCTGCAGGATCTTCTCCGAGCGCAGCTTGTCGCGCCGGTGCACCAGATAGACTTTACGGGCGATGTTGGACAGGTACAGCGCTTCCTCGACCGCGGTATTGCCGCCGCCGATGACCGCGACGTCCTGATCGCGGAAGAAGAAGCCGTCGCAGGTGGCGCAGGCCGAGACGCCCTTGCCCATGAACGCCTGTTCGGACGGGATGCCCAGGTATTTGGCGCTGGCGCCGGTGGCGATGATCAGCGCGTCGCAGCTGTATTCGCCGGCGTCGCCTTTCAGCCGGAACGGCCGTTGCGACAGGTCGGCGGTGTGGATGTGGTCGAACACGATCTCGGTCTCGAAGCGCTCGGCGTGGGCCTGCATGCGCGTCATCAGGTCGGGGCCCATCAGGCCGTGGGCGTCGCCCGGCCAGTTGTCGACCTCGGTGGTGGTCATCAGCTGGCCGCCCTGTTGCAGGCCGGTCACCAGTACCGGCTTGAGGTTGGCGCGTGCGGCGTAGACGGCGGCGGTGTAGCCGGCGGGGCCGGAGCCGAGGATCAGGAGTTGGCAATGCTTGCTGGCGGACATGGGCTTCGTTCGGAAAAGGACAGGCCAATAGCTTGGGGCTTGCGGCGGCTTTTATCAAGCCTCGCCGGCGCTCCGCCGGATGCGAAAAACGCGCGCAACGGGTACACTGGAAGCCTCTGCAATCACGTGAGCGCCTGTGGCCAAACCGACCGTAAAGACCGCATCCCCGGCCGACCAGCAGCGTCAGAAACTCTGGAAGGAACTGGCGCTGGTCGCCATCGCGCCGATTCTGCTGTATCTGCTGGCCAGCCTGTTCACCTACGCCACCCAGGATCCGGGCTGGTCGCGTACCGACAGCCTGGACAGCCTCGACGGCTCCGTGCGCAACATCGGCGGCCTGGTCGGCGCCTACATCGCCGACGTCAGCTTCTGGCTGTTCGGCTACATGGCCTACAGCATCCCGGTGGTCCTGGCCGGCGTGGCCTGGATCGGGCTGTTCGGCCTGGATTCGGACGGCGACGGCCACGTCGATTTCGGTCCGGCCCTGCGCCTGATCGGCATCGTGGGTTTCCTGATCAGCGGCACCGGGTTGTGCCAGCTGGTCGGCGGTCCGGCCCCGGATCTGCCGGCGGCCTCCGGCGGCTTCATCGGCGCCTTGGTCGGCAAGAGCATGGCGTCGCTGTTCGGCGGGCTCGGCGGCAACCTGTTCCTGCTCAGCCTGTTCCTGCTGTCGATCACCTTGGCCACCGGCCTGAGCTGGTTCGCGGTGATGGATTGGATCGGCGGCCTGGTGTTGGCCTTGGTCGACAAGCTCGGCAGCACCAAGGACGAGGCCCAGGCCTGGAGCCGCACCCGCGCCCTGCGCACCGAGCGCGAAGAAGTGCGCAAGGTCGAGACCCAGCGCCGCGCCAAGCGCGAGCCGATCAAGATCGAGACGCCGGCGCCGACCCTGGTCGAGAAAAGCGACCGCGCCGAACGCGAGCAGCAGATTCCGCTGTTCAACGCCGGCGGCATCAGCGAGATTCCGCCGCTGTCGCTGCTCGACGACCCGAAACCGCAGGCCAAAGGCTATTCCGAGGAAACGCTGGAGACGCTGTCGCGTCAGATCGAATTCAAGCTCAAGGATTTCCGCATCGACGTGCAGGTGGTCGGCGCCTATCCCGGCCCGGTGGTCACCCGTTTCGAGATGGAGCCGGCGCCGGGCGTGAAGGGCAGCCAGATTTCCTCGCTCGACAAGGACATCGCGCGCGGCCTGTCGGTGAAATCCGTGCGTGTGGTCGACGTCATCCCCGGCAAGTCGGTGGTCGGCCTGGAAATCCCGAACACCCAGCGCGAGATGATCTACCTGTCCGAATTGCTGCGCTCGAAGGAATACGACAAGTCCAACAGCCCGCTGACCATCGCGCTTGGCAAGGACATCGGCGGCCGCCCGAGCGTGGCCGACCTGGCGCGCATGCCGCACCTGCTGGTGGCCGGTACCACCGGCTCGGGCAAATCGGTGGCGGTCAACGCCATGGTGCTCAGCCTGCTGTACAAGGCCAGCGCCAAAGACGTGCGCATGCTGATGATCGATCCGAAGATGCTCGAGCTGTCGGTGTACCAGGGCATTCCGCACCTGTTGGCGCCGGTGGTGACCGACATGAAGGAAGCCGCCAACGGCCTGCGTTGGTGCGTGGCCGAGATGGAGCGCCGCTACAAGCTGATGAGCGCGGTCGGCGTGCGCAACCTGGCCGGCTTCAACCGCAAGGTGCAGGACGCCGCCGAGGCCGGCCAGCCGATCATGGATCCGTTGTTCAAGGCCAATCCCGAACTCGGCATCGAGCCGCGTCCGCTGGAGACGCTGCCGTACATCGTGGTCATCATCGACGAGTTCGCCGACATGATGATGATTGTCGGCAAGAAGGTCGAGGAGCTGATCGCGCGCCTGGCCCAGAAGGCCCGCGCCGCCGGCATCCATCTGATCCTGGCCACCCAGCGGCCCTCGGTCGACGTCATCACCGGCCTGATCAAGGCCAACATCCCGACCCGCGTGGCGTTCCAGGTGTCGAGCAAGATCGACTCGCGCACCATCCTCGACCAGAGCGGCGCCGAGACCCTGCTCGGCCACGGCGACATGCTGTACATGCCGCCCGGCACTTCGATGCCGGAACGCATCCACGGCGCCTTCGTCAGCGACGAGGAAGTGCACCGCGTGGTCGAGCACCTCAAGCAGCACGGCGGCGGCAGCGAATACATCCCCGGCGTGCTGGAGGAAGTGCAGACCATGGGCGACGGCGTGGTGGTCGGCGCCACCGGCCTGCCGGAGGCCAGCGGCGGCGACGAGTCCGATCCGCTGTACGACGAAGCGGTCAAGATCGTCACCGAAACCCGGCGCGCCTCGATTTCCGGCGTGCAGCGCAGGCTCAAGATCGGCTACAACCGCGCCGCCCGTCTGGTCGAGGCCATGGAGCTGGCCGGCATCGTCTCCAGGCCGGAACATAACGGCGACCGCGCGGTCCTAGCACCACCGCCGCCGAAGGATTAAGCATGCGCCGTTTCTGTTTCGCCGCCCTCCTGTTGCTGGCATCCGCCGCCCATGCGCAGGACGCCCGCCGCCAGTACCTGCAGTTCGCCACCGGGCTGAACAGCGCCGCCGCCGAATTCCGCCAGACCGTCACCGGCCCCAACGGCGAGAAAGTGCAGTCGGCGCAGGGCAACATGGAAATGCGCGCCCCGGACCGCTTCCGTTGGGAATACCGTGCGCCGTCGCCGCAGCTGATCGTGGCCGACGGCCGCAAGGTCTGGATCTACGATCCGGAGCTGCGCCAGGTCACGGTCAAGCCGCAGGACGCGATGAACCAGGACAACCCGCTCAGCGCGCTGTTGCGGCCGGAGACGGTCGATCGCTTCTACCGGGTTTCCGAGCTGCCGGCGCGGCAAGGTCTGCAGTGGCTGCAACTGCTGCCGGTGCGCAAGGCCGACTCGCCGTTCGACAAGGCCGAACTCGGCTTCCGCGACGGCGCGCTGCGCAGCATGCGGCTGTTCGATGCGATGGGCCAGGTTTCGGAGTTCAATTTCGGCACCTGGCGGCGCAACGCCGCCATCGCCGAGACGCGTTTCCGCTTCAAACCGCCGAAAGGCGTCGACGTGGTCGAGTAGGGCATGAGCGATCTGTTCGCCGGCAAGGCCCTGCAGCCGCTGGCCGAACGCATGCGGCCGAAGTCGCTGGCCGAGATGGTCGGCCAGGCGCGCCTGCTGTCGCCGGACTCCGCGCTGCGCCAGGCCATCGAGTCCGGGCGCATCCATTCGATGGTGCTCTGGGGCCCGCCCGGCTGCGGCAAGACCACGCTGGCGCTGTTGGTGGCGCAGTACGCCAAGGCCCGTTTCGTCTCCATTTCCGCCGTGCTTTCCGGCCTGCCGGAGGTGCGCAAGGTGCTGGCCGAGGCCGACCAGTGCTTCCAGCGCGGCGAGGCCACCGTGCTGTTCGTCGACGAAGTGCACCGGTTCAACAAGGTGCAGCAGGACGCGTTCCTGCCCTACATCGAAAAAGGCAGCATCGTGTTCATCGGCGCCACCACCGAGAACCCGAGCTTCGAGCTGAATTCGGCGCTGCTCTCGCGTTGCCGGGTGCATGTGATGGAGGCGGTCTCGGTCGAGGACATCGAACATGCCCTGCAGGCGGCCTTGGCCGACAAAGACCATGGCATCGCCGCCGATGTGAAGGTTTCCGCGCAACAGCTCCGGCACATCGCGCAGGCCGCGGACGGCGACGTGCGGCGAGCATTGACGCTGCTCGAGATCGCGGCCGAGGTCGCCGGTTCGGCCGATGGTACGGTCAGCGACGGCATCCTGCAGCAGGTGCTGGCCGACCGCACCCGGCGTTTCGACAAGGGCGGCGACCAGTTCTACGACCAGATCTCGGCCCTGCACAAATCGGTACGCAACTCCAATCCGGACGCCGCGTTGTATTGGTTCACGCGCATGATCGACGGCGGCTGCGACCCGGGCTACATCGCCCGGCGCCTGACCCGCATGGCGGTCGAGGACATCGGCTTGGCCGATCCACGCGCGCTCGGCATCGCGCTGCAGGCTTGGGACGCGTTCGATCGGCTGGGTGCGCCCGAAGGCGAGCTGGCGCTGGCCGAATGCGTGCTGTATCTTTCCGTGGCGGCCAAGTCCAACGCCGCGTATGTGGCCTATAAGGCCGCCAAGTCCGAGGTGCACGAGACCGGCAGCTTGGACGTGCCCCTGCATTTCCGCAACGCGCCGACCAAGCTGATGAAATCGCTCGGTTACGGCAAAGGCTACGCCTATGATCCCGACGTCGAGGGCGGCATCGACTATGCGCAGACCGGCTTTCCCGATACCTTGGGCGAGAAGATGTATTACCGGCCGGTGGAGCAGGGTGCCGAACTGAAAATCGGCGAAAAGCTGGCGCGTATCCGCGCCTTGCGCGAGCAGGCCCGCAAAGCGCGCGGCTGACGCTTGCCGGCCGGGTGCCGGCGGGGCGATAATGGCCGTTTACCGCTCTTTTTCCTGGATTCGCCCATGCTCGATCCCGTCCTGTTCCGCAGCCAACTGCACGAAACCGCGGCCAAGTTGCTGCAGACGCGCGGCTATGCGCTCGATACCGCCCGTTTCGAGGCCTTCGAGTCCGAACGCAAGCGGCTACAGACCCGTACCCAGGAATTGCAGAATCTGCGCAACACCCGGTCCAAGGCCATCGGCCAAGCCAAAGCCAAGGGCGAAGACGTGGCGGCGCTGATGGCCGAAGTCGCGGGATACGGCGACGAGCTGAAGGCCTCCGAGCAGGCATTGGATGCGTTGATGCAGGCGATGCACGAGGCCATGGCGGTGATCCCGAACATTCCGCACGAGTCGGTGCCGATGGGCGGCGACGAGCACGGCAACGTCGAGCTCAAGCGCGTCGGCCAGCCGCCGGCGTTCGATTTCGAGGTCAAGGACCATGTCGCGCTCGGCGAGCGCGACGGCTGGCTGGACGCCGGCGCCGGCGCCAAGCTGTCCGGTTCGCGCTTCACCGTGCTGCGTGGCGAGCTGGCGCAGCTGCACCGGGCACTGGCGCAGTTCATGCTCGACACCCATACGCGCGAACACGGCTATATGGAGCACAACACGCCGCTGATCGTGAACGCCGAAAGCATGACCGGCACCGGCCAACTGCCGAAGTTCGAGGAAGACCTGTTCAGCACCCAGGTCGGCGAGTCAAAGCGCTACCTGATCCCGACCTCGGAAGTGACGCTGACCAACCTGGTGCGCGACGAGATCGTCGAGGACGCCGCGTTGCCGATGATGATGACCGCGCACACCCTGTGCTTCCGCGCCGAAGCCGGCAGCTACGGCCGCGACGTGCGCGGCATGATCCGCCAACACCAGTTCGAGAAGGTCGAGCTGGTGGCGGTCGCGCGTCCGGCCGAAAGCTACGCCGTGCACGAGGCGATGACCCGTCACGCCGAGGCGATTCTGGAAAAGCTGGGCCTGGCCTACCGGCGCATGCTGCTGTGTACCGGCGACATGGGCTTCGGCGCGGCCAAGACCCACGACCTGGAAGTGTGGTTGCCGGGCCAGAACACGTACCGCGAGATCAGCTCGATCTCCAACTGCGAAGCATTCCAGGCCCGTCGCATGCAGGCCCGGTGGCGCAACCCGGAAACCGGCAAGACCGAGTTGCTGCATACCTTGAACGGCTCGGGCGTGGCGGTCGGTCGCGCCTTGGTGGCGGTGATGGAGAACTACCAGAACGCCGACGGCAGCATCACCGTGCCGGAGGTCCTGCGTCCGTACATGCAGGGCAAGGAGCGGATCGGCTGATATGTCCGGGCAGGACGCGCCGGCGCACCATATCCAGCTCGGCCGCCGGGAGGTCGAAATCGTCGGTGACCGGTTTCTGCTGACGCCGAAAGCCCGGCTGAACTATTTTCCGCATATCGGCTGCATCTTCATCCATATCCCGAAGACCGCCGGCACGTCGGTGTCCGCCGCCTTGGCGCAGATCGACGAATACCTGCGGCTGGACGGTCAGCCGGCCAAATTCGAACTGCCGCTCCGCAAGCACAACCGGCATGCCAAGGCCTTGGCCTACCGTGACCACCTCGAGCGCGACATCTGGGACAAGGCATTCACCTTCTGCGTGGTGCGCAATCCGTTCGAGCAGATGGTGTCCTGTTATCACTGGTGGCTGCAGCTGGCGCCGAGGTTCCCGCATCTGCGCGAGACCTCGCGGCGGGTCGCGGCGTTGGGCGGCTTCAACGCGTTCCTGCGCGACGATTTGGGCGCGCGGCGGATCAACGAGTTCATCGGCGAGCCCGAACACTGGTTCCAGGACGCGGAGGGGCGCGACATGGTCGACTTCATCGTGCGCAACGAGGAGATCGACACGCTGCTGGCGCGTCTCGGCGAATACGTCAGGGTGCCGAAGGGCGTGCGCATCGAGCGTCGTAACGCCACCCGGCGCGGGCATTACGCCACCTATTACGACGATGCCTGCGTGGCTGCGGTCGCCCAGCGCTTCCGCTACTGCATCGAACGCTTCGGTTACCGATTCGAATCGGCCTGAGTCGGACCAAAAAAAACGCCAGGGCGGGCCTGGCGTCGGGAAAATGTCCTGAATTGAATTTGTTGAGCAATCAACAAAGAGAGAGTATGTACAGTATGCTACCGGCTCCCTGAACGGGGTATGAGCCTGTCGAGGAACTCCTGAACGCGGCTTTAACGCCGCCTCTCAACGTGTCAACGGATGGTCTTTTCATGCCACTCGGCCTGGTCCTTGCGGCGGTCGTGCAGCTTGCGGCGGTCTTCGCCGCCTTCGAGGCGGAGTTCGCCGCGCCGGTCGTGGACCTTACGCCGCTCCCGGCGCCGTTCCTCGACGATCGGGCGATAGTGGCACTGGCAGGTATGGGAGCCGCAGTCGGCCAAGGGCAGACTGGGGCATTCGAACGCTTGCCGGCGCACGCCGTCATGGTTTTTGGCGTATTGGCAGGCGGTGCTCAGGTTCGGGGCCACAAACTCCCAGGCCAGTACCGGACGCATGTCCTTGTAGCGCGACGGATTGAACACCCGGGCGGGGATGTCGGCCAGGCCGGTGCCCGCTGCGGGCGCCGGCCTGGATTTCGAGGACGTCCGGCTGCTGTAAAGCAGGTAGCCGGCCACGGACAAGACCAACAGGAAGAACAGTCCGATCCACATATCCGCCTCCGCATGCGATGCCTCAGGCGATTCTAGTCCGCTTGGCGCCGGGAGTAAACCGGCGCCATCCTGCCCGCTTACAACCGCGGATTCTCGTACCAGACCACGCCCAAGCCGGTCCCGCCTTCGCTTTCTTCCGTGCTCAGGATATCCAGATCGCCGTCGGCATCGAGATCGTAGGCGACCAGTAGATCGAATTTGATGCCGGCCTCGCCGCTGATGCCGCGCAGGGACCAGGAGGCGGGATTTCTCGGATCGCCCGCCGTCGACCAGATCGCCACGCCCGCTTTCGCGCCGTCCGCCGATTCCGCACTGATCGCCAGTTCGAGCCGGCCATCGCCGTCGAAATCGGCCGCAGTCACGGCTTTGCCGGTGCCGAACGCGGCCGATGGCGCGGCATCCGGCGTCATGCGCCGGTAGGCGCGCCCGCGCCGGTCGAGGCCGAAGAACACGCTCGGCGCCGATGAATCCTTGCCGGCCGCGACCACATCGCGGTATCCGTCGCCATCGACATCGGCGACGGCGAGGAACATCGTTTCCTCGCCACGCATGCCGACCGTATGCGAACGCCAGGCCGCGCCGTCGCGCAGGCCCTCTGTGCCCGGATTCTCAAGCCAATGGATGCCGCGCAGGTCGGTGCCGTCCGACAGCGGCTTGCGGTCCGAGAACAGGATGTCGACGTCACCGTCGCCGTCCATGTCTTCGGCCAGAATCGACATCGTCCAGCCGATGGCGCGCAGCGCCTGGAAGCGCCAATTCGCCGGATTGCGGCGGTCGCCGTCCGCGTACAGGATGCCGAGGGTGGCGTCGTTCTTGCCGCCGGCCACGATTTCGACGCGCCCGTCGCCGTCCAAGTCGACGGCCTGCGCGAACATGTACGCCATGCGCGGGACCCGGACGCGATTGCCGAGCATGGCATGGCGCCAAGCCGAGGCGGCGTTGCCATGCGGTTCGGCCGGAGCGAAGAACAGATGGACGGCACGGTCGCGCCCTTCGGTCAGGCTGATGAGATCCCTGTGTCCATCACCGTCGATATCCGCGATCGACGCGTCTTCGACGCCGGGCGTGGGCCCCAGCGTCAGCATCGGCCAAGGCGCCTTCGCGCGTTCTGGGCCCGGATTGAAATACAGCCGGGTAACGCCTTCCTCCTCGAAGCCGACCGCGGCATCCGGCAGGCCATCGCCGTCCATGTCCGCCAGACGGATGCCGTCCGCGCCGGCACCGGCGCCGATCTGATGTCTTGGCCAGGGCGCACCGCGTGCGTGCGACGGACCGTCCGCAGACGACAGGGCGAGGGCAAGCAGAAAGGCGGGAAGCGCGTTCATGGCGAGGCACCGCCGTGGCATGAGAATGGCGGAGAGAGTGGGATTCGAACCCACGGTAGGCTTGCACCTACGGCAGTTTTCAAGACTGCTGCCTTAAACCGCTCGGCCATCTCTCCGGGTGCTTCATTTTAAACCGATTCGGCGGGTGGCGTATCAGGGCTCGAGCTTGAAGTCGACCGGAACGCTGAGTTCACTGGCGACCGGCGTGCCGCCGACCGTCCTCGGGCTGAAACGCCATTGGCGGACGGCATCCCGCGCGGCCCGATCGAGCGCCCGGGTGCCCGAACTTTTCTCGATCTCGATGTCGCCGGGATTGCCTTCGGCGTCGATGCGCACCTTCAGCACCACGGTGCCGCTACGGCCGTCGCGCAAGGCGCTGGCCGGATATTCCGGCGGTACGCGTTGCAGTACCGTGGCCTCGCCATCGGCGGCGATGGCCGGCGCATCGACAGGCGTCGGGGTCGGTCCGCCCGCCGCGGCGCCCGGGCCTTCGGCGAGTACGGTTTGCGCAGGTGCCGGCTCGGTCCGCGGGGCTTTCGGTCCGGGCATGCCGGTGATGCTGCCGCGTTGCGCGGCGGGACCGGGCAGGGGGCCGCTGGCCACGGAGACCTGGCCTTCTTCTTCGGCGAAGTAGGCGTCGTACAGCACCCGGCTGCATTGCCAAGGCACGGATACCAGCAGGCCGGCGAGCAGGGCTTTGAGGAACAGCCGGCGCGGGCTACGGTCTTCCAGCCAAAGCACCAAGCGGGGCCAATGCGTATCGCGCAAGCGCCCGAACAGGCGGACGGATTCGGCTTTCAAGGTGTCTAGGTTCATCGGCCGGCAACAGGGTGGGCAGTCGTCATTATAGGAAAATTCCTAGCGACTTAGCGGGAAAAACCGGATTACCATGGGTTTCGGCCGGCTCTACTCTGGACCCATCCCCATTCAAGGAGGTTGCCATGATCACCGTGTTCCTGCTCGACGACCATGCGTTGGTCCGTACCGGATACAAACTCATCCTGCAGCAGCATCTGGACATCCAGGTCGTCGGCGAGGCCGAGACCGGCGAGGAAGGCCTGCAGAAGATCCGCAGCCTGAAACCCGATGTGGTCCTGTGCGACCTGCACATGCCCGGCCTGAGCGGTCTGGAAATCACCGACCGGCTGTCGCGCTCCGCGTCGCAGACGAAAGTGGTGATCGTCTCGGTGCAGCTCGACGGTCCGATGCCCAAGCGCCTGATCGATGCCGGCGCCAGCGGCTATCTCGGCAAAGGCTGCGATGCCGACGAGCTGGTGCGCGCCATCCGCGACGTGGCGCGCGGCCGGCGTTATCTGGCCAATGAGCTGGCCCAGCGCCTGGCGTTCGGCAAGCAGCCCGAATCGCCGTTCGACCTGCTCAGCGCACGCGAAACGGAAGTGGCGCTGCTGTTCTGCCAAGGTTGGCGCGCCGAGGACATGGCCAAGAAACTGTGCGTGAGCTCGAAGACCATCGCCACGCACAAGTACCGGATTCTCGAGAAGCTCGGCATCCAAGACACCATCGCCCTAGCCCGGTTGGCCGCGCAATACGGCGTCACCGAGCCCGGCAAGATGATTTAATCGCCCTTGTTCTCCGGGCTGATGCGCACCGTGAAGTCGAAACCGGTGCTCGGCGTGCTCGGCATCGCGAACGACGGCGGCGCGGCCGGCACGTAACCCGGCTGCTTCGGTTCCGGAACGGAAGGCTCGGACTGCTCGACCGGTTCATCGGCCGTTTCGACGGTTTCGGCTGCCGCTTCCAGAGCCGGTTCAGCCGATACTTCAACCTTCGGCGCCGTGATGGTTTCGGCCGTAACCGGCGCGGATACTGCCGCCGGCAACACCGGCTGGGCTTCGGTTGCCGGCACCGTTTCCACGGTGGCCGGGGCTTCGGCCTCGATATCGCTGAAGTCCGATTCGGCCAGCGAAACCGGCGCGGTCGCGGCGATGACGGCGGCCGCTACAGGCACGGCCGGTTTGGCCGGCGCCGATGCGCCGCCGAACAGGTCCGGCGTGCCGTTTTGCGGCGCGTCAAGCGTGATCACCACATCGTCGCCATCATCGAAATCCATCTCCGATTGATCGGTGGCGGCATTCGGGTCGAGCGCGGCATCGCCTTCTTGTCGGCGGCGACGGCGACCGCCACGGCGGCCGCGGCGGCGGCGCGGAGTGCCGTCGCTGTTCAGTTCCGTGTTCGGTACGGCGTTTTCGTTTGCCGTGATGCCGGTATCGGCGACCGGTGCCATATCCACGTCCGCTTCCGAAACCTCGCCGACGATCATACCGGCGGCCTTGGCGGCGGCATCGGCTTCGCGCTGGGCGCGGCGTTCGGCCTCGCGGCGTTGGTTCTCGGCGCGTTGCGCCTCTTTGCGCTCGGCCTCGCGCTTCTGCTGCTCTTCACGGCGCTTCTGCTGCTCGAGCTTGCGCTGCTCGTCCTGCTGCCGGCGCTCTTCCTCCGAGCGCTCCGGCCGGTTGCCTTGTTTCGGTTTGTTGCGGCCCTGCGGATTCTGGCGCGGATTGTTGCGCCCGTCCGGACGTTCGCGTTTGCCTTCCGGTTTTCGCTGCTGCGATTGCGGTTCGCCGCCTTTGCGGCCGGCGTCTTCGGCTTCCTCGCCGAAAATCGCGGCTTTCAGGCGCGACAGCAGGCCGGGCTTGGGCGCCTGCTGCTTGGCCGCGGGCTGCTCGGGCTCGGCCACGACCTGGCGGGCCGGCGCCATCTGCGCCGGTTTGACGTGGGTGACCGCCGGTTCGGACGGCACGTTCAGTTGCGCCTTGGTCAGGGCGTGCACTTCAAGCTTGCGGGGTACGCCGCGGTGGTAACTGGGCTTGGCCACGTCTTCCGGCTGGTCGCCTTCGCGGATGCGGGTGACGTTGAAGTGCGGGGTCTCCAGCGCCTCGTCGGCGACGATGATCACCGGCGCCTCGTGGCGGGTTTCGATCTCGACCAGCGCGCGGCGTTTTTCGTTCAGCAGGTAGTTGGCGATCTGCGGCGGCGCCTGCACCAGCACCTGCGCGGTCTTGTCCTTCATCGCCTGTTCTTCGGCCAGACGCAGGATCGACAGCGACAGCGATTCGACGCTACGCATGCGGCCGTGGCCGTCGCAGCGCGGGCAGACGATCTGGCTGGATTCGCCAAGCGAGGGACGCAGGCGCTGGCGCGACAGTTCGAGCAGGCCGAAGCGCGAGATCTTGCCGATCTGCACGCGGGCGCGGTCGAGCTTGAGCGCCTGCTGCAGGCGGTCTTCGACCATGCGCTGGTGCTTGCCCGAGCTCATGTCGATGAAGTCGATCACCACCAGGCCGCCCAGATCACGCAGGCGCATCTGGCGCGCCACTTCCTCGGCCGCCTCCAGGTTGGTGTTGAGCGCGGTCTCCTCGATGTCGCCGCCTTTGGTGGCGCGCGAGGAGTTGACGTCGATGGCGGTCAGCGCCTCGGTCTGGTCGACCACGATCGAGCCGCCGGACGGCAGTCGCACGGTACGCTCGTAGGCCTGTTCGATCTGCGATTCGATCTGGAAGCGGTTGAACAGCGGGATGTCGTCCTTGTACATCTTCAGCTTGCGCAGGTTGTGCGGCATCACCAGCTGCATGAAGTCCTGCGCCTGCTCGTAGATCTCGTCGGTGTCGACCAGCACTTCGCCGATGTCCGGGCGCATGTAGTCGCGCAGGGCGCGGATGATCAGGCGCGATTCCTGGTAGATCAGGAACGGCGAGGGCTTGGACAGTGCGGCTTGGCTGATGGCCTTCCAGACCTGGATCAGATAGTCGAGATCCCATTGCAGCTCGTCGGCGTCGCGGCCCATGCCGGCGGTGCGGATGATCACGCCCATGTCGTCGGGGATGACCAAGGCGTCCATGGTCTGCTTCAGGGCCTGGCGGTCATCGCCCTCGATGCGGCGGGACACGCCGCCGGCGGTCGGCGAGTTCGGCATCAGCACCATGTAGCGGCCGGCCAGCGAGATGTAGGTGGTCAGGGCGGCGCCCTTGTTGCCGCGTTCTTCCTTATCGACCTGGACCACGACTTCCTGGCCTTCGCGCAGGTATTCCTTCATGCCCGCCTTGTTGGCGTCGACGCCGGGCACGAAATAGTCGCGGGAGATCTCCTTCAGCGGCAGGAAGCCGTGGCGGCCGGCGCCGTAATCGACGAAGGCGGCTTCCAGGGAGGGTTCGAGGCGGACGATGCGTCCTTTGTAGATATTCGACTTCTTCTGCTCTTTGGCAGGCTGTTCGATGTCGATGTCGTAGAGCTGTTGGCCGTCGACGATGGCCACGCGCAGTTCTTCGGCCTGCGTGGCATTGATTAACATCCGTTTCATTGTACTTATCCTCACGCGCTCTACCGCGAGGACGCCGAGTTCGGCAGTCTGTGCAAGACGTTGCCAAATTGTTCAGCGCTGCAAGACCACGGGCGGACCCACGGGAGCGCACATCTAGTGTTTCGTTAAAGGGGCCAAACCACGCCGAGCGTCGTTCGGACTATATGCAGGTCGGGTGAAGCCCGCTACGCGCTTTTCATGGTCACTCCCTGGGAGTGCGGGGCGCGTATTGGGATACACTAGGCACTGGCTTTCGGCCGGCAACAAGTGAAATCAACACCTTACTTGCCGTCCCAGTTTAACAAGATGGAACAAAAATGACCACTATTTCCTTGAATCCCGGCGTGAAGACGGTGGCCGTGCCGGCGGACAGGGATGGTCAGCGCTTGGACAACTTCCTGCTCGGCCAGCTCAAGGGCGCCCCCAGAAGCCTGATTTACAAGATAATCCGCGACGGGCAGGTCCGTATCGACGGCAAACGCGCCAAGCCCGACAGCCGGTTGACGGCCGGCGCCCAGGTCCGCATCCCGCCGGTCAAGATCGAACAGGCCGACCCGAACCGGGCACCGCCCAAGGGCATGCTCGAACGCCTGGCGGCTAGCATCGTGTTCGAGGACAAGGCGCTGCTGGTGCTGAACAAGCCGTCCGGCATCGCCACCCATGGCGGCAGCGGCGTCTCGTTCGGGGTCATCGAAGGCCTGCGCGCGCTGCGTCCGGGCGAACCGCTGGAGTTGGTGCACCGGCTCGACCGCGACACCTCCGGCGTGCTGGTGCTGGCCAAGAAACGCTCGGCCCTGCTGCAGCTGCAGGCGCTGATGCGCGAACAGGACGAGGACGAGGGTCCGGAGAAGCAGTATCTGGCGCTTCTCGTCGGCAAGATGCCATCCGGCACCATGACCGTGCAGGCCCCGCTGCAGAAATCGGTGCTGCAGGGCGGCGAACGCATGGTCCGGGTCGATCCGAAGGGCAAGCCCTCGGTCAGCCACTTCACTTTATTGGAACGCCGCGGCGGCCACAGCTTCTGCAAGGTCCGCATCGAGACCGGACGCACGCACCAGATCCGCGTGCACGCCGCGCATATCGGGCATCCGGTCGCCGGCGACGACAAATACGGCGATAAGGAGGCAAACCGCAAGCTCGCGGCCCAATTCGGCCTCAAACGCCTGTTCCTGCACGCCGCCTCGATGCAGTTCGCGCTCGACGAGGGCCGCGCGCCGTATACGCTGAACGCGCCGCTGGCGCCGGAGCTGAACGAGGTGCTGAACCGCTTAGCCGGCGAGTAAGGCTTCGACTTTGGCCGCGCAGATGAAGTCGTTCAGGCTCAGGCCGCCGACGTCGTGGGTCGAGAAGCGGATCACGCAACGGTCGTAATGCACGCCCAGGTCCGGGTGGTGGTCTTCCCGGTGCGCGATGTACGCCAAGGCATTCACGAACGCCATGGTGCGGTGGTAGTCCGCGAACGGAACCTTCCGGCGGATCGCCTGTCCATCCTCCACCAGTTCCCACGCCGGCAACTGCGCCAGCAGGACCTCGACGGTTTCGGCCGGCAGGCGGTGTTCGGCGCCGCGCAGCGGTCGGCAATGCTGTTGTTCCAAAGGCAGGTCCATGGCGGGTTCCATTCACGGGAAGGCTGACAGTTTAAGGTAAAATGCCGGCATGATCGAAATCACCGAAAACGCGCAGAACCATTTCCGCAAGTTGCTGCAGAGCCAAGGCAGCGATGCCGTCGGCATCCGCATCAGCGCCGTCAATCCGGGCACGCCGTCGGCCGACGCGCGGCTGGAGTTCGCCGAGAGCGGCGACCTGTTGGGCGACGAATGGCAGGTCGAGTGCCCGGGCTTCATGCTGTACGTCGACGCCGCCAGCGTCGAATTCCTGGACGGCGCCCATATCGACATCACCGCCACCGCCACCGGCAGCCAGCTCACCATCCGCGCGCCGAACATCAAAGGCCGCGCGCCCGATGCCGGCAGTTCGCTGGCCGAGCAGGTGATGTGGCTGATCGAGTCGGAGATCAATCCGCAGTTGGCGGCGCATAAGGGCCGGGTCAGCCTGGATTCGATCGACGCCGACGGCGTGGTCTACCTGCGCTTCGGCGGCGGTTGCCACGGCTGCGGCATGGCCGACGTGACCCTGAAGCAGGGCATCGAAAAAACGATGATGGCCAAGATCCCCGCCATCACCGCCGTGCGCGACGCCACCGACCACGGCTCCGGCACGGCGCCTTTCATTCCGCGTTGAGCCGAAACGCCGCGCTGTTGGCCGCCGTCATCGCCGCGCATGCGGCCTTGCTGGTCTGGCTGGCCGACGCCAGCACGGTACGGCTTGCGGCACCGGCTTTCCAGGACATCACCGCGGTCGAGTTCGTGGTGCGCCGTAAGCCGCCGAACAGGCCGGCCGCCATTCATGCCGCCGAGCCGCCGGCTGCAGGCCCGCGTTCGCTGAATTCCGTGGTCGCCAAGCCTTCGCCGGCAAAAGCGGCCGTCGAGTCGGCGCCGATAGCCGATGCGCCGCGCATCCATGCCGCCGACGGCCGGCTGCTGGTTCCGCAACCGGCGTTGGACGCGTTCCTGCGTAACGGCCAATCGCGTGATTTCGACGTGCAACGGCCGGGCCTGGACGACATGGATGCGTTGCTGAAGCGGCCGGTGGCGCTGGAGTATCGCGCCACCCGCTTCGAGGCCGACTGGCAGGGCGACCGGCCGCGTCTGGAGCGTGTGCTGGAGACGGCGGTGGAAAAGACCACGGCCACGGTCAGGATCCCCATTCCCGGCCGTCCCGGCGCCTTCCTGCAATGCAAGCTGGTGGTGTTGGCGGCCGGCGGCGCCTGCGGCTTCACTGCCAACGACGACGGCTATTTCGTGGCCAAGGACGACCCGGATACGCTCACGCCGGAGGAAGAGCGCCAATGCCGGGCCTGGTGGGATCTGATCGTATCGGCCAAGTCCCAGGCGGTCTGGCGCCGCACGCGCGCGCTGTACGAGCAGGAGTGCCGCAAACCGCAGGCCGAAATCCGGCCATGAAAAAAGCGGGCCGTAGCCCGCTTTTTAAGATCATGCGAGTCGGTTTATTTGACCACGCCCATCTGACCCGGCAAGGAACCGAAGTACACCGCGAGGTTGGCCATATCGGCTTCGCTCAGGGCTTGGACTTGGCCGGCCATCACGGCATTGTTGCGCTTGCCGGACTTGTAGTCCTTCAGCACTTTCAGCAGGTAGTCCGGATACTGGCCGGCCAGCTTCGGGTAGGTGTTGTCGAGGGTTTTGTTGCCGTCGGCGCCATGGCAGGCGGCGCAAACGACGGCCTTCTGCTTGCCGGCGGCGGCGTTGCCTTTGACGCCCATGGCGGAGGCTTGTCCGGCGAGGACGAATGCGGCAAGCGCGAGAGCGAGTTGGGTCTTCATCTGGTGGCTTCCCTTATTTCTTCGCCGGCGTCTGCGCGGAGATGTAGGCGGCGATGTCGGCGATTTCCTGGGCGTTGAAGCTCATGGCCTGCGCTTTCATGGTCGGATGGCTGCGCTCGCCCTTGGCGTAGGCGGTCAACGCACTGACGAGATAGGCTTCGTTCTGGCCGGCGATCTTCGGCACGTGGTAGCTCGGGTAGGCGTTCTTGTATTCTGCGATGCCATGGCAACCGGTGCAGGTATACGCCAGGGACTTGCCTTTCCGCGCATCGCCTTTGGCCAGGGCGTTACCGGCGGCAAGCGCCAGCACGAGGCCGAGAAGAAGGGGTGTTTTGCTCATATCGGGGCCGGGAAATGGTTCGAGTGGGGCAATTATACCCAGAATTCACCGGTATCAGGCAAGTATCCGTGACTTTAGGCAGATACACGGCGACCGGCGCAACGCTAGCATGGCCGGTAATTTCCCACCTTCGCGCAACCGGCAGGCACTCCATGCAATCTTCTTCCAATAACGTCAAATCCGCTTTTCTGCTGATCGGCCTGAGTCTGGCGCTGGGCGCCTGCGGCGGCAAGCCCGATGCCAAGGCCGAAGGCGCACCCCAGGACGGCAAGCCGGGCGCCGGGCAGAAGGCGCCGGATCCGGTCACGGTGGAGGCGGTGCCGGTCAGCCGGCGCGCCATCGCCGCCAGCTACTCGGGCACCGCGCCGCTGGAGGCGCGCGGCGAGTCGCAGGTGGTCGCCAAGACCTCCGGCGTGGCGCTCGCGGTATCCGCCGAAATCGGCCAGCGCGTACATGCCGGCCAGGTCCTGGTCCGCCTGGACTCCGACCGTTCGCGCCTGCAGGCGGCGCAGAGCAACGCCCAGGTGCGCAAGCTGGAGGCCAACTACAACCGCGCGCTGGAGCTGTCGAAGCGGCAGCTGGTGTCGGCAAACGACGTCGACCAGCTGAAATACGACTTGGAGAACGCGCGCGCGGTCAACCGCCTGGCCAATCTCGAGGTCTCCTACGCGAACGTGACCGCGCCGATTTCCGGCGTGATCGCCGAGCGTTCGATCAAGCCGGGCAATTTCGTGCAGATCAACACCCCGATCTTCCGCATCGTCGACATCTCCCGCCTGGAGGCCACCTTGAACGTGCCGGAGCGCGAGTTGGCCACGCTGAAGGCCGGCCAACCGGTGGCGCTCACCGTCGATGCCCTGCCGGGCCAGCGCTTCGAAGGCCGCGTCGACCGCATCGCGCCGGTGATCGATTCCGGCAGCGGCACCTTCCGCGTGGTCTGCTCGTTCGACGCCGGCGAGCTGCTGCAGCCCGGCATGTTCGGGCGCCTGCGCATCGACTACGACCAACGCGCCGACGCCCTGGTGGTGCCGCGTTCGGCGTTGTTGGACGACGAGAACAATCCGGCGGTGTTCGTGGTGCGCGACGGCAAAGCGGCCCGGGTCGGCATCCGCGCCGGCTATACCGAAGGCGAGTGGATCGAAATCCGCGGCGGCCTGAACGCCGGCGACCGCGTGGTCACCGCCGGCAAGGTCGCGCTGCGTGACGGCACCCCGGTGCAGGTCCTGGGCGACAAGCCCAAGGCGGCCGCCAAACCGGACGCCAAATGATGGACGGCGCTCAACACGACCCGGCCGCACGTTCCGACGGCGGCTTCAGCCTGGTGGAGTTCTCCACCCGGCGGCGCGTCACCATCCTGATGGCGACGTTGACGTTCCTGCTGTTCGGCTTCCTGGCGCTGTCCAACCTGAAGGTCAACCTGCTGCCGGACCTGAGCTATCCGACGCTCACCGTGCGTACCGAATATACCGGTGCGGCGCCGGCGGAAGTGGAGACGCTGATCACCGAGCCCGCCGAAGAGGCGCTTGGCGTGGTCAAGGGCCTGCGCAAGCTGAAATCGGTCTCGCGCACCGGCCAGAGCGACGTGGTGCTGGAATTCGCCTGGGGCACCGACATGGACCAGGCCAGCCTGGAGGTCCGCGACAAGATCGAGACCCTGCAACTGCCGCTGGAGGCCAAGGCCCCCGTGCTGCTGCGCTTCAATCCCACCACCGAGCCGATCACCCGTCTGGTGCTGACCGCCAAGGGCGGCAACCCCGACGACCTGCGCCGGCTCACCGAGCTGCGCCGTTTCGCCGACGACGACCTGAAAAAGAAGCTGGAGCCGGTCGAAGGCGTGGCCGCGGTCAAGGTCGGCGGCGGCCTGGAGGACGAAGTGCAGGTCGAGATCGACCAGCAGAAGCTGGCCCAGCTCAACCTGCCGATCGACACCGTGATCCAGCGCCTGAAGCAGGAGAACATCAACGTCTCCGGCGGCCGCCTGGAGGAGGGCAACCAACGCTATCTGGTGCGCACGGTGAACCAGTTCGCCAGCGTCGAGGAGATGCGCGACATGCTGGTCACCACCCGGTCGGCCAGCGACAACGGTGCCGCCAGCGCCGCGCAGCAGATGATGGCGATCGCGGCGCGCACCGGCTCGGCCGAGGCCATCGCCGCCGCCAGCAACGTGCGCAGCAGTTCGGGCGGCTCCGGCAGCACGCCGGCGGCCGGCATGCCGGTGCGCCTGAAGGACGTGGCCGAGGTGCGCCAAGGCCACAAGGAGCGCGAATCGATCATCCGGCTCGGCGGCAAGGAGGCGGTGGAGCTCGCCATCTACAAGGAAGGCGACGCCAATACCGTCTCGACCGCCGATGCGGTCTCTGCCAAACTCGAGCAGCTGCAACGCGAGATGCCGTCCGACATCGAACTGACCGTGGTCGACGACCAATCCAAGTTCATCCGCAGCGCCATCAGCGACGTCAAGTTCGACGCCGTGCTGGGCGGCCTGTTGGCGGTGCTGATCATCTTCCTGTTCCTGCGTGACGGCTGGAGCACGTTCGTGATCTCGCTGTCGCTGCCGGTGTCGATCATCACCACGTTCTTCTTCATGGACCAGTTCGACCTGACCCTGAACGTGATGTCGCTCGGCGGCCTGGCGCTGGCCACCGGCTTGGTGGTGGACGACTCGATCGTGGTGCTGGAGAGCATCGCCAAGGCGCGTGAGCGCGGCTTGGGCGTGTTCCGCGCCGCCATCGAGGGCACCCGAGAGGTCAGTCTGGCGGTGGTGGCCTCGACCCTGACCACCATGGCGGTGTTCCTGCCGCTGGTGTTCGTGGAGGGCATCGCCGGCGAATTGTTCCGCGACCAGGCGTTGACCGTGGCGACCGCCATCGGCATCTCGCTGGTGGTTTCGATGACCCTGATCCCGATGTTGAGCGGCTGGCGCGATACCGCGCCGATGGCGTTCGCCGAGGAGCCCGCGCATCCGCGTTGGCAGCCGACGCGCGCCTGGCAGCGGCCCCTGGCCTGGCTCGCATACCGTTCCGGCACCGCCGTGCGCTGGCTGTACACCGGCCTCTTCTGGCTTGCCGTACGCGCCTGGCGTCTGGCATCGCGGATCGTCGGTCCGGTGATGGGCCGCTTGAGCGATCTGGCGATGTCGCCCTATCACCGGCTGGAGCAGGCTTACCTGCGGCAGCTGCCGCGCGCGCTCGAGCGGCGCGCGGGCGTGCTGGCGGTGGCCGGCGCGGCGTTTGCGCTGAGCCTGCTGGCGGTCCCGCTGCTGGGCACCGACCTGATCCCGCAGTTGGCGCAGGACCGCTTCGAAATGACGGTCAAGCTGCCGCCGGGCACGCCGCTGCGCGACACCGACCAGGTGGTGCGTTCGCTGCAGCAGACGCATGCCGGCGATCCTGGCATCAAGGCGCTGTACGGCGTCAGCGGTTCCGGCACCCGGCTGGACGCCAGCCCGACCGAGAGCGGCGAGAACATCGGCAAGCTCACGGTGGTGATGGCCGGCGGCGGCGAGAAGCAGGAAACGGCCCTGACCGAAGCGTTGCGCCGCAGCGGCCAGGCGGTGGCCGGCGCGCAGATCGACTTCAGCCGCCCCGAACTGTTCAGTTTCTCGGCGCCGCTGGAAATCGAGCTGCGCGGCCAGGATCTGGCCGAAATCCAGGTCGCCGGCCGCAAGTTGGCCGACATGCTGCGCGCCAACCCGCATTACGCCGACGTCAAGTCGACCGTCGAGCAGGGCTTCCCGGAAGTGCAGATCCGCTTCGACCAGGAACGTGCCGGCGCGCTGGGCCTGACCACGCGCCAGATCGCCGACATGGTGGTGAAGAACGTGCGCGGCGACGTGGCCACGCGCTACAGCTTCCGCAGCCGCAAGATCGACGTGCTGGTGCGGGCGAGCCAGAACGACCGCGCCAGCGTGGACGACATCCGCAACCTGATCGTCAATCCCGGCGCCGCCAATCCGGTGACCCTGTCCACCGTGGCCGACGTGGTCGCCACCACCGGCCCGAGCGAGATCCACCGCGCCGATCAGGTGCGCGTGGCGGTGGTGTCGGCCAACCTGCGCGACATCGATCTGGGCACCGCGGTCGCCGAGGTCGAGGATATGGTGCGTACCGATCCGCTCAGCGCGGGCATCCGGATGCACATCGGCGGGCAGGGCGAGGAGCTGGCCGAGTCGATCGGCTCCCTGCTGTTCGCCTTCGGGCTGGCGGTGTTCCTGGTCTATCTGGTGATGGCCTCGCAGTTCGAATCGCTGCTGCACCCGTTCGTCATCCTGTTCAGCATTCCGCTGGCGCTGGTCGGCGCGATCCTGGCCCTGCTGCTGACCGGCTCCACGGTGTCCGTGGTGGTGTTCATCGGCCTGATCCTGCTGGTCGGCCTGGTGGTGAAGAACGCCATCATCCTGGTCGACCGCGTCAACCAGGCGCGCGAGGCCGGTCTGCCCAAACGCGAGGCGCTGATCGAAGGCGCGCGCTCGCGCCTGCGCCCGATCGTGATGACCACGCTGTGCACCCTGTTCGGCTTCCTGCCGCTGGCGGTGGCCACCGGTGACGGCGCCGAGGTGCGCGCGCCGATGGCCATCACGGTGATCGGCGGCCTGCTGGTCTCGACCTTGCTGACCCTGCTGGTCATCCCGGTGGTGTACGACCTGCTCGACCGGAAATCGGATGATTTCTACGTGGCCCGCGGCCGCTTGGCCCGCGCCCGTTCCGAGGACGAGCTGGACGCGGAGGGCGGTGCGGCATGAGCGTCGCCGGATTCAGCATCAAGCGCCCCGTCACCACGGTGATGTTCTTCGTCTCGATGTTCGTGGTCGGGCTGATCGCGGCCGTGCGCCTGCCGCTGGAGGCCTTTCCGGCGGTGACCTTCCCGGGTATCTTCCTGCAGTTGCCGTACAGCGGCTCGACGCCCGAGGAAGTGGAGCGTACCGTGCTGCGCCCGGTCGAGGAGGCGGTGTCGACCATGACCGGCGTCAAGCGCATGGAGGGCAGCGCACGCGCCGACGGCGCCTCGATGTTCATCCAGTTTTCGGACTGGGAGCGCGACGCCTCGATTGCCGCGTCGGAGGCGCGCGAGCGCATCGACGCCATCCGCGACGAGTTGCCGGACGACCTGCAACGCTACTTCGTGCTGAAGTTCTCGACCAGCGACGAACCGGTGCTGAAGGTGCGTCTGGCCAGCAACCGCGACCTGACCCGCGAATACGACATGATCGAACGCGAGTTCAAGCGCCGGCTGGAACGCATCAACGGCGTGGCCCGGGTCGAGGTCACCGGCGCGCCGCCGAACGAAGTCGAGATCGCCATCGCGCAGGACCGGCTCGACGCCCGCGGCATCAGCCTGAACCAGCTCAACAGCCGCCTGCGCGACGCCAACTTCTCGGTGTCGGCCGGTCAGATCGACGACGGCGGACGCCGGTTCCGGGTGCAGCCGGTCGGGGAGATCGACGACCTGCAGCAGTACCGTGACATCGTCATCGACGGCAAGGGCACGCGTCTGGCCGACGTCGCCGACGTGCAGCTCAAGCCGGCGCGCATGGATTACGGCCGCCGCCTGGACGGCCGACCGGCGGTCGGACTCGACATCTTCAAGGAGCGCAGCGCCAACCTGGTGCAGGTGGCGCGCGACGTGCTGGCCGAGGTCAACACCATCTCGCGCGATCCGGAAATGGACGGCGTGCAGGTGCTGGTGGTCGAGGACCAAGGCGAGGCGGTGACCGGCTCCTTGCTGGAACTGGCCGAGGCCGGCCTGGTCGGTCTGCTGCTGTCGATCATCGTGCTGTATTTCTTCCTGCGCCATTGGCCGTCGACGCTGATGGTCACCACCGCCATTCCGATCTGCTTCGTGATGACCCTCGGCTTCATGTACTTCGCCGGCGTCACCCTCAACATCCTGACCATGATGGGCCTTCTGCTTGCGGTCGGCATGCTGGTCGACAACGCCGTGGTGGTGGTCGAGAGCATCTACCAGGAGCGCGAACGCATGCCCGGCCAGCCGGTGCGCGCTTCGCTGATCGGCACCCGCAACGTCGCCATCGCGCTGTCGGCCGGCACGCTCTGCCACTGCATCGTGTTCGTGCCGAACCTGTTCGGCGAACGCAACATGCTCAGCATCTTCATGTCGCAGATCGCCATCACCATCTCGGTCTCGCTGCTGGCCTCCTGGCTGGTCGCGGTCAGCCTGATTCCGATGCTGTCGGCGCGCCTGAAGACGCCGCCGGCGGTGCGTAACGACGACGGCCTGATCCCGCGCCTGCAGCGCCGCTATGCGGCCTTCCTGCGCTGGACCCTGGAGCACCGCGGCAAGAGCGTGCTCGGCATCCTGCTGATCGTCGCGGTCAGCCTGGTGCCGATGACGCAGATGAAGACCAACATGTTCGGCGGCGAGGACATCGGCGAAACCAGCGTGTTCTACCAGTGGAACGGGGCCTACACCAAGGAGCAGATGTCGGACGAAATCGCCCGCGTCGAGGCCTTCCTGGAGGCCAACCGCAAGGCCTACGGCATCACCCAGATCTATTCGTACTTCAGCGAGCAGGGCTGGGGCGGCACCAACATCAAGTTCGAATCCGACAGCGCCCAAGACAGCAAGAAGCTGGTCGACCGCATCCGCGAGGAACTGCCGAAATCCGCCCGGGCCAAGCTCGGCATCGGCAACCAGGGCGGCGGACCGGGCGGCGGCGGAGGCTTCGGCGGCAATACCGTGCAGGTCCAGCTGGTCGGCGACTCCTCGGAGACGCTGAAGGCGCTGGGTGCCGACATCGTACCGATGCTGGCCACGCTGCCGCAGCTGCGCGACGTGCGTGTCAACGTCGGCGACAAGAACAGCGAGCTGTCCGTGCGCGTCGACCGCGAGCGCGCGGCCGCGTTCGGCTTCAGCGCCGAGCAGGTCTCGCAGTACGTCGGCCTGGCCCTGCGCGGCGCGCCGCTGCGCGAGTTCCGCCGCGACGACACGGAAGTGCCGGTCTGGGTGCGTTTCGCCGGCGCCGAGGATTTCGGCACCGAGGACATCGCGGGCTTCACCGTGCTGGCGCCGGACGGCAACAGCGTACCGCTGCTGGCCCTGGTCGACGTCGAGGTCAAGGCCGCGGCCACCGAGATCCAGCGCTCGAACCGCCAGACCACGTTGGCCATCGAGGCCAACATGGCCGACAAGGTGACCCCGCCGGAAGCGCGCAAGGCCATGGAAGAGCGTCTCAAGCAGGTCGCGTTCCCGCCCGGCTACACCTTCAGCTTCGACGGTGGCGGCGGGCAGGACGACAACGAGGCGATGCAGCAGATGCTGTTCAATCTGTTGCTGGCGCTGGTGATGATCTATGTGGTGATGGCGGCCGTGTTCGAATCGCTGCTGTTCCCGTCGGCGATCATGAGCGGCGTGGTGTTCTCGGTGCTGGGGGTGTTCTGGCTGTTCTGGCTGACCGGCACCGAATTCAACGTCATGGCCTTCATCGGCATCCTGGTGCTGATGGGCGTGGTGGTCAACAACGGCATCGTGATGATCGAGCACATCAACAACCTGCGCCGCGGCGGCATGTCGCGCACCGATGCGCTGGTGGAGGGCAGCCGCGAGCGCCTGCGGCCGATCCTGATGACGATGGGCACCGCGATTTTGGCCATGGTGCCGATCTCGCTCGGCCAAACCCAGATGGCCGGCGACGGTCCGCCGTATTTCCCGATGGCGCGCGCCATCGCCGGCGGCCTGGCGTTCTCGACCGTGGTCAGTCTGCTGTTCCTGCCGACCATCTACGCGATCCTGGACGATCTGCGTACCGGCGCGGTGCGCGGATTGCGCGCCGCACGCGGGGTCGGTTGAGCGCGACTCAACCGACCTTGAGCAACAGGGCGGCTCCGGCCGCCCAGACCGCCAACGCGGTGCCGGTGTTGGTCAGGATGAAGTTGACCAAAATGCGCGCGAAGCGGTTCTTCCACCAGCCGGCGATTTCGGTGGTGTCGTCCTTCAGCCGCAGCAGGTCTTCGTAGGTCGGCTTGTGCATCTTGGCCTCGACATAGGCCGAGACCATGCCGGAGCTCAGCGCCGGGTGCAGGGGCGTCAGCGGCGAGGCGACGAACGCCGCCAGGCAGCTCAGCCAGTGCCCGCGCGCGGCCAGGCAGCCGATCAGGCCGCCGGTGCCGGTGATCAGGATCCATTGCAGCAGCAAGGTGCCGGCCAAGGCCAGACCACCCTGTTGGAAGCCCCAGGCGAAGCCCAGGCCGAGAAAGGCAACGAGCAGCAGGGTGAACCACGGGATGTTCGAGCCGGCCGGTACCGCATCCAGTGCGGTCAGGATTTCCGGATTGCGGTTGTCCGCATCCTGCAGCGCCTGCGCCAGGCCGGCCAAGTGCCCGGCGCCGACCACCGCCAGCACCCGCCGCACCGACGACGCGCCCTGCAGGGTCAGCAGTTTGGCGGCCATGTAGCGGTCGCGTTCGGCGATGATGCTCTCGAACAGCTGCGGCGTCTGCTTGGCGAATTCGCCGAAGCTCGATTCCAGCAGGTCGCCCTGTTTCAGTTGCTCGATTTCGGCTTCGCCGATGTCATCCGAGCTGATCAAGCTGACGCCCAAGCCGGCCGCCAACTGCGCGCGCCGGAAAAAGCCGAGCTTGGCCCAGGTGCGTTTCAGGGTGATGCCGGCGTCGCGGTCGATCAGCTCCAGGCGCAGACCGCGCTCGACCGCCTCGGTCGAAGCCGCCTTCAGTTCGGCGCCGGGCTCGATGCCGAGCTGATCGGCCAGCCGGCGCTGGTAGGCGGCCAGCGACAGGTTGGCGGCGACCAGTCCGATCTTGTCGTCGCGGATGATCTGGAAGATGTCGAGCCGGTACAGCGCGTCCGGTTCGGTCAGCTGTCGGTGCCGGTTGGCGTCCAGTTCCACCGCCACGGTGTCGTATAGGCCGCTGTCGATGGCGGCCTTGACCGCCTCCAGGCTTTTCGGCGAGACGTGCGCGGTGCCGAGCAGGGTGTACTCGACGGCACCGACGGTGACCTGTTTGACCGGCTGGCCGGCGAAATCGGGCAGGCTCATCGGCTCAGTCGCGGTAGCGTTTGAGCAGGTCGGCGTAGGCGTCGATGCGGCGGTCGCGCAGGAACGGCCACATCCGGCGCACGCTTTCGCTGCGCGCCAGGTCGATGTCGGCGATCAGGATTTCCGGCGCGTCCAGGCCGGCCTCGGCCAGGTATTCGCCCTGCGGACCGAGCACGTGCGAGCTGCCCCAGAAACGGATGCCGCTGGCGCCGAGCGGCGAGGGCTCGAAGCCGGTGCGGTTGCAGCTCAACACGGGGATGCCGTTGGCCACGGCATGGCCGCGGTGGCTGAGCAGCCAGGCCTGGCGCTGGCGCGCCTTTTCCTCCTCGGTATCGTCCGGATCCCAGCCGATGGCGGTCGGGTACACCAGCAGTTCGGCACCGGCCAGCGCCATCAGGCGGGCGGCCTCCGGATACCACTGGTCCCAGCACACCAGCACGCCGAGGCGGCCGATGCTGGTGTCGATCGGTTCGAAGCCGAGGTCGCCGGGCGTGAAGTAGAACTTCTCGTAGAAACCCGGATCGTCCGGGATGTGCATCTTGCGGTATTTGCCGAGCAGTCGGCCGTCGCGCTCGAACACCACCGCGGTGTTGTGGTACAGGCCGGCGGCGCGGCGTTCGAACAATGACGCCACCAGCACCACGCCGTGCTTGGCGGCCAGCGCCGACAGCCGTTCGGTGCTCGGGCCGGGAATCGGTTCGGCGCGGTCGAATTCGGCCGGCGATTCGTGCTGGCAGAAATAGGCGCCGTTGTGCAGTTCCTGCAACAGCACCAGACGGGCACCGCCGGCTGCGGCCTCGGCCACGCGCTGCTCGATCACGGTCAGGTTGGCCTCGGCGCTGCCGTGGTCGATTTCCTGGATCAGGGCCGCTTTCAGGGTTCGGGCGCTCATGTCGACAATCCTTCGGGGAGTTGCATGGTGCAGCAGTGCAGGCTGCCATTCTGCCAGATTAGGTCGCGGCAGGGGATGCCGACGATTTCGCGGCTGGGGAAGGCGCGCGCCATCACCGCCAGCGCCTCGGCGTCGGCGGCATCGCCGTACACCGGCATCAGCACGGCGCCGTTGACGATCAGGAAATTGGCATACGACGCGGCCAGGCGGCGGCCGCCGTCCAACACCGGTTGCGGCCAGGGCAGTTCGAACAGTTCGTAAGGCGTGCCGTCGGTGCGGCGCAGGGCACGCAGTTCGGCGGCCATGGCCTGCAGTTCGCCGTAATGGCTGTCGGCCGTGTCCTGGCAGCCCTGGTACACGATGCGCGACGGCGAGGCGAAGCGGGCCAGGGTATCGATGTGGGCGTCGGTGTCGTCGCCCTCCAGATGACCGTGCTCCAGCCAGAGTACCCGGTGCTGGTGCAGCGTTTCTTTCAGCACGGCCTCGATTTCCGCGCGGGATTTGTCCGGATGGCGCTCGTGCAGGCAGTGCCAGGTCGACAGCAGGGTGCCGTCGCCGTCGGTCTCGATGCCGCCGCCTTCCAGGGCGAACTCGATGCGTTGGTGGCGGGCGGCGCCGAAATGGCCCTGTTCGGCCAGGCGCGCCACGATCTGGTCGTCCAGTCCGGCCTCGAACTTGCCGCCCCAGGCGGTGAAATGGAAGTCGAGCAGGCGGAAGCCCTCGCCCTCGCGCAGGGTGATCGGGCCGCTATCGCGTAGCCAAGTGTCGTCGTAGGGCATCCGAATCAGGCGCAGCCGGCTGAAATCGCAGCCGGCGGCGGTCAGCGCGGCGCGGGCATCGGCCTCCACGGATTCATCGGGCACCAACAGCAGCAGCGGCTCGAAGCGGGTGATGGCGCCGCACAGGGCGGCGAAGCAGACGGCGGTGGTTTCCAGACGCTCGGCCCAGTCGGTGCCGGCGTGCGGCCAGGCCATCAGGATGCCGGCTTGCGGCTCCCATTCGGCCGGAAAACGGAGAGGTTCGGACATCGGCGGGCTCCGGGTTCGGGGTAGGGGCGGGGCACGAAAAAGCCGGCGTCAGCCGGCTTTTTCGATACCGCGGCAGGGCCGGCGATTAACGCTGACGGGCCTTGAAGCGCGGATTGGACTTGCAGATCACGAAGACCTTGCCGCGCCGACGCACGACCTTGCAGTCACGATGGCGGGTCTTGGCCGACTTGAGGGACGACAGGACTTTCATGGGGATTCCTAAGTGTTCGGGTGAAACGGGAGCGGGAATTATAAGGCAAAACCCGAGCCCAGGCAATAACTTGTTGAATAATTCCTTAATTATTCGGCGTAGGCGGCCGACAGGGTATGCAGGTGCAGGCGTTCGCTGTCGCGCAGGAAGGGCGAAACCAGCATCATCACCTGCACGATGCCCTGGCGGATGGCCTTCTGTTCGTCCTTTTCGCCGCGGACGCCCGCGTAATTCAGCCAGAACGTGGCCAACACCAGGATGTTGGTGGCCAGACCCTCGATTTCCCGGGCGCTGGCGCGCATCACCCCGGTCTCGTTCAGTCCCTGCATGATGCCGTGCGCATTGGCCGAGCCGCGCTTCAGGATGCGCGCGAAACGCAGGCGCAGGCTCCGGTTCCGGCTCAGGATGTTGATGATGTCACGGTACAGGAACCGGTAGTCCCAGATGCACTCGAACACCCGGTGCAGCTGCAGCCAGACGTCCTCGAGCGTGGCCGGCCGGCCCTCGGGTACCTGCAGGGCGGTATCCATGCGCTCCTCGAAGCGTTGGAACAGCTGCTCGATGATGTCGTCCTTGTTGCGGAAGTGGTAGTACAGGTTGCCGGGGCTGATTTCCAGCTCGTCTGCGATGTGGTTGGTCGATATGTTGGATTCGCCCTGTTCGTTGAACAGGCGCAGGGCGGCGTCCAGGATGCGCGTGCGGGTCTTGCCGGACACGTCAGGCCTGCAGGGATTCAATCAGGGCGATGTATTTCTTCATCGCCGATTCCGGGCTGGTGCCTTCCAGTTTCTGCCAGGCCTGGTACTTGGCCGAGGCCACGAAATCGAACATGCCCGGCGGCGGTCCGCTGACGTCGCCTTCCGAGCCTTGCTTGTACAGGGCGTACAGGCGCAGCAGGGTGTCGTTGTCGGGGCGCTTGCCCAGGTTCTTGGCGGCCAACGCCGCCTGCTCGAACTGCTCTTTCAAAGTGGCCATGCGCGATGTCTTTGACGTCAAGTCGGATTCCAGTATTATGCATTAGAATGCGTTTTGCGGTAAAAAATCAAGCGCTTATTCCAATAATTTCGGGCACATCCAAGGGATCGGGTATCGACATGGCTTATTTCGTCACCGGCGCCACCGGCTTCATCGGCCGCTTCCTGGTCGGCAATCTGCTCAAGCGCAAAGGCACGGTGTACGTGCTGGTTCGCAAGGGCTCGCTCGGCAAGCTGCAGGACATCGGCGCGCGCATGGGTTGGGACATGAAGCGCGTAGTTCCGGTCACCGGCGACCTGGGCAAGGCCAAGCTCGGCGTTTCGGCGGCGCAGCTCAAGATGCTGAAAGGCAAGATCCGGCACTTCTTCCATCTGGCCGCCGTGTACGACATGACCGCCGATGCCGAAAGCCAGAAGACCGCCAACATCGACGGTACGCGGCATGCGCTGGACCTGGCCACCGCGATCCAGGCCGGCTGCTTCCACCATGCCAGCTCGATCGCCGCCGCCGGCCTGTATCCGGGCGTATTCCGCGAAGACATGTTCGAGGAGGCCGAGGGTCTGAAGGATCCGTACCTGAAGACCAAGCACGAATCCGAAGGCCTGGTGCGCCGGCAGAACGCGGTGCCGTACCGCATCTACCGCCCGTCGATGGTGGTCGGCCACTCCAAGACCGGCGAGATCGACAAGATCGATGGCCCGTACTACCTGTTCACCCTGATCAAAAAGATCCGCCAGACCCTGCCGCAGTGGATGCCCACCCTCGGCATCGAGGGCGGCCGCATCAACGTGGTGCCGGTCGATTTCGTGGCCGACGCGATGGACCACATCGCGCACAAGCGCGGGCTGGACGGCCATTGCTTCCATCTGGTCGATCCCGAGCCGATGCGCTTCGGCGAGCTGATGAACACCTTCGCCCGCGCCGCGCATGCCCCGGAGATGACCATGCGCCTGGACGCGCGCATGTTCGCGTTCATCCCGGCCCCGATGCGCATGGCGGTCGGCAGCCTGCCGCCGGTCAAGCGCCTGACCAACATGGTCCTGCGCGACCTCAAGATCCCGCAGTCGGTGCTGTCGTTCATTACCTATCCGACCCGTTTCGACAGCCGCGAGGCCGAGCGCGCGCTGAAAGGCAGCAAGATCGCCGTGCCGGCGCTGGACAGCTATGCCTGGCGCCTGTGGGATTACTGGGAACGCCACCTCGACCCGGATCTGTTCATCGACCGCTCGCTGCGCGGCAAGGTCGAGGGCAAGGTGGTGCTGATCACCGGCGGCTCGTCCGGCATCGGCAAGGCCGCCGCCATCAAGATCGCCGAAGCCGGCGCCAAGGTGGTCATCGCCGCCCGAGGCGAGGAGGAGCTGGAGGCGACCCGCCGCGAAATCACCGAGGCCGGGCATCTGTGCTTCGCCTACCGGTCCGATCTGGCCGACTTGGAATCCTGCGACCGCCTGATCGAGCAGATCGAGAAGGAGCACGGCGGCATCGACATCCTGGTCAACAACGCCGGCCGTTCGATCCGCCGTTCGATCGAGCTCAGTTTCGACCGCTTCCACGATTTCGAGCGCACCATGCAGCTGAACTACTTCGGCGCGCTGCGGCTGATCATGCAGTCGCTGCCGGGCATGATCGCCAAGCGCAGCGGCCACATCATCAACATCTCCTCGATCGGCGTGCTGGCCAGCTCGCCGCGGTTCTCGGCCTACGTCGCCTCCAAGTCGGCGTTGGATGCTTTCAGCCATTGCGCCCAAGGCGAGCTGTCGGGCAAGGGCATCAACTTCACCACCATCAACATGCCGCTGGTGAAGACGCCGATGATCGCGCCGACCAAGATGTACGAGTCGGTGCCGACGCTGACGCCGGAGGAGGCCGCCGACCTGATCGTCAAGGCCATCATCGACAAGCCGCGCCGGATCGCCACGCGCCTGGGCGTGTTCGCCGGGGTCGCGCATGCGCTGTTCCCGAAAGCCTACGAAGTGGTGGTCAGTACCGCGTTCGAACTGTTCCCGGATTCGGCCGCCGCCAAGGGCATGGCCGGCCGGAGCGAAGCCGCGCAGCCGACCAACGAGCAGATCGCGTTTGCCTCGCTGATGCGCGGCGTGCACTGGTAGTTCCGGCCTGTTGCCCGTAACGAAAAAGCACCGCGATGCGGTGCTTTTTCACGGGTACCGAAGCAGGGGGTCAGGCTTTCGGGTTGTGCGGCGTGGCGGCTTTCGGCAGGGCCACCTTGCCGGCTTTCTTCGCGACCTTGGCTTGCGCGCTGGCGCCCTTCGTCGGCGATTTCTTGGCAACGGGCTTCTTCGCCGGCGCCTTCGCCGCCGTCTTCGGCTTGGCGGCCGCCGGTTTGCCGTTCTGCTTGCGCAACTCGGCGGTCAGCGTCTCCACGCGTTTGCTGAGCGCACCCAGATCTTCGCGGGTCGGCACGCCCAGACGGGTCAGCGCGCGCTGCACGCGGTCTTCGAACACCTTCTCCATGCGGTCCCAGGTGTCGGCGGCCTTTTCGCGCACATCGTCGACCCGGTCTTCGACCGCATCGCGCACCACGCCGACCTTGCCGGTGGCGAGTTTGCGGGTCTGGGTTTCCAGGCTCATGCCCTTCTTGACCAAGGCTTCGAACAGGTCGGTGCCTTCGCCCTGGGCGCGGGCCAAGGCGCCGACGCCGGCGGCCCATATCTGCTGGGCGGTTTCGAGCAGGTTGCGCGAAGCAGACTCGGCGCGGGCCGAGGCGGCCTTGGCCGGTTTGCGGGCGGCGGTTTTCGTGCGGGCGGTCTTCTTGAGCGTGGCCATGCGGACGTCCTCGGTGGTTGTCGGTTCGGAATGCGGGATGCACCCGAATGACGCCAGTCTCGGTGCTTTGTCTAGAGCAAACACACCAGAAAAAAGCGGCCCTGGCCGCGCCGTGTCAGGCTTTCCGGCTGCGCAGGGCGTGCTCGATGTCGTCCAGGTCGTGCCAGAGCTGCGCGGTGGTCGCGGTTCGGCGCGAAACCGGTCCGATGTCGTCCAGCAACGTGATGGTCGGGTCGTCCAATACCGTCTTGTTCAGGCGCATGCCGTGCTTGGCCAGTACCGGCGCCAGGGTCTTGGCGTTCTTTTTGAGGTCGCGCAGGGTGCTCTGGAACGCGTGTTCGCAGACGCGGTGGCGCGAGGAGTAGCTGAACACGTTGGTGAAGAACATCTCGGCGTCGTCTTCGTTCGGCTCCAGCACCAGCTGGTCGGTTTCCGGGTACTGGCGCGCGTACTTCTCCAGACCGACCTGCATGCGCGATTGCAGCAAGGTGCGGAAGGTCTGCGACAGCACCATCGGCAGGCCGCCGTCGGCCAGTTTGGTTTTCGGTTCCGGCGTGGTCGCGTCGCTCTTGGCGTTGAACGGGACGAAGGGGTTCAAGCCGATCATCAGGTCGATGCCGTGGTCGAGTATGACCGAGGCATGCATGGTGCGACGCAGCGCGCCGTCGACGAAATGGTGGCCGTTGATGTCGACCGGCGGATACAGGCCGGGCAGGGCGGAGCTGGCCTGCACCGCCTGCGAGATCGGCACGCCGTCCCAACCTTTACTGCCGAAGCGCACCGCTTTGCCGGCGTCCAGATCGACCGCCACCACGTACAGCGGACGTTCGAGCGCGCGGAAGTCGTTGCTGCGCCCGGGGCCGCTGAACACGCCCTCGAGAAAGCGTGCGATCGGGGCGTTGTCGAACAGGCCGGTCGGCACCACGCCGGTCAGCCGCGGCATCATCTCGTTCATGCGCGCGCCGGCCGGATCGGTGATCAGGCTTTTGCACCAGTCGAAGGCCAGGCCAGGCAGTGCGGCCGCGCGCTTGCCGTATTCGGCGAACGCGGGCTTGAGGAACATGCGGGGCTTGAAACGGATGTCCGGGTGGTCGCCGGTGATGAAGATGCGGCACATCTCGGCCGTGCTCAGCCGGTTCACCAGGCCGGCGGCCAGGAACGCGCCGGAGCTGACGCCTACATAGACGTCCAGGCGGGTCAGGTCGAGTCCGTCGATGGCGCGCTCCAGCGCGCGCAGGGCGCCGAGTTCGTACATGCCGCCGATCGGCCCGCCGCCGGCGATGGCCAATCCGATGCGGCCTTGGTTGCGGACGGGTTGGGTGGCGCGTTGCAGTACGAGCATGGAATGGCCAAGTAAACCGGTACTCCGGCATTGTACGGTTAAAATGAGCTCAATCCAACGCAATCCGGAATGCCCATGGCGCTCAACGACTTGCAATCCCGGCTGGCCCGCCGCCTGCGCTGGCAGCAGGACGCGCACCGGCTGGAGCGCGACGATCCGCGGCTGGCGAACAGCCTGTCGGCGCTACGCGCCTGGCAGGCCGAACGCCTGGCGAGCAGCTTTGCGGAATTCCTGGCCGATCCGGCGACGCGTCCGGCGGCGGCGTTCTTCCTGTCCGATCTGTACGGCGACGCCGATTTCCTGCAGCGCGACCTGGAAGCCGCGCGCATCCTGCCGAAAATGGCGCGCATCCTGCCGGAAAGCCTGTTGCAGGCGGCGGTCGATGCCATCGAGCTCTCGGTGCTCAGCCATGCCCTCGATTTGCGCATGGCGCGCACTTTGCTGAAAGCCGGGGTGAAGCCGAAGGCCTTGGATGGACGCCGTTATGGCGAGGTCTATCGCGCGGTCGGCCTGCCGCGCCTGCGCCGGCGGCAGATCGATCTGGTGCTCGAAGTCGGCCAGCGCCTGGATGCCGTGGTCAAGCGCCATGGCGTCGGTAAGTTGTTGGCCAGCGCGCGCTTGCCGGCGCGCTTGCTCGGCTTGCAGCATCTTCAAGGATTTCTGGAGCGCGGCTTCACGGCCTTCAACCATCTGGGCGGCGCCGAGACGTTTTTGGCACGCATCCATCGGCAGGAGCATTGCATCGCGCGGCGTCTGGCGGCCGGTGCCGCCGAGCCGTTCGCGCCGCCGTTCAGCTGAATTCGTCGTCCAGATAGCGGCCGATCGCGTCTTCGATCGGTCCTTTCATCATCGACAGCATGAAGCCGAGTTCGGCGAACACGTGCACCGATTTGGCGTCGACCGTGATGTGGCCGTCGACGCCCGAGTGGCTGAAATTCAGCATGTCGCCGTCCCAGGCGCAATCGACGTCGAATTTGGCGGCGATCTGGTCGGCCACGTGCTGGACTTTGGTTTTCGCCTCGGCCAGAGGGAGGTTGTGCGGACGGGTAAGGTCGATGGCGGACATGGCGCTTCTCGCAATGGAATCGCTAGAAAATACAATGAAACGTCCGCTTTGTCAGGACGCCTGTGGTAAATTCTCCGAAAAGGTTTCCGCATGCACCACGTTTTCCACATCGCCGGCCATCCGCCGGTCGAACTCGACCGGCCACGGATGCGCATCGGCGCCGATCCGGGCTGTGAAATCTATCTGCCGCATCCGCAGCTGGCGCCGGTGCACGCCGTGTTGCATGCCGACGCGCAGACCCTGTGGCTGGAACCGGCCGCCGCCGAGGACGGCCATCCGGTGCATGTCAACGGCCGCCGCATCGCCGCCGCCGCCCTGCTGTCCGCCGGCGACGACATCCATCTCGGCACGCTGGCGCTGCGCCTGCAATCCGCCCTGAAACCGGGTGACGCACGCACCGACGCCGGGCGCCCGCTCAATTTCGCCGGTCGCGTGGTGCTGCGCGTGCTGTCCGGCGCCGAGACCGGCCGCGCCTATCCGTTGGTCAACAGCCTGTGCGTGGGCCGCTCGACGCTGTCCGAAATCCGCATCGACGACCCGGCCTTGGCCGAGCGCCACGTGCTTCTGCAGCGTCAAGGCAATGCCATTCTGGTCAAGAACCTCAGCCCGGTGCTGGAGATGCGGGTCGATGGCTGGGTCTGCACCGAAGCGCTGCTGCAACCGGGCTCGCAGCTGGGCATCGAGCAGCACCGGTTCCGCTTGGAAGCGCCGCAACCGGATCTTGCGCCGTCGCTCTCCGATGCGCCGGACGCGCAGGAACCGGCGCCGGATACGGCGCAACCCGCGCCGCCCGAAGCGCCGCCGCGCCTGTTCACCCGCGCCCAATGGCTGCTGTTGGCCAGCGCCGTCGCGGTCTCGGGCCTGCTGATCCTGTTATTAACGTACTCGCCCTGAACTATTAAAAAATATCGGGATTCCGGCTTTCGCGGCGATTGTCGCGCGTGCTAGGCTAGAAAACTCACCGCCAGGAGTTTTCAGTATGTCACGCGCGTTCAATTTCAGTGCCGGTCCGGCCACGTTGCCCGAACCGGTTCTGCTTCAGGTCCAGCGCGAGTTGCTGGAGTGGCAGGGCGAGCGGGCGTCGGTCATGGAGGTCAGCCACCGCGGCAAGGCGTTCATCGCCTGCGCCGCCAAGGCCGAAGCCGACTTGCGCGAGCTGATGGGCGTGCCGGACGATTACGCCGTGCTGTTCCTGCAGGGCGGCGCCACCACCGTGTCTGCGCTGTTGGCGATGAATCTGGCCCGCGCCGGCCAGACCGCCGAATACCTGTTGACCGGCCATTGGGGCGAGAAGGCCCTGGAGAACGCCAAAGCCTCGGTGCGCACGCATGTGGTCGCCAGCGATGCCGACAACGCCTATCGCCGGATTCCCGACGCCGCCGCCTGGACGCGCGCCGCCGATTCGGCCTACTTCCATTACACCTCCAACGAAACCATCCACGGCGTCGAGTTCAGCAGCCTTCCCGACGTGACCGATGTGCCGCTGGTGGCTGATTTCTCCTCGAATTTCCTGGCCCGCCCGGTCGATGTCCGCCGTTTCGGCATGATCTATGCCGGCGCCCAGAAGAACATCGGGCCGGCCGGCATCACCGTGGCGGTGATCCGCAAGGACCTGCTCGGCCGTCACGGCCGCGAGCTGCCGCCCATCTTCGATTGGCAGAACCAGGTCAAGAACGATTCCATGTTCAACACCCCGCCGACCTTCCCCTGGTACGTGACCGGTCTGGTGCTGCAGTGGATGAGGGACGAGGGCGGAGTCGAGGTCTTCGCCCGCCGCAACGCCGAGAAGGCGGCCCTGCTGTATTCGACCATCGACGGCTCCGGCGGCTTCTACCGCAATCCGGTCGACCCGGCCGCGCGTTCCACCATGAACGTGCCGTTCACCCTGCACGACGAGGCGCTCGACAAGACGTTCCTGGCCGAAACCGAAGCCGCCGGCCTGATGGGCCTGAAGGGCCACCGCGCCTTGGGCGGCATGCGCGCCTCGATCTACAACGCCATGCCGTTGGCCGGTGTGCAGGCGTTGGCCGATTTCATGCGCGATTTCGCGGTGCGGCATGGTTGATAAGCGCAAGCGTCCGGCCAAGAAAGCCGCCGGCAAGGCCGTGCCCAAGACCGCCAAGCGCGCGCCGAATGCGGCCGCAGGCGATACCGGCCGGCTGCAGGAAGTACGCGCCGAGATCGACGGCATCGACCGCAGGATCCAGGAGCTGATCACCCAACGCGCGCATTGGGCCGCGAAAGTGCGCAAGGCCAAAGGCGAGCTCAAGGCCGCGGTCGAGTATTACCGTCCCGAGCGCGAATCGCAGATTTTGCGTCGTGTGCTCGACCGCAACCAAGGGCCGCTCAGCGACGAGGTGCTGCTGCGCCTGTTCCGCGAAATCATGTCGGCCTGTCTGGCCCAGCAGGAGCCGCTGAAAGTCGGCTTCCTCGGCCCGGAAGGCACGTTCTCGCAGCAGGCGCTGCACAAGCATTTCGGCCATTCCGCGCAGGCTTTGCCGCTGGCGAGCATCGAGGAAGTGTTCCAGGAGATCGAAAGCGGCAACGCCGACTTCGGCGTGGTGCCGGTCGAGAACTCGGGGCAGGGCACCATCCAGTCCACGCTCGACATGTTCCTGACCTCCAGGCTCAAGATCTGCGGCGAAGTCGAACTGCGCGTGCACCAGCATCTGCTGTCGCGCACCGGCCGGCTGGAGGACATCGAGCGCGTGTACTCGCATCCGCAGTCGCTGGCGCAATGCAAGGCTTGGTTGCGCGCCAACCTGCCGCACGCCGAGAAGGTGCCGGTGTCCAGCAACGCGGAAGCCGCGCGCCGCGCGCGCGTGGCCGACGACTGCGCCGCCATCGCCGGCGAAACCGCCGGCCAGGTGTACGGCCTGAAGGTGGTCGCCGGCCCGATCGAGGACCGGCAGGACAATACCACGCGCTTCCTGGTCATCGGCCGCGAGTTCTTCTCGCCGTCCGGGCACGACCGCACCTCGCTGCTGGTGTTCGTGCGCGACCAACCCGGCGCACTGTACAACGTGCTCAGCCCGTTCGCCCGTCACGGCGTCAGCATGAACCGCATCGAGTCGCGGCCGGCGCACAGCGGTCGCTGGCAGTACGTGTTCTTCATCGACGTCAGCGGCCATGTCGAGGAAGGCAACGTCGCCCAGGCCATGTCCGAACTGGGCGAGTACGCCTCCGACGTGGTGGTGCTCGGTTCCTATCCGGTGGCGCTGCTGTAACCATGGCGGAAGCGTACGACTTCCGCGCGCGCGCGACGCCGGCCATCCGCGCGCTGACCGCCTACGATCCCGGACACGACATTCCGGCGTTGCGTCTGCGTTTCGCCGGTCACGGCGGTCTGCTCGAACTGGGTTCGAACGAAAACGCCTATGGCCCGAGTCCGGCGGTGAGTGCCGTCGTGCAGTCCGTGTTGCCGGAGCTCCACCGCTATCCCGATCCGGCCGGTAAGGCGCTGAAGACCGCCATCGCGCGTCTGCACGGCGTGAGAGAAGACCAGATCCTGCTCGGCAACGGCTCGCACGAGCTGTTGATGCAGTTGGCGCAGGTGTTCAGCGCTCCCGGCGAGGGCATCGTGGTCAGCCGCTACTGCTTCGCGGTATATCCGATTGCGGCGCAGGCCGCCGGCGCGCGCCTGGTATCGGCCGATGCGTTCGGTGAACAGGCCGACATGCCGCTCGGCCATGATCTGGACGCTTTGGCCGCGGCCATCACCCCGGCCACCAAGCTGGTGTTCTTCGCCAACCCGAACAACCCCACCGGCACCTGGTTCGGCACCGAGGCGTTGGCCGCGTTCATGGCGCAGGTTCCGCCCGATGTTCTGGTGGTGGCCGACGAGGCGTATATCGAATATGTCACCGATCCAGCCTTGCAATCGGCCATGGCCTTGCGCGCGCGCTTCCCGAATCTGGTGGTGGCGCGCACGTTCTCCAAAGCTTACGGTTTGGCCGGCCTGCGCGCCGGTTATCTGGTCGCCGACGCTTCGGTGGTGCGCGCCATGGAACCGGTACGCGAATCCTTCAATCTGAATGCGATGGCCTTGGCTGCGGCCGAAGCGGCCTTGGCCGATGCCGCGCATCTGGAGTCGGTGCGGCGCGGCAACGCCGCCGAACGCGCCCGTCTGGCCGAGGGCCTAGCCGGTCTGGGCTTGACGGTGTTGCCGTCGCAGACCAATTTCCTGCTGGTGCGTTTCGGCCCCGACACCGCCGCCATCGAGCAGGCGTTGTTCGCGCGCGGCGTGATCCTGCGGCCGATGGCCGGCTATGGACTCCGCCAGTACCTCCGGGTCACCGTGGCCACGCCGGCCGAGAACGACCGCCTGCTGGCCGCGCTATGCGAGGTGCTGGCGTGACGCTCGATTGGTCGGCCGGTCCTTCGCACGGGCTGCAGGGCGTGTTGCAGGTGCCCGGCGACAAATCCATTTCGCACCGCGCCATCATGCTGGCGGCCTTGGCCGAGGGCGAAAGCCGCATCGAGGGCTTTCTGGAAGGCGAGGACACCCGCGCCACCGCGCGCATCTTCGGCCAGCTCGGCGTGCGCATCGACACCCCGAATCCGCAGACGCGCATCGTGCATGGCGTCGGCCTGCACGGCCTGAAGCCAAACCCCGAACCGCTCGATTGCGGCAATGCCGGCACCGGCATGCGCCTGCTCGCCGGTCTGCTCGGCGCGCAGGCCTTCGATAGCCTGCTGGTCGGCGACGAATCGCTGTCCAAGCGGCCGATGGCACGTGTGATCCGCCTGCTGGAACGCATGGGTGCCCGCATCGAAGCCCGCGACGGCGAGTTCGCGCCGCTGCGCATCCGGGGTGGGCAGCGCCTGCACGGCCAGGCCATCGACACCGCGGTGGCCAGCGCGCAGGTCAAATCGGCGCTGATCTTCGCGGCGTTGTACGCCGAGGGCGAAACCGTGATCACCGAGCCGCGACCGACCCGCGATTACACCGAAGCCATGCTCAAGGCGGCCGGCTGGCCGATCGAGTACGGGCCGGGCAGGGTGGCGGTGCGTGGCGGCGGCCGGCTGTCCGCGCAAACCTTCCGCATCCCCGGCGATCCCTCATCGGCGGCGTTCCCCTTGGTGGCGGCGCTGCTGGTGCCCGGTTCGGATGTCACCGTCACCGACGTCGGCGTCAATCCGCGCCGGACCGGTCTGTTCCAGGCCCTGTGTCTGATGGGCGCCGACCTGCGTTTCGAAAACGAGCGCCTGCAGAACGGCGAGCCGGTGGCCGACATCTGCGCGCGCAGCTCGCGCCTGCACGGCATCGACCTGCCGGACGCGTTGGTGCCGGACATGATCGATGAATGCCCGATCTTCTTCATCGCGGCGGCGCTGGCCGAAGGCCGCACGCGCGCCACGGGGCTTGCCGAACTGCGGGTCAAGGAGTCGGACCGGCTCGGCGGCATGGCCCGCGGCCTGCGCGCCATGGGCGCGGCGGTTACGGAATCGGCGGATGCCGTCGAAATCACCGGCGGTCCGCTGCAGGCCGCCGACATCGACAGCTTGGGCGACCACCGCTTGGCGATGAGCTTTGCGGTGGCGGCGCAATGCGCGCAAGGCGTGACGCGCATCCGCGATTGCGCTAATGTGGCCACCTCGTTTCCCGGGTTCATCGCGCTGGCCCATGCCGCCGGCATGCGCTTGGACCCTGCCTGAACCCCACTGGAGCCTGAATGAGCGAACATGCCGTCCCCGTTGTCACCATCGATGGCCCGGCCGGCGCCGGCAAAGGCACGGTCAGCCGTCTGGTGGCGCAGGCCTTGGGCTGGGGCTATCTAGACTCCGGCGCCCTGTACCGGGCGGTCGGCATTGCGGCCTCGTGGGAGGGTATCGGCTTGGATGAGCCGGAAAATCTGGCGGCCTGCGCAGCTCGAACCGACATCAAGTTCGTCACGCAACAGCATGAAGAACCTAAGATTTTCGTGAATGAAAAAGAGGCGACGGCCGAAATCCGCTCGGAATTGGCCGGCTCGATGGCGTCGGCCTTGGCCGCCCAGCCCTTGGTCCGCCAGGCCTTGGTCGCCCTGCAACGGGGTTTCCGGCAACCGCCGGGGCTGGTGGCCGACGGCCGCGATATGGGTACGGTGATCTTTCCCGATGCGCCCTACAAGTTCTTCCTGACCGCCAGCCCGCTGGAACGTGCTCAGAGGCGGTATAAACAGTTGATGGAAAAAGGGGTTTCTGTTAAACTCGACGCCCTATTGCATGAAATCGTGGCCCGCGACGAACGGGACGCCAACCGTGCGGTGGCGCCCTTGAAGCCGGCCGATGACGCCATCGTCATCGATTCGACCTCGATGCCCATCGACGCGGTGATCGGCCAGGTGCTTTCCGCCCTGCCGCCGCGCTTCCGCCGCTGAGCGGCCGCGCTTTCCGCGATAGGCCCCGGTCCCTGCGGCTTCGCAGGGTTCATCCACGTGCATTCCGCACACAACAGGTGGGCACCCCTTCGCGGGTCGCCTGATCATCAACTCGAGAAAACATCATGACTGAATCATTTGCCGAACTGTTTGAGCAAAGCCAAACATCCCTGAACAACCTGAAATCCGGCGCCATCGTCACCGGCACCGTGGAAGAAATCCGCGCCGACGTGGTCGTCGTCAACGTCGGCCTGAAATCGGAAGGCGTCATCGACATCAATCAGTTCCGCAACGAAGAAGGCGAAATCGAAGTCGCCGTCGGCGACATCGTCAAGGTGGCGCTGGAAGCGGTCGAAAACGGCTTCGGCGAAACCGTGCTGTCCCGCGACAAAGCCAAGAAAGCCCTGGTCTGGGACGAGCTGGAAACCGTCATGGACGCCGGCGAAATCGTCACCGGCCGCATCAGCGGCAAGGTCAAGGGCGGCTTCACCGTCGACATCCGCGAAGTGCGCGCCTTCCTGCCGGGTTCCCTGGTGGACGTGCGCCCCGTGCGCGACCCGGGCTACCTGGAAGGCAAAGAGCTGGAATTCAAGATCATCAAGCTCGACCGCAAGCGCAATAACGTGGTGGTCTCCCGCCGCGCCGTGGTCGAGAGCGAAAACAGCGTCGAGCGCGAGCAGATGCTGGAGCGCCTGACCGAAGGCACCATCATCACCGGCGTGGTCAAGAACCTGACAGATTACGGCGCGTTCGTCGACCTCGGCGGCGTGGACGGCCTGCTGCACATCACCGACATGGCCTGGAAGCGCGTGCGCCATCCGTCCGAAGTGGTCAACGTCGGCGACGAACTGCAGGTCCGAGTGCTGAAGTACGACCGCGAACGCAACCGCGTCTCGCTGGGCCTCAAGCAGCTGGGCGAAGATCCGTGGGAAAACATCGCCCGCCGTTACCCGGCCAACACCCGTTGCTTCGGCAAGGTCTCCAACGTCACCGATTACGGCGCGTTCGTGGAAATCGAACCGGGCGTGGAAGGCCTGGTGCACGTGTCGGAAATGGACTGGACCAACAAGAACGTCAACCCGAGCAAGGTCGTGCAGCTGGGCGACGAAGTCGAAGTCATGGTGCTCGACGTCGACGCCGAACGCCGCCGCATCTCGCTGGGCATCAAGCAGTGCGTGTCCAATCCGTGGGAAGCCTTCGCCGCCATCCACAAGAAGGGCGACAAGGTCTCCGGCCAGATCAAATCGATCACCGATTTCGGCGTGTTCATCGGCCTGGACGGCGGCATCGACGGCCTGATCCACCTGTCCGACATCTCCTGGAACTCGACCGGCGAAGAAGCCGTGCGCAACCTGAAGAAGGGCGACACCTTGGAAGCCGTCGTGCTGGCCGTGGATCCGGAACGCGAGCGCATCTCGCTGGGCGTCAAACAGCTGGAACAGGATCCGATGGGCCAGTTCGCCGCGAACACCCAGAAAGGCGCCATCGTCAAGGCCACCGTCAAGGAAGTCGACGCCAAGGGCGCCGTGGTCGAGCTCGAAGGCGGCATCGAAGGCTACATCAAGGCCAACGACATCGCCAAGGAGCGCGTCGAGGACGCCACCCAGTACCTGAAGGTGGGCGACGTGGTCGAAGCCAAGTACATCGGCAACGACCGCAAGGGCCGCGTCATGCAGCTGTCGATCCGCGCCAAGGACGAGGCCGAACTGGCCGAGACCCTGGCCGAGGTCAACAAGGCCGACGCCTCCAGCGGCACCACCAAGCTGGGCGCGCTGCTGCGCGAACAGATGGGTAAAGGCGAGTAATCCAGCACCATCCGGTCCGGCCTCGCGCCGGACCGGACTTTACCGGGTATCCCGACATGACCAAATCCGAACTCATTGAATTCCTGTCCAAGCAGCAACCGCAGCTGAAAGCCGATGACGTCGACCTCGCGGTCAAGACCATCCTGGAAATGATGAGCTCGTCGCTGGCCGACGGCAAGCGGATCGAAATCCGCGGCTTCGGCAGCTTCTCCCTGCATTACCGTCCGGCACGCACCGGGCGCAACCCCAAGACCGGCGAAGCGGTCCAGCTCAGCGGCAAACACGTGCCGCATTTCAAGCCGGGCAAGGAACTGCGCGACCGCGTCAACAACGTCACCGAAATCCAGCCGCACTCCTGATTCCGTTCCGTCTTTTCGGTTAAGCTGTAGGCATCGGATCGGAGACGGAAATGCGCGTCCTCAAAGCCCTCATCGCCCTGCTGTTCGCCGTAGCCGGCCTGTTGATCGGCGCGTTGAACCGGCAGACGGTCGACATCGATCTGTTCTTCACCCGCATCCAGGCCCATCTCGGCCTGGTGCTGCTTTTGTGCGTGCTCGCCGGCGCGGTGGTCGGCGGCGCCTTGGCCAGCATCGGCCTGCTGCTCAACCGCCGAGCTGAAAACGCACCGAAACGCGGCACGGTAGACGGAGACGACGCCCCATGATGACCCATGCCGCCTGGCTGCTGCTCATTCCGGCCGCCGTCGCCATCGGTTGGCTGCTCGGCCGCCGCGGCGGCGAAATCAAGGGCGGCGCCAAGATTTCGCGCCTGTCCAACACCTATTTCCGTGGCCTGAACTACCTGCTCAACGAGCAGCAGGACAAGGCGCTGGAGATCTTCCTGCAGATCGCCGAAGTCGACAAGGACACGGTCGAGACCCAATTCGCGCTCGGCCACCTGTTCCGCCGGCGCGGCGAGGTCGACCGCGCCATCCGCCTGCACCAGAACCTGGTCGCGCGTACCGGGCTGAGCGAGGAGCAGAAGACCCGCGCCGCGCTCGAGCTCGGCGAGGACTATATGCGCGCCGGCCTGCTGGACCGCGCCGAAACCCTGTTCAACGACCTGGTGCAGATGGGCGTGCACGCGCCGAAAGCGCTGCAGCAGCTGATATCCATCTATCAGGCCGAACGCGACTGGCCGCAGGCCATCGCGCACGCGCTGAAGTACGAGCAGATCTCCGGCGAGCCGATGGGCGAGAGCGTCGCGCATTATTACTGCGAGATGGCCGAGAAGCACCTGCACGACGGCAACCCGAAGGCCGCCCGCGACCAGATCGCGTTGGCGTATTCGGCCGATTCGCAGTGCGTGCGCGCCGGCATGATCGAGGGCCGGCTGGACCTCTTGGAAGGCAACGACACCGCCGCCATCCGCGCCTTCGAGCGCGTGGCCCGGCACGACGTCGATTTCCTGCCGGAGGTGCTGCCGCAACTGATGGAATGCTACGAGCGCCGCGGCGAGCTGCTGCGCGCGCGCGGCTTCCTGCAGGAGGTGATCGAGCGCTACGCCGGCGTGACCCCGCTGCTGGCGCTGACCGAACTGATCGAGCGTGACGACGGCCCGGCCGCGGCCCAGGAATTCCTGGCCCGGCAGCTGTTGCAGCGGCCGTCGGTGCGCGGCGAGGCGGCATTGCTGGAAAAGGCGGTGGCGCAGCCGGTCGGCGACGCCAACGAGACCTTGCGCACGCTCAAGCAGATCACCGACCAGCTGCTGGTGCGCTCCGCCAATTACCGCTGCGGCAATTGCGGTTTCGGCGCCCGCGCGCATCACTGGCAGTGTCCCAGCTGCAAGCACTGGGGCAGCGTGAAGCCGCTGCTGAACCTGCTCGGCTCATGAATCCAACGCACCAAACCGCATAAACCAAGGACGATTTATGGCATTCCGCGTGAAAAAAGCCGTGTTTCCGGTCGCCGGACTGGGTACCCGTTTCCTGCCGGCCACCAAGACCGTGCCGAAGGAGATGCTGCCGGTGGTCGACCGGCCGCTGATCCAGTACGCGGTCGATGAGGCCATCGAGGCCGGCATCGACACGTTGGTGTTCGTCACCAACCGCTACAAGCACGCGGTGGCCGATTACTTCGACAAAGCCTACGAACTCGAGCAGAAGCTGGAGAAAGCTGGTAAGTCCGAGTTGCTGGCGATGATCCGCGACGTGCTGCCCAAGCACGTGCGTTGCGTATTCGTGACCCAGGCCGAGGCGCTTGGCCTGGGTCATGCCGTGCTGTGCGCCCGGCCGGTGGTCGGCGACGAGCCCTTTGCGGTGCTGTTGCCGGACGACCTGATCTGGAGCAAGGGCCGCGGTGCGCTCGGCCAGATGGTCGACCTGGCCGGCCAACAGAACGCCAGCGTGGTCTCGGTGCAGCAGGTGCCGCGCGAGCAGACCTCCAGCTACGGCATCGTGGCCGCGCCGGATTTCACCGGACGCTTCGGCGAGATCCGCCGGATCGTCGAGAAGCCCAAGCCGGAAGCCGCGCCCAGCGATCTGGCGGTGGTCGGCCGCTACGTGCTCAGCGGCGACATCTTCCCGATCCTGGAGACCACGCGCTCCGGCGCCGGCGGCGAGATCCAGCTGACCGACGCCATCGCCACGCTGTTGGAACGGCAACGCGTGCTGGCCTATCAGTTCGAGGGCCGCCGTTTCGACTGCGGCACCCGCATCGGGCTGATCGAGGCCACCATCCAGTACGCGCTCGACCACGATGACCTGGCCGACGAGGCCCGGGCCTACATGCAGGCCGCGTTGGCCGCCCGATAACCTGAACTGACGCCATGAACCGCGCCCCGGCGCGGTTTATAATGACGGACCAAGGAGAACGCCATGGCCGTCATCAAACAAGCCGATTTCATCGAAAGCATCGCCGACGCGCTGCAGTACATCTCGTACTATCACCCGGTCGATTACATCACCAACCTCGCCGCCGCCTACGAGCGCGAGGAGTCGCCCGCGGCCAAGGACGCGATGGCGCAGATCCTGATCAACTCGCGCATGAGCGCCGAGGGCCACCGGCCGCTGTGCCAGGATACCGGCATCGTCACCGTGTTCCTGGAGATCGGCATGGACGTGCGCTGGGACGCCAGGATGTCGGTCGAGGACATGGTCAACGAAGGCGTGCGCCGCGCCTACAACCACCCGGACAACAAGCTGCGCGCCTCGGTGCTGGCCGATCCGGCCGGCAAGCGCATCAACACCAAGGACAACACTCCGGCGGTGGTCAGCATGAAAGTGGTGCCGGGCGCCACGGTCGACGTCATCGTCGCGGCCAAGGGCGGCGGCTCCGAGGCCAAATCGAAGTTCGCCATGCTCAATCCGTCCGACTCGATCGTCGACTGGGTGATCAAGACCGTGCCGACCATGGGCGCCGGCTGGTGCCCGCCGGGCATGCTCGGCATCGGCATCGGCGGCACCGCCGAGAAGGCCATGCTGCTCGCCAAGGAAGCGCTGATGGAGCCGATCGACATCAACGATCTGAAGGCGCGCGGCGCCTCCAACCGCGCCGAGGAGCTGCGTCTGGAACTGTACGAGAAGGTCAACGCGCTCGGCATCGGCGCGCAGGGACTGGGCGGCCTGACCACCGTGCTCGACGTCAAGGTCAAGGATTTCCCGACCCACGCCGCCAACCTGCCGGTGGCGCTGATTCCCAACTGCGCCGCCACCCGGCACGCGCACTTCACCCTCGACGGCAGCGGTCCGGTCAGCCTGGAACCGCCGTCGCTGGTGCATTGGCCGAAGCTGGCGCTGGAGTTCAAGCAGTCGCGCCCGGTCGACCTCGACACCCTGACGCCGGCCGAGACCGCGACCTGGAAGCCGGGCGAGACCCTGCTGCTGAGCGGCAAGATGTATACCGGCCGCGACGCCGCGCACAAGCGCATGGTGGAGATGCTGAACCGCGGCGAGCCGCTGCCGGTCGATTTCCGCGGCAAGATGATCTACTACGTCGGTCCGGTCGATCCGGTGCGCGACGAAGTGGTCGGTCCGGCCGGCCCGACCACGGCCACGCGCATGGACAAGTTCACCGAACAGGTGCTGGCGCAGACCGGGATGATCGGCATGATCGGCAAGTCCGAGCGCGGACCGGCCGCCATCGAGGCCATCAAGAAGCACAAATCGGTGTATCTGATGGCCGTCGGCGGCGCCGCCTATCTGGTGTCGAAGGCGATCAAGGCCGCGAAGGTGGTCGGCTTCGAGGACCTGGGCATGGAAGCCATCTACGAATTCACCGTGAAGGACATGCCGGTCACCGTCGCGGTCGACGCCCGCGGCGAATCGGTGCACGAGACCGGTCCGAAGCAGTGGCAGGCGCGCATCGGCAAGATTCCGGTGGTGCTCGAGTAGCCCATGAAGATCCTGAAGAAATCCCGCAAGCTCGACGAGGTCTGCTACGAGATCCGCGGTCCGGCGCTGGAACGCGCCCGCCAGCTGGAAGAGGACGGCCACCGCATCATCAAGCTCAACATCGGCAACCTGGCGGTGTTCGGCTTCGATCCGCCCGACGACATCGTGCGCGACGTCATCGGCAACCTGCCGCGCGCCGGCGGCTACAGCGATTCCAAGGGCATCTATTCGGCGCGCAAGGCGGTGATGAACTACGCGCAGGAACGCGGCATCCGCGGCGTCGGCATGGAGGACATCTACATCGGCAACGGCGTCTCGGAGCTGATCCTGCTGGCGATGAACGCGCTGCTCGACGACGGCGACGAGGTGCTGGTGCCGGCGCCGGATTATCCGCTGTGGACCGCGGCGGTGTCGCTGTCCGGCGGCCGTCCGGTGCATTACCTGTGCGACGAATCGGCCGATTGGCAGCCGGATCTGGACGACCTGCGCGCCAAGATCACGCCCGCCACCAAGGCGCTGGTGGTGATCAACCCGAACAATCCGACCGGCGCGGTATATCCCGAGCCGATGCTGAAGGCGCTGCTGCGGATCGCGCGCGAGCACCAGCTGATCGTGTTCGCCGACGAGATCTACGACAAGACCCTGTTCGACGGCGAAAGCCATACCGCCATGGCCTCGTTGGCCGACGACGTGTTCTGCATCAGCTTCGGCGGCCTGTCGAAGAACTACCGGGCCTGCGGCTACCGCGCCGGCTGGATGATCCTGAGCGGTCCGCGCGCGCACGCCAAGGATTACATCGACGGCCTGAACATCGTGACCTCGATGCGCCTGTGCGCCAACGTGCCGGCGCAGTACGCCATCCAGACCGCGCTCGGCGGCACCCAGAGCATCGAGCGCCTGGTGGCCGCCGACGGCCGGTTGGCGCGCCAGCGCGACCTGGCCTGGCAGCGTCTGACCGCGATCCCCGGCGTCAGCTGCGTGAAGCCGAAAGGCGCGCTGTACCTGTTCCCGAAATTCGATCCGGCGGTGTATCCGATCGCCGACGACCAGGCGTTCATCACCGAACTGCTGGAGCGTGAGAAGGTGCTGTTGGTGCAGGGCACCGGCTTCAACTGGCCGAAGCCCGATCACGTGCGCGTGGTGTTCCTGCCCAACACCGACGAAATGACCGAGGCGCTCGACCGCATCGAACGCTTCCTCGCCGATTACCGCGCCCGCCACGGCACCTGAAGGAGTCCGCCTATGTACACCCTGTATTACGCTCCCGGCGCCGCCAGTCTGGCGGTGCATTGGCTGTTGATCGATCTCGAGCTGCCGCACACGCTGGTCAAGCTCGACATCGCCGCCCGCGAACACAAGACCCCGGAATACCTGGCGCTGAATCCGAGCGGCGTGGTGCCCACGTTGTTGGTCGACGGCAAACCGATGTGCGAAGCCGCCGCGATGGCGGTGCTGCTGGCCGAGGCCAAGCCCGAGGCCGGTCTGATTCCGGCGCCCGGCAGCGCCCGCCGCGCCGAATTCCTGCAATGGATGTTCCATCTGGCCAACAGCCTGCAGCCGCCGTTCCGCCTGTGGTGGTATCCGCAGGAGGCCGCCGGCGAAGCCTATGCCGAAGCCGGCAAGGCCACCGCCGAAGCGCGCATCCATGGCGTGTTCGCCAATCTGGACGCGCATTTGGGCAAGAACGGCCCTTATCTGCTGGGCGATGCGCCGTGCGCGGCCGATTTCATGCTGGTGATGCTGATGCGCTGGTCGCGCAACATGCCGAAGACCGCGCTGGATTACCCGAATCTGGCGCGCCTCGCCGACCTGATGAAGGCTCGTCCGAGCTGGAAGGCGCTGTACGAATCGGAAGGCTTGAGCGAGTGGGCGTGAGCCCCGGTCGAGTCGAGGCTTGGCTGGGAATGCTTAATTCTGGACTTCGAATCGCACCGGCACTTTCGCGATGCGCTTTTGCCTGCCGTCCTGCGGCATCGCGGTCATGTCGAGTTGCCATTCCAGCGCTTTGCGGAGCACGGCCCGGTCAAGGCTGCGGTGACCGGCGCTCTGCAGCAACCACGCGTCGCGCACATTGCCGCAGGTGTTGAACAACAGGCCGACGATCACCGTGCCGCCTTTGCCTTCGCGCAGGGCATCCATCGGGTAGCGCGGGTGGGCCATGTCGGTCTGCCGTGTGGTGCAGGTTTCGGCGTATACCCGGTTACGCCACTGCCGAAGCGCCAGATCGCCGGCGGCCGCCGCCGGTTTCGGCGCGAGCAGATTCTGTTGTTTTGCCTGGAAAACGGCGCAGGTCTCCGGCAGATCGTAGCAATGCACGGTGGCGCGCACATGGTAGCCGTCGGGGCCGGACAGATCTTCCAGTTCGAGCGCCCGGGTGCTCATGCCGCCCTCCGGATTCGGCGCATCGAATACCCAGGCATGCGTGGCATCGCCCACTTTCCAGCGCCCCAGCATGGATAGGTTCTGCTTGACAGTCGCGTAGTCCGGGCTGCTCAGGTACTTCTCCTGCGTGCGCGGGCTGCGGCCGTTCAATCCGCGCAGCATGTTGTCCTGCCGCCACGTCGCTTCCTTAAAGCGCTCTCCGAGCCAGCTTTCGCTGCCGGCGCCGTCGCGGATTTCAAAACGGCCGCTGCCGCTGCCATCCAGCGCCTGCATCGCCGGCAGCGGTGCGGGCGGCGCCGGTAACACGGGCGGGCTCTGGTTGGCGACCAGCAGGCTGGTCAGCAGAATCGGAAGCATATGGAATTCCGGACGCGGCGCGTCAGAACCAGAGCGCGAACAGGAAGATGCCGAGCATGGCGAACGCCAGACCGATGTTCAGCACCATGCCCACCGTCATGCCGACCCAGGTGGCGACGCCGATCTTGCCGGCCTGCTTCAGCGGCTTGCCTTTGGCCAGCTCTACCGTCATCGCACCGATGAACGGGCCGATGATCAGACCGGGCAGGTTAAACAGCATCACGCCGACCACGCCGCCCAAGCCGGCCCCGAGCATGGCGGTTTTGCTGGCGCCCGCGCGTTTGGCGCCCCAAGCGCTGGCCAGCAAGTCGACGGCGAGGGACGCTGCGGTGAGCACGCCCAGCACGACCACGGTGAATACCGAGATTTCGCGGAAACCGCCGACCCAGGCCGCCAACAGCATGCCCAGGAAGGCCAACGGCACGCCCGGCAGCATCGGCAGCACGGTGCCGAGCAGGCCGAACAGAATCATCAGCCCCGACAGGACATACAGCACCAGCTGGGTGTCGACGCCGCTCATTGGTAATCCCGGTGGCAGTTCTCGCAGGCCTGCTTGACCGAGCTCAGGCCGGTGTTCAGGTCGGCGCAGTTGTCGATGCCTTTGGCCAGCTGCAGGTCGAGCACGCGGCGCAGGTCGGCGGCATAGCGCACGAACTGCGGGTCCTGCTCGGCCAGGGTCTTGAAGGCCGGTTCGACGTCGGCGGCCAGGATACGCATCGGCAACAGGTCTTTCTGGATTTCCGCGGCGCTGCAGCGGTTGTCCTTGGCCAATGTGTTCAAGGCGCTGAAATGCGCGGCCTGCACCGCCATCACGCCTTTCGGATACGCGCTGCCCGCGGCCAGGCTGCGCATCAGTATCGAGGTGAGCAGGGCGCCGGCCAACAGGCCGACCAGTAGGGCGATCAGAAAGCGCATGGCGTGGCGTCCGTTGGGGGGCAGGCCTTCATGTTAAAAGACCGGGGCAGGGCTTACAATAGCGGCATGGAAACTACCCTGGAACGCTTCGCGGGCGTCGAGCGCCTGTACGGCAAGGGCGCGCTCGCCCGTTTGGCGCAGTGCCGGGTCGCGGTGATCGGCATCGGTGGCGTCGGCTCCTGGCTGGTCGAGGCCTTGGCGCGCTCGGGCGTCGGCCACCTGACCCTGCTCGACGCCGACGACATCTGCGTCTCCAACAGCAACCGGCAGTCGCACGCGATGGACGGCTTCTTCGGCCGCAACAAGGTCGACGTCATGCGTGAGCGTTGCCTGGCCATCAATCCGGCCATGCAGGTCGAGGCGGTGGCGTCGTTCGTCACACCCGTGAATATGGCCAAGCTGCTGGATCGCCCGTTCGATCTGGTCATCGACGCCTGCGACAGCTTCCGGGTCAAGGTCGAACTGATCGTCTGGTGCCGGCGCCGCAAGCAGAAGCTGGTGGTGGTCGGCGCCGCCGGCGGCCGCACTGACCCGACCCAGATCCGCATCCGCGATCTGGCCAAGACCGAGCACGACGCGCTGTTGGCCCTGATCCGCCGCAAGCTGCGCACCGAATTCAATTTCCCGAAGAACAAGAACCGCTATTTCAGCGTGCCGGCGGTGTATTCGCTGGAGAACGTGCAGTACCCGCAACCGGACGGTTCGGTCTGCGGCATCCGCCCGGCCATCGACCCCGAGGGCGGCTTCAAGCTCGATTGCGGTGATGGCCTGGGCGCCGCCACGCACGTGACCGGCGCGTTCGCGTTCGCGGCCGCGGCCAAGGCCGTGGAGCTGCTGCTAAGCCGCAAAGCCAAATAGGCGTTCGGCATTGGCGGTGGTCGCCTCGGCGATGTCGGCCGGCGGCCGTCCGCGTAGCATGGCCACTGCCTGCAACACCTTCGCCAGTTTGGCTGGTTCGTTGCGCTGGCCTTGTTCGCCGCACATCGGCTGGTCCGGCGCGTCGGTTTCCAGTAATAGATGCGCGAGCGGGAGTTCCCGCACGATGGCTTGTAAGCGGGTGCTGCGCGGGTAGGTGATGGGGCCGCCGATGCCGAGCAGGAAGCCCATGTCAGCCAGTTGCCGTGCCTGCTCCAGACTGCCGGAATACGAATGCACCACGCCCGAGACCGGGCCATGCCGCCGCAGCAGCTGGATGACCCGCTCGGTGGCCTTGCGGGCGTGCATGATCAACGGTTTGCCGAAAGCTTTGGCCTGGCGGATGTGTTCGATGAACACCCGCTCCTGATGCGCCACGTCCAGCCCCGGCACGAAGAAATCCAGACCGCATTCGCCGACCGCCACGCACTCCGGACGGGCCAGCCAATCGGGCAGGGCGTCGAGATGGGTCTGGGTGTGTTCGGCGATGAACATCGGATGCAGGCCGTAGGCCGGCTTGATGTCCGGCTCGGCGGTCGCCAGCGCGGCCAATCCCGGCCAGCCGGCGAACGCGATGGCCGGCACCGCGAACGCCGATATGCCGGCCTCGCGGCCGCGAGCCAACACCTGCGGCAGGTCATCGGTGAAGTCGGCCACATCCAGGTGGCAGTGGCTGTCAACCAGCCGCATCGTCCGGCGTGTCCGGGTTCCGGCGCGCTTTCCAGCTGGCCAGCAGCGCCGTGCCCAGACCCAGCAGGATCTCGTCGATGAACGGGATGAAATCGGGCACCAGCAGGTTCAGCGCGAACAGGATCGCGGTCAGTTTGAACAGGGTGGGAAAACGCAGTTTGGCGGCGTAGGCCAGAAAGCGGGTAACCAGTAACTTGATCATGGCCGGGGCTCCGCGAGGGCAGGAATGCTTTCGCCATTTTGGCACAATTCGGCCGCGGGATTTCGGTTAGAATGATGGGCTGAACCCGCAGAGGAACCCCGTATGGCCCTGAACCCGAACGATTTGTACGACATCCGCTCGCTGCTCTCGGAAGAAGAGCGCATGATCCAGGACGCGGTGGCGCGCTTCACCGACGAGAAGGTCATTCCGATCATCGGCGAGGCGTTCGACCAAGGCCGTTTCCCGAAGGAGCTGGTGCCGGAAATCGCGGCCATGGGTCTGCTGGGCTCCTCTTTGCCGGAAGAATACGGTTGCGCCGGCCTGAACGGCGTCAGCTACGGCCTGATCTGCCAGGAGCTGGAGCGCGGCGATTCCGGCATCCGCAGCTTCGTCTCGGTTCAGAGCTCGCTGTGCATGTACCCGATTTACGCCTACGGTTCGGAAGAGCAGCGCCGTAAATACCTGCCGGGCATGGCCCGCGGCGAGATCATCGGCTGCTTCGGCCTGACCGAACCGCACGGCGGCTCCGATCCGGCCAACATGAAGACCCACGCCAAGAAGGACGGCGGCGACTGGGTCATCAACGGCGCCAAGATGTGGATCACCAACGGCAATCTGGCCGACATCGCCATCGTCTGGGCGATGACCGATGAAGGCATCCAGGGCTTCATCGTCGAGAAAGGCACCCCGGGCTTCGTGGCCCAGGAGATCAAGCACAAGATGAGCCTGCGCGCCTCGGTCACTTCCGGCCTGTTCTTCGACAACGTGCGCATCCCCGACAGCCAGCGCCTGCCGAACGTGAAGGGCCTGAAAGGTCCGCTCGGCTGCCTGACCCAGGCCCGTTATGGCATCACTTGGGGCCCGATCGGCGCCGCCCAGGCCTGTTTGACCGAAGTGGTGAACTACACCAAAGACCGCATCCTGTTCGGCCGCCCGCTGGCCGCCAACCAGGCCATCCAGGTCAAGTTGGCCGACATGGCCCGCCGCATCACCTTGGCGCAGCTGCTCAGCCTGCAGCTCGGCCGCCTGAAGGACGCCGGCAACATGCAGCCGACCCAGGTCTCGCTGGCCAAGTGGAACAACTGCCGCATGGCCATCGACATCGCCCGTGAAGCGCGCGACATCCTCGGCGGCGCCGGCATCACCACCGAATACTGCCCGATCCGCCATGCGCTGAACCTGGAATCGGTCATCACCTACGAGGGCACCGAAACCGTGCACCAGCTGGTGGTCGGCCGCGAACTGACCGGCATCAACGCATTCTGACCGAACCACACAGGTACCGCACATGAGCGCTGTCACGCCGATTCCGGCCCGCCACAAGGACGTCAACCGGGCCAAGGTCTGCGACGACAACTTCATCGAATTCGTGCGTAACTGGCAGGGCGACGTCCTGCCCAAGCCGACGCCCGACGAGCCCATCCTCGACGGCAGCGCCTGCAGCGCCCGCGACTTCGACGAGCTGTTCCGCTCGCAGCTGATCTCACGCCATCTCGATCTGATGGCGCGCGTGCTGCGTGTGCAGCAGAAGGTGTTCTACACCATCGGCTCCAGCGGCCACGAGGGCAATGCCATGGTGGCGCGCCTGACCCGCCACACCGATCCGGCCTTCCTGCACTACCGCAGCGGCGGCTTCATGGCCGAGCGCTTCCGCAAACTGCCGGGCATGGATCCGATCATGGACTCCGCGCTGAGCTTCGCCGCCAGCAAGGAAGACCCGATTTCCGGCGGCCGCCACAAAGTCTGGGGCAGCAAGCCGCTGTGGGTGCTGCCGCAGACCTCGACCATCGCCTCGCACCTGCCGAAGGCGCTCGGCACCGCCATCGCCGTCGAGCAGGCCAAGCGCATCGGCCACGCCTCGCCGATCCCCGACGACTCGATCGTGATCTGCTCGTTCGGCGACGCCTCCAGCAACCACGCCAGCGCCCAGACCGCGTTCAACACCGCGCAGTGGACGGCTTACCAGAAGCTGCCGGCGCCGGTACTGTACGTGTGCGAGGACAACGGCATCGGCATTTCGGTGAAGACGCCGACCGGTTGGGTCAACAACGCCTTCCGCCACCGCGACGGCCTGGATTACTTCTATGCCGACGGCCTCGACATCGCCGAAGGCTACGGCCAGGTGCAAGCCGCGGTGGAGCATTGTCGCCGTACCCGCCGGCCGACTTTCCTGCATTTGCGCACCACGCGCATCATGGGCCACGCCGGTACCGACTTCGAGATCGAATGGCGCAGCTTCGAGGAGCTGATGGCGGTCGAAGCCACCGATCCGCTGCTGCGTTCGGCCGAAATCGCCCTGCAGTCGGGTTGGATGTCCAAGCAGGCGGTGCTCGATCTGTACGAGGCCACCCGCGCCAAGTGCTTCGCCGCCGCCGAGGAGGCCGATAAGCGTCCGAAGCTGGAGACGCTGGAAGAGGTCATCGCGCCGCTGGCGCCGTACACCCCGGACGCCGTGCGCGCCGAGGCCCGCCGCGCCGATTACGCCGAGCGCCGCCTGGCGGTGTTCGGTTCCGAGCAGAAACTGCCGGAGAAGCAGCCGCCGCGCCATCTGGCGATCCAGATCAACAACGCGTTGCACGATCTGTTCTGCAAATACCCAGAGAGCCTGCTGTTCGGCGAGGACGTGGCCCAGAAGGGCGGCGTATACACCGTGACCAAGGGGCTGCAGAAGGCGTTCAAGGGCGCCCGCGTGTTCAACACGCTGCTCGACGAGACCATGATCCTCGGTCTGGCCCAGGGCTTCGCCAACCTCGGCATGCTGCCGTTGCCGGAAATCCAGTATTTGGCCTACTTTCACAACGCCTGCGACCAGATCCGGGGCGAAGCCTGCTCGCTACAGTTCTTCAGCAACGGCCAATACCGCAATCCGATGGTGATGCGCGTGGCCTCGCTCGGCTACCAGCGCGGCTTCGGCGGCCACTTCCACAACGACAACTCGATCACCGCCCTGCGCGACATCCCCGGCTTGCTGGTCGGTTGCCCGTCGCGCGGCGACGACGCGGTGACCATGCTGCGCTCGATGATGGCGCTGGCCAAGGTCGACGGCCGGGTCTGCGCCTATCTGGAGCCGATCGCGCTGTACATGACCAAGGACCTGTACGAAGCCGGCGACGGCCTGTGGCAGACGGCCTATCCGGAACCGTCGGAGGCGATGGAAATCGGCGCAGAGCGCGTGTATTTCCCGGAGAACAGCGATGTCGTGGTGTTCACCTTCGGCAACGGCGTGCCGATGAGCCTGCGCGCCGCCCGCCAGATCGAGCAGACGTTGAACTGGAAGGTGCGCGTGGTCGACCTGCGCTGGTTGCAGCCGCTGAACGCGGACGCCATCGCCAAGCATGCCGGTGAATGCAAACGCATTCTGGTGGTCGATGAAGGCCGCCGCAGCGCCGGCGTGGGCGAGGGCGTGATCACCGCCATCGTCGAGTCCGGCCACGGCGCCAAGCCCTTGCGCCGCGTGGTCGGCGCCGATACCTACACGCCGTTGGCGGGCGCCGCCTTCGCGGTCATCCCGGCCGACGCCGACATCGTCAGCGCCGCCATCGAGCTGGTGTAAGGCTTATTTCTTGACGGCGGCCGCGGCCGCCGGTTTCGCGCTTGCCGCCGGTGCCGGCGCGGCGGCCGGTTTCGGCGTCGTTTTCGGATAACCGAACACTCGGCGCAGCATGCGTTCGTTGCCGGCGATTTCCGCGGCCGAGGTCTTGACGAACTGCGTAGTGCCGATTTCGGTCAACACGTCGATCAGGTTCGGGTTCTCGTGCAGTTTCAGCATGGCGTCGGTCACCGCGGTGCGGACAGTGGCCGGCACTTTGCCCGAGGCGCTGAAGGATCGGCCCGGCAGGCTGCGCGACAGGTGCACCGATTCCAGGTTCGGATATTGCTGTGCGATGTAGATCGGCACCATGGCGGCCATGGCTTCCTGCGCGAACACCGCGTCGACGCCATCTTTCAGGGTCTGAGCCGAGGACGCGATTTCCGGCTGGGCGATCGGATTGGGATACAACTCGCCCAGGAACAGATAGCCCAGACTCGGCGACGGCATGCTGATGATGGTGCCGGCCATCAGGCCCTGCGTGCCGCCGGCGGTGTTTTCCGGGCTCACCAGCAGCGAGAACTGGGTCGGTTCGGCGACGCGCACCAGCGGTATGAAACCTTGGCGCTGCGCGCGGAAGTCGGCGAAATGGGCTTCCTCGAACGAGAAATCGACCGGCGCGTTGGCCAGGATGTCGCGCCAGTAGCCATGGTAGTTGTTGGCGGTCTTCAGCGTGAACGTGTGTCCGGTGGCGCGGCCGAGGTAGGCCATCAGCGGCTTGTAGATTTCCTGCGCCTGGCTGGCGGGATAGTTGGGCTCGACGGTGACCGTGTAATTGGCGGCCGATGCGCTCAGGCTGAGCGCGGATAATCCGGCGAGGATCAGGGCTTTACGCAACATGCTGGGGCTCCGTAACGGGACGTCACAAAACCAAAGCCTAGCATATTTCAATCGCCACGACGTCGACCCGGCCGGCCTGATTCGACAGTTCCGCAGCGGCTTCCATCGGCGCCGGCAGAACCGCCACGCCCCAGTCGCCGCCGGCAGCGGCATCGACCACCGTGCCGGCTTCCTGCGCACCTGCATGCAACAGCTGCCCGGCCCGCAGGCCCGTTCCGCGCACCGTAAACAGATCGCGTTTGCTCTTGCCGAGATAATGCGTGCGCGCGACGATTTCCTGGCCCGGATAGCAGCCTTTTTTCAGGCTGAACGCGGATAGGCGCTGCAGACCCAGCATCTGCGGCGTCCAGCGGCCGAGTTGCTCGGCATGCAGCCACGGCCAGCCGATGGCCATGTCCAAGGCGTGCCAGACCTCGGCCGCGTCGGCGTCGGGCGCGAAACGCCGGGTTGAAACGTGCAGCGTCCGCTGCCAGCGTTGGCCGGGAATATTTAGGTGGTGGCGGTCGGCGTCCTCGCTCAGCACATCGGGCCGCGCTGTGCCGTCTCCGGCAATTTCGCCGCAGACGTGCCATTCCTCGATATGCTGCAGGCGTACTTTGGCGCGGAACACGAAGCGCCGCAAGCTGTCGATCAAGGCCGCCGGATCGCCGGCCGGCAGGATCATCAGATACGCGCCCGAAGCCAGCCTGGCGAGGTAGAACAGGGCCAGAACGCGGCCTTGTGGATTGAGCCAGCCGTTGTATTGCCAGGCGCCGGGCGTCAGCGCGTTCACGTCGTTCATGCATTGCGACTGCAAAAATACAGGCGCATCAAGGCCGTCGACGCCGATCACGGCATGGCCGGGCAGGGCGAACTCCCGTGCGGGACGCAAATTTAACTTGAACGGCATGGCAATGGGATTTAACATAGTCGGATGATTGAAACGCCCCATTCTAGCGAGATTACCGCGGTGGCGCACAGCCCGGAGCCCGAGTCGGCGGCGCCGGCGCTCCATCCGGAACCGCCGCCGGAAATCGGCGGCCGCGAGGGCCCGGAACCGACCCGTTTCGGCGACTGGGAAAAGAACGGCCGCTGCATCGATTTTTAACCTCTACGGGTAAGCCTATGTCCGCGCAAAAACGCCCCTTGTCGCCGCATCTGTCGATCCATCCGCAACGGATGACCGGCGGGATGTCGATCCTCCACCGCATCACCGGCGTGATTTTGGCTGTCGGCAGCCTGGGCCTGCTGTGGGTGTTGGTCTCGGCCGGTATGGGCGAGCAGGCGTTCGCCGCCACGCAGGCCTGTTTGGCCTCGCCGTTGGGCCGCTTGGCGCTCGCCGCCTATTCCGCGGCGCTGATGTACCACCTGTTCAACGGCATCCGCCATTTGGCCTGGGACGCCGGCAAGGGCTTCGACCTGCCGTCGGTGTACCGTTCCGGCTATGCCGTGATCGCGCTCACCGTGTTGGCCACCGCCGGCATCTGGTGGCTGGCTCTGGGCACGGGAGGTGCTGCATGAAATACCGCAATCCGATCGCGACCGCGCGCGGCCTCGGCTCGGCCAAGTCCGGCTTCGGCCACTGGTGGGCGCAGCGCCTGAGTGCCGTGGTGCTGGCGCTGTTCACCCCGTTCGTGGTGTATTGCCTGGCCAAATACGGCATCGCCGATTACGCCCTGTTGAAAGCCCTGTTCGCCAACCCGTTGTTCAGCGCGGCCTGCGCGCTGTACGTGTTGGCGCTGTTCTGGCACGCCCGTCTGGGCCTGCAGGTGGTGGTCGAGGACTACATCCATGCGCCGGGCCTGGAAGTCGCCTTGCAGATCGTCGTCAAGATCGTCTATTCCTTCGCCGCGGTGGCCGCCCTGGTCGCCATCGCCCGCCTCGCGCTGAGCGCCTGAGACCGATATGAGCCAAGCCTACAAAATCATCGAACACAAATACGACATGATCGTGGTCGGCGCCGGCGGCGCCGGCCTGCGCGCCACGTTCGGATTGGCCGCCAAGGGCCTGCAGACCGCCTGCATCTCCAAGGTGTTCCCGACCCGCTCGCATACCGTGGCGGCCCAGGGCGGCATTTCGGCGGCGCTGGCCAACATGGGCGAGGACGACTGGCGCTACCACTTCTTCGACACCGTCAAGGGTTCGGACTGGCTGGGCGACCAGGACGCCATCGAATACATGTGCCGCGAGGCCATTCCGGCCATCATCGAGCTCGAACACTACGGTGTGCCGTTCTCGCGCACCGAAGAGGGCAAGATCTACCAGCGCCCGTTCGGCGGCATGACCACCCGGTACGGCGAAGGCCCGCCGGCACAGCGCACCTGCGCCGCCGCCGACCGCACTGGCCACGCCATCCTGCACACCCTGTACCAGCAGTCGCTGGCGCATGATGCCCGCTTCTTCATCGAATACTTCGCCCTCGACCTGATCATGGACGAGGAGGGCGTCTGCCGCGGCGTGATCGCGCTCGACATGGCCGAAGGCACGCTGCACGTGTTCCGCGCCCATGGCGTGGTGCTGGCCACCGGCGGCTACGGCCGCGCCTATTTCTCCGCGACCTCGGCGCACACCTGCACCGGCGACGGCGGCGGCATGGCGCTGCGCGCCGGCCTGCCGCTGCAGGACATGGAGTTCGTGCAGTTCCACCCGACCGGCATCTACGGCGCCGGTTGCCTGATCACCGAAGGCGTGCGCGGCGAAGGCGGCATCCTGCGCAACGCCTCCGGCGAGCGCTTCATGGAACGTTACGCGCCGAGCGTGAAGGACCTCGCCCCGCGCGACATGGTCAGCCGCTCGATGACCATCGAGATTCGCGAAGGCCGCGGCGTGGGCGCCAAGGCCGACCACATCCACCTCGACCTGACCCACCTCGATCCGGCCGTGATCCACGAGAAGCTGCCGGGCATCGCCGAGACCGCGAAGATCTTCGCCGGCGTCGATGTCACCAAGCAGCCGATCCCGGTGCTGCCGACCGTGCACTACAACATGGGCGGCCTGCAGACCAACTACCACGGCGAAGTGGTCACCCTCAAGAACGGCAACCCGGACACCGTGGTGCCGGGCCTGTACTCGATCGGCGAGGCCGCCTGCGTCTCGGTGCACGGCGCCAACCGTCTGGGCTCGAACTCGCTGCTCGACCTGGTGGTGTTCGGCCGCGCGGTGGCCAACCGCTGCGCCGAGACCATCAAGCCCGGTCAGCCGCACAAGGCGCTGCCGGCCTCGGCGCTCGACAAATCGCTGGCCAACCTCGACAAGCTGCGCTTCGCCAACGGCTCCACCCCGACCGCCGAGATCCGCGACAACATGCAGCGCATCATGCAGAACGACGCCGCCGTGTTCCGCACCGGCGAAACCCTGCAACAGGGCGTCAGCAAGATCCGCGAGGCGTTCAACAGCTTCGAGGACGTCAAGGTTTCCGACCGCTCGCTGGTCTGGAACTCGGACCTGATCGAAACCCTGGAACTGCAGAACCTGCTGGGCCAGGCCGTGGTCACCATGGTGTCGGCCGAGAACCGCAAGGAATCCCGCGGCGCGCACGCGCGCGAGGACTTCAAGACCCGTGACGACGAGAACTGGATGAAGCACACCCTGTGCTGGATCGACGACAAGGGCGAGACCACCATCGACTACCGTCCGGTGCATCTGAACACGCTGAGCTCGGACGTGGCCTTCATCCCGCCGAAAGAACGCAAATACTGAGGTGAGACGCAACCATGGCTGAATTCACACTGCCGGCAAACTCGAAAATCACCAAGGGCAAGCACTTTCCGGCCGCATCGGGCGGCAAGAACCTGCGCACCTTCAAGATCTACCGCTGGAATCCGGACGACAGCGCCAACCCGCGCGTCGACACCTACGAGGTCGATCTCGACCAGTGCGGCCCGATGGTGTTGGACGCGCTGATCAAGATCAAGAACGAGATCGATCCGACGCTGACCTTCCGGCGCTCCTGCCGCGAGGGCATCTGCGGCTCCTGCGCGATGAACATCGACGGCGGCAACACGCTGGCCTGCACCAAGGCCATCGACGAGTGCGGCAAGAAAGAGGTGCCGATCTACCCGCTGCCGCACATGCCGGTGATCAAGGACCTGGTGCCGGATCTGTCGCACTTCTACGCGCAATACGCCTCGATCAAGCCTTGGCTGCGCACGCAGTCGGCGGCGCCGGCCTCCGGCGAGCGCCTGCAGTCGAAGGAAGACCGCGCCAAGCTCGACGGCCTGTACGAGTGCATTCTGTGCGCTTGCTGCAGCACGTCCTGCCCCAGCTACTGGTGGAACGGCGACCGCTATCTCGGCCCGGCCATCCTGCTGCAGGCCTACCGCTGGATCATCGATTCGCGCGACGAGGACACCGGCACCCGCCTGGATGAGCTGGAAGACCCGTTCAAGCTGTACCGCTGCCACACCATCATGAACTGCGCCCGTACCTGCCCGAAAGGCCTGAACCCGGCCAAAGCCATCGGCGAGATCAAGAAGCTGATCCTGCAACGTCAGGGAGCCTGAGGTGCCGAATCCGCTGGTCTGGCCGCTGGTCGCGATGGTGTTGCTGACCCTGCTGGTCTGGCTGCGCCTGTACCAGACCCGCATCGGCGAGATGAAGCGCCGGCGCATCCACCCGCAGTCGGTGGCCACCAGCGCGCAGATGGCCGCCGGCGTGGAAGACAGCCGCGCCGCCGATAACTTCCGCAACCTGTTCGAGCTGCCGGTGCTGTTCTACGCCGGCGTGTTGCTGGCCATTCAGTCCGGAGCCGGTGGCGCTTGGCTGCTCGGTTTGGCCTGGGCTTTCGTGGCCCTACGCTATCTGCACAGCGTCATCCACTGCAGTTACAACCGGGTGCTGGACCGCTTCAAGGCCTATCTGCTCGGCGGCTTGGCGCTGTGGGCGTTCTGGGTGGTGTTGTTGGCGTCCTGGCTGGGCTGATCATGTCGGTCGAATCCGATTCGCCCGAAATCAAGCGCCTGCGCTGGCGCTGCCGGCGCGGCATGCGCGAACTCGACCAGCTGATGCTGCGGTATCTGGACCGTCGCTGGCCGACGGCCGATGAGTCCGAAAGAAACCTTTTCCTACGTCTGCTCGACACCGAAGACGATAAGCTGTGGCGATGGTTCATGGGGCGCGAACGCCCGGAGGACGCCACGCTCGATGCCATCGTCACCCTCATCGCCGACCTGCCGGCTTGATTGCCCGCCGGGCAGGCCGCAGGCGTTAGTCATCCTTGCATTGCTGATTGCGGCGCTTTCAGCCGTGGCGCTGTGCGGATTGCCCACTGCCATCAAAGCCGGCATCGCTGTGGTCGTGTCGGGCTATGGCACGCGGAGTGCCGTCCTGCTTTGGCGCCGGCCGGTCATCGCCGTGGTCCGCGATGCCTGCGGCGTGTGCTGGCTGGCGCGCAACGACGACCGGCAGCGTCTGGAGCGCATGGCTTGGCGTGATTACGGCTATCTCGTGCGCTTGCAGGCACGCCTGCCGGATTCCGGACGGCGCCTGAGCCTGGTCTGGTGGACAGCCGCCATGCCGGCTACGCAGCGGCGTGCGTTGCGGCAGGCGATGAACGCCAATCGAACGCAACGCGCCCAGGCGTTGCCTGCAACCGTCGCAAACCCGCTACTATAAACCGCATGTTCCAGCCCCTTTCCGCCGCCATCGGTCTCCGTTATCTGCGCGCCAAGCGCCGCAACGGCTTCATCTCCTTCATCTCGCTGGCGTCGGTGCTCGGCATCTTCATCGGCGTGGTGGCGTTGATCACCACCGTGTCGGTGATGAACGGCTTCCAGGAGGAGTTGCGCAGCCGCATCCTCGGCACGGTGGCACACGCCAGCATTTCCGGCGCCGACGGCTCGTTGTCGGACTGGCGGGGTGCGGTGGCGCTGGCGCGTGAAGACGCGCGCGTGGTCGGCGCGGCACCGTATGTCGAGACCGAAACCCTGCTGCAGGCCGGTAAACGCCAGGGCGCGCTGTTGCGCGGCGTCGACCCGGCGCTGGAGGGCGACGTCTCGGTGTTGCCCGAGCGCATGGTGCAGGGCCGCATCGACAGCCTGAAGCCCGGCGAATTCAACATCGTGCTCGGCAGCGAGCTGGCGGCGGCGTTGCAGGTGCGCGTCGGCGACTCGGTCAACGCCTTCGTCTCGGAATCGGTCGCCACGCCGTTCGGTTCGGTGCCGCGCGCCAAGCGCTTCACCGTCACCGGCATCTTCTCGGTCGGCGCGCAGGAATACGACTACGGCCTGGCGCTGATCCACATGCGCGACGGCCAGACGCTGCTGCGCATGGGCGACGACGTCAGCGGCGTGCGCCTGAAGCTGGCCGACATCTGGCAGGCCTGGGACGTGGCGCGCGACCTGGCCAACCGCATGGAAGGCGTGTACCGGGTGCGCGACTGGACGCGCGACCACGCCAACTTCTTCCGCGCGCTGAAGATGGAAAAGACCGTGATGTTCATCCTGCTGTCGCTGGTGGTGGCCATCGCGGCGTTCAATCTGGTGTCCTCGCAGGTCATGCTGGTGCAGGACAAACAGGCCGACATCGCCATCCTGCGCACCCTCGGCATGGCGCCGGGCCAGATCATGCAGGTGTTCATGGTGCAGGGGCTGGTCATCGGCCTGCTCGGGGTCGCGCTCGGCACCGTCGCCGGCGTGCTGCTGTCGCTGAACCTCAGCGACCTGGTGCGCGTGGTCGAACGGCTGACCGGCACCGAACTGATGCCGGCCGACGTGTACTACATCAGCGGCGTGCCGACCGTGGTCGCGCCCGGCGACGTGTTGACCGTGGTCGTGGTCGCCATCGTCATGTGCCTGTCGGCCACCGTGTATCCGGCCTGGCGCGCCGCGCGCACCAATCCGGTGGAGGCGCTGCGCTATGAGTGAGGTCATTCTGTCCGGCCACGGCCTGGCCAAGACCTACCGCGAAGGCGACTTGGTCACCCCCGTGTTCTCCGGCATCGAGCTCGCCGTGCGTGCCGGCGAATCGCTGGCGGTGGTCGGCGCCTCGGGCTCGGGCAAGAGCACGCTGTTGCATCTGCTGGCCGGGCTCGATCGGCCGACCGAGGGGCATGTACGCCTGCTCGGCGAGGACCTGTATCGGCATTCAGAGGCCGCGCTCGGCCGTCTGCGCAGCCGCCATCTCGGCTTCATCTACCAGTTCCACCATCTGTTGCCCGAATTCAGCGCATTGGAGAATGTGATGATGCCGCTGCTGATCGCGGGGCAGGGCAGCCGGCAGGCGGCCGGTCCGGCGCAGGCCCTGCTGGAGCAGGTCGGCTTGGGTCACCGACTGCGGCATAAGCCCGGGGAGCTATCCGGCGGCGAGCGCCAGCGGGTGGCGGTAGCGCGCGCCCTGGTCAACCGTCCGGCCTGCGTATTGGCCGACGAGCCGACCGGCAATCTGGATGAAAACACGGCCGATGCCGTGTTCGGCATGCTGATGGCGTTGAAAGACCAACAGGAATCGGCTCTGGTGATCGTGACCCATGACGTCCGGCTGGCCTCGCGCTGTGACCGCGTGCTGGAACTGTCGCAGGGCCGCCTGCGGGAACGCGGCGGATGACCGCCCGGGCGCACAGGCCGAGTCCCTGTCGCCCGACCGCATTGTTCGCCTTCGCCGCCGGCGTCGCGCTCTTACAGCTCTTGCCGGTTTTGCCGGACATCCCGTTCGGAATTTTCCTGTTGCCGGCTTTGGCCGGCCTGCTGCTTTTGCCGCGTCTGGCCGTGCCCGCCGCCCTGGTGTGCGGCCTGGCTTTCGCCGGCCTGAGCGCTCAGGATGCGCTGTCGCGCCGCCTGCCGTTGGAAGCCTCCGGCGAGCGCGGGCAGGCGCTGGTGCGCATCGTCGATTTGCCGCGGCAGGCCGAGGACGGCTGGCAGTTCGAGGCCGAAATCCTGGAGTCCGCCGATTTTCCGCGTCTTGCCGGCGAGCGCGTCAAGCTGGCCTGGTACCGCACACCGGAGCGTTTATCGGCCGGCGATGTATGGCGCTTCGAGCTGCTGTTGCGTACGCCGAACGGCGTCCGCAACCCCGGCGGCTTCGACGCCGAAATGCGCGCCCTGCAGAAAGGTTGGGCCGCGCAGGGCTATGTACGCGGGCAGGCCCGCCGCATCGGCAACGACGGCGGCATCGACGCCGTACGCGAACGGCTGTCGCGGCGGATCGCCTCGGCGATGCCGGGTCGCGATGCGCGTTTCGTGCGCGCGCTGGCCCTGGGGGATACGCGTTTTCTCACCGAAGACGACTGGGATGTGCTGCGCCGTACCGGCATCACGCACCTGATCGCCATCTCCGGCTTCCATGTCGGCATCGTGGCCTTGTTCGCGATGTATGGCCTGTCGGGGCTGTATCGGCTGTTTCCGGCGCTCGGTCTGCGCCTGCCGCGGCCGATGGCATCGGCCATGGTCGCCATCGCCGCCGCGGCCGGGTATGCCACGTTGGCCGGTTTCGCGGTGCCGACGGTGCGCACGGCGCTGATGATCGCGGTGTTCATGGCGCATCGGCTGCTGCACCGGAGCGGAACGGTCGTCCAAGCGGTGGCCATGAGCATGGCCGCCATCCTGTTGTGGGATCCATTCGCGCTGTTGGCTTCCGGCTTCTGGCTCAGCTTCACTGGTGTGCTGGCCTTGGTCGCCTTCATGCCACGCGCCGAGTCCGGCCTGTTGGGCCCATTCCTGTGGGCGCAGTGGATCTGCACCTTGGTGCTGTTGCCGCTGACCTTGGCCTTCTTCGGGCAGACCAGTCTTGTCAGCCCCGCAGTCAATTTGCTGGCGATCCCGCTGATCAGCCTGGCGATCGTGCCTCTGGCCTTGATCGGCTGCGTATTCGCGTTTCTGCCGACGCTGGCGGCCGTGTTCTGGGGGCTTTCGGCCTGGCTGATGGCGCTGTTCTGGCAAGGCCTGCTGTGGCTGCAACAGTGGCCCGGCGCGGCGGTCTTCCTGCCGGAGGGCGGCTTGGTTGCGGTGCTGGCGGCGATGTTGGGCGCCGGTCTGTGTCTGTTGCCGGCCGGGGTGCCCGGGCGCTGGCTGGGCTTGCCGCTGATGCTGCCGTTGCTGTGGCCGACCATGCCGGACATTCCGCATCAGAACGTGCGCGTGGCGATGATCGACGTGGGGCAGGGGCTGTCGGTGCTGGTCAGGACCCGCAACCACGCGTTGCTGTACGACACCGGCGCCGGCCGCGAAAAGGGCTTCAACCGCGGCGAATCGACCGTGTTGCCGGCCTTGCGCGCGCTCGACGTCGGGCGTCTGGATAAAGTCGTGATCAGCCACGGCGACAACGACCATGCCGGCGGCCTGTCGGCCATCCGCAAAGGCATCGTCGTGCGGCGGGTGGACGCTTCCGGCGACACGGCTTCGCCTTGCCGTGCCGGTGCATCCTGGCAATGGGACGGCGTGCGTTTCAGTTATCTCTGGCCCGGGTCGGACGCCGTCGGCTCCGACAACGACGCCTCCTGCGTGTTGCGGATCGAAGCCGGCGCACGCACGCTGTTGCTGACCGGCGATATCGGCGAACACGCCGAAGCGGCGCTGGTCGCGCGTCATGGCGCCGGACTGCGCGCCGAGCTGATGACCGTGCCGCACCATGGCAGCGCCACCTCCTCCACGGCCGAATTTCTCGATGCCGTGCGGCCGAAGCAGGCGTTGGTCTCCAGCGGATTCCAGAACCGCTTCCGGCATCCGCGCGCCGAGGTCGTCGGCCGGTATCGAATGCGGGGCGCAACGGTATGGAACAGCGCGGCTGAGGGCTGGGTCGAACTGGCGGGCGATTCGGCCGGCTGGCAGCTGCAACGCCGGGAGCGCGAGCACGGCCGCCGGTATTGGTCGCGGCCGATTCCGCGGGAAGCGCACGATGGCCATTGAACCGCGGAAATCTCGCCGGACCCGCCCGTCTCAGGCTATGCTATGGCACAAGTAACCGGAAAATCGAGGGTTTATGCTGGAGCTGCTGATCTCCGGGGGTTGGGTCATGCTGCCGTTGCTGGTGCTGGCCGTGGCCGCCACCGCCATCGCCTTGGAACGTGCCTGGACCCTGCGCGCATCGGAAGTGATTCCGCACGGCATGGTGCAGGAAATCGAACACTGGTCGCGCGGCAAGACCTTGGAGAGTTCGGAAATCCAGCGTCTGCGCCAGGATTCGCCCTTGGGCGAGCTGTTGGCCGCGGCCCTGCTGGTGCGGCACAAGCCGCGTGAGGTCATCAAGGAGCGCATCGAGGACGTCGGCCGCCATATCAGCCACGACCTGAACCGGTTCCTGCCGACCTTGGGCACCATCGCCGCGGTCGCGCCGCTGCTGGGCCTGCTCGGCACCGTGATCGGCATGATCCAGATGTTCCTGACCATCCTCAGCACCGGCGTCGGTGACGCCAACCAGCTGGCCGGCGGCATCGGGCAGGCGCTGATCTCCACTGCGGCCGGCCTGTGCCTGGCGATTCCGGCGCTGCTTCTGCACCGCTATTTCCGCGGCAAGGTCGCCGGCTACGTGATCGCCATGGAGAAGGTGGCGATCAACCTGCTCGATGTGCTCGAAGCCCGCCAGAGCGCCTGATTGCGATGCGACTGGATACCGCCAACGCCGACGACGAGGTCGAGATCAACCTCACCGCGCTGATCGACGTGGTGTTCACCCTGATCATCTTCTTCGTGGTCACCACCAGCTTCAACAACCGGTCGGCGCTGAAGATCAGCCTGCCCAGCAGCAGCGCCAACCAGACCGAAGCGGCACGCAAGCCCTTGACCGTACTCATCGACCGCTCCGGCAATTACTACGTCGGCGACCATGCGTTGGCGCGCAAGGACTTGGCCAGCCTCAAGGATGCGCTCAGGCAGCAGGCCGGCAACGATACCGGGCGCACGCTGGTGATCCAGGCCGACGCCAAGGCCAGCCACCAGTCGGTGGTCACCGCCATGGACGCCGCCGGACAGTTGGGCTTCACCCGGCTGTCGATCGCCACCGCGCCGGAGGCCCGCGATGAGTGACGCCGCGCCCCATGCCACGGCGGCATGGCCGATATACCGACGCCTGCTCGGTTACGCGCGGCCGTATGTGCCGTTCCTCGGCATCGCCGTGCTCGGCATGCTGGTCGAGGCGGCGTCGGCCGGCGCCTTCACCTATCTGATGAAGCCGATGGTCGACCAGACCTTCGTGGCCAAGAATCCCGACGTGCGCTGGGTGTTGCCGCTGTCAATCCTCGGCCTGTTCGTGCTGCGCGGCGTCGCCACCTTCGTCACCGATTACGGCATGGCGCGCACCGGCCGCAGCGTGGTGCTGGACCTGCGCCGGCAGGTGCTCGGCAAGTTCCTGCGCATGCCCAGCGACCGCTTCGACCGCGAGCCGATCCCGGCGCTGGTCAGCCGGCTCAACTACGACACCGAGCAGGTCTCCAGCGCCACCAGCGAAGCCATCAAGGTGTCGCTGACCGATACCCTGACCATCTTGGTGATGATCGGCGTGATGCTGATGCAGAGCGTCAAGGTCACGCTGGCGGTATTGCTGGTGGCGCCGGTGATCGGCTACATCTCCAGCCGGGTCGGCCGCCGTTACCGCCGCATCAACCGCGGCATCCAGGAAGGCGTCGGGCATATGGCGCAGGCTGCCGAAGAGGCGCTGTCGGCACACCAGGAAGTGAAGATCTACGGCATGCGCGAGGCCGAGGAGGCGCGCTACGCCGGGCTCGCGGGCCACAACCTGCGCATGCACCTGAAGGTCGAGTCCACGCGCGCCAGCGCCTCGTCGATCGTGCAGCTGCTGGCCGCCGCCGCGCTGGCCATCATCCTGGTGGTGGCCGGGTTCGAGGCCATGAACGGCCGCATGACCGCCGGCGCGTTCGTGACCCTGATGACCTCGATGATGGTGCTGCTGCCCTCGCTGAAACGCATCACCAACGTGCAAAGCGTGATCCAGCGCGGCATCGCGGCCAGCGAGCGCCTGTTCGCGGTGCTCGACCAGCCCGATGAGCCGGATACCGGCACGCTCGATATCGCGCGGGTCAAGGGCGAGATCCGTTTCGAGGGCGTCAGCGTGCAGTATCGCGGCCAGTCCCGGCCGGCGCTCGACACCGTCGATTTCCTCGCGCGTCCCGGCACGGTCACCGCCATCGTCGGCCGTTCGGGCAGCGGCAAGTCGACCTTGATCCGGCTGTTGCCGCGCTTCTACGAGCCCAGCGCCGGCCGCTTGCTGATCGACGGCATCGACGTGCGCGAATTCACCTTGGCCTGCCTGCGCCGGCAGATCGCGCTGGTCGGCCAACAGGTGATGCTGTTCGACGATTCGGTGCTGGCCAACGTCCGCTATGGCCGCGCCGACGCCAGCGAAGCCGAGGTCTGGCAGGCATTGCGCGCCGCCAACGCCGAAGAGTTCGTGCAAAAGCTGCCCGAGGGCATCCACAGCACGGTCGGTGAACGCGGCGGCCGTTTGAGTGGCGGCCAGAAGCAACGCCTGGCCATCGCCCGCGCCATCCTCAAGGACGCACCGATCCTGATCCTGGACGAGGCCACCGCCGCGCTCGACAACGAATCCGAGCGCTTGGTGCAGGACGCGCTGTCGCATCTGATTCCCGACCGCACCACCTTGATCATCGCGCACCGGCTGTCCACCGTGGAACACGCCGATCAGGTGCTGGTGCTCGATGAAGGGCGTTTGGCCGAGGTCGGTACCCATGAGCAGCTGCTGGCGCGCGGCGGGCTGTACAGCCATCTGCACCGGATGCAGTTCCGGGAACCGGATGCCGGTTGATGTCCGGCCTGGCATCGCGGCTTGAGGCGATCTGGTACGGCGATTCGACGCCGCCTTGGATTCTGCGCGTACTGGCCTCCCTGTATGCGGTTGCCCTCAATCGCCGCCGTCCGTTCAACGCCGAGCGCCTGCCGGCGCCGGTACTGGTGGTCGGCAATTTCACCGTCGGCGGCACCGGCAAGACGCCGCTGATCATCGCCTTGGCCGAGCATCTGCGCGAGCGCGGATATCGGCCCGGCGTGGTCAGCCGCGGTTATGGCCGGCGACTGCGCTTGCCGCATTCGGTGGCGCCCAGCAGCACGCCGCAGCAGGCCGGCGACGAACCGCTGCTGATCGCGCGGCGCACCGGCGTGCCGGTGCGGGTCGATGCCGACCGTCTGGCCGCCGCCCGTTTCCTGGTCGCGCAGGGCTGCGACGTCATCATCGCCGACGACGGTCTGCAGCACCGCAATCTGCCGCGTATGCTCGAAATCGAAGTGCTCGATGCCGCGCGCGGCTACGGTAACGGCCGGCTGTTGCCGGCGGGCCCCTTGCGCGAGCCGGTGCGCGCCGTGGATTTGCGTGTGGCCAACGGCGCCGCCGCCGATGCGGACGATGCCTATGCGATGTCGATGCGGCCGGGCCTGTGCCGCAACCTGCGCGACGGCCGCGTATTACCGCTCGACCGATTCCGCGGCCAGACGGTGCAGGCCGTGGCCGGCATCGGCAATCCGGAGCGCTTCTTCAGCAGCCTGCGCCAGTCCGGATTGGCCGTCGACACGCATGTGTTTCCCGATCATCATGCTTTCCGCACGGATGATTTACCGGGCGGTACGGTGCTGCTGACCGAAAAGGACGCGGTCAAATGCGCGCCGTTCGCGCATGCCGATGTCTGGGCGGTGCCGGTCGAAGCCCGCCTATCGGACGCTTTTTTCGAACGGCTGGCGGCCCTTTTGCCGGCGGCCAGGAGCATGCCATGACCGATTTCATCGTCGCCATTCCGGCGCGTTACGCTTCGACCCGCCTGCCGGGCAAGCCGCTGCTGCCGATCGGCGGCAAGCCGATGCTGCAGCATGTGGCGGAGCGCGCTTTGGCCGCCGGCGCGCGCGAGGTGGTGGTCGCCACCGACGACGCCCGCATCGCCGAGGCCTTGCATCTGCCCGGCGTGCGGGTATGCATGACCTCGGCCGAGCACCCATCCGGCACCGATCGCCTGGCCGAATGCGCCCGCGCGCTCGGCTGGCCGAACGACGCCGTCATCGTCAATCTGCAGGGCGACGAGCCGTTCGCGCCGGCCGAGGGTATCCGTCAGGTCGCCGAATTGCTGAAGCGCTCCGGGCTGGAGATGGCGACCCTCGCGGCACCGATCCGCGATTGGGCGCAGTTCACCGATCCGAACGCGGTCAAGGTCGTGGCAGACGCCGGAGGCAGGGCGCTGTACTTCACCCGCGCGCCGGCGCCCTGGCCGCGCGATGCGGTCGGGCAGGTGCCCGAAGCCGCCCTGCGCCACATCGGCATCTACGCCTACCGCGCCGGCTTCCTGAAGCGGCTGAGCGCCTTGCCGGCCAGCCCGCTGGAGCGTTGCGAATCGTTGGAGCAGCTGCGCGTGCTGGAAAACGGTTTCGGCATCGCGGTGGCGCGCGCGCTTGCCGAATTCCCGCCCGGCGTGGATACTCAGGAAGACTTGGCGCGGGCGGAGCGTATCTGGCGGGCATCGGATTCCGCGCGCGCCGCCGGAGACGCCTGAAGCGAGGAGTGGCCATGGGTCCGTCAGCCGCCTATGAGTTGAGCACGACGCTGGAATGGCTGAATGCCGAACCGCAGCGGCTTGCCGCGCACCGGGGACGGGTAGTGGCGCTGCTGTTCTGGAGCGCCTCGTCGGTGTACTGCCATAATCTGCTGCACGGATTCGCCGCCATCCAGCGCAAATATCCGGACGCCTTGTCGGTGCTGGCCATCCATCTGCCGAAATTCGACGCCGAGCGCGACGCCGCCACCCTGCAGGAGGCCCTGCGCCGTCTCGACGTCCATCTGCCGGTCGCCAACGACCGCGACTGGGCGGTCTGGCAGCATTACGCGCTGCAATCCTGGCCGACCACGGTGTTGATCGACCACAATGGAATGCGTGCCGGCGATTTCGCCGGCGACGACCAGCTGCCGGCGATCGAAATCCTGTTGCAGGAACTGATCGCCAAGGCCGGTGCGATTCCGCCCAAACCAGCCGGCCTGCATGTGCGGCCGGGTCACAAGCAGTTCGCCGCATTGAACTGCCCCGGCGGCCTGGCCTTGGCCGACGGAAAACTGTATATCGCCGATACCGGCCATCACCGCGTGCTGGAGTGCGCGCCGGACGGCAGCGTGCAACGTGTGTTCGGCAACGGCATCCCCCTGTTCCTGGACGGCCCGGCCGGCGACGCCTGCTTCAACCGCCCATCCGGCATGGACGTCTATCGAGGCCATCTGTACGTGGCCGACACCGGCAATCACGCCGTACGCCGGATCGACCTGCGCCATGGCGGCGTCGATACCGTGCTGGGCGACGGCAAGCCGGGCGTTTCCCACGGGTACGGCGACGATTCCGCCGCGCCGCGGATCAACAACCCCACGGCGCTGTGCGTCCGCGACGACGCACTGGTGGTGGCGGATGCCGGCAACAACCGGCTTGCGCTGTACAACCTGGCCTCGCACGCGTTCAGCACGTTGGCCGGATCCGGCTCGCTGGGATTGCTCGATGGCGTCGGCGCACGCACCAAGCTGGCGCATCCCCTGGCGCTGGCCGGCGGCGGCAGCCAGCTGTATGTGGCCGAAGGCAGCACGTCGAGCGTACGCAGCGTGGCCGTTCCGGAGGGCCGCATCAATACCGTGCTCGGGCAGGGGCTGTACCAGTTCGGCGACGTCGACGGCCCGCGTCAGTCCGCGGCCCTGCAGCATCCGCGCGCGTTGGCGGTGGACGACAAACGCGGCGTGATCTGGATCGCGGACGCGTACAACGGAAAGATCCGCATGCTCGGCATGAACAACAACCAGCTGTCGACGCTTGCCCTGATGCAGACGCTGCGCCAGCCCTCGGCGCTGGCGCTGGACGGCGAATCGCTGTGGATCGCCGACGGCGCCGGCGACCAGGTCTACCGGTATTTCTTCGAATCCGAGTTCCTGTCGCGGCTGAACATCCAGATGGCCTGAACATGGACGCAGCGGAGCAGGAACGCACTTTCGACGGCAGGCTGTTCGCACAGGACCTGTCGAACGCGCCCGGCGTGTACCGGATGTACGGCGCCGGCGACGCCGTGCTGTACGTCGGCAAGGCCGCCAACCTGCGCAAGCGGGTCGCCAGCTATTTCCGCGACGACCTGCCGTCGCGCCGGATCGGCCACATGGTCAAGCAGATCGCGCGCATGGAGGTGACCGTCACGCGCACCGAAGCCGAGGCGCTGATCCTGGAGAACCAGCTGATCAAGTCGCTGAAGCCGCGCTACAACATCCTGCTGCGCGACGACAAGAGCTATCCCTATCTGGTGATCACCGACGAGACCTGGCCGCGCATCGCGTTCCACCGCGGCGCGCGTACCCTGGCCGGTACCTATTTCGGGCCGTACCCCAGCGTCAACGCCGTGCGCGCCACGCTCGACCTCATGCAGAAGATATTCCGCCTGCGCACTTGCGAAGACGCGGTGTTCCGCAACCGTTCGCGGCCCTGCCTGCAGCACCAGATCGGGCGCTGCAGCGCGCCCTGCGTCGGCCTGATCGGCACCCGCGATTACGACGCGGCGATCAAGCGCGCGGCGCTGTTCCTCAACGGCCGCAGCGGCGAGCTGGTCGACGACCTGACCCGCGCCATGGAAGAAGCCAGCCAGCGCCTGGAGTTCGAGCAGGCGGCCGGCCTGCGCGACACCGTCGCCGCCATCCGCACCGTGCAGGCCAAGCAATACGTCGAGGGCGAACAGGTCGACATGGACGTCTTGGCGGTCGCCATGGAGGCGGGTACGGCCTGCGTCATGGTTTTGAGCTTCCGCAACGGCATGAGCTTCGGCACGCGTTCGTATTTCCCGAAATGCAACGGCGCCGAAAGCCCGGAAGAGGTGCTGTCCGCCTTTCTCGCCCAACATTACCTGGAGCGTACGCCGCCGCGCGAGTTGGTGCTCAGCCACGCCGTCGAGGACCTCGGGTTGTTCGAGAAGGTGCTTTCGGAGACCGGCGGCCGCAAGGTCGAGATCAAGCACCAGGTCCGTGGCGAACGCGCGCGCTATCTGGCCATGGCGATGCAGAACGCGCAGATGGCGTTGGCCACCGAGCGCCACGGCAAGCAGGCCCAGCTCCACCGCCTGCAGGACCTGCAGCGGATGCTGGGCCTGGAGACGCCGCCGCAGCGCATCGAATGCTTCGACATCTCGCACACCCAGGGCGAGGCCACGGTCGCCTCCAACGTGGTGTTCGACGCCGAAGGCGCGGTGCCCGGCCAATACCGCCGCTTCAACATCGACGGCATCACCCCCGGCGACGATTACGCCGCCATGCAGCAGGCGCTGAGCCGGCGCTTCAAGCGCGCGCTGGAGCAGGGCGTGCTGCCGGACGTGCTGCTGATCGACGGCGGCGAAGGACAACTGGCACAGGCCCGCGGCGTCATGGCCGAACTCGGCATCGATGGCCGCGCGGTGCATCTTGTGGGGGTGGCCAAGGGCGTGGCGCGCAAGCCCGGCGACGAGACGCTGATCCTGCCGGACGGCCGCCAGCTCAAGCCCGGCGCGGCGTCCCCGGCGTTGCAGCTGATCCAGCAGGTCCGCGACGAAGCCCACCGGTTCGCCATCACCGGCCACCGCGGCCGGCGGCAAAAAGCGCGCGATACGAGTACACTAGAGCGCATCGAAGGCATCGGCGCCAAACGCCGGGCCAAGCTGCTGAAGCATTTCGGCGGCCTGTCAGGCTTGAAAGGGGCTGGTGTGGAGGAAATCGCGCGCGTCGACGGCATCAACCGGGCTCTGGCCGAGCGCATCTACGCGCAGCTGCACGGCATCGACCGGGTGTCCGGATGACGATCACCATCCCGACCTGGCTGACCCTGTTCCGCATCGTCACCATCCCGCTGATGGTGGCGGCGTTCTACTGGCAGCATCCGGCCAGCCACATCGTCACCACCGCGGTGTTCGTGCTCGGCGCGCTCTCGGACTGGCTGGACGGCTGGATCGCGCGCCGCTTCAACATGGGCTCGGATTTCGGCGCGTTCCTCGATCCGGTCGCCGACAAGCTCGCGGTCGCCATCACCCTGTTCATCGTGGTGCAGCGCCACAATACCGTGTACATGGCGATGCTGGCCGCGGTCATCGTCGGCCGCGAAATCACCATCTCGGCATTGCGCGAATGGATGGCGCAGGTCGGCGCGCACGGCCTGGTCAAGGTCGCTTCGCTGGGCAAGCTCAAGACCATCTTCCAGATGGTCGCGTTGGGCTGTCTGCTTTACCAGCAGGACCTGTTCGGCCTGCCGATTTTCCTGATCGGACAGGTGTTGCTGTCGGTCGCGGCGTTCCTGACCCTGTGGTCCGGCTGGGATTACCTGCGCGCCGCCTGGCCGCGCATGAGTAAATGAAAAATTTTCGCCCACGGGCTTGACAATAAATCCGCCAAAACCGATAATATTCTTCTCCGCGGGAATAGCTCAGTTGGTAGAGCACGACCTTGCCAAGGTCGGGGTCGCGAGTTCGAGTCTCGTTTCCCGCTCCAGTTTCGAAAAACCTCGGTCCGCCGGGGTTTTTCATTTTCTAGCGTAGAACCCGCCCCGGTTTTCCGATAGAATCGCAAGTCCACCGGCCTGGTGGCAGAGTGGTCATGCAGCGGCCTGCAAAGCCGTGTACGCCGGTTCGATTCCGACCCAGGCCTCCAAATACAGCCAATCCACCGCCCCGGTGGCGAAATTGGTAGACGCATGGGACTTAAAATCCCCCGGCCTCGCGGCCGTGCCGGTTCGAGTCCGGCCCGGGGCACCATAATATAGTTTTGTAAAATTCAACGATGTCCAAAGACCCGCGTAAATGCGGGTTTTTTATTGGTTTTATATCCCAAGACGTCCAAAGAGATGCTATTGCAACCGAAACAACTACGGGGCACAATAGGGGGCATAAGACGATTCTCTTGGGGGCGCGGTCATCATGGCAGGTCAAAATAAGCTAACCGAAGCCGCTATTAAGCAGGCAAAACCCAAGGACAAGCCTTACAAGCTCGCTGACGGCAACGGGATGTATCTGGAGCTGATGCCCACGGGTGCCAAATACTGGCGCTTTAAGTACCGCTATGGTGGCAAAGAGAAGCGTTTGGCCTTGGGGGTCTATCCGACCGTGACGCTCTCAGCAGCCCGAGAGAAGACGCGGATGGCCAAGCTTGAGCTGGCTTCGGGTGTCGATCCGAGCGCCCTGAAGAAGCATAACAAGCACTTGAAGCAAATATCTACCGCCAACACCTTCGCCCTGGTGGCCGGTGAGTATGTTGAGAAATGCAGAAAAGAAGGTGCTGCGACTGTCACGCTTGCGAAGCTGGAATGGATACTGGGCAAGAAGCTTTGCCCGGTTATCGGCGGGTTTTCCGTTTCGGAGCTGAAGCCGATGCAACTGCTTTCGGCCTTTCGGTTGATTGAAGCCGATGGCCTGCATGAAACGGCGAATAGGGCCAAGCGGGTTGCCAGCCAGGTGTTGCGCTATGCCGTTGCGACGGGTCGTGCCGAGCGCGATGCGACCCAGGACCTGAAGGGGGCCTTGGTTAATCTCAAGGTCAAGCACCGGGCGGCGATTACCGATCCTGCCGAACTGGGCAAGCTTCTGGTGGCGATTGATGCGTATAAGGGCACAAACGTGGTTAAGGCCGCAGCGCAGCTGACGCCTATGCTGTTTCAGCGTCCGGGCGAGATTCGCTTCATGGAATGGGCTGAAATTGACTGGGATCAGGCGTATTGGGACATCCCAGCCGACAAGATGAAGATGCGCCAGCCCCATATCGTGCCGCTGAGTACTCAGGCGCTCTCGATCCTGCGGGACTTGCAGCTTCAGACAGGTTATGGCCGCTATGTCTTTCCCAGTGCCCGGCGGGGTGGGCGTCCGATGTCAGAAAATGCCGTTCGCATAGCACTGAGAACATTGGGCTACAGCAACGAACAGGTCACACCGCACGGCTTCCGTGCCACCGCCCGCACCATCCTGGATGAGGGGCTTGGGTTCCGGGTTGACTTCATCGAACAGCAATTGGCACATGCCGTTAAGGACGCCAATGGCCGCGCATACAACCGCACCAAGCACCTTCCTGAGCGCAAAATTATGATGCAGGCGTGGGCGGACTATCTGGACCAGTTAAAATCGGCAGTTGCCTAATTATTAAAGCTTTGAATGGGGCAATATTTAATGCAAATGGCGGGTCAAAATTAGATGCAAATATACAGACTGGGCTTTATAGCATTACGTAGATTTACTATAGTAACTATTTTAAAATGTATAAATTGACAGATTTAAGTGGACTTTTGGAATTGTATAACATGACTTATAAATTCTAGAATATTAAATGCCTATTGCTTCACTACCCTTAATTGCTCGCCTCAGGACGGGACCACACATGTGGGCAATAGTTTTGTTGTTTGTGATGAAGCTAGGATTGGCAAGTACTTTCGATAATTACGAACCTATCGAACATTTAACCAACAGCGAGCAGGTTAAGCATCTAGAAGGTGCTGAAACTAATTTTAGTTCTACTGCCGAAAGTGATGCCACTAATCCACAAAAACATGCGTCAGACGCCTGCCCTGATTACAACTGTCATAATATTACCGCCATGTTGCCATCAGCACAGGGCATAACCATTTATATATCGCAATCGAATTATTTCCCATCAGCGATTTATTTTAAACAAGCTGCCTTACAGCCTGATTTCAGACCGCCGATTATCTAAACAAGCTAAAAACAATTCCCCGACGATACACTCGCCGGCTTAGCTCCGTTTAGAGGATTTACTAATGTCTGTGTTCCCCCATTTTCGATTCCCAGGAATCGAGGTGATGCTTGGCATGTGTTTGCTGGCCTTCGCCAGCTACAGCAAAGCCAATGTAGCGCCAGTTCTCACTACCACTGCACCTGCACCGATCAAACAAGCCCTGCAATCCGCTTGGAACAATCACCCCAACTCCCGTATTACCGAATCGCAATTGGCCGCAGCAAGAGCTAGAGCCGATGCGGCCAGCCGTCCGCTTTACAATCCTGAGCTGGAATTGGTTTCTGATAAAGAAGGCACTGACCGCGCGTCCTCGGCCGAACTAAGTATGGCAATTGATATCAGTGGCAAACGCCGGGCTCGTCGCGATGCCGGTGCGGCCCAATTGCAGTTCGACGAAGCGCAGGCACAATTGCGCCGACGTGACTTCGCCGTCAACTGGCTAACTGCCTGGTCTTCGTTGCAAGGTGCACAGCAAGCCGTGCAGGTGGGCAATAAACGCTTGGATTTGATGATTCGGTTTGCTGACTTGGCGGAAAAGCAATTCAAGGTCGGCGACATTTCATCCTTGGAAAGAGACTTGGCATTGCTGGCACGCGATGAAGCCCAAAGCGAACAAGCCAATCTGCTGGCCGATCTGGCCGAGCAGGAAGAAAGCTTTCGTAATGTTGGTGGACAGCCCGACCACAGCAGTATGAATTTGATGTCGGCCAACAACCTGCCAAGCATTAACACCGAGCATGCCATCAAGCTGGAATCACTTCCAGAATGGCAGCTGGTTAATGCCAATGCATTAGCGGCGCAGCGCCTGATTGCCGTCGCCAAAAAGGATCGCATTGCCGATCCAACTCTCGGCTTTACCAGTGGGCGAATCGATTATGGCAATGTTACCGATAATATCGTTGGAATTAAGCTCAGCATTCCCTTGTATGTCCGCAATAGCTATCGTGCCGAAGTGGTGGCCGCACAAGCCGACTCGGATGCCGCCAACATCGATGTTGAACGGGTTAATACCGAGCTGCAATCACGGGCAACACGCGCCAGGACCACTTACGCAGCCATGCAAAAAGCGGCACAACTTTGGCGCAGCAGCAAAGGCACTAGCGTAGAGAGCCGATCAGAACTACTCGAAAAACTATGGCGCGCAGGCGAAATCTCGACTGCCGATTATTTATTGCAACTGAAACAAACGCTGGACACGGCATTAGCCGGTGCAGAACTTGAAAGCCGTTTATGGCGCAGTAGCACCGAATACCTTTCTGCCACCGGCCAGCTCGAAAGCTGGCTCGGCTTGGACACCCCATTTAACGGAGACACTTCCAAATGAATTTGAATCGATATTTTGGCCTGACTGTGATGGTCGCCCTATTAATCACTCTGTCGGCGTGTTCATCAAAGACAGCTGAAACGGAAGCTGCAGCAAAAGAAAAAGCCACCGAACAACATGTCGGCGAAGCTAAAGAAGAACACGGCAAGGAAGAAGCGGCTGGCGAGCATGCCGAAGAAGAAGGTGGCGAGCATGGCGAAGAAGTAGCAAAGCCGATCAGTATGGACGCCAAAGCTATGGCAGCAGCCGGTATCCGTGTGGCCAAGCTGGAAAAAACATTGCTAAACGAAGAGTTGCGCACACCGGGTGAAGTCGTCGACAACGCCTATGGCACCACCTTAATTACCCCTCGCGTGGACTCCCTCGTCGTGCGTCGTCATGCCAAATTGGGCGATGAACTCAAAGCAGGCGCTCCCTTGGTGACCTTGTCGTCGGTTGAAGTCGCACAGACCCAAGGCGCGTTACTGATTGCCGAACAGGAATGGAAACGCATGCAGTCCCTGGGCCGCGATGCGGTTTCGGGTCGTCGTTATAGCGAAGCCCAAGTCGCTGTGGAGCAAGCCCGCGCCGCCGCCCGTGCTTATGGTTTGCCGGGTTCCGCCGTGGGGCGTGCCAATGGTGAATTCACCTTAACTGCACCGCATGCCGGACGTGTTACCGAAGATAATTTTGTGGTTGGTGAGCGCATTGAACCAGGTCGCACCTTATTTCGTTTAGTAGATGAATCCATTGTTTGGGTCGATGCCAAACTCCCCGCCGAAAACGCCCAGCGCGTTGCCGTCGGAAGCAAAGCCGACATTGTTCACGGAGACGTTCGCTTGACCGGGAAAGTCGTGCAACGCTCTCACCGGACTGCTGAAGGCACCCGTAATTCGTTGGTGCGCATTGAAGTCATGAATATAGACGATAGCTTGCACGGCGGCGATTATGTCGATGCCTACCTAGATGCCGGTGCCAGCAAAGACACCCAGCTCGCCGTGCCGACCGCAGCGGTGCTGCAACTGGAAGGCGATACCATTGTCTTTCGTCAAAATGCCGACAACACGCTTGATCCCGTTTCCGTTCGCACAGGCAGCGTGATTGGCAATCGCACTGTCATTACCGAAGGTTTAAAAGTGGGCGATGTGGTTGTGATTGAGGGTGCTTACACGCTCAAAGCGCAAATTCTTAAAGCACAAATGGGAGAAGGTCATGGGCACTAATCGTGCTATCCCCGATACGTTAGGAGGCCCGTCATGCTGAATCGAATAGTTGAACTTTCCCTGCGCTATAAATTTTTGGTGTTGATTGTTTTTGCCGTGATTGCGTTTCTTGGCATCCAAGCCGTACGCAATGTGCCGATTGATGCGTTTCCCGATATCACACCGGCACAGGTCAATATCTACACGGAATCGCCAGGCTTGGCGGCAGAAGACGTCGAGCAACTTTTGACTTTTCCAGTAGAGTCCGCGATGGCTGGCCTTCCGAAAGTGCAGGAAATTCGCTCGGTAAGCTTGTTTGGTTTGTCGTATGTCTCGGTATATTTCGAAGACGACATGGATATCTATTTCGCTCGCCAATTGGTGAATGAACGCTTGCAGGAAGTCGGCGATCGTTTACCCGACGGTTACGGCAAGCCGAGTATGGGACCGAACTCGTCGGGCTTGGGGCAAGTATTCTGGTACACCGTTGAACGAGGACCCGGCGTTACAAAAGAACAAGTTACCGATATGGACTTGCGCTCCTGGCAAGATTGGACCGTGCGTTTAATCATGCGCACGGCGCCAGGCGTCGACGATGTAATGTCTTGGGGCGGCGGTGAACGCGAATACCAAATTCAAATTGATCCGCAACGACTGTATGCCCGTGGCATGGGCTTTCGTGACGTCATTGAAGCCTTGCCTGCGAATAACGGACAGGTCGGCGGCAATGTGATGGACGTCGGTCGCGAGCAATATCTCGTGCGCGGCCTGGGCTTATTGGCTTCCAGCGACGATATCGGAGCTATCGTACTGAAAGCCGAAGATGGCGTGCCGGTATATATGCGCGATGTGGCCAATATTGTACAAGCCCCTGCACCGCGCTTTGGTGCAGTGACTCGCGACGGCGAAGAAGTCGTACTCGGTATGGCACTCTCCCGCATGGGTGAAAATGCCAAAGACGTGGTCGAAGAAGTCAAAAAGAAAATGGAAACGGTGTCTGGTGCATTGCCGAAAGAAATTGTGCTCAAGCCAATTTATGAGCGCACCGATTTGGTCAATAAAGCGGTTGGTACTGCGACGGCAGCCTTGATCGAAGGCTCCATTTTAGTCGCGATTATTTTGTTCCTGTTTTTGGGCGAATTGCGATCGGCGATTGTGGTCGTGATCACACTGCCTTTGGCGATGCTCATTGCGTTTATCGGCATGGGGCAATTTGGCTTATCGGCAAACCTGATGTCGTTGGCCGGTTTGGCAATCGGTATCGGTATGATGGTCGATGGTTCGGTGGTCTTGGTCGAGAACGCCTTTCGCATCATGGCCGAGCGACTCGAGCACGGTGAAAAGGTCAACAAAACTTCGGCGGTGTTAGCCGCGGCCAAAGAAGTCGCAAATCCGATCTCGTTTGCGATCATGATTATTATTGTGGTGTTCCTGCCGCTATTTAGTCTGGAAGGCTTGGAAGGCAAATTATTCAAGCCAATGGCGTTCAATATTGCCTTTGCGATGGCGGGTTCTTTGGTATTAAGTTTGACCCTGATTCCGGTATTGGCCTCAATGATTCTCAAACCCAAACCCGAGAAAGACACCTGGCTGGTGGCGTTTCTAAAGCGACACTATCGCCCGTTGTTGGACAAGGCGTTGGCCCGTAAAAAGGTCGTGGTGGTTACTGCCAGTATCGCTTTGGTATGCAGCTTGGCTTTATTTCCGTTCCTGGGTAAAGAGTTTATGCCGCAATTGCAGGAAGGTTCGATCATGTGGCGCGTCACGGGCATTCCGTCCACTTCACTCGATGAATCGATAAACACCAGTAATAAAATTGCCGAAGCCTTCAAAAAGTTTCCCGAAGTTGAAACGACTCTGGCCATGATTGGTCGTGCCGAAAAAGGTGAAACAGCGGACGTGAATTACATGGAAATTTACACGGCGCTGAAACCCGAAGATGAGTGGACAACCGGACGCAGCATTAAAGAGCTCGAAGTGGCGATGCAGGAAACCATTGAGGAAGTAGTCCCCAACGTGGTGTCGGGCTTTACCCAGCCGATTCAAATGCGGGTGGAAGAGCTGATTTCCGGCGTGCGAGCCACACTGGCTTTGAAATTATATGGTCAAGATCTGAAAGAACTCGATCGTATAAGTGCGCAGCTCAAACCCGTGCTGGCAAAAGTACAAGGCGTTGCTGACCTTTCATTGGAAGCGAACTTGGGCAAACCTCAAATTAAAATTGAGGTGAATCGCGGTGAATTGGCACGCCACGGCATGAATGCCGAAGAAGTACTGACCATCGTCCGTAATGGTTTAGGTGGCGAGCCGGTCAGTGTGTTGCTCGATGGTGTCAAACGCTTTGATATTGCCGTACGTTTGGACGACAAAACACGGGATTCCATCGAGTCGCTACGTCGCATTCCATTGAAAGCGGCCTCTGGTGCAATCGTGCCTTTGTCGGAAGTTGCCAATGTCAGCGTGGCAGAAGGCTATTCATTTATTCGACGCGAACAATTGCAACGCTACGCCGTCATCCAAATGGATGTGAAGGGGCGCGATGTCGACGGCTTTGTGGCCGAAGCCAGTGCGGCCATCAAGCAGCAAGTCAAATTGCCGCCTGGCTATTGGGTTGAATGGGGCGGTGCCTTTGCCAACCAGCAGCGTGCCTTGGCAAAACTGAGTCTGATTGTACCGGTCACAATCTTCTTCATTTTTGTTTTGCTCTATACCGCCTTTAACTCTATCAAATACGCGGCCTTGATTTTGGCTAACGTACCGTTTGCCACCATCGGTGGATTGTTGGCATTGTTTGTCACCGGGCAGTATTTGTCGGTGCCGTCAGCCATTGGCTTTATTGCGGTGTTCGGTGTCGCCATGTTGAACGGCATCGTGTTGGTGAGCTTCTTGAATGAACAGCGTGAGCGTGGGCTGTCGGTGCGTGAAGCCGTTGTACAAGGCACGGCCTTGCGACTTAGGCCGGTGCTGATGACCGCCAGCGTAGCTATTCTTGGGCTTGTGCCTATGCTGCTCTCAAGTGGCGTTGGTGCAGAAACGCAGAGACCCTTAGCCACGGTGGTTGTCGGCGGATTGATTAGTTCCACCTTGCTCACGCTGATTTTGTTACCCGTGTTGTACGAATGGATGGAAACCCGCGCCGAAAATAAAGCCAAGGAGATTGCCCAATGAAACAGTTAAAAGCTTTCGTACACCGTAACCGTATGGGCGACATCGTACACGCCTTGGATGCCGCGGGTTTCACGCGACTGAGTTTGTTCGATGTCAAAGGCATGTTGCAGGCACTTAGTACCCGCGAGCAGGAATACTCGGTCGAGCTCGGCGAGAAAATGATCAACGAAGTCCAGATGGAATTGTTCTGTGAAGACGATGAAGTCGAAGCTGCCATTGCTATTTTTAGCAAAGTCGCCCGCACCGGCAAACCCGATGCTGGCTGGATTTATGTGAGCGAGATTGGGCAAAGCATTCGCATCGATTAGGGCGAACAATCACAACCCGATGAAAAGTCCGGTCACCCAGCGCACGCTGGGTGACAAGGGAATTCCATTCATCTACCTGCAGGAAGTATAGAGATGCCACACCAACACAAATACGACAAAGATGGCAAACAACTTTGCTGCACGCAGGAAGAAAAAATCTATTCCAAAGCGGGCGCTTCGGCGTTATTAAAAGAAGGGCATTCCGAAAATGATGGCCATGACCACGGCCACGAAGATGGCGATGGTCACGACCATGCATCAAGCAGCGATAGTCCGATAAATATGTTTCGGCCCGCTATTATCAGTCTGGTTTTGCTACTGATTGCGATCGCGCTGGACTCCTATGTGAAACCCGACTGGTTTACAAGTTGGATTCGCGTTGTCTGGTACATAGTCGCTTATGTGCCGGTCGGTGTGCCGGTACTCAAAGAAGCCTTTCAAAGCATTAGTAAAGGCCAGGTATTCTCTGAATTTTTCCTGATGGGCATTGCCACCATTGGTGCCTTTGCCATTGGCGAGTATCCCGAAGGCGTGGCGGTGATGTTGTTTTATGCCGTCGGTGAAGTGTTCCAGACGTTGGCAGTGAAGCGTGCGAAAGCAAATATCAAGTCGTTGCTTGATCAGCGGCCGGATGAAGTCACGATTCTGGAAAACAACCAGGCTAAAACTATCAAAGCCGACACGGCAGTTATCGGCAATATCATACAACTAAAGGCGGGTGAAAAGCTCGGCCTAGACGGTGAGCTATTGTCTGACACAGCCTCTTTCAACACAGCCGCGCTAACCGGTGAAAGCAAGCCCGATACCAAAGCCAAGGGCGATACTGTGCTAGCCGGAATGATTAACCTCAATTCGGTGGCGCAGGTAAAAGTCACCACCGCCTATACCGATAGCAAGCTAAGCAAAATTCTGGATTTAGTGCAAAACGCGGCTGCACAAAAAGCACCGACTGAGTTGTTCATCCGCAAGTTCGCAAAAATATACACGCCGATTGTCGTTTTCCTGGCGATCGCCATTTGCGTACTTCCGCTGTTTTTTGTGGACGACTACGTATTCCACGATTGGATATACCGTGCTTTGGTATTCCTGGTGATCTCCTGTCCGTGCGCTCTGGTCATCTCAATTCCGCTGGGCTATTTCGGTGGCATCGGTGCTGCCAGTCGGAACGGTATTTTATTCAAGGGTAGTAATTTCCTGGACATCATTGCCAATGTACAGAGTGTGGTGATGGATAAAACCGGCACCATGACCGAGGGCGTATTCAAAGTTCAGGAAGTCGTTCTCAATCCCAAATTTAACCAAGCCGACATCATGGCCATGGTGAATGCGTTGGAAAGCCAGAGTACTCACCCCGTGGCTTCTGCCATCCATGAATATGTTGGCAACGTGGATACCTCGATCAAACTCGACAATGTCGAAGAAATCTCCGGGCATGGGCTTGTCGCCGAGGTGAATGGCAAGGCACTACATGTAGGCAACTTCAAGTTGATGGATAAATTTGCCATTGTTTATGACATTGATCCGGCCAGCATTGTTTACACCACCATTGCCATTGCTTACGACAATAGGTTTGTCGGACATATCACCATTGCCGATAGTATCAAAGAAGATGCGCAACTCACCATCGACAAGCTCAACGCATTGGGAGTCAAAACGACGATGCTCAGTGGTGATAAAGGCAGTGTGGTGAAATTGGTAGCTGATACTTTAGGTATTAAAAGCGCCTTTGGTGATTTGTTGCCGGAAGATAAAGTCAACAAAGTAAAAGAAATCAAAGCGCGAAATGAATCGGTGGCCTTCGTAGGCGACGGTGTCAATGATGCGCCAGTGGTCGCGCTCAGCGATGTAGGTATCGCCATGGGCGGACTGGGCAGCGATGCAACGATTGAAACCGCTGACGTGGTGATTCAGGATGACTTGCCTAGCAAAATTCCCATGGCCATCAATATTGGCAAGCAAACCAAGAGAATTGTCTGGCAAAACATCATTCTCGCCTTCGTCGTGAAAGCAATCGTATTGGTGCTTGGTGCCGGTGGCCTGGCCACTATGTGGGAAGCCGTGTTCGCCGATGTCGGCGTGGCCTTGTTGGCCATCATCAATGCAGTGCGGATACAGAGAATGAAGTTTTGATCTTGGTTGGGTTCTACCCCGTTTCCGCGGACAGTTGAGTTAAGACACTGAACTTCCGATCCTGAGCATCCAGCCTACGCTGCATCCAAGGATTGTGGAAGCGCTCGATATAGTCAAATACGTCCGAGCGGGC
>NZ_BMFO01000005.1 GCF_014638745.1 Arenimonas maotaiensis
CTGACGTATCAAATTAACCGCTTCGCGTTTAAACTCTTCGCTGTACTTCTTTCGTTTTGCCATGACACTCCTCCTGCCCCATTTTGAGGCTTTTTTGAAGTGTCCGCATTAACGGGGTAGAACCCCGTCCATCAAAGGCCACTCAGTTTAAGTTATTGAATTTGAACTATTTGTTCACAAAGGTCATTGGGATTACATTCCCGCCGTCCTTGAGCGCATCGAGGTAGTCGGCCCAAGTTTGCAGCATATGATGACGCTCCTGAAGATGCGCCGTTCGATTGTATGCCCGTCCGTTTGTGTCTTTCACTGCATGGGATAATTGGTGATCGATGTAATCGACCCGAATGTGCAATACCTCATCGAGCACGGTCCTGGCCATCGCACGGAAGCCATGTCCACACATTTCGTCCTTGCCATAACCCATCCGCCTAAGCGCTGAGAGTACGGCGTTATTGCTCATAGGGCGGCTCCTGTCATGGGCTCCAGGGAATACATATTTGCCCCCTCCCGTTAATTGATGCAATTCGCTCAGGACTTCGATTGCCTGACTGCATAAGGGAACTATGTGCGGCTCACGGCTTTTCATTTTGGCGGCAGGGATTGTCCAGCGCTTTGTTTCAAAGTCGATGTCTTTCCATTCGGCTGACCTCAGTTCACCAGGGCGAACAAAGGTAAGGGGAGCAATCCTCAGCGCACATTTGGTTACAAAAGATCCTTGGTAACTGTCTATCGATCTCATCAGGCCGCCAATCTGCCTGATATCGGTAATAGCTGCCCTGTGCTTTGTTTCATGGCTCGGAAGGGCGCTTGAGATGTTCAGGGCGGGATTCCGATCCGCAATTTCTTCATTGATGGCAAAGTCGAAAACTTGCCTGATGTTGAAGCCGACCCGCCTAGCGGTTTCAATCGCATTGCGGTCAAGAATACGATTCAGGGTGGCTATCACTTCGGGGCGGGTGATGGTCTTAATGGGCTTCTTGCCTAGCCATGGGAAGACATCACGCTCAAGGCGACTCATGATCTTGGCAGTGTGGCTTTGCGCCCACTTGGTGGACTTCAGAGCCATCCATTTCCGAGCCACGGCCTCAAATGTATTGGCGCTCAAATCGAGCGCAGAGGCTTTCTGGGCCTTTTTATGCTCCCCAGGGTCAATTCCGTTCGCCAACAGCTTTCTGGCCTCATCACGGCGCTCCCTAGCGTCTTTTAGGCTGATTTCTGGGTATGCCCCTAGCGCTAGACGCTTTTCCTTGCCAGCAAAGCGGTATTTGAAGCGCCACAGTTTGCCTCCAGCCGGGGAGATCTCGATGTAAAGTCCTTGAGAGTCCGTGATTCTGTGAGGCTTTGCGCGGGGCTTTGCCCCCCGGATAGCTGAGTCGCTGAGTGCCATTTCCTTCCCCCATCCAAGGTAAATGGGGGCATAGAATCCTCCGGCATTCCCCCATGCCCCCAACTATGCCCCTTGGTAGGGGCAGATTGCAACTGACGAGATAGGATGATATCGGGCAAAGAAAAGGCCGAACCCTATGATTTGAATAGGTAATTCGGCCTGAATCGGATGATAAAAAACGGTATTTTGGTGGCTATGGGTGGACTCGAACCACCGACCCCGGCATTATGAGTGCCGTGCTCTAACCGGCTGAGCTACATAGCCGAAACGTGACAAGGGCGGTATTTTCGCGTTTTTCCGGCCGGGTGTCAATGAATGCGGGCCGCCGGCGATAGGTCAGGTGCTTGAGCCAAGTCAAAACCGGCGGCCGTAAAAGGCGCAAACTGGTCGGGTAGCCCTCCGGAGACCGCCGATGACCGCCCGCCGCCCCGCACCGAAAACCGCCGCCCGCAAGGCCGCCGTCGCCAAGAAAGCTGTGCGCGCCAAATCCGGCGCGCGCACCACCACGGCTCTGGCGGCCGCCTTGGCGCAGGCCGATGCCGAGAAACGGGCCGCCGGCAATGCGCCGGCGCCTTTGCCGCCACTGGGCGTGTCGCCGGGCGATCTGGGCGTGTCGGAGGATTCGGCGCGGCGCATGGCGCAGTTGCCGAAAACCGGCGAGGACAGCGCCGCCGCGCCCTTGCCGGACAGCTATCCGTACCGGATCCGGATGCAACGCAAGGAATACGAGGCCGAGAAGAAGAAGCTGCAGATCGAGCTGCTGAAGGTGCAGAGTTGGGTCAAGGATACCGGCCAACGCATCGTGCTGCTGTTCGAGGGCCGCGATGCGGCCGGCAAGGGCGGCGCCATCAAGCGCTTCACCGAACACCTGAATCCGCGCGGTGCGCGCGTGGTGGCGCTGGAGAAGCCGACCCAGCAGGAAGTGGGGCAGTGGTATCTGCAGCGCTACACCCAGCATCTGCCGACCTACGGCGAGCTGGTGTTCTTCGACCGCAGCTGGTACAACCGCGCCGGCGTCGAGCGGGTGATGGGCTTCTGTTCGTCCGCCGAGTACCTGGAATTCCTGCGCGAGGCGCCGGAGTTCGAGCGCATGCTGGTGCGCAGCGGCATCCGGCTGTACAAGTTCTGGTTCTCGGTCAGCCGCGACGAGCAGCTGCGACGCTTCAATTCGCGCCGCAGCGACCCGCTCAAGCACTGGAAGCTGTCGCCGATCGACATCCAGTCGCTCGACAAGTGGGACGCCTACACCGAAGCCAAGGAGGCGATGTTCTTCCACACCGACACCGCCGACTCGCCGTGGATCGTGGTCAAGTCCGACGACAAGAAGCGCGCCCGCATCAACGTGATGCGGCACTTCTTAAGCACGCTGTCGTATCCGGACAAGGATCCGGCAGTGGCCTGTCCGGCCGATCCGCGCATCGTCGGAACCGCCGCCGACGTGCTCGCCAACAGCGGCCAATAGCCCTTGTGCACGGCCGCGCTTGTGCGCGGCCGGTGCCTGTGGCAGTCTTATGGGCAGTAGAATTTTCTGGAGTTCCGGCCGTGATAGATCCGGACGGTTACCGCCCCAACGTCGGCATCATCCTGATGCGCGACGACGGCTCGGTGTTTTGGGCCCGCCGCATCAGCCGTGACGGTTGGCAGTTCCCGCAGGGCGGGATGAACACCGACGAAACGCCGATCGAGGCCATGTACCGCGAGCTGGCCGAGGAGACCGGCCTGCAGTCGCATCACGTCGAGGTGCTGGGCGCTACGCCCGGCTGGTTGCGCTACCGGTTGCCCGCGCGCAGCGTGCGCAGCCATACCAAGCCGGTGTGCATCGGCCAGAAGCAGGTCTGGTTCCTGCTGCAGCTCAAGACCGACGACAGCGCCGTACGCCTGGACGCCACCGATTCGCCCGAATTCGACGCGTTCCGCTGGGTCGATTTCTGGTATCCCGGCGAAAACGTGGTGCATTTCAAGCGCGAGGTGTATGTGCGCGCGCTGCAGCTGCTGTCGCCGATGGCGCGCAGCCTGGCCGGCGAGTCCAAGGTGCCGGCGCATGTCGGCGAACAGCTGGTGCGGCGCCTGGATGAACGCCGGCGCGAACAGGGCGGCCCGCGCCGGTCGCGTCAGGACCGCAAGCCGGCCTGATCAGGCCAGCAAGCCGGCGAGCGCCGCCTGCACGCGGTCGAACTCGGCCGTCAGGGCGTCGACTTCGGCAGCCGGTCCGGCCAGCTCGCCGGAGCGTGCGCTCTTCTCCATGCGCTTGGCGATGTCCGAGACCTGCAAGGCGCCCAGGTTGGCGCTCGAGGACTTCAGCGTGTGCGCCGGGGTGACCAGCGCCGCGCTGTCTTCCGCGGAAATCGCGGATCGGATCTGCGTGAGCAGTTTCGGGCTGTCTTCCAGATAGATGCGGATCAGCTCCCGGTAGCCGCTGCCCATCATTTCCTGCAGGTCCTGCACGATCTCCATGTCCAGCGCCGGCTTGCCGCGGTCGGCGCCATCCTGCCGCGCGGGCTCCGGGGCCGCCGCCGCGGCTGCCGGCAGGCGCGCTTCGGATACCTCCGCGCCGCCGCCGGCGTCGCGCGCGCGATCCAGCCACTTCAGCATGGTCTGCAGCAGCAGCTTGCGGTCGACCGGTTTCGAGAGGTAATCGTCCATGCCCGAATCGAGGCATTTCTGCCGGTCTTCGGCCATGGCGTTGGCGGTCATCGCGATGATCGGCAGGCGCGGCAGTCCGCGCTCGGCTTCGATCGCGCGCCAGGCCCGGGTGGCGAGGTAGCCGTCCATCACCGGCATCTGGCAGTCCATCAGCACCAGGTCGAAGCGTTGCTGGCGCAACAGCTCGAGCGCCGCCTCGCCGTTCTCGGCGCTGGTGCAGTCGAAGTTGGACAGTTGGATCAGGCGTTGCGCCACCAGCAGATTGACCGGATTGTCCTCGACCAGCAGCACCATGCCGTGCGATTTGCCGGCGGTGAACAGCCGGTCCGGCGCCAGGATGTTCACGCTCGGCTCCGACTCCCGTCCGGCCCCGCCGCGCAGCTCGCCGGCGGTGGCCGCCAGCAGTCTGTTGAACTCGCCGAGCAGGCTGGCGATGTCGGCGTTGCGCGCGATCACGCGCCGGCGCGGATCCTTGCCCAGCTCCAACGGCGCCGCCTCCGGGTTGTGCAGCATGGCCACGCGCAGACGCTCGAATTCCGGGTTGGCCAGCATCGCCTTCTGCAGCTGGATCGCGCTCTGCCGTCCGGAGTTGACGTCGACCACCAGCAGGTCGATGTCGGATTCGCCGCCGGGCGCCACCGATTCCTTCAGCAGGCGCTGGGCTTCGAACACCGTGCTGGCGACGGTCAGCACCGCGCCGCCGGCGCCGCCGGCCTTCTCGAAACGGTTGGCTAGGATCGGGTCGCTGGAGAACAGCAGGATGCGCGCGTTCTTCAGGTCGGATGCCATGCCGTGGCTGTCGCCGACCGCTTTCAGCATCGGCACCTCGAACCAGAAGGTCGAACCGTGGCCGGGCTGCGAATCGACCCCGATCTGGCCCGACATCAGGTCGATGATGCGCTTGCAGATCACCAGACCCAGGCCGGTGCCGCCGTACAGGCGCGTGGTCGAGGCGTCGGCCTGGCTGAAGGCCTTGAACAGGCCGCCGGCGTTCTCCGGTGCGATGCCGATGCCGGTGTCCTTGACCTCGAAACGCAGCACATGGTGCTGGCGGGTTTCCGATTTCGGCTTGACCGAAAGCGTCACCGAGCCTTTGGCGGTGAATTTTATGGCGTTGCCGAGCAGGTTGCTGAGCACCTGCCGCAACCGGACCGGATCGCCGCGCAGGGCCAGGCGCAGGCCCGGGTCAAGGTTGACGTGGATGGCGATGCGCTTGGCCTCGGCCTGGCTCTGGAACATCTGCACCACCGAGTTGACCACGTCGCGGATGTTCAGGCCGGTGGTCTCCAGTTGCAGCTTGTTGGCTTCCAGCTTGGAGTAATCGAGGATGTCGTCGACGATGCGCTTCATCTGGTCGGCCGAGCTGCGCGCGGTGGCCAGGATGTCGGCCTGGTCCTTTTCCAGCCGGGAGTTGGCCAACAGGTCGAGCATCGGGATGATGCCGTTCAGCGGCGTGCGGATTTCATGGCTCATGGTGGCCAGGAACTCGCTCTTGGCCATCGCCGCCGATTCCGCGGCCAGCTTCGACTTCTTCAGCTCGATTTCCAGGCTCTTCTGCTTCTCCAGCTCGGAGCGCAACCCGGACACTTCCTGGATGTGGCGCTGCACGCTGGCCTCGCTCTGCACCGGTTCGCGGTTGCGGTCGATGCGATGCCAGAGCGCGGCGATGCAGGATACGGCCAGCAGCGAGGACACGATCGAGACGTTCAGCCAGATCGCGTTGTTGAGCCACAGGCTGATGCCGGACGTGAGGGCGGCGCCGCTGGCGGAAGCCAGCGCCAGCCAGCGCACCAGCACGTTCTGTTTCGGCATCGCGCCGTCCTCCCCCTCGCGCAGCACTCAGAGCACCGACTGGTCGAAGCCGAATTCAAGGCTGGCACTGGCCGAGTGCACCAGATTGCCCTGGATGAAGTCGATGCCGCTCATCCACAGCGTGGCCGCGCTCTGCGCGTCTTCGATGCAGTGGCCGATGACCTCGACGCCGCGGCGGTGGGCGCCGTCGGCCAACGCCTTGATCTGGTCGCGGACTTCCTGGCGGGCCAGGTCCGAGGTCAGGCGGTCGGCCAGTTTGACGTAGCTGATCGGCAGGCTTTCGAGCAGGTCGGCATCGTCGTTGCGCGGGTTGTAGCGGCTCAGGCAGAACTGCACGCCGTCGTAGATCAGGCCCTGGCAGAACTCGCGGATCGACTGCTGGTTGAGCAGGGCGTCGTTGTGGTTGATCTCGATCACCAGGCTGTTCTGCGGGATGCTGTGCGCCTTCAGCAGGTTCTTCAGCCAGGCCGACTGGCCCTCGTCGAGCAGGGTGACGCTGGATTGGTTGACGAACAGCTTGATCGGATCGCCGCCGGCCTGGCGTTCGGCCAGGGTCGACACCGCTTTGGCCAGAGACCAGCGGTCGACGGTCACGATCAGGTCGCTGCGCTCGGCGATCGGAATGAATTCCGCCGCCGGCACCAGGTTGCCCTCGTCGTCGCGCATGCGCAGCAGGGTCTGAAACTGCTTCTCGGAACCGCCGGCCACGGCCACGATCGGCTGGTAGATGTGTGACAGGCAGTCGTTGTGGCCGGCATCGGCCATCAGCCGGATCAGCGCTTCCTCGCGCAGCACCTCGGAGCTCGACTGCGGGGTGAACACGGCCACGCCGGACGGCTCGCCGCGGGCCTGGCGCGCGATGCGCTCGCCGGCGTTGATCAGGATGCCGGTGCTGCCTTTGGCATGCGACAGGCGGCAGACGCCGATCTGCAGGCGGAACTCCACGCTCTGGCCCTTGATCTCGAACTTCTGCGCCATCACGCGCCGGCGCAGGTCCTCGGCGTAGGCGGTCAGCGCCGCGTCGCCGCAGTCGCCCTGGTACAGCAGGGTATAGGAGGCGTCGCCGAAGCGCGCCACCGGCCGCGGATCGCAGGCTTGGGCCAGGAACGCGGAGAACTCCTGCATCAGGCTCTCCAGCTCGCTCAGGCCGAGGCGGTCCTTCAGCAGGTTCATGCCGTTGATCTCGATGAACAGCAGGGCCTGGTCCTCGGCGCCGATGCGGGCCTCGAGCAGCTTCAGCATGTCGCTTCGGCGGATCAGGCCGCTGTCGTGCGGCGCCTGCTCGCCGCCGCCCTGCAGGGCGCGGTGGCGCTTGATGCGGTTCTGAACGGCCGCGATCAGGCGCCGCGGGCGGATCGGCTTCTCCAGGAAGTCGTCGCCGCCGGCCTCGAGCGCGTCCATCTGGCGGTCCTCGTCGGACTCGCCCGACAGGAACACGATCGGGATGTTGCGGAATTCACTGGATTGCCGCAGCAGTCCGGTCAGCTCGATGCCGCTGGCGCCCGGCATGTTCAGGTCCATCAGGATCAGGTCGGGTTTGAACGACTTGACGGTCGGCAGCAGGTTCACCGCGTCCAGCAGCACCTTGGTGCCGATTTCGGCGTTGCGCAGGATGCCTTCGGCGAACATCGCCTGCGAGCGGTCGTCCTCGACGATCAGCACGCGGTAGCGGTCGCTCTTGCCGAAACGCAGGATCTGGTCGATGCGGGCGATGATGCCGCGCGCGTCGGCGCTGCCGCTGATCAGCGCGTCCATCATCGCGAAGCGCTCGGTGGCGGTTCCGGCGTCGATGTCGGCCGGGAGGATCTGCACCGCGGTCAGGTATTTCGGATTCTGCCGCCGGTAGCCGGCGATCAGCGTGCCGATCTTGTCGATGCGGTCGGCGAATTCGGCGTCGACCAGCAGCAGGTCGGCCGGCAGCGCCTGCAACAGCTCGGCCAGGTCGTCCTCGTTGTCGAGCAACTCCAGGTTCAGGCCGGCTTGGTCCAGCAGTTGATCCACTTCCAGCGACAGCGGGCCGTTGCCGGTCAGGTGGTAGATGCGCTGGTATTGGAATCGGGCTTCGCCGTCGCCGTTGCCCGGCTTGCGGCTGGAGGTATCGTTCATGCGGGCCATCCTTGCTGGCGGTTCGTTCTGGATCGGGTCCGGCGCAGGGCCGGGTCCGGCGGGAAGTGCGGGGGCTTCGGCGCCGTCCGACCATCGACGCCAGTAGGCCAGTGGCGGGGTTTCGAAGCGTTGCTCGGCGCTGGCCTGCAACGGAGCGGCCTGTACCAGGCCGTCGACGGCATCGGGCGCCGCCGGCGCGTCGGCCGACCGGTGCAACACCACGCGTCCGGCCAGATCCTGCAGTTCGTCGCGCTCGTCCGGCCCGGGCAGCCGGTTGCCGGCCACGCAACCGTCGAGCACGGCCTCGATGGCGCCCAATGCGCCCAGGCCGGCGGCATCGGACGCGCCGGCCGCCATCGCCGCGCGCACGTCGTGGCGCAGCTGCCAGACCGCGTTGATGTCCCAGTGCGACCCGCAATAGCCGGTGATGCGCGCGGCAAGGCCGCGCATATCCGGATTGTCTCGGGCGGTGGGCACTGCATTCATCGGATGTTCGCCATGTCCTCGTGTTCCGTTCGGCGCCGTGTGTCCGATGCCGTTGCGGGCGCGTCCGGATTAGCGGCTATTATGCACCCAAGCCGTGGGCCTGTCAGCCGGCGGTGGCCGCGGCGAACCGGCTATAATGAGGCTCAAGCCTGCGCCCGGAGAACCTGCCATGGCTGTGCAGAACAGAGACCTGCCCCGCTTCGCGATCGTCAGCCACAAGCCCTACCTCAAGCGCGCGCTGTTGGCGGCGGCGGTGCTGTGGCTGGTGTTGGCGGCGGCCTGGGTCTGGCTGTTCTGGCGCGGGCAGCATACCGATGCCGGACGCCTGCGCACCGAGTTGGGCGCGGCGCGCGGCCAGCTCGCCGAGGCCCGAGACGACATCGAAACGCTGAAGCAGAGGCTGGCCAACGCCGAACGCGCCGAGTTCATCTCGCGCAGCGCCAATAACCAGGTGCAGGACAGCCTGGCCGAGAAGGAAGAGCAGATCGCCGGGCTGAAGGCCGATCTCGATTTCTACGAGCGCCTGGTCGGCGCCGGAGGCCGCCGACACGGCCTGAGCGTGCACAACGCCGAATTCGAGGCCACCGCCGCCGGTGCCTGGCGCTACACGGTCACCCTGACCCAGAACATCAACCGCGGCGGCATCACCAGCGGATTGATGCGCTTCAGCATCGAAGGCGTGCAGGCCGGCAAGCTCAAGCGCCTGGATTGGGGCGCCCTGGTCAACAGTCCGGGATCGACCGGGCAGAAATTCGCCTTCCGCTACTTCCAGCAGCTGGAAGGCACCATCCTGCTGCCGGCCGGCTTCACGCCGCAGCGGGTCAAGGTCAGCGTCAACGGCAGTGCCGGCGCGCGCGAGCAGGCCTTCGACTGGAATCCGGTCAAGCCGCCCGCCGCCCTGCCTGTGCAATGATCCACACGCAATCCATTCAGGGGAATACGACACGATGTTGGGAAGCAAGAAAAACAAACTCTCGGCCAACGGCACGGACCGGATCGAAACGCTGATCGGGCCGCAGGTGGTCATCCGCGGCGACCTGCAGTTTTCCGGCGGCCTGTACATCGAGGGCAAGGTGTACGGCAAGGTCATCGCCGGCGAAGGCGCCGATTCGCTGCTGACGCTGGCGCCCGGCGGCCTGATCGAGGGCGCCATCCAGGCCCCGAAGGCGGTCATCTCCGGCCAGCTGTTGGGCGATCTGCACAGTAGCGAACGGGTTGAATTGACCGAAACCGCCCGCATCCAGGGTAATGTGCACTACCGTCTGCTGGAGATCACCGCCGGCGCCGCCGTCAGCGGCCAGTTGATCCACGATCAGGCGGTCTGAACCCGACCCGAGACCATGCCATGAGCGAACCGACCTACCAGACCGTTGCCGCCCCGCTGAACCTGACCGCCGCCGCCGCGGCCAAGGTCGCCGGCTTGATCGCCGACGAAGGCAATCCGGCGCTGAAGCTGCGCGTGTACATCACCGGCGGCGGCTGCTCCGGCTTCCAGTACGGCTTCAGCTTCGACGAACAGCGCGAGGACGACGATCTGGCGGTCGAGCGCGACGGCGTCACGCTGATCGTCGATCCGCTCAGCCTGCAGTACCTGAACGGCGCCGAGGTCGACTACCGCGAGAGCCTGCAGGGCGCGCAGTTCGTCATCCGCAACCCGAACGCCAAGACCACCTGCGGCTGCGGCAGCAGTTTCTCGGCCTGATGGACCTGTTCGCCTTCCGCCACCCCGGCGTCGACCGCGCCGAGCCCGAACGCGGCGATCCGGCCGTGCTCGACCGGCGTTGGCAGGACGCGCGCGTGTTGGTGCTGAACGAGAAGGGCGAGGCCTGTCGGCATCTCGGCGACGACATCCTGTATCCGGCCGCGCGGGTGTCGTTGCGCCGGCCGGAAGCCGCCACCTATCTCGGCCATCACGAGCAGCAGGCGTATTTCGCGCTGCCGTTGGATCTGGCCGGCTTCACCCCGGCCGAAACGGTCAGCGTGCGCACCGCCGCGGTCGATTGGCCGGCTTGGCAGGCCAGCCTGTTCGCGCAGGCCAAGGCCCTGCTGCACTGGCAGTCGCAGGCCAAGTACTGCGGCCGCTGCGGCGGCTTCACCGACCTCAAGAACGGCGGCTACAGCGCCGCCTGCGGCGCCTGCGGGCTGATCGTGTATCCGCAGACGCACCCGGCCACCATCATGTGCGTCAGCGACGGCGAGCATCTGCTGCTCGGCCGCCAGGCGGCGTGGCCGGAGAAACGCTGGTCGCTGCTGGCCGGCTTCGTCGAGCCCGGCGAAAGCCCGGAGCAGACCGCGTTGCGCGAGGTCTGGGAGGAATCCGGCGTGCGCGGCGAACGCACCCGTTATGTGGCCTCGCAACCCTGGCCGATGCCGATGGCGCTGATGCTCGGTTACGACGTGTATGCGCCGATGCAGCCGATTCAAATCAGTGATGAGCTGCAGGCCGCGCGCTGGTTGTCGCGCGCCGAACTGCGCGCGCTGATCGACGCCGGCGAACTGCAGCTGCCGGATACGTTGTCGATTTCCCGCTACCTGATCGAGCGCTGGCTCGAGGCCGGGCCCGGGATACGGGATTTTTGGCATACTAAGCCCTGATTCCGGAGGGGACGACCCATGACCTGGACCGTGATGGCGGTGGTGGCGGCTTTGCTGATCGGCCACGCCGTGCCGCAGGTGAGCCGTTGGCGGGATTTCGGCTGGTTCGAGCGTTGGCTGGAGTTCGTCTGCCAGCAGGACGCGGTCAAGTCCGCCCGCAAGGGCTACCTCGGCCTGCTGCTCGGCATCGCGCTGCCGGCCCTGGTGCTCGGTCTTTCGGTATTTTTGCTATCGAAGGTGTCCGGCCTGTTCGCGTTCCTGATCGCGCTCGCCGCCCTGCTGTACACCTGGGGTCCGCGCGACCTCGATCTCGACGTCAACGCCGTGCTCGACGCCGCCGACCTGGATGCCAAGGAGCAGGCGGCCAAAGCCCTGTACGAAGAAGGCCAAGCGGTTTCGCTGGATGGTCCGGTGGCGGTGGCCGCGGTGTTCGAGAACGCGTTGACGCGCTGGTTCGCGGTGCTGTTCTGGTTCCTGCTGCTCGGCCCGGCCGGCGCGCTGGCGTACCGCCTGCTGTATCTGTTGGTGCACCACAAACACGAGATGCTGTTGCCCGACGCCGTGCGCGATGCGGCCGGCAAGACCCTGAACGCCGTGCATTGCCCGCCGGCGCATCTGATGGCGTTCTCGATGGCGCTGGCCGCCAACTTCGACAAGGTCGTGCAGGTCTGGCGCGAATGGTACGCCAACGGCGGCCTGCGCGCCGATTACGCGTTCCTGGCCGCCGCCGCCAACGCCAGCGTGGCCTCGGAATTGGCCGACGAGGAAGCCGATGCCGTCGACGGGCCGTCTTCCGGTCCGGCCTTGCTCGAGCTGCGCGACGCGGTGAGTCTGGCTTGGCGCATGCTGCTGCTATGGCTGGCGCTGCTGGCGGTGTTCGTGCTGGCCGGTTTGGTCAACTGAGCACATGGACCGGCGTCGGCTGAAGGAGGCACAACGCCGCTTCCTGCTGCGTTATCCCGCCGGCTTCCCCGATCCGGAGCTGCGCACGATCGGCATGAAGCATTCGGTGGCCAAACGCAGCGCGTTCGCGCAGGAGGCCTTCGCCGAAGCGCGGTTCGCCCGCCCGCAGCAGATCGTCGACAGCGCGGTCACCCTGATCGGCCAGTCGTCGGTGGTGTCGTTGTTCGAGAAACCGGCGTTCCGCAATTATCTGCGCGCGCTCGACAGCGACGGCCGGCAGGCCTTCGCCGATGCCCTGCACGCCTTGCTGCACGGCGACCAGGCCGCCGGCTTCGAAGACCTGGTGCGCCTGTTGGCGCGCGGCAAGATCGCGAAGTGGCCGATCATCACCGCGCTGCTGCTGTACTACCGTCCGCAGGACGAGGTGTTCATCAAGCCGACCACCGCCAAGCGCGTGATCGCCTATTTCGGACTGACCGGTTTGGATTACCGGCCGCGGCCGGATTTCGCGTTCTACGCCCGCTACCGCGACTGCCTACGTGAAATACGGGCGCTGCTGCCGCCTGAGCTGGCGCCGGACAACGCGGCGCTGTCCGGTTTCCTGATGATGAGCCTGCCGGAAGCCTGAGCGTTCAGGCCCACTCGCCGCGCATCGCCTTCACTTTCTCTTCCAGTTCCGTGGCCGTGGCCATGGCGCCGGCCACCGGCGGCTCGGCCAGGATGGTGACGTGCGCGCGCAGGCGGCTGGGCAGGCGCAGGGTGTTCAGCAGGCCGCTACGGCTGAAGATGCTGGCCCACATGCCGCGGATCGCCATCGGCACCACCGGTACCGGCCGCGCGGCCAGGATGCGCTCCATGCCGGGCTTGAACGGGCCGATCTCGCCGTCCGGCGTCAGCCGGCCTTCGGGGAATATGCAGACCAGCTCGCCGTCGGCCAGGGCTTGCTCGGCTTCAGCGAAGGCGCGCTCCATGATTTCCGGATCCTCGTGCCGGCCAGCGATGGGGATGGCTTTGGCGGCCTTGAACGCCCAGCGCGCGAACGGCGTGTTGAAGATGCGGTAGTACATCACGAAGCGGATCGGACGCGGCACCGCGCTCGACAGCAGCAGGGCGTCCATGTAGCTGACGTGGTTGCAGACCAGCAGCGCCGGGCCCTCGTCCGGCACGTGCCGTTCCACGCCGTGCACTTCCACGCGGTACATGACGCGGATGTAGATCCAGGCCAGGAAGCGCAGGAAGAACTCCGGCACCAGCACCAGCAGATAGGCCAGCGCGGCCAGGTTGAGAACGGCCAGCAGCAGGAAGATCTGCGGGATGTTGAAGCCGGCGAAGCGCTGCAGCGCGATGCCGGTGACCGCCGCGCAGACGATGAACGCGGCGTTCTGGATGTTCATGCCGGCAATCACGCGCGACAGGTGGTGCTTCTCGGTGCGGCTCTGGATCAACGCGAACAGCGGCACGATGAAGAAGCCGGCGAACAGGCCGATCAGGGTCAGGTCGGCCATGATGCGGAAGCTGCCGGCCTGCTGCCAGAACTGCGCCAGGGTGATGCCGGTCTCCGGCGCCAGACCCGGCCGCGCGAAGTACAGGTCGGCGCAGAACACGCTCATGCCGAGCGCGCCGAACGGCACCAGGCCGATTTCGACCGTGCGCTGCGAGAGCTTTTCGCACCAGAGCGAGCCCACGCCGGTGCCGACCGAGAACAGCGCCAGCGCCAGCAGGTTGAGCGACTCGGCGCCGCCCAGATGCAGCTTGGCGTAGTTCGGCAGCTGCGCGCTGAGCAGGGTGCCGACGAACCAGAACCAGCTGACGCCGAATACCGCGCGCCGCACGGTGTTGTCGTGGCGCACCATGCGCAGCACGTGCAGCGATTCGGCCAGGATGTTCGGATTGATCCGCAGTGTTGGCGCGATGGCCGGCGCCGCCGGGATGGCGCGGCTGACCAGATGGCCGGCGATCGCCAGGCCGATCATCGCCGCAGCCGCGGTCTGCGGGCCGTAACCGGGAATCATCAGCAGCGACATGCCGGCGATCATGCCGATCAAAATGGAAATCGACGTGCCCATCTCGACCAGGCCGTTGCCGCCGGTCAGCTCTTCCGGCGCCAGTACCTGCGGCAGGATGGCGTACTTCACCGGGCCGAACAGGGTCGACTGCACGCCGGTCAGGAACAGGCAGAACAGCAGCAGGTTCGGCAGGCCGTACACGAAGCCGAACGCCGCCAGGCTCATGATGCCGATCTCCATGGCGGTGGTGATGCGGATCAGCCTGGCCTTCTCGACCTTCTCGGCGATCTGCCCGGCGGTGGCCGAGAACAGGAAATACGGCAGGATGAACAGCGCCGGCGCCAGATTGGCGTACAGCGTCGACTGTTCGGTGCTCAGGCCCATCTGGTACACCATCAGCGCCAGCATGGCGTTGCGGAACACGTTGTCGTTGAACGCGCCCAGCGCCTGGGTCAGGAAGAACGGCAGGAAGCGGCGCTGCTTCAGCAGCTCGAATTGGGAGTGGGCCATGGGTGCGCGTGCGAGGTGCCAGCGCCCACTATAGCCGACTCAGCCGCGCTCGCGTTCGATGGCGCGCCAGCCGATGTCGGTGCGGTGGAACTCGCCCAGCCAGCTGATTTGATCGGCCAAGGTATAGGCGGCGTTCTGCGCCTCGGCCACGCTGGCGCCGAGCGCGGTGGCGCACAGCACGCGGCCGCCGGCGGTCAGCACTTGGCCGGCCTCCAGCGTGGTGCCGGCATGGAACAGCTTGCTGTCCGGCGGCGCGTCGATGTCCAGGCCGTGGATCACGTCGCCGGTGCGCGGCGTAGCCGGATAATGCTCGGCGGCCATCACCACGCCCAGCGCCGGGCGCGGATCCCAGTGCGCTTCGGTCTCGTGCAGGCGGCCGTCGATGGCGGCCTCGATCAGCTCGCTCAAGTCGGACTGCAGGCGCATCATCACCGGTTGGGTTTCCGGGTCGCCGAAACGCACGTTGAACTCGATCACCTTCGGCGCGCCGGTGGCATCGATCATCAGCCCGGCGTACAGGAAGCCGGTGAACGGCATGCCGTCCGCGATCATGCCGCGCACGGTCGGTTCGACCACCTCGCGCATCACCCGCGCGTGCACGTCCGGCGTCACCACCGGGGCCGGCGAGTACGCGCCCATGCCGCCGGTGTTCGGGCCGCTGTCGCCGTCGCCCACGCGCTTGTGGTCCTGGCTGGTGGCCATCGGCAGCGCGGTGCGGCCGTCCACCATCGAGATGAAGCTGGCCTCTTCGCCGGTCAGGAACTCCTCGATCACCACGCGCGCGCCGGCCTCGCCGAACTGGTTGTTGCCGAGCATGTCGGTGATCGCGGCCTTGGCTTCGGCCAGCGTCATCGCCACCACCACGCCCTTGCCGGCGGCCAGACCGTCGGCCTTGATCACGATCGGCGCGCCGACGTGCTCGACGTGCGCCAGCGCCTCGGCTTCGTCCTCGAACACCGCGTAATGCGCGGTCGGGATGCCGTGGCGGGCCAGGAAATCCTTGGCGAAGGCCTTGCTGCCTTCCAGTTGCGCGGCGGCGCGGCGCGGTCCGAAGATGCGCAGGCCGTGTTCCCGGAACAGGTCGACCACGCCCAGCACCAGCGGCGCCTCCGGACCGACCAGGGTGAACGCCACGCCTTCGTCGCGCGCCAACGCCAGCAGCCCGTCGATGTCGCTGGCGGATACGGCCGCGTTGCGGCATTTGTCCTCGCGCGCGGTGCCGGCATTGCCGGGCGCGACGATCACTTCGGTGACGCGCTTTGATTGCGCCAGGCGCCAGGCCAGGGCGTGCTCGCGGCCGCCGGATCCGATGACGAGGACTTTCATGGGCGTGACCTCAGTGCTTGAAATGGCGGCGGCCGGTGAACACCATGGCGATGCCGTGCTCGTTGGCGGCGTCGATCACCTCGCCGTCGCGCATCGAGCCGCCGGGTTGGATGATGGCGCTGATGCCGGACGCGGCGGCGGTGTCGATGCCGTCGCGGAACGGGAAGAATGCGTCGGAGGCCATCACCGCGCCGGGCACCGCCAGGCCGGCGTCGCCGGCCTTGATGCCGGCGATGCGGGCGCTGATCACCCGGCTCATCTGGCCGGCGCCGATGCCGACGGTGCGGCCGTCCTTGGCGAACACGATGGCGTTCGATTTCACGTACATCGCCACCTTCCAGGCGAACAGAAGATCCTCCAGCTGTTCCACGCTCGGCTGCACGTCGCTCACCGTCTTCAGGTCCTTGAGCGTCAGCGCGTCGGTGTCGACGTCCTGCGCCAGCAGGCCGCCGGCCACGCGTTTGTAGTCGCGCGTGCCGCGGTGGCCGTCGAGCGCGCCGCAGTCCAGCACGCGCACGTTCGGTTTCTTGGCGAAGGCGGCCAGCGCCTCGGCGCTGATGCCCGGGGCGATCACCACTTCCACGAACTGGCGGGCGGCGATGGTCTCCGCGGTCTTGCCGTCGAGCGGGCGGTTGAAGGCGATGATGCCGCCGAAGGCCGAGGTCGGGTCGGTGGCGAAGGCGCGGTCGTAGGCGTCGCCGATGTGGCCGGCCACGGCCACGCCGCAGGGATTGGCGTGCTTGACGATGACGCAGGCCGGGGCATCGAAGGCCTTGACGCATTCCAGCGCGGCGTCGGCGTCGGCGATGTTGTTGAACGACAGTTCCTTGCCCTGCATGAAGCGCGCGGTGGCGACGATGCCGCTGCCGGCGCCGGGCTCCACGAACAGCGCGCCGGCCTGGTGCGGATTCTCGCCGTAGCGCAGCGCGCTGCCGAGCGCGAACGCCGGATGCAGGGTGGCCGGCCAGGCTTTCGGCTCGTCCGCGCGTTCGGCGCGCTTGGACAGCCATTCGGCGATCTGGCCGTCGTAGGCGCTGGTGTGCGCGTAGGTCTTCGCCGCCCAGGCGCGGCGCTGCGCCGCATTGCTGCCGCCGGCCTGCAGTGCGGCCAGGAAGCCGTCGTAATCGGCCGGGTCGGTCAGCACGGCCACGCGCTCGTGGTTCTTGGCGGCGGCGCGCAGCATGGCCGGTCCGCCGATGTCGATGTTCTCCACCGCGTCATCGTAGGCGCAGTCGGGTTTGGCCACGGTGGCCGCGAACGGATACAGGTTGACCACCAGCAGGTCGATGGCTTCGATGCCGTGTTCGCGGCTGACCGCGTCGTCGGTGCCGGCGCGCGACAGCAGGCCGCCGTGGATCTTCGGATGCAGGGTCTTGACCCGGCCGTCCATGATTTCCGGAAAGCCGGTGACCTCGGACACGTCGGTCACCGCCAGGCCGGCTTCGCGCAGCGCCTTGGCGGTGCCGCCGGTGGACAGCAGTTGCGCGCCGTGCGCGATCAGTCCGCGGGCCAGGGGCAGCAGCCCGGATTTGTCGGACACCGACAGCAACGCGCGGCGGACGGGAAGGCGGGAATCGGGCATGGCGGCTCTCCAAAGCGAGCGCCAATTATAACCGGCGCGCACTCGAGCGCGCCGCCTCAATCCTCCAGCAGGCGGTATTGCTTGAGCTTTTTGCGCAGCGTGGCGCGGTTCAGGCCGAGAATGCCGGCCGCGCGGCTTTGGTTGCCGCGGCAATGCGCCAACACTTCCTGCAGCAGCGCCGGCTCCACTTCCGCCAGCACGGTGGCGTGCAGGTCGCTCTCGCTGGCGTGGCCCATATCATGCAGGTAACGGCGCACCACGCGCGCGACCACGTCTTTCAGCGGCGGGCTTTTGGCGTCGGGGGCGGCGTTGTGGATCAGGTGCAGCGTGTTCACGCGGAGCTCGTATATTTTTTCTTCCCGGCCGCACAGTCTAGCGCGATTGCGGCGCGGTTGCCTGAACGTCTCAGCGGAAATCGAAGCGGAAGCCGGCGGCCTTGGCCGAGGTCTCCTGCAGCGCGATTTCGACCGAAACCGTCTGGCCGGGCTGGATTTCGGCGGCTTGGCCGGCGTTGAGGTATTCGGCCGGCGCGAAACGGCGCAGACCGACGGTTTCGCCGTCGATGCCGGTCAACGCGATTTCGATCTGCGGCCAGGGTTGCGGTCGGGCGGCGTCATTGCGGAAAGCCAGCTGCACCCGCAGCACGCCGGCCTGGCGCGGATCGGCGGCGACCGCCTGCTGCACCGGGGTGAACGCGTCCGGTTGCCGCCAGGCCGACAGCCGGCAGGACGCCAGCAGGCACAGGTGCTCGACCGCCGGCCGCCAGAACGCGCTACGTGCCAGACGCTCGCGTTCGGCGACGGCGATCTGCAACAGCAGGGCAAGCGCCAGAATGGCCGTGACGGCCGGCAGTCCGAACTTACGCGCGCCGGCGGCCATCGATGCGGACCCAATCCTCGCGCGCGGTCACCGTCAGGCCCTCGAAGTAGGGTTCGTAGGCGGCCAACACGTCGTCGGCCTGGCTTTGCAGGATGCCCGAAAGCGCGATCACGCCGGCGGCTTCGGTGCGCGCGGCCAGGGTATCGACCAAGGCGACCAGTGCCGTGGCCAGGATGTTGGCGACCACCACCGGATAGCGCCGCACCGGTTCGTCGGCCGGCAGGTAGACCTGCAGGCGGTCGCCGATGCCGTTGCGTTCGGCGTTGTCATGGCTGGCGGTCAGCGCCTGCGGGTCGTTGTCGACGCCGACCGCCGAGGCCGCGCCGAGCTTGAGCGCGGCCAAGGCCAGGATGCCGGAGCCGCAGCCGAAGTCGAGCACGTCCTTGCCACGCAGGTCGAGGCCGTCCAGCCAGTCCAGGCACAGCGCGGTGGTGGCGTGCGTGCCGGAGCCGAAGGCCAGACCCGGATCGAGCCGGATGATGACGCCGCCTTCTGCTTCGGCCGGCGCTTCGCTGTGCCAGGGCACGATCCACGTACGCGCACCGAAGCGCATCGGCCGGAACTGGTCGAGCCATGCGCGTTCCCAGTCCTGGTCCTCGACGGTGCGGAAGCTTGCCGTGCTCCAGTCGATGCCGCCGTCGTAGGCGTCCAGAGCGTGCAGCAGCAGGCCTTCGTGCGTGCCGTGCTCGAATAGCGCCAGCAGGATGATGTCGTTCCACAGCGGCGTCTCGCCGACGCCCGGTTCCAGGATGGCGCGTTCGTTTTCGGCGTCGGCGGCGTCCAGCAGGGACACGCTGAGCGCACCGAGTTCGGTCAGCGCGGTTTCCACCCGCGCTTCCTCGCTGGCCTTGCAGGCGATGGACAGTTCCAGGTACGGCATCAGCTCAGTCCGAGGCTCTTTTCCTTGCGTTCGGCCAGGCGCTTCTCCAGGTAGTGGATGTTGGTGCCGCCTTGGAAGAAGCCGGCGTCGGCCAGGATGCGCTGCTGCAGCGGCACGTTGGTCTTGATGCCGTCCACGATCATCTCCGACAGCGCGCAGCGCATGCGGTGGATGGCCTGCTCGCGGTCGTTGCCGTGCACGATCAGCTTGCCGATCATCGAATCGTAGTTCGGCGGCACCTTGTAGCCTTCGTAGATGTGCGAATCGACGCGCACGCCCGGGCCGCCCGGCGAATGGAAATGCTTGATCAGGCCGGGGCTGGGCAGGAAGCTGTCCGGGTCCTCGGCGTTGATGCGGCATTCGATGGCGTGGCCGCGGATGACGATGTCCTCCTGGCGCAGGCTGAGCTTATGGCCGGACGCGATCAACAGCTGCTCGCGCACCAGGTCGACGCCGGTGACCATTTCGGTGACCGGATGCTCGACCTGGATGCGGGTGTTCATCTCGATGAAGTAGAAGCGGCCGTTCTCGTACAGGAACTCGAAGGTGCCGGCGCCGCGGTAGCCGATGCGGATGCAGGCCTCGACGCAGACGCGGCCGATCTCGGCGCGCTGCTCGGGCGTGATGCCCGGCGCCGGGGCTTCCTCGACCACTTTCTGGTGCCGGCGTTGCATCGAGCAGTCGCGTTCGCCCAGATGGATGGCGTTGCCTTGGCCGTCGGACAGCACCTGGATCTCGATGTGGCGCGGGTTCTCCAGGAATTTCTCCATGTAGACCATGTCGTTGTTGAACGCGGCCTTGGCTTCCTGCTGGGTGGTGGTGATGGCGGTGACCAGCTGCTCGGCCTCGCGCACCACGCGCATGCCGCGGCCGCCGCCGCCGCCGGCGGCCTTGATGATGACCGGATAGCCGATTTCCTCGGCCATCTTCAGGTTGGCCAACGCGTCGTCGCCGAGCGGGCCGCCGGAGCCGGGCACGCACGGCACGCCGGCGTCCTTCATGGCGCGGATGGCTTCGACCTTGTCGCCCATCATGCGGATGACGTCGGCGGTCGGGCCGATGAACACGAAGCCGGAGGCCTCGGCGCGCTCGCAGAACGCGGCGTTCTCAGACAGGAAGCCGTAGCCGGGGTGGATGCCGTCGGCGTCGGTCACTTCCGCGGCGGCGATGATCGCCGGCACGTTCAGGTAGCTTTCGATCGACGGCGCCGGACCGATGCAGACCGACTCGTCGGCCATGGCCACGTGCTTGAGGTTGCGGTCGACCGTGGAGTGCACGGCCACCGTCTTGATGCCGAGCGCGCGGCAGGCGCGCAGGATGCGCAGCGCGATTTCCCCGCGGTTGGCGATGACGACTTTCTTCAGCATGACGGGCTTCCGGTCAGGAGATGATGAACATCACTTCGTCGAACTCGACCGCCTGGCCGGCCTCGACCAGGATGGCGGTGACGGTGCCGGAGACGTCGGCTTCGATCGGGTTGAACATCTTCATCGCCTCGATGATGCCGAGGGTGTCGCCGGCCTTCACGGTCTGGCCGACTTTCACGTACGGCGCGGCGTCCGGGCTCGGTGCGGCATAGAAGGTGCCGACCATCGGCGAGCGCACGGCGTGGCCGTCGACCGCGGATTTGGTCGACTTGCCGACCGATTCGGCCGACGGGCCCGGCACCGGCGCGGCGGCGCGCGGCGCGTCGGCCGCCGGGGCGGGCGCAGGCACATGATGCACCACCGGCGCGGGCGCGACCGACGTGCTGTGGCGGGCCAGGCGCACGGTCTCCTCGCCTTCCTTGATTTCCAGTTCGGACAGGCTGGATTTCTCCAGCAGTTCGATCAGGGCTTTGATTTTACGCAGATCCATAATGACCTCGGTTCGGGGCTCAGGGGGTGTCGGCGGCCGTGACGGGTAATTCCCGCATCAGCCGCGCCAGGCCGTAGCGGTAGCTGTCGGCGCCGAAGCCGCAGATGACCGCCAAGGCCAGATCGGAAAAATACGAGTGCCGGCGGAACGGTTCGCGCCGGTACGGGTTGGACAGGTGCGCCTCGACGAACGGCAGGCCGGTGGCGGCGAAGGCGTCGCGCAGCGCCACCGAGGTGTGGGTGAAGGCGGCCGGATTGATCAGGATGGCGTCGACGCCGGCGATCGGCGCCTGCTGCACTTTCTCCACCAGTTCGTGCTCGGCGTTGCTTTGGAAGCACTCCAATCGGTGGCCGGCGGCTTCGGCTTGGGTTTTCAGGCTATGATTGATGTCGGCCAGAGTCTCGCGGCCATAGATATCCGGCTCGCGCTGCCCCAGTAGATTCAAATTCGGTCCGTGCAAAACCCAAAACGTCGCCACAGCGCTCTCCCTCATCGGACGCGCAGTTTCGCAAACTTGGGTTGTTTTGTCCAGAAATTGCCGGAAAATGTCCGAAAATGAACGCTGTTTGATTTTTGTTAACAGCGCTCGGCCTTATTCCATGCCCTCGGCCAGCCAAGCGCGTAACTGGTCTTCACCGGCGAATACGCCGATATGCCGTTTCACCAAGCGGCCCTGCGGGTCGATCAATACCGTGAACGGCAATACGCCCCAGCCGTTGCCGAGCAGCACCGAGCTGTCGGCCGGGCCGGCCGGCTCGTGGTGCTGGCTGAAACGCACCGGGATGTCGGCCAGCAGGGTCTGCGCCGCCTCCGGCGACTCCAGCGCGATGCCGACCACCTCGAAACGGCCTTGGCTGCCGGCATGCACCGCATCCAGCCAGGGCATTTCCAGCCGGCACGGACCGCACCAGCTGGCCCAGTAGTTGATCACCTGCCAGCGGCCGGGCGTCGGCAAGCTGCGCGGCCGGCCGTCGAAGTCGTGTACGGTGAACGGCCGCACGGCATCGCCGGGCTGGGCGGCACCGCCCGGCGCCGGGTATTTCGGCGGCACGAAACGCGCGAACAGCGCCTGGCCGAGATCGGTGCGCAACAGCACGCCGGGGCCGGCGATGAACATGCCGAGCGCCAAGCCCAGCACGGCGGCGCCCAAGGCCGCCGCCAGCACCTTCAGCGGCTTCACGGCGTCAGCGCCTCGCGCATGATCTCGAAGGTCAGCAGCTGCGGCAGCTGCCGGCCGGGGCCGGGGCCTTTCGGATACACCACGTACAGCGGCACGCCAGGCGTCCGGTATTGGTCGAGGTAGGCGGTGATTTCCGGATCCTGGTTGGTCCAGTCGCCGACCAGATACACGGTGCCGGTGTCCTTCAGCAATTGCGTGAAGGCGTCGGTGTGCAGCACGGCCTTTTCGTTGACCTTGCAGGTGATGCACCAGTCGGCGGTCATGTCGACGAACACCGGCGTGCCGGCGGCGCGCAGTTCATCCAGTCGCTTGCGGCTGAAGGCCTCGTAGTTCGCGCCCTGCGCCGTCACGGCGCCGGCGCGCGGCGTTTCCTGCCGCAGCGCGAACGCGAAGCCGGCGGCGGCGATCAGGCCCAGCAGCAGCGCCACCGCCTTGGCTTTCGCGCTCGGTTGCAGCTTCTGGCGTTCGAACCACCACAGCGCGGCGCTCAGCGCGATGGCGGCGATCAACAGCAGCGCCAAGCCGTTCACGCCCTTCTGGTTGCCGAACACCCAAGCCAGCCAGACCGCGGTCAGGTACATCGGATAGGCCAGCCAGTGCTTGAGCGTATCCATCCACGCGCCGGGCTTGGGCAGGCGCGTGGCCAGTGCCGGCACGAAGCCGATCAGCAGGAACGGCAACGCCAGGCCCAGGCCGAGCGCCAGGAACACCGACAGCGCCAGCAGCCAGTGCGCGGTGAACGCGAACGCCAGCGCGCTGCCCATGAACGGCGCGGTGCAGGGGCTGGCCACCACCACCGCCAGCACGCCGGTGAAGAAATCCCCGGCCGGACCGGATTTCTCGGTCAACGACTGGCCCATGCCGGCGAAGCCCGAGCCCCAGTTGTACAGGCCCGACATCATCAGGCCGATGGCGAACATCAGCAGTGCCAGCGCGCCGACCACCACCGGCTGCTGCAGCTGGAAGCCCCAGCCCAGCGCCTCACCGGCGCTGCGCAGCGCCAATACCCCGGCGCCGAGCGCGGCGAAGCTGACCATCACGCCGGCGGTGTACCACAGCGCGTGGCTGCGGGCGTGCCCGGGCGTATTGGCCTTGGCCAGCGCCATGGCCTTGAACGACAGCACCGGCAACACGCAGGGCATCAGGTTCAGGATCAGCCCGCCGAGCAAGGCCAACAGCAGGGCCGGCAGCCAGCCCGTCAATCCAATCGATGCGGCCTCGGCGGTATCATCGCCGGCATCCGCCACCTGGCCGCCGGCGGGCACCGTCACCTCGATTTGGCGTTGCATCGGCGGATAGCACAGGCCGTTTTCCTTGCAGCCTTGGAAATCGGCGCGCACGGCGAGCGTGGCGGCGGCGGTATCGCGGCGTTGCAGCGGAAGGTCGAATTCGATTTGGCCGAAATACACCGGCACGGTGCCGAATTCGGGGTCGGGATACCACACCGGTTCCGGTAGCCGCGGTTTGCCGAGCGCGAGGGCGCCGGCGGCCGGCAGCGTGAACGCCAGCTTGTCGCGGTACAGGTAATAGCCTTCGGCCGGGGTCAGGCGCGCCATCAGGGTATCGGGCGCGCGCGCGGCCAACTCCACCTGGAACGCTTGGTCTTCCGGCAGCGCATCCGCGCCGGCGGGCTTCAGGCCGAGCGGGTCGGACGCGCCGGCCGCGGCGGCATCGGTCAGCGGCACGCGCACGCGTTTTTTCTGCGGCGGATAGCAGATGCCGATATCGGCGCAGCCTTGGTATTTCAGGGTGAATTCGACGTGATTCAAGCCTTGTGGATTGTCCAGCGCCAGCACGGCGGCCACTTCCTGGCGGTAGGTTTCGACATCGCCGAAGAATTCGTCGCGGTAAGCCTTGCCCGGCGGCAACTGCAGCGGCTGCAGGGTGATGCCGGCATTCGGCGCATCGGCGCCCATCCGGTGTTTGTACAGGTAATAGCCGTCGGCGATGCGCCAGCGCACCTCGATACGGCTTTCCGACAGCCGGGTCACCGATAGCGGGTAGGCGACGTCGATCGGCAGCAGGTCGTCGGGGCCGGCCGGCTGTGCCCGAACAGGGGCGGCGGCCAGCAACAGGAGGGCGAGCAGGGGCGCGAACAGGGAATTTTTCATCGGCAATCGGGCGGGTGATCGGTTCGCCGCGGGCCGCGGCCAAGGACAGCAGTCTAACCCAGCGCCGGTCCGTGCCGGGTGAATCCCGGTTCAGGCCGCCCGGCCGGCGCGCGCCGGCGGTGCCCCCTTGAAATCGGAAACGCCGGCCCTTAAATGGGAAAACAGCCCGAGCGGTCGGTTTTCGCGTAGAATTTGGCACTCTCTGCGGGTGAGTGCTAACCGCCCCGCTGGGTATTGACCTAACCCATTGTTTTAAAACACAAAGGTAACTTATGAACATCAAGCCTCTGTTTGACCGCGTTGTCATCAAACGCATGGAAGAAGAAAAAGTGTCCGCTGGCGGCATCGTCATTCCGGATTCGGCCACCGAAAAGCCGGTGAAAGGCGAAGTGTTGGCCGTGGGTGAAGGCAAGTCGCTGGACAACGGCAGCGTGCGCGCGCCGAAAGTCAAAGTGGGCGACAAGGTCCTGTTCGGCAAATACGCCGGCACCGAATTCAAGCTCGACGGCACCGAAATCCTGGTGGTCAAGGAAGACGACATCCTCGCCGTCCTCGGCTGATCCGCCGCCGCAATCCCGATCCGTACCACACAATAATTTTTTTGAGGAACTGAAACATGGCAGCTAAAGACATCCGCTTCGGCGAAGACGCCCGCGCCCGCATGGTGAAAGGCGTCAACATCCTGGCCAACGCCGTCAAGGCCACCCTCGGTCCGAAAGGCCGCAACGTCGTGCTCGACAAGAGCTTCGGCGCCCCGACCATCACCAAGGACGGCGTGTCCGTCGCCAAGGAAATCGAACTGGCCGACAAGTTCGAGAACATGGGCGCGCAGATGGTGAAGGAAGTCGCCAGCAAGACCGCCGACATCGCCGGCGACGGCACCACCACCGCCACCGTGCTGGCCCAGGCCATGATCCGCGAAGGCATGAAGGCCGTGGCCGCCGGCATGAACCCGATGGACCTGAAGCGCGGCATGGACAAGTCCGTGACCGCCGTGGTCGAGGAGCTGAAGAAGCTGTCCAAGCCCTGCGCCACCAGCAAGGAAATCGCCCAGGTCGGTTCGATCTCGGCCAACTCCGACCACAACATCGGCGAGCTGATCGCCAAGGCCATGGACAAGGTCGGCAAGGAAGGCGTGATCACCGTGGAAGAAGGTTCGGGCCTGGAGAACGAACTGGACGTGGTCGAAGGCATGCAGTTCGACCGCGGCTACCTGTCGCCGTACTTCGTCAACAACCAGCAGTCGATGTCGGCCGAACTGGATGATCCGTTCATCCTGCTGTTCGACAAGAAGATCTCCAACGTGCGCGACCTGCTGCCGGTGCTGGAAGCCGTGGCCAAGGCCGGCAAACCGCTGCTGATCGTGGCCGAGGAAGTGGAAGGCGAAGCCCTGGCCACGCTGGTGGTCAACACCATCCGCGGCATCGTCAAGGTCTGCGCCGTCAAGGCCCCGGGCTTCGGCGACCGCCGCAAGGCGATGCTGGAGGACATGGCCATCCTGACCGGCGGCACCGTGATCTCCGAGGAAGTCGGCCTGTCGCTCGACAAGGCCACCATCAAGGACCTCGGCCGCGCCAAGAAGGTGCAGGTCTCGAAGGAAAACACCACCATCATCGACGGCGCCGGCGAAGCCGACGGCATCCAGGCCCGCATCAAGCAGATCAAGGCCCAGATCGAGGAGACCTCGTCCGACTACGACCGCGAGAAGCTGCAGGAACGCGTGGCCAAGCTGGCCGGCGGCGTTGCGGTGATCAAGGTCGGCGCCGCCACCGAGGTCGAGATGAAGGAGAAGAAGGCCCGCGTCGAGGACGCGCTGCACGCCACCCGCGCTGCCGTTGAAGAAGGCATCGTGCCGGGCGGCGGCGTCGCGCTGATCCGCGCGCTGTCCACCGTCGGCAAGCTGAAAGGCGACAACGACGACCAGAACGTCGGCATCGCCCTGGCCCTGCGCGCCATGGAAGCCCCGCTGCGCGAAATCGTCACCAACGCCGGCGAAGAGCCGTCGGTGGTGCTGAACAAGGTCAAGGAAGGCACCGGCAATTTCGGCTACAACGCCGCCACCGGCGTGTACGGCGACATGGTTGAGATGGGCATCCTGGACCCGACCAAGGTCACCCGCACCGCGCTGCAGAACGCCAGCTCGATCGCCGGCCTGATGATCACCACCGAAGCGATGGTGACCGACGCGCCGAAGAAAGACGAGCCGATGATGCCGCCGGGCGGTGGCATGGGCGGCATGGGCGGCATGGATTTCTGATCCATCCCTTCCGCGTCACGCAAACGAAAACCCCGCCGAAAGGCGGGGTTTTTTTGCGGCCGGCTCAGGCCTTCATGGTGCCGGTGTCGAGCCAGCGCTGGTGCCAAGACAGCGCCTCCGGCAGCAGGTGCGGCGTGTGCTTGCCGTAGCTGTCGCGGCAGGCGCGCTCGAAGTAGTCCTGCAGCGCATCGCGGTAGTCCGGGTGCGCGCAGTGCGCGATGACCTGGCGCGCGCGCTGCTTGGGCGACAGTCCGCGCAGGTCGGCCAGGCCCTGTTCGGTGACGATCACCGCCACGTCGTGTTCGGTGTGGTCGACGTGGCTTACCATCGGCACGATCGAGGAGATGCTGCCGCCCTTGGCGGTGGAATTGCTGAGGAACGCCGACAGGAAACCGTTGCGCGCGAAGTCGCCGGAGCCGCCGATGCCGTTCATGATGCTGCTGCCCATCACGTGCGTGGAGTTGATGTTGCCGTACAGGTCGGCCTCGATCATGCCGTTCATGCCGATGCAACCGAGCCGCCGCACCATCTCCGGGTGGTTGGAGATCTCCTGCGTGCGCAGGATGATGCGCGAGCGGTAGAAATCCAGGTTCCGGCGGAATTCCTCGTTGGCGTCCGGGCTGAGCGCGAAACCGGTGCACGAGGCGTAACGCAGCACGCCGGACTGGAGCAGGTCGAGCATGCCGTCCTGGATCACCTCGGTGTAGGCTTCCAGACCGCGGAAGCCGCTGTCGGCCAGGCCGGCCAGCACCGCGTTCGGGATGTTGCCGACGCCCGACTGCAGCGGCAGCAGGTTGGCCGGCAGCCGGCCGCGCGCCACCTCGTGTTTGAGGAACTCGATCAGGTGTCCGGCGATGCGGCGGCTGTCGTCGTCGATCGGATTGAACGGGCTGTTGCGGTCGGGCGCGTCGGTCAGCACCACCGCCGCCACCTTGGCCGGATCGCAGCGCAGCGTGGTCTGGCCGATGCGCTCGTCGCCGCGCACCATCGGAATCGGCTTGCGCTCCGGCGGTAGCGCGGTGCCGTAGTAGATGTCGTGCATGCCGAGCATCTCGGGCAGCTGCCAGCGGTTGACTTCGATGACGACTTTCTTGGCCAGATCCAGCCAGGTCTTGTTGTTGCCGACCGAGGTGGTCGGCACCAGCGAGCCGTCCTCGAGGATCGCCGAAACCTCCACCACCGCGGTGTCGATGGCGTTGTAGAAGCCGAACCACACGTGCTGGGCCACATGCGAGAGATGGATGTCGAGGTAATCCAGCTTGCCGGCGTTGATGCGCTTGCGGGCGTTCGGATCGCTTTGGAACGGCATGCGCATGGCCAGCCCGTCCACCTGCGCCAGGGCGCCGTCCAGTTCGGGCGCGGTCGATGCGCCGGTCAGCAGGTTGATGCGGAAATCCTCGCCGCGCGCGTGCGCCCGATCGATATGCGCGGCCAACGCCTGCGGCACCGCTTTCGGATAGCCCGAGCCGGTGAAGCCGCTCATCGCCACGGTCTCGCCCGGCTGGATCAGGGCGGCGGCCTGTTCGGCCGACATCAGGCGGGCGCGCAGGCCGGGATGGAGGATGCGGTCTTCGGACATGGCGGTTCGTACTCAGAGCGAAAGCCCCATTATCCGGCGCACATCGCCCGCATTCAACGCCGGATGTGCGGAAACGCCAAACAATCGTCACTTTTCCGCAACCTGCCGTGCCTGCGGCTGTCATACAATGCCGTTATCGAAACCGGACCTTCCCGATGCGCTCCGTTCCCCTGCTGTTTGCCGTTTCCGCTTTGCTGGCGCCGACGCTTTCCGCGCAGGATGCGCCGCCGCCCGCACCCGTTGCTGCCGTGCCGTCCGCCAATGCGGTCGAAGTCAAGGGCATCTTGCCCGGTCCGGGTTTCTGGAAAGTCACCCGCGGCGGCAACACCGTGTGGATCCTGGCCTCGATCCGTCCGGTGCCGCGTGGCATGGAATGGGAAACCATCAAGCTCGAACGCAAGCTGGCCGATGCGCAGCTGTTGATCGGCGGCACCTCGGTCAAGCTCGACGCCGACATCGGCTTCTTCGGCAAGCTCGGCCTGGTGCCGTCGCTGTTGAAGGCGCGCCGCAACCCCGACGGCAAGACCCTGCAGCAGGTGCTGCCGCCGGAGACCTACGCGCGCTGGCTGACGCTGAAGGCGCGTTACATCGGCAACGACCGCGACATCGAACAGTGGCGTCCGATCTTCGCGGCGCAGGAACTGTACGAAAAAGCCATCCGCAAGGCCGGTCTGCGCAACGAAGGCATCGTCTGGCCGGAAGCCAAGGAATTGGCCGAGGACGCCGGCGTGCCGATCCGCCGTCCGGAAGTCCGGATCCGCATCAATGATCCGAAGCGCTTCATCAAGGAATTCAACCAGCGCGCGCTGAGCGACGTGGCCTGTTTCGAGAAGACCTTGGACAGCATCGAACGCGATGTGCGCTTCATGGCCGCGCGCGGCCGGGCCTGGGCCGAAGGCGACATGGCCGGCCTGCGCGCCATCCCGCTGACCGACACTTCCGGCGCCTGCATCGACGCCCTGGTCGGCTCCGGCATCGGCCAGAGCGCCGGCTTGGGTGATGCCCAGCGGCGCGCCCAAGAGGCTTGGCTGCAGGCCGTGGGCGGCGCCTTGGCAGAGCACCGCAACAGCGTGGCGGTGGCCAACATCGACGAATTGATGCGCCCCGGCGGCCTGTTGCAGCAGCTGCGCGCCCGCGGTTACGTCATCACCGAGCCCGACGCCCTGCCATAGGCAGCCATCGGCATCTGCGCTACCCTATGGCAAACCGCCTGATGGATTCCGCAGTGCCGCGCAACGACCGCCACCTCAGTACCCGTCTGCTCGCCCTGGATGCCCACAGCGCCGCCGGTCTGCTCGATCTCGAGCATCCGAACCTGGCCGCGCAGCAGCTGCTGGATTTGCCGCCGGCGCGCGCGATGGCGATCCTGCTGGCGCTGCCCGAAGACGTGCGCGAATCGGTGATGACCGCCTGTCCGACCGGTTCGGCCTGGCTACGCGCCGAGGCCTACGCGCCCGGCACCGTCGGCCACCAGCTGGAAGAGCCGGTGGCGGCGTTCCGCAAAGGCACCTCGGTGCAGATGGCGGTCGATCTGCTGCGCGAGCTGATGCCGCAGCGCGAACTGAACCAGGTCTATGTGGTCGATTCCGACAACCGCCTGCTCGGCACCGTGGCGTTCCGCGAACTGCTGTTCGCCGAGCGCGGCCAGACCCTCGACCAGATCATGCAACGCGACCCCTGCAGCCTGCGCCCGGAGTGGCCTCTGAGCGAAGCCATCGCGTCGCTGACGGTGCAGCCGGCGCTGACCTATCCGGTCTGCGACGCCGCCGGCATCCTGCTCGGCCAGGTGCACACGCACCGCCTGCACGAGCAGCTGGCGTTCGAGCTGTCCGGCCAACCCGGCTATCTGGTCGGCGTCGACCAGGACGAGCAGTGGGCCTCGTCCTGGCTGCGCAAGTTCCAGTTCCGCCAGCCCTGGCTGCAGATCCATCTGTTCATGCTGTTCGTGGTCGGCGCCATCGTCGCCAAGTTCCAGGTCAGCCTCGCGCAGGCCACGGTGCTGGCGCTGTTCCTGCCGGTACTGGCCGGCCTGTGCCGCAACATCGGCTCGCAATCCACGGCCTGCACGCTGCGTGGATTGAGCCTGTCCAACACCGCCCGGCACGTGCGCCGGCAGGTGCTGAAGGAAACCTGGCTCGGCCTGCTCAACGGTCTGCTGACCGGCGTGCTGGCCGGCACCGGCATGTTCATCGTGGCCTCGCGCCATCCCGAACAAGGCGATGCCTCGGGTCTCGCGGTCGTCACTGCCGCCGCCATGGCGCTCAGCTGCATGCTCGCCGGTTTTCTCGGCGCCGCCATGCCACTGCTGCTGCGCAAGCTCGGCTTCAATCCGGCGATGGCGGCCAGCCTGATGGTCTCGGCCCTGTCGGACATGATCAGCCTCGGCCTGTTCCTGTCGCTGGCGGTGGCGTTTGTCCTATAAGGTCTGTCCCGGTCCTTTGGCCGGCGCGCTTGCCGAATTGCCCGCCGACGATCCGCGCCATGCCGTCGTGGCGCGCTTGGCGCAGGTGTCCGATTTCGCCATCGAGGTCCTGGCGCAGCAACCGGAATTGCTGGCCGCGCTCGACCAGCCGTTGACGCCCCTGCAGCTACCCGAAGACCGCGAGCCGGAATGGCCGGCGCTGTTGCGCCGCTGGCGGCGCGCGCAGTCGTTGAAGTTGATCTGGCGCGACATCGCCGGCCTGGATACGGTCGAGCAGACCCTGGCCGGCAGCAGCTGGATCGCCGAGCAGGCGCTCGGCACCGGTTTTAACGCGCTGCTCAACGCCATGCGCCGCGTGCACGGCACCGTGCGTAGCGAGGACGGCGGCGAACAGCATATGGTGGTGCTCGGCTTAGGCAAGCTCGGCGGCGGCGAGCTGAACTTCTCCTCCGACGTCGATCTGGTGTACGCCTTCACCGACCACGGCCACAGCGACGGCGAGCGGCCGTTGCCTGCCGAGACCTACTTCACGCGCCTGGGCCAACGCCTGGCCAATCTGCTGGACGAGGTCACCGCCGACGGCTTCTGCCACCGCGTCGACCTGCGCCTACGGCCGTTCGGCGCCAGCGGCCGCCTGCTGTTGTCGTTCAACGGCATGGAGCAGTATTTCCAGAGCGCCGGCCGCGATTGGGAGCGCTACGCCTGGCTGAAGGCGCGCCCGGTCGCCGGCGATGTGGCCGCAGGCGAGCGCCTGCTGGCGTTGCTGCGGCCGTTCGTGTTCCGGCGCTATCTCGACTTCACCGCCATCGACGGCCTGCGCGAGATGAAGGCCAAGATCGCGGCCGAGGTCCGCCGGCGCGAAATCGCCGACGACCTCAAGCTCGGCCGCGGCGGCATCCGCGAAATCGAATTTTACGTGCAGGCGCTGCAGATCATCTATGGCGGCCGCAATCCGGCACTGCAACGCAAGGGTCTGTTGGAAAGCCTGGCGGCGTTGGTCGAGGCGCGGTTGCTGCCGGCCGACGACGCCAGCCGTCTACGCGCGGCCTATCTGTTCCTGCGCCGGTTGGAAAACCGGGTGCAGATGCTGCGCGACGCCCAGGTGCATGCCTTGCCGGAGGATCCGGATGCGCGCGCGCGCATCGCCGCCGGTTTGGGCTATGCCGTGGTCCCGGCGCTGTCGGCCGAGCTCGAGGTGCACCGCGACGCGGTCGAGCGCCTGTTCGCCGGTCTGCTCGGCGATTCCGACGGCGCGGATGACGGCGGCGACCTCCCGTCGTCGTCGGCCGCCGATCTGGCGGCACTCGGCTACGCGGACGCCACGCAGCATGCCGAGCGCCTGCAGGCCCTGCTCGATGCCGGCGCCGAGGCCATGGCCGACCGCTCCCGGCAGCGACTGCAGCGCGTTACCGGCGCGTTCGTGCGCGCCTGCGCCGCCGCCGCCGATCCCGACGCCTGCCTCGGCCATGCCGTGGCCTTCCTGCAGGCCACGCTGAAGCGCAGCAGCTACATCGCCCTGCTCGACGAGCAGCCCAGCTCCCTGCAGCGCATGGTGCAGGTGTTCGAGCGCAGCCCGTGGATGGCGCGGCGCATGATCGAACACCCGATGCTGCTCGACGAACTGCTGGACGCGCGCGTCATCGGCCGCCGGCTCGACGCCGACGCCTTGCCGGGCCAGGTCGCGGCGGTGCTGGCGGCGCATGCCGGCGACGCCGAGGCGGCGATGCTGGCCTTGAACGAGTTCAAGCTCAGCACCGGGTTCCGCATCGCCTACCATTTCCTGTTCCTCGATCTCGGCGCGGTCGCCGCCAGCCGCCTGCTGACCCGTCTGGCCGAATGCGTGCTGGACGCCTGCAACCGGGTGGCGGCCGAGGAACTGCGGCGCCAGCACGGCATCATCCCCGGTGCCGCATTCGCGGCGATCGGGTACGGCAGCCTCGGTGCCGGCGGTCTGGCGTTCAACTCCGATCTCGATCTGGTGTTCCTGAACCGCGGTGGCGACGCCGCCGCCAGCGACGGCGCGCGTCCGCTCGACGCCGGCCGCTTCTTCATGCGTCAGGCGCAGAAACTGATCGCGCTGCTCGGCCTGAACACGCCGGCCGGCAGCCTGTACGAGGTCGACATCCGCCTGCGTCCGGACGGCGCCAAGGGCCTGCTGGTGAGTACGCTCGACAGTTTCGCGCAGTACCAGCGCGAGCGCGCCTGGATCTGGGAGCTGCAGGCCCTGGTGCGGGCGCGCGCCGTGGCCGGCGATGCCGGACTGTGCGCCGGCTTCGAGACCTTGCGGCACGAGCTATTGTGCCGGTCGCGTCCGGCCGATGGTCTGCGCGCCGAAATCATCGCCATGCGCCGGCGCATGCGCGCCGAGCTCGACCGCAGCGGCGAGGACCGCATCGACCTCAAGCACGGCCGCGGCGCGCAGACCGATATCGAGTTCTTCCTGCAGTATGCGGTGCTGGCGCATGCATCCGCGTATCCGGTGCTGGCCGATGCGCGTGACAGCCTCGACATCCTGCAGGCACTGGCGCAGGCCGGCCTGTTGCCTGCGGAGGACGCCGGCGCCTTGGCCGAAGCGGTCGAGCGCCTGCAGCATGTCGGCCTCTGCTGCCATCTGGCCGAGCGCGCGCGGGTGGTGGCGGCCGATGCCGCGCTGTCGGCGTTGTGCGCACGCACCGCGCGGATCCTGGCATCACGGGGCCTTGACTTCGATTGATGCATCATCCCGCTCGTGGAACGATATTTTCTATTGTTCCGCTTACTCCCGATGCCGGCCTCCGCTACCATGTCTTCCATCGCGGACCGTCCCGCGCACCCGATTCCACAGGAGAACGTCATGTCCCACGCCCTGAACGCCGCCGCGCTCGACCAGCTGTTCGGCGCCGCCCGCACCCACAACGTCTGGCTCGACAAGCCGGTGTCCGATGAACTGCTGCACGCCATCTACGAGCAGGTGAAGTGGGGCCCGACCGCGGCCAACACCACGCCGGCCCGCTTCGTGTTCGTCAAATCGCCGGAAGCCAAGGCCAAGCTGGCCCCGGCCCTGGACGAAGGCAACCGCGCCAAGACCCTGCAGGCGCCGGTCAACGTCATCGTCGCCACCGATTTCGCGTTCTACGAGCAACTGCCCAAGCTGTTTCCGCACACCGACGCGCGCAGCTGGTTCGCCGGCAACCAGCCGCTGATCGAAACCGCCGCCGTGCGCAACGGCAACCTGCAGGGCGGCTATTTCATCCTGGCCGCGCGCGCCATGGGCCTGGACTGCGGTCCGATGTCCGGCTTCAACAACGCCATGGTCGACGAGGCCTTCTTCCAGGGCACCACCTGGAAGTCGAACTTCCTGATCAACCTGGGCTACGGCGACGCCGAGAAGCTGTTCCCGCGCAATCCGCGGCTGGACTTCGACGAAGCCTGCCGTATCCTGTAATCCATCCCGCCATTCCGAGGAATCCATCATCATGAAACGTCTCGTCCTGATCGCCCTGGCCGCCGCCGCCTTCGCGTCGCCGGCATTCGCCGCCAAATACGAAATCGACCCGACCCACACCCAGGTGCAGTTCGGCTACAACCACTTCGGCTTCTCCAACATCACCGGCCGCTTCGACCAGGTCACCGGCCAGTTCGAGCTCGACACCGCCAATCTGGGCAAATCCAGCATCGCGATCGAGATCCCGGTGTCCTCGATCACCACCGGCGTCGACAAGCTCGACCAGCATCTGCTGGGCGCCGACTTCTTCGACGCCGCCAAGTACCCGACCGCGACCTTCAAGAGCAAGATGGTGCACGTGGCCGGTCCGAAGGACCTGCATCTGATGGGCGACCTGACCATCCACGGCGTGACCAAGCCGGTCACCTTCGCGGTCAAGGTCAACGGTATCGGCGAGCACCCGATGCGCAAGGTGCCGGCCGCCGGCTTCGACGCCACCACGGTGATCAAGCGTTCCGACTTCGGCCTGGGTGCCTACGTGCCGGCGGTCAGCGACGAAGTGACCCTGCGCATCACGCTCGAGGCGTTCCAGCCCAAGCCGTAAGCGCCGCGCAACGCCCGGTGAAACCGCAAAACCCGCTCCGGCGGGTTTTGTTTTGCTGATTTTCCGGCCCGTGCGCGGTAAAATGGCGGCTCGAACCATCGGAGCCCGCCATGACCGCCAATGCCGCCAATACGCCGAAAGACACCGTGATCGAAGTGCGTCGCGCGCAGCTGCCGCTGACCTGCCCGACTCCGGACATGGCGCTGTGGAACCAGCATCCGAAAGTGTCCATTCCGATCGAGGCCAACGGCCAGGCCACCTGCCCGTATTGCGGCGCGCGCTACCGTCTGGCGGATTGACTCAGTACGGGCTGCGCCCGTCCGGCTGGCGCTTGAAGCGCGCGTGCAGCCACAGATACTGTTCCGGACAACGCCGGATGAAGCCCTCGAACAGCGCCATGAGGCGCGCCGTGTCGGCCGTGGCGTCTTGCCCCGGGAAATCCGTCAGCGCCTCGCCGATCTCCAGTTCGTAACCGCCGTCCGCGCGGCGCCGGTGGAAGAACGGCAGCACCGCGGCGCCGCTGAGCTTGGCCAATTGATGCGTCGAGGTCAGGCTCCAGGCCGGCCGGCCGAAGAACGGCACGAACACGCTGTCGCCACGCCGGGTTTCCTGGTCGGGCGCGAACCACAGGATGCCGCCGGCTTTCAGATGCCGCAGCACCGCCCGCAGTTCCTCGCGCGGGAACATGGCATGCGTGTAGCGGCTGCGGCCGGCGCGCACGCTCCACTCCAGCGCGGCGTCCTCGAACGGCCGGTAGGTGCCCGCCACCGGCGCGTGCCGGCCGAGAATCTTGACGCAGTACTCCAGCGTCATCAGATGCGCCGACACCAGCAGCACGCCCTTGCCGCGCGCCTGCGCGGCCTGCAGATGATCCAGGCCGACGATCGGCGTGTCGCGGTCGGTCGGACGCAGCTCGCCCCACCAGCCGCGCGCGAATTCGAACAGCGAGAACGCCAGCGAGTCGAAACTGGCGCGCCACAGCGCGCGTTGCGCGCGCGCGTCCAGCTCGGGAAAGCACAGCCGGATGTTGACGCGCGCGATGTGGCCGCGTTCGCGCATCAGCAGCCGCATCAACGGCGAGAGCAGGCGCGACAGCGGCCGGTAGCAGGCCCAGGGCAGTTGCGCCACGGCGCGGCCGGCGGCAATCAGCAGCCAGGACGGCAGATGCCGTAGCAGGGCGGGGCGGGCGGATTCGGGCGGCAAGGGCGGTGTCCGGTGCGGTATGCTGTGGCCAATGGCTTCCTTATCTTATCCCATCGTTCCGCGCCTGTTGTACGGCGCGCTGCTGTTGCCGGCTCTGCCGCTGTTGACGCTGCATCTGCTGTGGCGTTCGCTGCGGCAGCCGGCGTACCGGAATTTCTTCGACGAGCGCCTGGGCCGCCACCGTCGCTCGGCCGCGCGGCCGATCTGGCTGCACGCCGCTTCGCTCGGTGAGGTGCAGGCGGCTGCGCCGTTGTTGGCCGCGTTGCGCGCGGAGCATGCCGGCGTGCCGATCTGGGTCACCTGCCAGACACCGGCCGGCAGACAGGCGGCCGAGGCGTTGGCCTTGGCCGATTGCACGGTCGCCTATCTGCCGTTCGATGCCGGATTCTGCGTGCGCGCGTTCCTGCGTCGCGTGCGGCCGCGCGTCGCGCTGGTGCTGGAAACCGAAATCTGGCCGACGCTGTTCCTGCAGGTGCGCCGCGCCGGCATTCCGTTGCTGATGCTGAACGCGCGCATCACCGAGCGCTCGTTGCGGCGCTACCGGCGGCTCGCCATCTTCCGCCATGCCCTGGCGTTGCCGGAGGCCATCGCCTGCCAAAGCGCGGCCGATGCCGAACGCTTCCGTGCCGCTGGCGCCTTGGATGCCGCGCTGTCGGTCACCGGCAACCTGAAATGGGATCGGCCGGCGCCGCCGGCCGTGGCGGCGCGCGCCGATTGGCCGCAGACGCCGGTGTGGATGGCGGCCAGCACCCATCCCGACGAGGAGCCGGTGGTGCTGGCGGCGCATCGTCGCCTGTTGCGCGAGTTCCCTGAGGCTCTGCTGCTATGGGCGCCACGCCACGTCGAACGTTTCGAACCGGTGGCGCAGACGGTGCAGAACGCCGGACTGGCCCTGCGACGACGTTCGCGGGACGCGTTGCCGGACGCCGATACGCGCGTGTTCCTGATCGATACCCACGGCGAATTGGCCGGTTTCATGCCCGGCAGCGACCTGGTGTTCGTCGGCGGCAGCCTGCAGGCCATCGGCGGCCATAACGTATTGGAGCCGGCCGGCTTCGGTCTGCCGGTGCTGGTCGGGCCGCATACCGCGCATTTCAGCGACAGCGTGGCCGCGCTGCAGGCCGTCGGTGGCCTGTTGCAGGTGCCGGACGCCGAGGCCCTGGCGGTCCAGATCGCCGCGCTACTGCGCGATCCGACACGGCGTGCGGCCATGGGCCGCGCGAACGCGGACTGCGTCGCCGCCAGCCGCGGCGCGCTGGAAAAAACAAAGGCGCTGGTTGCCCAGCGCCTTGTCGGAGGCGGTTGAAACCGGAGCCGGTTACTGGATCTTGCTTTCGGCGTCGAAACTCAGCAGCGCGTTGATCGATTCCATGTCGCCGAGTTCCAGCGAGCCGGCGGCCTGCTTCAGCTTCAGGGTGTTGACCAGATAATTGTGGCGCGCACGCGAGTACTCGCGAGTGGCGGTGAACAGCTGCTGCTGCGCCAACAGCACGTCGACGATGGTGCGGGTACCCACTTCCAGACCGACTTCGCCGGCTTCCAGCGCCGACTTGGCCGAGACCACGGCCAGACGCCGGGCTTCGACTTCGGCCAGACCGGCGACCAAGGTACGTTCGGCATTGCGCACCTGACGGGTCACGGCGCGCTTGGTCTGCTCCAGCTGCTCGGCCGCGATGTCGCGCGAGGCCACGGCCTGCTTGACCCGCGATTGGGTGGCGAAACCGCTGAAGATCGGCACGCGCAGCTGCACGCCGTAGGTGGTCGAATTCGAATCGGTGGTCGAGAACGGACCGGCGGCGCCGCTGATCAGGGTGCTGTCGCCTTTGCTGATGGTGGCGCCCAGCGTCGGCAGATGGGCGGCGCGGGCCGAGGCGATGTCGTCCTCGGCGGCGGCCAAGGCCAGTTCGCGCGCCTTCACCGTCGGGTTGGTGCGCAGGGCTTCCTGCACCCATTCTTCGGTGCCGCGCAGGGCTTCACCCTTCGGCTGGAAATTGTCCGGCAGGCCTTTCAGGCCCTCTGCTGGCTGGCCGGTGATTTCCGCCAGCGCTTCGCGCGCGTCGTTCAGCGCGTTGCCGGCCAGGATGGTGTTGGCGCGCGAGGAATCGTAGCGCGCGCGGGCCTCATGCACGTCGGTGATCGGCGCCAGGCCGACTTCCAGGCGCTTCTCGGCCTGGTCCAGCTGGCGCTTGACGGCGCGCTCCTCGGCGCGCGAGGCGGCCAGCGCGTCGATCGCGGTCAACACGTTGAAGTAGGCTTCGGCGACGCGGGTGATCAGCGCGTCGTTGGCCGAGTCCAGCTCGGCGTCGGACTGCAGCGCGCGGGCCTTGCTGCCGGACAGCCGGGTGTACACGCTCCAGTCGAACAGGTTCTGGCTGAGGCTGAGGTTGGTGTTGCGCGAGCTGCTGCTGCTGTCGAAGGTGTCGCCGTTGTTCAGCGTGCCGCCGTTCTCGTTGCGGTTGACGCTGACGGTGCCGCTCAGTTGCGGCAGCAGGTTGGCGCGCGACTGCACCACGTTTTCCTTGGCGATGCTGTTCTGCGACTCGCTGATCGACAGGGTCGGGTCGCTCTGGCGCGCCTGCGTGTACGACTGCATCAGGTCGGCGGCGAAGGCCGACGGGCAGGACAGGGCCAGGGCGGTGGCCAACGCCAACGGGGTCGCTTTCATACGCATGCGGAATTCCTTCATCAGAGGGCGAACTTTTCGACGGGTTCAGCGCCCGCCAGGTAGGGTATGTCGGTTTCGAAGATGCTGTCGGTGCGGAAAGCGTCGCGCTCGCGGGTGATGCGCACCGTTTCCTGCACCGGCGACAGGCCGCGGACCAGCACCAGTCGGCCGCCGTCGCGTAGCCAATGGCCGAACGCGTCCGGCGCTTCGGCCACCGCGCCGGTGACCAGGATCGCGTCGAACTGCTGGTTGGGCCGGAAAGCCATGGCGTCGGCCTGCTCGAAGCGCACGTTGTTGAGGTCGAGCGCGGCCAGCTTGGCTTTCGCCGCGTCCAGGAAATCGGCATGGCGGTCGATGCTGGTGACCGCGCGCGCCAGGGTGGCGACGCAGGCGGTCAGGAAGCCCGAGCCGGTGCCGATCACCAGCACCTCGTCGTTCGGCTGCAATTCCAGGGCCTGCAGCAGGCGGCCTTCCAGCACCGGCTTGAGCATGCGCTCGCCGTGGCCGATCGGCAGGGCGGTGTCGGCGAAGGCCAAGGCCTTGTGCAGCTCGGGCACGAAGCGCTCACGCGGCACCGCGGCCAGCGCGCCCAGCACCCGCATGTCGGTCACGTCCCAGGGACGGATCTGCTGTTCGATCATGGCGTGGCGGGCGGTTTCGATGTTCAGGGTCATGGCGGGGTCCTCGGCAGAACGCTTATTGTAAGCCGTTTGCCTGTATGCGGTAAGTGATTATGCGGTCCGGCGCCGGCCGCGCCACGTGCCGGAAGTCATTGCGCGCGCCCGCTGCCCGGCCGATAGGCGGCGATGAACAGGGCGACCACCTCGCGCACGTGGGCCTCGCGCGCCGCCCGGTCCGGCGGCGGACACAGGCCCATCAGCACGCGCATGTAGATCAGGCCCTTGAGCAGGCAGAAGAAATGCTCCGCGGCCAGGTCCGGCTTCGGGATGTCAAGCGCGCCGCTACGGCCGGCATGTTCGAGGAAATGGCGCATTTCGGCCAACATGCGCGCCGGACCGACCTTGAAATACAGCTCGGCGTTGCCGGTGTCCATGCCGCTCTGGCGCACGATCATGCGGTGCAGGCTGATGGCTTTTTCGTCCAGCGCCAGCTCCAGGAAGCCGATGCCGATGGCGCCCAGCGCCTGCTCGATGTCCAGGCCCGGCGCCGGCTGGAAGCTGCTGGCCGGCAGCTGCTGTTCGCAGCAGTCGATCACCGCCTGGGTGAACAGGTCCTCTTTGTCGGTGAAGTGGCTGTACAGCGTGAGTTTCGAGACCTTCGCGCGCTCGGCGATTTCCATCATGCTGACCCCGGCGAAGCCCTTGGACGGGAACAGCTCGGCGGCGGCCTGCAGGATGGCCTGGCGTTTTTCCGGGTCTTTCGGTCGGCCCAATGCGGGCTTTTGGCGGGGCGTCATGCGGGTATTCCGGTAGCGGTCGAATTTAGTGTACCGATGGGTACACTATGATGATACCATACCGGCCAGTTCATTAATTACAGGCCATCCCATGCGTCCCGTCCGCCCGCTGCGTTCCGTCCTCGGCTTTCTGCTGTTATCGGCCCTGGTGGCGTGTTCGCCCAAGCCCGAGCCGGACGCCCGGCGCTTGGTACTGGTGACCCAGCCGCAGGCCGATGGCGCCGGCGCGCAGGTGTTCGCCGGCGAAGTGCGCGCCCGCGAAGAGGTCAATCTGTCGTTCCGCGTGTCCGGCAAGATCGCCGAGCGCCTGGTGGATGCCGGCGCCCGCGTCCGCGCCGGACAGCTACTCGCCCGCCTGGACGCCGCCGACCTGGAGCTGCAGCGCCAAGGCGCTGATGCCGCCCTGCAGGCCTTGAAGGCCGACCGTGATCTGGCCGCCGCCGAACTGACGCGTTACCGCGACCTGGCGGCCCAGCAGCTGGTGTCGAAATCCTTGTACGACAGCAAGAAGGCGCAGGCCGACGCCGCCCAGTCGCGTTACCGGCAGGCCGCGGCGCAGGCCGGGTTGAACGCCAACCAGGCCGGGTATGCGAGCATCCGGGCGCCGGGCGCCGGCGTCGTCAGCCAGCAATTGGCCGAAGCCGGACAGGTGGTGTCCGCCGGCCAGCCGGTGTTCACCTTCGCCCGTGACGGCGCCCGCGAGATCGCCATCCATGTCGCCGAGCGCCATCTGCCGGCCTTGCGTGTCGGCCGTCCAGCCAGCATCGAGCTCTGGACCCGGCCGGGCGTCCGTTACCCGGGCACGGTGCGTGAAATCGCCGGCGCCGCCGATCCGCTGACCCGCACCTACGCCGTGCGCGTCGCGCTCGACGATTCCGCCGCCGACGTGCATCTGGGCCAAAGCGCGCGCGTGCTGATGGCCGATGCCGAGGGCGCGGCGCTGACCGTACCGCTGTCGGCGCTGACCGAAAACGCCGGCAAGCCCGCGGTCTGGGTGCTGTCGACGGACGGCCGTCTGCGCAAGCGCGGCGTGCAGGTGCTGCGCTACGGCGCGCGCACGGCCGACATCGGTAGCGGCCTCGGCCAGAACGAATGGGTCGTGCAGGCCGGCGTGCATCTGCTGCGCGAGGGCGAAGCGGTGCGCGCGGTCGACGCCGACAACCGGCCGGTACGCATGGGAGCCGCGCGGTGAGCGTCAATCTGTCCGCTTGGGCTATCCGCAACCGGACGCTGGTCCGCTACGCCATGCTGGTGCTGGCGCTGGTCGGCATCTTCAGCTACCAGAAGCTCGGCCAATCCGAAGATCCGCCGTTCACCTTCAAGGTGATGGTGGTGCGCACCTTCTGGCCCGGCGCCACCGCCGAGGAAGTCAGCAAGCAGGTCACCGACCGCATCGAGAAGAAGCTGCTGGAGACCGGCCAGTACGAATACGTGCGTTCGTATTCCAAGGCCGGCGAATCGATGATCATGTTCATGGCGCGCGATTCGCTGACCTCCGACAAGGTGCCCGAGCTCTGGTACCAGATCCGCAAGAAAGTCGGCGACATCCGCGCCACGCTGCCGCAGGGCGTGCAGGGTCCGTTCTTCAACGACGAGTTCGGCGACACCTACGGCAACATCTACGCGCTCAGCGGCGACGGTTTCGATTACGCCACGCTCAAGGATTACGCCGAGCGCATCGAGCTCGAACTGCACCGGGTGCCGGACGTGGCCAAGGTCGAGCTGGTCGGTCTGCAGGACGAGAAGATCTGGATCGAGCTGTCGAACACCAAGCTGGCCACGCTCGGGCTGTCGCTGAACCAGGTACAGCAGGCCATCGAGGCGCAGAACTCGGTGAACTCCAGCAGCTTCTTCGAGACCGAGACCGACCGCGTGCAGCTGCGCGTCAGCGGCGCGTTCGGTTCGGTCGAGGACATCCGCGATTTCCCGGTGCGCGCCGGCGGCCGTAGCTTCCGTCTGGGCGACATCGCCGAGATCCAGCGCGGATTCGCCGACCCGGCCGCGCCGCGCATGCGTTTCATGGGCAAGGACGGCATCGGCATCGCGGTCTCGATGCGCAAGGGCGGCGATATCATCGCGCTCGGCCAGCGCCTGGAGACCGAATTCCAGCGCCTGCAGGGCACCCTGCCGGCCGGCATCCGGTTGGAGAAGGTGTCCGACCAGCCGGCGGCGGTGAAGTTCTCGGTGCGCGAGTTCGTGCGCGTGCTGGCCGAGGCCGTCATCATCGTGCTGTTGGTCAGCTTCTTCTCGCTTGGCAAGCGCCCGGGCCTGGTGGTGGCGCTGTCCATTCCGCTGGTGCTGGCGATGACCTTCGCCGCCATGTATTTCTTCGGCATCGGCCTGCATAAGATCTCGCTCGGCGCGCTGATCCTGGCGCTCGGCCTGCTGGTCGACGACGCCATCATCGCGGTCGAGATGATGGCGATCAAGATGGAGCAGGGCTTCGACCGGCTGTCGGCCGCGTCCTTCGCCTACACCAGTACCGCGTTCCCGATGCTGACCGGTACTCTGATCACCGCGGCCGGCTTTTTGCCGATCGCCACCGCCAACTCCAACACCGGCGAATACACGCGCTCCATCTTCCAGGTGGTGACCATCGCGCTGCTGCTGAGCTGGATCGCGGCGGTGATCTTCATTCCGTTCCTGGGTTACCGGCTGCTTCCCGAATCGCATGCCGCCGGCCATGGGCCGCGCATGGCGCGCTTGAAGCAGCGGTTGGCCGCGCGCCTGCCGGCGCGCATGCAGGACTGGTTGGCCGATGGCCCGCCACCGGCCGATCCCTATGCCACGCCGTTCTACCGCCAGCTCCGGCAGTGGGTCGATTGGTGCCTGCAACACCGGCGCACGGTGCTGCTGGCGACCGCCGGCGCGTTCGTGGTCTCGGTGCTGCTGTTCCGTTTCGTGCCGCAGCAGTTCTTTCCGGCCTCCACGCGTCTGGAATTGATGGTCGACCTCGAGCTGGCCGAGGGCGCCTCGCTGAAGGACACCCAACGCGTGGCCGAACGGTTGGAGGCCGAACTGGCCAAGCGCGCCGACCTGGTCAATTACGTCGGCCACGTCGGCGCCGGCTCGCCGCGCTTCTACCTGCCGCTCGACCAGAAGCTGCCGCAGGCCAACTTCGCCCAGTTCGTCATCCTGACCAAGGACATCGAATCGCGCGAGGCGGTCCGCCGCTGGCTGATCGGGCTGATGGAGCATAAGTTCCCGGACGTGCAGTCGCGCGTGGCGCGTCTGGAGAACGGACCGCCGGTGGGCTATCCGGTGCAGTTCCGGGTATCCGGCGAGCACATCGACGAGGTCAAGCGTCTGGCCCGCGAGATCGCCGACCGGGTGCGCGCCAACCCGCACATCGCCAACGTCAATCTGGATTGGGACGAGCCCAGCAAGATCGTGCGCTTGAACGTCGATCAGGACCGCGCCCGCGCGCTCGGCGTCACCTCGGCGCATCTGACGGCGTTTTTGCGCGGATCGCTGTCCGGCACCACGGTCAGCACCTACCGCGAGGGCAACGAGCTGATCGAGATCCTGCTGCGCGGCCCGGCCGAAGAGCGCGTCGCCCTCGACCGCCTCGACAGCCTGTCGGTGCCGGTCGACTCCGGCGCCAGCGTACCGCTCTCGCAGATCGCCACGCTCGAGTACACGCTGGAGGACGGCATCATCTGGCACCGCAACCGGCTGCCGACCATCACCGTGCGCGCCGACATCTACGACGAGACCACGCCGCCGACGGTGACCGCCCAGATCCTGCCGACCCTGGAGCCGATCCGGGCCGCGTTGCCGCCCGGCTATCTGCTGGAAACCGGCGGTACGGTGGAGGATTCCGCACGCGGCTCGAAATCGGTCGCCGCCGGCATGCCGCTGTTCCTGCTGGTGGTGATGACCCTGCTGATGCTGCAGCTCAAGAGCTTCCGCCGTGCATTCATGGTGCTGCTCACCGCGCCGCTCGGCCTGATCGGCGTGACCGCGTTCCTGCTGGTGTTCCGCGTGCCGTTCGGCTTCGTGGCCATGCTCGGCACCATCGCGCTGTCCGGCATGATCATGCGCAACTCGGTGATCCTGGTCGACCAGATCGACCACGACATCGCGCATGGCAGCGCGCCATACGACGCCATCCTGGACGCCACCGTGCGCCGCTTCCGGCCGATCGTGCTGACCGCGCTGGCGGCGGTGCTGGCGATGATCCCGCTGTCGCGCAGCGCCTTCTTCGGGCCGATGGCGACCGCCATCATGGGCGGCCTGATCGTGGCCACCTTGCTGACCGTGTTCTTCCTGCCGGCGCTTTATGCGGCCTGGTTCAAGATCCGCCCGGACAGTCCGGCCAAGGCGATGGCTTGAACATGGAGCCGCTGCGGCTGGCATTGCCCGGCGGCGACGCGCTCATCGCGCATCTGTTCCGCGCCGCGCCTGAACGCCGGCGCGCCCGCAGCGTGGTGGTGGCGCCGGCCACCGCCGCGCCGCAGACCTATTACGCGCCGTTCTGCCGGTATCTGGCCGAGCAGGGTTTCGATATCATCGGTTTCGATTTCCGCGGCGTGGCGCAATCGCGGCTGAGGCCGATACGGGACTACGCCGATGTCGGTTTCTCCGATTGGGCCATGCAGGATTATCCGGCGGTGATCGCGCATCTGCACGGACTGTTTCCCGATCAGCCGCTGTACATCGTCGGCCACAGCGTCGGCGGCTGGATGCCGGGCGTGACGCCGGCCAGCGCCGACATCGATGGCATCCTCGGCGTCGCCGCGTTGTCGGCGTATTGGCCGCTGATGGCGCGTCCGCACCGCTACGGCCATTGGCTGGCCTGGCATGTACTGGTGCCCGCGAGTACCGCGCTGTTCGACCGCTGGCCGGGCTGGGCCGGCCTGAAGCACGACCTGCCGGCCAAGCTCGGCCGCGAATTCTCCGAATGGGCCAAAGATCCGGAATTCGTGTTCGGCGCCCGCCAGTTCGATGCCCGCGGCAATGCGCGCGCGTTCCGCGGCCATATGCACCTGCTGCAGATCGCCGACGACCCGTGGGGCACGCCGGCGGCGGTGCGCGCTTTGCTGGAACACTATCCGAACGCGCGTAGCCGGATGATGGAAACGCTGCGCCCGGCCGATTTCGGCACCGGCGCCATCGGCCATCTCGGCTTTTTCCACAGTCGGCACCGCGAAACCCTGTGGCCGCACGCCCTGGCCTGTCTCGACGCTTTCGGCTGATCCGTGACATGGTATTACGCGCCGTCTGTGGCGCGATCGATGCCGCGTGACGCATCCTATGCAGTCATTTTCAACGCTCCGAATTGCCGTTATGGCGAAAGCACGCCTGCACACCCCGAAAGACACCGTCACGGCCTCGCTGATGTGGTGGTTTTCCATCCTGCTGCCTTTGGTCGCGCCGATCGTTTTCGGCTTCCGCTCCGGCGATGCCTTCGTGCGTGACGCAAGCAAGGCGTCCCTGAACGGCCAGCTGGTGCTGTCCGCCATCGCGTTGGCCGCCGCCCCGTTCGCGGCCACGTCCGTCGCGCCCTGGCTTTGGTCGGCGCTTCTGGCCGCGCATGCGCTGATCGCCGGCCGGGGCGCACTGGCAGCCCGCATCGGGCTCCTGTACAGGGCGCCGCTGATACCGCGTCTGCTGAAGTAGGATTGCCGCCGGAAACTGGCGGAGCGGCCATCGCCGTGCTGTAATGGCCGCACCATCCCGCCGGAGTCCGCCATGTCCGAATCGTCCCCGAAAAGCGCAATGATCCTCGGCGGCAGCATCGCCGTCGGCCTCGTCGCGCTCGGCCTCACCCTGGGCCAGAGCCTTATCCGCTTCAAGGAGTACGAGCGCACGGTCAGCGTCAAAGGCCTGTCCCAGCGCGAGGTGCCGGCCGATACCGCGCTGTGGCCGGTGACCTTCGCCGCCAGCGGCAACGAGCTGTCGGCGGTGTACACCCGGCTGGAAAACGACGGCGCCAAGGTGCGCCAGTTCCTGCTCGACAAGGGCTTCAAGCCGGAGGAAATCAGCTTGTCGGCGCCGAACGTCAACGACAAGGGCCAATACGGCGACGAGAACCGCGTCGGTTCGCGCTTCTATGCGACCCAGACCTATACCGTATACACCCGCAACATCGCCCTGGTGCGCCAGATGAGCACGCAGATCGCCGAGCTCGGCAAGCAGGGCGTCGGCGTCGGTGGCGGCTACCAGCCCACCGAATACCTGTTCTCCGGCCTGAACGAGCTCAAGCCGAAGATGATCGAGGAAGCCACCCGCAACGCGCGCCAGGTGGCGCAGAAGTTCGCGGCCGACTCCGACAGCCGCTTGGGCAAGATCAAATCCGCCAACCAGGGCCAGTTCAGCCTGGAGCCGCGCGATGCCAACACGCCGCACATCAAGACCGTGCGGGTGGTGTCCACGGTGGAGTATTACCTGTCGGATTGAGTGGTTCAGGCGCGGACCCGCGGTTTGTGGGACAATGGCCGTCAATTCACCTGAGAGTACGCCGTCATGAGAAAAGCCCGCGCCCGTCGCCGCGCTGCCCGCCTGAAAGGCCGGTAAGCCGAAAAAACCCGCCGAATGGCGGGTTTTTTGTGCTTTAATACGCGCTCAAGCAGGGGTGCCGGACGGCTGAGACATACCCTTAGAACCTGATGCGGTTAGCACCGCCGGAGGGAGCTTAAGACTCGATGCGTTCGGGCCGCCTGCGTTCATTCCAAAGGATTCCCATGAACGCGCAACTCAATCCGCTGCAGCAGCAGGCCCAGACCCTCTCCGAATCGGTGACCACGCCGATTCCCGGTTCGACCAAGATTTACCTCGAAGGCTCGCGCCCGGACCTGCGCGTGCCGATGCGCGAAATCGCGCTGTCGCCGACACCCAAGCTGTTCGGCGAGGACGTCAACCACCCGTTCGCGGTGTATGACACCTCCGGCCCGTACACCGACGGCGCGGTATCGATCGACCTGCTGAAAGGTCTGCCCGCCGTGCGCGCCGCCTGGATCGCCGAACGCGGCGACACCGAAGTGCTGCCCGGCCTGAGCTCGGCCTTCGGCCGTACCCGCGAAGCCGATCCGGCGCTGGACGGCGTGCGTTTCGCGCACCGCTTGCCGCCGCGCCGCGCGCTGGCCGGCGGCAACGTCAGCCAGATGCATTACGCCCGCCGCGGCATCATCACGCCGGAGATGGAATACATCGCCATCCGCGAGAACCAGCGCATCGACGCCATCACCGAGGCGCACCTGCTGCGCCAGCACCGCGGCCAGAACTTCGGCGCCAGCATCCCGGCGCGCATCACGCCCGAGTTCGTGCGCAGCGAAGTGGCGCGCGGGCGCGCGGTGATTCCGGCCAACATCAATCACCCCGAGCTGGAGCCGATGATCATCGGCCGCAACTTCCTGACCAAGGTCAACGCCAATATCGGCAATTCGGCGGTGTCCTCCGGCATCGCCGAGGAAGTGGAGAAGCTGGTCTGGTCGATCCGCTGGGGCGCCGACACGGTGATGGACCTGTCGACCGGCAAGAACATCCACGAGACCCGCGAGTGGATCCTGCGCAATTCGCCGGTGCCGATCGGCACCGTGCCGATCTACCAGGCGCTGGAGAAGGTCGACGGCCGCGCCGAGGAACTGACCTGGGACATCTTCCGCGACACCTTGATCGAACAGGCCGAGCAGGGCGTGGACTACTTCACCATCCACGCCGGCGTGCTGCTGCGCTATGTGCCGCTGACCGCGAAACGCGTCACCGGCATCGTCAGCCGCGGCGGTTCGATCATGGCCAAGTGGTGCCTGGCGCATCACAAAGAGAATTTCCTGTACACGCACTTCGAAGAGATCTGCGAGATCATGAAAGCCTACGACGTCAGCTTCTCGCTCGGCGACGGCCTGCGCCCGGGCTCGATTGCCGACGCCAACGACGAGGCCCAGTTCGGCGAACTGGAGACGCTGGGCGAGCTGACCCAAATCGCCTGGAAGCACGACGTGCAGACCATCATCGAAGGCCCCGGTCACGTGCCCATGCACCTGATCAAGGAGAACATGGATAAGCAGTTGCGCGAATGCGGCGAGGCGCCGTTCTACACGCTCGGCCCGCTGACCACCGACATCGCGCCGGGCTACGACCATATCACCAGCGCCATCGGCGCGGCGATGATCGGCTGGTACGGCACCGCCATGCTCTGCTACGTGACGCCGAAGGAGCACCTGGGGCTGCCCAACAAGCAGGACGTGCGCGAGGGCCTGATGGCCTACAAGATCGCCGCGCACGCCGCCGACCTGGCCAAGGGCCACCCGGGCGCGCAGGCGCGCGACAACGCGTTGAGCAAGGCGCGCTTCGAGTTCCGCTGGGAGGACCAGTTCAACCTCGGCCTGGATCCGGAGCGCGCGCGCGAATACCACGACGAGACCATGCCCAAGCAGGCGCACAAGGTCGCGCATTTCTGCTCGATGTGCGGTCCGCATTTCTGCTCGATGAAAATCACCCAGGACGTGCGCGAGTACGCCGACCGGCAGGAGGTCGAGCAGGGCATGGCCGAGAAGTCGAAGGAATTCCTGGCCCAGGGCGCCGAGGTCTACCGGCCGGAGTGAGGCTTACCGGTGGGCGGGCAAAAAAAGTCCGCCGGTCGGCGGACAAGTCGGAGAGTCGGTCGGCGCGCCGCGGGATCAGTTGCGGGTTGCGCCCATGTAGGCCCGGACCGCGTCGACATAGGCGCGGTCTTCGTGGCGGATATGGTTGAACAGCCAGTCGGCCAACAGGGCGTGCAGGGCTTCGCTGGTGTCCTCGCCGGCGCGGAAGCGGTCCTGCAGGGCGCGTACCCGGTCGATGAACACCGCATGCGCGCGGCGGTGGCTGTCGAGCAGCTCGTAGCCGGCTTCCTCCAGCAGCGATTCCTCGAAGCCGAAGTGGAAGAGGGCGTAGTCGGCGGTCTGTTCGAACACCTGCGCGACTTCATCGGATCCGCCCCCGTGGCGCGCGCGCGCCAACCGGTTCAGGTTGTCGGCGATGGTGCGGTGCTGGCCGTCGATCACGTCGATGCCGATGTCGAGTCCGTCGTTCCAGACCAGGATCTGCATGGCGTGCCCCTCAGCGTCCTGCGCCGAAGAAGCGGCCCAGCGAACGCGACAGCCAGCCGCCTTCATGCGTTTCGGCCGCCAGCCGGTTCATGCTGCGCTTGACCGATTCGACGTAGTCGTGGTCGTCGTTGCGGATGTGGTTGACCAGCCAGCGCGACAGCAGACCGTGCAGTTCGGCCGAGATGTCCTCGCCGGCGCGGAAGCGCATGCGCAGGTCGGCCACGCGCTTGACGAACAGCTCGTGCACTTTCTTGTGCGGCTTGGACAGCGGATAGCCGGCGTCCTCCATCAGCGACTCCTCGAACGCGAAGTGCGACAGCGTGTATTCCACGGTCGACTCGATGACCTCGCCGACGGCCGCGGCGTCGCCGTGTTCGCGCGCCTCGTGCAGCTGGTTGACGTAATCGACGATGCGGCGGTGCTGGCCATCGATCACGTCGATGCCGGTGTCCAGTTCCGCGTTCCATTTCAGTATGGCCATGTGCATTCCCCCGTCCGGCGTAGCCCGGAAGTCGGGCTTGACACGCCATCGCACAGGCATAGCCTAGTGCCGGCGGCGGCAGGCCGTTTTGATCCGGATCAAGCCGGCGCCGGGGCGTTCAACCGCGCTCGCGGCCGATGGACAGGAACGCCGGCAGGATGTGCCCGGCGCTGAGCGGCGCCACGGGCACCGGATACGGCGGGCGCGGATCGATCCAGGCCAACGCCTCGATTTCGGCGCCGGCCGCCGGCTCGCCCGAGACCGCCACGTGGAACGCTTCGCCACGCACCCGTCGGCCCGGTTCGTTGACCGCATCGGCCTCGAACTCGCCCAGCCGCACCGCGCTTTCCGGCCGCAGCCGGACGCCCAACTCCTCCCGCAGCTCGCGCGCCAGCGTGGTCAGCGCGTCTTCGCCGGGCTCGCGCTTGCCGCCGGGTTGGATGAAGGTGCCCGAGCCGCGTTTGCGCACCAGCAGCACCCGTCCTCGCGCGTCGACGATGACGGCAGCCACGGTACGGATCGGGAGGTTATCGTTCATCGACTCGTCGGGCGTGCGGCGCCTGCCGGCAAAAGGAAAGACCGCCTTGCGGCGGTCTTTCCGGAACGGCCTTGGCGGGCCGGTGTCACTTGATCAGGCGCAGCGCGAACGGGACACGGAATTCCTTGCCCGAGGTCGCGGCGATGGCGCCCATGATGCAGAACGCCAACTGGCAGATGCCGACCGCGATGAGCACCAGGAAGCCGATCAGGATCAGGCTCAGGATGGTGCCGGCGATGTAGCCGATGATCGCCGTGATCGACCAGTTCAGCGCTTCCTTGGCCTGGTCCATGGCGTAGGCGTCGTCTTTCTTGGTCAGGTACACGATCAGGCCGGGGATGAAGCCGAAGAACAGCGTGCCGATCCAGACGATCAGCGCCAGGTTCTTGGAGTCCTGCGATACGGTTTGGGTGTTGTTGTCCAACGTGAATCTCCCTGAGAGGTTGTGATGGTTATGTATGGTGCGGCGGTCAAACAGCATAAACCGGCCGCATGACGGAACGATGACGGTCCCCACGCCGGGCATCCATTGCGTCTATTCCCGATTAAACGTCAGTTCGCGGCCCGCGTCAATCCGTGCCATGGTGCCATGCCCGGCCTTGCCGGATATGGAAAAGCCGCCTTGCGGCGGCTTTTCCGGCGGATCAGAAGTTGGGCTTCTCCGGCGCGTCGTTGAAGCGCGCCACCGATTCGAGGATGATGTCCTTGGCTTCCGCGGCGCCGCCCCAGCCGTCGAGCTTGACCCACTTGCCCTTTTCCAGGTCCTTGTAGTGCTCGAAGAAGTGGCCGATGCGGTCCAGCCAGTGCTGCGAGACCTGGCCGATGTCCTCGATGTGGGCATAGCCGCTGAACACCTTGTCGATCGGCACCGCGACCAGCTTCTCGTCGGAACCGGCTTCGTCCTGCATGCGCAGCACGCCGACCGGGCGGCAGCGGATGACCGAGCCCGGCACCAGCGGCAGCGGCAGGATCACCAGCACGTCGGCCGGGTCGCCGTCGCCGCACAGGGTGTGCGGGATGTAGCCGTAGTTGCACGGGTAGCGCATCGGGGTCGACAGGATGCGGTCGACGAAGATGGCGCCGGTGGCCTTGTCGACCTCGTACTTCACCGGTTCGGCGTCTTTCGGGATTTCGATGATGACGTTGACTTCGTTCGGCACGTCTTTGCCGGTCGGGACCAGGTCCAGGGCCATGGGATGCTCCTTACAAAACAAGGCGTGCATGATACCGCAAGCCCGTCGAATGTTCATCCGGAATTTCCATGCCGTTGCGCCATCGCCTTGATTTGCAAGGCCGGTCAGGGGCGGGGCGGGAGCGCAGGCTTGACCCGGATCAATTCCCGCCGGAGTTTATGCGGTAAACTACGCCCATAGCACAACCACTCTACCAAAGGATCATCCCAATGCAATCGTCCATGCTGTCGCACGCCCTCGCCGTCGAATTCCCGGAACTGCTCGAGCGCATCCATTTCCTGAAAGCCAGCGACCACCACTTCGCCCGTTTGCTGGAAGAACACGATGCCGTCGACCAGCGCATCACCCGCGATGAAGAGAAGATCGAACCGCTGAGCGACGAGACCCTGCACGAACTCAAGCAGCAGCGCCTGAAGCTGAAGGACGAACTGTACCAGATCGCCACCTCGGCCTGATTGCGGCCTGTGGCTTGAACGGAAACGGCGCCCTCGGGCGCCGTTTCGCGTTTCGGCGGGATGTGCCGGATCAGCCGTAGCAGTACACCGCCAGCTTGTTGCCGTCCAGGTCGCGGAAGTAGCCGGCATAGAAGCCGGAATCGCCGCGCGGACCGGCCGGACCTTCGTCCTGGCCGCCCAACGCGAGCGCCTTGGCGTGCAGGCGGTCGACCTTTTCGGTGCTGTCCACCGCCAGGGCGGTCATGCCGCCGTTGCCGATCGTGGCCGCCTGGCCGTCGTAGGGCAGGATCACGGCCAGCGCCGGCTGGCCCGGCGCGGTGCCCCACATCACGAAGCGCTCCATTTCCATGGCCCGGGCCGCGCCGATGTCGGCCAGCAGGGTGTCGTAAAAAGCGGCGGCGCGCGCCAGGTCGTTGGTGCCGAGGGTGACGTAACCGATCATGGGGTTCTCCGGATTGAAAGCCGAAAGGATAGCAGGCCGAGGCAGTCAGCCGCCATCAAATCAAGGGCGTCAGGTCGATCTGCCCGATCCAGGACCAGACCAGCAGGGCGGTGGCGATCAGCGCCGACAGCCCGACCACAAAGCCCAGCACGCCGGTCACGAATGAAATCGCCATCAGCAGGCCGTCGCGTTCGGCCATGGCGAAACCGAACAGCGCGATGGCGATGCCCGGCGGCACGTTGGTGAACGGGCCGGGCGCCAGGATCACCAGCGCCAGCAGCAGGCAGAACAGCGCCGCCACGCGGTTGACCGGCGCCGAAGTCATCGGCGCCCAACGCGGTTTGGCGAAGCGCTCCAGGCGCCGGATCCAGTGCTGCCGGCGCTGCAGGCCGGACTGGATGGCCTGCGCCGGGAAGCGCTTGCCGTCGAACCGCGCCGGCATGTACGGCCGCGCGTGGCCGGCCGCCTGTTGCGCCGAGAACAGCAGCACCGGCACCGCCATCAGCGAGCACAGGCCGGTCGGCAGCACCGCCGCCAGCATGCCGAACAGGATGTACACGAAACCGAAACCGCGGTGGCCCATGGCGTCGAGCAGGTCGCTGAGGCGGATGTCGCGGCCTTGGAAACGGTCGAGCAGGTGCAGCAGGGCCTCGTGCAGCGGAGCGTCCGTGGCGGGTTGGCGGCGTTGGCCGGAGTCTTCGTCGGTCATGGCCGCAGTATCGCCCATCCGTCCGCCGGCCGGGTGAACCGGCCATGAAAAACCCCGCCGAGGCGGGGTTTTCCGGTATTGCGGCAGACCATCATCAGGCCAGGAACGGAATCAACAGCAGGGCCACGATGTTGATGATCTTGATCAGCGGGTTGATGGCCGGGCCGGCGGTGTCCTTGTACGGGTCGCCGACGGTGTCGCCGGTGACCGCGGCTTTGTGCGCCTCGGAACCCTTGCCGCCGTGATGGCCTTCCTCGATGTACTTCTTGGCGTTGTCCCAGGCACCGCCGCCGGTGCACATCGAGACCGCCACGAACAGGCCGGTGACGATGGTGCCCATCAACAGACCGCCGAGGGCGTCCGCGCCCAAGGTGAAGCCGACCGCGACCGGAATCAGCAACGGCAGCAGCGAGGGCACGATCATCTCGCGGATGGCGGATTTGGTCAGCAGGTCGACGGCTTTGTCGTACTGCGGCTTGCCGGTGCCTTCCATGATGCCCGCGATCTCGCGGAACTGGCGGCGCACTTCCTCGACCACCGCGCCGGCGGCGCGGCCCACGGCCTGCATGGCCATGGCGCCGAACAGGTACGGAATCATGCCGCCGATCAGCAGGCCGATGACCACCTGCGGGTTGTCGATGGAGAAGTTCACCGGGGCGAAGCCGTCGCCGCGCTCGGCCAGTTTGTGCGAGTAGTCGGCGAACAGCACCAACGCGGCCAGACCGGCCGAACCGATGGCGTAGCCTTTGGTGACCGCCTTGGTGGTGTTGCCGACGGCGTCCAGGGCGTCGGTGGTGACGCGGATCTCCTTGTCCATGCCCGACATCTCGGCGATGCCGCCGGCGTTGTCGGTGATCGGACCGTAGGCGTCCAGCGCCACGATCATGCCCGCCATCGACAGCATGGCGGTGGCGGCCACGGCCACGCCGTACAGGCCTGCCAGGTGGTAGCAGCCGTAGATCGAGGCGGCCACCGCCAGCACCGGCGCGGCGGTCGACTTCATCGACACCGCCAGACCGGCGATGACGTTGGTGCCGTGGCCGGTTTCCGAGGCCTTGGCCACGTCCTGCACCGGCGCGAATTCGGTCGCGGTGTAGTATTCGGTGATGACCACCAGCGCGGCGGTCAGGCCGAGGCCGATCAGCGCGCACCAGAAGATGCCGTTGACGTATTCCGGCGCGAACATGGCGTCGGTGACGAACCAGAACGCGATGGCGGCCAGCACGCCGGAGACGCCCAGGCCGCGGTACAGCGCGTTCATGATCTTGCCGCCGTCGCGCGCCTTGACGAAGAACGTGCCGATGATCGAGGCCACGATCGAGACCGCGCCCAACACCAGCGGATACATCGCGCCGGCCATGCCGAACTGGCTGTAGGAGATGCCGGCGATCAGCATCGCCGCGATCACGGTCACCGCATAGGTCTCGAACAGGTCGGCGGCCATGCCGGCGCAGTCGCCGACGTTGTCGCCGACGTTGTCGGCGATCACCGCCGGATTGCGCGGGTCGTCTTCCGGGATGCCGGCTTCGACCTTGCCGACCAGGTCGGCGCCGACGTCGGCGCCCTTGGTGAAGATGCCGCCGCCCAGACGGGCGAAGATGGAGATCAGCGAGCTGCCGAAGGCCAAGCCGATCATCGGCTGCAGCACCTGCTTCAGGTCGGCCTCATCGGAGGCCGCGCCGCCGGTGAGGAACAGGAAGTAGCCGGCGACGCCGAGCAGGCCCAGGCCGACCACCAGCATGCCGGTGATCGCGCCGCCCTTGAAGCTGACGTTCAGCGCGGCGTTCAGGCCCTGGGTGGCCGCTTGCGCGGTGCGTACGTTGGCGCGCACCGAGACGAACATGCCGATGAAGCCGGCCACGCCCGAGAGCACCGCGCCGACGGCGAAGCCGATGGCGGTGTTCCAATCCAGCGCGAAGCCGATCAGCGCGAACAGCGCCACGCCGACCACGGCGATGGTGGTGTATTGACGGCGCAGGTAGGCGCCGGCGCCTTCCTGCACGGCGGCCGCGATGGCCTGCATCTTGTCGTTGCCGGCATCCTGTTTCAGGATCCAGCCGGTGGTGATGAGTCCGTAAACGATGGCCAACGCCGCACAGGCGAGCGCCAATTCCAGAGCATATTGCGTGAACATTCCGTACTCCCTCGGTCATGGTGAAGTGGGACGGTCTGTGCCGTCTTGCCATGAGTATGTCAGAGCTTTCGAAACTTAACTAGGGCTGAACGGAAAAAGCGGAAACAGCCCGCCGCCGGCACCCGGCGACAGGCTCGGAGTTGTTTATTTATCCCATGCTTTCAGACGCTTACGTACCATGGGCAAGTCCAGCTTGAGGTGCGACGGCAGGCCGTTCTTGGCCAGCGGCACCGGCGCTGCGCCCTGCACCAACGGCGACAGATAGCGGCGGCAGGCGGCGGTGATGCCGAAGCCGTCCTTGCGGATGAAGCCGTCCGGCATCTTCTTCTCGGCATTGGCCACCCGGCTCAGCGGCACCGGGTCGATGTGCCAGCGGTAGGGTTCATCGGAGGTCCGGACGATGGCCGGCATCACGCCGTTGTTGCCGGCCAAGGCCAGTTCGACCGCGGCCTTGCCCACCGCCAGCGCGTGGTCGAGATCGACCTGAGAGGCCAGGTGGCGGCCGGAACGCTGCAGGTAATCCGGCACCGCCCAGTGCACCTTCAGGCCGAGTTCGTCCTTCACCATACCGGCCAGCAGCGGCCCCACGCCGCCGAGCTGGCTGTGGCCGAAAGCGTCCACGCTGCCTTCGGCCTGGGCCAGAAAGTTGCCGTCCGGAGTCTTCACGCCTTCGGACACCACCACCACGCAGTAGCCGACTTTGGCCACGGTGTCCTGCACCTTGGCCAGGAACGCCGCCTTGTCGAACGCGCGCTCGGGGAACAGGATGATGTGCGGCGCGTCCTTGGCGCCTTCGCCGGCGAGGCCTGCGGCGGCGGCCAACCAACCGGCGTGGCGGCCCATCACCTCGTACACGAACACCTTGGTCGAGGTCTCGGCCATGGCGGCCACGTCGATCGCGGCTTCCATCACGGAGACCGCGGTGTAGCGGGCGGCCGAGCCGAAGCCCGGGCAGCAGTCGGTCAGCACCAGGTCGTTGTCGACGGTTTTCGGCACCGCCACGCAGGTCAGTTCATACCCGGATTGCTGCGCCAGCTGCGAGATCTTCAGCGCGGTGTCGGCCGAGTCGTTGCCGCCGTTGTACAGGAAATAGCGGATGTCGTGCGCCTTGAACACCTCGAGCAGGCGCTGGTATTTGGCGGCATCCTGTTCCAGCGACTTCAGTTTGTAACGGCAGGAGCCGAATGCGCCGCCGGGTGTGTGGGCCAAGGCCTTGATTTCACTGGCGCTGATCGATGAAGTGTCGAGCAGTTGTTCGCGCAGCACGCCCAGAATGCCGTTTTTGCCGGCCAACACCGGCACACGGCGGGCACGGGCCTGCGCCAAGACGGCGCTGGCGCTGGCGTTGATCACGGCGGTGACGCCGCCGGATTGGGCATAAAGTAATCTGCCTTTCGACATGAACATCCTTTAAAATTGACTAAACAGACGGCAACGGTTACGGTGTCATTATGGCAAATTTCCGCCGCCGAGGCGCCCGCTAGCAGGCTGCCCATAACCAGAATTTCCATCAGACTTTTCGAGGTGTTATGCGTTTGGTTCTTCTCGGTGCCCCCGGTTCGGGCAAAGGCACGCAAGCGGCGCGGTTGAAGGAATTCCTCAACGTCCCGCACATCTCCACCGGCGAACTGCTGCGCGCCGCGGTGGCCGCCGGCACTCCGCTGGGCCTGCAGGCCAAGGAAGTGATGGAAGCCGGCAATCTGGTGTCCGACGACATCGTGCTCGGCATGCTGGAAGAACGCCTGCTCAAACCCGATACCGGCAACGGTTTCATCCTCGACGGCTACCCGCGCAATCTGGCCCAGGCCAACGCCTTGGGCGCGCTGTTGGCCAAGCTGCAGCAGCCGATCGACATCGCCGTGCAGCTGGACGTCGACACCGAGCTGCTGGTCGAGCGCCTGGCCGGCCGCGCCAAAGCCGAAGGCCGCGCCGACGACAGCCCGGACGCGGTGCGCAAGCGTCTGGCCGTGTACGAAAGCCAGACCGCGCCGGTGGTCGATTTCTACCGCAATCTCGGCAAGTTGGCGCATCTGGACGGCGTCGGTTCGCTCGACGAGGTATTCACCCGCATCACCGAAGCCTTGGCCGGAACCCCGGACGTCGGCTGATTCGCGCGGCATGAACCTGCACATCCTCGGCATCTGCGGCACCTTCATGGGCGGCGTGGCGGCGCTGGCGCGCGAGCTCGGCCACCGCGTGCAGGGCTCCGACGCCAACGTCTATCCGCCGATGTCGACCCAGCTCGAACAGCTGGGCATCGGTCTGCACAGCGGCTACCGGCCGGACGACATCGCCGCCGACACCGACTGCGTGCTGGTCGGCAATGCGTTGTCGCGCGGCAACCCGGCGGTCGAACATGTGCTGAACCGGCAGTTGAACTACCGTTCCGGCGCCCAGTGGCTGGCCGAGAACGTGCTGCCGGGCCGGCACACGCTGGCCGTGGCCGGCACGCACGGCAAGACCACCACCACCTCGATTCTGGCGTTCCTGCTGGAGGCGGCCGGGCGTGAGCCCGGGTTTCTGGTCGGCGGCGTGCCGGAGAATTTCGGCGTCTCGGCGCGCCTGGGCAGCGGCCGCGAGTTCGTGGTCGAAGCCGACGAATATGACACCGCGTTCTTCGACAAACGCTCCAAGTTCGTGCATTACGGCCCGCGCGTGGCCATCCTCAACAACCTCGAGTTCGACCACGCCGACATCTTTCCGGACCTGGCCGCCATCCAGCGCCAGTTCCACCATCTGGTGCGCATCGTGCCCGGTGAAGGCCGCCTGATCGTCAACGGCGAAGACGCGGCGCTGGCCGAGGTACTGGCGATGGGCTGCTGGACGCCGGTCGAGCGCTTCGCCATCGACGCCGACGCCGAGTGGCAGGCCGAGCTGACCGCCGCCGACGGCTCCGAATTCGTGCTGAAGCATCTGGGCAAGGCGCTGGGCACCGTGCGTTGGCCGCTGGTCGGCCGCCACAACGTGATGAACGCGCTGGCCGCGTTCGCCGCCTGCCATGCGGTCGGCGTCGACGTCGCCGCCGTCATCCCGAGCCTGGCCGGCTTCGTCAGCGTCAAGCGCCGGCTGGAAGTGGTCGGCACCGCGCACGGCGTCACCGTCTACGACGACTTCGCCCACCACCCGACCGCTATCCGCACCACGTTGGAAGGCCTGCGCGCCCGCGTCGGCGGCGCCCGCATCCTGGTGGCGATGGAGCCGCGTTCGAATTCGATGCGCCTCGGCGCACATGCGCGCGAGATCGCGCCGTCGCTGGCCGCCGCCGACGACGTGGTGTTCCTGCACCGCCCGGAACTGCCATGGGACGCCGATGCCGTGGTCTCGGCCTTGAAGGGCGAGGGTCACAAAGTGGCCACGGTCGAGGCGCTGGTCGAGCGCCTGCAGTCCATCGCCCGCGACGGCGACCACATCGTATTCATGTCCAACGGCGGTTTCGAAGACGCACCGCGCCGCTGCCTGCGCGCCTTGCAGGCCTAACCCCGTTTCAATCCGGAGGCTTCATGTCGCTTCAGGGCAAAACCCTTTTCATCACCGGCGCCTCGCGCGGCATCGGCTTGGCCATCGCCAAGAAGGCCGGCAGTCTCGGCGCCAATGTGGTCATCGCCGCCAAGTCGGCGGTACCGAACCCTAAGCTGCCGGGTACCATCTTCACCGCCGCAGCCGAGGTTGAAGCCGCCGGCGGCCAGGCGCTGGCCATCCAATGCGACATCCGCGACGAGGCGGCCGTTGAGGCCGCGATGGCGAAGGCCGCTGGGCATTTCGGCGGCATCGACGTGTTGGTCAACAACGCCAGCGCGATCTGGCTGCGCGGCGCGCTCGACACCCCGATGAAGCGTTTCGACCTGATGAGCCAAGTGAATTCGCGCGGCAGCTTCCTGTGCGCGCAGAAGGCCTTGCCGTATCTGCTCAAGGCGCCGAATCCGCACATCCTGACCCTGGCGCCGCCGCCGAGCCTGGATCCGAAGTGGTGGGGGCCGCACACCGGCTACACTCTGGCCAAGATGGGCATGAGCCTGGTCACGCTCGGCTTGGCCGAGGAGTTCAAGGGCAAGGTCGCGGTCAATGCGCTCTGGCCGCAGACGGTGATCGGCACCGACGCCATCAACATGATTCCCGGCGTCGACCTCGGCAACTGCCGCAAACCCGAAATCGTCGCCGACGCCGCGGTACGGATCCTGCAGCAACCGGCCGCCGTAGCCACCGGACGTTTCTATATCGACGAGGCGGTGTTGCGCGAAGCCGGCGTCACCGATTTCGACGCGTACGCCATTGAGCCCGGGAAGCCGCTGTTGCCGGATCTGTTCCTTTGATTCCCGGAGTGTGACATACCGTTACGCCGGAGAATTGACAGGCTGAAGCCGTTCGGGCGACAGTGCCGCGGTCTTCAACCTCCGGCGCACTCCCTTTGAAACACGGTAAACTCGGCTTCACCATCCTCGAGCTCATGCTGGTCATCGCCATCGTGGGCGTGCTGGCCGCCATCGCGATACCGATCTACCAGGATTACCGGGTCCGGGCCAACATCACCGAAGCCATGCAGCGCGCCGGATCGTTGAAGAACGCGGTCGCCGAATACTACTTCACCAATGACGAGTTCCCGGACGCCATGGCGGACATGGGGCTGGAGGACGAGGTCGATCCGACCCGCAACGTCTCCCTGGTGCATATCAACGACCGCTACATCTGCATCCACATGCGCAACACCGGCGCGCCGGAAATCGATGGCGCGACGCACCCCATCCGGCTGCAGCCGGTCGGCGACGGGGCGACCGTGTCCTGGTTATGCGGGCACTCGGGCGCGGTGCCGGACGGCTACTTCGCGCAGAACTGCCGCAACCATATCGAGAGCACGTCGGCGGGCGGCTGAGGGAGCACGGGCCGCGGCGGTTTATAATCGCAGTCCCGAAACCGCTTCCGACAGGATGCCCCGCGATGAAATACCTGCATGCCATGGTCCGCGTCCGCGACCTCGACGCTTCCCTGAAATTCTTCCGCGACGCGCTCGGCCTGCGCGAAAACCGCCGGCGCGATTATCCGGAAGGCCGCTTCACCCTGGTCTACCTGGGGGCGCCGGAGAATCCGGATTCCGAAATCGAGCTGACTTTCAACTACGACGACGAGGATTACGGCAGCGCCCGCAACTTCGGCCATCTGGCCTTCGAGGTCGACGACATCTACGCTGCCTGCGACCGCCTGCAGGCCGCCGGCGTGGTCATCAACCGCCCGCCGCGCGACGGCCGCATGGCGTTCGTGCGCTCGCCGGACCTGATTTCGATCGAGCTGCTGCAGAAGGGTGCCGCCCTGCCGCCGCAGGAACCGTGGGCCTCGATGCCGAACACCGGCGTCTGGTGATTCAGCCGCCGTCGAGCCGCTCGCCGCAGCGGCGGCAGTAGCGGGCGTCGCTGAAGTGCCCGGCCAGCCCGCAGCGGCCGCATTCGCGCAGATCGAGTTCGAGCTTCGCCGACTTCATGGTCTGCGCGATTTCCGCGGCGTAGATGCCGGTCGGCACCGCGATCACGCTGTAGCCGATCAGCATCAGCAGCGATGACACCATCTGCCCCAGCGGGGTGCCGGGCGTGACGTCGCCGTAGCCGACGGTGGACACGGTGACCACGGCCCAGTACATCGCCACCGGAATCGAGGTGAAGCCGTGCTCCGGGCCCTCGACTACGTACATCAGCGAGCCGAAGATGGTGACCACGATCAGGATGCTGAAGAAGAACACGCCGATCTTGCGGCTGCTGCGGCTCAGCGCCAGCACCAGCACGTTGGCCTCGTTCAGGAAGGTCGACAGCTTGAGCAGGCGGAAGATGCGCAGCACCCGCAGCAGGCGCACCACCAGCAGGTACTGCGAACCCGGCAGCACCAGGGACACGAAGGCCGGCAGGATGGCCAGGATGTCGATCACGCCGAGCGCGCTGCGCACGTAGCGCATCGGTTTTTCCAGCACCAACAGGCGCAGCACCAGTTCGACCAGGAACAGCGCGGTGAAGCCCCATTCCAATGCGTAGAACAGGCCGCTGTGGCTGCGGTGCACCGCGCCCACGCTGTCGGCGATGGTGACCGCCACGCTGGCCAGGATGATCCAGATCAACGCGATGTCGAAGTGCAGGCCGGCCGGGGTATCGTGGTGGAACACGATGCGGTGCCACGTCGCGCGCCAGCCGCCGGCCGGGTGCGGGGCGAGGACCGGATTGAAGAAATGCTTCAGCATGCCGCGCCTCCGGGGCTTCAGTCCAGGGCCTGACCGATGTCCGCCAGCAGGTCGTCCGGGTGTTCCAATCCCACCGACATACGGATCAGGTCCGGCGGCGAGACCGCGTTGGCGCCTTCGATCGAGGCGCGGTGTTCGATCAGCGATTCGACGCCGCCCAGCGAGGTGGCGTTGGTGAACAGGCGCACGCGCGCGGCGAAGCGCAGCGCCGCGTCGCGGCCGCCGCGGAAACGGATCGACAGCATGCCACCGAAGTCACGCATCTGGCGCGCGGCCACGGCGTGCCCGGGATGCGAAGCCAGTCCCGGATACAGCACGGCGGCGATGGCCGGGTGCGTGCCCAGGAATTCCGCGATGCGGCGGGCGTTGGCGCAGTGCCAGGCCATGCGTGCCGGCAACGAGCGCGCGCCGCGCAGGATCAGCCAGCTGTTGAACGGCGAGGCGATGCCGCCGGTGATGTGGCGCCGGTGCGCGGCCGTTTCATACAGGGCGTCGGCCTTGGCGAACACCAGCGCGCCGCCCATCACGTCACTGTGACCGCCGAGGTATTTGGTAGTCGAATGCATCGCCACGTCGGCGCCGAGCGCCAGCGGCTGCTGCAGGGCCGGGGTGGCGAAGGTGTTGTCGCAGGCCAGCAGTGCGCCGCCGGCGCGCGCGATATCGGCCAGAGCGGCGATGTCGGCCACCGCCATGCGCGGGTTCGAGGGGGTTTCGGCCCAGATCATCCGGGTCTGCGGCGTCATCGCGGCGCGCACGGCGTCCAAGTCGGTCATATCGACCGTCCGGCAGGCGATTTGCCGCAGCGGCAGGAATTCGCGCGCCAGCACGCGCAGGCCGGTGTAGCAGTCGTCGGGAATCAGCACCTCGCTGCCGTTCGGTAACGATTCCAGCAAGCCTTGCATCGCCGCCATGCCGGAGGCATAGGCCAAGGCGCGTTCGCCACCTTCCAACGCCGCCAGGCAGGCTTCCAGCCGGTCCTGGGTCGGGTTGCCTTCGCGTTGGTATTCGAAGCCGGCTTGGCGTTCGCCGGCCGGGCCGTGCCGGAACGTGGTGCTCAGGTGCAGCGGCGGCGCCACCGCGCCGGTTTCGGCGTCCGGTTCGGCACCGGCATGCACGGCAAGGGTCTCAAAGCGCATGGCATTCTCCCGGATCCAGCGCCCGCAGGCGCAGCTGCTGCACGAATTGCGTTTCGCTTTCGAACACGAAGGCGTCCAGACCGGCCTGCCGCGCGCCCTCGGCATTGGCCACTTTATCATCGACGTACAGGGTCGCGGCGGCCGAGAAGCCCAGGCGCTCCAGGCACAGCAGGAACGCCGCCGGATCCGGCTTGCGCAGACCGATGCTGCCGGAGCAGACCAGGCGGGTACGGAACAGCGGCATCAGCTCGGGCACGATGCGTTCGGCGTGCTGGTGCAGCCAGTGGCCGTTGTTGCTGAAGATGCCAAGCTGCACCTGGCCGGCCAGCGCCTGGCAGATGCGCAGCATGCCCGGCCGCGCGCGGGTGGCGGTGCGGCGGGCGGCGATGAAGTCCTGGCCGGGGATGTCCAGGCCCCAGTCGCTGCGCAGGCGGTCCATGTAGTCGTCCAGGCCGAACTCGCCGCGCTCGGAGCGCTTCTCCAGGCCGCTGCCGAATACCGCGCGCTCGATGGCCTCCGGGCTGGCGCCGGCCGAGGCCGCCAGCGCGCGGCACCGGCGCTCGCGGCTGTAATCCACGAGCACGTGGTCCAGGTCGAGCAGCAGCAGTTTCGGCGCCGTCATCCGGCGGCGATGTCCGCGAACACCTCGCGGGCGGCGGCTAGGGTGTGCGCGATTTCGGTCTCGCCGTGCATCGACGACAGGAAGCCGGCTTCGAACGCCGACGGCGCGAAATACACGCCGCGCTGCAGCATGCCGTGGAAGAAACGGTTGAAGCGTGCGCCGTCGGAAGCCATGGCGTCGGCGTAGCCGTTGATCGGACCTTCGCGGAAATACAGGCCGAACATGGCGCACACGCCAGTGGTGGTGAACGCCACGCCGGCCGCGTCGGCGGCCTGCTGCAGACCGTCGCGCAGCAGGCGGGTTCGGGCTTCCAGGTTTTCATAGAAGCCCGGCGCCTGGATCAGCTCCAGCGTGGCCAAGCCGGCGGCCATCGCCACCGGATTGCCGCTGAGCGTACCGGCCTGGTAGATCGGGCCGCTCGGCGCGATCTGGCGCATCAGGTCGCGGCGGCCGCCATAGGCGCCGACCGGCATGCCGCCGCCGATGATCTTGCCGAAGGTGGTCAAATCGGGCGTGACGCCGTACAGCGCCTGCGCGCCGCCGAGCGCGACGCGGAAGCCGGTCATCACTTCGTCGAAGATCAGGATGGCGCCGTGCTTGCTGCACAGTTCGCGCAGATGCTGCAGATAACCTTCGGCCGGCACGATGCAGTTGGCATTGCCGACGATCGGCTCGACGATGACGCCGGCGATATCGCCGCCGAGGTCATCGAACAGCCGGGTGGCGGCCTCGAAATCGTTGTAGGGCAGGGTCAGGGTCAGGTCGGCCAGGGTCTTCGGCACGCCCGGCGAGTTCGGCACGCCGAGGGTAAGCATGCCGGAGCCGGCCTTGACTAGGAAGGAGTCGCCGTGGCCGTGGTAGCAGCCCTCGAACTTCACGATGCGGTTGCGGCCGGTGGCGCCGCGCGCCAGGCGGATGGCTGATAGCGTAGCCTCGGTGCCGGAGTTCACCATGCGTACCATTTCGCAGCTGGGCACCAGGCGGGTGATGGTCTGCGCCATGGTCACTTCCAGCGCGTTCGGCACGCCGAAGCTCAGGCCGTCGCGCATCACGGCGTCGACCGCCGCGATCACCTTCGGATGCGCATGGCCGGCGATCATCGGGCCCCAGGAGCCGATGTAATCGACATAGCGGTTGCCGTCGACGTCGATCAGGTAGGCGCCTTCGGCGCGTTTGGCGAAGAACGGTTCGCCGCCGACCGATTTGAACGCGCGCACCGGCGAGTTGACGCCGCCGGGCATCAGGTCGAGGGCTTGCTGGAAAAGGGCGTGGCTGTTGTCGTGGTTCATGATGGGACCTTGTCGAATGCGAGATGGTAGGCGGTAAGCGCGGCAGCGGGGTCGGGGGCGTCGAACACGCCGGAAATCACCGCGATGAAATCGGCGCCGGCCGCGCGCAGTTGCCCGCTATTATCCGGGCTTATGCCGCCGATGGCGACCGTGGGCTTGCCGAGCGCTTTGGCTTCGGCGAACAGCGCCAGCGGCGCGCGCGGCGCCAACGGCTTGGTCGGCGATGGAAACACGGCGCCGAACGCCAGGTAATCGACGTCCAGCGCCGCCATCGCGGCCGCGCGCTCGAGATCGCCGTAACAGGACACGCCGATGATCACATCCCGCCCGGCGGCATTGCGCACGGCAGCCGGATCGGCGTCGGAGCCGCCCAAGTGCACGCCGTCGGCGCCGATGTCCAAGGCCAGGCGCCAGTCGTCATTGACGATCAGCGGCACGCCGGCGCGTCGGCAGATCGGCAACAGGGCGCTGGCCTGTTCATGCCGGAGGGCGGCATCCGCGCCTTTATGCCGGTATTGCAGCAAGGCCGCCGGCTGGGCCAGCAGCGCGGCCACCTGCCGGCAGAGCGCCTCGGTGTCGCTGCGGTCCGGTGTGATCAGATAGATACCGCTACGGGTTTTCAGGCGGGAAGGCATCGGGGTGCATATAATGGCGGCAGACCCTCATTTTAGGTGCATTTATGTCGGATAACGCGGAATTCAGCCGCTGGATATGCGTGGTGTGCGGCTATGTCTACGATGAGGCCGAGGGCTGGCCGGAAGAGGGCATTGCGCCCGGAACCCGCTGGCAGGACGTGCCGGAAGAGTGGGGTTGCCCCGATTGCGGGGTCGGCAAGGCCGATTTCGAGCTGCTGACCGACTGACGCGGCGGGTCAGGGCCGGTCTTCGCCGTCGAAACCGCCGAAGCGCAGTTCGTCGCCCCGCTTCAGGCCCAGGTCCGAGGCCTGTCCGGCGTTGAGTTCCAGTACGTACTTCGCCGGCCCGGCGCTGGGATAGATCGGGCATTGCGGCTGTTGGCCGCAGGGCAGTACGCCCAGTTGCGCCGAAACCAAGCGCCGATCCTGGTCGAAATACAGGATGTCGAGCGGGATATAGGTGTTCTTCATCCAGTACGCCAAGGGCTCGACATCGTCGTGGATGAACAGCATGCCGGCGTCCGGCGCCAGCTCCCGGCGGAACATCAGGCCGTGCTCGCGCGATTCCGGCGTATCCGCCAGTTCCACCGCATAGCGCTTGCCTTTGACCTCCGCCCACGGGCTTTCGTTCAGCTGGGCGCAGCCGCTGGCGATGGACAGCAGGTAGCTGGCGAGGGCGAGCAGGAATCGGTGGCGCATGGCGTTCTCCGTGGGTGAAGGCACAGGATTCACCGCCGCCGCCGCCGCGTCAAGCGCCGCCATGCCGCGGCCGGGCTTGCTTGCCTGAATCCCTGGTTAATCGTCTGCGTTTGCGGTTGACGCCTTGTCGTTTCCTTGACATAATGTGCAACTCGCTCGGGACGGAACGTCGCCAAGCGCGGCAACAGACGCGGAAAGAAATTTCAGGCCAATGTTGACGAGTCCCAAAAGGTCTGCCATACTGTGCGACCACTTCGAGACGAAATGTCCGAAGCGCGAAACCCTCAGGGTGCCGCAACGAGTTCTTTGTAAATGTGCGCAGGAAATTTGTGCGGGCG
>NZ_BMFO01000006.1 GCF_014638745.1 Arenimonas maotaiensis
GCCCGCTCGGACGTATTTGACTATATCGAGCGCTTCCACAATCCTTGGATGCAGCGTAGGCTGGATGCTCAGGATCGGAAGTTCAGTGTCTTAACTCAACTGTCCGCGGAAACGGGGTAGAACCCACGGCAAATAGCGACACCATTTCAAATTCCATCAGATACTCGTAGTTAGAAGCAAAAAAGTCGCTCACTTCCAAAGATGGACCGCCGAGCATTGCTTCGAATAAGCCCCCAACGCCACTAGTTGGCTTCGGCTTACTGGAATCCGTATCCCGCCCCTCAAAGGCGGGATTTTTTATGCCCAGCCAAAACATCCAGTCGGATTGGTAATCAAATAAGGAATCGATGAATGAACAAAATCCCGGAAAGCGGGTTCTTGCGTTTGCGGCAAATCATTGGAAATAAGCAAAAAGGTGAACAGGGATTCTTTCCTGTAAGCGCCAGCACATGGTGGAAGGGAGTCAAAGAAGGCCGCTATCCACAGCCGTGCCGATCTCTAGGGCAACGCATTACTGCCTGGCGTGCCGAAGACATCCGCGCGCTGATTGAATCAGCAAGTGCTGGAGGGAATAACTGATGGCTACTGTTCATCTTGTCGATATGGGTTTTTTATCTGGGCTTTCTGCTGTTCTGATTGAAATCAACACCTACCAGGCGCTGAATACCATCAACATACTAAGGACATTTGTCGAAACGATAGGCTTGGATATCGATCCAGAAGAAAGCCATCTAGCCACATTGGCTTGCACTGAATTGGCGGATTGCCTTGATGCTGTTGAGAGGGTGATTCTCGAAGGTCATGATTATGACGGCAATGATGCTGTGGAGAGCACTTCTCATGAAAACGCTTGAGAACATAACTCCACGCATTTGTCAGAAATATAACTCGTGTAGCGCGCCTGTATGTCCTTTCGATACAAGCTGGCCCTCTATAAAGCACCTTCCTGGTGAGCCCGTATGTAAATGGCTCAGAGAGTCGATGAAACCCGGTTCAGAGGCGATTCTAAGCCATGCCCTTACGGGGGAAATTGCTGGAAAGGTGGCTGAGGTCAGAGATGCCCTCTTGTGTCGTAAGGGTGCACTGAAATACAGCTTAAGGCGGGCCGAGAAGCAGGGGCGAAAAGTACAGCTGATCAAGCGAAAGGAGATTGTGTAAATGACAAGGAAAAAGACACCTAAGGACAATGGATGGTCAGAAATTTATGGCGGCCAAGCATTTATCATTCCTCTGGATTGCTTGCGTCATGAGAACCTAGCCCGACTATCGCCCAAAGGCTGCAAGCTCTTACTTACTCTTGGAAGGCAATTCTCAGGGTTCAACAACGGATATCTATGCGTTACGCCGTCAGTTCTTTTGAAGCAAGGATGGAGTTCTGCATCAACTATTTGGGAGGCTGTTGCTGAGTGCGAGCACTATGGGCTTATCGAGAAAACACAGCAGGGCGGGAGAAACAGGCCAAGCTACTACGCACTTACATGGCGCAGGATCCATAAGATTGAAAACAGAGCGCCGCTTGATGCAGGCCCAACCCTAAAGCCAAGCAATGAATGGCTTAACCCGAAACCTTCATACCAAAAGCCATCACGAAAAAAATCTACCCCCGCCACCGCATCAACCTTATCCGCTGGCGGTGCTAGTCAGAAAAAGTTACTACGCGGGCGGGATTAAAATAGAGAGACTATAACCGCTGGCGTATCAGTCAAGGGTCATTGCCGAATTGGGTTGATACGCTAGCGGTGTAGTTATTAATAGATTTACCATACACAGTGCCGGAATATCGGGTCAAAGAACAACTGAAGACCAGTCAACTCCGGAAATCCTAATGAAGTCAAGACTAGGTGGTGGAACACCATCAAGCTGAACCGTAATCGTCTTCCACTGAATTGAATTATCTATGGGGGTTTCAAATTGGCTACTAGTCATGGGCATGAAACCCAGAGCTCACGGCGTAAAAAGAAAATACGGATTGATTACTATCCAAACAGCTTCTCTCAGTTGGTTTTAGGCGCCAAACGAAGCCTGTATGCGCCTTGTAACAATTACAGCGGAATCCTAGACGCAGTCATTGAGGAGTGGGCCAAATTTTCTGGCCTATCTGCATACTTGCCTTCAGTGCCAATGACTTCGGTTGATATTCCGGAATTTATAGACGCATCCACGCGCGCGCGTATGACTTCGGTAATGTCTAGTCAAGGATTAGATCGTCTATGCCATGCTAAAACGAAATCAGGAGCCCCCTGTCAATCTCGGCCTTGCCCAGGGAATGTACGCTGTAAATGGCACGGGGGAATGAGTACTGGCCCAAAAAGCACTGAAGGCAAAGCAAAATCGCTTGCAAATTTGAAACAGAATCGAGGGAAGCAAGAATCGAATGATTAATACATCGATTCTTGCTTCGATATAGATAGAAAAACTTGTATTTTTCAGCGGCGGCTGAGCCGAAGTGCATTAGCAATTACAGACGCCGAACTGAAACTCATGGCCAAAGCGGCGATCAGAGGCGACAGCAACCAACCAGTGAAGGGAAACAGCACACCAGCTGCGACCGGGATGCCCAGTGCGTTGTAAAGGAACGCGAACGCCAGGTTCTGTTTCATGTTCCGTACCGTCTGTTCGGACAATGCTCTTGCCACGGCGATACCGCGGAGATCACCCTTGACTAAAGTGACCTGCGCGCTGTTCATCGCCACATCGGTGCCGGTGCCCATGGCGATGCCGACATCCGCCTTGGCCAACGCCGGCGCGTCATTGATGCCGTCCCCGGCCATGGCGACCACTTCGCCCCGCTCCTGCAGCGACCGCACCAGATCGAGCTTGTCGGCCGGTTTCACCTCCCCGTAAACTTCGTCGATTCCCAGCCTGGCGCCAACCGAGCGCGCCGTAGTCAAGCCGTCGCCTGTGGCCATGACGATGCGGATGCCCTCCGCCCTGAGCGCTGCCAACGCCTCGGAGGTACTCGGCTTGATGGGGTCGGAAACCGCCAGGAGGCCGAACAGCTGGTTGTCGACCGCCAGATGCATGACGCTGGCGCCTTCAGCACGCAGAGCCTCGGCATGCTCTGCCAGCGGATCCAGCGGAATCCCGAGTTGCTGCATCAGAGCGCCGTTTCCCAATGCCAGGCGGCGCCCGGCGACCGAACCCAGGACGCCTATTCCGGAGGCCGATTCGAAATCGTCCGGCGTATCGAGCACCAGGCCGCGTTCCCGCGCCGCGCGCACGATGGCATCGGCCAGCGGATGCTCGCTGCCCTGGTCCAAACTGGCGGCAAGGCGCAGGACCTCGTCGGCGTCACGGCCGGGCGCGGCCACGACGCGGTCGAACGCGGGCCGGCCCTCGGTCAAGGTCCCCGTCTTGTCGATGATCAGCGTGCCGACCTTCCGGAGGTTCTCGATCGCGGCGGCGTCGCGGAACAGCACGCCCTGACCCGCGCCGCGGCCTGTGGCGACCATGATCGACATCGGCGTGGCGAGACCCAGCGCGCAAGGGCACGCGATGATGAGGACGGCGACGGCATTGATCAGGCCATACACCCAACGGGGCTCGGGACCGAAAAGCCCCCATCCAAAGAACGTCGCCAGGGCGACGAAGACGACCGCCAGCACGAAATAACCTGCAACCCAATCAGCCATACGCTGCATCGGCGCCTTCGAGCGCTGCGCCTGCGCCACCATCTGCACGATCTGGGACAGCATGGTGGCGGAACCGACGCGCTCGGAGCGCATGACCATCGCGCCATGCGTGTTGAGCGTCGCGCCAATCACCCGGTCGCCGACCCGCTTGCTGACCGGCAACGGCTCGCCGGTCAGCATCGACTCGTCCACCGCGCTACCCCCCTCGGTGACCACCCCGTCCACGGGCACCTTCTCTCCGGGCCTCACGCGCAGCAGATCGCCGACGTGCACATGGGTCAGGGGCACATCCTCTTCGGTGCCGTCCCCACGGATGCGTCGCGCCGTCTTCGGCGCCAGACCAAGCAGGGACTTGATGGCCGCCGAGGTCTGCGAGCGGGCCTTGAGTTCCAATAGCTGACCGAGCAGGGTCAGGGAGATGATGACCGCGGTCGCCTCGTAGTAGACCGACACCCGCCCCATCGAGCGGAACGCATCGGGGAAGACCTGCGGCGCGACGGTGGCGGCGACGCTGTAGGCGAATGCAGACCCGGTACCCAAAGCGATCAGCGTCCACATGTTGGGGCTCCGGCCGGCCACAGACCGCCAGGCGCGCACGAAGAACGGCCAACCGGCCCATAGCACGATGGGCACGGACAGCAGCAGTTCGATCCAGCTCTGCACCGCCATGTCGAACCAGGCAAGCCGGTGGCCTGACATGGCGAGGACCGTCACCGAAACTGTCAAGGGCAAGGTCCACCAAAAACGCCGCCGGAAATCGAGGTACTCCGGATCGGCGTCGTCTCCCAACTCCGGGATGACCGGTTCCAGCGTCATGCCGCACTTGGGGCAGATGCCGGGACCGGCCTGGCGGACTTCAGGGTGCATAGGACAGGTATAGACCGCTCCATCTGGCACCGCCTCCGATACCGCCGCAGCGGACGAGGAATCCTGGCGCGGCGAAGACTGGTGGTGCCTGTGTGCTGGATGCCCGTCCCCCGTCCCGGCTGCAAGAGCACCGTATCGCGCAGGCTCAGCCGCGAACTTGGACAGGCATTTGCCGCTGCAGAAACGGAACGTCTGGCCGCCGTACTGGAGACTATGTGGTGAGTCCGGAGAAACGGACATACCGCATACCGGATCGAGCGATCCGTCGCTGATTACGTCATCCCGCGAAGTGTGTCGTTCGATCGCCATATCTGCTCCAGCGTGTTCGGATCGTCGTGATAGCGGACGGCTTGAGTATAGCGCCGGCGCCAGGGGCCATCCACTTCAAGGCGCAAAGATTACGCAGCCGCCCATATCAGCGGTCCGACTTTGAAGACCAGTGCAGATGCACGATACGCCATCCGTCAGCGGTGTTGCTGAGGATCGCCGATTCCGTGGAGTGGATGAGCAACGGCTTGCCATTCCGCTCGGTGCGGATTTCGCTCTCGCTTCCGACCCAGACCAATCCCCCTGATGCCGATGCCTTGCGCCATTTCAAGGTGACACCTGCCGATTTGAGGAATTCTGCGTCATGCCGGGCATGTCCTGAAAGATACTCCTGCCGGCTGTGTTCGGCGCCGCCGCTCTCCAGAATCAGGACATCCGGCGCAAGAAACTCCGCGGCGGATGCGACATCGCCCTCGGCCAGTGCCGTTGAAAAGCGTTCGAGCACCTGGACGGCCGCAACCGCATCGGGGGCAATATGCAGGTCGGTATCGGCGGCTGGACGTGGACCGTCATGTGCAGATACCCGGGCGCTTGCGATAATCAACGAAATGACGAGGAACGCGATACGTGGCATGAGGGCAATCTCCTGTGTATGGTGGTTGGAATGAACGGCTGTGGCCTCAATGGCCGGAATGCCCTTCATGTCCGTCATCCACGACGGCTTTGGCCTTGTTCAGCGGAGTGAATCGCGCCTGCACGGGGGCTTTGCCGAGCAGAGTCAACGCGACAACAGCCTTCATGTCGGAAACGGACGCATAGCGGCCTGAGCCTTTGAGCGCGTTGCCGCCGGCCGGCGACAGCGTGATGGCGGTCTTGGTCTTCCCTGCGAGTATCGTCACCGTGCCCTTGGCGCCGGCGACGGGAACGGCGGTCCCGGCGTGGTCGGTGACGTAGACAGTCACTGGATTGTCCTTGGCCTGCGGACTATTGCCGGCGACGACCAGCTCCAGATGGTAGGCTCCGGCCATGCGCAGCTGGCCGCCATGGGGCGCTTTCTGCGTATCCAGGAACTTGTCGTCGTGGGCGGCGGCCATGCCGCCGGCGAACAACAAGGAGAGGGCGGCGATCGCGGCCAATGCGGGGGTGGGCTTCATAACGGACTCCTGGTGGTTGGACGAGTTCATCGGATCAGAAATTTTCCTCGCCTTTTTCGGCAAGGAGGCGCTGGAGGGGCTTTTCGCCCCAGAGCCAGAACATCAGCGGCGTGAGCACGGTATCGAGCAGCGTCGAGCTCACCAGACCGCCGAAGATGACCACGGCTACCGGGTGCAGCACTTCCTTGCCGGGCGCATCCGCGGAAAGAAGCAGGGGTAACAGCGCGAAAGCTGCCACCAACGCCGTCATCAGCACCGGGGTCAGACGCTCGAGGGATCCGCGCATGATCATCTGGCGCCCGAAGGACTCGCCCTCGAAGGCGCACAGGTTGATGTAGTGGCTGATCTTGAGGATGCCGTTGCGGGTCGCGATGCCGGTAAGTGTGATGAAACCCACCAGCGCAGCCACGGACAACGGCTGCCCGGACACCCAGAGCGCGACTACGCTGCCAATCAGCGCCAACGGGATATTGCCCATGATGATGAGCGAAAGCCTGGTCGAGCGGTAGCGGCTGTACAGCACCATGAAGATCATGGCGAGGGACGCGAGCGCCAGCAGCCCGATGAGGCGGGCGGCCTTCTCCTGGGCCTGGAACTGACCTTCCAGCGCCGTGAAGTATCCTTGTGGCAGGGGCTTGGCCGCTAGTACGGCACGAATGTCGGCGACCACCTGCGACATGTCGCGCCCGTCAGTGTTCGCCGACACCACGATGCGCCGGCGGGAGTTCTCCCGGGAAACCTGGTTGGGGCCATCGCCCTCCTCCACCACGGCGATCTTGGACAGTGGCACGGACCCGTTCGGCGTCTCGACCAGCAGGTCCGCCAAAGCCTGCGGTCCACGCGCGCCGTCGGGCAACCGGACCAGTAGGTCGAATCGGCGGCTGCCCTCGATGACTTGGGTGATTTTCTCGCCCTCGATCATCTGCTCCAAGCTGCGCAGCAGCGCTCCGGGCGATACGCCGTAACGCGCCGCCTCTGCATAATCGAGACGGATCTTAACCTGCGGGATGAGTACCTGCTTCTCGATCTGCAGGTCGGTGATGCCGGGGATGTTGGCCAGGCGATCCCGCAGGTCATTGGCGACCGTACGCAGCGTATCCAAGTCGTCGCCATAGACCTTCAAGGCGATTTGCGCGCGCACGCCGGAGAGTAGATGGTCGAGGCGGTGCGAAATCGGTTGCCCGACGCTTGACGTGGCCGGCAGCTGCTTGAGCCGGTCGCGGATGTCGGAGATGACCTCGTCACGACTCCGGTCCGAGGCTTTGAGGTCGACATCCATCTCAGTGTAATGCACCCCTTCGGCATGTTCATCCAGCTCGGCGCGGCCTGTGCGACGCCCCACCTGCGTGACCTCGGGAACCTCCATCACCAGCTCTTCGGCCAAGGTTCCGATCCGGTTTGATTCCGAAAGCGACGTGCCCGGATTGAGCACGACATTGACCGTGAGCGTACCCTCGTTGAACGGCGGCATGAACGATCGCGGAAATAGCGGGACGCTTGCCGCAACCAGCAGAACCGCGGCCAATGCGGCGCCGAGCAGGAGGCGGGCGCGCGGGAAGGACCATTCCAGAACATATGCCTGCCAGCGCTTGAGCAGGACCACCAGGCGGCTGTCGCCGGCATGCAGCCGCTGCATACGGGGCAGCAGGTAATAGCAAAGTACCGGAGTCAGGGTGACTGCGACGAACATGCTCGCCAGGATCGACACGACATAAGCGATGCCCAGCGGAGTGAACAGCCTGCCCTCGATACCCGGTAACGCAAAAAGCGGAACGAAAACCAGGACGACGATCATCGTCGCGTAGACCACGCCGGTGCGCACCTCGCGCGACGCGGCCGCGATCACTGTCAAGGCCGGGAGTGGCGACGACCTCAGACGGTTCTCCTTGAGCCTGCGCAGCACGTTCTCAACATCGACCACCGCGTCGTCCACGAGCTCGCCAATGGCTATGGCCAAGCCGCCCAGCGTCATGGTGTTAATCGACAGGCCGAGGAAGTGGAACGCCAGCCCCGCAGCCAGAATCGAGACCGGAATGGCGATCAGCGAAATGGCGGTGGTCCGGAAATTGACCAGGAACAGGAACAGCACGACGGCGACCATGATCGCGCCGTCGCGCAGCGCCTCCTCGACGTTGGATACCGATCTTTCGATGAAGTCAGCCTGCTTGAACAGGAAGGCCGGCTCCGCGATTCCCGCCGGCCGGGACTTGGCCAGTTCGGCGACGGCCTTCTCAACCTCGCGGGTGAGCGCGACGCTGTCGGCCGCTGGCTGCTTCTGGACCGACAGGATGACCGCCGACTTGCCCAGATAGCTGCCGTCGCCGCGCTTGACCGCCGGCACCACCTTGACCTCCGCGACCTGCCTCAGCAGCACCGTCCGGCCGTCGGCCGCGCTGACCACCAGGTCGCGAAGATCCTCGATGCGGCTTGTGCGCCCGACCGCGCGGATCACAAATTCGCGACCCTGCGCTTCGAGGAATCCGCCGCTGGTATTGGCTCCGAAATCCCGTAATGCATCGAGCACAGTGTCGCGGTCGACGCCCAGGTCCTGCATCCGGGAAGGATCCGGCTCGACGCGATATTGGCGGACTTCGCCGCCAATCGGAATCACTTGCGCCACACCGGGGATGGTCAGCAACCGAGGCCGCATCACCCAATCGGCGTACTCGCGCGCCGCCATCGGGCCCGTCGCGGCAGCGTCGGCCGTATCGCCCGAGCGGTCGTCCACCGGCAAAGCAATGAGCAAAATCTCGCCCATGATTGAGGATATCGGCCCCATTTGGGGAACCACGCCGGACGGCAGCTGGTCCTGCACCAAGTTCAAGCGTTCGGCGACTTGCTGACGGTTGCGGTAGACGTCCGAACCCCAGTCGAATTCGATGTAGACAATCGACAGGCCGACGCCCGATACCGAACGCACGCGGCTGACTCCGGGCATCCCGTTCATGCCCGACTCGATCGGGAACGTGACCAGCTGCTCGACTTCCTCCGGCGCCATGCCACCGGCCTCGGTCAACAGGGTCACGGTCGGCTTGTTTAGGTCGGGAAACACGTCGACCGGCATGCCGCGCAGGGTGAAGGCACCATAGACCATCAGCAGCAGCGACACCCCAAGCACCAGCAGACGCTGCCTCAGGCTGGCTTGGATGAAGTAATCAAACATAATCGATGCTCCGCGCGCAGGCGGGCGGTGCGAGGGGCGATGGCATGCGCGGGTTGCCTTGCGGGATTTCCATCTCAGCGCACCTGGGAAAGCAGACTGGAGCCGTCGGTGACAACGCGGTCGCCGTCATGCAAGCCATCGACCACGGCGGCGTTTGCGGCGTCCAAAGGCCGGATTCGCACGCTGCGGGCGACGAAGCGCTCAGGTTCAGCATGCACCCACACGGCGGTTTCCCCGCTGGACAGGCGGGTGAATGCGCGCAAGGGCACGGCCGCGCCTCGGATTCCGCGCTGGGTGCGCACTACGACCTTAACCGGTTGGCCGACGGCCAACGCAGCGTCGGATCGGGTGATACGGAACAGCAACGGCAACGCCTGGTCGCGGAGCTGCAGACCGCCACCGATGAAACGCAAGGTCAATGTGCCGCCCCCTGCCTGTGCGGTGGCGGAGCGGATGGCGTCCGCCATGGAGGGGTCATAGGACAGGGCCTCGACAGCGAGGCGGGCCGGATCGATGATGTCGAAAAGCACCTCTCGCCCGTCGACAATATGTCCGGCCGCGAGAAGCCTTGCCGTGCTTAGCACGCCGGCAGCAGGCGCGCGCAAGGGCAACGCGCCGTCCACGCTGGCGGCGATGACGCCGCGGCGGCGGCGTAAGGCATCGCGCTCGATCCGGGCGGCGTCGATCTCCTTTTGCGGCACCGAACCGGCGAGCTGTAGATAGCGTTCGACCCTGCGCTCGGCAATGGCCAACTGCGCATCCAATTCCGCGATCTGCGACCGCTGGTTGCCCAATTCGATGGCGCTGGCCACCGGTCTGATATAGGCCAGTATCTCGCCCTTGACCACGCGGCGGCCACCGACCGGCATGCCTTTCGGACCCGGATGGATGCTTCCGGCGAACGGCGCCTGCACGCGCCCGCCGGTTTCCGGATCGGCCACGACCGTGCCGTTCAGCTCTTCGCCGGCCGCTAACAGGGCGTTTTCCGCCGGCACGGTGCGGATGCCAAGCCGTCGTTGGACAGACTTGGGCACGAACAGACTGCCGTCGGCCAGGCGCCGCGGCGCCTCTTGCCCGATCCCGATGGCGGCGGAAACCGGCTTGTCGGTGGCCTCGTGCGTCGGCTCTGAATGATCCTCGTCGCCGTGCGCAAGGACTTTCACGGCACCGGCGCCGATAAGCAGTAGCACGACCAGCGCCTGATATTTCCTGTTCATTATCGCGTTCCCCTCATCTGCTGGCGCCGGCGCACTAAAAAGGCCAGAGCCGCAAAAACGGCCGCGACCGCCGCGGCCCACAATACGTATTCATACCAATGAATTCCGTGCGCGCCCTGCGTAGAAGTCGTGGCCGGCATGCGAAGGCTCGTGGAGAGCAGGTCGCCGGTTTCGGTCGTCTCGACCGATACCGTCAGCGCCAGCTCCGATCCAGGCGGTAATCCGGCCAAGACCGGCGACTCCACCGCATAGACTCCGGGACTCACTTCCTTGGCGGCTTGTGTAGTGCCGTTGAACTCGATTTCCAGGGTCGCGCCCTGCACGGGCTCATTGGTCAGGAAGCGGTCAAGCGTCGCCAGGAGACGCAGAGGCTGGCGGCCGACATCCAAGACCACGACCAGCTCGAAATCCTCGCTTTGGGCGTAAGCCCTCGGCGCGAAGGCCTCAAGCGGCAGAGGCGCCGAGACCTCCTCGGCATGGTCCTCGCCGGCATGGGCGCCAACCGGCGCGCTGAGGGAAAGTCCCGCCGCCAACAGGAAAGACAAGGCGAACACACGGCAATTCTGGACTGTCACGGCAGGATTCCCTTTGATTGGTTGAGTCGAGCGCGGGCTGCGTTTAGGGCGTTTTCGGCGCGCACCAAATCAAGCCGCGCTTCAGAAGCCGAGGCCCTGATCCGGATGAATTCGGCGAGGTCCAGTTCGCCCAGCGAGAACGCCTTCTCCTGCAAGGCCAGCCGCTCACTTGCCAGAGCTGCGCGGGTCACGGCGGCCGTAAGAGCCGCCTCGGCACCTGCCAACGCCCTGAAGGCCTCGTTCCGCCCGCTCTCGACCTCGACCGTCGCTTGAAGCAACTCGGCCTCGGCCTGGATCAGGCGTGTATTCGCCTCGGCGAGCCTCGGCGCGTTGCGGACGTCGGCGCCGAAGGGCACGCGCACACCCAGCTTGACCGAATCACGGCTCGGCGCCACGAAATCCTCGCGGGCGCGGATCAGGGCCAAGGTCAGCTCGGGCGGATCACGCCGGTCTTCGATGCTCACCTGCAACCTCGCCCGGGCCATTTCCACCGCGGCCCTGGCCAGCACGAGACGCGGATGATCGTCCACTTCTGCGGTGGACACAGACTCCTTAATCTCCGCCGGCAAGCCGTCTAGGCCGGTCAGACGGCGAAGGCTTTCGAGCGCACGCAGTTCAGCCAATCGCGCGTCTTGCAACTCCTGCTCGGCGAGCAAGGCCTGCTCCCTGCTCAGCAGCAGGTCGGTCCGTGCCAGCTCGCCCGCCGAATAACGCCGTGCAACATCTGCTTCGAGCTGCCTTGCGGCTTGAAGCCGCTCGCGGGCGATCTCCGCCGTGGCTTGGGTGGTGGCGAGCTCCCAGACGCTGTCGCGCAGCTGGCCGGCAAGGATCAAGCGCTCAGCGACCAATCCGGCCTGGGCGTGGACGCGGTCGTTGCGGGCGAATTCCGAGCCGGCACGACGCTGGCCCGGGAGCCATAATGGCAACGCCAATTCCAGCTCGCGTTCGCGCGAGCCTAAGCCATTGTCGAAGCGATCGTTGGTCTCGCTCAGTCCAAGGCTCGGCGGTGCGGCGAACCAGCTCTCGGCCACTTCGCGGCTGGCCTCGGCCCCGGCCATCCGGGATTCGGCGACCCTGGCCTGTACGGCACGCGTCCAGGCCTTATCCAAGGCCTGTCCGAGCGTCGTTCCCGCCCAGACCGGCAGGCAGCCCATTAACATAACCATGGCCGCTGCGCCACGGATTATCGTAGCGCGCATGCCGCTGATCTTCCAGAGATTGCCGATGCACGCATGAATGGACTCCAAAACGGATAAAGAATTGTATTAGCAATTATGCCCGGGCCAGGCTGACGGCTATCCGACATGCGGATTACATTTTTGTTATCTTGGCGAGGTAGCCTACGGGAACGGGCAAACTATCCCTACAAGGTCAAACAACGAGGCGTCGTCAGTGAAAATTCTCATCATCGAGGACGAACCCAAGACCGGCGAATACCTCCGGCAGGGCCTAACCGAGGCCGGCTTCGTGACCGATTTGGCGCGCAATGGCGCTGATGGCCTGCATCTTGCTCTTAACGGCGCGTTCGACCTGGTGGTGCTTGACGTTATGCTGCCGGAAATCGACGGCTGGGAGGTGCTGCATTCACTACGCAGCCGTGGGCTCGGGATGCCGGTGCTGTTCTTGACAGCACGCGACCAGGTCGAAGATCGCATTAGGGGGCTCGAGCTCGGCGCCGACGACTATCTGGTCAAGCCGTTTTCGTTCGCCGAACTGCTGGCGCGCGTCCGGAACATCCTGCGCAGGGGGCGGACAGGACCGGAATCCACTACCTTGCGGGTTGCAGATCTGGAGCTGGATCTCCTTCGCAGGCGCGTGTCGCGGGCGGGCAGGCGCATCGACCTGACCGCTAAAGAGTTCGCCCTTCTGGAGTTGCTGATGCGGCGCCAAGGCGAGGTGCTTCCCCGCTCCCTGATCGCCTCGCAGGTGTGGGACATGAACTTCGACAGCGACACCAACGTGATCGAAGTGGCCATACGCCGGTTGCGCGGCAAAATCGACGATGGGCAGGACCTGAAGCTGATACAGACGGTACGAGGCATGGGTTACGTGCTCGAAGACAGTGGAGCCCGCTGAGATGCCGGGACGGCTTCCGCTGACCGCCCGTCTGGGCCTGTTCTTCACCGCCGTGGCGGTACTGGTGGTGCTCGGTCTCGGCTGGCTGTTCATCACGGCCGCCGATAGGCATTTCGCAGAGCTGGACCACGCTGCGCTGCAGGATAAGAAGCACCTTATCGAAGATCTGCTGTCCACAGCAGGATCGGTCGATGCAACCCGCCGACGCTTGGAAGACGCGCTAGGCCACCATCATGGACTGACCGTGTCGATTCTGACGCCCGACGGCGCTCCCCTGTTCCGCTCCAAGGGGTTTCCGGACCGGAACAGCATCAGAGACGCGGCGGGCCACGGCCACGCTGAACGTCCCGATAGCAGGTTGCGCGTAATGCGCTTCACGGCCGCCGCCGGCTACGCGCCGGATGCCGAACTGAACATCACGCTCGCCATGGATACGTCGCACCACGTGCAGTTCATCACCGAGCTGCGGCATAGTCTGTCCCTGTACGCAGTCGCCGCCACCCTGCTCAGCGGAATGCTCGGCCTTTTGGCGGCGCACCAGGGCCTTGCTCCGCTACGCGCCATGAAGGCGCGCGCCGCCGCGGTCAGCGGACAAAGGCTGGACGAGCGCATGCCGGTCGAGTCAGTACCGGTCGAAATGGCCGATCTGGCCGATGAGCTCAATCGGATGCTCGACCGACTGCAGCGGGATTTCCGGAAACTCCAGGACTTCTCGTCCGACCTAGCGCATGAGTTGCGGACGCCGATCGCAAACCTGCTAACCCAGACCCAGGTTACCCTTTCGGCCGAACGCGACACTTCGGACTACCGCGAGGTCCTGGCATCCAACGTCGAGGAGCTGCAGCGCCTTGCCCGGATGGTGTCTGACATGCTGTTCCTTGCAAAGACCGAACACGGCGTCGAACTTCCCAGCAAAGAACGGTTCTGGGCCATGCCGGAGGTGCTGGCACTGTTCGATTTCTACGACGTGGTGGCCGAGGAGAAACGAATCGCGCTGGTCGCATCAGGCGATGGCGAAATCGACGGAGACCGCCTGATGTTCCGGCGCGCGGTAAGCAATCTGATGTCAAACGCCTTGCGGCACACGCCCGATGGCGGACGGGTTTCGGTCCAAGTCACGGCATCGCCGGATTCTACGGAGATCGTGGTCGAAAACACCGGACAGGGAGTCGACCCCAAGGTTCTGCCCCGTCTGTTCGATCGGTTTTTCCGCGCCGATCCGTCCCGGGCACACGCCGAAGCGGATGGCTCCGGACTCGGGCTATCCATCACCAAAGCCATCGTCGAGAGCCATGGCGGCAGTGTGACCGTTGAGTCTGACAATGGAAAAACGCTGTTCCTTATGTCCTTTCCAATGCTGGACAAAAGCCGCCCTTAGTGGTGACGACAAACCCTGCAGCAGCGAGCACATGGGGGCATATTTGGGGGCATATTTTGATTAAAATTCAAAGAGTATGCACATTTATAGTGTTTCAGAGCTTTGTTTGATAGCACCCATAGCCACCAGACGAAAAACCCGCCTTCCGGCGGGTTTTTTGTCATTTCACGACCGGCAACAGCGCCTTGCCGAACCACTCGCGCAACATGCGGCGCTCGTAGTAGAACGCCGTACCGGAGCTGGCGAGTTTGGGACCGTTGAGGTAGCTCATGTCCTTCACCGTCACGCCCTGCTGACCCGCCACCTGCCGGCCGGCGGCGTCGAGCACACGGTAATCGAACGACAGCTGCGGAAAGTACACGTCTTTCAGGATGCGGATTTCGCGGTAATCGCGCAGATAGACCGGATCCACTTCGCCGGCCAAATCGATGTCGGTGAAGTCGATTTCCAGCCGATAGCCCTTCGGCAACTGCTCCGACAACTCGCCGAGTTCGGCGTTGAAGGCTTTTTCGACGCCCTTGCTGAAGCTCTTCTGTGCGGCATCGCCGGAGTCGATGTCGGTGAACGCCTCGGGATTGCGCCAAGTCATCACGGCCTCGCCGGCATGCGCGGCCGGAACGGCGACAAGGACGGCCAAAAAAAGCATACGGGACATGCGGACTGCGTGGTTCATGATCAATCTCCTGGGTGCGCGCGGACGGATTCCATCAAACCGAATCCTACGCCGGGATTTCCAGATTGGGTGAAAATCCGTTCAGTTTCAATACTCTTGCTTCATTTTCGGTTCAGCCGGGCGCGGCCAGAATACTGCCATCTCCCGCAACGGCCAGAACCGCCGTTCACCCCCAGGCACCGGCCCCTTGGCCCATAGTGCCCTGAAAACCCGGCCATTCCCGCGCAGCCCGCCTGTCGCCGGCCTCCCCCCTTATGAAAAATTCCATGTAAGCCCAAGGAGCGAATCGTGATCGATTTACCCCCCGCTGAAGTGCGTTGTCTTGAAGCCGCCATCCACCATGAAGCCAAGGGCGAAAGCCTGGCCGGCAAGCTGATGGTCGGCAATGTGGTGCTGAACCGCGCCGCCGCGCCGCAATACCCCAAATCCGTGTGCGCCGTGGTCAAGCAGCGCAAGCAGTTCTCTTGGTACAAAGGCAACGACGCCGTGCTGGACGCCCCGGTCAGCCGGGAAACCAAGGTCGCCGCACGCAAGGCCATGGCCGCCAAACGCGACAACGTGCTGTTCTTCCATGCCACCTATGTGGCGCCGAAATGGTCGCAACGGCTGAAACCGCGCTTCACCATCGGCAACCACATCTTTTACGCACTGAACCACTGACAAAAAGCCCCGCAGCGCGGGGCTCTTTTCATGGCGGGGACGTCAGACGCCGCCAGTCGACAGGCGTATTCGCGTTGGCCAGCACCGCCGAATCGCGCACAGGCAGAGTACGGCTGCCCAGCTTTCGATGCAAGGCACGCACCGAACGGTCGTCGCCTGCCAACAGCGTCTCCGCCGCCGCTGCGAGCGCCACGGCATCCGGGAAGAAGGCCGGCAACGGATAGCCGTCGAAATACGCCGCCTGCGCCGCCTGCGCGAGTTCCGCCAGCGCCTCGGCGCTCATCAAGGGCATATCCACCGGCAACACCAGCACCGCACCCCGCCACACCGTGCCCGCTGCGAGCAAACCGGCGAGCGGACCGGCATCCGACCGGGCATCGGCGATGCAATCGAATCCGGCATACGCGCCGCTGACCACCACGCGCACGCAAAGCGGCTCCAACAGCCGCACTTGGTGCTGCAGCAACGTGCCGCCGCCGAAGGCGAGCAAGGCCTTGTCGCGGCCCATGCGGCGCGAACGGCCGCCGGCCAGCACCACGCCGAGCAGTTCAGTCGGCGCCATCGATCGGATAAACCGCCAGCACGCTACCGGTCGGCAGATGCGCGGCATCCGGCGGCAACAGCGCCCAGACATCGGCCTGCACGAACGGCTGGATCCGGAACGACTCCTGATCCGGCAAGAGCTGCACGCGCAGCACACCGTCGTCATCGGCGAGCGCGGCGCGTTGCAGCAGCGTCCAGTCCGGCTTCTTGTCGAGCGCCTGCATGAGCACGGCATGGCGCGGGCGCTCGGGCGGCCGGCCCTGCATCGCGCGCAGCGCGGTCTGCACGAAGAATCGCAGGCCGCAGGCGCTGGACATCGGATTGCCCGGCAAACCGAACAGCAGCGCCCCGGACGGCAGTAGCGCGAACAGGGTCGGCTTGCCCGGGCGCATCGCCAGCTTGTGGAACACGGTCTCGGCCCGCATCGATTGCAGCGCGGCCGGCACGAAATCGTGCACACCCATCGACACCGCGCCGGTACTGACGATCACGTGCGCGCCGGCGGCCTCGGCCGCGCGCACTGCGTCGGTGTAGGCCTCGAGGGCATCAGGCACGGCCCGGTACAGCACGACCTCGGCGCCCATCGCCGCGAGCGCGGCGCACAGATACGGACCGTTGGCGTTGCGGATGTGGCCGTCGCGCGGCGCTTCGTGCTCGGCCAGCAGTTCCGAACCGGTGCACAGCACGGCGGCCTTCGGCACGGCGCGCACGACGACTACACCGATGCCCAATGCCGCCAGCAACAGCAGATGCTTCGGCGCCAGCCGCGTACCGGCGACCAATACCGCCTGACCGGCCTGTACGTCCTGCCCGGCGCGGCGGATGTTGGCATCCGGCGCCACCGTTTCGGCAAGACGGATACGCAGGCCGCCGGGCGCATCCCAGGCGCCGTCCAGCTGCACGCGCTCGATCGGCACGACCGCCACCGCACCGAGCGGCAAGCGGGCACCGGTCATGATCTGGCAGGCACCGCCATCCATCACCCCGTGGCCGTCGCCGGCGAATTGCCGGCGCGATACCGGAATCGGCGTGTCCGGCGGAAAGGCCAGATGCGCAGGGCCGAGCGCGAAACCGTCCATCGCGGCATTGTCGAAACCCGGCAGGTCTTCCGGCGCGACGACGTCCTCGGCCAGCACGCGGCCGAGGGCCTGCGCGGCGGCGACGGTTTCGACCGGCAACATCGGCGCATGGGCGCGCACGGCGGCAAGGGCCTCGCGAAAGGAAATCACCCGGTTCTCCATGGCAGGCGGGGGTTCAGTGCGCTAATGCTATGCTATCGCCGTGATCTTGAGGAGCCGCCGCATGGAAATCTACAAAAAATTCCACATCGAAGCCGCCCACCGGCTGCCGAACGTGCCGGAAGGCCACAAATGCGCGCGTCTGCACGGGCACTCGTTCCTGGTCGAGCTGTCGGTCGAAGGCACGCCCTGCCCGCAGAGCGGCTGGATCATGGATTTCAGCGACATCAAGGCCGCCTTCCAGCCGATTTACGAGCGGCTCGACCACCACTACCTGAACGATGTGCCCGGCTTGGACAACCCGACCAGCGAGAATCTGGCGCGCTGGATCTGGCACGCGCTGAAACCGGCCCTGCCGGCGCTCAGCGAAGTGCACGTGCAGGAAACCTGCACCTCCGGCTGCCGCTACCGCGGCGAGTGAGTCACGCCGGCGCGTGCGGCAAGCGCCCGAGACAGGGCGTGCGCAGCGATCGCCGCAGGGCCTCGAAATAACGGCCATCGGTGTCGAAACCGGGCGCCACGGCATTGCCCAGCCAACCGATCAGCCGGCAGCCATCGGCCAACACCGCGCGTTCGGTCAAGCGCGCGTGGTTGATGCAGCCCAAACGCAAGCCGACCACCAGCACGACCGGAACATCCAGCGCGCGCACCAGATCGGCCTGATCGAGCGTGTCGCTCAACGGCGCCAGCCAACCGCCGACGCCCTCGACCAGCACGGTGTCGGCATCGGCCGACAGCCGCCGATAGGCGGCGGTGATGGCCGGCAGGGTGATTTCCGCACCGGTTTCGGCGGCGGCCAATTGCGGCGCGGTCGGCGTCGGCAAGGCGTACGGATTGACGTCGGCATAGGCAGCCGTCGAACCGGCGGCGGTCATCAGCGCCAGCGCGTCCTCGTTGCACCAGGCGCCGTCGACCAGCTCGCAGCCGCTGGCCACCGGCTTCATGCCCTGCACGCGCCGGCCGACGGCACGCAGGGCGCGCAGCAGCGCGGCGGTGCTGTGGGTCTTGCCGATTTCGGTGTCGGTGCCGGTTACGAACAGGCCGCCCGACGGCAGGGATTTCACATCGATGGATTCCATAATGGCCTAAAATACCGTACGCAAGAGGAAACCGCCATGTTCACCGCCAGTCCGCTTTCCGGCGACAAAGCCGAGCAATACCAACAACTCATCGCCCAGTGCCAGGCCCTGCTGCACGGCGAACGCCACCGCGTGGCCAACGCCGCCAACCTGAGCGCGCTACTGTTCAACAGCCTGCCCGACATCAACTGGCTGGGCTTCTATTTCATGCAAGACGGCGAGCTGGTGGTCGGTCCGTTCCAGGGCCTGCCGGCCTGCGTGCGCATCGCGCTCGGCAAGGGCGTCTGCGGTACCGCCGCGGCCAGCCGCGAAACCCAATTGGTGCCGGACGTGCATGCCTTCCCCGGCCACATCGCCTGCGATTCGGCCTCGCAATCGGAACTGGTGGTGCCGTTGATCAAGGACGGCGAAGTCATCGGCGTGCTCGACATCGACAGCCCGGTGCTGGACCGCTTCGACGCCGTCGACCAGGCCGCGTTCGAACGCATCGCCGGGCTGTTCTGCGCCGGCAGCGATTGACTCCGGTTCAGCGCACCACGGCGTAATCGCGCGCGTCTTCGCGCCAGCGCGGCGTGGCCGCGATTTCCGGCAGCACCGACTCCACCGCATCGACCAGCGACCACATCGCGATGTGCTCGGCGTTCATGAACTTCTCGTCGATGACCTGGCGCATGAAGGTCTGTAGCGCGGTGTAGTAGCCGCGCGTGTTGAGCAACACGATCGGGTTGAAATAGATGCCGAGGCGCTTGAGCGTGATGGCTTCGAACAGCTCTTCCAAGGTGCCGCAGCCGCCGGGCAGAGCCACCACCGCGTCGGAATCGGTCAGCAGGCGGTGCTTGCGTTCGCGCATGTCCTCCACCAGCTGCAGTTCGGTCAGGCCCGGATGGCCCCACTCCAGGTCGGCCATGAACTTGGGCAGGATGCCGATGACCTCGCCGCCGTGCTTCAATGCGCCGTCGGCGACCGCGCCCATCAGGCCGGTGGAACCGCCGCCGTACACCAGACTGTGGCCGGCCTGCGCGATACGCTCGCCGAGCGCATGTGCCGCGGTCAGGAATTCGGGATGGATTTGCGCGCTGGAAGCGGCGTAGACGCAGATGCGCATGGCGGGAATCCTGTTATGCGGAGCCGTCATTATGCCGCGGAAGCGCCCGCGAGATAAGGGCCGCCGCCAACAACAAGCCGGCCGAGACCCACAAGCAGGCCGTCAAGCCATGCGCTTGGTAGACCCAACCGGACAGCACGGTGCCCAGCAGTCGGCCCAAGGCATTGGCCATGTAGTAGAAGCCGACGTCCAAGGACGCGCCGTCCTCGCGCGCATAGCCGAGGATGAGATAGCTGTGCAGGGTGGAGTTGACCGCGAACAAGACGCCGAACAGCGCCAATCCGGCCACCACCACCGGCGCAGGCGCGATGCCGCGCGCGAGCAGCACGGCCATCAGCGCCGGCACCGCCGCCAAGGGCAAAGCCCAGCGCAGGGCAGTGCGGCCGTCGGGCACCGGCGCGCCTTGCCGGCCGGTAATCGAGGGCGCCAGCGACTGCACGATGCCGTAGCCGATCACCCACAAGGCGAGGAAGCCACCGACCTGCCAATGGCTCCAGCCCAACTGCGTACCGAGGAACACCGGCAGCGCGACCACGAACCAGACATCGCGGGCGCCGAACAGGAACAGACGCGCGGCCGACAGGATATTGACGGCGCGGCTGCCCGACAGCAGCTCGGTGAACTTCGGCGTGGACTTGGCTTTGCCGAAATCACGGCGCAGCAGCACCAGGCTGGCGAGCCAGACCAGCAACAGGGCGCCGGCCATGGCCGCGACCGCGCCGGAAAAACCGAGCAGGCTCAGCAACAGGCCGCCGAGGAAAAAGCCGACGCCTTTGAGCGCGTTCTTGGAGCCGGTCAGCAGCGCCACCCAGCGGTACAGCCGCTCCTGCGCATGGCCGGCGCCCAGGAACTTCAGGCCGCTCTTGGCGCTCATCTTGTTCAGGTCCTTGGCGACGCCGGACATGGCCTGCGCCGCCATCACCCATGGCACGGTGAGCAGCGCCGCCGGCACCAGCAGCATGACCAGCGCCAGCACCTGCAGCAGCAGGCCGGCGTTCATGGTGCGGTTCAGGCCCCAGCGCGCGCCCAGCCAACCGCCGAACAGGTTGGTGACCACGCCGAACGCTTCGTAGAACAGGAACAGCAGCGCGATCTGCAGCGGACTGTAGCCGAGCGCGTGGAAGTGCAGCACTACCAGCATGCGCAGCGCGCCATCGGTCAGGGTGAACGCCCAGTAGTTGGCGGTCACCGTCAGGTATTGCTTTACCTCGGCGTCGAGCGCGCGCAAGGACATGTCAGGCCGCGCGGTCCATGCGGCCGACCTTCAAGGCCAGTTCCAGCGTGCGGTTGGCGTAGCCCCATTCGTTGTCGTACCAGGCGTAGATCTTCACATGACTGCCATCGACCACCAAGGTCGACAGGCCGTCGACGATGCTCGAGCGCGGATCGGTGCGGTAATCGCTCGATACCAGCGGCCGCATCTCGAAACCGAGGATGTCCTTGAGCGGGCCGTCGGCGGCGGCTTTCAACAAACCGTTCACTTCCTCGACCGTGGTGGCGCGCGCGGTTTCGAACACGCAATCGGTCAGTGAGGCGTTGGCCAGCGGCACGCGCACGGCGTGGCCGTCGAGCCTGCCCTTCAGCTCCGGAAAGATGTGCGTGATGGCGGTGGCCGAACCGGTGGTGGTGGGAATCAGGTTCAGGCCGCTGGCACGCGCCCGGCGCAGGTCCTTGTGCGGGGTGTCGAGGATGGACTGGGTGTTGGTCAGGTCGTGGATGGTGGTGATCGAGCCGCGCACGATGCCGAGCGATTCGTGGATCACCTTCACCACCGGCGCCAGGCAATTGGTGGTGCAGGACGCGGCGGTGACGATGCGGTGCGTGGCCGGATCATAGGCGCCGTCGTTGACGCCCATCACCACGTTCAGCACGCCGGCCTCCTTGACCGGCGCGGTGACCACCACGCGCTTCACGCCCTGCGCCAGATAAGCCTCCAGCACGGATTTGGTTTTCATTTTCCCCGACGCTTCGATCACCACATCGCAGTCCGACCAGTCGGTATCGGCGATGGCTTTGTTGCCGCTGAGCGCGGTACGCTGGCCGTCCACCACGAGCGCATCGTCTTCTGCCAGCGCCTCGCGCTGCCAGCGGCCATGCACGGAATCGAAGTTCAGCAGGTGCGCCAAGGTGGCGGCATCGCCGGCCGGGTCGTTGATGCGCACGATGCGGATATCCGGATGGCCGGCGGCGGCGCGCATGACCAGGCGGCCGATGCGGCCGAATCCGTTGATGCCGATACGAATTCCCATAAAAAAGATCCTCTGAAAATGAAATCCATAGTAGTTCGCGAATATGACAGGCCCATGACGCCCGGACGAATGGGAGATCGAATTATTTGCGCGACATCCGACCGCTCAGCTGCGTGCCGGGAGACACGGTATTGAACACCGTCCCATACTTCTTCACGTTCTCGTGCAGCAATTCGAGCCTATGGTCGCTTTCGTCGGTATCGACCAGAATCTCGTAGGAAACCGACTCCAGCAACGGCGGCGCGTCCTGGCGGACGCCATGAATGCGAACCTCTATTCCGCGCAGGCGGAAACCGAGTATCGGCGTGACCCGCTCGATACCCTTGATCATGCAGGCCGACAGCGCCGCCAGAAGCAGCTCGGCGGGATTGAACGCATCGCGCCGCCCGGCAAGGTCGGTATCGAGCAATATCTCGGCATCCTTGCAGTAAGACCGGCTACCGTGACCGTCAATGCGCACCGAGCGGACATCGAACGTCATTTTTGCGGATTTCTGTTCCATCGGTTCTCTCCCGTTCATGCGGATTCGGAAAACAAATGTCGGGTTCGGTTGGAAATGTGGACCAAGGACAACATCACCGGCACCTCGACCAAGACCCCGACCACGGTCGCCAATGCCGCTCCGGAATCCAGCCCGAACAATGTGATGGCCACGGCGACGGCCAGTTCGAAGAAGTTCGAGGTTCCGATCAAACAGGCCGGCGCGGCGATTTCAAACGGCAGCTTCAGACGGCGTGCGGCCAGGAATGTGACGGCGAAGATGCCGTAGGACTGGATGACAAGCGGCACGGCGATCAGCGCGATGATGAACGGTTTATCCAGGATCGCCGTGGCTTGGAAAGCGAACAGCAGGACCACGGTGGCCAACAGCCCGGCAGTCGAATAGGGTTTCAGCCGCGCGACGAAACGATCCATCCCCGGATGGCCGGCGCGCGACAAAATCCAGGAGCGCGTGAGCACGCCCGAAACCAGCGGCAGCATGACATATAGCACGGTCGACAGCAGGAGCGTCGCCCACGGCACTTCGATGTCGCCGACACCGAGCAGAAGCGCCGCAATCGGCGCGAACGCGAACACCATGATGATGTCGTTAAGCGACACCTGAACCAGGGTGTAGTTGAGATCGCCCTTCACCAACTGACTCCAGACGAACACCATCGCGGTGCAGGGCGCCACGCCAAGCAGAATCATGCCCGCGATGTATTCCGAAGCCGATGCCGGATCGACCAGACCGGCGAACACGTACTTGAAGAACAGTACGCCTAACGCAGCCATGCTGAACGGCTTCACCAGCCAGTTGACCGCAAGCGTCAGCCACAATCCATTCGGATTTTTCCTGACTTGCGTCAGGCTGGAAAACTCGATCTGCACCATCATCGGATAGATCATGAACCAGATCAGGGCGGCCACTGCGAAATTTACATGCGCATGTTCGAATTCGGCGATGGCCGAAAACAAATCCGGCGCCGCCTTGCCCAACACCACACCCGCCACAATGGCCAACGCGACCCAAAGGCTGAGATAACGCTCGAATACTCCCATCATTTCGACCTTATGGCGCATTTGGCGGGATCTGTGGAGACCGCTCGATCGATGCAGATCTTTTCGCGGGCGGCAGCCGTCGCAGGGAGGCAATCCGCGCCTTGACAGCAGTCCTCAACCAGATACGCCACCAGCGCATCTACGGCCATGAAATCCACGGCGTAATGGATGTAGCGACTTTCCTGACGGCTACGGAGCAGACTTGCTCGGCTCAGGTTGGCCAGATGGAATGAAAGTGTGGCCGGTGCCAGTTGCAGGCGCTCGGCAATCAACCCGGCGCTCAGGCCATCCGGCCCGGCCTGCACCAACAGGCGAAAAATCGCCAAGCGGGATGCATTGCCAAGGGCTGAAAGCTGGGTAACCGCATCATTCATTTCCATATTTCCATAATAATGGAAATAAAATACAACCTCAAGACCAGCAGACCTATCCAGTCAAGACGCTCATTTGTCAGCGGGAGCCAGCCGCTCGAGCTGAAGCGCGATCCGACGCCGGTTTTCCGCCTCGATATGGGCCGGAATCGGCACTTCCCCTTTGTTCTCGTGCGGAAACGCCGCATCCGGAATCGGCTCGCCGAGGAAGCCGCACAGCGCCTGCCAGCCGTCGTCGGCGTCCCACGACACCTCCAACAGCAGATGCCGGGCGCCGCGCCGCTCGAAGAACTCGACGACCTCGCGGTTGTGTTGTTCGTAGAGGCGCAGATGATGCGCCTCCGCGCCATGCGGATAATCGTAACCATACGCCAAGCGCCGGCAATTCCGGTCCGGATTCGTCCGCAACGCGTGGCGCTTCAGGCTGTCGAGCCAACGGCCGGCGTCCCGGCGCCGCGTCAGCACATACCGCGCACGGTCGCCGAAGCGCTCGAAGATCTCGCGGTACATCAGCGGATACGGCCAATCCTCGCAGTAGCCGCAGTCTTCGATCGCGTCCAGCACCGGCTCGATCTGCCCGCGTCGGTATGCGGCCAGCAGGTCCGGCCGACAGGACAGCGGCCGCTGATAACCTAGGATCGCGAGGCAACGGGCCAAGGTGGTGGTGCCGGTCTTGTTCAGACCGAGGCCGATGACTTTACCCGCCTTCATGCGCCCGTCCGGACGGTCAGCCGCGTGGCTGGCTACGCCGGCGCATCACTCCACCGTCACCGACTTGGCCAGGTTGCGCGGCTTGTCGACGTCGGTGCCCTTGGCCAGCGCGGCGTGGTAGGCCAGGATCTGCACCGGAATGGCGTGCACCACCGGGCTGAGCAGGCCGACATGGCGCGGCGTGCGGATCACGTGCACGCCTTCGGATTCGCTGAAGTGGCTGTCGGCGTCGGCGAACACGAACATCTCGCCGCCGCGCGCGCGCACTTCCTGGATGTTGGATTTCACCTTCTCCAGCAACGCGTCGTTCGGCGCGATCACCACCACCGGCATGGCTTCGTCGACCAGCGCCAGCGGGCCGTGCTTGAGCTCGCCGGCCGGATAGGCCTCTGCGTGGATATAGGAGATCTCCTTGAGCTTGAGCGCGCCTTCCAGCGCGATCGGGTAATGCAGGCCGCGGCCGAGGAACAGTGCGTGCTGCTTGGGCGCGAACAGATTGGCCCAGGCGGTGACCTGCGGCTCCAGGTTCAGCGCCGCCTGCACGCTGCCTGGCAGCAGACGCAGGTCCTGCAGCATGGCGGCTTCCTTCTCGGTGTCCAGGCGGCCGTTGAGCTTGGCCAGGGTGCCGGTCAGCGCGAACAGGGCGATCAGCTGGGTGGTGAACGCTTTGGTGGACGCCACGCCGATCTCGGCGCCGGCGCGGGTGTAGAACACCATGCGGCTGGCGCGCGGAATGGCGCTTTCCGGCACGTTGCAGATCGACAGGGTCTTGTCCTGGCCGAGCGACTTGGCGTACTTCAGCGCCTCCATGGTGTCCAGCGTCTCGCCGGACTGCGAGATGGTGACGATCAGCTGCTTGGGGTCGGCCACGGCGTCGCGGTAGCGGTATTCGCTGGCGATCTCGACGCTGCACGGCAGGCCGGCGATGGCCTCGACCCAGTAACGCGCGGTCAGACCGGCATAGTAGCTGGTGCCGCAGGCCAGGATCTGCACCGAACGCACGTCGGCCAACAGACCGGCGGCGTCGGGGCCGAACAGGGCCGGCGAGAAGCCGTCGATCATCACCGGCTCGATGGTGTCGGCCAGGGCCCGCGGCTGCTCGTGGATCTCCTTCTGCATGAAATGGCTGTACGGTCCGAGCTCCATCGAGGCCAGCGAGACGTCGGAACGGTGCACGGCGCGTTCGACCTCGGCGCCGTCGGCGTCGTACACCTGCACGCCGGCCAGCGACACGTCGGCGACATCGCCCTCCTCCAGGAAGATCACGTCACGGGTGGCCGACAGCACGGCCGAGACGTCGGAGGCGATGAAGTTCTCGCCGCCGCCCAGGCCGACCAGCAACGGACAGCCCATGCGCGCCGCGATCAGCCGGCCGGGTTCGGCCTTGTGGATGACGGCGATGGCGTAGGCGCCTTCCAGTTCCTTGACCGCGCGTTGGGTGGCGGACAGCAGGTCGTGGCTGTCGTCGTAATAATGGCGGATCAGGTGCGCGATGACCTCGGTGTCGGTCTGCGATTCGAACCGGTAGCCCAGGCCGCGCAGGCGTTCGCGCTGGGCTTCGTGGTTCTCGATGATGCCGTTGTGCACCAGAGCCAGCTCGCCGGAGCTGATGTGCGGGTGCGCGTTGCTCTCGGTGACGCCGCCGTGCGTGGCCCAGCGGGTGTGGCCGATGCCGACGTGGCCGGTCAGCGACTCGGCCGCGGCCGCGGCTTCCATTTCGGCCACGCGGCCGGTGCGGCGCACGCGCCGGATTTCGTCCGCGAGCACGGCGATGCCGGCCGAGTCGTAGCCCCGGTATTCGAGGCGCTTCAGGCCGTCGACCAGGAAATGCACCACATCACGCTGCGCCACGGCGCCGACGATACCGCACATAGAAGATCCTTTCCGTTAATCCGTTTTCTTGACCGGCCGCTGCCAGCCGCTCAGGGTGAGTTGTTTGCCGCGCGCCACCGTCAGCGCGTCGGCCGGGGCGTCCTTGGTGATGACCGAACCGGCGCCGATGGTGGCGCCGGCGCCGATGCGCAGCGGCGCGACCAGCGAGGAGTTGGAGCCGATGAAGGCGCCGTCGCCGATCTCGGTCGTCGATTTGTTGACGCCGTCGTAGTTGCAGGTGATGGTGCCGGCGCCGACGTTGACCTTGGCGCCGAGCACGGCGTCGCCCAGGTAGCTCAGGTGGTTGGCTTTCGAACCCTTGCCCAGGCGCGCTTTCTTGGCTTCCACGAAATTGCCGATATGCACGCCCTCGGCCAGTTCGGTGCCCGGCCGCAGACGCGCGAACGGGCCGAGCGTGCAGCCGGCTCCGGCGGCGACGCCGTCCATGTCGCAATGCGCGTGCACCACCGTGCCGGCGCCGAGCTCGACGTCCTTCAGCCGGCAGAACGGACCGATGCGCACGCCGTCATGCAGCACCACGCGGCCCTCCAGCACCACGTCGACGTCGATTTCGACATCCGTGCCGACGCTGACCGTACCGCGCACATCCAGCCGCGCCGGATCGGCCAGACGCACGCCCTCGCGCATCAGCGCCTCGGCCTGGCGGCGCTGGAAGCGGCGCTCGAGCGCGGCCAGTTGCAGCGGGTCGTTGGCGCCGTCGGCTTCGCCCCGGCTCAGGCAGCCGGCGGCCATCGCCGGCCGGCCTTCGGCCGCGGCCATGGCGAAGATGTCGGTCAGGTAATACTCGCCCTGGGCATTGTCGTTGCCCAGCCCGGCCAACCAGCGGCGCAGGTCGGCGGCGGCGGCGCAGACCACGCCGGTGTTGATGCGCGTCACCGCGCGCTGGGCCTCGTCGGCGTCCTTCTGTTCAACGATGGCCTGTACGCGGCCGGCGGCATCGGTCAGCACGCGGCCGTAGCCGGTCGGATCGTCGAGAGTTTCGGTCAGCACCGCGGTGCCCTCGCCGGCGGCCGCCAACAGGTGGTGCAGGGTCGCTTCGGTGATCAACGGCACGTCGGCGTACAGCACCAGCACCCGGGCATCATCCGGAACGCCGGGCATGGCCTGCTGCACGGCATGGCCGGTGCCGAACTGCTGCGCCTGTTCGGCCCAGTGCAGATCCGCCTGGTCGGCGAATTCGGCGCGCACTTGCGCGCCACCGTGGCCGTACACCACGTGGATGCCGGCGGCGCCCAAGCCTCGGGCGCGCTCGATGACATGACCGAGCATCGGCCGGCCGGCGATGCGCTGCAACACCTTCGGGCGCGTGGACTTCATCCGCTTGCCTTCGCCGGCGGCCAGGATCACGACGTGTAGGGGTTTGCTCATGCGGTCTCCGTTTCCGGATTATTATGCCCGAGCGGCCGGCGGCTGGATACCCGAAAAAGTCCGACAAAAAAGCCGGCTTGCGCCGGCTTTTCGGTATCAGTGCTTGAGGTTCTTGCGGAGCCGCTCCAGCGCCTGCAGCTGCGCCATGGCCTCGGCCAGTCTGGCCTGGGCCTCGGCGATCTCCATCGCCTCGGAGCGGTTGGCCAGCACGCGTTCGGCCTCTTCCTTGGCCAGCTTGGCCTTGGCTTCGTCCAGATCGGCGGCGCGCACGGCGGTGTCGGCCAGCACCGAGACCAGCTGCGGCTGGACCTCGAGGATGCCGCCGGACACGTAGAACTCCTGGTTCTCGCCGTTTTCCAGCGTCACCCGGACGTAGCCGGGCTTGATGCGGGTGATCAGCGGGGCGTGCTGCGGCGCGATGCCGAGCTCGCCCATCTCACCGGTGACCACCACCATCCGCACCGAGCCGCTGAACAGCTCGTTTTCGGCACTGACGATGTCACAACGAATGCTAGTCATGTCTGCTCCGGGATCAGGCGGCGGCGCTCAGTTTCTTGGCTTTCTCGATGGCTTCGTCGATGCCGCCGACCATGTAGAAGGCCTGTTCCGGCAGGTCGTCGCACTCGCCGTCGCAGATCATCTTGAAGCCGCGGATGGTTTCCTTCAGGCTGACGTACTTGCCCGGCGAACCGGTGAACACTTCCGCCACGTGGAACGGCTGCGAGAAGAAGCGCTCGATCTTGCGGGCGCGCGACACGGCCTGCTTGTCTTCTTCCGACAGTTCGTCCATGCCCAGGATGGCGATGATGTCCTTCAGTTCCTTGTACTTCTGCAGGGTGGCCTGCACGCGGCGGGCGGTCTCGTAGTGCTCGGTGCCGATCACGTTCGGGTCCAGCTGGCGCGAGGTCGAGTCCAGCGGGTCGACCGCCGGGTAGATACCGAGCGAGGCGATGTTGCGCGACAGCACCACGGTGGCGTCCAAGTGGGCGAAGGTGGTGGCCGGCGACGGGTCGGTCAGGTCGTCCGCGGGCACGTACACGGCCTGGATCGAGGTGATCGAGCCGGTCTTGGTCGAGGTGATGCGCTCCTGCAGGACGCCCATTTCCTCGGCCAGGGTCGGCTGGTAGCCCACCGCCGACGGCATGCGGCCCAGCAGCGCGGACACTTCGGTGCCGGCCAGGGTGTAGCGGTAGATGTTGTCGACGAACAGCAGCACGTCGCGGCCCTTGCCGGTGGCCGGATCCTTGTCGTCGCGGAAGTATTCGGCCATGGTCAGGCCGGTCAGCGCCACGCGCAGGCGGTTGCCCGGCGGCTCGTTCATCTGGCCGTACACCATCGCCACTTTGTCGAGGACGTTGGAGTCCTTCATCTCGTGGTAGAAGTCGTTGCCTTCGCGGGTGCGTTCGCCCACGCCGGCGAACACCGACAGGCCCGAGTGCTGCTTGGCGATGTTGTTGATCAGTTCCATCATGTTCACGGTCTTGCCGACGCCGGCGCCGCCGAACAGGCCGACCTTGCCGCCCTTGGCGAACGGGCACATCAGGTCGATCACCTTGATGCCGGTCTCCAGCAGTTCGTTGGCCGAGCTCTGCTCTTCGTACGACGGGGCCGCGCGGTGGATTTCCCAATGGTCGGACGCCTGCACCGGACCGGCTTCGTCGATCGGGGTGCCGAGCACGTCCATGATGCGACCCAGAGTGCCGGTGCCGACCGGCACCGCGATGGCGCGGCCGGTGTTGGTGGCGACCAGATTGCGCTTCAGGCCGTCGGTCGAACCGAGCGCGATGCAGCGCACCACGCCGTCGCCCAGCTGCTGCTGGACTTCCAGGGTGATCTCGGTGTTGTCGACCTTCAAGGCGTCGTACACCTTGGGCACTTCGTTGCGGTTGAACTCGACGTCGACCACAGCGCCGATGATTTGGACGATCTTGCCTTGGCTCATAGGGTTATCCTCAAAAAGTCAAATCTGTCATTCGTGAATGGGGTGCGATCAGACCGCCGCGGCGCCGCCGACGATCTCGGAGATTTCCTGGGTGATCGCGGCCTGGCGGGCCTTGTTGTAGATCAGGTTCAGGGTGCCGATCAGCTTGGTGGCGTTGTCGGAGGCCGACTTCATCGCGACCATGCGGGCGGCGTGTTCGGACGCCAGGTTCTCGAGCACGGCCTGGTACACCAGCGACTCGATGTAGCGGGTGATGACGTGGTCGAGCACGCCGTGCGCGTCCGGTTCGTAGATGTAATCCCAGCTGTGCTTGGCGTCCAGCGTCTGGCTGGCCGGCAGCGGCAGCAATTGGTCCTGCACCGGCTTCTGGCTCATGGTGTTGATGAAGTCGTTGTAGCACAGGAACACGCGGTCCAAGTTGCCGGCCTCGAAGCCGTCCAGCATGACCTTGATCACGCCGATCAGCTGCTCGACCTGCGGCTGTTCGCCCAGATGGGTGACCGAGCCGAGCATGTTGACCTTCAGGCGGCGGAAGAAGGTGGACGCCTTCTGGCCGACGCAGACGATGTCGATCTCGACGCCCTTGCCCTGCCATTCGCGCATGTCGGCCAGGATGCGGCGGAACATCTGCGAGTTCAGGCCGCCGCACAGGCCGCGGTCGGTGGAGATCACGACATAGCCGATGCGCTTGATCTCGGCGCGCTCGGCCATGAACGGATGCACGTAGTCGGTGTTCGCCTTGGCCACGTGACCGACGATCTGACGCATCATGCGCGCGTACGGGCGCGATGCCTTCATGCGGTCCTGTGCCTTGCGGATTTTAGAGGCTGAGACCATCTCCAGCGCGCGCGTCACCTTGCGGGTGTTCTGCACGCTCTTGATCTTGGTCTTGATTTCGCGTCCGCCTGCCATGTCTTTCTCGCTATCGCTAAGGGGTTACGGGCGCCCGGAGGCGCCCGGATGCATCACCAGCTGCCGGTGGTCTTGAACTCGGAGACGATCTGCTTGAACTTCGCCTCGATGTCCTTGTCCCAGGCGCCGGTGGCCACGATGTTCTTCTCCAGCTCGCCGTAGTTGTTGGCCAGGTGCGCGTGCAGGCCGGCTTCGAACGCCAGAATCTGGGCCAGCGGCACGTCGTCCAGGTAGCCTTCGTTGGCGGCGTAGATCGACAGCGCCATCTGCGCGATCGACATCGGCGCGTACTGCTTCTGCTTCATCAGCTCGGTCACGCGTTGGCCGCGCTCCAGCTGCTTGCGGGTGGCTTCGTCGAGGTCCGAGGCGAACTGCGCGAACGCCGCCAGCTCACGGTACTGGGCCAGCGAGATGCGGATGCCGCCCGACAGCTTCTTCATGATGTTGGTCTGCGCGGCGCCGCCGACGCGGGACACCGAGATGCCGGCGTTCACGGCCGGACGGATGCCGGCGTTGAACAGGTCGGTTTCCAGGAAGATCTGGCCGTCGGTGATCGAGATCACGTTGGTCGGCACGAACGCCGAGACGTCGCCGGCCTGGGTTTCGATGATCGGCAGCGCGGTCAGCGAGCCGGTCTTGCCCTTGACGGCGCCGTTGGTGAACTTCTCGACGTACTCTTCGTTGACGCGGGCGGCGCGTTCCAGCAGGCGCGAGTGCAGATAGAACACGTCGCCAGGATAGGCTTCGCGGCCCGGCGGACGGCGCAGCAGCAGCGAGATCTGGCGATAGGCCACGGCCTGCTTGGACAGGTCGTCGTACACGATCAGCGCGTCTTCGCCGCGGTCGCGGAAGTATTCGCCCATGGTGCAGCCGGAGTAGGCCGAGATGTACTGCATGGCGGCCGATTCGGACGCGGTGGCGGCGACCACGATGGTGTGGGCCAGCGCGCCGTTTTCTTCCAGGCGGCGCACGACGTTGGCGATCGAGGAGGCCTTCTGGCCGATCGCGACGTAGATGCACTTAACGCCGGTGCCCTTCTGGTTGATGATGGCGTCGATGGCCAGGGCGGTCTTGCCGGTCTGGCGGTCGCCGATCACCAGCTCGCGCTGGCCGCGGCCGACCGGAATCATGGCGTCGACCGACTTGTAACCGGTCTGCACCGGCTGCGACACCGACTTGCGCCAGATCACGCCCGGAGCCACTTTCTCCACCGGCGCGGTCAGCGAGGCGTTGATCGGGCCCTTGCCGTCGATCGGCTCGCCCAGCGCGTTGACCACGCGGCCCAGCAGTTCGGGACCGACCGGCACTTCCAGGATGCGGCCGGTGGTCTTGGCCACGTTGCCTTCCAGCAGGTGCTCGTAGTCGCCCAGCACCACGGCGCCGACCGAGTCGCGCTCCAGGTTCAGCGCGAGCGCGTAGGTGCTGTTCGGCAGCTCGATCATTTCACCCTGCATCACGTCGGCCAGACCGTGGATGCGCACGATGCCGTCGGACACGGAGGTCACGGTGCCTTCGTTGCGGGCTTCGGAGGCGAGGCTGACCTTTTCGATGCGGCTCTTGATCAGTTCACTGATTTCGGACGGATTGAGCGTCTTCATGGGAATTCCTAGTATCTGGGTTGAACCAGAGGTTGAATGAAATTAATGGGCGAGGCTTGCGTTCAGGCGGGCCAGCTTGCTGCGCAGCGAACCGTCGATGACCACGTCGCCGGCGTCGATCACGGCGCCGCCGATCAGCCCGGCATCGACCGCGGTCTGCACCGCGACCTCGCGTCCGAAGCGCTTCTTCAGCGCCTGCACGATGTTCTGCAGTTCGGCGTCCGAGAGTTCGGTGGCGGAGGTGATGGTGGCTTTGACCACCCGCTCGCTCTCGGCGCGCAACTGTTCGAACAAGGCCGACACTTCCGGCAAAAGGGCCAGGCGGCCGTTCTCGGCCAGCGTGGCCAGGAACGGGCCGAACGCGGCCGGTGCGGCCGGATGCGTCAGCAGCTCCTGCAGCGTGCCGGCGGCGACGCGCGGATCGCCGAACAGGGCCTGTACGGCCGGTTCGGCGGCGGCGCGGGCCGAGAAGCCGAGCGCTTCCGAGAACGCCGGGAACTGGCCGGACTCTTTCGCGATCAGGAACAGGGCGCGGGCGTAGGGACGGGCGAGAGTGATGGCTTGGCTCATGGTCGTCGGGCCTTAGATCTCGGCAGCCAGCTCGTCCAGCAAGGCCTTGTGGGCGTTGCCGTCGATTTCGCGGCGGATCAGCTTCTCGGCACCGGCCACGGCCAGGGCGGACACCTGCTTGCGCAGGTCTTCGCGGGCCTTGGCGGCCGACTGCTCGATCTCGGCCTGGGCGGCGGCTTTCAGGCGGTTGCCTTCGGCCAACGCTTCGTCCTTGGCGGCATCGATGATCTGGGCCTTGCGGGCTTCGGCCTGGGCGATGATCTCGTTGGCCTTGGCGCGGGCTTCGCGCAGCACTTCATTGACCTTCTCTTCGGCCGAGGCCAGGTCTTTCTTGCTGCGGTCGGCGGCGGCGAGGCCTTCGGCGATCTTGGCCTGACGCTCCTCGATTGCGGCCAGAAGCGGCGGCCAGATCTTGGTCGCGATGATCCAGATCAAACCGGCGAACGCCAGCGCCTGGGCTAAAAGGGTAAGACCGATATTCATTTCAATACGCTCTGAAAAGTTCAGGTTTAGGCACGGAGTGCCCGTATCGTCCGGACGCGGACCGGCGCACCGGTCCGCGGATCAGGCATCAGGCGGCGGGAACGAACGCGGTGGCCAGCGGGTTGGTGAAGGCCAGCAGCAGGGCGATAGCGACGGTGATGATGAACGCAGCGTCGATCAGGCCGGCGGTGATGAACATGCGGACCTGCAGCACCGGAATCAGTTCCGGTTGACGGGCGGCCGACTCCAGGAACTTGCCGGCCATCAGGGCCAGGCCGAGACCGGCGCCGAGCGCGGCCAGACCGATCATGATGCCGATGGCCAGGGCGGTGCTGGATTGGACTTGGGCGAGTTGAACGAGGGTTTCCATGGTTATCTCCAGATTGAAATCAAGAACGGTTGAAAGGAAAAGTGGAACGGAAAATCAAAAATCAGTGGCTGTCTTCCGACAGACTCAGGTACACGATCGACAGCATCATGAAAATGAAGGCCTGCAACGGAATCACCAGCAGGTGGAACAGCATCCAGCCCAGGCCGAACACGCCGCCGGCCAGCATGCCGAACACGCTGGCGCCGCCGAGCACCCAGATCAGCAGGAACACGATCTCGCCGCCGAACATGTTGCCGAACAGTCGCATCGCCAGGGATACCGGCTTGCTGACCCATTCGACGATGTTCAGGATGAGGTTGAACGGCAGCATCCACTTGCCGAACGGCGCGGTCAGGAATTCATGGGTGAAGCCGCCCAGACCCTTGCTGCGCAGGGCGAAGAAGATCATCAGGAAGAACACGCTGATCGACAGGCCGAGGGTGGCGTTGACGTCCGCGGTCGGCACCGGTTTCCAGTAATGCACGCCGACCAGCTCCAGCGGTTTGGCGATGAAGTCGGCCGGAATCATCTTCAGCATGTTCATCATCAGGATCCAGAAGAACAGGGTGATCGCGATCGGGGTGACCAACTTGCTCGGGCCGTGATAAGTATCGCGCGCCTGCTTGTCGACGAACTCCAGGCAGATCTCGACGAAGGCCTGCCATTTGCCCGGCACGCCGGACGTGGCCTTGCGGGTGGCCAGCCAGAACGCGAACACGATCAACAGACCCATCAGCACCGAGGTCACGATGGTGTCGACGTGCAGCGTCCAGAAGCCGCCGTCCTGGACCTGCACGGTGAGGTTCTTCAGGTGGTGCTGGATGTAATTGGTGGGGGTAAGGGCTTGTTCGGACGCCATGGCTTAATTCCACTCAAATCAAATTCGGTTAACGTTTCATTGCTACCAGGAACTGCGCCAAGAGGCCGACCACGAGCCCGATCAGGACATACAGCGGCGCCAGCTTCAACGACAGGGTTCCGAGCAACAAAACCGCGATTACCACAAACCACTTCAACAGCATGCCGGCGATCAGCCTCAGCAACGCGCTTTCGGCCGACTGCGCACGCCCGGTGAAGGTCACCCGGGCCGCCGTCCACGATGACACGAGGATGGCTACGCCGCCCAACAGCACGGCTGCCGCCGCACGCCCGCCGACCGGCAGGAAACACGCCGCCAGCACACCGACCACCGCGACCTGGACCGCAACGGTCCTGAGCGCGAGTTGTTGTCCGGCCGTTGTAGTGTTCCGCACGTTCCAGACCCCGGGCGCCGGTTGCGGGCAAAAGCGCCCAGAAGCCGCGGTATTGTACCAACAGAAGGCGGTTTTTGCCATCGAAAATTGCGTGATTTTCCGCCGTTTGCGCGATTGGGCGCAATAAAAAACCCCAGCCTTTTGGGGCTGGGGTTTTGGGGTAAAGACCCTGGCGATGACCTACTCTTGCATGTATGCACACACTACCATCGGCGCAGTTGCGTTTCACTTCCGAGTTCGGGA
>NZ_BMFO01000007.1 GCF_014638745.1 Arenimonas maotaiensis
GCCGCCGAAACGCTCAGCGCCCACCTTGGTCAGCGCCGCCGTCAGAGTGGTCTTGCCATGGTCCACGTGGCCGATGGTGCCCACGTTCACGTGGGGCTTGGTACGTTCGAACTTACCTTTTGCCATTGTTGAATTCCTTGGATGATTGAATGATTAGGATTTTTTGATCACGGCTTCGGCGATGTTGTTCGGCGCCTCGGCGTAGTGGTCGAATTCCATGCTGTAGGTGGCGCGGCCCTGCGACATCGAACGCATCGAGGTCGCGTAGCCGAACATCTCGCCCAGCGGAACCATGGCGTTGATGACCTTGCCGGACGGCGTGTCGTCGGTGCCCTGCAGGATGCCGCGGCGGCGGGAAAGATCGCCCATCACGTCGCCCATGTACTCTTCCGGGGTGACCACTTCCACCTTCATCATCGGCTCCAGCAGCGCCGGATTGGCTTTCTGGAAGGCTTCCTTGAACGCCATCGAACCGGCGACCTTGAACGCCATTTCGTTGGAGTCGACGTCGTGGAACGAACCGTCCACGGCGCGGATCTTGATGTCCACCACCGGGAAGCCGGCCAGGACGCCGTTCTTCATGGCTTCCTGGATGCCCTTGTCGGCGGCCGTGACGTATTCCTTCGGCACCACGCCACCGACGATGGCGTTCTCGAAGGAATAACCGGCGCCGCGCTCCTGCGGCTCCATCTCGATGACGATGTGGCCGTACTGGCCGCGACCGCCGGACTGGCGAACGAACTTGCCTTCCTGCTTCACCGCCTTGCGGATGGCCTCACGGTAGGCGACCTGCGGCTTGCCGACGTTGGCTTCGACGTTGAATTCGCGCTTCATGCGGTCGACGATGATTTCCAGGTGCAACTCGCCCATGCCGGAGATGATGGTCTGACCGGATTCTTCATCGGTGCGAACGCGGAACGAAGGATCTTCCTGGGCCAGACGGCCGAGGGCGATGCCCATCTTTTCCTGGTCGGACTTGGTCTTCGGCTCGACGGCCATCGAAATCACCGGATCCGGGAAGCTCATGCGCTCGAGCACGATCGGATCGTCCATGGTGCACAGGGTGTCGCCGGTGGTGACGTCCTTCAGGCCCACGGCCGCGGCGATGTCGCCGGCCAGCACTTCCTTGATTTCCTCGCGGTTGTTGGAGTGCATCTGCAGCAGACGGCCGATGCGCTCTTTCTTGCCCTTGACCGAGTTCAGCACCTGGTCGCCGGCGCTCAGGGTACCCGAGTACACGCGGAAGAAGGTCAGCGAGCCGACGAACGGGTCGGTCATGATCTTGAACGCCAGGGCCGAGAACGGCGCCTTGTCGTCCGACTTGCGGCTCAGTTCCTTGGTTTCGTCGTCGACGTCCACGCCCTTCACGTCCGGCACGTCGACCGGCGACGGCAGCAGCTTGATGACGCCGTCCAGCATGGCCTGCACGCCCTTGTTCTTGAACGCGCTGCCGCAGAACATCGGCACGATTTCAGTGCTCAGGGTACGCTGGCGCAGGGCCGAAACGATTTCGTCTTCGCTCAGCTCTTCGCCGCCGAGGTACTTGTCCATCAGCTCTTCGTTGGCTTCGGCCGCGGCCTCGACCATGTAATTGCGGGCTTCCTCGGCGGTTTCCTTGAGATCGGCCGGGATGTCGCGGTATTCGAACTTCATACCCTGCGAGGCGGTATCCCAGTGGATGGCCTTCATCTTCAGCAGGTCGACCACGCCCTCGAAACCGTCTTCGGCGCCGATCGGCACCTGCATAGGCACCGGCACCGCGCCCAGACGGGTCTTCAGCTGGTCACGGACCTTGAAGAAGTTCGCGCCGGTGCGGTCCATCTTGTTGACGAACGCGATGCGGGGAACCTGGTATTTGTTGGCCTGGCGCCACACGGTCTCCGACTGCGGCTGCACGCCGCCCACGGCGCACAGCACGAACACAGCGCCGTCCAACACGCGCAGCGAGCGCTCGACTTCGATGGTGAAGTCGACGTGCCCGGGGGTGTCGATGATGTTGAAGCGGTGCTCCGGCATCGACTTGTCCATGCCCTTCCAGAACGCGGTGGTGGCGGCGGACTGGATCGTGATGCCACGCTCCTGCTCCTGCTCCATCCAGTCCATGGTGGCGGCGCCGTCGTGGACTTCGCCGATCTTATGGCTCTTGCCGGTATAGAACAGGATGCGCTCGGAAGTGGTGGTCTTGCCGGCGTCGATGTGGGCCATGATGCCGAAGTTGCGGTAACGCTCGATGGGGGTGGTGCGTGCCACGGGGAAATTCCTTGTTTTTGATTACCAGCGGAAGTGGGAGAACGCTTTGTTGGCTTCCGCCATGCGGTGGGTCTCTTCGCGTTTCTTCACGGCGCCGCCGCGGTTCTCGGAGGCCTCCAGCAGTTCGCCAGCCAGCTTCTGCGGCATCGAGTTTTCGCCACGCTTACGGGCGGACTCGATGACCCAGCGCATCGCCAGGGCCATGCGGCGGGTGGCGCGCACCTCGACCGGCACCTGGTAGGTGGCGCCGCCGACGCGGCGGGACTTCACTTCGACCGCCGGAGCGACGTTGCTGAGGGCCTTCTCGACCACGGCCAGCGAGTCGGGATTCTTCTGACCGATGGTGTCCATCGCGCCATAGACGATCTTCTCGGCTACGGACTTCTTGCCGCTGACCATCACCATATTGATGAAGCGGGCGATCATCTGGCTTCCGTGCTTCGGATCAGGGAGGACCGAACGGGTACCGGGGGAACCTTTACGTGACATGTTTAGTGCCTTGATTATCTGGAATTGGGGACGACGCCGGAGCGGCCGGCGTTACGCATTACTTCGGACGCTTGGCGCCGTACTTGGAACGGCTCTTGCGGCGCTTGGCCACGCCGGAGGCGTCCAGGGAGCCGCGCACAGTGTGGTAGCGCACGCCCGGCAGGTCCTTGACGCGGCCGCCGCGGATCAGGACCACGGAGTGCTCCTGCAGGTTGTGGCCTTCGCCGCCGATGTAGCTGATGACCTCGAAACCGTTGGTCAGGCGCACTTTCGCCACCTTGCGGAGCGCCGAGTTCGGCTTCTTCGGGGTGGTGGTGTACACGCGGGTGCACACGCCGCGGCGTTGCGGGCAGTTGGCCAACGCCGGGGAGGCGCTCTTGTAGGTGTTGGACTGGCGCGGCTTGCGGACCAGTTGATTGACAGTCGCCATTTAAGAATCCTGCGGATGAAAAAGGTTAACCGGGATTACCGGCCATAATAAGACGCAAAAGTATAAGTTGAATCGCCCCGGATGTCAAACGCGACACCCGGCCGATTCCCGTCCCTGGTCTCGAAAACGGAGCGCGTCCCTGCGCTCCATTTCGCGGGCGGCCGGAACCGCCCTGGCGTTATTCGGCCGCTTCGCCGGCGACCGCGCCCTCTTCCGCCACCGGCAGCGGCGCGGACAGGGTTTCCAGTTCGCTGTCGGTCAGCTGGATCTGGTCGCGGCGGCGCTGGTTGTGGTAGGCCAGGCCGGTGCCGGCCGGAATCAGACGACCGACGATGACGTTTTCCTTCAGGCCGCGCAGCGCGTCGTGGGTGCCGCGGACGGCGGCATCGGTCAGCACGCGGGTGGTTTCCTGGAAGGAGGCCGCCGAGATGAAGCTTTCGGTGGCCAGCGAGGCCTTGGTGATGCCCAGCAGGACCGGGGTGTAGCGCGGCAGGATGCCGTTGTTGGCGTTCAGCTTGACGATCTCCTCGAGCACGCGGATCTTCTCGACCTGCTCGCCGGCCATGAACTTGCTGTCGCCGGCGTCGAGGATCTCGACCTTGCGCAGCATCTGGCGGGTGATGGTCTCGATGTGCTTGTCGTTGATCTTCACGCCCTGCAGGCGGTACACGTCCTGGATTTCCTTGACCAGATAGGCGGCCAGTTCCTCGACGCCCTTCAGGCGCAGGATGTCCTGCGGATTCGGTTCGCCGTCGACGATGGTTTCGCCCTTCTCCACGTGCTCGCCTTCGAACACCGCGATCTGGCGGTACTTCGGAATCAGTTCCTCGTGCTCGTTGCCGTCGGCATCGGTGATGATCAGGCGCTGCTTGCCCTTGGTTTCCTTGCCCATGCTGACGATGCCGGAGACCTCGGCCATGATGGCGGCGTCCTTCGGCTTGCGGGCTTCGAACAGGTCGGCCACGCGCGGCAGACCGCCGGTGATGTCGCGGGTCTTGGAAGCTTCCTGCGGCACCTTGGTGATCACGTCGCCGACGCCGACCTTCTCGCCGTCGTGCAGGTTGACGATCGAGCGCGGCGGCAGCATGTACTGCGCCGGCAGGTCGGTACCCGGGATGACCAGGTCGTTGCCCTTGGCGTCGACGATGCGAACGATCGGGCGCAGATCCTTGGCCTGGGCGCCGCGACGCTTCGGATCGGTGATCTCCAGCGAGGCCAGGCCAGTCAGCTCGTCGGTCTTCTCGATCACGGTGACGCCGTCGACGAAATCGACGAACTTCACGAAACCGGCGACTTCCGACACGATCGGGTGGTTATGCGGATCCCACTTGACCACGGTCTGGCCGGCCTTGACTTCGGCGCCGTCCTTGACCGAGATGTTGGCGCCGTACGGCAGCTTGTAGCGCTCGCGTTCGCGGCCGGTCGGGTCGAGCACCGAGATTTCGCCCGAGCGCGACACCGCGACCAGATGGCCGTCGGCGTGGGTCACGTACTTCAGGTTGTTGAACTTCACCGAACCGGTGGTCTTGACCGTGACGTTGTCGATGGCGGCGGCGCGCGACGCGGCGCCGCCGATGTGGAACGTACGCATGGTCAGCTGGGTGCCCGGCTCGCCGATCGACTGCGCGGCGACCACGCCGACCGCTTCGCCGATATTGACGCGGTGTCCGCGGCCGAGGTCGCGGCCGTAGCACATCGAGCAGACGCCGAAGGACGATTCGCAGGTGATCGAGGAGCGGACCTTGATGGTCTGCACGCCGGCCGATTCCAGCTTGTCGACCCAGGCCTCGTCCAGCAGGGTGTTGCGGGTGACGATCGGATCGACGTCGTCGCCCGGCAGGAACACGTCTTCGGCCACCACGCGGCCGAGCACCCGGTCGCGCAGCGGTTCGACCACGTCGCCGCCCTCCACGATCGGATTCATGGTCAGGCCGGCCTTGGTGCCGCAGTCGACTTCGGTGACCACCACGTCCTGGGCCACATCGACCAGACGACGGGTCAGGTAACCCGAGTTCGCGGTCTTCAGCGCGGTGTCGGCCAGGCCTTTGCGCGCGCCGTGGGTCGAGATGAAGTACTGCAACACGTTCAGGCCTTCGCGGAAGTTCGCGGTGATCGGCGTCTCGATGATCGAGCCGTCCGGCTTGGCCATCAGGCCGCGCATGCCGGCCAGCTGGCGGATCTGCGCCTGCGAACCGCGGGCGCCGGAATCGGCCATGATGTAGATCGAGTTCATCGACTTCTGGCTGACGGTCTCGCCCTTGGCGTTGACCACCTTCTCGGTGCCGATGGTGTCCATCATCGCCTTGGCGATGCGCTCATTGGCGCGCGACCAGATGTCGACCACCTTGTTGTAGCGTTCGCCGGCGGTGACCAGGCCCTGTTGGTACTGTTCCTGGATCTCCAGCACTTCCTTCTCGGCCTCGGCCAGCAGGGTCTTCTTCTCGTCCGGGATGACCATGTCGTTGATGCCGACCGATACGCCGGCCTTGGTGGCGAAGGCGAAGCCGGTGTACATCAGCTTGTCGGCGAAGATCACGGTCGGCTTCAGGCCGAGCATGCGGTAGCTGGTATTGATCAGGCGGCTGATGTTCTTCTTGGTCAGCTCGGTGTTGGCGAAGGCGAACGGCAGGCCTTTCGGCAGGATGTCGGCCAGCAGGGCGCGGCCCACGCTGGTTTCGACGATGGCCTTGGTGGCGACCAGTTCGCCGGCCTCGTTCATCTCCTCGCGCTGCAGGCGGACCTTGATCTTGGCGTGCAGCTCGACGACCTTGTTGTCGTAGGCGCGCTTGACCTCGGCGACGTTGGCGAACACCATGCCCTCGCCCTGCTTGCCTTCCAGCATGCGGGTCATGTAGTACAGACCGAGCACGACGTCCTGCGACGGCACGATGATCGGCTCGCCGTTGGCCGGCGACAGGATGTTGTTCGACGACATCATCAGCGCGCGCGCTTCCAGCTGGGCTTCCAGCGACAGCGGCACGTGCACGGCCATCTGGTCGCCGTCGAAGTCGGCGTTGAACGCGGTGCAGACCAGCGGATGCAGCTGGATGGCCTTGCCTTCCACCAGCACCGGCTCGAAGGCCTGGATGCCCAGGCGGTGCAGGGTCGGCGCGCGGTTCAGCAGCACGGGATGTTCGCGGATGACGTCTTCCAGGATGTCCCAGACCAGCGCTTCCTCGCGCTCCACCATCTTCTTGGCGGCCTTGATGGTGGTGGCGATGCCCTGGCGCTGCAGCTTGGCGAAGATGAACGGCTTGAACAGCTCCAGCGCCATCTTCTTCGGCAGGCCGCATTCATGCAGGCGGAGGGTCGGACCGACCACGATGACCGAACGGCCGGAGTAGTCGACGCGCTTGCCGAGCAGGTTCTGGCGGAAGCGGCCCTGCTTGCCCTTGATCATGTCGGCCAGCGACTTCAGCGGACGCTTGTTGGTGCCGGTGATGGCGCGGCCGCGGCGGCCGTTGTCCATCAGCGCGTCGACCGATTCCTGCAGCATGCGCTTTTCGTTGCGCACGATGATGTCCGGCGCGCTCAGCTCAAGCAGGCGGTGCAGGCGGTTGTTGCGGTTGATGACGCGGCGGTACAGGTCGTTCAGGTCGGAGGTCGCGAAGCGGCCGCCGTCCAGCGGCACCAGCGGACGCAGGTCCGGCGGCAGCACCGGCAGCACGGTCAGCACCATCCATTCCGGGCGGTTGCCGGACTCGATGAACGATTCGACCAGCTTGATGCGCTTGGTCAGGCGCTTCTGCTTGGTGTCGGAATTGGTGCTGCTGATCTCTTCCTTCAGGCGCACCGCTTCGGCGTGCAGGTCGATGGTCGACAGCAGCTGGTGCACCGCTTCGGCGCCCATCTTGGCCTCGAACTCGTCGCCGTGCTCCTGCTGCGCGACCATGTATTCCTCTTCAGTCAGCAGCTGGCCGCGCTCGAGCGGGGTCAGGCCCGGCTCGATCACCACATAGGCTTCGAAGTACAGCACGCGCTCGATGTCGCGCAGGGTCATGTCCAGCATCAGGCCGATGCGCGACGGCAGCGATTTCAGGAACCAGATGTGCGCGGTCGGGCTGGCCAGCTCGATGTGGCCCATGCGTTCGCGGCGGACTTTGGTCAGGGTCACTTCGGTGCCGCACTTCTCGCACACCACGCCGCGGTGCTTCATGCGCTTGTACTTGCCGCACAGGCACTCGTAGTCCTTGATCGGGCCGAAGATGGCGGCGCAGAACAGGCCGTCGCGTTCCGGCTTGAAGGTGCGGTAGTTGATGGTTTCCGGCTTCTTCACTTCGCCGAACGACCAGGAACGGATCATGTCCGGCGAGGCGAGCGCGATCTTGATGCCGTCGAAGTCCAGGGTCTGGCGCTGCTGGTTGAACAGATTAAGCAAATCTTTCATCGAATTTCTCCAAATGGTGGGGCCTTATCACGGACAAGGCCCCGAGTCCTGTTCACGTCGGCGATTACTTCTCGTCCAGCTCGATGTTGATGCCCAAGGAACGGATTTCCTTGACCAGCACATTGAACGATTCCGGGATGCCGGCGACGGTTTCGTGCTCGCTGTCGACGATGTTCTTGTACATCGCGTTGCGGCCCTGGACGTCGTCGGACTTCACCGTCAGCATCTCCTGCAGGGTGTAGGCGGCGCCATAGGCCTCCAGCGCCCACACTTCCATTTCGCCGAAGCGCTGGCCGCCGAACTGCGCCTTGCCGCCCAGCGGCTGCTGGGTGACCAGGGAGTACGGACCGGTCGAACGGGCGTGCATCTTGTCGTCGACCAGGTGGTTCAGCTTCAGCATGTGCATGTAGCCGACGGTGACCGGGCGGTCGAACGCCTCGCCGGTGCGGCCGTCGAACAGCTGGGCCTGGCCGGATTCCGGCAGGTCGGCCAGCTTCAGCATGGCCTTGATCTCCGCTTCGGCGGCGCCGTCGAACACCGGGGTGGCCATCGGCACGCCATCGGTCAGGTTGCCGGCCAGACGCAGCAGCTCCTTGTCGGAGAACTTGGACAGATCGACGCGCTGCTTCTTGGTTTCGCCTTGGTCATGGTTGTAGATCTGCTCCAGGAACGCGCGCAGTTCGTCGACCTTGCGCTGGTCCTCCAGCATCTTCTGGATCTTCTGGCCCAGACCCTTGGCGGCCCAGCCCAGATGCACCTCCAGGATCTGACCGATATTCATCCGGCTCGGCACGCCCAGCGGATTGAGCAGGATGTCGACGGTCTTGCCGTCGGCCATGTACGGCATGTCCTCGACCGGCTTGATCATCGAGACCACGCCCTTGTTGCCGTGGCGGCCGGCCATCTTGTCGCCCGGCTGGATGCGGCGCTTGACCGCGACGTAGACCTTGACGGTCTTCAGCACGCCCGGCGGCAGGTCGTCGCCTTGGGTGATCTTGCGGCGCTTGTCCTGGAAGCGCTTCTCGAACTCGGCTTTGTGGGCCTCGATCTGCTTCTTGGCGTTATCCAGGAAATCGACCGCCTCTTCGTCCTTCATGCGGATGTCGAAGCGCTCGTCCTTCTTCAGCGAGGCGAGGTATTCCTTGGTGATCTCGGCGCCCTTCTTCAGGCCGTTCGGACCGCCGTTGGCGACGCGGCCGAGCAGCTGCGAATCCAGGCGGCTGTAGATCGCGCCTTCCAGGATGCGGAACTGGTCGTCGAAGTCCTTCTTGACGCGCTTGACCTCGGCGTCTTCGATCTGCTTGGCGCGCTTGTCCTTCTCGACGCCGTCGCGGGTGAACACCTGCACGTCGATGACGGTGCCGTCCATGCCGGGCGGCACGCGCAGCGAGCTGTCCTTCACGTCGGAGGCCTTCTCGCCGAAGATGGCGCGCAGCAGCTTCTCTTCCGGGGTCAGCTGGCTTTCGCCTTTCGGGGTCACCTTGCCGACCAGGATGTCGCCGGCGCGCACTTCGGCGCCGATGTACACCACGCCCGACTCGTCGAGACGTCCGAGCGCGCTTTCCGACACGTTCGGGATGTCGGCGGAAATCTCCTCCGGTCCCAGCTTGGTGTCGCGGGCGGCCACGGTCAGCTCTTCGATGTGGATGGTGGTGTAGCGGTCTTCCTCGACCACGCGTTCGGACAGCAAGATGGAGTCTTCGAAGTTGTAGCCGTTCCAGGGCATGAACGCCACCAGCATGTTCTGGCCCAGGGCCAGTTCGCCGATGTCGGTCGACGGGCCGTCGGCCAGCACGTCGCCGCGCTCGATGCGGTCGCCGACCTTGACCAGCGGACGCTGGTTGATGCAGGTGTTCTGGTTGGAGCGGGTGTACTTGACCAGGTTGTAGATGTCGACGCCGGCGTCGTTGGCGCCGATCTCCTTCTCGCTGACGCGCACCACGATGCGGGCCGCGTCGACCTGGTCGACCACGCCGCCGCGCAGGGCGTTCACGGTCACGCCGGAGTCGCGCGCCACGGCGCGCTCGATGCCGGTGCCGACCAGCGGCTTCTGGCTGCGCAGGGTCGGAACGGCCTGGCGCTGCATGTTGGCGCCCATCAGCGCGCGGTTGGCGTCGTCGTGCTCGATGAACGGCACCAGCGCGGCCGCGACGGACACCGACTGCATCGGCGACACGTCCATGTACTGGATCTCCGACGGCGGCTTGAGCAGGGTGTCGGCCTGGTAGCGGCAGGTCACGTACTCGTTCTTGAAGCGGCCCTTGGCGTCCAGCTCGGCGTTGGCCTGGGCGATGGCGTATTCGTATTCCTCGATGGCCGACAGGAACTCGACCTTGTCGGTGACCACGCCGTTCTCGACCTTGCGGTACGGGGTTTCCAGGAAACCGTACTTGTTCGAGCGGGCGTACACCGCCAACGAGTTGATCAGGCCGATGTTCGGGCCTTCCGGGGTTTCGATGGTGCAGACGCGGCCGTAGTGGGTCGGGTGCACGTCGCGCACCTCGAAGCCGGCGCGTTCGCGGGTCAGGCCGCCCGGGCCGAGCGCCGAGACGCGGCGCTTGTGGGTCACTTCCGACAGCGGGTTGTTCTGGTCCATGAACTGCGACAGCTGCGAGGAGCCGAAGAACTCCTTGAGCGCGGCTGCCACCGGCTTGGCGTTGATCAGCTCCTGCGGCGACAGGTCGTCGGCCTCGGCCATCGACAGGCGCTCCTTGACCGCGCGCTCGACGCGGACCAGGCCGACGCGGAACACGTTCTCGGCCATTTCGCCGACCGAACGCACGCGGCGGTTGCCCAGGTGGTCGATGTCGTCGGTGACGCCGCGGCCGTTGCGGATCTCGCACAGGGTCTTGACCACGTCGAGGATGTCGGAGCTCTCGCCGTACTTGGCGACGAGCGCCTTGGCGGCGTCGTCGCCGCGCTCACTGAAGTAGCGGTAGTCGTACAGCACCTCGGCGCCGGTGACTTCCTTGCGGCCGACGCGGCGGTTGAACTTCATCCGGCCGACCGAGGACAGGTCGTAGCGCTCGAAGGTGAAGAACAGGTTGTAGAACAGGTTCTGGGCCGCGTCCTTGGTCGGCGGCTCGCCCGGACGCATCATGCGGTAGATCTCGACCAGCGCTTCCAGCTGGGTTTTGGTCGGGTCGATGCGCAGGGTGTTGGAGATGTACGGGCCGCGGTCCAGGTCGTTGGTCCACAGCGTGCCGATGGTGGCGATGCCGTGCTTGCGCAGCTTGGCCAGCCTGGCTTCGTCCAGCTCGTCGTTGGCGGCGGCCACCAGCTCGCCGGTGGCCGGGTCGATCACGTCATGCGACAGCACGCGGCCGATCAGGTACTCGTCGGGCACTTCCAACGTGGCGATGTTCTTCTTCTCGAGATCCTTGACATGGCGCGCGGTGATGCGCTTGCCGGCCTCGACCACCACCTCGCCGTTGACCACCAGGTCGAAGTTCAGGGTCTCGCCGCGCAGGCGCTCGGGCACCAGCTCGAGCTCGACGCCGTCCTTCTTGGAGATCTGGAAGGTGTTGATCTCGAAGAACTGGTTCAGGATCTGTTCGTTGCTGTAGCCCAGGGCGCGCAGCAGGATGGTGACCGGCAGCTTGCGGCGGCGGTCGATGCGGGTGAACACGCAGTCCTTGGCGTCGAACTCGAAGTCCAGCCAGGAGCCGCGGTACGGGATCACGCGCGCGGAGTGCAGCAGCTTGCCCGAGCTGTGGGTCTTGCCGCGGTCGTGGTCGAAGAACACGCCCGGGCTGCGGTGCAGCTGGGACACGATCACGCGCTCGGTGCCGTTGATGATGAAGGTGGCGTTGTCGGTCATGAGCGGCAGGTCGCCCATGAACACTTCCTGTTCCTTGACGTACTTGACGGCCTTGCTCGAGGATTCGCGGTCGTAGATCACCAGACGGACCTTCACGCGCAGCGGCGCGCCGTAGGTCTGGCCGCGCGAACGGCATTCGCGCTCGTCGAACACCGGTTCGCCGAGGGTGTAGCTCACGTATTCCAGGGCGGCGTTGCCGGAGAAGCTGACGATCGGGAACACCGACTTCAGGGCGGCGTGCAGGCCGCGGTCGTCATGGCCGTCGGACTTGGAGGAGTCCTGCAGGAACTCGCGGTAGGAATCCATCTGGATGGCCAGCAGATAGGGCACATCGAGGACCGGTCGGTTCTTGCCGAAGTCTTTGCGGATGCGCTTTTTCTCAGTCAGAGAATAGGTCATGTGAGCTACCACCTTTGTCAGTGCCGGCGGGAACCGGCGGGTTTGCAACGGAATGTTCTGCTGAAACGCCGGAACCGGCGGCTCAGCGGAACGCTCCGGTCAGGGAGCGTAACGCAAAACAGGGAGAGGCCGGGGGTTCACACCCCCAGCCTTTCCCGTTTTTGCCAAGCAGCGACGCAAGCGTCGATTACTTGACTTCGACCGTGGCGCCGGCGGCTTCCAGTTCTTTCTTGAACTTGTCGGCCTCGTCCTTGGAGACGCCTTCCTTGACGGTCTGCGGAGCGCCTTCGACCAGGTCTTTGGCTTCCTTCAGGCCCAGGCCGGTGATGGCGCGGACGGCCTTAATCACTTCGACCTTCTTCTCGCCGGAGGCCTTCAGCACAACGGTGAATTCGGTCTGCTCTTCGGCCGGGGCGGCGGCGGCGGCCGGACCGGCGGCCATCATGACCGGGGCGGCGGCGGAAACGCCGAACTTCTCTTCCATCGCCTTGACCAGTTCCATGATTTCCATGAGGGTCTTGCCGGCGATCGCTTCGATGATCTGTTCGTTAGACAGGGACATAATTGATAACCTCTGTGTTTTATCTTGAACGTTCGTTCAGTGGGTGAATGTAGGTACAGCCGGAACCGGGCTTACGCCTCGGCCGTGTCTTTTTCGCCGATCGCCTTGAGCGCACGGGCCACGCGGGTGGCCGGTTCGACCAGGACGCTGAGCAGCATCGACAGGGCTTGATCGCGGGTCGGCAGCGAAGCCAGCACGTCGACATGCGACGCCGGGTACTTCTGGCCGCCGATCGAGACGATCTTGGCCTTCAGCTTATCGTTGGTCTTGGCGTAGTCCTTGATGATGCGGGCGGCGGCGCCCGGATCTTCCATGGAGAACGCGTACAGCAGCGGACCGGTCAGATCGTCTTTGATGACGTCGAACTCGGTGCCTTCCACGGCACGGGTTGCCAGGGTGTTCTTGACGACTTTCAGGAACACGCCGTTTTCACGGGCCTGCTTGCGCATCGCGGTCATTTGACTCACGGTGACGCCGGCATATTCGGCCGCGACCAAGGATTGAGCTTTCGCAGCCACTTCCGCCAGTTCGGCAACGACTACTTGCTTCTGAGACAGATTGAGAGCCATGTTTACTCCTTTCCTGTGAATTTCCGCGCACGGCTCCAGCCGTTTGCGGTCCAAGGCGGCATCAATCCATCGACGCCGGGAATGCACGCATTCCAGTGGTGGCCGTTCCAGATAAATCCAGTGTTCGGCACCATCTACGCAGGCCGGGGGAAATCCCCTCGATTAGACCTCTCCGCTTCCATCGCATCGAATCCTTGCCAATCCAGCATCCCTGCCCGATTGCGATGCGCGCCAGAGGCACCTACGGTCTTTGATGGCCGGCCGCCCTCGCGGGCGGCCTGCCTTCAAATTCCACACGTCCGGGGCGACACTCCCGTCCGCGTCTTGCGGTTTCTTACTTGAGGCTCAGCGAACCCTGGTCGACGGTCACGCCGACGCCCATGGTGGAGCTCAGCGAGATCTTCTGCAGGTACTGGCCCTTCGAGGACGACGGCTTGGCCTTGATCAGGTCCTGCAGCAGCGCGTTCAGGTTGCTGGCGAGCGCGTCGGCGGCGAAATTGGCCTTGCCGATGGTGCAGTGGATGATGCCGGCCTTGTCGGTGCGGTAGCGGACCTGGCCGGCCTTGGCGTTGCGCACGGCTTCGGCCGGGTTCGGCGACACGGTGCCGACTTTCGGGTTCGGCATCAGGCCGCGCGGACCGAGCACCTGGCCCAGCTTGCCGACGACGCGCATGGCGTCCGGGGTGGCGATGACGACGTCGTAGTTCAGGTCGCCGGCCAGCATCTTGTCGGCCAGCTCGTCCATGCCCACGGCTTCGGCGCCGGCGGCGACGGCCTCATCGGCCTTGGCGCCGGCCGGGCAGAACACCGCCACGCGCACGGATTTGCCGGTGCCGGCGGGCAGCACGGTGGCGCCGCGGACCTGCTGGTCGGACTTCTTGGCGTCCACGCCCAGACGCACGGCGACGTCGATGGATTCGACGAACTTGGCGTTGGCGTTGGCCTGCAGGATCTTCAGGGCCTCTTCCAGCGGATAGGACTTGCCCGGAACGACCGAGGCCTGCAGCGCTTTGAAACGTTTGGTCAGCTTTGCCATGTCTTAGCCCTCCACCACGAGACCCATGCTGCGCGCGCTGCCGGCGATGGTACGCACGGCGGCATCAAGCGAAGCGGCGGTCAGATCGGGTTCTTTCGCTTTCGCGATGTCTTCCAGTTGCTTGCGGGTCACCTTGCCCACCTTTTCGGTGTTCGGGCGCTTGGAGCCCGAGGTGATGCCCACGGCCTTCTTGAGCAGCACGGTGGCCGGGGTGCTCTTGGTGACGAAGGTGAAGGTACGGTCGGAATAGGCGGTGATGATCACCGGAGTGGGCAGGCCCGGCTCCAGCTTGGAGGTCGCGGCGTTGAACGCTTTGCAGAACTCCATGATGTTGAGGCCGCGCTGACCGAGCGCGGGACCGACCGGCGGCGAGGGGTTGGCCTGACCGGCCTTGACCTGCAGCTTGATGTAGCCAACTACTTTCTTTGCCATTTTACTGACTCCTGGAGTGCGAACGTCAGGCCGAAGCGTGACTCCTCCTCTGGTTGAACAAGGAGCCCGGACGGGCTCCCGCTATCAGGCTTTCTCCACCTGGCCGAACTCGAGTTCGACGGGGGTGGATCGGCCGAAAATCATCACCGCCACGCGCAGACGGCTCTTCTCGTAATTGATTTCCTCGACGGTGCCGTTGAAATCGTTGAACGGGCCGTCGATCACGCGGACCAGCTGGCCCGGCTCGAACAGCACCTTCGGGCGCGGCTTGTCGACGCCTTCCTGCACGCGCTGCAGGATGACGTCGGCCTCGGAGTCCTTGATCGGCAGCGGACGTTCGCGGGTGCCGCCGATGAAGCCGAGCACCTTCGGCGTTTCCTTGATCAGGTGCCAGCTTTCGTTGTCGATCAGCGGCACGCTGCCTTCGGTGCTGGTTTCGATCTGCACCAGCACGTAGCCCGGGAAGAACTTGCGGTCGGACTTGCGTTTCTGGCCGGCGCGCATCTCGACCACTTCCTCGGTCGGGACCAGCACCTGGCCGAATTTGTCCTGCATCCCGGCGCGCTCGATGCGCGACAGCAGGCTGCGCTGGACCTGGTGCTCGAAGCCCGAATAGGCGTGTACGACATACCAACGCTTGCTCACGGATGACTCCTCAACTGCCCAACAACAATTTGATCAGCGCCGAGATGACCCAGTCGAAACCGGCCAGCACCAGGCTGATGATGACCACCACGATCAGCACCATGGCGGTGATCCGGTAGGACTCTTCGCGGGTCGGCCAGACCACCTTGCGCAGCTCGAACATGGAATCCGAGAAGAAGCGGCGCGCCAGCAGGCCCTTGGCGCTGAGGCCGAAGACCACGGCGGCCAGCGCGAACGCGGCGGCGACCAGAAGCCCGCGGACCGCGCCCGGCCACTGCGGCATCAGGTAGAAGACCGCGACGCCGGCGGCGGCGATCAGCACCGCCAGAGCGTACTTGCCGACGTCCAACGCGCTGGTGCCTTCCCGGTTTTCAACTTTACTATTCATTCGAACCCGTGATCTTAGTGGCACGCCAGGAGGGACTCGAACCCCCAACCTGCGGTTTTGGAGACCGCTGCTCTGCCAATTGAGCTACTGGCGTACATGCTTCTTTAACAACCGATGGCGGACCGTCTCCGATCCGCCATTTCAGCCTGTGCCGGAGCGCCGAAACGCCCCGGCCAACGGATTACTTGATGATCTTGGCCACCACGCCGGCACCGACGGTACGGCCGCCTTCGCGGATCGCGAAGCGCAGGCCTTCCGACATCGCGATCGGGGCGATCAGGCTCACCACCATCTTCACGTTGTCGCCCGGCATCACCATCTCCACGCCTTCCGGCAACTGGCAGGCGCCGGTCACGTCGGTGGTGCGGAAGTAGAACTGCGGACGGTAGCCCTTGAAGAACGGGGTGTGACGGCCGCCTTCGTCCTTGCTCAACACATACACTTCGGCTTCGAAGTCGGTGTGCGGCGAGATCGAACCCGGCTTGCACAGCACTTGGCCGCGCTCCACGTCGTCACGCTTGGTGCCGCGCAGCAGCAGACCGGCGTTGTCGCCCGCCTGACCCTGGTCCAGCAGCTTGCGGAACATTTCCACGCCGGTCACGGTGGTCTTCTGGGTCGGACGGATGCCGACGATTTCGATTTCGTCGCCGACCTTGATGATGCCCGATTCGATACGGCCGGTCACCACGGTACCGCGGCCCGAAATCGAGAACACGTCTTCCACCGGCATCAGGAACGGCTTGTCGATGTCGCGCTGCGGTTCCGGAATCCAGGTGTCCAGCGCGTCAACCAGCTTGATGATCGACGGCACGCCGATGTCCGACTGGTCGCCTTCCAGCGCCGAACGCGCCGAACCGGTGATGATCGGGGTGTCGTCGCCCGGGAAATCGTACTTGCTCAGCAGGTCGCGCACTTCCATCTCGACCAGTTCCAGTAGCTCGGCGTCGTCCACCAGGTCGGCCTTGTTCAGGTAGACCACGATGTACGGCACGCCCACCTGGCGGGCCAACAGGATGTGTTCGCGGGTCTGCGGCATCGGGCCGTCGGCGGCCGAGCACACCAGAATCGCGCCGTCCATCTGGGCGGCACCGGTGATCATGTTCTTCACGTAGTCGGCGTGGCCCGGGCAGTCGACGTGCGCGTAGTGGCGGGTCGGCGACTCGTATTCCACGTGCGCGGTCGAAATCGTGATGCCGCGAGCCTTCTCTTCCGGCGCCGCGTCAATCGCGTCATAGGCCTTGAACTCGCCGCCGAAACGCTCAGCGCCCACCTTGGTCAGCGCCGCCGTCAGAGTGGTCTTGCCATGGTCCACGTGGCCGATGGTGCCCACGTTCACGTGGGGCTTGGTACGTTCGAACTTACCTTTTGCCAT
>NZ_BMFO01000008.1 GCF_014638745.1 Arenimonas maotaiensis
GCCCGCTCGGACGTATTTGACTATATCGAGCGCTTCCACAATCCTTGGATGCAGCGTAGGCTGGATGCTCAGGATCGGAAGTTCAGTGTCTTAACTCAACTGTCCGCGGAAACGGGGTAGAACCCGCTACGTATTGGCGTTCTAACTCACGAACAGAGTCCGCAAGGATTTTGAGGCCCACATAATTGGACGCAAAAGCCTGATAGTTGTTGAAAGGCGGGTCAGACGGATCCAGCGCTATGCCCAGTGTGTGGTCCAAGACAATTGGAGATTGGCTCATGAGGTCTAACTACTATCAAACGGCCAACCGACCGATTAACCCATTAGAAGCCAGCCCCGGCACTTCTTCAATAAGAAAAATTCGTGGTAAATCAGGGTTTTCCCAAATTGGGGCCAGGCCCAACGGCTATGAGAAATCCCGCCCGCCACCCCCAACCGGCCATCCAAGGCCGTCCGCCGCCTAAACCGCATCTGAACAATTCCCCGGTTTTTCAAAGACATGACTTCCGGCACAGGACGGGGTTGATTTGGTGTTATACATTGGTAACACACCAACCAACGAGGGCTCCACCATGTACAAGAATACCGCCACCGCCGCCAAACCGGACAACGCCCCGGTGCAACTGAACAACCGCTACCGCCCGCGCGACACCGGCATCGGCTACGGCAAGAGCAGCGGCTACGCCGCCACCCGCCGTTACGCCAACACCGCCGCCGTCAGCCTGGTGCGCGTGCGCTGATCAGCGCGTGTTTTGCGGATACACGATCCGCATTTCCCGCAGCAGGTTGTCGGCGCCGTCCAGCTCGCTCATCACCCAGAGCATGTAGCGGATGTCGACGTGGATCGCGCGGGTGATCTCCGGATCGAAATACCAGTCCTTGGTGATCGATTCGTAGGTCGAATCGAAGTTCAGGCCGACCAGCTCGCCGCGCGCGTTCATCACCGCCGAGCCGGAATTGCCGCCGGTGGTGTCGGCCGACGACAGGAAGTTGACCGGCACCGTGCCCAGCACCGGATCGACGTACGGGCCGAACCGGCGTTGCGCCACCGCCTCGCGCAGCGCGGCCGGGGCGTCGAACGGATCGCGGCCGGTGTGCTTGGCCACGATGCCCTGCACCGTGGTGAACGGGCCTTTGTACAGGCCGTCGGCGGCCGGATAGCCGTCCACCGTGCCGTAGGTGATGCGCAGCGTGCCGTTGGCGTCCGGGTACACCGGCTTGCCCTGCGATTTCTTCCAGGCGATGACCGCCTGCATGTACTGCGGAATCACCCGGTCCAGGTCGCCGTCGAGCGCGCGGCGTTCCTCGCGCAGGCGCTGCTGCGCCGGATACAGCGCCACCGCCAATTTCACCAACGCGTCGCCGCTGGCCTCCAGTTCGGCGGCGCTGCGCTGCAACAGCGCCAGGCGTTCGGCGGTGTCGGCCAATGTCGAGCCGGCGTACACCGCATCCAGCTGGCGGCCCGGATCGCCGCCGCGCAACACCAACGACTCGCTGGCGGCGTCGCGCTGGCTTTCCGGTAGACGCTGATAGGACTGCAGCGCGCTCAGCCAACGGGCGCGGTCGACCCGGCCGACATAACTCTGCTGCAGGCGCTCGAAGCGGGCCTTGATGAACGAGGCGTCGCGGTCCTGGAAGCCGAGCTCGCGTTCCATGTCCGGCTTGCCGCGTTCGCGCGCGAAGCGGTAGGCGCTGGACGCGGTGCCGAGCAGCTCGTTGGATGTGAGCAGGCCCATGGCGAACTCGCGCTCGGCCAGGTTCTGGTCGCGCGCGATCAGCGCGTTCAGCTCCCCCATCAGCGCGCGGTAGCGCGCGGCGTCTTTCTGGCCGGCGGTCCAGGCCAGGAACTCGGCCAGCTGCGCGTCCTTGATGGCCGGGATGTCCTTGCGCGCGAAGCCGTCGAGCAGGCCCTGCAGCTTCTTCATGCGGTTGTTGATGCTCTTCACCGTGGCGGCGTAACGCACTTCGGCTTCGGTGTCGCCGGCGGTGGCGGCGGCGATGGCGTCCAGGTCGCGCCGGTAGTCGGCCACGCGCTTGGGGTAATCGTTTTCGCGCGCGTAGCGGATCTCGGCCGGCAAGCGGTAGCGGCTGGTCACGCCCGGATAACCGGCCAGCAGGATGCCGTCGCCGCGCTTCAGGCCGGCGGCCGAGACGGTCAGGAAGTCCTTCGAGGCGTACGGCACGTTGTCCGGCGAGGGATCGGCCGGACGGCCGTCCTTGCCGACGTAGGCGCGGTAGAACGCGAAGTCGCCGGTGTGGCGCGGGAACTCGAAGTTGTCGATGTCGCCGCCGTAGTTGCCGATGGCCTCGGACGGCGCGTACACCAGGCGCACGTCGCGCACCATCATCTGCCGGATCAGGTAGAACTCCAGGCCCCGATGGAAGCTCGGCAGCGTGCAGCGGTAATCCGGCGAGCTTTCGCAGGCGGCGATCAGCGCCTTGCTGTTGCGCTCGATCAGGCGGGTGCGCTCGGCGCCGCCCAGTTCCGGCGCGATGCCGTTCAGCACTTCGGCGGTCACGTCGCGCACCGATTCGGTGACGTACACGCGCTGGTTCGGGCCGCCGGGCAGCTCCTCGGCCAAGGATTTGGCCAAAAAGCCCTTGGCCAGGTAATTGTTGGCGGCGGTGGAGTTGCGCTGGATCGAGCCGTAAGCGCAGTGGTGGTTGGTCACGATCAAGCCGTTCGGCGACACGAACGAGGCCGAGCAGCCGCCGAGCGAGACGATGGCCGACATCGGGTGCTTGCTCAGATCGCTCAAATCGCTGACCGGCACCTTGATGCCGATGCGTTTCAGTTCGGCCTGCAGCTGGGCCATCTGGTAGGGCTGCCATTGGCCTTCATCGGCGTGGGCGGCGGTGAACAGGAGGGCGGCGGCAAGCGGCAGGAGTCGTTTCATGGCGGCAGGTTCAAAAAGACAGAACCGGTATTATGGCCGAAAAAAACGGCCCCGAAGGGCCGTTTTTCCGTATCGCGGACGCGGATCAGAGCTGGTAGTACATCGCATATTCGAGCGGGTGGGTGGCGGCCCGGAACTTGGTGACTTCGCCCATCTTCAGCGCGATGTAGCCGTCGATGAAGTCGTCGCTGAACACGCCGCCGGCCTTCAGGAAGTCGCGGTCCTTGTCCAGCGCGTCCAGCGCCTGATCAAGCGAATGGCAGACGGTCGGGATGCCCTTGGCCTCTTCCGGCGGCAGGTCGTACAGGTCCTTGTCGCTCGGCTCGCCCGGATCGATCTGGTTCTTGATGCCGTCCAGACCGGCCATCATCAGCGCGGCGAAGATCAGGTAGCCGGAGTTCATCGGATCCGGGAAGCGGATCTCGATGCGGCGCGCCTTCGGGTTGGCCACGTACGGGATGCGGCAGGACGCCGAGCGGTTGCTGGCCGAATACGCCAGCATCACCGGCGCCTCGTAGCCCGGCACCAGGCGCTTGTAGCTGTTGGTGGTGGAGTTGGCGAAGGCGTTGATGGCGCGCGCGTGCTTGAAGATGCCGCCGATGTACCACAGCGCCATCTGGCTCAGGCCGCCGTAGCCGTCGCCGCTGAAGAGGTTGACGCCGCCCTTGGCCAGCGACTGGTGCACGTGCATGCCCGAGCCGTTGTCGCCGACCAGCGGCTTCGGCATGAAGGTGACGGTCTTGCCGTTGCGGTGCGCCACGTTCTTGACGATGTACTTCAGCATCAGCAGCTCGTCGGCCTTCTTCACCAGCGAGTTGAACTTGGTGCCGATCTCGCACTGGCCGGCGTTGGCCACTTCGTGGTGGTGCACTTCCACTTCCTGGCCGGCGGCCATCAGTTCCTTGCACATCTCGGCGCGGATGTCGTGCAGCTGGTCGGTCGGCGCCACCGGGAAGTAGCCGCCCTTCAGGCCCGGACGGTAGCCGGTGTTGCCGCCTTCGTATTTCTTCTTGCTGTTCCAGTGCGCCTCTTCGGAATCGACCTCGAAGAAGGTGCTGCCCTGCTCGTTGTTCCAGCGCACGGAATCGAAGATGAAGAATTCCGGCTCCGGACCGAAGAACGCCTGGTCGGCGATGCCGCTGGCCTTCAGGTAGGCTTCGGCGCGCTTGGCCACGCCGCGCGGGTCGCGGCCGTAGGCCTGCATGGTGGCCGGGTCGAGGATGTCGCAGACCAAGATCAGGGTCGGGTCGGCGGTGAACGGATCGAGCACGGCGGTCGAGGCGTCCGGCAGCAGGATCATGTCGGATTCATTGATGCCTTTCCAGCCGGCGATCGAGGAGCCGTCGAACATCTTGCCGTCCTCGAACAGCGCCGGTTCGACGATGGAGACCGGGAAGCTGACGTGGTGCTGCACGCCGCGCATGTCGGCGAAGCGCAGGTCGACGAACTCGACGGCGTGGTCTTTGATCAGTTTCAGGACGTTTTCATAGGACATGGCAGGACTCGCAAGGTGATGAAGGGTACCTTACGTCATGCAAGAAGCGTGCCAACGTATTCGAGAAATACAACATATTGATTTTATTGAAATCAATACCCGCAGACGAGATGACGATACGCACTTATTTGGTGCAAATTCAGGCTTTGCACTCGAATAGCGCAGAGTTCAGGCGCGCGGCCGGCCTTTCAGGCGATACAGCAGATAGACCAGTCCGGCCAGCAGCGCGAGCACGAGCAGGAGCAGACGGTTGGCGACGGTGTCGTTGCGCGGGGCCATGGGGTCACGGAGCGGGGGGCGGAAGAGTACGTCATGGTGGCCATCCTTAGCCAGGATCCGGAGATCGCGCCATGACGTGGCGCCAGTCTAGAGCGGCCGATGGCGTCTGCCAATAAGAATTTTTCTTGGTCCGGCGGCATCCGCGTGCCGGCGCGGGCCTGCCCCTATAATGATGCAAACGGCCACCGCGGACTCCCATGCACGACCTGCTCAACGCCCTGATCCTGGGCATCATCGAAGGCATCACCGAATTCCTGCCCATTTCCAGCACCGGCCACCTGCTGATCGCCCAGCACTGGCTGGGTCCGCAGTCGGAACTGTTCAACGTCGGCATCCAGGCCGGCGCCATCCTCGCGGTCACCTTGATTTACCGCCGGCGGCTGTGGCAGCTGCTGACCGGACTGGGCCAGGACGCCAACCGCGATTACGCGCTGAAGCTCGGCACCGCCTTCGTCATCACCGCCGTGCTCGGCTTCGCTGCCAGCAAAATGGGACTGACCCTGCCCGACCGCGTGCAGCCGGTGGCCTGGGCGCTGCTGCTCGGCGCGCTGGTGATGTTCTGGGCCGAACGCAACACCGCGCTGGACGCGCCGGAGACGGCGATCACGTGGAAAGTCGCGGTGGCGGTCGGTCTGGCCCAGGTGCTGGCCGCGGTGTTCCCCGGCACCTCGCGCTCGGCCGCGACCATCTTCGCGGCCATGCTGCTGGGCACCCGCAACCGCGGCGCCGCCACCGAATTCGCGTTCCTGGTCGGCATCCCGACCATGTACGCCGCCAGCGGCTATGCCCTGCTGAAGGAGCTCGACGCCGGCGGCGGCGAGAACTGGAGCGCCTTCGCGGTCGGCTTCGTCGCCTCCACCGTCACCGCCTTCATCGCGGTGAAGTGGCTGCTGAAATACATCCAGACGCACCGTTTCACCGGTTTCGCCTGGTACCGCATCGTGCTCGCGGCCGGCCTGCTGATCCTGGTGCCGGCGGATTAATCCTTCGGATAGCCCAGGCGCACGGCCGCCGGAGTCAACACCGCGAAGGCTTCGGCGAAGGCGTCCTTGTAATGGCGCCAATGGCCGGTCGGGAACTGGTTGGGCATGCCGCCCAACGCCATGACCGGCGTGCCGAGCGCCACGGCATCCGGTACCGCATCCAACGCCAACGCGGCCTGCAGCTCGGCGGCGATCGATGCGGCATCCAGATCCAGCGCGTCGGCCTTGACCAGATGCACTTTCTGCGGGCCGTGTTCGATCGTATCGGCCAGCGCGTGGTAGCCGGCGGCCAGCCACATCGCCGAACGTTGCGGTTTGGGCAGGAAGATGTAGGACTGCGCGCTACCGAACACCAGCCAGTTCAGCAGGGCATCACGCGGATCGATGACCACGGCGGTCAGCTCGGTGCCGGCCAGGGCCGCGGCGGTATAGGCGTCCCACTGCGGCAACCAATCCACCACATCGACGGGCTGCAGCCCCAGGGATTGGATGCCCGCTTTCCAGGTCGCGGCGGATGCCGCGCCCTCGCTGCCGGGTTCGAAACGGACGCTGCCCAAACCGTCTTCACGGGCCGGGCTGGGCTGGTTGCGATCGGCCAACAGGCGGCGGCCCAACAATGGCGCCACTGCGTTCAGCACGCGCTCGATGCGCACGCCCGGAGGCGCCCACAGCAGACGGCCCTCGGCATCGGACTCGGGCACGGCATGCGCCGGATACGGAATCGGCAGCGACTTGCCGGGAATCGGATGCTGGCTCATGCGCGTGAAGGCATCGGCCGCCTCGTCGAAACGACCCAGACGGTCCAGCACCAGACCGGTCCAAGCCAGCACCATGCGTTCGGCTTCCGGCGTACGCGCCACCTGGGCCAGACGCTGGATGCGGGTCAACGCGGCTTGCGGGTCGGTGCGTACTTCCTGGCGCAACTTGACGAACTGGGCCAAAGGCAGCGATTCGCGCAGCGCCAAGGCGGCGTCGGCCTCGATGGCGGCGGCGTCCAAATCACCCTTCGCTTCGTGGTAGACCGCCGCGGCCTCGTGCGCCAAGGCGCTTTGCGGCAGACGCTGCAGCCAACGGGTGATCACCGCGCCGCCGTCGCCGCTTAATCCAGCCTCCAGGCCGGCGCTCAACTGCCACAGCGCATCGCTGTCGGCATCGCGTTCCAACGCGGCGGCGACCAACGAGCGCGCCTCGTCGCCGGCGCCGGTGCGCACCAGCAGAGACACGCAGTGGGTCAAGGCCTGCAGGTCGTCCGGCGCCGCGGCCAACAGGGCGCGGGCATCGACCAGCGCACCGTCGAAATCGCCGCGGGCCTGGCGGAAACGGATGCGCAGCCCGAGGCTGGCGGAGTCGGCCGGGGCCTTTGCCAGCAGCTCGTCAAGCGCTTGCTCGGCTTCGTCGGCGCGCTCCTGGCGCAGCAGGCAATCGATCAGGCCGCGGCGCAACCGGACGTTGTCCGGCGCCAGCGCGATGGCGCGGCGCAGGGCCTGCTCGGCGAAGGCCGGCATCTGCTTGTGCATGTAGGCGAAGGCCAGACCGCCCAGCGCCAGCACGTTCTGCGGCGCGCGCTCCAAGGCGCGGGTGAACTGGGCGATGGCGTCGTCATGCGCGCCCTCGGCCTGCGCGATGGCGCCCTTGGCGGCCAGCACGTCGGCGTCTTCGGCATCCACGCGTTCGGCCAGCTTCAGCAGGCGCTTGGCTTCGGCCGGATTGTTCTGGCCGAGCGCGATGTGGATCAGGCCGATATAGGCCGGCAAATGATTCGGGTTGAACGCCAGCGCGTCCATCAGACCGGCCTGGGTTTCGCTCGGATCATTTCCGCTCAAGCGCATCATCGAACGCGTCAGCACGAAATCCTCGCGGCCCGGCGCCAGTTCGATGGCGCGGTCGATGGCGGCCTGTGCCTCATCGCCGCGGCCAAGGGTCTGCAGGGCCAACGCGCGCCCGTAATGCGTCTCGGCCTGCTCGGGGGATTCGGCCAACAGGGCGTCGGCCAACGCCAGGGCCTGGGCGGCGTCGCCGTTGCGCAGGGCGGAAAGGATGGAATCGGACATGGGGTAACCCTGAAAAAGGCGTGAAACCGCTATTGTAGCCTGTCCAACAGCGCCGTCACGCCGTTTTGCAGCCAGCGTTCGGCATAGCCGTGCAGGCGGCGGTCGAGGATGAAGCCGCAATGGCCGCCGTGTGCGCTGATTTCCAGCGTCGCGTTGGCCGGCAACGCCAGTGCCCGCAGGCTGTCGACCGGAATCACCGGGTCGTCGGCGGCGGCCAGGATATGCACCGGCACAGTGACCTCGGCCAGCCGGTTGCCGGACACCGCATAGCCGTCGAAGTAGCGCTCTTCGTCGCCCCAATCGCCGTGTCGGGCCGCCAGCCAGCGGGTCAGGCCGCGCATGTCGCGCCGCAGCACGTCGTCCCCGAAGGCATGCGCCTGCGGAAACAGGGCACGCTTGCGCTTCAGCGAACCGCGCCACTTGCGCATGAAATACCAATGGTAGAACGCCGGGCCGGTCTCGAGTTCGCGCAGCACCGCCGAGGGATCGACCGGCGGGCAGACCGCGAACGCGCCGTCCAGCCCCAGGCCGCCATCGGCCGAGGCACGCGCCAGACGCAGCGCGAAATTGCCGCCCAGCGAATAGCCGGCCACCACGAACCGGCGCGGCGCATACAGCGCCCGCACCGCGCGCGCGGCGTCCAGCACCTCATCCAGCCGGCAGGAATGGAACAGGCCCTCATTCAGATGATGCGTGCCGCCGTGGTCGCGGAAGTTCAGCGCGAACACATCGACGCCGGCGGCCAGCAGCTCGGCGGCGCTGTGGTTGATATAGGAGGACTCCACACTGCCTTCCCAGCCGTGCAGCAGCAGCGCCAGGGCACCACGGGCGGGCGCCGGCGCGGCGGCGTAATGCACGCCGGCCAAGCGCACGCCGCCGGGCAGGTCGAGGATGCGGCGCTCGCCGGGCGCGCCCAGGGCCCGCAGGCGCGCCAGACCGGCACGCTTGCGCCAGGGGCTGGAACTCAGCACCGATTGCACGTGCGGATTGGCCAACAGGCCGCGCGCGCGGTAGGGCGAAACCGTTTCGCGGATCATGCCGCGGTCATGGCCTCGACGATGCGGCGCCGGCACAGGTCGGCCATCTTGCGCCGGCCGTCCTCGGACGGCGGCACCGGTTCGAGGAAATGCACCTCGACCTCGCGCGCCGGCTCGCCCAGCACGCGCAGCAGGTTGCCGACGAAGCTTTCGCGCGCGCCGAAGGCCATCACCGTCTGGGCCTCGCCGCGGCGGCCGAAACGCAAGGCCACCGGCTGCGCCGGCACGCCGGCCAGCACCGCCGGCTGGAAGATGCGGGCGTGGAACACGCCGACCGCTTCGCCGGAATGGGTGCGGCCCTCGGGGAACACCGCCACCGGCAGGCCGGCCTGCAGGCGCTGCAGCATCTGGTGCATCACGCCGTGCAGGGAATCGTTGCTGCCGCGGTGGTGGTAGATGGTGCCGGCGCGGGTGACCACGCCGCCGACCAGCGGCCAGCGCTCGATTTCGGCCTTGGCCACGAAGCCCATCCAGCACTGGCTATGCAGCACGATGATGTCGATCCAGCTGATGTGGTTGGCCACGAACAGCACCGCGCCCGGCAGCGGCGTGCCGAAGCGGCGCGTACGCAGACCGAAGATGCGCAGCAGGATGCGCGACCAGGCGCCGGCGACCCAATGGTCGAGGCGCTCGCCGCCGATGTGGAAACGCGCGGCCCAGGCGCCCATCAGCACCAGGATCAGCGGCAGGCCGATCACGATGTGCAGTAGCAGCAGGGGCGCGCGGTAGCAGTAACGCAGGAATCTCGACATGGGGGCGTTCCGGGGACTCCCGCCTATTCTACAAAGTTACGGGGCCCGAAACGGAAACAGCGCGGCGATGCCGCGCTGTTCGGCCGAATGCCGCCGGTTCAGCGGACGCGCAACGGGCCGGGACGCCAGGCTTTGCTGGTGTAGCTGCTGCCGGCGTAGCCCGAGCTGGAACCGTAGCCGCCGCCCTGCTCGCGGTTGCGCCGGCGGTGCATGCGATTGATCAGTTCGTCGCGGCGGGCCGACAGCCAGTCGGCGCGGCCGACCGCGGCGGCGTCGAGGCCGCGCGACTCGGCCTGTTCCTGGCGGTATTCGCAGAACTCGGCGTAGGCGTCGAGCTCGTGGCGGATCTCGGCCGCGCTCAGCTCGATGGCGATGGCGTCGTCGAAGAAGCCGAGCACCGGCAGGTCGTCCGGGATCAGGTCGTCGCTTTCGGAGAAATAGGCCATGGCCGCCTTGACCCGCGCGCGGTCCTCATCCGGCAGGGACCAGGCCTCGTCGGCCAGCATCGCGATCATCGCGTCCAGGGTGTCCAGGCGCTTGGCGATGAAATCCGGCAGCGTGGTCTTGGCGGCGACGGCCAGCAGGCTGCGCGCGGCGGCGGTCACGTCGTCGTCGGACTTGCCGGCGGCGGCGGCCTGGGCCTTGGCGATGGCCTGTTTGAAATGGGCGAGATCCTGGTCGGACAGCTCGCAATGGAACGTCATCGGCATCGTGCACCCCCTGGCATCGTCGCGTTGAAGACGTTCAGCGTAGCCGCTGCCGGACCGAGCGTCAACTGCATCACAGAATCGGTTCGAGTCCGGCCCCGAAGGCGGTGATGATGCGCGTGTAGATACCCTTCAGGCCGCCCTCGACTCCCGGGAAATCGCCGACCGGTTCGGCGCAGTCGTGGAAGCCCGGGTCGCTGTAGTCCAGCGCCGCGCAACCGGGTTTCAGCTGGTAGCTGGTGGCGTACGGCCAGGGCCAGATGTCGAACACCGGCATCTGTTCGGACAGCTTGCCGAGGCTGTAGTTGACCTTGGCCAAGGCCGGCAGCGAACGCCGCGGCGCGATGGCCCAGGCGTTGTCGGGCTGCATGTCGGTGCGGATGCTGTCCGCCAGCTGCGCGGCGAACGGGGCGTCCTCGATCAGCAGCATGCTCTCGGTGTTGAAGTCGTCCGAGCGCGGATCGAAGTTGTGGCTGCCGATCACCGCGATGCGGCCGTCGACCACCATCGACTTGGCGTGCAGGCCGACGCGCCGGCCCTTTTTATCCGCGGATTCGGCCAGGCGCCCGCCGGAGCCCGAGCCGGTGTAGCCGAACAGCGCCGGCGCGTCGGTGGCGGCGCGCTCGTGCTTGTCGCTCCAGCCCACGCCCTGGCCCACGCGCATCAACGCCGTGGCCGGATACGGCTTGAACTCGTGGATGCGGAAGCCGAGCTCGCGCAGGTACAGGCGCTTGTACTTGTGCGACAGCGCGTACACCGGGAAGGCGTCGGTGGCGGCCAGCGAATTGGTCGAGACCTCGACCCGCACCGGCGCCGGCCGGCGCTGCAGGCCGCGGAAGGTCTGCCGCGCCATGCGCGACATCACCAGGTACGGCGTCTGCAGCAGCACGCTGTGTTTGGCCTCAGAGATCACCTGATACACCGCGTTCGAAGCGCGTGCCCGGCTGCTGGCGGCCTCGGCATGTTTATCCGGCAGATCGGCGTAGAAGCGCACCGCCTCGACCGTATGCAGATACGGCACCAGTTCGGCCATCAGCCGCGGGCCGTCCTGCGACATGGCCTTGAAGGTCTGCATGCGCTCCGAGTAGTCGCGCTTGGGCAGCGCCAGACGCGCCGGTTCGGCGCGCGCGTCCAGCAGCACGCGCGCCACGTCGTCCAGCTCGTGCGCCGAGCGGCTGCGCGGACTGGTCCAGAACGCGTTGAAGTTGTCGCGCATGCGCGCGGTGACCGGGCCGGCGACCCACAGGTCGCGGTCGCGGTAGTTGTAGCCGGCGCCCCAGTCGAAGTAGCGGTCCTGGATGTTGCGGCCGCCGACCACCGCCATGCGGCCGTCGACCAGCAGCAGCTTGTTGTGCATGCGCTGGTTGATGTTGCGGAAGCGGAACAGGATGCCGGCGAAGAACTCGGCCTTGGAGGTCTTGGCCTGGTTGAACATCGGGCTGTACAGCTTGAGCTCGAAGTTCTCGTGCAGCACCGCCAGCTTGGCCTGCAGCTGCGGCCGGGTCAGGCCGTACAGCTGGTCGAGCAGCACACGCACCTTCACCCCGCGCCGGGCGGCGCGCACCAGCGCGTCCAGCATCAGGGTGCCGGATTCGTCCAGGTCGTAGATGAACACCTGCAGCTCGATGCTGCGGGTGGCGCTCTCGATCATCTGCAGCCGGGTCAGCAGCGCGTCGTGACCCTGGTCGAGCAGGATCACCCGGTGCTTGCCGGCGGCGCCTTCGGCCGCCGTCCGCGCCGCCAGTTCCGACAGCGGCGTGCGCAGGCCGCAGAGCTGCCCGGCCGGGCATTCGGATTCGACGCTGCGGCGTTCGCGCGCGAACGCGCCGGCTTCGGCGTGTTTGGTTTCCGGCAACGAGGAGCAAGCCGACAGCATCAGCAGGGACAGCAGGACGAGCGCGTTATTCATCGGCGAATTTTAACTGAAAGCGGAAGCTGACCTCGTCGCGCAGGCTCCAGCGGTAAGCGTCCATTCCGAAATCGTGGCGGTTCAGCGTGCCGGCGGCCTGGATCGGGCAGGTCACGCCCGGCTGCCGGCAGGCGCTGGGCTCGACGCGGAACACCACCTCGCGGCGGATGTCGCGGATGCTCAATTGCCCGCGGATGTCGCCGCCGGACACCAGCACCTGCGGCGAGAACGGCTGCGAATGGAACACGATGTCGGGATGGTTGGCGCTGTCCAGGAACTGCGCGGAATGGGTCACCGTCTGCACCCAGGGCGGGCCGCCCATCCGCAGTTCGCGCGCCGGCAGGCGCACGTCCACCGTCAGGCGCTGCTCCGGCGCCGGCCGCAGTTCGCCTTCGATGCGGCCGAATTGGCCGTGGGAACGGATGGGCAGACGCAGCCGGACTTCGAATTCGGCCTGCGAGGCCGTCGGATCGAACGGCCGGACCGGGGCTTCAGCGCGTACGCCGCAGGGCCAGGCGGCCACCGCGCACAGAACCAGGCCCCCCAGCCCAGCCCGCACTCAAGGCCACCAGAAATGTTCCAGACGCGCGATGCCCGGCTCGAAATCGGCGTCGGCCGGGATGTGCAGCACCACCAGGCCGGCGGCCGGCATGCCGCGGAAATCGCCGGATTGGCCGGAGCTGAGCAGGGCCACCAGCTGCTCCAGGCCGGGATTGTGCCCGACCAGCATCAGCCGCCCGCATTCGCGGTGTTCGTCGGCCACGTCCATCAGCGTGCCGGGCGTGGCCTCGTAGATGCGCGGCTCCTGGCGCTGCTCCACGAAGCCGGTGACCTGTAGCACCTGCTCCAGGGTCTCGCGGGTGCGCCGCGCGTGCGAGCACAGCACCCGGTCCGGCAGCAGGCCATGCGATTTCAGCCAGTAGCCGGCAGCTTCGGCCTCGGCCAGGCCCTGGCGCGACAGCGCGCGGTCCAGGTCGTGCTGGCCGTAGCCGGCGGATTCGGCATGGGCATGCCGCAACAGGATCAGTTCACGCATCAGCTCACCTTCTTCAGCCAGCGGAAAATCGAAGACCAGTCGGCCTGGTGGCCGCGGATCTGCTCGGAGTGGTAGTCGAACACCGACTTGCCCAGCGCCACCATCAGCACATAGGCCTGGGTATCGCGCAGTTCGCCCGCCACCGGATACGGCCAGCTCTTCAGCTGTTCCACCGCCTGCTGCGAGGCGCCGGTCCAGGGCTTCAGGCGATTGGCCACCAGCGCCACCGGCAGCTTGCCCTTCTTCACCCGCGCGGTGGCGGCCAGCGAATTCAGGAACGGCACGGTCGCCTCCAGGTCGATGGTGGACGGCAACACCGGCACCAGCACCGCGTCGGCGATTTCCAGGAAATCCTCCAGATCGTCGCCCATGGCGCCGGCGGCGGCGTCCACGATAGCCACCTCGGTCTGCGCCGGCAGGTTCTTCTTCCAGCCCTTGCGGCTGCCGTCCACCGGCAGCACGGCGGTGTCCAGCGCGGCGCGCTTCTCGCACCAGTGCGTCGAGGATTTCTGCCGGTCGGCGTCGATCAGGACCGTGCGTTTGCCCTGCAGGGCGAAATGCGCCGCCAGGTTGGTGGAAAGGGTGCTCTTGCCGGCACCGCCCTTGGAGCTTGCTACTACGATCGTGCGCATAGGCCCTCCTGTCGATGGCCCTACTCTACAACGAGTCCGGGCCGGGGGCTAGGTGCGGCTCAAACGCCGCGGTCGATCGGGCTGAGCACGCCGCCGGCGCCGCGGTTGAGCACGTGCGTGTAGATCTGGGTGGTGGCCACGTCCTGATGGCCGAGCAGCTCCTGCACGGTGCGGATGTCGGAACCGGACTCCAGCAGATGGGTGGCGAAGCAATGGCGCAGGGTATGCGGCGACACCGGCAGATGCAGGCCGGCTTGGATGGCGGCGGCGCGCACCGCGCGCTGCAGCACTTTTTCATCGATGTGGTGGCGCTTCTCACGGCCGTCGAACGGGTCGATGCCGCGGCGCGAGGCCGGGAATACGTATTGCCAGCCGAAATCGGTTTCCGCCCGCGGGTATTTGCGGGCCAGCGCGAACGGCAGCGACACCGCGCCGTAGCCTTCGGCCAGGTCTTTGGCATGCAACGCCCGGGCCTGCTCGACCTGACGCTGCAGATGCGGCTTCAGGCTGAACGGCAGCACGGTCTTGCGGTCTTTGCCGCCTTTGCCGTCCCGCACGGTGATTTCGTTGCGCTCGAAGTTGAGGTCTTTCACGCGCAGGCGCAGGGCCTCCATCAAGCGCAAGCCGGCGCCGTACAACAGGCTGGCCGCCAGCCAATCGCGCCCGGACAGCTTGGACAGCAGCAACATCGTCTGGGCTTTTGAAAGCACCACCGGCAAGCGGCGGGACTGCTTGGCGCGCACCACATTCTCCATCCAGGGCAGATCGATGCCCAGCACTTCGCGGTACAGGAACAGCAGGGCCGACAGCGCCTGATTCTGGGTGCTGGCCGAGACCTGGTCTTTGGTGGCCAATTTGGACAGGAAGGCTTCCACCGCCCCGCCACCTAATTCGCGGGGATGGGTTTTACCGTTTTCCAGAATATACCGGCGGATCCAGTACACATACACTTTCTCCGTGCGCAAACTGTAGTGTTTCAGGCGCAAGCGGTTGCGAACTTCGTCCAACAACCGCACCGGGCGATTCTGCATTTCGTCCGAATTTAAAGGGGCCTTACTGCCTTGATAATCCATACCGGGGCTTCTCTGCCGTTAACCACCCCTAATGTTGCCGGCCCGGCTTCGGCCCATCCATAAGAAACAACGCTGATTACCCTAGGATTTTTCCTATTGAATAAATCCCCGAACTCATTTCTAATGGCCTTAACCGGCAACTAAGCCGTCTACTAGTAGTTAGAGCCCACGAATGACTTCTTCGTTTCTTTGCTCCAGCTGCGGCAAATCGCATGAGGGCATGCCTACCGATTATGGATGGAAACTTCCAGATGATGTGTGGGCTATTCCGGAATATGAGCGCA
>NZ_BMFO01000009.1 GCF_014638745.1 Arenimonas maotaiensis
GGCGCAATAAAAAACCCCAGCCTTTTGGGGCTGGGGTTTTGGGGTAAAGACCCTGGCGATGACCTACTCTTGCATGTATGCACACACTACCATCGGCGCAGTTGCGTTTCACTTCCGAGTTCGGGATGGGATCGGGTGGTTCCACAACGCTATGGTCACCAGGGAGAGGGTGGAGGGTCGCTTTTGGATGGGAATCCTGAGCGCCGCGCTCTCGTTGGGTGAAGCAAATTGGAATGGGACGTAGTTTTCGAGCGTTCGTTTTATACGTGTTGCGAGGATAAAGCGACTTGAGGTTATATGATCAAGCCTCACGGATCATTAGTATCAGTTAGCTCAATACATTACTGCACTTACACACCTGACCTATCAACCAGGTAGTCTTCCTGGTTCCTTTAGGGGACTTGTGTCCCGGGATATCTCATCTTGAGGCGCGCTTCCCGCTTAGATGCTTTCAGCGGTTATCGCTTCCGAACATAGCTACCCGGCAATGCCACTGGCGTGACAACCGGAACACCAGAGGTTCGTCCACTCCGGTCCTCTCGTACTAGGAGCAGCCCCTCTCAAATATCCAACGCCCACGACAGATAGGGACCGAACTGTCTCACGACGTTCTGAACCCAGCTCGCGTACCACTTTAAATGGCGAACAGCCATACCCTTGGGACCGACTACAGCCCCAGGATGTGATGAGCCGACATCGAGGTGCCAAACACCGCCGTCGATATGAACTCTTGGGCGGTATCAGCCTGTTATCCCCGGAGTACCTTTTATCCGTTGAGCGATGGCCCTTCCATACAGAACCACCGGATCACTAAGACCTACTTTCGTACCTGCTTGATCCGTCGATCTTGCAGTCAAGCACGCTTATGCCTTTGCACACAGTGCGCGATGTCCGACCGCGCTGAGCGTACCTTCGTGCTCCTCCGTTACTCTTTGGGAGGAGACCGCCCCAGTCAAACTACCCACCATACATGGTCCCCGATCCGGATAACGGACCTAGGTTAGAACGTCAAGCACATCAGGGTGGTATTTCAAGGATGGCTCCATGCCAGCTAGCGCCGACACTTCATAGCCTCCCACCTATCCTACACAGACGAACTCAACGTTCAATGTAAAGCTATAGTAAAGGTTCACGGGGTCTTTCCGTCTTGCCGCGGGAACGCTGCATCTTCACAGCGATTTCAATTTCACTGAGTCTCGGGTGGAGACAGCGCCGCTGTCGTTACGCCATTCGTGCAGGTCGGAACTTACCCGACAAGGAATTTCGCTACCTTAGGACCGTTATAGTTACGGCCGCCGTTTACTGGGGCTTCGATCAAGAGCTTCGCCTTGCGGCTAACCCCATCAATTAACCTTCCAGCACCGGGCAGGCGTCACACCCTATACGTCCACTTTCGTGTTTGCAGAGTGCTGTGTTTTTGATAAACAGTCGCAGCGGCCTGGTTTCTGAGGCCTTCTCCAGCTATTAACCAGTGAAGGCGCACCTTCTCCCGAAGTTACGGTGCCATTTTGCCTAGTTCCTTCACCCGAGTTCTCTCAAGCGCCTTAGAATTCTCATCCTACCCACCTGTGTCGGTTTACGGTACGGTCTGCGTAAGCTGAAGCTTAGAAGATTTTCCTGGAAGCGTGATATCAGCAGCCTCGTTCTAATTGAACTGGTCCTTAGTCTCAACGTTGCCCCCCCGGATTTGCCTAAGGGGACCGCCTCAACTCTCTCACCGGGACTACCAACGCCCGGCCTGCCTAACCTTCTCCGTCTCTCCATCGCACTTACGCGAGGTGCAGGAATATTAACCTGCTTCCCATCGACTACGACTTTCGTCCTCGCCTTAGGGGCCGACTCACCCTGCGTCGATTAACGTTGCGCAAGGAAACCTTGGGCTTTCGGCGTGGGGGCTTTTCACCCCCATTATCGTTACTCATGTCAGCATTCGCACTTCCGATACCTCCAGCGGACCTTACGATCCACCTTCACCGGCTTACGGAACGCTCCTCTACCGCGTACACACCTGTGTGTGCACACCCTAAGCTTCGGTGCATGGCTTAGCCCCGTTAAATCTTCCGCGCAGGCCGACTCGACCAGTGAGCTATTACGCTTTCTTTAAAGGATGGCTGCTTCTAAGCCAACCTCCTGGCTGTCTGTGCCTTCCCACATCGTTTTCCACTTAGCCATGACTTTGGGACCTTAGCTGTAGGTCTGGGTTGTTTCCCTTTTCACGACGGACGTTAGCACCCGCCGTGTGTCTCCTGCATAGTCTGTCTTGGTATTCGGAGTTTGCAATGGTTTGGTAAGTCTCAATGACCCCCTAGCCATAACAGTGCTCTACCCCCAAGAAGATTCGTGCAAGGCGCTACCTAAATAGCTTTCGAGGAGAACCAGCTATCTCCGGGTTCGATTAGCTTTTCACTCCTAGCCACACCTCATCCCCTACTTTTGCAACAGGAGTGGGTTCGGGCCTCCAGTACCTGTTACGGCACCTTCACCCTGGGCATGGCTAGATCACCCGGTTTCGGGTCTATTGCCTGCGACTATGCGCCCTGTTCAGACTCGGTTTCCCTTCGCCTCCCCTAATCGGTTAAGCTTGCCACAGACAATAAGTCGCTGACCCATTATACAAAAGGTACGCAGTCACCCCACGAAGGGGCTCCCACTGCTTGTACGCATACGGTTTCAGGTTCTATTTCACTCCGCTCTCCGCGGTTCTTTTCGCCTTTCCCTCACGGTACTGGTTCACTATCGGTCAGTCAGGAGTATTTAGCCTTGGAAGATGGTCCTCCCATGTTCAGACAGGGTTTCTCGTGCCCCGCCCTACTCACTTATCATCAATAAAGAGATTTCGCATACGGGACTCTCACCCTCTATGGTCGGCCTTCCCAGACCGTTTTGCTACCTCAATATCAACTTTTGGGCTGCTCCCCGTTCGCTCGTCACTACTGGGGGAATCTCGGTTGATTTCTTTTCCTCCAGGTACTGAGATATTTCAGTTCCCCGGGTTTGCTTCCAGCAGCTATGTATTCACTGCAGGATACCGCCTAAGCGGTGGGTTTCCCCATTCAGACATCTCCGGATCAATGCTTGTTGCCAACTCCCCGGAGCTTTTCGCAGGCTGCCACGTCTTTCATCGCCTCTGACTGCCAAGGCATCCACCGTATGCGCTTATTCGCTTGATCATATAACCTTAAGTCGCCTCAAGGTCATCGCGAATACAACGATAACTTCAAAATTAAGCGCTTGCGCGCTCGCCTTAGCCTCACGACACGTATAAAAAGAATGTTACTTCTCTAAAACGCTCGTTAACTACGTCCACATTGTCAAAGAACAAGATCCGACTTCAGCGTCGAACCCCATAATGTTTATGTGCGCTACATTCCGTCTTGAAGTGGTGGAGCCAGTCGGGATCGAACCGACGACCCCCTGCTTGCAAAGCAGGTGCTCTCCCAGCTGAGCTATGGCCCCTCGATACTGGTGGGTCTGGGAGGACTCGAACCTCCGACCTCACCCTTATCAGGGGTGCGCTCTAACCACCTGAGCTACAGACCCAGGCCGGATCCACTTTCATGGAATGCAGGAAACTTGTGCGGACGCCTGTAAAACAGGTTCGTCATTGCTCAAAAGGAGGTGATCCAGCCGCACCTTCCGATACGGCTACCTTGTTACGACTTCACCCCAGTCATCGGCCACACCGTGGCAAGCGCCCCCCTTGCGGTTAAGCTACCTGCTTCTGGTGCAACAAACTCCCATGGTGTGACGGGCGGTGTGTACAAGGCCCGGGAACGTATTCACCGCGGCAATGCTGATCCGCGATTACTAGCGATTCCGACTTCACGCAGTCGAGTTGCAGACTGCGATCCGGACTAAGATGGGGTTTCTGGGATTGGCTCCGCCTCGCGGCATCGCGACCCTCTGTCCCCACCATTGTAGTACGTGTGTAGCCCTGGCCGTAAGGGCCATGATGACTTGACGTCATCCCCACCTTCCTCCGGTTTGTCACCGGCAGTCTCCTTAGAGTTCCCGCCATTACGCGCTGGCAACTAAGGACAGGGGTTGCGCTCGTTGCGGGACTTAACCCAACATCTCACGACACGAGCTGACGACAGCCATGCAGCACCTGTGTTCGAGTTCCCGAAGGCACCAAAGCATCTCTGCTAAGTTCTCGACATGTCAAGGCCAGGTAAGGTTCTGCGCGTTGCATCGAATTAAACCACATACTCCACCGCTTGTGCGGGCCCCCGTCAATTCCTTTGAGTTTCAGTCTTGCGACCGTACTCCCCAGGCGGCGAACTTAACGCGTTAGCTTCGACACTGAATGCTCAATTGCACCCAACGTCCAGTTCGCATCGTTTAGGGCGTGGACTACCAGGGTATCTAATCCTGTTTGCTCCCCACGCTTTCGTGCCTCAGTGTCAGTGCTGGTCCAGAGAGCCGCCTTCGCAACTGATGTTCCTCCCGATCTCTACGCATTTCACTGCTACACCGGGAATTCCACTCTCCTCTACCGCACTCTAGTCCGCCAGTATCAAATGCAATTCCCAGGTTGAGCCCGGGGCTTTCACATCTGACTTAACGAACCACCTACGCACGCTTTACGCCCAGTAATTCCGAGTAACGCTTGCACCCTTCGTATTACCGCGGCTGCTGGCACGAAGTTAGCCGGTGCTTATTCTTTGGGTACCGTCATCCCCGCCGGGTATTAACCGACAGGATTTCTTTCCCAACAAAAGTGCTTTACAACCCGAAGGCCTTCTTCACACACGCGGCATGGCTGGATCAGGCTTGCGCCCATTGTCCAATATTCCCCACTGCTGCCTCCCGTAGGAGTCTGGACCGTGTCTCAGTTCCAGTGTGGCTGATCATCCTCTCAGACCAGCTACCGATCGTCGCCTTGGTGGGCCTTTACCCCGCCAACTAGCTAATCGGACATCGGCTCATCCAATCGCGCAAGGCCTTGCGGTCCCCTGCTTTCATCCTCAGATCGTATGCGGTATTAGCGTAAGTTTCCCTACGTTATCCCCCACGAAAGGGTAGATTCCGATGTATTCCTCACCCGTCCGCCACTCGCCACCCAGAGAGCAAGCTCTCCTGTGCTGCCGTTCGACTTGCATGTGTTAGGCCTGCCGCCAGCGTTCACTCTGAGCCAGGATCAAACTCTTCAGTTAAAAACAATATTTACAGCTTTTATCTGCAGAATCCCATCAAGGCTTGTACATCGCTTGCGTACTAATTTGCATTACTACTCATTGACTTAAAGCTTTTAACAGACTTCTGCAAGATTGGACTCACTCCATCTTACAGACGCCCGCACAAATTTCCTGCGCACATTTACAAAGAACTCGTTGCGGCACCCTGAGGGTTTCGCGCTTCGGACATTTCGTCTCGAAGTGGTCGCACAGTATGGCAGACCTTTTGGGACTCGTCAACA
>NZ_BMFO01000010.1 GCF_014638745.1 Arenimonas maotaiensis
TCATGAAATACTTGTAGCTACAGGATCGCTTAGTGGTCTCTAACTAGTCATTCAAGCGGACAGCCGCCCCGAAATTTGAGTAAACTGATGTTGTCCGCGGCGGCTGCCGCTTAATTCAATCGTTAGGGTGCAAATGCAGGATGCTCGCACATCCAAAACTAAACAACTTGTGGTTTTTGTTGGCTTAGTGATATTTGCCGCTATTCTTGGCGGATTCTCTGGACTTTTAATGTCATTAATTGCTCCTGAAAATATATTTTCTTGGGCAGGTCTTGCTGTAGTGCCAATCTGGCTTTTACTAGATTCTTACTTTGAGCTAATTTCGGATGGATTTGGGCAATTTGGTAAAGCCGTTCGGATTGTTTCAACACTAGCTATAGTGGCAAGTTTCTACGCTGTGTTTATTGGATTCCGTGGATTTGCACCCTAACAACTCATTCAAGCGGACAGCCGCCCCGGAATATGAGTAAACTGATGTGGTACGCGGCGGCTGCCGCTTAATTCAGGCGTTAGGCATCATGAGCTCTAGCATCGCTAATGCTGATATTTATCTCAGTCGCGCCATCACCTTTCTTATGTTGGTGTTCTTAGGATTTACTTTATTAGGATTCGCAGCTGGAAACTACGGCATTAGCCTCAATGACACCTATGTTTTAATTTGCATGATGGCTTTAAACCTTGTTCCAACTTGGTATATTTGGCAGTCGGCAAAATTACTCGGTAAAAATCGATGGATGTATGGTGGCCTCGCCATACTTGGAATACCGTTTGCCATTATGTCTTTGTCAATCCTTAAAATTTCCCGGGATTTTCCATTACTTCTAAAAATATTCGGTCGCAGCAAAAAATGATGCCTAACTAATCATCCAAGCGGACAGCCGCCCCGTTACTTGGTATTCTGAGCCTGTTCGCGGCGGCAGCCGCTTAATTCAATCGTTAGGGGCAAAAATGAATTTGCGTCCTGCAATTATTTTTTGCGCTTCATTTCTCGCATTTTTGATGTTTATTCCATCAATTATGATTGGGATTTTTGGTGGTTATAAAGAACGTACTGCGTTTTCTATCCCAATCAATTCAGATTTTAAAATTGATGTCATTAAGCGCTATAGCTTTCCATCATTTGAACTCGCAGACGCATCGATAATTGTAAAATTTCAAGTCGTTGAAACTGCATCTTCAAGGTTATTAAGCACGTCATCAATCGATATTTATGAAGACAGTGATTTAATGCGACCTGAAATAAAAATTAAGGGCAAAAAAATATATATTTTTAAATTCGATGAAAGTGATTTAACAAAAACTATTGTTATGCCACTTCCATAACCTAGTGATCGAGAGTAATATTAATTTTGCCCCTAACAACTCATTCAAGCGGACAGCCGCCCCGATACTTGGTATTCTGAACCTGTTCGCGGCCGGCTGCCGCTTAATTCAGGCGTTAGATGCCAGATTTGGCGTTGCGTATGCTCACAGAAAATCGATAGCCGCAAGACTGTTTTTGGCAACTCATAGCCACTACAATTTCTCCTTCATACCGTAGAGGAGATTGCGCGTGAAGAACTGGATATTTCTGGCTGTTGCAATCTTTGGCGAGGTCATCGCAACTTCCGCACTGAAGTCTAGCCATGGATTCACTAGGTTAGTTCCTTCCGTTGTAGTTGTGGCTGGCTACGGGCTTGCGTTCTATTTCTTGTCTCTCGCGCTCAAGTCCATTCCGGTCGGTATTGCTTACGCTGTATGGGCTGGGCTTGGCATCGTGCTTGTGGCAGCTATTGCTTGGATTTTCCATGGCCAAAAACTAGACTTCTGGGCGTTCATTGGCATGGGACTTATCGTCAGTGGCGTCGCCGTTCTAAACCTGCTATCCAAGGTCAGCGCACATTGACCGGGTTGGCATCTAACAATTCATTCAAGCCGACGCCGCTTCGCGGCGCGGCTTAATTCAGGCGTTAGGTTGCGCACGATGTCATCTCGCATCTCAAAAGCAGACCGGATGGAACTTCGTCGAGAGACTGGTTCTCGCGCACTGCCCGATCCTAGTGGTCCGCAACCTCGGGCCAAGGGCCCGCGCTATCTGGTTGCTCACGCCTGCTTCGTTTGCCGTCTCAACTTCAAGAGGGCTGCACGTAGTGACGGCACATCGCCTCAATGCCCAGAATGCGCCGGCCCAATGGCCAAAATGGGCCGCGGCTTCAAAGCACCCCTCCGCCGTAATGTTGATGGGTGGAAGGCTGCACAACTGCTGTACCAAGCCGGCTTTCGATTCCCCTCTACCGGTCGCAGGGAGGCCCCTTCGTTACCAACCAAGAGTCGGGACGTTGCAGCCTTTGTTGAGCAAAACCACGCTCATCCTTATCGCACAGGCGCAACCTAACTAATCATCCAAGCGGACAGCCGCCCCTTTACTTGGTATTCTGAGTCTGTTCGCGGCGGCAGCCGCTTAATTCAATCGTTAGAGCCCACGAATGACTTCTTCGTTTCTTTGCTCCAGCTGCGGCAAATCGCATGAGGGCATGCCTACCGATTATGGATGGAAACTTCCAGATGATGTGTGGGCTATTCCGGAATATGAGCGCA
>NZ_BMFO01000011.1 GCF_014638745.1 Arenimonas maotaiensis
CATCGCTTCGCCTGAGCCGTAACAATCTCGCTGATGGGGTCTAACTAATCATCCAAGCGGACAGCCGCCCCGTTACTTGGTATTCTGAGCCTGTTCGCGGCGGCAGCCGCTTAATTCAATCGTTAGCCCTTACTGGAAGGTCTTACGTGCTCGGAAAGATCCTAATTGCCACAGCGCTGCTCGCGACTTTTGCCGCCGAAGCGGCCCAAACGTCCGGTGCAGCCCAACGCGCTGCATCCGTAGACGTCTGGAGCCCACCTGCAGGCACAGCGCAGGAACGGCTCTGGCCTGGCGCTTCTCCTGATATGCCGCAGCCGTCCAAGCCCGAAGTGATGTTTGAGGTAAAAAAGGTCCCGGGCTTCTACTACACGGGCATCTCGGACGTCACCGTTCCGACGATGACCGTATTTAAACCAGTCGGGCCAAACACTGGCGCGGCAATTGTGGTGTTCCCCGGAGGGGGTTTTCGCCTGCTTGCCATCGACCTAGAAGGCACCGAGATATGTGATTGGGTTACGAGCAAAGGCATGACTTGCGTATTGCTCAAATACCGCGTGCCGAAGAGCAATCACTACTGGGACCAAGACGAGAAGCGCCATATCACCCCGACCGTACCGTTTGCGCTACAGGACGCTCAACGGGCAATCAAGCTCGTAAGGGCAAGCGCCGTTGAACTAGGTGTGGATCCGTCGAAGATCGGAGTTCTCGGTATGTCGGCAGGCGGATATCTTGTCGCGCAGATCAGCAATATCCCCGAAGCAACGTATGAGCCCGTGGATGTTTCCGACGAGCTCAGCAGTCTGCCGGACTTTGCCATTGCCCTTTATCCCGGCCATCTGTGTCGCGCCGGCGCGACGCTGGATCCAAGCATCAAGATCTCGAAGCAAACTCCCCCGACTTTTCTTCTTGCAGCTTGGGACGACAACGTAAATAAGGTATGTAACACGACCATTTACGCGAATGCCCTCGCAAATGCTGGCGTACCAGCAGAGGTGCACATATTCGCGGAAGGCAAGCACGCGTTCGGCCTCAGGCACACGAGCCTTCCGATCGCCTCTTGGCCCTCGTTGGTCGAGACGTGGCTGAAGACGATCAATGTACTACCAGCGGCTAGCGTTGGTGTGCGCGGTAAGGGCTAACAATTCGTCCAAGCCGACGCCGCTTCGCGGCGCGGCTTAACTCAGGTGTTAGGCCTTATGCGAAATTTAGCCGTGCTTGCAGGATTTGCTCTCGCAGTAACCGGGTGCACAACTTGGCACGATAAGCCGAGACAGTGCTTTACTGATAAGCCCCCAATATCTCCAAAAAACCCTGGCGAGCTCAAAGCATTACGGTTTGTGGAACAGCGCGTTGGTCGCAGCTGCAACCCTGCTGGCGTAGAGTGTGATTTGCAGTTGCGGCATGAGCCAAATGGCAACATTTCCATAACTGCTTCAAGGGCCTTCCTTGAAGGTAGCCCGCCTCGCTGCACGCATCTGGACGGCGGCTTTGAAACGTATGTTTTCTCTTCGGAAGGCAAGTATATTCAGGTAGAACTTGGGCTATAAGGCCTAACTAGCCATTCAAGCGGACAGCCGCCCCGTTACTTGGTATTCTGAGCCTGTTCGCGGCGTCAGCCGCTTAATTCAATCGTTAGGCCGCTAAGGATCGAGCATGCGACTCGCCACAGCTTTCGCAGCACTACTCAGTACAGCGTCGGTCGGCGCGGACTCGGATGTCCCACAAGTTCCAGATCAATTCATCGGCCAGTGGGCAG
>NZ_BMFO01000012.1 GCF_014638745.1 Arenimonas maotaiensis
TGAATTTGTTCGCGAAATGACTTGGAGGGAGCGTATGAGCAGGAAATTGCATCTCCAGTAATTAAAAGCAAGGTCACGGTGAGAAGAAGCCGCAGCATACCGAACTTCCTAGATGGGGTTCTAACGGTTGAATTAAGCGGCTGCCGCCGCGAACAGGCTCAGAATACCAAGTATCGGGGCGGCTGTCCGCTTGGATGAATTGTTAGAGCCCACTTATTTCATTATCAAAGCGAAATCCACATGTTTGACAGTGGTTACAATTTCTTATGACGAATATTTTTGGATAACAAATCGGTAATGTGTCACCGCCTAATGAAACCATGCACTTTGGACAATCAACTATCCAATTAATATAGAAGGAACTGAATGCAAAGATTAGTGCGCAGATAACTATAAATAATTTAGAACCATCAACATTAACATCGGCTAAGATCAGCACTACCATACAAATCCAAGAAACGATTCCTAGGAATAGAATTCCTGAAACCTTGTTTCGGATTAAGTCACGGTAAGTCATGTGGGCTCTAACGATTGAATTAAGCGGCTGCCGCCGCGAACAGGCTCAGAATACCAAGTAACGGGTCGGCTGTCCGCTTGGATGATTTGTTAGGGCGCACCTGACGGCTCCAAGCCGACGACCGCCCGCATATACGCATACCGCAGATCTTGGGAAAGAAGATCCGGATAGTCCCAGATAGTCATTTGCTTGAGACTGGTGCCGTGTTGCTCCAGCTCTTTGTCGATTCGGGCGGCCACGTCGGGCGACGCACCCACCACAACGATATCTAGTTCGCAGAGCACGGCCCAATTCCCGGAGGCGCCACATATTACGTGCTCTAAAGACTGATTGGCAGGGCGGCTCGCTACGGCGCGAAACGCGGCCCAGTTGGCGGCCACGCCCAACGCAGGAGAGTCTTCGGGTGTATAAAAGTAAACGCTAATCTCAGGAGTGCCGGTAGCTGCCACCAGCGCCTCAAAGAGGAACCGGGGAATCATGGTCGCATCGAAGCGGTCTCGGTTGAGGCAGCAGCCACGCCACGAGGAGTCCGTGAACGGTGGAATGCAATCGCCACCCTCGTTGAAGAAGCGCTCTCTCGGACCTGCCTTGATCTGCACGCTCGACTCACTCACCTGTGCGCCCTAACGATTGAGTTAAGCCGCGCCGAAGGCGTCGGCTTGAATGATTAGTTAGGCCGCGCTGCCGCGACCGATGGACACCTATAACGGACAACCGAATCGCCGGGGATGGTTGTGCTGTCAATTAGC
>NZ_BMFO01000013.1 GCF_014638745.1 Arenimonas maotaiensis
CTGCCCACTGGCCGATGAATTGATCTGGAACTTGTGGGACATCCGAGTCCGCGCCGACCGACGCTGTACTGAGTAGTGCTGCGAAAGCTGTGGCGAGTCGCATGCTCGATCCTTAGCGGCCTAACGCCTGAATTAAGCGGCTGCCGCCGCGAACAACATCAGTTTACTCATATTTCGGGGCGGCTGTCCGCTTGAATGAGTTGTTAGGCAGTAGAAAATAACCGCCACCGAAATGTCTGCTTATGTTTACCAAGCACATGAATTGCAAATAATGATGGTATCACCCATGGGGATACATAAAACAGTAGTAGCTTCCAGACCGGCGGTGGATATGGCCCTAATTCATCCATTGCAGCAAATGGATTGATTGTGCCAAGAGGAATAACAAATACTATTGCCCACAGTATTGTCAGCGCTACCCAACGTGCAAGAACTATTCGAAGCCAAAGACCAGCAGCTAGAATGACCCAGAAGGCGATTCCAAGAAAACCTTCAAGGTAATCACCATCAATTACTCGCAAAGCAGATCGAAAAACAACCCAAGCGCATGCAATTACAAGCGCAATTAGCGTCCAGCGGAGTTCAGGAATATCGGGTGGCGAGGATATTTTCATCTACTGCCTAACGCCTGAATTAAGCGGCTGCCGCCGCGGATAAATCCAGTTTACTCAAATTCCGGGGCGGCTGTCCGCTTGAATGAGTTGTTAGCGCCTGCCTGGTAAGCGCGATGCAAGAAAAATGCAATACAGACTCCATAAATGCTGCAAAACATGGCGGCGTCTGAACCAAGTGGGCTGCCGACAAGAGCGGCTGTTATGGCGCCGAGCATGGTGGCTGACCACCAGCGCGCCCAGCCTAGAACTGCTAAGCAGGAGTACGCAGGCACGCCAATCACGAGTGCAGGAATCAACGCAAATGCCATAGCGGAAAAAGCCACTAGTAGATAGGTAAATGGAATAAGCGCCCAATCGAGCAAAGACGATGGGAACTCATTCACCCATATTCCTAGCGAAGCTAGAGTTCCACAGAGGCATCCCATGAAAATGCCAAAAGGAAAGGCGCGATAGGTCTGATTAAATGTAGTGATGAAGTTCAATGGCGCTAACGATTGAATTAAGCGGCAGCCGCCGCGGACAACATCAGTTTACTCAAATTTCGGGGCGGCTGTCCGCTTGAATGACTAGTTAGAGACCACTAAGCGATCCTGTAGCTACAAGTATTTCATGA
>NZ_BMFO01000014.1 GCF_014638745.1 Arenimonas maotaiensis
GGGTTCTACCCCGTTAATGCGGACACTTCAAAAAAGCCTCAAAATGGGGCAGGAGGAGTGTCATGGCAAAACGAAAGAAGTACAGCGAAGAGTTTAAACGCGAAGCGGTTAATTTGATACGTCAGCCGCACGCCAATGTCAGCCAAATCGCACGGGATATCGGCGTGTCAGCCAATGATCTCTGGCGATGGCGTCGGGAGGCGGATAGCGGCGGTAAAGCCTTCCCTGGCAGTGGCGTGGCCCGCGACCAGGAGCTTTTGGCCTTGAAGCGTGAGCTGGCCAAGGTCAAGAAGGAGAGAGATTTTTTGCGCGATGCGGCAGCGTTCTTTGCCAGAGAGTCGAATTGAAGTATCAGACGATCCAGCGCTGTCGCGAGGAGTATCCGGTGCAACTGATGTGTCGATGCCTGAAGGTATCGACCAGTGGTTTTCATGCATGGTGTAAACGCCCGATGAGTCCAACCAAGGCCGACAACAAGCGACTACTGGCGAAAATCCGGGATCGCCATGCCGCCAGCGATGGCGTGATAGGCATGCCGCGTATGCATGAACAATTGAGCTATGAAGGCGAGACCGCTAGCCGTAACCGGATTGCCCGGTTGATGGCACGGGACGGCCTGTTCGGGGTGCCCCAGCGCCGCCAATGGCGGCGCAAGGCCAGCGGAGTTCGGCCAGCCTATGTCCGTAACCACTTGGATCGCGACTTCCAGGCGCTGGAACCGAACAGTAAGTGGGTGGTCGACATCACCTACATCTACACGGGCGAAGGCTGGCTGTACTTATGCGCGGTCATTGACTTGTTCAGCGGCAAGGTGGTTGGCTGGTCAACCGCATCCATCCAGGACCGTCAACTGGTGCTCAAAGCGGTCATGATGGCCTGCTGGCAGCGTACAGATCGAACGCCCGTCGTCCTGCACTCCGATCGTGGTACGCAGTTCACCAGCGGCGAATATCAGCAATTCCTGCGGGATCATCAAATCATTTGCAGCATGAGTGAAGTCGGTCATTGCGGTGATAATGCAGCCGCCGAGGGCTTCTTCGGCAAACTCAAGCGTGAGCGAATCAATCGGCGCCGGTATTTGACACTGGCCGACGCCCGCTCGGACGTATTTGACTATATCGAGCGCTTCCACAATCCTTGGATGCAGCGTAGGCTGGATGCTCAGGATCGGAAGTTCAGTGTCTTAACTCAACTGTCCGCGGAAACGGGGTAGAACCC
>NZ_BMFO01000015.1 GCF_014638745.1 Arenimonas maotaiensis
CTAACGATTGAATTAAGCGGCTGCCGCCGCGAACAGGCTCAGAATACCAAGTAACGGGGCGGCTGTCCGCTTGGATGATTAGTTAGACCCCATCAGCGAGATTGTTACGGCTCAGGCGAAGCGATGGGCTGAGTATAACTACGAGTCTCGTAATCTGGGAAGCCTGGCGGAAGCGGTTTGCCATTGATGAAAGGAAGAACGTTTCTGAGGATGTATGACTTGTCATTGTCCTTGGTCTCGGCGTCTTCTGAATAGCTTCCTCTAAAATTGAGTATAGATTCGTCGCCAAACAAAGCAGGAGTAAGGACTAAACCTTTGGTTGATGTAGCCACAATAAAATAGTGACCAACGTCCAGCCGAAGGCCTCCACACGATGATGTTCTAAATCTGATGAATTGGGCTTGAGGCTTGCCGCGTAAGACGCGAACAATTTTAATCCTTCCCGCAACTGTGCCCATGTAATCTTCGGACCTTACTGGCGGGCCAAGTTTTCCGTCCAGGCCTCTCTTGCTCGTGATAAATTGATCCTTCACTTCTGCCAATGATTCTAGGCGAAATATATAAATCTGGTCCGCTGTTTGAATTTGTTCGCGAAATGACTTGGAGGGAGCGTATGAGCAGGAAATTGCATCTCCAGTAATTAAAAGCAAGGTCACGGTGAGAAGAAGCCGCAGCATACCGAACTTCCTAGATGGGGTTCTAACG
>NZ_BMFO01000016.1 GCF_014638745.1 Arenimonas maotaiensis
CTAACGATTGAATTAAGCGGCAGCCGCCGCGGACAACATCAGTTTACTCAAATTTCGGGGCGGCTGTCCGCTTGAATGACTAGTTAGAGACCACTAAGCGATCCTGTAGCTACAAGTATTTCATGATAGCGGTGGCTGTCAATTCCATGGGATTGCTCGACAGAGAGAGGATGGTCGTTAACCGAGACAGTTACACTAGGCCGGCTTGTGCTTGCTTGGTACTGCACAAGTACGGGAATGCCAAGAGTAGTTGAGTAGCCAAGCATTGCGTTGGCAATAATGCCAGGAATTTGCGGCTCAGTGCTCCCATCCTGGTCATATAACTCAACATAGCGATAGAAATCAGGCTCTGAAACCTCTACCCATATGCCCCAGGCATAGAAATCTGCTTGATCAATGAATGGAAGTTTTAGAACACACCGAATGAAGAAGCGATTGCCGAGCTGACATAAATCATTATCAAACTTGGCCTTATCCTTGCGCTCATATTCCGGAATAGCCCACACATCATCTGGAAGTTTCCATCCATAATCGGTAGGCATGCCCTCATGCGATTTGCCGCAGCTGGAGCAAAGAAACGAAGAAGTCATTCGTGGGCTCTAAC